>CBDBDB010000008.1:0-90000 GCA_965203495.1 Candidatus Multivorans sp.
GCCACCGCCTGGTGGTAGCGGGTGTGAAGACGGCGGTCGGCCGCGACCAGGTGCGGCAGCGCGTCGACGTAGGTCGACTTGAGCTTGGCGAGCTCCCGGTACTGCAGCACCTTGGCGGGGAGATCGTGGCCGCGCTGGGCCAGTTGCTCCAGGACGTCGGCGCCGGTGGAGTACTTCTTCGTCTTGCGGGTCCGGCCCAGGACCGGCAGGCCCAGCTTCTCGAACAGGACGGCGCCCAACTGGGACGGCGACTGGATGTTGAAGCGCTCTCCGGCAAGGCGGAAGATCTCCTCCGCCAGATCGCCGCTGTCGCGCTCGAGCCGGCGCGACATCTCGGCCAGCACGGCCGCATCGAGTTCGATGCCCTCCTCCTCCATCGCCGCGAGCACCGGCAGCAGCGGCACTTCGATCTTCCCGTAGACCGCGCGGGCGTCGGACGAGTCCCGCCACTGCTCGGCGAGCGCGGCGAGGATGAGCGGCGGCAGGGCCGCCTGCTCGGCGGCATGGAGAAGCAGGCCGAGGTTGTCGCCGAGAGTCGCCGCCGCGCCGTCCAGGCCGGCATCGGCCCGGGTGACGACGCTGTACTGGAGGCGGTCCAGGGCAACCTCCGCCAGCCCGAAGCTGCGCACGGCCGAGCGGACCAGGTAGGCCATCAGCATCGTGTCGACGAGCCGCGCCGCCACTGCCGGCCGATCGCCCGGACGCCAACAGAGGCGGACGACCTCCTTCAGGTCGTGGCCGATCAGCTCGACGCCCGGGTTGGCGAGCCAGGAGCGGATCCGCGCCGCCGCGGCCTCGCGCATGTCGGCCGCCTCGAAACTGACGAAACAGGCGCGGGAGACCTCGGCATCGAACTCGCAACCCTCCGCCGCCGCCCCGAAGGCGAGCCCGGCCGGCGCGCCGCCGCGCCGGAAGACGACGCCGAGCGCAATCCGATGCCCCGCCCGCACCGCTTCGTCCTCGAACTCCGTAGCGGTCCGGAGCAGAACGGCCGGTTCGATCTCCGGACCGTCGCTCTCGCCCTCGAGTTCCTTGAGCAGGCTCCAGAACTCGAACTCGCGGCAGATGTCCGCCAGCGCCTCCACGTCCGGGGGCTCCGTCTTCAGCGCCTCGGGATCGAACGGAATCTCGAGATCGGTGTGGATCGTCACGAGCTCGCGGGACAGCAGGGCCTGGTCGGCATGTTCGACCAACCCCTCGCGGTACGTCTTGCGCTTCAGGTCGGGCGCGGCTTCCAGCAGCGCCTGGAGATTGCCGTGCTCTCGAATCAGCGCCTGCGCGCCTTTCTGGCCGATTCCGGGGACGCCCGGCACGTTGTCCACCTTGTCCCCGACCAGGGCGAGCACGTCGACCACCTGGTTCGGCGGCACGCCGAAGTCCTGCTCGACCTGCGCCGGATCGTACGTCTTCTCGCGGCCGGTGTGGAGCAACGAGACGCGCTCGTCGACGAGCTGGAACAGGTCCTTGTCCGCGCTGACGATCGTGACCTCGTAGCCCGCGACCCGCGCCTTGCGGCCCAGGGTGCCGATGACGTCGTCCGCCTCGTAGCGTTCCAGCTCGAGGATGGGAATGCGGAAGGCCTCGATCGCACGCCGGATCGCCGGCATCTGCGCCTTCAGATCCTCCGGCATCGGCGCCCGGTTCGCCTTGTACTCGGCGTACGCCTCGGTGCGCACCGTGGCCCTTCCGACATCGAGGGCGATGCCGAGCAGCGGCGGCTCTTCCTCGCGCAGCAGCTTGCGCAGCATGTTGATGAAGCCGTAGATCGCGTTCGTCGGCTCGCCCGTCGAGGTGGACAGCCCGCGGATCGCGTAGAAGGCGCGGAAGATCGTCGAATAGCCGTCGATCAGGTAGAGGCGCTTGGCGGTCACGGCGATGGCTGCTCCAACCCACTTACTATCAGCCCACGCAGCCGCACGCCGGGTGCGCGCGGGGTGCGCCGGTCTTTCCGACCCGCTGCCGCCGGCGGCGGGGCCCGGACGTCGGACTGTAAGCTGCGCGGCATGGCTCGGGCACGCTCCAGGAAACGACAAACGGCGCCGAACGGCGGCGCGACCACCGGGTACGAAGCCGAGCTGTGGGCGATGGCGGACGCCCTGCGCGGCTCGATGGACGCGGCCGAATACAAGCACGTCGTCCTCGGCCTGATCTTCCTGAAGTACATCTCCGACGCCTTCGAGGAGCACCGCGCGAAGGTGCTCGCCGAGTGGGGCCCGG
Organism: Candidatus Multivorans sp.; assembly: GCA_965203495.1. Taxonomy (GTDB): domain Bacteria; phylum Acidobacteriota; class Thermoanaerobaculia; order Multivoradales; family Multivoraceae; genus Multivorans. Next base: position 2,218 of record CBDBDB010000008.1, read on the forward strand.
AGGCCGCCGAGGACCGCGACGAATACACCGCCGAGAGCATCTTCTGGGTGCCGCCCGAAGCGCGCTGGGACCGCCTGAAGGCCCAGGCGAAGCAACCGACCGTGGGCCAGACCGTGGACGACGCGATGACCGCGGTCGAGCGGGACAACCCCGCGCTCAAGCAGGTGCTGCCCAGGGACTACGCCCGGCCCGCCCTGGACAAGACGCGCCTCGGCCAACTCATCGACATGGTGAGCAACATCCGCGTGGGCGACGCCGACGCCCGGTCGAAGGACGTGCTGGGCCGGGTCTACGAGTATTTCCTGTCGCGGTTCGCCAACGCCGAGGGCAAGAAGGGCGGCGAGTTCTACACCCCGCGCTGCGTCGTCCGGCTGCTGGTCTCGATGCTCGAGCCGTACCGGGGCCGGGTCTACGACCCCTGCTGCGGCTCGTCGGGCATGTTCGTGCAGTCGGTCGAGTTCCTTCGCGCCCACGCCACCGGAAACGGCAATGGCGGCCGGGCGCTACGCGACATCTCCATCTACGGCCAGGAGTCGAACTACACGACTTGGCGGCTGGCCCGAAGATGAACCTGGCCATCCGCGGCATCGAAGGGCAGATCGCCCACGGCGACAGCTTCCACAACGACCGCCATCCCGGACCTGAAGGCCGACTTCATCCTCGCCAATCCGCCGTTCAACGTCTCGGACTGGGGCGGCGAGCAGCTGGTCGAAGACAAGCGCTGGCGCTACGGCGTTCCGCCGAAGCGCAACGCCAACTTCGCCTGGGTGCAGCACATGGTGCACCACCTGGCGCCCCGCGGCGTGGCCGGCTTCGTGCTCGCCAACGGCTCCATGTCGTCCGCCCAGTCCGGCGAAGGCGAGATCCGGAAGAACCTGATCGAAGCCGAACTCGTGGACTGCATGGTCGCCCTTCCCGGCCAGCTCTTCTATTCGACCCAGATTCCCGTCTGCCTGTGGTTCCTGGCCCGCGACCGGAGCGGCGGCCACTTCCGCGACCGGCGCGGCGAGATCCTGTTCATCGACGGCCGCGGTCTGGGCCGCATGGTCGACCGCACCCACCGCGAACTGACGGACGAGGACATCGCCCGCATCGCCGGCGCCTACCACGCGTGGCGCGGCGCGGGCGATACGGGCGATGCCGCCGACGACGGCAGAGCCGCGGGCGCAACGCCGCATGGCGAAGGCGCCAGTCAAGGCGACGGAACCCATGCCGCCGAACGCGCCGCCGAGTACGCCGACGTGCCCGGCTTCTGCCGAAGCGCGCCGCTGGACGAAATCCGCAAGCACGGCCACGTGCTGACGCCCGGCCGCTACGTCGGCGCCCCGCCGCCGGAAGACGACGGAGAGCCCTTCGAGGACAAGATGACCCGCCTGGTCGCCGAGCTCCGCGAGCAGCGGGCCGAAGGCGCCAGGCTGGACGCCGCGATCGAGAAGAACCTCAGGAACCTCGGCTTCTGGGAAAGCAAGCCGTGAGCATCGACACGACCTTCCTGCGACGTTGCATCCTCGCCCTGGAAGTGGCCCACCGGGAAGTCCGGTCGATCGGCGAGTCGGACGTCCTCCATGACGTCTACCGGGCAGCCAGCGTGAAGGAGTTCGAACTCGTCCTGGAACAGAGCGGCAAGCTCCTGCGCAAGCGGCTCGCCGCCTTCTTCGCCAGCAACCGACAGACCGACGAACTGCCCTTCAAGGACCTGTTCCGCCACGCCGCGCGGCACGGCCTGATTGACATCGATGCGGCCGAACGCTGGCTGGACTACCGCGACCGCCGGAACGAGACCGCAAACGACTACGGCAAGCGGTTCGCGGAAGCAGTGCTCCAGCTTCTGCCCGCCTTCATCGCCGACGCCAAGGCACTCGCCGACACGATCGAGGCGGCGCCGGAATGACTGACCGCTTGCACCTGGAACCCAGGCACCGGCAGCTCCTGGAGGCTCTCCTGCGGAAGCACCTGCCCGACGTCGACGTCTGGGCCTACGGCAGCCGCGTCAACGGCCGAAGCCACGACGGCAGCGACCTCGACCTCGTCCTGCGCGGGCCGGACCTTGCGGAGATTCCGGCTGACCAGCTCCGTGACTTCGAGGGCGCTGTCCGCGAGTCCACGATCCCCTTCCTCGTCGAAGCCCGCGACTGGGCGCGACTGCCCGAGCGATTTCATCGAGAGATCGAGCGGGGGTATGTGGCGTTGACGGACCCGCCAAGCTCTTCTACTGGCGATGCGCGAACCAGAGCAAGGCTCGGCGACTGCATCGAGTTCAACGACGCGACCTACTCGCCCAGAAAGGACGCGTGGTCCTTCGTCAACTACCTTGACACCGGCAACATCATCGCAAACCGCATCGCGGCCGTCCAGCGCTTCGACCTCGACAAGGACCCGTTGCCTGTTCGAGCGCGTCGCAAGGTCAGACCGGGCGACATCGTACTGTCCACCGTTCGGCCGAACCAGAGACACTTCGGAATCCTGCGAGACCTTCCCAAGAATTTCCTTGCTTCCACGGGCTTCGCCGTGTTTCGCGGCCAAGCCGACGTCGCGGACACGGACTATCTCTACTGGTTTCTCACGCAGGACCGGATCGTCGACCAACTGCAGACGATCGCCGAACACAGCACGTCCGCATACCCATCCATCAGGCCCGCCGACATCGAGAGCCTGGGGATCCGCCTCCCGCCCCTCGCCGAACAAGGCGCCATCGCCCACATCCTCGGCGCCCTGGACGACAAGATCGAACTGAACCGCCGGATGAACCGGACCCTGGAAGCCATGGCGCAAGCCATCTTCAAGGACTGGTTCGTCAACTTCGGACCGGTCAGGGCGAAGATGGAGGGCCGTGCCCCCTACCTGCCTCCTGAGACCTGGGACCTGTTCCCGGACCGCCTCGTCGACTCCGAACTCGGCGAGATACCGGAGGGCTGGGAGGTCTCGGAGATCGGTGCGGAAGTCGATGTTGTGGGTGGCGGGACTCCCAGCACGAAGGATCCCACCTACTGGAACGGTGGCCGGCACTGCTGGGCTACGCCCAAGGATCTCTCGAAACTGGCGTCAACGGCGTTGCTGGGGACGGACCGGAAGATTACCGACGCGGGCGTGCAACAGATTAGTTCAGGTCTCTTGCCGCGTGGAACGGTGCTCTTGTCGTCCCGAGCGCCAATCGGCTACTTGGCCATCACTGAGGTACCGACTGCCGTAAACCATTGCTGTCCCACTAACTTCGTGGTATGGCGAGTTGAAGTTGAGCGTTTTCTGGTCCCGGCGGTTCTCGTTGGGGCTGTAACAGGTCATTGAGTGTCCGTCGTTCAAACAGATTGAGGTGAAGCAGGCGCAGGATCTCGCTGAGGCTCCACTTGAGACGATTGGCGAACTTCAGGTAGGCAAGCATCAGGTGAACGCACATGGCGATCCAGATCTGCGTCAGCACGGCGTTGCGGGACGTGCCGAGAAAGCTCTTGATGCGCAGGTTCTGCTTGATCCACTTGAAGAAGAGCTCGACCTCCCAACGCGCCTTGTAGATGTCCGCGATGGTCCTTGGCGCGAGCTGAAAGTTGTTGGTGAGGAACACGTAGTGTTTGCCGGTCTCGGCGTCCCGGTAGCCGACCCGCCGCAGGGGAATCGGACAGTCCTTCTGGCCCTTCCTGGTCGTCAGTTCAATCGTCTGGTCCGAAGTCACGCCGCGACCGGAAGCGTACGCACGACGCTCACGGACCGCGTACTTCACCCTCCGCTTGAGCCGGGTGACCAGAAAAACCCCTTGTGCATCAAGGGATTTCAGCGGGATTGTCCCGTTTTCTGTTGAACTTCGGATGGCGGCTCGTGTGTGTTGAAGAATGTTAAGCGGCCTTGGTTTGGTGGTCAACGTGACGTGCTCGTCGTTCGAGAGCACGGATGAGTTCTGGCATGTCTCGGTAGCCTCTGACGCGGTGGAAGCGTGATTGCGCATCGACGAGGGCTGCGGCGACCCAGCGCTGGATCATGGCGCCGCCCCGCCAGCGCTTGACGTTGCGGGTGTAGCGCCCGACGGAGCTGTTGAGGCTCTCGATCGGATTGGTGCTGCGCATGGTCTTCTGGAGAGCTCCGGCGAGGCCGAGTTCGAGCACGGTGACGGTCTCCTCCATGCCTTCCCGTAGGGAGGCCGCTGCGCCGGGGTGCTCCCGCTCGAGATGACTGGCGAGCTGCCGCAGACGCCTCAAGGCCGTCTTGGCGGATTTGCTGTCCCAGGCCTTGCGGAGCGCCCGGCGAATCGAGGCTCGCTTCTCTTCGGGCAGGTGTTCCTCGACGTTCCGGGCCTTGTGGACCTGGCAGCGCTGCACCGTCGCGGCGTCGCCGAAGACCTCCCTGATCGCGCGGCGCAGGGCCTTGCTGCCGTCGATGACGAACAGCAACGGCTTCGCCGTCGAAAGGCCCCGCTCCACCAGGTCGGCGAGAAGAGCGCGGACCACCGCCGTGTTCTCCGTCGAACCCTCGCGAAGGCCAAGAACCCGCTTGTGACCGGACGACGAAACGCCCAAGGCGATCAGAATGCAGTGGCCACCGATGTACTTCGCGTCCACGCACAACACGCGGATGTCCTCGTCTTCCAGCGACGACGACAGGAACTTCTCCATCTGCCGCATCGACAGCGCCTTGAAGCGACGAGACACCGAACTCCTGGAAGCCGAACGACGGTCCGAACCCGCTGCCGCCGTGTCCAGCGACCGCCGGTAGTTCCGCGTCGACACGCCCGAAGCGATCGCTTCCATCGTGTGACGGTCCATCGCGTCGCGAGACGACGCCCACTCGAACGACTCGAGACGCACCTCGCCCTCCGGACCCCGTATCCGCAGACGCTGAATCTCCATCCGGGCGCCGCCCAGCGTCACCTGACTCGGAGCGCTGCCCGCGCGCCACACCGAACGAGCATCCTGGTGACGACCCTTCGCCCCGCACCGCAACTCCCGCTCCTTCTCCATCAACTGCGCCAAGGCAGAACGGCCTGTCTCAACGCACAGATCCTGAAAGCTCGACAGACCGTCGAACAACGAGGACGATGCCTCCAACAGACCAAGCCCCGACCCCGACGACGAGCTGCTCCTTCTCTCTTGCCGATTCCCTTCCCGACTGCCATGATTCGCCATGGGTGGCGTCTCCTTTCTTTCGCTGGAACCGGCCCGCTCACCGGGCCGGGTGAGCCGCCACCCTACTCCCAAAGTTCAACAGCCGGCGGGACATCCCCATTTCAGCCAGCTGAAGTTCTGGTACAACCGGTCTGCGGCGACGATGCTCCCCGGCTGCAGCCGCAGAGTCCGGGCGATCGCAATGTCCGACGTCTTCCCCTTCCCCTTCCCGTCCGTCACCCTCACGAACGACGGCAGATGGCCGGCATGGTCGAGACCGACGTGGACCTTGATCGCCCCCTTGCTCTTGCTGAACTTGGCCCACGAGAACAGCCCGAGGCACAGGTCGATGTGCGTCGCGTCCAGAGACACGAGCCGGTTCCTGAAGCGAAACCTGTGGCCGGGCGCCATGCCGCGGCAGCGACCCAGAAGGCGCTCGAACTGCAACTCGAAGAGCTTGGGAGACCGGTTCTGGTTGACGCGGGCAAGCGAGCTTCGAGCGACTCGTCCGATTCCGAGATGGTAGAGCTTGCGTCTCTGGGCATCCAGATTCGACACCACGTCCCGCAAACTGCACCGCCCCGACAACTGAACCATCGCCATCGCCGCGAACTGACTCCACCGGCTCATGGATCGGAGCTTTCTCCCCGTGTCAAGTGTCCGTGCGTCTCTCTCGAACTCATGTCTCGACACCATCCTGAGCAGCTGTCCGAACACCGTGCTACGATACGCCATGGGCCTGAATCCTCCTTGTAGTCATTGGGGTTTCCGACGACAACCAATGATACAGCAAGAGACGGATTCAGGCCCGTTTCTCAACTCGGTCAACGGGACAGCAATGGCCGTAAACCAAGGGTTCATCGCCATGATCTGCCGAATGCGGCTACCGGGCCTGTACGTGCTGTCGTGGTGTCACGAGAATCTTGAGCACATTAGGGATGTCTCCGGCGGCTCCACGTTCGCCGAGATCAGCAAGAAGACGTTTCGCCCGCTTCCTGTCGTCGTTCCGCCCAAACGGATTCTTGGGGTCTACGACGGAACAAGCTGCTCCTTGTACAAGCGTGTCGTCTCGAACACAAGAGAATCCGCGCAGCTCGGGCCTTTGCGCGACGCACTTCTCCCAAGGCTGGTCTCCGGTAAACTGCGGATGACGGGAATGGAACCGGAGTGTGCCCATGATGACCGCCCGGCATCGGTCGTGACGCATGGAACCTGACCGAGGGTCGACCGTGGCCGATGCGTCCCTGTCGGGATCGACCGCCCAAGCCTCCGCACTCATTGGCTCGTATCGCTCGGCTGAACGGTCCTGTACAACCCCGGCATCGCGCCCTGCACGCCGGACGCGGAACGCGCCGACTACGGCGAGGTCGTGCTGCAGGACCATGTGCTCTCCGCGCTCGCCCGGCCTCAACTTGGCGTTCGACGCGCTGAAAGACGAATGCGCCGGACCGCCCACCCGGTCGGTGCGACGATGTAGGAACTGCCCTACGCCAACGGACACCGCCGACAGAACGACGACTACTCCCTGCCGAGCCGTTTACTGTAGCGTCCCGGAGAATGCGGCGTCGACACCCGAAGAAGGACGTCGAGGCCGCGCTGGCCGCGGCGGAGACGGCAGGCTGGACTGTCACCCCCACGTCTTCCGGCCATCGCTGGGGCATGATGAGATGTGGCGGAGGCAAGCCGTCGGGATGCACGACGTCGATCTGGTCCACACCGAGAAACCCGGGCGACCACGCCAAAGACCTACTGCGCGCCATCAAGCGCTGTGTGCACACCAAGGACCAAACGGACTAGAGGAGGACAATCCATGCCGATCCAGCGGTTCACCCTGATCGTCGAGGGCCGCGATCTGCAGTCCGAACCGCTCATCGACGAGCTCTTCGACGCTGGCTGTGGCGACGCCACAATCAGCCGGTCTAGTGATGTCCAGTACGTCGATTTCAACCGCGAGGCCACCTCGCTGGGCGCTGCCATCCTCTCCGCAGTACGGAACCTCGAACAGTTCGAGGGCGTTCACGTCACGGGCATCATCAACATCGAGGCTTCCCAACTGACCGAGACAACCGCTCCGAAGGAAGGCGGGATTGTCCCGTTTTCTGTTGAACTTCGGGAGTAGCGTGACCAAGTCCAGAGGGTCAAGCGTTCATCGATTCGGGTCAGAACGAGAGGCTATCTTTGTTGTACGCGACGACATTGGCCACGAGCGCTGGTCTCGTGCTGCTTCGGCGGTGGGCCTACTGGCTGAGCCTGCAGGGAGGATACGGGAAAGTTGTCGGGCAGCGGACCGTCACGGTTCACATTCCTGAGGACAACGTGCTCGACGTGGACACGCTGCAAGAGCTGATGGATCGATCGCGCTCGGGAGACATCCGATGAGAGTTCGCATTCGTGACGAGAAGGCCCTTCTGGCGGTGTCGCCGGGGGCGCTTGCTGCCTACGCGAGAGCTGCTGGGTGGACACGGCAGGAACCGTATCGGGTTCATTCCGACCTGTACGCCGGGGAAGGCCTGCCGGAGATCGTACTGCCGAACACCGAGCATCTCGGCGACTACGCCAGCGTGGTGGCAACGCTGGTCGACACGTTCGCGACGGTCGGGGACCAGGACGAGACGACGGTCTATCGGGATCTCGCGACCGCGGACCGCGATGTCGTGCGAGTGCGGGCCGTCGGAAGTGACAACGGCGGCAGCCTGCCGGTCAATGCGGGAGCGGACCTCGTCTGCAGCTCTCGCGACATGCTGCTGGCGGCGGCCTGCTCGGTTGTCCGGCCCAGGCCGGTCTACAGACCGGGCGCGAACCGAGAGGCGACGGACTACCTGAAGCGGGTACGACTGGGTCAGGCGGACCACGGGAGCTTCGTCGTGACGTTGCTTGGCCCGGTCGTGTCGCCGCCGTTTCAGAGCCGGTTGGCCAACGTGGACGCGAGCGTCGAGTCCTTCGAGCGGCGCGTCACGGGTCGGTTGACCGAAGCTCTGGCTACGACGCGGAAGGCAACCGATGCCATGAACGTCGGCGATGTGGAGGCGTTCACCGGAGCGGTGGAACGAGGAGTCAGCGCCAACCTGTGCGACGCGCTCGTAACGCTGGTCGAGACGATCCCCAAGCTGGACGTCAATGTCGTCTGGGCGCGGACGCATCCACGCGAAGAAGCCAGAACCGTAGTTCCGTTCGCCTCCCACGACGGGCCGATTCTCCGCGAGGCGAGCCGAGTGTTCTGCGACCGTGAACCCCAGCCTGGCGTGACTCTGATCGGGCTTGTACAGCGTCTGGCCAAGAGCGAGGCGGACACGGAAGGCGCCGTGACGTTGAGGACCTCGATCGACGGCAAGAACCAGTCCGTTGTCGCGGTCCTGCCGCAGTCCGATTACCACCGCGCGGTTGAAGCCCACAAGGCGAAGGCCCCGGTCGTCATGCGGGGCGATCTGGAGAGAGCAGGACAACGCTGGCGCCTGCTCAATCCGGTCATCGACGACGTCATCGTGGGCGACGAAGCCGGCTGATCCGGTGAACGAGCATCGTTGACATGAGCCAGAACGTGAAGCCTCTCGTTGAAGACTATCTGGACTGGCTCCGGGACCGGACGAGCCTCCGCGAAGTGGGACGTGAACACGGGACCTTCGATGACGTTCTGGCCGCGTTGCGGCAGTACGGCGTACAGCCAATCCCGTGGTCTGCCCGGGACAAAGCGAAGGACGAACTCGCCGCATGAGTCGCGTGGACAGGCGGCCAAAGTGAACGCCCTTTCTGCGCCGAGGCCCTTGGCGGCACCCTGACGCGTTCCGGCAAGCCCGAGAAGGCGACAGCCGAGAGAAGCCGCGGGCGGCGTGCGAGGGCCCACCTACGGACGCCGACATCGCGTGCTAGCTTCCTTCGGCCATGAGTCACCTGCAGAGCTTCCGAGTGATCCGCTATCGGGGGCTGGACGGTCTGGACATCCCGCGCGTAGCGCCGCGAGTGAACCTGATCACGGGCCGGAACGCCGCGGGGAAGACCTCACTTCTGGAGGCGGTCCGCCTCTTCCACGGCAGGTTCAACTCCACTCTGGTGTGGAACTCCAACGTCCGACGGAGTTCCATGGTTGCGGTCGATCCCGCGATGGGCCTGGCGGCTGATCGGATCGAACTCGAGGGCGAGGAGTACGGCAGGTCCTGCAGCTTCCGGCTCGAATATGTCCCGTCCGCGAACGCGACGGTTCGAGATCGCGTCGGGCAGCAAGACGGCCCGCGAGCCGGGAATGGTTCGAAGGAGGCGGCGCTTGCGGCGGAGCAGGGACGGCTTCGGCTCTGGATCGACGGCAAAGAAGCGGACCTGAGCGAGGGAAGCGACTTCCACATGACGGCGAAGGGCCCCGTACTTCACCCACTGGTTCCGATGCCCGCCGGCAGAGGCCAGGCTGTGATCGAAGGTGGCGTACAGAATCCACTGGTTCTCGACAAGGACCTGATCGACCACTACTCCGACGCCGTCCGTGGCGGGAGAAAGCGACAGATTCTGGACGTTCTCTCGGTGCTGGACCACGGCATTGCGGACCTGGAGATTCTCACGGACGAGACGGGGTTTCGCGTCTGGGCCACGACGGCCGACGGGAGCTCCAGCCCCCTGTACGACCTCGGCGACGGGATGGTCAGGCTCTTCCGGCTGGCGGCGAACCTCGCCGGCGCCAGCCAGGGGGTCCTGCTGGTGGACGAGATCGAGAACGGCCTCCACCACTCGGTCCTCGGCGAGTTCTGGCGGCGGCTCCACAGGATGGCAAGCGCTGCCAACGTGCAGATCTTCGCCGCAACCCATAGCCACGAGTGCATTGACGAGGCCATCACCGCGTTTGGCGACGAATCCGAGGACCTGGCGGTGCATGGTCTCTACCGCGCCAGGAAAACCGGGCGTCCAGAGGCGACGTTCTTCTCCGGCGACACGCTCGCCGCGGCGCGAGACCTGAACTTCGAGCTGCGGTAGCCCATGGGCGAGTCCCGGGACCGCACCGAAGTCCGACGGAACGCGCAAGACTCGTTCTCGGAAGAAGCGGGAGGGCAATCCGATGCTGACCCGGATGACGGTCCGCAACTTCAAGCGGTTCGAGGATGTCGAGATCGAGCTGGGGAATTCGGTCGTGTTCATCGGCCCGAACAACTCGGGAAAGACGTCGGCCATTCAGGCGCTTGCCTTGTGGGAACTCGGCGTGAAGCGCTGGAACGAGAAGCGCGCGGGCAGGGGCATGCCGGAGAAGCGGCCCGGCGTGACGGTCAATCGGAAGGATCTGTTCGCGATTCCTCATCCGAGCGCGGCGCATCTTTGGCGCCGCCTCCATACGCGGGAGGTCCAGCGCATCGACGGCAGGCAGCGGACCAGCAACGTGCGGGTCGAACTCGTCGTCGAGGGCGTCAGCAAGGACCGGACGTGGACCTGCGGTCTGGAGTTCGACTACGCCAACGAGGAGTCGTTCTACTGCCGCCCGTTGCGGCTTGACGAAACGAAATCGCCCGCGAGGATGCCCGTTCCGCGTGAAGCCGGATTCGTCCATGCGGCGTTCCTTCCGCCGATGTCCGGACTTGCCGCCACCGAGACGCGGCTCGACCCGGGCGCCGTCGATGTGAGGATCGGCGAGGGGCGCACGGCCGAGGTCCTTCGCAATTTGTGCCTGAGCGTGGCCGACGAACATCCCGACCGATGGGAGTCGCTGACGGAGCGAATCGAAGCGCTCTTCGGAGTCGAGCTGCAGCGACCGCGGTACCTGGAGGCGCGCGGAGAGATCACGATGGCGTATCGGGAAGACGGCGCCGTTCTCGATCTATCTTCGAGCGGCCGGGGGCTGCAGCAGACCCTCCTGATTCTGGCCTACCTGTCCGCCAATCCGGGCGCGGTCATCATGCTGGACGAACCGGACGCGGCGGGCCGCCAGGCGGGAGGCGATCCGGGAGGTCGGCGCCGCGCTGGAGACGCTGGGGACCGGCTCGCCGTGGGACGCGGAGGTCAAGGTCAGCGACGCGTTCCTCAGGCCGCTGTTTCGGTCCTGGTCCAGCAAGCTCGCTCTGCCCAACCTGATGGACAAGAAGAACTTCCACGAACTGGCGGACCACGTTCCGCGGGCGGAGATCGACCCCGAGATCGGCGAGAAGCTGAACGCCATCGTCGCCGTCGCCCAGAGTTCGGTCGCCAGGAGCGCCGCGGCCGGCGCCGACGGCTGAGGGCGACGCGATGAACCTGCAACCGCGAGAGTCTCCGAAGCGGTGACCGGCTTCACGGAATCCGAGGTCGAGGCGGCGGCTCTCGGCTGGCTCGAGGAGCTGGGCTGGCTCGGCGTCCACGGGCCGGCGATCGGTCCCGATCAGCCGGGCGCCGAGCGGGATGACCATGGCGCGGTCGTGCTGGCGGAGCGTCTGCGCGCCGCGCTGGCGCGGCTCAACCCCGGCCTGCCGGCCGAGGCCCTGGACGATGCGTACCGTCGATTGATCCAGCCGGAAGGCGCCGCCCTGGAAGCGCGCAACCGCGCCTTCCATCGGGCGCTGATCGACGGCGTGACGGTCGAGTACCCCGGCGCGCGCGGCGCAATCCAGGGGGCGCAGGTTCGCCCGGTCGACTTCGACGATCCCGACCGGAACGACTGGCTGGCGGTCAACCAGTTCACCGTGATCGAGAACCGGCGCGAGCGTCGACCGGACATCGTGCTGTTCGTCAACGGCCTGCCGCTCGCGGTGGTCGAACTGAAGAACCCGGCGGATGAGGACGCCACGATCTGGACGGCGTGGCATCAGTTGCAGACCTACAAGGCGGAGCTGCCGTCGCTGTTTGCGATGAACGCCGTGCTGATCGTCTCGGACGGAGTGAAAGCGCGGATCGGCACGCTGACGGCCGGCCGGGAGTGGTTCAAGCCCTGGCGGACGATCGCCGGCGACACGGTCGCCGACTCGTCCCTGCCGCAGTTGCGGGTGATGCTCGCCGGCGTCTGCGGCCGCGCCCGCTTCCTGTCGCTCGTACGCGACTTCCTCGTGTTCGAGGACGACGGGGGCGCGCTTGCCAAGAAGATGGCGGGCTATCACCAGTTCCACGCCGTCGAGGCCGCGGTCGGCGAAACGCTGCGCGCGGCGGAACTCCAGCGAGAGGCAGACGCCGCGGCGTCTGCCCGCCGTCCGGCATCCGCGCTCGGGTCGGGCGGCGCGCCCGGGGACCGCCGGATCGGCGTGGTCTGGCACACCCAGGGATCGGGCAAGAGCCTGACGATGGCCTTCTACGCCGGGCGCATCGTCCGCGAACCGGCGATGAAGAACCCGACGATCGTCGTGCTGACCGATCGCAACGACCTCGACGATCAGTTGTTCGCCACCTTCGCGCGCTGCCGGGATCTGCTGCGCCAGCCGCCGCGCCAGGCCGCGAGCCGGGCCGACCTGCGGGCCCGTCTCGCGGTCGATGCCGGCGGCGTCGTGTTCACCACCATCCAGAAGTTCTTCCCCGAAGAGACGGGCGACCGCCATCCCCTGCTGTCCGCGCGCCGGAACGTCGTCGTCATCGCTGACGAAGCCCATCGCAGCCAGTACGATTTCATCGACGGCTTCGCCGGCCACATGCGCGACGCCCTGCCCAAAGCCTCCTTCGTGGGGTTCACCGGCACGCCGATCGAACTGGAGGACGCGAGTACCCGCGCCGTGTTCGGCGACTACATCAGCGTCTACGACATTCAACGCGCGGTGGAGGACGGCGCCACCGTGCCGATCTACTACGAGAGCCGGCTGGCCCGGCTGGCGCTCGACGAGGACGAGAGGCCCCGCATCGACGCCGGGTTCGAGGAGGCGACGGAGGGCGAGGAGATCGACCGCAAGGAGAGGCTGAAATCCCGATGGGCGCAGCTCGAGGCGATCGTCGGCGCTCGGCGGCGCGTCGCCCTGGTCGCAGGGGACATCGTCGATCACTTCGAGAAGCGACTGGAGGCGATGGAAGGCAAGGCGATGATCGTCTGCATGAGCCGGCGGATCTGCGTCGACCTCTACCGGGCGCTGGTCCGCCTGCGGCCGGAATGGCAGCACGCCGACGACGCCCGGGGGCGCATCAAGGTGGTGATGACCGGCGCCGCCGCCGATCCGCCGGACTGGCAGCCTCACATCCGCAACAAGACGCGCCGCGAGGCGCTGGCCGGACGGTTCCGCGATCCCGAGGACGAGTTCGCCGTCGCGCTCGTCCGCGACATGTGGCTGACCGGTTTCGACGCGCCCAGTCTGCACACGATGTACCTCGACAAGCCGATGCGCGGCCACAGGCTGATGCAGGCGATCGCGCGCGTGAACCGCGTCTTCCGGGACAAGCCGGGCGGTCTCGTGGTGGACTATCTGGGGCTTGCCCACGAACTCGAACGAGCGCTCGCGACCTACACCGGGAGCGGCGGCGCCGGCAGGACCGCGCTCGACCAGTCGGAGGCCGTGGCCCTGATGCTGGAAAAGCACGAGGTCTGCCTCGGTCTGTTTCACGGCTTCGACTTCCGGCGCTGGATCGACGGCGCGCCGGCGGACCGCGTCGGACTGCTGCCGGCGGCCCAGGAGCACATCCTGGCTCAGGAGAACGGCAAGGAACGCTGCCTCCAGGCGGTGCGGGAACTCAGTCGGGCTTTCGCGCTCGCGGCCCCGCACGAAGAGGCGATGCGCATCCGCGACGACACGGCCTTCTTCCAGGCCGTCCGCTCGGTCCTCGCCAAACGGGCGGAGGCGACGACGCGGCCGGAGGAAGAACTCGATCACGCCGTCCGTCAGCTCGTCTCGCGGGCCGTGGCGTCGGACGGCGTCGTCGACATCTTCGCCGCCGCCGGGCTGGACAAGCCCGACATCTCCATCCTGTCGGAGGACTTCCTTGCCGAAGTGCAGGGAATGAAGCAGCCGAATCTTGCGGTCGAACTGCTGCAGAAGCTCCTGAGGGGAGAAGTCGCCGTGCGCCGACGCAAGAACGTCGTTCAGGCGCGCTCCTTCGCCGACATGCTGGAGCGGACCCTGCGGCAGTACAGGAACCGCGCCGTGCAGGCGGCGCAGGTGATCGAGGAACTGATCGACCTGGCCCGCGGCCTGCGCGAGGCGAACGCCCGAGGAGAGGAGATCGGACTGTCGCAAGAGGAACTCGCGTTCTACGACGCGCTGGAAGCCAACGACAGCGCGGTGAAGGTGCTCGGCGACGAGGTCCTGCGCGACATCGCCCGTGACCTCGTCGACACCGTGCGCCGCAACGTCACGGTCGACTGGACGCTGCGCGAGAACGTCCGCGCCCACCTCCGGGTGCTCGTCAAGCGGGTTCTGCGCCAGCATGGCTACCCGCCGGACCGGCAGGAGCAGGCGACGCAGACCGTGCTGGAGCAGGCGGAAGCGCTGTCGGCGGGTTGGGCCGCCACGGGCCGCCGGGCCGCCGCACGGGACACATAGGATCGGTTGGCCGTGTCCAGCCCGCGCAGGCTCTTTCTCGTGGCCGCCCTGGCCGCCGCCTCGCTCCCCGCGACGGCCGCGCCTCCGACGGAGGAACAGGCGGCGCTCCGCAACATCGGCTACGCCCAGCTGGAGAACGAGGACGCCGCCGAGGCGGAGACGACGTTCAGACGCCTGATCGAACTCCTGCCGGACGAGCCGCTGGGGCACGCCAACCTGGCGGTCGCCCTGCTGCGCCAGGATCGGTCTCAGGCAGCGCTGACGGCGATCGACCGCGCCCTGAAGCTGGGCGGCGACCGGGGCGACCTGCTGCTGATCCGCGCCGACGTCCTTCAGGGCGGCGCCGGCGGCAACGAGGAAGCGCTGGTGGACTACCGCCGGGCGGCCCGGGCCGCGCCCGACGATCCGGAGGTGCAGTACGCCCTCTACCGCCATGCCGAGATCCTGAGCGGTCCCCAAGCCGCGGCAGACCTTCGCGCCGCCGTCGACCGGCTGCGAACCCTCCGGCCCGACAACCTGGTCGTTCTGCTGCTGAGCGGCGCGACCGCGCTCGAGGACGGCGACCGCGGCCGGGCGAGCGACGACTACCTGAGGATCCGGGAACTGCTCTGGCAGGCGCAGCCGGTCGCCGAGCGGGTCATCGAGGAGGTGCTCGACGCCCTGGAGGCGGCCGACCTGGAGCGGGCGCGCGCCTGGGCGCCCAGACTGAGGAACGTCTTGCTCGCGACGCCGGGATGGCACAGCAGCCTGGCGGAGGTCTACACGAACATCCGAGGCATTCCCGTGGAACGCTTCGAGGACGAACCGCCCTGGGAGAACTTCGGCGATCCACTCCCGGTCCGCTTCCCAGGCGACCCGGATCGACGCCGCGCCGAACCGCGACCGGGCGCTGGAAGTGGCGGACTTCGACGGCGACGGCCGGCCCGACATCGCGCGGGCGGTACGCGGCCGAGGTTCCGGGGATGCCGGGGATGCCGGGGATGCCGGGGATGCCGAGGACGGCGGGGATGCCGTCAACCGACTCGAACTGCGCCGCGCAGCGGAAGGCCATGCGGCGCCTGCCGCGACCGCCGCAACCGCCGCCCGCGCTCTCGTCGTCGGCGACGCGGACAACGACGGGACGCTCGATCTGGTAACGGTCGGCGACCCCTTGGCTGTCTGGCGGGTCGACGACCCGCCGCGGTTCGCGGACGCAACCGGTCGGTTCCTGGGAAACGGCATGGCGGCGACCGCGGCGGACCTGATCGACTTCGACAGCGACGGCGACCTGGACCTCGCCGTGGCGCCGGAAGGCGGCCCGGCCGATCTGCTGCGGAACGTCTCCGGCGAAGGCGTCTTCGAGGGTCCGCTCGACGCGCTGGGCCGCCGGGCGCTACCCGCCCTGGACGTCCGCGCGGTCCATCATCTGCAGGCCGCCGACGCCGACCGCGACGGCGACACCGACCTGCTGCTGGCGCACGACGACGGCGTCCTGTGGCTCGACAACCTGCGCCAGGGCCGGTTTGCGGAACGCGTCCCGCCGGCGCCAGGCGGCGGCCGCGTGCGCGCGTGGCTGGGCCGGCTGCTAGGCGGGAGGACGGCGAACGCCGGACTCGCGACGGGGTCGCCGGTGCGGGTCGTCCGAACCGCCGACCTGGACGGCGACGGCACGCCCGAGTTCGTCCTCGCCGGCGAGTCGACCGTCATCCTGCGAATCGACGAAGACGGCGCCGTCGTTCCCGTCGCCCTGACCTCGCGGTCGGCCGCACTGCCGGCGGACGCAACCGACTTCGCCCTGATGGACGCCGACAACGACGGCCGAAGGGACCTCGCCCTCGTTGCCGGCGGCGAGCTCCGCGTGCTGACCCAGACCGCCGCGTCGGGCTTTCCGTCACTCGAGTTCCGCCTGGCCCGGGTCGCCGGACTTCCCCGGGACGCCGGCCTGAGCGCGGTGCGGGCGGAGGATCTGGACGGCGACGGCGATCAGGATCTGGTCGCGGCGGGCAATGGCGGCCTCTACCGGATCGAGAACCTGAGCGGCGCCGAGAACGGCTGGTTGCGGGTCCGGCTGATCGGCCTCGACCTGGGGAACCAGAAGAACAACGTCTTCGGCCGCGGAACGTCGATCGAGGTGAAGTCCGGGCGGGCGGTCCAGACCTTCGAGGTCGACCGCCCGTTCACCCACATCGGCCTCGGCGACCGGCGCCGCCCCGACCTGATCCGGATCGTCTGGGCCAACGGCGTGCCGCAGAACCGGCTCTACCCCGGCAGCGACCAGACGATCGTCGAGGAGCAGGTGCTCAAGGGCAGTTGTCCCTTTCTCTACGCCTGGGACGGCGAGAGGATCGCCTTCGTCACCGACCTGCTGTGGGGCGCCCCGCTCGGCATGCCGCTCGCCGACGGGGTCTGGAACGGCTACGACCCGGACGAGCTGGTGCGGGTCGACGGCGCCCGGCCCCGCGACGGCTTCTACGACCTGCGGATCACCGAGGAACTCTGGGAGGCCGCCTACATCGACCGCGTGCGGCTCTGGGTGGTCGACCACCGCGATGGGGTGGAGGTTGCGAGCAACCTGCGCATTGTCCCCGGCCGAGGGCACGTCGGCCGGCCTCCCGACGAGGTGGTCGCCAGCGCCGGCGTCCGCCCGGTGGCCCGGGCCACCGACGGCCGCGGACGCGACGTGACGGATCGGGTCCGCCGCCGCGACGAGATCTACGCCGACGGCTACCGACGGTCGCGCTTCCAGGGCCATGCCGCCGAGCCTTGGGCCTTCACCTTCGATCTGGGCGAAGCGCCCGGCAAGCCGGTCCGGCTGTGGCTCGACGGCTGGGTCTTCCCGGCGGACGCCAGCCTGAATCTCGCCATCGCCCAGGCGGTCGAACACGGCAGGATCGAGATGGCGATGACCCGTCTCGAGGTCGAGGTGGACGGTCGTTGGCGGACGTTGCTCGACCCGATGGGCTTTCCGCCCGGCAAGACGAAGACGATGATCGTCGACACCCCCGCGCTGCCCGCGGGGGCCCGCCGGCTCCGGATCGTCACCACTCGCTGGCTGCACTGGGACCGCGTCGCCTGGAGCACGGACCTAGGCGGCGTCGACGGCGCCGGCGTCGTCATCCGGGCGCGTCTGGACGCCGCGGACGCCGACCTGTCGTACCGCGGCTTCTCCGCGCCGACCCGACCGGCGCCCAACGGCCCCCACCTGTTCGACTACCAGCGCACCAGCAAGGAGTCCCCCTGGCTTCCCTTCCCCGGCCGCTACACCCGCTTCGGCGACGTGCGTGAGCTCCTCGTCGACGTCGACGACCGCCAGGTCGTCATCGGACCGGGCGACGAGGTCCGCCTGCGCTTCGACGCCCGCGACCTGCCGTCCGTCGAACCGGGCTACACCCGCACCCTGTTCCTGGAGAGCTTCGGCTGGGACAAGGACGCCGACCGCAACACCTGGAAGGCCGACAGCAACCTCCCCCTGCCCTTCGCCGCCATGTCCGGCTACCCCTTCGCCGCCGGCGAGGAGTACCCGCGGACGCCGCAGCTGGACGCCTGGCGCGCCGAATGGCTGACCCGCGTCGTGGGCCCCGAGACCCCGTTCAGTCCGGTCGCGGCGTCCGTCTCCGGCCGCTGACGGGCCGCGACATGGGGACCTCCGCGCGGTTCCGGCGCGGTGCGTCTTCCGATCCCGCGGCCGGCGCGCGCCGAGCGCGGCCAGACGAACGCGCGGCGAAGCGGCGCCCCCTCTCGTCCGCGCTTCGCCGACTCCTCGACCGCCGCCAACCTCGTCGCTGATTCCGTGTCCGGCCCCCACCCCGCCCCCACCTGGCCACGATCCTGCAAACCCCGACGCACCGCGGCACTTGCTACGCTGCCTTCCGCGACACGAGCCCACAGGCTCCCGCCCGTCGGCGACGCGGCGCATCGCCGACGCCATCCAGAACTGCATCAGGAGGAACAGACGTGGCGGACGATTCCAGGGGACGCGGTCGATTCGGCCAGATCGGTTTCATCTTCGCGGCCGTCGGCTCGGCGATCGGGCTCGGCAACATCTGGAAGTTCCCGTACATCACGTACGCCAACGACGGAGGTTCCTTCGTCCTGGTCTACCTCGCGGCGATCGCCCTGATCGGTCTGCCGATCATGATGGCCGAGCTGGTCATCGGTCGCCGCACCCGGCAGAGCCCGGTCGGCGCCTTCATTCGGGCCGCGAAGGACTCGGCGGGCGGACGCGCCTGGGGGGCGGTCGGGGGGCTCGCCGTCACCGGCAGCTTCATCCTGCTCTCGTACTACGCGCTGATCGCGGGCTGGACGGTCTACTACTTCGGCCAATGTCTGGCCTGGTCGGCCCGCGGCATGGACCTCGAGGGGCAGACGCTGGGCGAGAGCTTCGGCGCCTTCCTCGCCAACGGACCGCTTCAGATCGGCTTCCACGCCCTGTTCATGCTGATCACGGTCGGCGTCGTCGCGCTCGGCGTTCACGACGGCATCGAACGGGTGACCAAGGCGCTGATGCCGGTGCTGGGAGCGATTCTCCTGCTGCTGGTGGTCAACTCCTTCTGGAGCCCGGGTTTCGGCGAGGCGATGCGATTCCTGTTCCACGTCGGCCCGATCACCGCCGACGGGCTGCTCGAAGCGGTCGGGCACGCCTTCTTCACCCTCTCAGTCGGCATGGGCGCGATGGTGACCTACGGCTCGTACATGTCCTCGCGGCAGTCGATCCCGCGCAGCGCCGTCACCATCTGCCTGCTTGACACCCTGATCGCGATCATGGCCTGCGTCGTCATGTTCTCCATCATCTTCAGCGTCAGCGCGGCGGAACGCGCGGCCACCTTCGGCAAGAGCGCCACGATCCTCTTCACGACGCTGCCCCGGATGTTCTACGACATGCCCCTGGGAGTCGTCCTGGCGCCGCTCTTCTACCTGCTCGTGGGCTTCGCCGCGCTCACCTCGACCATCTCGCTGCTCGAGACCGTCGCCTCGTACCTGATCGACCGCCGCGGCTTCAGCCGGCGGCGCGCCTCCCTCGTTACGGGGGCCGCCATCTTCGCGTTCGGCATCCCTTCCGGCCTGTCGCTCGGCGCCAGCGGCGCCCTCTCTTCCTTCGCTCCATTCGGAGAACGCGCCGAGGGCTTCTTCGGCACGATGGACTACACCGTGTCGAACTGGATTCTCCCGCTCGGAGGACTGTCGATGGCGGTGTTCGTCGGCTGGTTCCTCAGCCGCGGCAAGTCCCGCGAGGAACTCGCCGCCGGCCATGGCGACGTCAGCCGGTGGCACTCCATCTGGCGCAACGTGCTGCTGCGCTTCGTCTGCCCGGTCGCGATCCTGTGGATCATCTGGGCGGTGATCGGCGGGCGCTCGTTCGCGTAGAGACAACCGGGCCGCATCGGTCCACTCAGAAAACCGGTCCACTCGGATACTCGGAGACGTCGAACGCGTCGCCGATCAGTCGGCAGCCTCGCGAAAGCGCCGGAACCGCCAGTCGAGGAACTCCCGGCCGGGACGGTCCTCGGGTCGGTCGGGCTGATGCAGTTGCTTCCTGTCAAGCTTTCTCAGGCTGTCGAGCAGTGGGCCGTCCCGCACATCCCTGACCGATCTGGCAACATGGATGCGGCAACCTGCGTCGACCCCGATGAGATTCGCGTCGAACGCGGCGTGGTGAAGGGTCGACATGCAAATGCCGTTCGTCACCGTCGCGGGGCCGCCGTCCGAATCGGGGCGGATATGGGCGCCCACCAGCAGCTGCAGCAAGGGCAGGCCGCTGAACGCGCAACGATAACCGTAAGCGGACTTGGTCCGGCAGCTGAACCATGCCTGGTGATTCCTCCGCTTCGCGGCCACGAGCGTGTAGGAGCGCTCCCGCAGTTCATTCGCTGGCGCCTCCATCCCGCCTGCCGCCGCCTCGAACGAGCTCTTGTTGGGGTCCAGGAGATCGGCCGCGGCCAGCAGGACGCGACCGGCCGAATGGTCCAGAGCCTCGACCCAGACCGGCCAGATCGGTTCGTACACGGCTGGCTCGACGCCGACGAAATAGACCAGAGGAGCATGTCGCCGCCAAGCTTCCTCCAGAGCCCGGTTCGTCGGGTCTTTCTTGCCGCCGCGAGCCAAGTCGTAGGAGAGCAGCCCGGTCCAGTCGTCCGACTTGCCGTCCTGATCCCGGTACCAGGTCGGCCGACCCGGTTTCGGCGCCACCGTCTTGACGCTGAGCGCGGCGGTCATCCGTTCCGGCTTGAAGATGCCGCGAGGACGACTGGCGAAACGAACGTGTTCGCCGCCGACCCGAAATCCCCGCTCAAGCAGCGACCACGGCAACCGCGGGCCATGCGCAAGCACCAACCGCTCAAGTTTCGCGAATGCCGCCACTCGGATCGCGGCGTCCGGGTCGGTCCGCATTCCGTCTGCCATCACACCGCTCAGTCACCCCTCGATGAAGCGAAGTCACCCTCGGCTTCCTTGAGGGCCTCCCAAACGTAGTGCTCAAGAATGCAGGAAGCGAGGGTTTCTGGAGAGACGTGGAGGCGATCTTGGTCGAGCCGCACCCAATCCTCGCCGTAGGGCGTGGAACGCAAAGCGAGGGACTCGCAACACGACTCCGAGGCGGCATGCACAACGGCAGCGTATTCGGAGACGGCTTGGAGGATCGGATGGTCATCCGTCGCCGTCATCACCGCTTCGTCCGTATCCGTTTCGTCCAGATTCTCTGGGATCGTCGCGGCAATCGCTCTTCCGCATTCCTTGAAGAGTCTCTGGGATTCCATGCGCAGCGTGCAGTAGGCGTCGACGACCCCCGCGGGAACATCGTCCATCATCGAAAAACTCCTGTACTGGGCAGAACGTGGGCTTCGAGGCGAAGGGCGAGGAGTCCCGTCGACGGCCGATCCCGCCGGCACAAACGAATCCGTGGCCTGGCGCCAGTCGCGCAACGGGCCTGCGCCGTCGCCCCGAAGCCAAGATTGGAGCATCATGACGAGGAGGCGGTGACAAAGTCCAGGACGGTCCTTCCCCGCGCGCTTCCCGACGTTCGGTGCGCTCGGCCGGAGGGTCGTCATTTCAGTGCTCCAGCCGCTCGGCCAGCCATGGCAGGAAGCCTCCGTCGAACGCGGCCTCGATGCGCAGTTCCAGCAGGGGCGGCGCGTCCGACGGCAGGCGGACTCGGAGCTTGACGGCGTCCTTGGAGGTGGCAACGACCGCGTCGGCGCGGAGGCGGGAGGCGGTCCGGGCGATGCGGCGCAGCGAACGCGGCGGGTAGCCGTGGTGGTCGGGGAAGCGGAGGTGGCGCACGCATTCGAGGCCGGCGGCGGCAGCGGTTCGGGCGACGCGCTCGGGACGGGCGACGCCGGTGACGAGCAGCGGACGCTCGGGGGGCGGGCCGCCCGCGAGCTCGGACCGGAGCGTGGAGGTGAACACGGGGCCGATGAAGCCGTTGCGGCGCAAGGTCGGCTCGAAGTCGGCCGGCGGTTCGGCGC
The DNA here is from genome assembly GCA_965203495.1 of Candidatus Multivorans sp. GTDB lineage: Bacteria > Acidobacteriota > Thermoanaerobaculia > Multivoradales > Multivoraceae > Multivorans. The sequence goes on from CBDBDB010000008.1 coordinate 24,139, forward strand.
CGGGCTCGAGGCCGGTGAGCACCACGGCGTCGGCGAGGCGCGCCATGCTCAGAGGCTCGCGCAAGCGGCCGCCGGGAAAGAGCAGGCCGCCGGCAAACGGATCCGCTGCCGGGAAGACGAGGATCTCGACGTCGCGGCGGGCGGGGAGGTGCGAGAAACCGTCGTCCAACAGGAAGACGTCGATGTCGGGCGCGCGCTTGAGCGCCAGTCGCGCAGCCGCGCGACGGTCCGCTCCGACGACGACGACTGCATCCGGCGCCTGTTCGGCCACCATGACCGGTTCGTCGCCCGCATCCTGGACCGACGCCAGCCGGCCTTGGCCGGGGCTCTCGGCCGTCATGACTGGTTCGTCGCCTGCCCCCCCGACGGGCGCCAGCCGGCCCTGGCCGAGGCTGACGATCAGAGGGCGCCGGCCTCCGCGGCGGTAGCCGCGCGACAGCACGGCCGTTCGCAGGCCGCGGGCGGCCAGGCCGCGCGCCAGGGCAATCACGGTCGGCGTCTTGCCGCTGCCGCCCCAGTGCAGGTTGCCGACGCTGACCGTCTTGCGGCCCAGTCTCTCGGCGCGCGCCGACCAGAAACGGCGGCGGCGGCAGTGCGCCCACTCGTAGAAGCGCTGCCAGGGGCTCATGATCGTCAGGAGCTCATCATGGCGCTCGATCGACGTCGCCGGCCGTGTCATCGCCCGGCAACGGCTCGCCGTCTCCGGGGATACCGTCGCCGAGTCGTGTGCCGAGTTCCGGCGACGCGGCGTCATCCCCCGGCGGCGGCTCGCCGCTCGCGTACCTGGTAGAGCTCTCTCGGCGCTCCGCGGGAGAATCGGCAGCCCGACCCGACGACAGGTCCACCAGTTCGCTCAGGAGCTCCACCGAGCGCCTGGCTGCGCCTCGGTTCCGGTCGACGATCGCCCGACCGCGGCTTCCCTGCTCGGCCGCCTCGTCCGGTCGGTCCAGAAGGCGCCGCCACGCTTCGGTCAACGCCTTGCCGTCAGCCGCCAGGCTCAGGCCCTCCGCGGCCTCGAGGTCGCGCGCGATGCGCCGGAAGTTCTCCATCGACGGGCCGACGATCACCGGCACGCCGAACCGCGCCGCCTCGATCGGGTTGTGGCCGCCGGTCGGCACGAGCGTGCCGCCGATGAACGCGGCGGACGCCAGCCGGTAGATCGAGGCCAGTTCGCTTAGAGAGTCGAGCAGAACGATCGCGGGCGGCGAGGTCGCCCCCGAGGTCCGCGCCTCCAAGCCCGACATGCGGCTCCGTCGCATACCCGACAGCGACCGTTCCTCCAGGTCTCGCCAGACCTCGTCGAAGCGTTCCGGATGACGGGGCGCCAGGACCAGCAGCGCCTCGCGGTCCAGTCGTTCGAAGGCGTCGAGGACGATCGACTCTTCGCCGGGCATGGTCGAGCCCGCGACCAGGATCGGCCGATCCGCCGCGAGGTCGCGCAGGGCCTGCTCCAGCCCCGCCGCCGGCGCAGGTTCCGGGGTGTCGAACTTCAGGTTGCCGGTCAGCGAGGTGCGCGAAGGTCGCGCGCCCAGACTCAGCAGACGCTCCTCGTCCTGCGGACTCTGGGCGCCCAGCCGACCCACCGGGTCGAGCAGAAACCGTCGACCGGCACGACCCGCCCGCTTCATCCGCCCGTAGCTGCGGTCGCTGACGCGGGCGTTGAGCACCGCCACGGGAATTGACCGGCGGCGGCAGTCCCGCAGCACCAGGGGCCAGAGCTCGCTCTCGAACAGGACCAGCGCGCGCGGCGCGTACCGTTTCAGGAAGCGCCCGACGAGCCATCCCAGGTCGAAGGGAAGGTAGGTGACGACCACGCTTCGGCCGCCCGCCGTCAACGGCCCGAAGAGCTTCTCCGCCGCGGCCTGACCGGTGGGCGTCACCGTCGTCACCAACAGGTCGAGATCCGGCGGCAGGGCCCGCGCCAGGGTCGCCGCCACCGCGGCTTCGCCCACCGACGCCGCGTGCAACCACAGCGGTCTCTTCCCCCGAGCCTCCGGCAGGCGGCCCAGCCGGGCGGGAAGCGTCGGCAGGTAGCGCCGTCCACGCCGGGCCAGCAGCACCGGTGCCGCCACGCCCAACCCCGCCGCCATCGCGAGCTGGTAGAAGAACCACATGAAGTGACGGCCGGGCGCCCGACCGTTTCCGGCGCAACGCGCAGCGAAGTGATGGGACTGCCGAAGCCCCGTATCGACACGCAAGTATAATTCTCCGTCGCCTGCTGACGGAGGGTGCTCCAGTGTGTCGAAGCGCTGCCTGATGGACGCTTTGTCCCGGGCCTACGTATCAACAGCGAGGCATGAAATCCGCGCAAGCCATCCGCATGGAACCGCCACGCGAAGATCCTCCCCGGAGCGGTCTCACGATCGCGTACTCCCGCCGTCAACGTCAGGCGGCGTGGTCCGACGCCTCCGACGTCGACCTGCTGGAGGGCCTGCGCGGCGACGACGATCTGGCGCTCGACGAACTGATGCGCCGCAAGACGACCCGGCTGGTTCAACTGGCCACCCGGCTGGTGGGCGACCAGGAAGACGCCCGCGACATCGTCCAGCTCGCCTTCCTGCGGATCTGGAACTCGCGGCATCGCTTCGACCGTCGCTACAGCCCGAACACCTGGATCTACCGGATCGTCTCGAACCTCGCGATCGACCACCTGCGCTCCCGCTCCTCCCGTCTTCGCTCTCTGCAGGGCTTCCAGATGCACGACGAGCACCGACGGGGCGAGGTCTCCGCACGGCAACTCGACTCGCTGTCCGCCAACGAGGTCCGGTCCGTGTTCCAGGAACTCGCGGCCACCCTCAGCGAAAAGCAGCGCGCGGTTTTCGTGCTGCGCGAGATGGAGGGGTTGGCCGGCAAGGAGATCGCCGGCATCCTCGGCATCCGTCCCTCGACCGTCCGCAACCACCTGTTCAACAGCCGGAAGCTGCTCCGCGAGGAGTTGCTCAAGCGATACCCCGAGTACGCGCACGGAGCCGGGTCCGAGGCCGGGAGAAAGGACGGCCCATCATGACGTCTCTCTGCCCCGACTGGGCCGCCCTCCTGCGCGAACGCGAGCGGGCCGAAAGGAGTCCGGAGGTCGGCGACGCGACAGTGGACGCCGCCTGGGAAGACGCTCTCCGTCACCGCGAGGGTTGCGAACGCTGTCGCGCGGCCTCGCTGGATGCCGATCCGCTGCTGTTGTTCAGCGACGTCTCCGCCGGCGGCGCCGACGATGCGATCCGCGCGGACGACGTCGATGCGATCCGCTGGCGCGTACGGCTCGAGCTCGATGGACGGGCAACCGAGAGGCGCCTGAACGCGGCCCGGAGCGCCCGGCGCCGCCTGCCCATGGCTTCGGCGCTGGCCGCCGGCGTCGCGGCCGCCGCGATCGGTCTGAGTTTCCTTCCGTGGCCGCGGAGCGCACCGCCCGCGGGCGAGATCGCGGGAGACGAGCGGCCGCTGCCGGACCACATCGCGATGGCGCCGCTGGTGGAGCCGCTCGGCGACGAACCGATGCAGGTCTACCAGCTTCCCGGCGCCAGCCGCGGCGCGGCCGTCGACGTGGTCCTGGTGGTGGCGCCGTGAACTCCGTTCGCTCGGCCCTGGCCGTCCTGGCGTTCCCGGTTGCAGCGCTCCTGGCTGCCGGCGGGACGCTGCAGCCGGCCTTCGCCCAGCCCGGCGGGGCGCAGCAGGAGGCCGAGACCCAGATTCGCCACGCCTTCACGCTCCAGCATCAGCGGGCCGACGACGCCCTGGAGTGGATGCAGAACGAGATGTCGCCCCAGGGGACGATCGAACTGCAACGGGCGACGAACACCCTGGTGCTGAGGGACAGGAGCAGCGTACTCGAGCATCTGCTCGCCCTGCTGCGGGACTTCGACCACCCCCGCCGGCGGATCGAGTTCGAGATCTTCATCCTCGAGGCGTCGCGTCGCGGCAGCGGCGACCCGCGTTCCGAGTTGCCCGCGCAGCTCACGGACGAGCTGGGCAACTGGTTGTCCTTCACGAGCTACCGACTGCTCGGCGAGGGCCAGTTCGAAGCGACGGAGGGCGAGACCGTCCGCTACGAGATCGGCGCCGAATTCCGGCTCGGTTTCCGCGTCGGCACGGTGCTGCTCAATCGGCGGGTCAAGTTGTACGGAGTCGAGATCGAACGCAGCCGCGGCGCCGTCCTCGACGAGCGTGTCTTCAGCGGCCACCTGAACGTGTGGGTCGGCAAGCCGCTGGTCCTGGCGCTCCCTTACCGCGGATCCGACGCCAGCGGTCTGGTGGTCGCCGTAACCGTCCGCTCTCCTCGCGAAGACGGCCTGGGCGCCGGCGACTAGGGGCCGGGGCGCGTCATGCAGTTCGTCTGCCGGCTTGGAACCGCCGACGGTCGCATCGTGGAGCAGATCCACGATGCGCCGGATCTGCGCACCGCGCGGCGAGAGATCGAGCGCCGCGGACTGTACGTCTTCGAGATCAGGCGGCGCGGGCTGCAGCACGTGTTCGGGTCGCTGCTGGGCGTGGGATCCGCCGCCGACGGCGGCCGCAAGGCGATTCCGGCACAGGACTTCCTGATCTTCAACCAACAGTTGGCGGGTCTGCTCAGGGCGGGACTGCCCCTGCTCCAGTGTCTGAACCTTCTGCGCGAGCGGCAGCGGCACGCCGCCTTCAAGGAGGCGCTGGGCGAAATCCGAGACCGCGTCGAGAGCGGCGAGGAGCTCTCCGAGGCCTTTGCCGCGGCGGGCGGCGCCTTCCCGCCGATCTACAGTTCGATGCTCAAGGCGGGTGAGCAGAGCGGCGATCTGGAACAGGTCATCCGCCGGTACGTCCGCCAGCTCAAGCTGGTGACGAGCTCCCGCAAGCGTGTGGTCAGCGCGTTCTTCTACCCGGCGCTCCTGATCTGCCTGTCCGTCGGCATCGTGGCGGTGATGATGTTCTTCGTCATGCCCCGCTTCGGAGAGTTCTACGTGGCGCTCGACCTCGATCTCCCCTGGATCACCCAACTCCTCCTCGGGCTGTCCCAGGCGCTGCGCAGTCCGACCGCCCTGGCGCTGATCGCCGCGGTCGTCGCGACGAGCTGGGCGACCTGGAGAGTCGGCAGAAGCGGCCGGATCGGCGCCCTGGTCGATCGTCTGAAGCTGCGGGCGCCGATCATCGGGCCGATCTTCCATCGCTTCGCCCTGTCCGAGTTCTGCCGCTCCCTGGCCACTCTGCTTCACGGCGGCCTGCCGCTTGCCGCCGCGCTCGAGACGGCGTCGTCGGCGGTCACCAACCGGTTCCTGCACCAGCGGGCGGTGGCGCTCGGACCGCGTATCCGCGAAGGCGAAGCCTTCCACGTGGCGCTCGAAGAGTCCGACGTGTTCACCGATCTGGCGATCGACATGGTCAAGGTCGGCGAGGCAACCGGCACCCTGGACGAAATGGTGAACAGCGTTTCCGACTTCCTGGACGAAGACGTCGAGACCCGAACCGAGCGGCTCCTCTCGCTGGTCGAGCCCGTGATGCTGGTCGTCATGGGCTGCACCATCGCGTTGCTCGTGCTGTCGATGTATCTGCCGCTGTTCAGCGTACTGGGTCAGGTCCAGGGCTGATGACGGTTCACGAGGAGAGCGCCGCGGCGCGCGACCGCCGGCTGATCGCGGAAGGCGTATCGGACCTCGAGAGCCTGCGGGCGGGGAGCGATGACGAGAACCGGCGCGGCCGGGAACGGGCCGAGGCGACCCGGCTCGCCGCGCAGTTCGACCTCGAGGTCGCCGACCTCGAGAACTTCCGCATCGACAACGACCTGTTCCGCCAACTCCCGTTCGAGCTGATGCTCCGCTACAGCTTCATCCCGGAGCGCCAGATGGAGGGTCGCCTGGCGATCGTCATGGCCGATCCGACCGACGTGGTTCGGGTCGATGAACTGGAACTTCAGCTCGGGCAACCTCTCGAAGCCCGCATCGGCATCCGCTCCGAGATCGAGAACCTCCTGCAGAAATCCGAGAGTGCGCAGCGGGTCCTGGACGAGGCGACCGAGGACTTCAAGATCCAGCTCGTCCAGGAGGACGAGGACAGCGGCGAGGTGCTTTCGATCGACCGGATCTCGGCCGACCAGAGCCCGATCATCAAGCTGGTCGATTCGACCCTGTTCAACGCGATCCAGCGCCGGGCCTCGGACGTTCACATCGAGACCCGCGAGCACGAAGTGGTCATCAAGTACCGCATCGACGGCGTGCTGTACCAGGCAATGGAACCGATCGACAAGAAACACCACCAGACCGTCGTCAGCCGGATCAAGGTCATGTCCGAACTCGACATTGCCGAGAAGCGGATTCCCCAGGACGGCCGCTTCAAGGTCCGGGTCAGCGGACGCACGATCGACTTCCGTGTATCCGTCATGCCTTCCGTTCACGGCGAAGACTGCGTCATCCGCATCCTGGACAAGGAGTCGATGAACCAGGAGTTCAGGAACCTGCGCCTCGACGTCCTCGGTCTCGCCGACGACACGATCGAGAAGCTCCGCAAGTTCATCCGGGAGCCGTACGGCATGGTCCTGGTCACCGGACCGACCGGTTCCGGCAAGACGACCACGCTCTACGCCTGCCTGTCCGAGATCCAGTCCAGCGAGGACAAGATCATCACGATCGAGGATCCGGTCGAGTACCAGCTCGACGGCATCACGCAGATTCCGGTCAACGAGAAGAAGGGACTGACGTTCGCCCGCGGCCTCCGCTCCATCCTCCGCCATGACCCGGACAAGATCATGATCGGCGAGATCCGGGACGAGGAGACGGCGCAGATCGCCATTCAGTCCGCGTTGACCGGCCACCTCGTGTTCACTACCGTTCACGCGAACAACGTGGTCGACGTCCTCGGCCGGTTCCTGAACATGAACGTCGACCTGTACAACTTCGTGGCAGCCTTGAACTGCGTGCTGGCCCAGCGGCTGGTCCGCCGCATCTGCAGCCACTGCCGGGAACCGGCGCCGGTCACCGACACCCTGCTCGAAGAGAGCGGCCTCGCATGGGGCGACGTCGCCGGCTGGCGGCTCTTCGAAGGCCGCGGCTGCATGGAATGCAACGGCACCGGCTTCTTCGGAAGGATGGCGGTGTCCGAACTGCTCGACCTGTCCGATCCCATCCGCGAACTGATCCTCGACCGGCGGCCGGCCTCCGAGATTCGGCGAGCCGCCGCCGCCGAGGGGATGCGTTTCCTGCGCCAGAGCGCGCTTGGGAAAGTCCGCGAAGGAGCGACCACTCTCCGTGAGATCAACAAGGTTACCTTCGTGGATTGAACGCCTTGCCGGCCTCGACGAACCTCGAGGATCGGCATCGGCGTTGCTGCTCGACGAGCGTGAACTCGTCCTGGCGCAGTTCGTGCGCCACAACGGCCTCACGCCCGACCTGCGGGCGGTTCGCCGCCGGGAACTGCCCGCCGACACCTTCCAGGAGGGGGCGCTGGGCGGACCCTTGCGAGAACCCGCCCAGTTTCACGACGTGGTCGCGGAACTTCGGGAGGCGGCCGATACCGCGACGGGCGGACCGGTCACCGCCGCCGCACTCGTCCTCCCGGACCGCTGGCTACGGCTGACGTTCGCGGAACTCGAGGGCGTGCCCCGGAGCCCGCGGCACCGGGAGGAAGCTCTCCGCTTCAAGTTGCGCAAGCAGGTGCCCTTCCGCGTGGACGAGTTGCGCGTTCGCGGCGCCGCGACCGCCGGCGGCGGCGAGTCCACGCGGTTTCTGATCGCCTTCGGCGTCGAGCGCGTGCTGGCCCAGATCGAGGACTCGTTCCGGCGCGCCGGAGTTCACGTCGGGATGGTGACGAACGCGAGCCTCGCCGCGGCGCACGGCATCCGACGGGTCCACGAAGACAACGGCGCCTTTCTCCTTCTGCTTGCCCACGGTAACGGTTACTCCCTCCTGGCGCACGCGGAAGACGGCCCCGCTCTGTACCGCTACAAGACCTTCGACCCGGCCCTGCCTCCTTCGGTCGCTTCCCGACTGGCCGTGCGCGAACTGCGGCTGACCCGGAGCTTCATCGAGGAGCGCGGTCTGTTCGGCGCCGGCGCCGGCCTGCCCGAGCACGTCCTGATGCTGGCCGCGGAGGCCGCCCGCGCAACCTGGCGCGAACGACTGGAAGACGGCCTGGGGCTGCCGGCCCGCGTTCTCGACGGAAGCGCGATCTCCAGCGGCGGCGCCGGGGCCGGTGAACTGGAACTCGACCGCGCCCTGCCGATGCTGGGCGCCGCGCTCACGGTGAGGACGTGAGCATGCTCCTGAACCTGGCCTCCCGACCGTTCGTCAACCGCCGCCCCTGGCGCCGGTTGACCGCCCTGCTGTGGGCGCTCGGCGTCGCCCTGCTGACCCTGAACGCCGTGCTGTACTGGGGCTACCTCACCGGCTCCGCCGATGCCCGCACGGAACTCGCGGAGCTGCGGGAGCAACTGGCCGAAGACCAGACGGTGCTCGACCGGTTGAGCGCGGAGCTGGCGCGGCTCGACCTGGAGACCCAGAACCGCGAAGTCGCCTTCCTGAACGAGCGCATCGCGGACCGGCGCTTCCCCTGGGGACAGCTCTTCAACGACATCGAGCACGTGCTGCCGTGGAACACGCGCTTGCGCAGCCTGGCGCCGGAGCGCGGCGACCGCAGCCGACGGAGACGCGCGGACGTCGGCGCCAACGACCGATCCCGCGTGGTCCTCGACCTGACCGGCGAAGCCAGGGACGACCAGGGGCTGCACAACCTGATCGACGCCTTGTTCGAGCATCCCGCCTTCGACGATCCCAAGCTGCTCCACGAGAGCCGGCAGGACGCCGGCCCGCTGGATTTCACGATCGCGGTCGTCTACCTGCCTGGAAGTTCGCCCGGCGACCAGGGCGCCGCGGCGGAAACCCCGGCGACCGGCGCCGCGGCGCCCGCGGAGGATCGGCCGTGAGACGGCGGCGGCGCGGCTGGCGGCTGCGCATCTGGTTCTGGGTCGGCGCGGGCCTGTGCGTCCTCAACGCGGCCCTGCTGTCCACCTACCGCGGAGTCTACGCCGGTCGCTTCCAGGCGCTCGAGGACGAGATCGCGCAGGTCCGGAATCTGCGCGGCCGCGCCACCCAGGAGGCGGTTCTCCGCGAGGGCCAGGTCGCCACGGTCGAGGCCACGCGCAACCAGGTGCGAACCCTGTACCGCGACGGCTTCGCGACCGAACGCGAGCGGTTGACCGACCTGATCGGCGAGGTCAAGGAACTGGCCGACCGATCGGGCCTCCGTCCCGGCTCGATCTCCTACCCGGAAGCGACGCTGGAACAGTACGGCCTGGTCGAGAAGTCGATCGTGTTCACGGTCGAGGGGAACTACAGTCAGCTGCGGGGGCTGGTCAACCTGCTCGAGGTCACGGACACCTTCGTGGCCCTCGAGTCGATCAGTCTGAGCGAAGCGACGCCGAACCTGCGGATCGATCTCCGGCTCTCGACCCTGTTCTCCGGCAGCGAGTCCCTGACTGACCGCCAGGAGGCGGGGGCATGAGCGCCGCCCACGCCGGATCCAACCGCCCGAACCCGTTGCTGCTGGGCCTTCTCGGCATCGTCGCGGCGGTGGCCGCGTGGCGTTACCTGCCGTCGTTCAGCGGCGGCCCCGGCTTCACTCGAACGGCCACGGCCGAGCTGCGTTCCACCAGGATCGACGTCGTCGAGCTCGCTCCCCACACGCTCGACCAGCCGCCGGCGCCCAGCCGGCCGACGCGGGATCCCTGGTCTTTCGGAACCCGGGCCGAGCCCGAGACGCCCGGCGCCGAGCCGGAACCGCCGGAGCCCCCCGAACCGCCGCGACCCGTCATCCCGGAAACGCCGGCGCCAACCGTCGTCCGGGAGACGCCGGCACCGGAACCGGTCGGACCCAGGCCGCCGCCGGTCGACGTCTTCTACATCGGGTCTTTCGGACGCAACGACAATCCGATCGCGGTCTTCGTCGACTCCGACAGATCCATCTTCAACGCACTCGAGGGCGACCTGGTCAAGGACAAGTTCGAAGTGCGGAACATCGGCTACGAGTCGGTCGATCTGCTCTTCGTGGATTTCCCGGACGAACGGCCCGTGCGGCTCGCCATCGGCGGCCGACCGAACGGCAGCTAAGGACCTGAACCACATGAAAGAACAGAATCGACAACGAGAGCATCGCCGACTGCGAAAGGCCCTTTCGCCGGGATTGGCGCTGCTCTTGATCCTCGCTTCCTGCAGCGGCTACCGAGGCTTCCGGGAGGCGCAGCATGCGGAACTCACGGGCGACTGGGACACGGCCGTTCTGCGCTACATGGAACTCGTCACCCAGGACCCGGCGGATCTCCGCTACCGGGCCGGCTTGCTTCGAGCCAAGACCCAGGCCGCTCACGCCCATTTCGAAGAGGGCAGGAAGCTGCAGGAGGCCGGCCGCCACCGGGACGCGTTGCTCGAGATGCAGCGAGCCGTGCAGCTCGATCCGACGAACCAGTACGCGCTGACCGAACTCGAGAAACTGCGCACGAAGATCGAGACCAGCGGCCTCCAGCCCAGGACCATCTCCCAGATGAAGGACGACGCCCGCGACGCCGGGCCGATGCCGCCGACGCTCAGTCCGCTGTCCGACGAGCCGGTCAGTTTCGATTTCCCGAACGCGACGTTCATGGAGGTCTATCGGGCCATCGGGCAGGCCTTCGGGATCAACATCGTCTTCGACACCAGGTTGCGCGACACGCCGGTCGGGGAGGAGGGCATCGAGTTGCGCAACGTGACGGCGATCGAGGGCCTCGAGATCCTGATGCACAGCCTCGGCCACTTCTACCGGGTGCTGGACGAGCAGACGATCATGATCCTCCAGGACACGCAGCAGAACCGGCAGCGATTCGAGGATCGCATCATCCAGACCTTCTACCTTTCGAATTCGGACGTGAGTGACGTGATGACCATCCTGCGCAGCCTGCTGAACACGAGGTTCATCGCGACCAACGAACGGCTGAACGCGATCGCCATGCTCGACAGCGTGGAGAAGGTCAAGATCGCGCAACGGTTGATCGAACAGAACGACAAGGCCAAGGCCGAGGTCGTCATCGACGTCGAGCTGCTTCAGATCGACACGTCGAAGCTTCAGGAACTCGGCATGTCGCTCGACGCGAACCGTCTCGGCATCAGTCTCGACCTCGGCGGCGAGGATGTGCCGCTCAGGATGTCGGACGTGGAGTCCCTGAGTCAGAACAACTGGGTGCTGACCGTGCCCGGCTTCCTGTTCGATTTCGTGAAGAACGCGACCGACGCCCAGACCCTGGCCAAACCGCAGGTGCGGATCACGGAGGGCGAAGAGGCGTCCTTCTCGATCGGCGATCGCGTGCCGATCCCGGTCACCAGCTTCAACACCGCGAACACAGCGGGCAGCAACATCGTGCCGATCACCTCCTACCAGTACCAGAACGTCGGCATCGACGTCGACATCACGCCGCGGGTACACCACAACGAAGAGGTGTCGCTCGAGCTCAGCATCGAGGTCAGCAACATCAGCGGCAAGCTCGACAGTCAGCCGATCATCGGCAGCCGCAACATCAACACCAGCATCCGGCTGCGCGACGGCGAGACCAACTTCCTGGCCGGACTGATCCGAACGACGGAGACGACCGGCCAGAGCGGGATTCCCGGGCTGTCCGAGATCCCCGTGCTGGGGCGGCTGTTCTCCAGACGTTCGACCGACAACAAGCGCACCGACATCGTGCTGACCCTGACCCCCCACATCATCCGGCGCGCGGACATCCGGGAGGAGGACCTCGCGCCCATCTGGGTCGGCACGGAAAGCAACGTCGTCTACCGCGGCTCGAGCCCGCGGGTCGACTCCGGCATCGACGGCCCCTTCGACGAACCGGAGACGGAAGGCGCCGTCGAGGAGCTCCAGGAACGGCTGCCGCCGGGCCTGCGGGACGGGGCGCCGGAAGGCGGGCGGCCACAGGGTGACGAAGAAGAAGGACCGCCCCTGGGGGTCGAACTCGTACCGCCGCCCAACGATCCGCCGCGCAACGCGAGTCTGCGCGATTCCGCGCCCGCCATCGTGCCGGCGTCCCTCCAGGAACCGGCGGTCCGTTCCGCCGCCGAAATCGAGCTGACCTTTGCCCCCGAGGCGCTGCGCGCCAGCGTCGGCGACAGCTTCGAGGTGCGGCTCGACGTCCGGTCCACGGCGCCGCTCTCCCACCTGCCGCTGCAACTGCGCTTCGACCCGTCGCTGATCGAAGTGACGGCGGTGCGTGCCGGGGCCTTCCTGGGCGGCGACGAGGAGACATCGCTGATGACCGACGACTCGACCCCGGGCATCGTCGTCGTGGGTCTGAGCCGGCTGGGCGACCGGCCAGGCGTGGCCGGCCGGGGACGGTTGCTGGCGCTCGAGGTGCGGGCCACGGGTCCCGGCAAGGCAACGATCGCCGTCGAGCGGGCCAGACCCAAGGGGCCGGCACTCGAGGAGCTGGCCGCGCCCCCCGTTCAACCGCTCGAGATCGAGATCCGGGACGGCGAACGTCCCGATCCCGCACCGCCGGAGACGGTCGCATGAAGACGGCCGGAGAGTGGCGGCGAGGCGGGTACACGCTGGTCGAACTGGTCACGGTGTGCGCCGTGATGATGGTCCTGGCTGCCGTCGCCCTGCCGACCGCGACCTGGACGAACAAGCGAATCAAGGAAGCGGAACTGCGCTCCCACCTGCGCCAGATGCGCAACGCGATTGACGAGCACAAACGCTACAGCGACGTGGGGCTCATCCCGATCGAGATCGGCACCGACGGCTATCCGGGCGATCTGGAAGACCTGGTGGAGCCGATCCAGCTCATCGGGCAGGTCGATGGCGAGATCCGTTTCCTTCGCCGCATTCCCGTCGACCCGATGACCGGCGAGGCGGAATGGGGGATCCTGAGCTACCAGGACGACCCGGACGCCCGATCCTGGGGAGGCGAGAACGTCTACGACGTCTACTCCCTGAGCGACGGAGTCGGTCTGAACCGGGTTCTCTACCGGGAGTGGTGACATGGACGAACGCATCCGGGCCCAGCGCCCAGGACCCCAGGGCGGCATGTCGCTGCTCGAGCTCATCATCGTCATGGCGATCATTGGCATCCTCGCCGCGGTCGCCGTGCCGCTGCTCAAGAACGCACCCCGGCGGGCGCAGGAGGCCGCCCTCAAGCAGAACCTCCGGGTCATGCGCGACGCGATCGAACAGCACTACGCCGACAAGGGTCACTATCCGCCGAGTCTCCAGGCCCTCGTCCAGGAGGAATACCTGCGGGCCCTCCCGCCCGACCCGATTACGCGCAGCACCGAGACCTGGGTCGAAGTGATGGCCGAGTTCCCGTCCGCGGCCAACGAAGACCCCTGGGCCGAGACCGACCTGTCTCCATTTGGAGATCCAGGAGTCGAGGACGTTCACTCCGGCTCGGAAGAGAACTCGCTGGACGGAGAGGCCTATGCCGACTGGTGACCGCCGTTCCGAGGCCGGTTACAACCTGGTGGCCCTGGTCATCCTGATCGCGGTGATGAACGTCGCGGTCGCGGCCGCGCTGCCCTACTGGAGCAATTGGGCGCAGCGAGAGAAGGAAGCGGAACTCATCTTCCGCGGCCTGCAGTACGCCGAAGCGATCCGTCTCTTTCGCGTACGTCAGGGACGTCTGCCGACGGCGCTCGAGGAACTCATCGAAGTGCGGCCGCGGGCGATTCGCCAGTTGTGGCCCAACCCGATGGCCGACGACGGTCGCTGGGGCCTGTTGATGCAGGGCGCTCCGAGCGACGCCGGCGGAGACGGCGTCCAGTCCGCGGCCAACGCCTCGGCCGCCGCGGTCGCCGGCGGCGGCGCGATGACGGCGATTCCTCCGCCGAACGAGGAGAAGGGCGAAGGCCCCGTCTTCGGGCCCATTCTGGGGGTCTACAGCGCCACGCCCGGACCCTCGAGGCGTGTCTTCAACGGCCAGGAAGACGTCGGAAACTGGTACTTCACCAGCGAACTGATCCAGCTCAGGCCCGGCGCCGTAGGCGACGGGCGGCCGACGCCGCGGCTCACCAGCGAGTGGATCGGCAAGCCGTTCCTTCCCGGCGTGCTGGACGGCCCCAAGGTCCATGACGGCACGGCGCCCGGCGAGGAGATCCGTTGAGCCGGGAACCAGCCGTTGCCGTCAGGATCCGCCTGCTGCCGCACGCCGCCGGCCTGCCGAAGCGAGCTTCGACCGGCAGCGCCGGCTACGACCTGCGCGCCGCCACCTCCAGGCCGGTCCGGATCGCTCCCGGCGAGCGCCGTCTGATCCCGACCGGTCTCGTCCTCGGCCTGCCTCCAGGCTACGAGGCGCAGATCAGGCCCCGCAGCGGACTCGCGTTTCGCCTGGGCCTGACGGTCCTGAACGCCCCTGGCACGATCGACAGCGACTATCGAGGCGAAGTCCACCTGCTGCTGGCCAACCTGGGCGACGAGCCCGTGGACATCGAACGCGGCGAACGGTTGGCGCAGATGGTGGTCGGCGCCGTTCCCGAAATCGCCTTCAGGGAAGACGCAGACCTCGGCCTGCGGCCGACCGAGGGCAGCCGCAACGACGGCGGCTTCGGCTCCACCGGCAGGTAGCGTCAGTTGGCGGCCCGCCCCGCTTGCCTGGAACAAACAGCGCCTCACTTGGGTGCGCCGCGGGGTTGCATGGAGGCAACAGCCTCGCACTGGGTACACCGACGCCGCTGGCGCGACACGCAGCCCGACGGCGGCGAACCCTTGCTTGGGCTAATTCGAATCGCCGTCGCCGGCGGTCCAGCTTGGCAGGGACGCCGGATTGATCCCCAACGAGGCGAGCGCGCTCGACCAGGCGCCCGCGGGTTCGGTGGAGAACACGATCGAGTCGTCTACCGGCGCCGTCAGCCAGTCGCTGCGGCTGACCTCCTGCATCAACTGACCCGGCGACCAGCCCGCGTGGCCCAGGAGCAGCCTCATCCGGTCGGGCGCGCTGCGAGCGAGCGTGCGCAGCGCGAGGATGTTCTGCGTGGCGCCGACACCCGGCGCGATCTCCGTGATGCCGTCTCGATCCAGGTCGGCCAAGCCGTCGAGAGCCAGCAACACCGTGCCGACCTCGGGCTGCACCGGACCGCCGACGAACGCCACGACGTCCGAGCCGCCGGACCACTCGATGTCGAGTTCACGCAGAACTTCGTCCACTTTGAGTTGGCTCGGCCGGTTGACGACGAAACCCAAGCTGCCCCCCTCGCCGCCTTCCTCGTGGGCCGCGAGCAGCACGACCGCGCGAAAGAAGAACGGATCGAGAACCTGGGGCATGGCGACCAGCAGAGTCGGCGTCTCGAAGTCGTCCACCCCGGCCATGCGCGCGACTTTACACGCGGCCGCGGGCCATGACCGACTCCCACGGGCGCGGACCCGACGGCCGGCACGCCCTTCCTCGCCGCCTCCGCCGGGCGCCGACCGGAGGTCCCGCCGCCGCCATCTCTGACGACCGCGGCGCTTTCGGTTATCTTGTACGGCGAACGGCGCGATCCATCCATCGACGTCCGGCCGCCTCGCTCGACCAGGGAAGAACCAGACATGACGAACAGCTTCGGTGCGACAAGAACGATGACCGTCGCGGGGAGGTCCTTCCGGATCGCGCACCTGCCGACGCTGGAAGACGCCGGCCTGCCCGTAGAGCGCCTGCCGTACGCCCTGAAGATCCTGCTCGAAAACCTGCTCCGGCGGGAGGACGGCCGTGTCGTTCCGGCCAGCGACATCGAGGCCGTGGCTCGCTGGGAGCCCCAAGCCGAGCCGAACGTCGAGATCGCCTTCATGCCCGGACGCGTTCTGCTTCAGGACTTTACCGGCGTCCCCGCGGTGGCCGACCTGGCGGCGATGCGCGACGCGATGGCGGCCATGGGCGGCGACGCCGCGCGGATCAACCCGCTGCAGCCGGCCGAACTGGTGATCGACCACTCGGTGCAGGTGGACGAGTACGGCTCCGCCGCGGCGCTCCTGATCAACGCCGAACGGGAACTCGAGCGCAACGAAGAGCGCTATCTCTTCCTGCGCTGGGGCCAGACCGCGTTCGAGAACTTCCACGTCGTGCCGCCCGCGACCGGAATCGTTCATCAGGTCAACCTGGAGTACCTGGCGCGCGGCGTCATGACGTCGCCGAACGGTCACGGCGAGCCGCCCTTCGCCTATCCCGACACCCTGGTGGGCACGGACTCCCACACGACGATGATCAACGGTCTGGGCGTCCTGGGCTGGGGCGTGGGCGGCATCGAGGCGGAGGCCGCCATGCTCGGTCAGCCGATCGCCATGCTGGCGCCGCAGGTCGTCGGCTTCCGCTTCGTCGGCGCCCTGCCGGAGGGCGCCACCGCCACGGACCTCGTTCTGCGGGTCACCGAGATGCTGCGCGGCCACGGCGTCGTCGGCAGGTTCGTCGAGTTCTTCGGACCCGGACTCGCCGAGCTCAGACTGGCCGACCGCGCGACGATCGCCAACATGGCGCCCGAGTACGGCGCCACCTGCGGCATCTTTCCGATCGACCGCGCCGCCATCGACTATCTCCGGTTTACCGGCCGCGACGAAGAACAGGTGGAACTGGTCGAGGCGTACTGCCGCGAACAGGGGCTGTTTCACGACCAGGACACGCCGGAGGCCGAGTACAGCGACACGCTGGAGCTGGATCTGGCCACGGTTGAACCGTCGCTGGCTGGCCCGCGGAGGCCCCAGGACCGGGTTCCGCTGTCCGACGTCAAGGACTCCTTCCTCGGTCAGTTGCCCCAACTGTCGACCCGCGGCGCCGGCCTGCCGGTCCTCGACGGCGACGACGCGGCCGATGACGCCCTGGCGGGCGACGACGCCGGAGACGCCGGCGAACGGGCCCGTATCACGGACGGTTCCGTGGTCATCGCGGCCATCACGAGCTGCACGAACACCTCGAACCCGTCCGTCATGCTGGCGGCCGGCCTGCTGGCGAAGAACGCGGTCGAGGCCGGCCTGCGGACCCGGCCGTGGGTGAAGACGAGTCTGGCGCCGGGATCCAAGGTGGTCACCGACTACCTGGCCGAGGCCGGCCTGACCGTCTATCTGGAGCAACTCGGCTTCCACACCGTCGGCTACGGTTGCACGACCTGCATCGGCAACAGCGGCCCGCTGCCGGCCGCGACATCGGCCGCGATCGCGGAGGACGAGCTGGTCGCCGTTTCGGTCCTCTCCGGAAACCGCAACTTCGAGGGCCGGATATCGAGCGAGGTGCGCGCGAACTACCTGGCCTCGCCGCCCCTGGTCGTGGCCTACGCGCTCGCCGGACGCATCGACATCGACCTGTATCGCGAGCCCCTCGCCGACGGCGCCGACGGGCCCGTCTACCTGCGCGACATCTGGCCGGCGCAGACCGATATCCAGACGGCTCTCGAGAGCTCGCTGAGGCCGGAGATGTTCACGCGGCAGTACTCCGACGTCTTCACGGGCAGCGCAGCCTGGCAGGCGCTCGACGTCCCCTCCGGCCAGACGTTCGACTGGCGGGACGATTCGACCTACGTCAAGCAGCCTCCGTTCTTTGTCGACATGCCCCGTCAGCCGACGCCGGTCCGGGACATCGCCGGCGCCCGCGTGCTGGCGCTGCTCGGGGACACGGTCACCACGGATCACATCTCGCCCGCCGGCCCGATCGGTTCGGACAGCCCGGCCGCCGGCTACCTGCGCGGCCTGGGGGTCGAACCCGGCCAGTTCAACTCGTACGGCGCACGCCGCGGCAACCACGAGGTCATGATGCGCGGCACGTTCGCCAACGTCCGCCTGCGCAATCGCCTGACGCCCGGAGTCGAGGGCGGTTGCACCGTGCTCCTGCCGGAAGGCGAACCGATGTCGATCTACGACGCGGCGATGGCCTACCGGGAACGCGGCGTGCCCCAGATCATCCTGGCCGGCTTCGAGTACGGCACGGGTTCGTCGCGCGACTGGGCCGCCAAGGGCCCCCGGCTGCTCGGCGTGGAGGCGGTCATCGCCAGGAGCTACGAACGAATCCACCGCAGCAACCTGGTCGGCATGGGAGTCGCGCCGCTCGAGTTCCTGGACGGCGAGGGCCCTGCCGAACTCGGGCTGGCGGGCCGCGAGGAATACGCCATCGAAGGGCTTGCCGAGGGCCTCGCCGCGGACTTCCAACCCGGCCTGACCGTGCGCGTGCGGGCCGCGGGCGACGACGGCGAGATCGTCTTCCGCGCGCGCGTCCGCCTCGACACGCCCCAGGAAGCGGAGTACTACCGGCACGCGGGGATCCTCCAGTACGTGCTGCGGCAGCTCCTTGACGACGACTCCTGATCGACGCTCCGCGGTCGACCCGGTCGCCGCGCTGCCGGCGCGCGAACGCCTCAGGATCAACGAGATCTTCTACTCGATCCAGGGGGAATCGACCTTCGCGGGCCGCCCCTGCGTCCTGGTGCGGCTCACCGGATGCCAGATGCGCTGCACCTGGTGCGACACCGAGTACAGCTTCCACGAAGGCGCCTGGATGCGAGTCGACGACGTCATCGACCGGGTGCTCTCCTACGGCTGTCCGCTGGCCGAAGTCACCGGCGGGGAGC
The DNA here is from genome assembly GCA_965203495.1 of Candidatus Multivorans sp. Classification (GTDB taxonomy): domain Bacteria; phylum Acidobacteriota; class Thermoanaerobaculia; order Multivoradales; family Multivoraceae; genus Multivorans. The sequence continues at coordinate 42,633 of CBDBDB010000008.1, forward strand.
CGCTGCTCCAACCCGGAGTCCACACCCTGATGAGGGGGCTGTGCGACCGCGGTCTCGACGTTCTGCTCGAGACGGGCGGCGGACTCGACATCTCAGGCGTCGACCCGCGGGTAAGACGCATCGTCGATCTGAAGTGTCCGGGCAGCGGCGAAGCCGCGAACAACCACTGGGCCAACCTGCGGCGCCTGCGACCGACGGACGAGGTCAAGCTGGTCGTCCAGAACCGGGGCGACTACGAGTGGGCGCGACACGCCATCCGGACGCATCGGATCGACCGTCTGTGCACCGTCCACCTCTCGCCCGTCTGGAACGCCCTGGCGCCGGCCGAACTCGCCTCGTGGGTGCTCGAGGACCGGCTGCCGGCGAGGGTGTCGCTGCAGCTGCACAAGACGCTCTGGGGCGAAGACCGCGGCGTCTGAACCGGACCTCGCCGCGAGCGTAGTCCCAAACAAAGGTGAGCCTGAACCGTGGGCAGTACGGGAGTGATGCCGGGCCGGTGTGTTGGGGGTTTGTTTCTGGTTCTGGTTCTGGTCTGCTGATCGGAGCGAAGCGGAGATCAGCACCCGGGACCAGCGGTAGCGCGGGGACCGCGAGGGCCTCGTTCGGGTTGACTGGAGCGCACTGCTTTGGGGCTGTGCAGTTCGTCAGGGGGAGAGACAAGATGGTGGTCACGCGACGGTTGCGTCGCGGCGGCGGATTTCGGTGAACAGTCCGGCCAGTGCCTCGTTGACGGCTGAAGCGGCGGCGAGGTCGTCGAGTGCCGGAGGTGGTCCCGGTTCGTTGGACAGTTTCGGAGCGAAGCCAAGGTGTGGTTCATGGGTATGTGAGTCAGGCATCCGCAGTCGTAGTCGGAGCTGCGGAAGCCTGTGGAAAACCTGTGGAAGCCTGTGGAATACGGCCGTTGTCGCCTGCATGGAGCTGGTCTGTGGGAACGTGATGCTCGGCGCCGCGGTAGACCTCGGCGGGGGTGAGGCCGTCCAGTGCCGAATGAGGACGGAGACCATTGTAGTAGGCGATCCACCCGCCAATGACCCGGCGCGCCTCGATCCCATCCGAGAGCTCGTGCAGGTAGACCGCCTCGTACTTGAGCGACCGCCACAACCGCTCGATGAACACGTTGTCCAGGCAGCGGCCCCGACCGTCCATCGAGATCCGGATGCCGGCTTCCTGGAGACGGCCCGTGAACGTCGCGCCGGTGAACTGGACGCCCTGGTCCGTGTTGAAGATCTCGGGCTGGCCGAAACGGCTCAGCGCGTCTTCGAGGGCCTCGACGCAGAAAGACGCGTCCAGAGTGTTCGACAGCCGCCATGACAGGACACGGCGAGTCGCCCAGTCCATGGTCGCCACAAGGTACAGGAAGCCCGAACGAACCGGGATGTACGTGATGTCCGCGCACCAGACGTGATTCGGACGACTGATCGGCAACTCCCTGAGCAGATACGGGTAGACCTTGTGCGCCGGATGCCGAACGCTGGTCCGCGGCGCCTGGTGGATCGCCGCAATCCCCATCAGCCGCATCAGTCGACGCACCCGGTGACGACCGACGCGGATTCCCTCCCGGCGCAGGTGGCGAACCAGCTGCCGGGAACCGTAGAACGGGTACCGCAGGAACAGCTCGTCGATCCGGCGCATCAGCGCCAGCGTCTCCTCGCTCTCGCCCTTCGGACGGTAGTACAGCGATGAGCGCGAGAGGTCGAGCAGACGGCACTGACGGGAGACGCTCAGCGCTGCGTCCTCCCGCTTCATCATCCTCCTGCGCTCGGGACGGCTCAATGCCCGAGCCCTCTCGACAAGAAATCCCGCTCGACCGTCAACTCCCCGATCTTCGCGTGCAGGTCCCTGATCTCCTCCTCGTGCTCCCGGCGACGAGAAGGACCGCCTGAGAAGGTCTCTCTCAGCCCCTCGACCGCCTTCCGCTTCCAACTGCTCACCTGGTTCGGGTGCACACCGTGACGCGACGCGATCGCCGCGATCGGCTTCTCCTCACGCAGAGCCTCCAGCGCCACCTTCGACTTGAATGCGGCCGTGAACTTCCGACGCTTGCCCGTCATTCCCGGTCCCTCCTGAAGGTCAAGGACTACACCTTAGCCACCTGTCCAGTTTTCCGGGACCACCTCAGCCGCCGCCTGGCGGTCGAGCTGCTCGAAGGCGACTCCGGGCCGCAGGTATCGCGCAGCGCCGTCGAGGGACTTGAGCTTCAGGTAGGGCGTGGTGACCTGGTCGAAGGGGTAGGCCTTGCGCTTCTTCCCCTTGGCGTCGGTGGTCTCGACAGGGAAGTGGCAGGGTCGGTGGTAGTTGAGGAAGGGAGCGAGGACGTCGCGCAGGAAGTCGTTGACCAGAGAGGCGTGATGCTTGGGGATGTGGTCGTAGCCGAGGTAGCGCCTGACCACCGAGGCGTTCTTGGATTCGACCAGGGCGTTGTCGTTGTGGCGTCTCGGTCGGGACTTGGTGAACTCCTCGATGTGCAGCTTGCGCAGCAGAGAGGCCACCCTGTGGTTGATGTACTCGGAGCCGTTGTCGGCGTGGAAACCCTGGACGACGAAGGGGAAAGCCTCGATCGATCCCTTGAGCGCCGGGACCAGGAAGCGCTCCGAGATGCCTTCCACCGCGGCCACGAACTCGTACTGCGTGACCTCGTCCACCAGATTGACCTCGTACAGGCCTTTCTCGCCGTCCAAATCGCCCTGATGCACCGAGTCCACGCGCAGAAAGCCCGGTCGACCGGCTGGATGAGGCTTGCGGCGCTCCCCGATGCTCACCTGCGCCGGCCGCGTCTTGACCACGCGAAGCCGGCGCCGCCGATACGTCGTCGTCTTCCGAAGTCGATACAGGTGGCTGTTGGACAACCCCGCCAGACGCTCGAACCGCACGTCGCCGAACGTCTCGTACTGACGCTGCATGACGCGCCGGGTGATCGCGCCGCAAAGCCCACCCAGAGTCTCGTCCACTTCGGCCAACAAGCCGATGTCCGCTTTCGTGTAGCGGCACGGAAACGGGTGCTTCGGACCCCGGCGCCGGTCCTCGACGAGACCGGTCGCCCGATACTGGGAGATCAGGCGCGTCACCTGAGCACGGCTCAACCCCGTCACCTTGATCAGGAAACGCCGAACCAGGCCCTTGGCCGAACGCGGCAGCCGAAGATAGCGGGAACGCACCAGAAACCGCCGGACAAAGTCGTAGGCCTGAACCCGCTCCACGAACCGGAAGTCCACCGGCTCGCTGCCGGCCATGAAATCGCGAACCTCGTCCAAGGTCCGCAGACGCTCGATGTCGAGTCGCAAGATCATCCTCCAATGATGATCCCCAAACCCATCCCAGGCTCATCTCTCGCGGGAATGACGCCCGACCTCCAGGCTCATCTCTCATGGGACAAGGCTCCGCGTCCCGCGGGTCCACGGGGGACTGCTACACTCCGTGCCAAATACGGCCCAATACGATTCGGATGCCGGGAAGGACAGAACTCTGGGGGAAGAAGAAGGGGTGAGACCGTCAAGATGAGAGCGGCCAGACTGACCTACGAGGATCAGGAACACGAATTGCCCGTTGTCGTCGGCTCCGAGGGCGAAGTGGCGATCCAGTGCCACGCGCTTCGGAGCCTGACCGGCGCCATCACGCTCGATCCCGGCTACGGAAACACCGGCTCCTGCCGCAGCGCGATCACGTTCATCGACGGCGAGCGGGGAATTCTGCGCTACCGCGGCTATCCCATCGAACAGCTTGCGGAAGAGGCCTCGTTCGTCGAAGTCTGCTACCTGCTGATCTACGGCGAATTGCCCGATCAGGACGAACTCGACGGCTTCCGCGCCAAGCTGCGTCGGCACACGCTGATCCACGAAGACATGAAGAAGTTCTTCGAGGCGTATCCGCCGACGGCGCATCCGATGGCGATCCTGTCCTCGATGATCTCGTCGCTTGCCACGTTCTACTCCGAGGACGAGGACGTCGATCTGCACGTCGTCCGTCTGATCGCCAAACTGCCGACCATCGTGGCCTTCTCCCACAAGAAGTCGATCGGTCAGCCCTTCGTCTACCCGCAGAACGACCTGGGCTACGCGGAGAACTTCCTGAACATGATGTTCTCCGTCCCGTGCGAAGAGTACGAGCCGCCGCCGGTGCTGGCCCGTGCGCTCAACATGCTGCTCATCCTGCATGCCGACCACGAGCAGAATTGCTCCACTTCGACGGTGCGCATGGTCGGCAGTTCCGGCGCCAGCCTGTTCGCCGCGATATCGGCCGGCATCGACGCCCTGTCCGGACCGCTTCACGGCGGAGCGAACCAGCAGGTGATCGAGATGCTGGAAGCGATCCGCGACAGCGGCGACGACTTCAGCAAGTTCGTCGACCGCGCAAAGGACAGGGACGATCCCTTTCGCCTGATGGGCTTCGGACACCGCGTCTACAAGAACTTCGACCCGCGGGCCAGCATCCTGAAGGGCGCCGCGGACCAGGTCCTGGAACAGCTCGGCGTGGACGATCCGTTGCTGGCGATCGCCAGGCGCCTGGAAGAGGTCGCTCTCCGGGACGAGTACTTCGTCGAGCGGAAGCTGTACCCGAACGTCGATTTCTACAGCGGCATCATCTACCGGGCGATGGGCCTGCAGACGAACATGTTCACCGTCATGTTCGCACTCGGCCGGCTGCCCGGCTGGCTCGCTCACTGGAAGGAGATGAGCGCCGACCCGGACAACCGGATCAACCGGCCGCGACAGATCTACACCGGCGCCCTGGCCCGCGACTACACGCCTCTGGCGAACCGGTAGGCCTTCGAGTCAGGCGCGGAGTTCCGGGCGGGTCGGCTTCGCCGGCACGTGGCCCCGGCGGTACACCAGGATCGTCCGGTCGAACGTGATCACTGGCTTGCCGTCCTGGTTGTAGCCGACGGTCCGGAAGCCGACGATTCCCTGGTGCGGCCGCGATGCCGACTCGCGGACGGAGAGCACCTCGCTCTGCGCGTAGAGGGTGTCGCCCTCGAACACCGGATTGGGCAAGCGGACCTTGTCCCAGCCCAAGTTCACCGCGTTCCGGGACAGGTCGGCCACGGTCAGAGCCGTTACCAGGGACAGCGTGAAGCAGGAGTTGACCAGGGGGCGGCCCCACTCGGTCTGGCCCGCGTACTCCCGATCGAAGTGAATCGGGTTCGGGTTCACAGTGATCATCGTCAACCAGACGTTGTCGCCTTCGGTCACGGTGCGGCCCAGCGCATGCCGGAACACCTGACCGACGGCGAAGTCCTCGAACACCCTGCCGGCGCCGTCGACCGGCGGACCCGCGCCAGCGGCGCCGTCACTCATCTCGCTCTCCCTCGACTTCGAGGGACCGTCGTGTCGTCTGTCGTCGCTCATGCCCTGAGGACCGCTCCATGTCGTTCCAGTTCGAGGATGTCGGAGGCGGCCAGACCGAGTTCCGCGAGAATCTCCTCCGTGTGCTCGCCCATCCGCGGTTCGCGCCGGCGCAGCGTGCCGGGCGTACGCTCCAGGCGCGGCGCGGGCGCGACGTGGATCTTGCCGTCGGGTCCGATCGGAAAGCTGCCCCGCTCGGCGTTGTGGGCATGCCGGGGCGCCTCGTCGAGGTCGAGCACCGGAGACACGCAGGCATCGAGTTCGCTGAACACGTCCGCCCACTCGTCCCGCGTGCGCGTCCTGAAGGCGCGTCGGAACGCCTCGATGTGGTCCGGCCAGCGCTCCGTGTCCATCTGCTGATCCGCCAGGTCGACCCCGGTCCCTTCGCATAGCGCCGCGAAGAACCGGGGCTCGAGGGCGCCCACGGAAATGTGGCCGCCGCACTTGCATTCGTAGCAGCGGTAGAACGCGGCGCCGCCTCCCAACAGACCGATCCCCGGCGTCGACCGGGCGCCTTTCTGGGCGAAGTGAACCGCCATCAACGACGCCGCGCCGTCGATCATCGCGGCGTCGATGCACTGGCCGCGACCGGACCGCTGACGTTCGAACAGGGCGCAGAGAATGCCGAAGGCGGCCATCAACCCGCCGCCGCCGAAATCGGCGACCAGGTTGAGCGGCGGCAGGGGCGGTTCGCGACCGTTCCCGATCTGGGAGAGCACGCCGGCGAGCGCGATGTAGTTCACGTCGTGGCCGGCGGCCTGGGACATCGGACCGGTCTGCCCGTAGCCAGTCAGCGAGCAGTAGACCAGACGCTCGTTCAGCCCCGAGAGCGTCGGGTAATCGCAACCCAGCCGCGCACAGACGCCAGGGCGGTTGCCCTCGAGGAAGACGTCGGCGGACTTCGCCAACTCGCGCAGGATGCGCTGGCCGCCCGGGGTCTTCAAGTTGAGCGCGATGCTGCGCTTGTTGCGCGAGAGCATGTCCCCCGAACGGACCGGCCCGCCGACCGCGTTGTCGACCCGCAGCACGTCCGCCCCCATGTCGGCAAGCAGCATGGAGCAGTAGGGGCCGGGCGCCAGCCGCGACAGGTCGAGAACCCGCAGTCCGTCGAGCGCGCCCACGGGGGCGGAGCCTAGCAGCCCGCGGCGAGAGTCGCGCTGCATTCGAGCGGCCAACCATCCCGCCCGGCATCGTTGCTCCTCGGTCGAAGTTGGCCCGCGCGGAGGCTGCGCCGTCGCGCAGGGAACACACGCCAGAAGACCGACGAGGCGTCGGCGAACCCAGCGCGACGTTGCTTGCTCCACGCAAGGCCGCGGCGCGACGGACCAGGCGCGGCGTTGCTTGTTCCACGCAAGGCCGTCCGGCTGCCGCGGAACGCACCGTTGATACCCTGACCCGATGGAAGCGGCGGGCCCGGCTACCGTTCTGCCGCGCTCCAGGCACCCCATCGCCTCGCGCCAGCTCTCGCACGGCGCGCGGCGGGTCCTGCGCCGACTCCGTCAAGGCGGCAGGAACGCCTGCCTGGTGGGCGGCAGCGTGCGCGACCTGATGCTCGGCCGGCGGCCGAAGGACTACGACGTCGTTACCGACGCTCGGCCGGAGGAAGTGCGTCGGTTGTTCAGAAACTCGCGCATCATCGGCCGCCGCTTTCGTCTGGTTCACGTCCTGTTCGCCGACGAAGTGGTCGAGGTGTCGACCTTCCGCGGCGCACCGGACCCGGACGACCAGCGCCGGTCCCCCGGCGAACTTCTCGTGACCAGCGACAACACGTACGGCACCCCGAGGCAGGACGCGTTCCGCCGCGATTTCACCGTCAACGCCCTGCTCTATCGGGCCTCGGACGGCGCGGTCGTCGACTATGTCGGCGGCATACGGGACCTGGAGCAACGCTCTCTGCGGGTGATCGGCGATCCGAACGTTCGCTACCGGGAGGATCCGGTGCGCATGATGCGCGCCTGCGAGTTCGCCGCCCGCCTGGACTTCGAGATCGAAGAAGAGACGCTCGACGCCGCCATCGCGCATCGCCGCGACATGGTCAAGGCTTCGCCGCACCGTCTGATCGAGGAGTTGCTCCAACTGCTCTCGAGTGGCCGCAGCGCTGCGGCCTTCGACTGGATGGCACGTTCCGGACTGCTGCCGGTCGTCCTTCCCGAAGTCGACGAAGTGTCCCGGCAGTCGAACGGAACGTGCGCCTTCTCGAACCTTGCCCGCCTTCTCGACAAACGTGTGCGAGCCGGCCCCGAGACACCCACCGCGGTGCTCCTCTCGTCCCTGCTGCTGCCGCGCATCGTCGTCGGCAGGGATCGCCTGGAAGCCGGCGACGCAAGGGTCCACCGCCGCCGTCTCCAGCAACTCGTGGACGACGTCGTGACCGACTTCGGCGGGCGTTTCGCCCTCTCCGCGGCGCGTCGCGGCAGGACGAAGAGGGCTCTGGAGACCTTTCAGCGCCTGTGCGAAGAGCCCCGGAATTCGAGAACCGTGCAGAGCCTCGTCCGGCGGGAAGCCTTCGAGCCCGCTCTTGAACTCTTCGCCCTCCTCTCGGACGCCACCGGCAGCGGCGCCGGAGCGCTGGAGGCGTGGCGGCGACACGCGGCGGCCGGGCCGTCGAACAGGTCGGCGCCCGCCGCCACGCCGCGACCCAGGCGGCGCCGCCGACGGCGAAGACGCCACCTGTAGCGAGCCCGCATGGTTCATCGATCTCCCGCCGCGGCCGAGGATCCGCGCTCTACCCACCCTCGCCGCGGGCCTCGGTGAACCGTGCGGGCCAACGGGTTCAGCCGGTCAGGCGGAACCAGCGCGCGAACAGCCGTTGGGCCAACGGAGTGAACCGGGTCGCGCGCCACTGGTTTGCCGCCTTCCTCAACGCTTCGGCCCGTGTCGGATACGGAAGGATGGTCGACGCGAACCGGGAGAGGCCAACCCCGTGGGTGACGGCCAGCGAGAGCGGCGCGATCAGATCGCCGGCGCCGGAGGAGACCACGGTGGCGCCGAGCACCCGGTCCTTGCCTCTCCGGAGGAGAACCCGCAGAAGTCCTTCCCCCTCGCCGTCGATCATCGCGCGGTGATTCTCGCCAAGCGGCACGTCGATCATCTCGACAGCCAGTCCCCGCCGCCGCGCCTCGGCGCGGTCCAGACCGACGTGCGCCAGCTCCGGCGACGTGTAGGTGCACCGCGGCACGACCAGCCGATCGGCCCGCGCGCTGGGGAAGAACAGCGCGTTCTGAATCACGACGCCGGCATGGGCGTCGGCGAGGTGGGTGAACCCCGGCGCTGGCGTCACGTCGCCGGCAGCGAAGATGCGGCGATTCGTCGTCCGCAACTTCGCGTCGACCTGGACGCCGCTCGCGTCGGACCGGACGCCGACCTCCGAGAGGCCCAGGCCTTCCACGTTCGGCGTCCTGCCCACGGCGACCAGGAGTTCGTCGCACACGGTCTCCCGGCGTTCGCCGGCGCCGTCAACGTGGATCAGTCGGATCGCTCCGTCGTCCGGGAGCGCCTGATCGATCCGCGCGCCGAGCTCCAGTTCGACGCCGTCGCGCCGGAGCGCCCGTTCGACCAGCGCCGCGGCGTCCGGGTCCTCTCGCGACAGGATGCCTGGCAGCACGTCGAACGTCGTCACCCGGCTGCCGAGCCGGGCGAAGGCCTGGGACAGCTCGCAGCCGATCGGGCCGGCGCCGATGACGGCCAACCGCCGAGGCTGCTCGGTGAGGGAGAAGACCGTCTCGTTGGTCAGGTAGTCGCAGCGCTCGAGCCCCGGTATCGGCGGCGCCTGGGGGCGGGCGCCGGTGGCGATCGCCGCCCGCCGGAAGCGCAGTTCCCGATCACCGGCGACGCCGGTCACCGCGACCGCGCGATCGGAAACGAAGCGCCCCTGCCCCAGGTAGACGTCGACGCCGGCATCCCGGAAGCGTTCGGCGCCGTCCTCCCGGCTGATCGTCGCCCGCACGCGGCGCATCCGTTCCATCGCCGCGCCGAAGTCGCCGGAACGTTCCGCCCCGGGCGCTCCGAACAGGGAATCGGCGCGGCCGGCGCTCCATCGCCGGGCGGCCGCGATCACCGCCTTGGACGGCACGCAACCGAAGTTCAGACAGTCGCCGCCCATCAGCCGGCGCTCGATCAACGCCACCCGGGCGCCGAGTCGCGCCGCCACGATCGCGGTCACGAGGCCGGCGGCGCCGGCCCCGATCACCACCAGGTGATACCGGGCCGACGGTTCGGGATTCGTCCAGTCCGCGGGCGCCACCCGCGCGGTCAGTTCCCGGTCGTACCGGTCCTTCGCCAGCAGCTCCGGTCTGGTCACTCGCCGACCTCCTCCCGGAGAGCGCGCCTGGCGACGCGCGTGACGAGGGCGATCACCGCGACCGTGGCAAGCAGCCCGATCCCCGTGACGACCCAGGTTCCCCAACCCCGCTCGGCGCCGACGCCGGCCGCGACCTCGACCACGTCGCCGATCACCTTGCCGGAGTACACGTAGAGCAGGGTCGCGGGAAGCATGCCGACGAGGGCGATCACGTAGTCTGCCAGCTTCACTCTCGTCAGTCCCAGGGCGTAGTTCAGGAGCACGAAGGGGACGATCGGCGTGAGACGCAGCAGGAGGACGATCTTGAACCCCTCGCGGCCCACCGCGCGGTCGATCGCGGCGAAGCGCGGCTCGGCGGCGACGCGCCTCTCGATCGCTCCGCGAACCAGGCGCCTCGACGCCAGAAAGGCCGCCGTCGCCCCCAGAGAGGCGCCAACGAAAACGAGCGCGACGCCTTCGGCGAGACCGAAGATCGCGCCGCCGGCGACGGTCAGCAGCGATGCGGGAATGAAGGCGACGGTCGCCGCCGTGTAGGCCAGGACGAAGACGATCGGTCCCCACACGCCGAGACCATCCACCCAGTCGGTGAACTCCGGCAAGAAGGCCGCCGCGCGCCGGCCGAACAACAGCAACGCGGCGATCACGACGGCGACGGCGACGGCGCGGAGGACGAAGCCCGTCTTCGCGGTCTTCCCGGCGCCGGTTCCGGAACCTTCGCTCATCGGCCCTTTCCGCCGTGACGATGCGCCGTGCCAGCGAGATCGAACACGGTCTTGACCGGGGTGTACACCTCGCCGGGGAGGTCGACGAACCGCGTCGTCCACCCGGCCATCGAGCCGTTCCAGAGACCGGGGCGTTCCAGAGAGAAGAGCCGTCTGCCGCCGTGGCTCCTGCGGACGAGGAAGCAGGCGTCCTGATCGACGTAGTCCTCCAGGCGGTACGGTTCACCGCCGGGCTTGAGGACCGCGCAGACCATGAACACCGGGTTGAAGTGAGTCGACCTGCCAAGAATGGCCGACTGCTCCACGTCCGCCAGATCGATCTGCGACGTCTCGACGATCTGCAGGTCCACATCGCCCGACTCGTCCCGCACCCAGAACGGGCCGCCGCCGGCCGTCCCATGGGCCGGGACGACGCCGCAGACCCGAGAGGGCCGGTCGGAAGCCCGCGCCAGCTCCCGCGCCATGCCGACAAGAACCCGGAAGGCCCTGACCGCGGGGCCCTGAAACGGTTCCGGCTGCACGTTGTCGACATTCTTCACCGCGACGAGTTCGAAGCCTTGGTCGGCCAACCGCTGGAGGTTGCGGAGCAGCGCGCCATGTCCGCCGGGTCGGATCAACAGGGGCGCGGCCGGGTCGTCCGTCAATCGAAACGGCCGGTTCTTTTCGTCGAGGGCGATGCTGTCGGTGACCGGCGACTGGTGAGAGAGCGTGACGTCGAAACGGCATCCGCAACGCCGCTCGAGCGCCGGCAACCGCTCCTCAAGGAACGCCTGGAACGCCGACCGGTGTCGCGAAGCGACGGAAAAGTGGAGCGACGCCGACCCGGCGCCGCCGAGGACGGCGGCCGCCTCCACGAGGTGTTCCTCGAGCGCCGTACGGACCTCGCCGCCGGGATACCGGTGGAAGGGAATCAGGGCCTTCGGCGCGGCGCCGTACCGTTCGAGGACCTCCGCCGCGCCGCCATCGAAAGGCAGATGCCGCCGCGCGCTCTCGAACCGACGGAGGTCGGGATGGTCCGAGCCGCCGGCGTCAGCCGACCTGAGCTCCGCAAAGAGCCGAGACGCCGCCCCGGACGCCGGCACGAACCGGATCATGCGCCCGGACCGCGCCGCCGAACGCCCCTCTTCGGCAAGCCGGTCCGCCTCCGGCCTGGCGGGCGGCGCGTCGATGCCGTCACCCGGCACGGCCGGCCGGATCAACTCGGCCTTGGGCGGCGGGTTGCGCAGAAGGGCAAGCTGCCGCCGCGCCTCCTCGACGCCGATCCCGTGCGTCTGAAGCTGCTCGCGGTCGGCCGCCCGCAGTTCATCCTCACCCGCGGTTGGCGACCTCATCTCGACAGGGCAGCTTCACTTCAGTAGGAAAGGGTCGGCAACCGCCCGAAGCAGCGCGCCATCGTCGGCGCGGTGCGATCCCGATCGGAAAGCAGCGGGTCTTCGACCGGCCAGTCGATGCCGATCTGCGGATCGTTCCAGGCAATCGCGAGCTCATCGTCGCCGTCGTAGTACTCGTCGCACTTGTACTGCACATCGGCGGTTTCGCTGATCACGCAGAAGCCGTGAGCGAACCCGCGCGGGATGTAGAGCTGGCGGAAGTTGTCCTCCGACAGCAGGCAGCCGGTCCACTCCAGAAAGGACGGCGAGCCGCGCCGGACATCGACGGCCACGTCGAACACCTCGCCCCGGGTGACGCGGACCAGCTTGGTCTGCTGCCGGCGGCACTGAAGGTGAAGTCCCCGCACGGTGTCCCGGTTCGATCGCGAGTGGTTGTCCTGGACCCAGGGGCGGCCCACGCCGCCCCTGGCGAACGTCGCCGCGTTGTAGCTCTCGAAAAAGAAACCGCGGCCGTCGCGATGAACGACCGGCTCGACGATCAGGACGCTGCACAGCGCGGTCGCGCGGATTTCGGGCGGAGCGCTCATCGGCCTTCCTCCAGAACCAGGCTGAGGTAGCGGCCATGCGCGTCGCTGGTCTTAGCCGCCAGCCGTTGCAACTGGTCGGCATCGATGTAGCCCATGCGGTAGGCGACCTCTTCCAGGCAGGCCACCTTCAGGCCCTGCCGTTCCTCGAGCGCCTGGATGAAGGCGCCCGCCTGCAGCAACGCATCGTGAGTCCCCGTGTCGAGCCAGGCAACGCCGCGGCCGAGCAGTTCGACCCGCAGCGTCCCCTCGTCCAGATAGAGCCGGTTCAGGTCCGTGATCTCCAGTTCGCCGCGCGCCGACGGACGAAGCATCCGCGCGAACTCGACGACGCGGTCGTCATAGAAATAGAGACCAGGCACCGCGTACGGCGACTTCGGCGCCGCCGGCTTCTCCTCCAGCCCGACCGCGCGCCGGTCCGCGTCGAAGGCGACGACGCCGTAGCGCTCCGGATCCCGAACCCGGTATCCGAAGATCGTCGCCCCGGGCGACGACAGTTGCCGCGCCGCCGCTCGCTGCAGGACGTCCGCCAGGCCGTGGCCGTGAAAGATGTTGTCGCCCAGAGCCAGAGCGGCCCGGCCGCCCCGCAGATGGTCGGCGCCGATCAGGAACGCCTGGGCGATTCCCTCGGGGGCCTCCTGGACGGCCCAGGAGAGCTCGATGCCCAGATCCCGGCCGTCACCGAGCAGACGGCGGAACGCGGACTGATCGCGCGGCGTGGTGATGATCAGGACGTCCCGCACGCCGGCGACCATCAGGCTAGAGAGCGGGTAGTGGATCATCGGCTGGTCATAGACCGGCAACAACTGCTTGCTGACCGCCAGCGTCACCGGGTGAAGCCGGGTGCCGGCGCCTCCCGCGAGCAGGATTCCCCGAAGCGGACTCATGTCGCCGCCGTCAAGCGCTGCTGGAGACCCAGCCGGCGCCGTTCGCTGCCGGACGCGACCGCGTCGCACCAGTCCAGGTGATCCAGGTACCAGCGCACGGTCTCGCGCAGACCGGTTTCGAGGTCTCGTCGAGGCGTCCAGCCCAGGTCCCTCCGCGCCTTGGCGGCGTCGACCGCATAGCGCAGATCATGACCCGGCCGGTCCTCCACGAAGGTCACGAGGTCACGGTAGCTCCCGGTCCCCTTCGCCGACAGCGCGGGGTTCTCCGCAGCTGGGAACTCCGCCTCGAGCGCCGCGCAGATCGCCTCCACGACGTCGAGGTTCGTTCTCTCCGCGTCGCCGCCGAAGTTGTAGCTCTGGCCCGGCTCGCCCAGCCGGAGCACGCGGAGAAGTCCCTCGCAGTGGTCGTCCACGTGAAGCCAGTCGCGGACGTTCGCGCCCTTGCCGTACACCGGAAGCGGCCGCCCGGACGCGGCGTTCAGGATCATCACGGGAATCAGTTTCTCGGGAAACTGGTACGGGCCGTAGTTGTTCGAGCAGTTGGTCACGATCGCCGGCAACCCGTAGGTGCGGCGCCAGGCGCGCACCAGATGATCCGCCGCCGCCTTGGAGGCCGAGTAGGGCGAACTGGGGTCGTAGGCCGTGTCTTCGCGGAACCGCCCGGCCTCGCCGAGACTTCCAAACACTTCGTCGGTCGAAACGTGGATGAACCGGAACTCCGCGCGCTCCCGCTCCGGCCTCCGGCCAAGATCGAGTCGGGCTGCCTCGAGAAGCTCGAAGGCGCCGAGAACGTTCGTCCGAACGAAGGCGCCGGGACCGTCGATCGAACGGTCCACGTGGCTTTCGGCCGCGAGGTTCAGGACGGCGGACGGTCGGTGCGCGGCGAAGACCTTTCGCACAGCTTCACGGTCCGCGATGTCCCCATGCACGAAGGCAAAGCGGGGGTCGTCGGCCACCGGCTCCAGGTTGCTCAGGCTGCCGGCGTAGGTCAGCTTGTCGAAGACGACCACCCGCCGGTCCGCGCCGCGGGCCTCGGCGAGGGCGGCGGCCGCCAGGTTGCTGCCAATGAAACCGGCGCCGCCGGTGACGAGGAGAGTCTCGATGCGAGCCAAGAGAAGACGCCCGGCGCCGGCCCTCAAGCAGTCGGAGCTTCCGGCAGCACGTCGGCCGCCGCCGCCAGAACCTTGCGGTGCAGCAGGCCGTTGGTGGCCACGACGCCCCGATTCGCTTCCAGAGTCCGCCCCAGACCGAAGTCGAGCTCCCGGCCGAAGGCGTCGGTCACGGCGCCGCCGGCTTCCGTCACGACGATGAACCCCGCGGCGTGATCCCAGATCTTCTCGCGATACGCGGAGGAAGACGGCAGGCGGAGATAGATCGAAGCGTCGCCTCGCGCAATCGCCCCGTACTTGCACTGGCTGTCCATGCGCACCGGCGCCGCCGTCACGCCGAGCCGCTCGGCCATCCCGGCGTGCCGGCCCCGATCCGAGTGCATGGACACCGCCGACTCGCAGAAGACGGCGGCCCTCGAGTCGGCAACCGACGACACGCCGATCCGGCGGGGCGGCGATCCGTCCTCGTCCAGGGACAACTCCCAGGCGCCCCGTCCGCGGACAGCAGCGAACAGGCAACCGCGACCGTTGGCCGAAGGCAGGTTGGGACAGCCGAGCACTCCCCCGACGATCTCTCCGTCCTCCATCAGGCCGAGCGCGATCGCGTACTGATCGCCGCGCAGGAACCCCTTCGTGCCGTCGATCGGATCGAGCACCCAGAACCTGCCGCTCGCGCCGCCGGCGCTCGAACAGCGATCGATCGCTTCGCCTACCTGGCCCGCGGCAAGGCCGGAGAGCTCGGACTTGACGGCGTCCGCGACCCTGGCCATGACGTCACGTCCCGCGGAGGTCAACAGGTCCGGCGCCGTTTCCTCGCCGACGATGGCGTCACCCGGCGGCAGCACGAGACTGACCAGGGCCTGCGCCGCGTAGTCCGCGACCGTCACCGGCGAGCGATCCTCCTTGGTCAGGAAGGCGCCCGCCAGATCCGCCTGCAGACGTCGGGTGACGCGGCTGGCGGCGCGCACCGCGCAAACCGCGTCCGTCAGTTCCGCGTAGTTCGTGGAGTCGGGATCGAAGTGCACCGCGGCAATGATATGGGCAGCCACGCCTCACGCCACAACGAACCGATGCCCGACTGATGCCCGACGGACCAGAGGACGAAGCCGCCTTGGTGACGTCGGCGATCGAGGGTTCGGAACTCGCCTTCCGGACTCTGGTCGAGCGCTACCAGAGACCCGTCTTCAGCCTGGTCCTGCGCATGGTCCAGGACCGCGGCGTGGCCGAGGACGTCACCCAGGAGGTCTTCCTGAAGGCCTGGATGGCGCTCGCCCGCTACGACCCGAGGCGGCGTTTCGCGAGCTGGCTGTTCAAGATCGCGAGCAACGCGGCAATCGACCAGCTTCGCCGGAAGAAGCTCCCGACGACGCCGATCGAGACCGGCGACCCGGACCAGTCGTCCATCCTGGACCGCCTGGAGGACGAGCGCTCGGAAGCCCCCGACGTCCTGGTCAAGCGGCGCGAACTGTCCTCCGGGCTCGAGGCGGCGGTGGCCGCTCTCCGACCGGAGTATCGGCTCGTCGTCCTCCTCCGGTTTCGGGAAGAACTCCCCTACCGGGACATCGCGGAGGCGACGGGCATGCCGCTTGGAACCGTGAAGACGAATCTGCGCAGGGCGCGCCGCGAGATGGAAGAACGCCTGCGCAAGGATGGCGTAGTGTGAAAGACGATGGATCGGGAACCGGCGCGAAACGCGCCGAATCGAGAACGAAGCGTGAAACCACGGCAACCCGGGCAACGTAGGGCGAAGGGCATGCGGAACGTCGCTAGCCGAATCGCCGTCGCACCATCGCACGCGCCGCGAGAATTGAACATGCGGAACCGAATCGACCTACGGACCCTGTTCCAGTCGCTGGAAGATCCCACGGCGCCGGCGGGGCTGACGGAACGCATCATGCGGCAGGTGGCGGCCGCCGACCGACCGGCGACGACGCCGGCTCGCCCCGCGGCCCTGCTCTTCGGGATTCCCCGGTGGGCCCGCCTGCCGCTGGGCGTCTCGGCGGCGGCCGCGATCCCCCTGCTCATCGGCGCCGCCTGGCTGGACCCCTCGTCGTGGCTCGGTCTCCTCGATGGTCTTCAGACCTTGCTGTTCGCCGCAGTCTGGCTCCTGACCCTAACGGCCGCCGCGTTGGCGGAGAGCGTGGCCTTCCTGAACGGGATCGTCCTGGTCGGCGAAGCCCTCGGCCTGGTCATCGTCACGCCGGCCGCGATGATCGCCGTCGCCGTCGTCACGCTTCTCTGCCTGACGGCGGTCCGTCTCCTTCACCGGGTGTCGCGGCGGCCTGTTTCTCGGCCGCGGCGTCGAGGCGCGAGAGCGGGCGCGATGCTCCTTGCCTTCGGCCTCTGCTGCACGGGCGCCGCCTTCGGCCAGCCTCGCCAGGAACAGGATGCCCGGGCAACGCGGGAGGAGGCGCGCGAGGGGGCCGCGGAGGCGATCGAAGAGGCCCGCGAGCGGCTCGACGAAGCCCTCGAGGAGGCTGGCGAACGCGCACAGGTCGCGGTCGAGAACGCGATGGAGCGCATCGAGGATCTCGAACGCGATCTGGCGGAGGCCGAGAACCTTGTCGACCTCGGAGAAAAGGTGGTCTTCGGCAGCGCCGTGCGGGTCGGCAGAGATGAAGTGGCCCGCGACGTCGTCTCGATTGGCGGCGGCATCAAGATGGACGGGGAGGTGCGCGGAGACGCCGTGGCCATCGGCGGCGAAGCGAAGATCGACGGCCGCGTGACCGGCGACGTGGTCGCCGTCGGCGGGGACGTGGAACTCGGTCCCGGAGCGGACGTGCTGGGCGACATCGTCACCATCGGAGGCAAGGTCCGCCGCGAAGAAGGCGCGACCGTGCTCGGAGAGATCAACGAGGTCGATCTGGGCGACTTCGAGTGGAACTGGGACGGCGACTGGTTCGACGGCTGGCGCGGCGACTGGTTCCCTCGTGTCGGCGAAAGACCGCCTTTCTTCCGGGTGGGCAAGGTGTTCAAGCTCGTCCAGGCGGTCGTATTCACCGGTCTGCTCATCGCGCTCGGCGGCCTGGTGCTGCTCGTGTCGCCCAAGGGCGTGGACCAGGTCCGCTCCGCCGTGGTCTCCGAACCGCTGATCGTGCTCCTGGTCGGCGTCGGCATCGAACTGCTTGTCCTTCCGGCCCTGATCGTGGCCAGCGTTCTGCTCGCCGTAACCGTGATCGGCATTCCGTTCGCCATCCTTCTGTGGCCGGCGGCCCTGGTTGCCCTGGCCCTCGCCCTGGCGCTCGGCTACACCGGAGCGGCAGCCGCGGCCGGCGACTGGTTCCGAAACCGCTTCAAGGGCGCCAGCGGCGTCGCGGCCGGGAGCTTCGGCGCACTCGTTCTCGGCGTGCTCACGATTCAGGCCCTGGCCCTCGTCGCCGACCTGCTCGGCTTCCTCGGTTTGCCGTGGTTCTTCCGCTTCATGTTCGGCTTCCCCGGCTTCGTGATCTGCTACCTGGCGTGGACGATCGGTCTCGGCGCCGCCTGCATGACCGCCTTCGGCACGACTCCCTTCGGTGCGAAGACTGCCCGGACGGCGCCGCCAACGCCTCCGCCGGCGAGCGGCGAAGCCGACGCGAACGCGGCCTCGGGATACGACGCCTCGTCCACGGCAGGGATCGACGACGACTCGCCGGCGGAGACGCCGAAGCCGCCGACGCCATAGAAGCGATTCCAGCCGTCAGGCCGACGCCGCCTGGGCGGCCGGAACCCTGGAAGCGCCCTGGAAACAACCGGGCGAAAGGAAGAAGGATCGGGCGGTGTAGTCTTCCGCCATGCCGGCCCGCGGGCTCGCCACTCTGGTCCTGCTCGCAGCTCCCTTGGCCGCCGCGCCCCCCGACGACCTGGCGGAATCCTGCCAACGGCTACGAGACGGCTCGAACCGTTACTTCGGCGGGCGCCTCGCGGACGAGCTGCGAGCCCGGCTTTCCTCCAACCCGAACAGCCCGGAGATCGAGGGGCGCCTTGGAGAGGAACTGCTCCGGCTCGGCGACACGACGGCTGCGATCACGCACCTCGCCGCGGCGGCCAGCGCACTGGACGCGGCACGCGAAACGCGGCCGACGATTCCCGAGTGGAACCTGGCACTGGCCCACCTCCAGCGCGCCGAGGATCTGAACTGCGTCCATCATGCCGACCCGTCGCCGTCGGCGAATGCGGCGGCGGGTCAACCCCGGGCTCATCGCCGGTCGGCCGACAGTTGCATCCTGCCGCTTGCTTCCGCGGCGGTTCACAGCCGCCCGGAACACGCCCGCGCGGCGGGAGACCTGTTTCTCGACATGCTGGAGGAGGGCCGTACGACCGGACCCTGGAGGCGTCGGGCCATGTGGCTTCTCAACGTGGCGCGACGGTTGACCGGGAACTTTCCGGACGGAGTGCCTCCCGAGTTCCGCATCGACGAGAGCGCCTTCGCCTCTTCCTCCGCGTCGTTCCCGGGCCAGCGCTGGCGCAACCTCGGACCGGAACTCGGAGTCGATGCGCTCGATCTGGCGGGCGGCGCGATCGTGGACGACTTCGACGGCGACGACATTCTCGACCTGATCTCGTCGACCTGGGATCCGTGCGGTCCACTCAGGGCATTCCGAGGCGTCGGCGGCGGCTTCGACGATGTCAGTGAAGCCTGGGGACTCGACCGTCAACTCGGCGGCCTGAACCTCATTCACGCCGACTACGACGACGACGGCAGCCTCGATCTGTTCGTCCTGCGCGGCGCGTGGCTGCTGGAGGAGGGACGCATCCGCAACTCGTTGCTGCGCAACGAACTCAACGGCGAGTCCGGCCGCTTCGTCGACGTCACCGAGGCCGCCGGCCTGGCCGCGCCCGCCTGGCCCACCCAGGCAGCGGCCTGGGGCGACGTCGACGGCGACGGCGACCTCGACCTCTACGTCGGCAACGAGGCGAGCGAAGCCCACGAGTACCCCTCGCAGTTGTTCCTCAACCTGGGCGACGGCACGTTCGAGGACAGAGCGGTCGAAGCCGGGGTCAGCAACTTGCGCTACGCGAAGGGCGTCGCCTGGGGCGACGTCGACAACGACGGCGACCTCGACCTCTACGTATCCAACTTCGGCGCCAACCGGCTCTACCGGAACACGGGCGGCGTCTTCCAGGACGAAGCCATTCGCGTGGGAGTGACCGAGCCGGAGCGGGAGAGCTTCGCGACCTGGTTCTTCGACTACGACAACGACGGCGACCTGGATCTCTACGTCGGCGACTATCGCAACCAGGCGACCGAAGTCTTCGCTTCCTACATGGGCTCGGATCCCGGCATGGGCCAGCCCCTCCTCTACCGCAACGACTGCGGACCGCAACCAGGCTGCGGCGACAGGCTGCGGATGACCGAGGTCTCCCGCCAACTGGGGATCCGCCGACCCGCTCTGCCGATGGGCGCGAACTACGGCGACCTGGACAACGACGGCTGGCTCGACTTCTACCTCGGCACCGGCGAACCGGACCTCGCCAGCCTGATGCCGAACGTCATGTACCGCTACAACGGGCGTCGCTTCGAGGAAGTCACCTTCGCCGGCGGCTTCGGGCACCTGCAGAAAGGACACGGCGTCGCCTTCGGCGACCTGGACGGCGACGGAGACATGGACCTTCTCCACCAGCTCGGCGGCTTCTACCCGACCGACGCCTTCGGCAACGCCCTGTTCGAGAATCCGGGCAACGGCGCCGCCTGGATCACGCTGCGCTTCGCCGGCGCCGGTTCCGCCGGATCGGGCGCCAACCGCTTCGGCGTCGGTTCCCGGGTCGCCCTGACCGTCGACGGACCCGGCGGTCAGCGGACGATCCATCGTCTGGTCGGTTCGGGCGGCTCCTTCGGCGGCAACAGCATGCAGCTCGAAACGGGGCTCGGCGGCGCCGCGCGCATCGACGAGATCCGCGTGCGGTGGGCGGGCAGCGGCACGGTCCAGGTGTTCGAGGACGTCGAACCGCGGGCGACGTACCGGATCTCCGAGCGTTCGGATGTTCTCGAACGCGTGGAGACGCCCTCCTTCCGTCTCGGCGGCGACCGATGAGCAGCCGATGAGTGCGCACGGCGCCGGCATCGCCTTCGCGGTCGCGTCAGCGGCACTGTCCGGTCCCGCGCGGGCGGCCGCGGGCGACGTCCTCTTCGCCGACGCCACCAGGAGCGCGGGTCTCGACTTCAGGCACTGGAACGGCATGAGCGGAGAGCTCTACTACCCGGAGGTGGTCGGCGCCGGCGCGGCCCTCTTCGACTACGACAACGACGGCGATCTCGATCTGTACCTCGTCCAGGGCGCCTTCCTCGGCGGCGAAGGAGACCGCGGCGCCGCGGTCACGGCGTGGACGGGCGAATGGCCGCCCCTGGACCGTCTGTACCGCAACGACCTGGAATCGCGCGGCGACCGCGCCACGGTGCGCTTCGTCGACGTCACCGAAGAGAGCGGCATCGCGGCCGCCGGCTACGGCATGGGAGTCGTCGCGGCGGATCTCGACAACGACGGCTGGGTGGATCTCTACGTCCTGAACCTGGGCGCCAACCAGCTCTGGCGAAACGAAGGCGATGGGACCTTCAGCGACCGGACCGAAGCCAGCGGCGTCGGCGATCCGCGCTGGAGCGTCGCGTCGGCGGCCGCCGACGTCGACGGCGATCTCGACCTCGACCTGTTCGTCGTGAACTACCTTGACTTCTCCATGGCCACGCACAAGACCTGCCTGACCGAGCGAGGAGAAGTCGACTACTGTCTGCCGAGCGCCTACCGGCCGGCGCCCGACGGTCTCCTCGTGAACGACGGGGCCGGGAGATTCGACGACGCGACGGTCGCGGCCGGCTTGGCCGCGGCGCGACCCGGCGCCGGACTGGGGATCCTCGCGGCCGACCTCGATGGCGACCGGAGGCTCGACGTCTACGTCGCGAACGATCTGATGCCGAATCACCTCTGGCTCAACCGCGGCGGCGGCGAACTGGTCGAGGACGGCCTGATCAGCGGCGCGGCGCTCAACGCGGACGGCGAGCCCGAGGCGAGCATGGGCGTGGCGGCCGGCGACTACGACGGAGACGGCGATCTCGATCTGTTCCTGACCCACTTCCATCGCGAGACGAACACCCTGTACCGGAACGACTCGGAACCGGGCGCCGCCCGGTTCCTGGACCGCACGAACGCGACCGGCCTCGGCCGACCGAGCTGGGGCGCAACGTCCTTCGGCACTGCCTTCCTCGACTTCGACAACGACGGCTGGCTCGACCTCGCGGCCGTCAATGGCGCCGTCACGTTCGCCGCCGGACGACCACGAACGGACGACGATCCGTTCCCCCTCGATCAACCGAACCAGGCCTTCCTGAACGTGGCCGACGGCGGGGGCGGCCGCCGCTTCGAACCGGCGCCCACCGGGCTGCTCGACGGCGAGACGCCGTTCGTCAGTCGCGGCCTTGCCGCCGGCGACGTCGACAACGACGGCGATACGGACCTGGTCGTCACGAACAACAACGGCCCCGCTCGGCTGCTGCTCAATCGGACGAACGCGGACGACGACTGGTTCGGCGTGGCGCCCCTGCTGGACGCGAACCGCGGTCACCGGCCGGCATCCGGCGTTACCGTGCGCATCCACCGAACGGGAGCGCCGCCGCTGGTCCGGCTTGCCGGGGGCGGCGGGAGCTACGCCTCCTGGGGAGATCCCCGGGTCGTAGTTCCAGCCGGCGGCCGCAAGGTCGACCGCATTGAAGTCCAATGGACGGACGGGACGATCGAGGAGTGGCCGGCGCCCGCGCCCGGGGCCTACGCTCCCCTCGTTCGCGGCGCCGGCGAGCGGCGCACGGAAGAGGCGGAAGACGAAGCGCCATGACAAAGCCGATCCGGCGCCGTGACGGCGCCCTCGTCCTCGCGCTGCTGACGCCTCTCGCGGCGGCGGCTCTCCAGGCGCCGGATGCGGCAGCGCCTCGGCTGATCCCCGTGCCCGAAGTCGACCTGCGCGGGGTCGACGAAGCCGTGCGCGACCAGATCGACGAACAGCGCGGGCTGCTCGAGGAGGCGCTTGCCCGGGGGACGCCCACCGACGCCGCGGCCGAGCAGTTGGGACTCCTGTTCGGCGACGCGGGCCAGCTCTACCTCGTCTACGACCTCCTGCCGGCCGCGAGGGCCTGCCTGGCCAACGCCGCGGAGTTGCAACCGCGGAACTTCCGCTGGCGCTATCTGCTGGGCAGCGCCGCGGAGCATCTGGGAGAGCTCGAGGAAGCGGTCGAGGCCTACGACCTGGCCAGGACGCTCCGGCCCGACGACCCAGCGACCGCGATCCGCCTCGGTCGCGTGCATCTCGAACTGGGACGCTACGAAGAGGCTCACGGCCACTATCGACGCGCCCTCGAGCTGCCCGGCTCCGTCGCCGCGGCTCACTTCGGCTTGGGCCGCATCGCGTTCGAGACGAATGACCCGACAACGGCGCTCCAGCGTTTCCGGGCGGCGCTGCAAGAGCAGCCCCGCGCCGACTCGCTCCACTACCACATCGCCCTTGCCCACCGCGCGCTCGGCAACGAGGCGGCGATGCGCGCGGCGATGGAGCTCCGAGGCGAAGCCCAGGTCGCTTTCGCCGACCCGATCGCCGCGGAGATCAAGGACTCGGCGAAGGGCATCGGAGCCCAGTTGCTGCTGGGCCGCGTCGCGTTGGCGGCGAACGCGTTCGAAACCGCCGAGGAGCGGTTCCGGGAGGCGGTCCGCGAGCATCCCGAGAGCGCGGCGGCAAGGAGATCGCTGGCGGCGGCCCTCGAAGGCATGGGTCGACGGGCCGAAGCCGCCATGTGGTACCAGGAGGCCCTGAACCTGAGCCCGGACGACGTCGGTCTCCTGTTCCGGATCGGGCTGCTCTACAACAGCGACGGACGCTACCAGGCCGCGGCCGAGCGGCTTCGACGCGCGGTCGAGATCGAGCCCTCGTTCGGGCCGGGCTGGGTGGAGTTGGCCAGGAGTCTCGGCGAGTCCGGCAATCACCTGGAGGCCGCGGACGCCCTGACCCGCGCACTGGAACTGGCGCCGGACGATCGCAATCTCCGCTTCCACCGGGCGCGCAACTACCGGCTTGCCGGCCGCCGGGAACTCGCCCTTCGCGAGTTCGAGTCCCTGCTGGAGGACTTCGGATTGGATCGCGAAATCGTGCTCCTGCTCGGGCGAATCGAGCAGGAACTCGGGCGGCCGGTCTCTGCCGCCCGCCGCTTCGAGCAACTGATCGAAGCGGGCGTCGATCCGTCCCTGTCGAGTCAGGCGCACTTCGAACTCGGCAACATCCGCACCCGGCAGGAACGCTACGACGAGGCGATCTCCCACTACCAGCGGGCAATCGCGGCGAATCCGACGCTGAAGGAGGCCTGGTTCAACCTGGGCACGGCGCTCGGCCGGCTGGGCAAGTTCAACGAAGCCGCCCTCGCCTCCCGCCGCGCGCTGGAACTCGACCCCGACGACAGCAGGGCCCGCGCGGCCGAAGTGACCGCCCTGCTGCTCGCCGGCGAAGACGCCCGGGTTCGCCTGATCCTGGAACAGACCCTCGGACTTCCCGACCGGGGAGGCAGCGGCTTCTTCGCCCTGCTCCTGGTCGAAGTCCTGGCCGCCTCCGAAGACGATTCCGTCCGGGACGGCGACAGGGCCCTGAACCTGGCCAACGACCTGTTCCAGCGCGCCCAGACTCCGGCCCACGGCGCCGTCGTCGCCCTCGCCTACGCCGAGACCGGCGACTTCGAACAGGCCGTAGCCTGGCAGCAACGTCTCATCGAGAACCTGGAACGCGCGGGCGCCGCGGAAGCGCTGCCGGATGCCAGGGAACGGCTGGCGGCGTACCAGGCCGGGCGGCCGGTCCGGGCGCCGTGGCGGCGCTGACGCGCCGAGCGCGGAGAAGACAAGACGGCGGCGCTCCGGGTCCGCGGGCGTCTACCCTCCGGCGTCAGGTCCTCCCTGCATCTCGCCGACGCGCCCCCGCCGGCTCGTACCGGCCCGGCTCGGTCTCGGCAACCCTCCCCTCTTCGACCAGGGCGTCGAGATGGGCCCGCAGCGAGAAGGCGGCGGGGCCGTGAAGCCTGCGGTCGACGTCGGCGTAGATGCGTTCAACCATCTCGGGAACGGTGGCGACGCCGGCGGCGATGGCTTCGAAGGCCTGGTCCGACCGTTGTTGACGGTGGCGGTGAATCTCGCGGATCCGGTCGAGCGGACGCGCGATCGACTCGCCGTGGCCCGGATGCAGAACATCGATGCCGTCTCCCCGGCCGAGTTCGAGCAGCCGTTCGAGCGAGGCCATGTACTGGTTCAGGTTGCCGTCGGGCGGAGCGATGATCGAGGTCGACCAGCCCATCGCCAGGTCGGCGGTGAACACGGCCCGTTCCTCCTCCAGCAGGAAGCAGAGGTGGTCGCTGGCGTGGCCCGGGGTGTGGAGGGCGACCAGCGTCGCCGCTCCCGACGCCAAGCGGTCGCCGTCCTCCAGCCGGGGGCCGGCGGTGAACGGCGGCTGCTCGCCGAAGGCGCGGATCCGGCTGCCGAAACGCGCCGCGATCCGGGGCGCCAGAGGCCAGTGGTCCCGGTGCGCATGGCTGATCAGCACGGCCGCCACCTTCCGGTCGCCGATGGCGTCCAGCACGGCTTCGAAGTGCCCGTCGTCTTCCTCCC
Source organism: Candidatus Multivorans sp. (assembly GCA_965203495.1). Classification (GTDB taxonomy): domain Bacteria; phylum Acidobacteriota; class Thermoanaerobaculia; order Multivoradales; family Multivoraceae; genus Multivorans. The sequence continues at coordinate 67,506 of CBDBDB010000008.1, forward strand.
CGGGGTCGAGCACGAACGCCGGGCCGCCGCCAGCGCCGATGACGTAGGTGTTCGTGCCCGGACCGGTGAACACGCCCGGGTTGTCCTGGGTCACCCGCACCACGCGATCGGACAGACGCACCGGCGTGCCCTTCGGAAGGTTGTTCAACGTCCCGCTCGTCAGCGGCCGAAGGCCCGCCGCCAGTCCTTGACGTTCGCCGCGGAGGGTCGCGCGGCGGCGTCTTCGTAGCCCTCGTCGCCGGGCAGCACGGCGCGCGCCGGTTCGTCCGGCGTCCGGCCCATCAGCACGCGGGGCTGCATGACGGGAAACTCCGCCTGGCCGTCGACGGCGGCGATAGCGGCGTCGGCGGTCTCGAACCGGGAGAGCTTCCGCAGGTTGCGGATGGTGGGAAAGATGATCGTCCATTCCCCGCGGCGCCCTCGCTCCACCGCTTCCCGGGCAGTGACCCAGGCGGAACTCGTCAGTTCGCGGTCGTCGTGGGCGGCGGTCTGGTTGCGCGGCGCCCGCGTGACGAAGAAGCGGGTGTCGTAGCGCCGCGGCTGTCCTTCGGGCGTGATCCAGTGCGCCCAGTAGCTGATGCGGTCCGTGGCAAGGGTCAGGCTCTCGGCGGCGGCAATGTCGAGCAGGGACCGCTCGCCGGCGTTCAGCTCGGTTCGCAGACGTTCGAAACGCTCCTCGACCGCCCGATCCGAGAAGTCGAGGATCCGCCCATCGCGGCCATAGGCCAGAAGCACGCCGGCCTCCTCGAAGCACTCGCGGATCGCCGCGACGTAGAAGGTCAGACCGCCCTCTTCGAGCGCGAGCCGGGCACTCGCCTCGCGGTCGGTGAGGCCGCGGCAGAGCGCTTCGTCGACCCGGTCTTCGGGGTCGACGCGACCGCCCGGAAAGACGTAGGCGCCGCCGACGAAGTCGGACTGGATGTGGCGGCGCTCCATGAACACCTCCACGCCGCGGGCGCCGTCGCGCAACAGGAGGACCGTCGACGCGTGCCGGGCCGCCGCCGGGGACGCGGCCCGATCAGCCATTCTCGCCGTCCAGTTCTTCGATCAGGTCGTCGGCCGGAGGCGCCATGGTCTGCAGGCGTCGGGCCGCGGCTTCCGCGGCGCGCAGGACGCGCAGGAAACTCCGGCCCGCCATGTCCTTCAGCTCGTCGTCGCTGTAGCCGCGCCGAACGAGTTCCACGAAGAGATCCGGGAACGTCGAGGCGTCTTCCAGGCCGACCGGCACGGTCGGAATGCCGTCGTAGTCGGAGCCGATCCCTAGGTGGCCAGCGCCGATCAGGTCGCGGATGTGGTCGATGTGGTCGGCCACGTCGCCGAGGGATGCCCGCGGGGCCGGGTTCTCGCGGCGCCAGGCCATCAGCCGCCCGCGGATGTCTTCCGGTGCGGTTCCCGCGTTCATCAGGCGGCGGCGTTCCGCCTGCATGCGCAGAGAGAACTCCCGCACCCTCTCGTTGACGAAGGAAGGCACGAAGGTGACCATGACCACGCCGCCGTTCTCGGGCAGGCGGCGCAGGACATCGTCGGGCACGTTGCGCGGGCTGGCGGTGACCGCGAACGCCGAGGAGTGGGAGAAGATGACCGGCGCCTCGGATTCGTCCAGCGCCTGGTGCATCGTCCGCGGCGAAACGTGGGAGAGATCCACCAGCATGCCGAGCCGGTTCATCTCCCGGATCACCCGCCGTCCGAAGGACGTCAGGCCGCCGTGCGCCGGTTCGTCGGTGGCCGAATCGGCCCAGGCGACGTTGCTCGAGTGCGTCAACGTCATGTAGCGAACGCCGACCGCGTAGAGCTGCCGCAGAACGCCGAGGGACGACTCGATCGAGTGCCCGCCCTCGGCGCCGAGCAGGGACGCGATCCTGCCCGCGCCGTGGACGCGCTCGATATCGTCCGCGCCGAGAGCCAGTTCCAGGTCGTCCGGATACCGATCGATCAGCCGCCTGGCCAGGTCGACCTGCTCGAACACGACCCGGGCCGCGCCGGCCCCGCTGTAGGAGGTCGGGATGTAGACCGACCAGAACTGGCCGCCTACTCCGCCCTGCCGCAGCCGCCGCAGGTCGGTGTGCATCGGCGGCTCAAGCGCCGCGGTGTCCCGGAAGTCGATCTCGTCGAGGTGATTCGAGACCCTCGTCCGGAACTGCCACGGCACGTCGTTGTGCCCGTCGATCAGCGGAACCTCCCGAAACAGGCCGAGCACGTGCTCCCGGCTGGCGCGGTCCTCCTGGGCTTCGATCACGGGCGGCGAACCATGGCTCACCGCCACCGCCGCGACGGCGCCGAGAACCGCGCCGGCACTCCTTCTCATCCTGATTCCCTCCTTCCCGCAGCACGCGATTGTAGGCGAACGCCAGCGAACCCGGCATGGAACGGACAACGCCGCACTGGGCGCCCCGGAAGCGGCTGGCGCGACACCCGGTCCGGGAGCCCGGCGCTCCGCGCCCGATGCCGAAGGGGACGTCGGCCTTACGGAGTGTGCTCCCTGCGCGGCAGCACAGACCGACGGCGGCGGAGCCTGCTAGGCTGCGCCCGGTGCAACGCTGCTGGGCCAGGACGATCGGCATCGTCGGTCTCGGCAGCTTCGGCCGCTTTCTGGTCCGGCGCCTGGGCGGCCGGTTCGACCTGCAGGTCTGGGATCGCCGCGACCTGAGCGCGGAGGCCGTCGCCTTGGGCGCGCGCTGGACGGGTCTCGAGGGCTGCGCCGGCTGCGACATCGTGATCCCGGCCGTCCCGGTTCAGAATCTCGACGCGCTGATCGTCGACCTGGCCCCGCTTCTTGCGCCGGGCGCTCTGGTCGTCGACGTCGCCTCGGTCAAGGTGAAACCGCTCCGGATCCTCGAGCGGCGCCTGCCTCGGCCGATCCAGTTCATCGGCGCCCACCCCATGTTCGGCCCTCAGAGCGGTCGCCACGGGATTCGCGGCCTGAAGGTCGTGCTCTGCCTCCCCGAGCGTCCGCTCGACCAGGAACGGCTCGAAGCGGTGAGGACCTTCCTGGAATCGGACCTGGAGCTCCAGGTGATCGAGATGTCGGCCGAGGAGCACGACGCCGAGATGGCCTACATCCAGGGCCTCACCCACTGGATGGCCAAGGCGCTCAGGGAGATTCACGTGCCGGACCCGGCCCTCGGCACCGTCGCCTACCGGCACATGATGAAGATCGAGGAGAACCTGCGCGACGACTCGGACGATCTGTTCCTGACCATCGCCCGAGAGAACCCCTTCGCGGCCAAGGCCCGTCAGGAACTCCGCGAGAGACTTCGGGAAATCGAAGAGGCGATCGAGCGCGGGCGGGGCAGCTAGCCAAGTCAGGACAGCCAGCGCTTGCGGCGCCGGTAGTGCTTGACGTCGCGATAGCTCTTGCGCTGGCCGACCTGGGTCAGTCCGAGGTAGAACTCCTTGACGTCGGCATTGTCCTGGAGCTCGGCCGGAGTCCCCTCGAGAACGACGCGGCCTCCCTCCATGATGTAGCCGTAGTGGGCGATCTCGAGCGCGCGGGCAGCGTTCTGCTCGACCAGCAGGATCGTCGTGCCCTCGTCCCGGTTGATGCGCTGGATGATCTCGAAGATCTCCTGGACGAGGAGCGGCGCCAGACCGAGGGACGGCTCGTCGAGGAGCATCAGCTTCGGCCGCGCCATCAGGGCCCGGCCGATGGCCAGCATCTGCTGCTCGCCCCCGGAGAGAAACCCGGCCATCGAGGCGGCCCGCTCCTTGAGGCGCGGAAAGTAGCCGTACACCCGTTCCAGCGCTTCGTCCGTGCCGCCCTTGTCCCGGACCGTGCAGGCGCCCGCCAGGAGGTTCTCCCGCGGCGTCAGATGTTCGAAGACCCGACGCCCTTCCATGACCTGGAAGATGCCGCGCCGCACGATGTCCTCGGCGGGCAGCCGGTCGATCCGGACGTCCTCGAACTCGACGGCGCCGTCGGTAACCTCTCCGTCCTCGGGATGGAGCAGTCCCGATATCGCCTTGAGCGTGGTCGACTTGCCGGCTCCGTTCGTGCCCAGCAACGCCGCTATTCGACCCCGCTCCACCTTGAGCGAGAGCCCCTTGAGCACGAGGATGACGTCGTTGTAGATGACCTCGATGTTGTTCAGGGCCAGCATGGCGTCACTGCCCGCCCTGTTCGGCCGCCTCCTGGGTGGATGCCATCCGCATCTCGGTCAGGGGCTGGAAGCCGCCGTCCCTGATCTCGAAGATCCTCATGCCCTTGACGCCGCGATGGTCGGTGGACGTGAACGTGAACGGCGCCGTCACGCCGCCGGTATCCCAGTCCTCGAAGGTCTCGAAGGCCGCGAAGATGGAATCGCCGTTCACCTCGCCGGCCGCGGCCGCGCGTTCGATCGCCTCGGTCACCAGGCTGGCGACCGTCCAGCCCTGACCGTAGAGCAACCCCTCGTCGTCGATCGACCCGCCCTTGGAGGCGAGGTACTCCGCCGCTTCGTTCAGGCCGTCGACCCCCTCGCCCGGCGGCGAGTAGATGATGGAAGCCAGAACGCCTTCCGCGGCCTCGCCCGCGAGATCCACCAGCACCTCGTTGCTGCAGTAGTTCAGGCAGGCGAAACGCAGGTCCAGACCAAGGTCCCGCGCGTTCTTGAGGGCTATGGAAGCTGGTCCCGACGTGTTCTGGAACACCACGGTGTTGGCGCCGAATTCGGCGATCCGGGTCAACGTGGCGCTGAAATCCGTGTTGCCCCGAGCCATCTCGTGCGGCGCCATCTCGATGCCGCGCTCCATCGCGTACTCCTCGCCGCCCTGGCGCCACGGCGAGAGACCGAACGGACTCGGATTATGCATCAGCGCGACGTTCGGCTTCTCGCCTCCCGCGGCTTCCGCCTCGGCGATCAGGTAGTCGAGCAGGATGAAGAGCTGATCGCTGTAGGTCGTGCCGACCAGGAAGTTGAAGGGGGCCTCGGACGGATCTCCCAGCACGTGGGAGAACGAGGCGGAAATGAAGGGAATCCGGTCGTTCGCGATCCGGCCCCGCAGAGCTTCCGTGTCGCCCGTGCCCCAGCCCATGAACATGACCGCTCCGGCCTGGACGTACTCGGAATAGAGCTGCTCGGCCTTCGCGACGTCGTAGCCGTAATCGTTCCACAGCAGTTCGACCTTGCGGCCGGCGATGCCGCCGCGGTCGTTCAGCCGGTCGTAGTAGTCGCGGATCGCCTGGGCGTACGTCGTGCCCACGTCCGAGGTCGGTCCCGTCAGATCGAAGATCGCGCCGATGGCGATCGGCGCGTCCGCATTCGAGACCGGGCCGCCGCCTCCGCAGGCGACGACAAGAAGCAGTGCCGGTACGGCAAGGAAAACCAGACGGTCCATGGTGAAAGTCCCCCGTGGAGGCGCCGCGCGCCCCGGATGTGACGTGTGAGCAACCGGAGGATCATAGCCGCCCGGCGGCGCTCCGGCGGACGTCAGTACGAGAACGGCCAGACGCGGAAATAGTCCTTCACGTTGCGCCAGAGTCTGGCGAGCCCTTCCGGTTCGAGCACCAGGAACAGGATGATCACGAGTCCGAAGACGCCCTGCTGGACATGGGGCAGGACCGTGGCCGCCCAAGGCGCCGTGTCCTGCAGCGAGCGCCCCAGGGTGTTGATCATGGCCGGCAGAAGAACGATGAGGGTCGCCCCGAAGAACGAGCCCGAGATCGTCCCCAGACCGCCGATGATGATCATCGCCAGGTACTGGATGGACATCTCGATCGTGAACCGCTCCCACGTGACGATCGAGCGATAGTGAGCGAGCAGGGCGCCGGAGAGTCCGACGAGGAAGGACGAGGTTGCGAACGCAAGCAGCTTGTATCCGAACACGTTGACGCCGATCGCCGAAGCCGCGATGTCCTGGTCCCGGATCGCCACCCAGGCCCGCCCCACCCGCGAGCGGAACAGGTTCGCGGCAAACAGCGCGACCGCGAGCGCGACAACGACCAGAATCCAGTAGAAGCGACCGTCGGTGTTCATCCGGGCGCCGAACAGTTCGGGAGGCGGCACGACGAGCGCTTCCGTGCCGCCGGTTAGGCCGTCCCAGTGCGTCACCACGAACTCGACGATCTGCTGAGCCGCCAGCGTCGCGACGGCCAGGTAGAGGCCCTTGAGCCGCAGGGACGGCAGACCGACGATCAGCCCGGCAAACGCCGTGATCAGAGCCGCGGCCGGAATGCCGAGATAGAAGGGAACGTCGAGCCGGACGGTCAACAGGCCCGCGCCGTAGGCGCCAATCGCCATGAAGGCGCCCTGACCGAGGGAGATCTGGCCCGTGTAGCCGACCAGGATGTTGAGTCCGATCGCGCCGATGGTGGCGATCGCGATCTGGTTGGCCAGATTGAGCCAGTACGGCGTGGCGAGGAACGGGAACGCCGCGAGTCCAACCAGGAGCAGGCCGGTGCGCACCTTCTGCAACGGCATGCGCCGCAGCGCCAGGTCCGAGCGGTAATCGCTGAAGAAGATACCGGATTCCATGCCCCTACACCCGCTCGATGATCGCCTTGCCGAACAGACCGTACGGGCGCACCATCAGGACCAGGATCAGCACGAGATAGGGCACGATGGTCTCCAGGCCGGAGGTCGTGTAGCCGGCCGTGTACGACTCGAGCAGGCCGATGGCCGCCCCGCCCACGATCGCGCCCGGCGCCGAGTCGAGACCGCCGAGGATGACCACGGGAAACACGCGCAGGCCGATGAAGATGATGTCGTGGCTGACGCCAACGGTATTGGCCAGCATGATGCCGGCGACCGCCGCGGTGATCGCCGCCATCGCCCAGGCGACGGCCAGCACGCGCTTGATGCTGATGCCCATCGACAGCGCCGCCTGCTGGTCGTCGGCGATCGCGCGCATCGCGATGCCGTCCCGCGTGTGCCGGAAGAACAGGGTCAGGATCGTCAGCAGGATCGCCGCGATCGAGATGACGAGAAGACGGTCGATGCCGACGACGGCGCCCATGAACTCGACTTCCCCCGACGGAATGAACTCGGGAAACGCCTTGGGACGCGCTCCCCAGATGCCGTTGACCACGGCGCGCAGCACGCTGGACAGACCGATCGTGACCATGATCATGGAGATCACCGGCTCGCCGATCAAGGGCCGCAGGACCAGGCGTTCGACGATCAGCCCGACCAACGCCGCGCCGAGCAGCGTCGCCAGCACGCCCAGACTCCAAGGCAAGCCGAACTGGCCGATGAACGCGAAGGCGAGGTAGGCGCCGAACAGGAGGAACTCGCCCTGCGCGAAGTTGATCACGTCGCTCGCCTTGAAGATGACGACGAAGCCGACCGCCACCAGAGCGTAGACCATGCCGTTCGAGAGGCCCGAGACGGTGAGTTGAAGGAAGACGCCGGAATCCATCGTCCGCTCCTCAGGCGGTGATCGGCCGCGCGATGCGCAGCCGGGTCCGCAGGACCGCGGTCGTGCCGTCCTGGTAGGCGATCTCGTTCTCGATCTCGACCGCATCGGCGCCGCCGTAGAGCGCGTCCACGAGCAGGCGGTACCGATCGGCGATGAACCGGCGTCGCACCTTCCGGGTGCGGGTCAGCTCCTCGTCGTCCGCGTCGAGTTCCTTGTGCAGCAGCAGCAGGCGCTGGACGCGGGCCGATTCCGGCAGATCGCCGTTGATTCCGGCCGTGTGTTCCAGCGCCAATTCGTAGATCTCCGGCTTCTGGGCAAGGTCGGTGAACGTGGTGTAGGGGATCTGGCGGCGTTCGGCCCACTTTCCGGCATTGGCGAAGTCGATCGTGATCAAGGAGGTGACGAAGGGGTAATCGCCGCCGCCGAACACGACCGCCTCCTTGATGTAGGGGCTGAACTTCAGCTTGTTCTCGATGAACTGCGGCGAGAACCGGGCGCCGTCGTGCAACTCCATCACGTCCTTCTTGCGATCGATGACGATCAGGTGCCCGTCGTCGTCCAGGTAGCCGGCGTCGCCGGAGTGGAGCCAACCGTCGCGCAGGGCCTCTTCCGTGGCCTCCTCGTCGTTGTAGTAGCCGAGGAAGACGGACGAACTCCTGGTCAGGATCTCGCCTCCTTCGCCGATCCTGACGTCCGCGCCGGGCACCGGCGTGCCGACCGTCTGGAACTTGATGTCGTCGTCGCGATGCGCCACCGAAATCCCGGACACCTCGGTCTGGCCGTAGATCTGCTTCAGGTTCACGCCGATGGCGTGGAAGAAGCGGAAGATGTCGGGCCCGAGCGCCGCGCCGCCCGTATAGGCGCGGCGGATTCGCCGTACGCCGAGCTTGTCGCGCAACCAGAAGAAGCAGCAAGCGTTGGCGATCCAGTTCCGCGCCGCCAGCAGCCTGGGCAGACCGCCCCCCGCCAGCCGGGTGTCGGCCGCTCTGTAACCGACGCCCAGCGCCCAGTCGTAGACCTTGCGTTTGAGCCAGGAGGAGTCCTCGATCCGCACCTGGACATCGGACACCATGTTTTCCCAGATGCGGGGCGGCGAGAACATCATGTGCGGACCGATCTCGCGGATGTCGTGCTGGACCGTCTCCGGCTCTTCCGGGAAGTTCAGGGTGAAGCCGACCAGCAGGCCGCAGGCGGCGCCGATCATCTGCTCGCCGATCCACGCCAGAGGCAGGAAGGAAACGAACTCGTCGTCCCTCCGCATCGGATCGATGCTCTGAAAGCTGTGCGCCATGGTCAGCAGGTTGCGGTGCGAGAGCATCGCCAGCTTCGGCTTGCCGGTGGTCCCCGAGGTGGTCGACAGCAGGGCCACGTCATCGGCGGTCGTCGCGTCGACCCAACGTTCGAAGTCGTCCGCCGCGCTGCTCGCGGCGGACCGCCCGATCTTCTCCACCTCGGAAAAGCCGAGAAGAAAGTCCTGCGGATAGGCGCCGAGACCGCGGGGATCGTAGTAGATGACGTTCGCGATTCCCGGCCCGTCCCCTTCCGCGGCGCCACTCAACTGATCGTGGACGTCAAGCAGCTTGTCGACCTGTTCCTGGTCCTCGGCAACGACGAAGCGGGCGCCCGCGAACTCGACCAGGTACCGCACTTCGCTCGCCGCCGAATCCTGGTAGACGCCCAGGGAGCGGGCGCCGACCGTCTGGGCCGCGAGCTGGGCAATCAGCCACTCCGGCCGGTTGTCGCCCAGCACGGCGACGACGTCGCCGCGCTCCAGGCCGAGTTCGACCAGGCCGCGAGCGAAGTTCCCGACCCGCTTGGCGTACTGCGCCCAGGTCAGGCTCTGCCAGATGCCGAACTCCTTCTCCCGGAGCGCCGCCTCGCCGCCGCGCTCGCGGGCATTCCGGAGCAGCAACTTGGGCAGCGTGTCCGCGTCGCGCGGCAGGTCCACCGGCGCGGTCATCCGGCGTCTCCCAGATACGCCTTGATCACGGCGGGATCGGCGCGCACCTCGTCCGGCGTGCCGCACGCGATCGATCTGCCGAAGTCGAGCACCGCCACGCGGTCCGAGAGGTCCATGACGACTCCCATGTCGTGCTCGATCAGGACGGTCGTCACGCCCCACTCCTCGTTCACGTCGAGAACGAAGCGGGCCATGTCCTCCTTCTCCTCCACGTTCATCCCGGCCATCGGTTCGTCGAGCAGAAGGAGCCTTGGATCGAGCGCCAGCGCGCGGGCCAGCTCCACCCGCTTCTGCAGACCGTAGGCAAGCGCGCCGACCGCCCGGTGGCGCAGGTTCTCGATCTCCAGGAAGTCGATCACTGCTTCCACCGCGGCCCGATGCCGGATCTCCTCGCGGCGCTGCCGTCCCCAGTAGACGCCGCAGCTGAGAACGTTGCCGCGCATGTGGACGTGCCGCCCCAGCATGAGGTTCTCCAGCACCGTCATGCCCCGGAAGAGCTCGATGTTCTGGAACGACCGGGCAATGCCGACCTGCGCCACCTTGTGGGGCGCGCGGCCCAGGAGCGAGATCGGCGCCGCCTCCGGCGTCGGCGCGTAGGCGATCGATCCCCGCTGTGGCCGGTAGAGACCGCTGATCGAGTTCAGGAGGGACGTCTTGCCGGCGCCGTTCGGCCCGATGACGGCGAACACCTCGCCGTGGCGAACGTCCAAGGCCACATTGTCCAGCGCATGTACGCCGCCGAACGAGAGCGTCACCCCGTTGACCTCGAGACAGGTCGAGGCCAGGGTCTCCTGAGCTTGGGCTTGGGCCACGGCCGTGCGATTGTATGCCTCCCGCCCACCTTTCCGGGCGACAGCGACCCGCCCGACCTGGCGGTCGGTTTCTTCAGCGAGACGACCGCGAGGGATCACCCGCGCCGAGACCGGCCTGAACGAGGCGCGAGAGCTCGAATGCGGCGCCCCCTTCGACCTCATCTTCCGCTGGACAGCGCTCGCGCTTGACAGAATCGAAACAGCCGTTAAGCTGACGCCCTCACAGGACGGTCGCCGCCACAGGGCGGACGCCTCCACTCAAGGGACTTGTTCCCGGAAAGGAGATGGAGATGCAGACCCCGGTTGACCTGCTCGTCGGCTAGCGCCAGCAGGCGATAGCCAGACTCGGAAGCGGGCGTGGCGTGTCGCGGCAATGCCGGCGTCGGCCAAGCCGTTTGCAGGCGCACTCGCCGCACATCAGAGCGGCTCAGGCGCCGCCGGACAGCGCGAATGCCTGCCCCGGTCGGCGCCGGCCACGAAGATCGGCGGTGCCGCCTACTGCTTGCCGCCCCCGCCCCGGAGTCCCCCGAACGGGTTCAGGCGCCTGCCCGAACTCGCTCTTCGTTCCCGGTGGCCGCCTCCGGCGGCCGCCTACGCTGCAATCCCATTTCAGAAAGGACAACGAGACATGACCCTGATCGAGATCATCGAGGCCGGCGTGGTTCTCGCCGCCCGCGTTCACATCGTGCTCTTCGGTTAGCCGGCGACGCGACGTGAGCTTCCAGGGGGCGGACGGTGCGGCTCGCCGAACGTCCGACCCCTTCCGACCCCGCCCCGCCTCCTGTACACTTGACGCTTGAACCGCTAGCCATGCTTCCCATGACCGCCACCGTTGTTCCCTTCCCCAAGTCGCCCGCGTCGACGTCTGTCCCGGAGCGCGTTCCCGCGCTCGAGCCGGGAACGCGTGCTGTGGATGCGACCGAGAGCTTCGACACGTTGAGGACACGAGCCCGGGAGTTTGTCGCCACGGGTTCTTACCGCGAAGCCGCGGCCGTGTACCAGCGCGCCGTTGAGGTCGCGACCGCGGCCGGAGAGACCGACCTCGTCGACGAGGCCCTCTGCGGTTGGGGTGCGGTGGAGACGGAACTCGGCAACGGCGGCGAGGTCAAGCCCGAGTTGCAGCGAATCCTGCTTGGCAGCGTCGTCAACCACAATCGCTGGCTCGCCGCTTACACAATCGCCCGAGCCCACGAGTTGGCGGGCCAGATCAAGAAGGCGCTGTTCTACGCCCGATTGAGTCGGGACATCTCTTCCTTGGTCGATAGGCCGGGGCTAACTGGCGGCTCGAACAATCTGCTCGGCAACCTCTTCGTGGCCGAAGGCAACGAAACGGACGCTGCGACCTGCTACCGGGCCGCGCTCCAACACGCGAGCGAGGCACCCCCGACTTGGACGGCCGGTGCTGAGGGAAATCTCGGCTACTGCCTCATGATCAGGGCAACCGGCGGCAAGAGCCCAAGCCGCACCAAAATGCGGGAGGCATTTCGGTTGATATATCGGAGTCTTCGCACGTTCAGGCGAGAAGGTGCGTTCCACTACACAGTGTTGCCGCACATCGACCTGTGTCTTGGCCACCTTGAGTTGAGCCGACTAGCCTCCGCGAAGCGGCATGGGAGCCGCGCCCTTGAACTGGCACGGCGCTACGGCGACGCCCCAGCGGTCAAGATCTGCCTGTATCTTCTTGGCCAAGCCGCCATGGCAGAAGGCGACACGGAAGCGGCGCGCCACCTGTTTGGCGAGCTCAAAGACCGCTTCTATCCCGGACACACCAGACTGACGGACGTTCTCGTGACACTGGATCTCCGCCAAATCATGAATCTGAGGGCATGATGAAGGGCACACTCAAGACACTACTGAACGAGAAGAGGCCGGACGGCGCGCTCGTCTTCGCGACGTTGGCGGTACTTCTTGGCAGCGCCGTCGTGCATGGCGCTGACAGTCGACCGGTGCTGGGCAATAGCGGCGATGTCTACCACGTAGCCATCGGAGCCTACGGCGACTTGTTCCCGGGCGGCCGCCAAGCGGCGATCGACGCCGAAGTTCTGCAGCTGGTGGCTCGTCGTGGGTCAGGCACGGTAGAGAATCACCTGGTTCCGGGCAGCGAATCCGACGATAGCGACAGGACACCCTCACTGTTTTTCGATGCCGCTACCGGCAAGTTGTACGTCGTCTGGTCAAGCAGCAACGCATCCACCCTGACCCGGATCAATCTCGCATCCTTCGACGGCGGCGTATGGTCCGAGACGGTTGAGGTCTCCGGTAACATCTACAGCAAGAAGTCGGCCCCTCGCCTCGCCGTGACTCACGACCGTTTCGAACTGACGGGAGTCAGCAAAGACGAGTCGAGCACGCGTGCCGTGTTACACGTCGTCTGGTCAGAACGCGCGGCGAGCGGCGACAGTGTCATGTACGCTCCCATCGTACTGATCGACGGAGAACCTGCCTCAACATGGCGGCGCGTCCACCGCCTCAACGACTACGTCTCGAGGGGTTTGGTTGACGACCCGTTCAGCGTTCAAGTGACGTCGAAGATGAGTTCGGCTCCCACCATCGATACCGGCAGCGAACCGAACGCCGTGGTCATCGGCTTCGCGGACGGTGACACTGGTGCGCTTGTCCAGTTGGAGATCTCCACCCCCGCAACCGAGCTCTCCGAGTTGGCCGACAGCCTCGCTGACCATCTGTCCTCCTCGAATCTCTGCCAACGGTTATCCGACGACGGGACCGACGCACTCCTAGGTGTCGCGGAAGCAGCACGGATACACATTGTCATCGTCGGACGTCGGATCCATGGTCGAGTGCTCGCCTCGATAGCGCAGAGTGTCAAGGACGTCTTGATCGACCGCGGCGCGGAGCTATGCACCGAAGGCGGCCTCGGCAGCGTGACAAGCGCGGCGCGGATACACATTGTCATCGTCGGCGCCAAGGCGCAGGAAGGCGAGCTCCTGAAGAGCGTCGAAGAATCTCGCACGGCAGCATCTCGCACAACCCGCGTCATACTCGCGGCCGCCCAGGAAGTCGGCGACGGCTACGTCCAGCACCTCGCCCGGCTGCAGGTGAAGTCCGAGCGGGAAGCGCCCACGATCGGCGATGGAGAGCCGACGATCTTCATCTCGCCGAAGGGCGCCGGAGCGGTGGTCGTCTGGGAAAAGGGCAAGACGCTGACCTACGTCGAGACCGGAGTCGGGTCGGCTGCCGACGAGGCGTGGAGCAGTCCCTACACCCTGAAGATCGGCAGCGGCCTTTCGCGCGCCGAGGCGTACTCGATGCTTCGCGACCGCGCCCGCTCTCTCGAGTAGGTCTCACGCCAAGCCCACCCGACGCCGCACTCCCTGGCGAGGAGACACAAGGGTTCGCCACGGTTCGCCGCCACGGGCTGCGCTGTCTCGCGCAGGGAACCCACCACGGAAAGCCGACGAGGGCGTCGGCGCACCCAATGCGCGGCGCCGTCTTGTTCCATGAAACGCCCGCGACGGGGACAGACTGGGACTCCCCACCATTCTGCAATGGTGGGATCCGGGGTTGTTTCCGCGGGTTGGTCGGTTCTTGGCGCATTCAGTTGAAGTGGTGAGTCAAGCCGTTGGCGGCGTTCATGTGTTGTTCCGGTGTTCGTGTCGGTCGTTGTTCCGGTCTGCCGGGTGGAGTTCCGTAGGGGTAGATGGAGGGCTCGGGTTCCGGTTTGCTGCGACCTCGTGAGGTGCCGTTTGTCGTCGTTCGGGTTTCGGTGCATCCGGGTGTCCGGCGTTCGCCTTCCGGCGGCGTTTGAGGTTCCGTATCGGGTGTTTGGGCATGCGCGGTCGGGTCGGCGCGTTCGGCGTGTTGTTCTTGCCCGTGTCGTGGTTGGAAGAGGGTGCGGTCGCGGAGCATGGCGCAGGCGATGCGGAGGAGGCGGTCTCCGACGATGCGCAGTGCGTGTCCGTGGGTCTTGCCTCGCTTTCGGGCGCGGTTGTACGTGTCGCGGGATTCGGGGTCTCTCTGGACGGCGACTCTGGCCCAGTGGTAGACGGCGTCGGCAAGTCGGTGGTTTCTGGCTCGTCGTCGTCGGACGGTTTTCCTGGCGCCGGACCTCACGGTGACGGGGGCTACTCCGGCGAGGCATCGCAGGGCGGCGTGGTCTCGTTGGTTCAAGACCTGTTCGGCTTCGGTCAGCAGCGTGGCGAGCACGTGGTCTCCGATTCCGGGTATGGAGTTCAGGATGGCGGCGTCGGGGAGTCCGGCGTCGTCGAGTCTGCTTTCCTTGGCGTGTTGGAGGGTTCTCTGGAGGTGGGTTCTGGCCTTGTCGATCTGCTGGTTGTACTGCTCGAGGATGGGCAGCAGGCTCAGGATGCGGTTTCTGGCGCTCTCGACGCTGGCGTTTCGGCGCTTGATCGGCAGAGCCTTCAGGCGTTCGGCGAGTTCGTCGCCGTCGATTCGGCGAATGCGGTGTTTTCCGAGCATCCTGACCAGGGTGGTCTTCCTGACGCGCCGGGCCTTCTCGGGGGTGGGCAGGCGCTTCCACAAGTCGATCGCCCAGGCCGCCGTCACCTCGCCGTCGGTGGCGTCGAGAAACTGCGGGTAGTAGTCCACGAGATGCTGCCGGATGCGGTTCGCGATGCCGTTGCGGTCAGCGACGAGTTCTTTCCTGGCGCGGGCGGCGCCGCGCATTTCGATGGTGTCGTCGTCGGGTTCTTCAACCGGCCTGAGGCAGTCCGGGTCGGTGCGCAGAGCCGAGGCCAGGGCCTTGGCGTCGCGGCGGTCGTCCTTGGCTCCGGAGGCCGAGAAGCGGTCGCGGAAGCGGTCGAGCTGCATGGGGTTGATGGAGTGGACCCGAAAGCCGGATTCCATCAGGGTCTCGACCACGGGTCCGTGCGGCACTTCGATGGCGACCTGGACCCGGTCCGCCGGACGCTCGTCGCGGTCAAGTAGCCAGTCGCTCATGGCCGCGAGGCCGCCGCCGCCATGCTCGAACGCTTGCTCCTTGAGTACCTTGCCCCGGTGATCCATCAGGCAGACGTGGTGTCTTCGGGTTCCCCAGTCCACGCCGGCGGTGAATGTCGTCGTCATGTCGTCCTCCCTGATGCGTTAGCGTTGGCTGGTCGGCTCACCGCGATGCCGTTCGGTACCCGTACTGGCGCTCATGGCGCAGACTCCCCACTGGATGTTCATCGCGGTGCAGGCAGCCAGGGCACAGTTCCCAGTTGGGTGCTGAGGCACAGTGCGCCGATGGTGCTCCTGGCTGCCCGCCGACTTCACGAGGCTCCGGCCAAAGCCGCGGGAGGGATCGCCGCGGCGCTGGCTGCGGAAGCTGCCGGTCCCGCGGAAAACGGCAAGCCGTTTCCCGCCGGACCTTGGAAAACCGGCGGACCGGTTTCCCACAGCTACCGCAGCCTCGGCGACTACGGCGAACGGTACGAGATCGATGACCGAATCCATCCCGGAAAGGTACAGGTGCGCCGACGTCCCCGTCGGTATCCGGCGCGACGCGTCGGGCGCCGGATCGTGTGTCGCGCGCTGCAATCCCGCCGGTATGCGTCTACGGGCCCGTGCGCAGGCCCTCGCCGGCGGCGCCGTCGCCGAGTTCGCGGCGCAAGGCGTCCCGGTGGTCGAAGAACGCCGGGAGCATGGCATCGGCCAGCGGCGGCACGGGTTCGCTCACCAAGGTCGCCGGGTTGATCCAACGGCCGTTGCTCTGCACTCGATAGTCCAGATGCGGCCCGGTCGACAGGCCGCTGGAGCCCACGTACCCGACGACCTGTCCCTGCTCCACCCGCGCTCCCGCGCGGATGCCCCGCGCGTAGCCGGACAGGTGCAGATAGGCCGTCAGGTAACCGTTGGCGTGGCGCAATCTGACCGTCCGACCGCCCCCTCCGCGGACGCCCGCCGAGACGACCGTGCCGTCCGCGGTCGCCCGCACCGGAGTTCCGACCGGCGCGCCGTAGTCCACGCCGTAGTGCGGCATACGCCGCTTCAGAACCGGGTGGAACCGATTCAACGAGAACCGGGACGTGACTCTCGAGTACGGCAGGGGCGAACGAAGGAACTGCCGCTGCAGCGGCTGACCGTCGGCGTCGTAGTAACGGCTTGAACTACCCTCTTCCGGACCCTCGTCCACGAAGCGGTACGCCTCGAGCCAACGGTTCCGGGTCCGATAGCGGAGCGCATGGATCCGATCCACGCCCTGGACCTGGCCGTCCAGGAGGAGCTCGTCGAACAGGATCTCGAAGCGGTCGCCGACCCGCAGGTCTCGATTGAAGTCGAGGTCCCACTGCAGCACCCCCGCCAGGCTCTCGGCCAGGCTGGCGGGCCCGCCGGCTTGACGAATCGAACCCTCCAGGGCGCCGCGCAGTTCGCCGCGGACCAGCCGTCGAACATGACTGCGCCGATAGGGACGGTAGCGACTCGTCCAGACGCCGCGGTTCCGGTCGGCCAAGACGACACCCTGGCCCCGGCGCGGCAGGGCAATGCCGACGAGTCCGTCGTCGCGGTGGACCATCGAATAGAAGACGTCCCGAGCGCGCAGCTTGCCAGGATCCAGCAGCTCGCCGATCGCGGCGCTGGCCTGACGGAGTTCCTCCTCGGGAACGCCGGCTCGGCGCAGGACCCCGTCAAGGGTGTCGCCTCTCCGAATCTCGTGCTCCAGAGGGAAGGGCGCCTTGTCCAATGCGTCCGGGTCCAGCGCGAAGGCCGAATCATCCTTCCCGACCCCGCCAAGCGACGCCGCAACGCCGACCCGGACGGCCGAGGACGTGGGACGGATCGCGAGCCAGACCAAGGAGATCGCGAGAGCGACACTCAGGAGGCCCGCGGCCCAACGCCCAGGGTGTTCAGTACGCACGAGTCAGGAACCTGCCGAGTGAACCCGGCAAGCCCCATTCTGCCACATGTCAGGCGGCGTGCTGCTGCCTCGACCTCATCTTTCTGGGCGCGCCCGAGCGAATGTAGCCGTGCTCGCGGGCGTACCGCAGGAGAACGGCCTCCAGCTTGCGCCTGCCGCGGTACAGCCGGCTCATGACGGTGCCCAGGGGAATATCGAGATGATCCGCGATCTCGCGGTAGGACAGTCCCTGCAGATCGGCCAGCTCGACCGCCGTCCGATAGTCCTCGGGAAGCGCCTCGAGGGCCTGCTGGACATCCTGGTCAAGCGTGTCCACCATCAGTTCTTCCTCTGGGGTCGCGCCGCGCGCGGTCAGCGACGATTCGAGAAGCTTCGACTCGAAGGAGTCCTCGATCTCGTCGAAGGAGTTCTTGAGCGGCTGACGCTGGCGCTTCCGGTAGCGGTTGATGAACGTGTTCTTGAGGATCTTGAACAACCAGGCCTTGAAGTTCGTCCCCTCCTGGAACTTGTCGTAGTACTTGTAAGCCCGCAGGTAGGTCTCCTGGAGGAGATCCTCGGCGTCCTGACGGTTGCGAGACATCCGATAGGCCGTGCTGTAGAGACTGTCCATGAAGGGCAGTACCTCAGCCTCGAAGTTCCAGCCACCGTTGTGATCTGCCATGGCGTTCATGTGGTTTGCCTCCCCTCGCCGCGACAGGAGGCCGCGACGCCTTTGTGTGGATAAGGTCAGCACATTCGGCGCCAAGTCCCACAGTTTCGACGGCCAGACGGCGATTATCCTGCCAGGCCGCCGGTTCTGGACCCCACTCCGCCACCGCAGGCCGGGCGTCGACCCTCCGGGCGGGGTTCCGAACGACGCCAATATGGCCGGCGCAGGCCACGCGACGTGCAAGCCGGCCGGGAGGCGTCCCGCGGAAGGCACAACGACGGCGCAAGATCTGACGACGCCCCTCTCGCTTCCTTGCTGCATGGAACTGGCCGCGGAGCCGGCCTGATGTCCGGCGCTTCCGTCTTCAGCGGATCGGAAGACCCGCGGTCAAACGCCTGCGCCGCGGCCGTCCACGAATGGGTCACGAGTCTCACGGCAACCGGCCGGCGCACCGTGCTGACCAGCAGCCCGTTGCGAACGCCGCGCTGCATTCAAGCGGCCAAGACCATCCCGTCCGGCATCGTTGCTCCTCGGTCGAAGTTGGCCCGATACGCTCCCTCGTCGCGCCTTGCCGGACGGCCGCCTGACCGCTCTCGGCGCGACGCGCACGTCCAGAACGGGCCGCTAGAAGAAGCCGGCGCCGCGGAGTGCGATGACCAAGGCGTAGATGACGACCGACTCCATGAACGCCAGACCGATCAACAGCGCGATCTGAATTCGGCCGCCAGCACCCGGATTCCGCGCCAATCCCGCGCAGGCCTCACCCGTCGCTCGGCCCTGACCGATCGCGCCGCCGGCGGCTGCGATCCCGATTCCCAAGGCGGCTGCCACCAGCCCGAGATTGGCGCCGCCGTCGCCTTCTTCGCCGTCCTGAGCCAATGCCGGAGCGGCAGACAGAGTGAGCAGCACGGCCACGAGAAGGACGAGCTTTGACTTCTTCATTTCCTGAGAGTCCCTTTCAGTGTGCCGACGCTTCAGCCTCGGCGATGTAAACGGTAGTCAACATGATGAAGATGAAGGCTTGCAGTGTTGCCGCCAGGAGGCCCAGCGCCATGATGGGCATCGGCAGGGCCAGAGGGAACAGGCCGAACACGGCGGCAACGGCGAGGTGCTCGCCGAACACGTTCCCGAAAAGGCGCATGCCAAGCGAGAGCACGCGAGCGGAGTGGCTGATGATCTCCAGCGGGATGAACAACGGAGCGAGGAAAACGACGGGTCCGGCGAAGTGCTTGAAGTAGCGCAGGCCGTTCCTGCGCAGGCCGAACAGGTGGTACAGCACGCACGCCGTGATCGAGAGGGCGAACGTGACGTTGACGTTCTGGGTCGGGGGCTGCAGGAAGAAGATGGATCCCGACAGGTTGCTGATGAAGATGAAGAAACCGAACGAGGCGATCAGGGGCAGATGTCGCGAGCCGCCCTCGCCGATCGTCTCCTCCAGGAGGTTCCGCATCCAGTCAAGGACAATCTCGAAGAGCTGTTGCAGCTTGCCCGGATCGTCCCGATTCAGCCCGTTCGACACGACCACGCCCAGCGCCGTCACGACGCAGAAGACGAACAGCGCCATGACGACATGATCCGGCACTTCGTGGGGCAGGTTCTCCTCCGCGCCCACCAGACCCGCGCCGAACTTCCAGGCCGCGTTCACGGGCTCGTAGAAGATGGAGTTTTCTCCGGCAGCCATGGCAATTCGGGGACTTCGGACGTGGCGAGACGGTAGCCGTCGCTCGAACGGATGAGTCGGGCGTGTGTCCGGTCAAGCGGAATCGGTCGGCCCGCCAACCGGACCTGGCTGATCCGCGGAGAAGCGGAGCGAACTGACGAGACGCGCCAGTTCCGAGGCCACGAGTGCCAGCGGCACGACCGAAAATCCCAGGATCAGCGCGATGAACTCCCTTGGCCCCACCAGCAGGGCCGCAACGATGAAAGCGCTCAACAACGAATAGCGGAGAACGGTGAACAGAGTGTTCCTGGCGCCGGCACGCCCGTCGACGCTCGGCGACAACGCGCGGACCTGCATCTCGAGACCGCGGAAGCTGACACTACTGACGAGCCCCCCGGCTGTCAAGGCGACCGCGCGGCCCGGGCTCCAGGCCAGCGACGCCGCAGCTCCCAGTGCCGTCAGCAGCAGCGACCAGCGAAAGACCCGCGTCGACATCGCGGCCAGCCGGTCGTGTCGTCCCGGCGGCGCCCGGACGCCGGTCAGACGGGCTGTTTCACGACTGCCCGAAGCCATCTCGCTCTTCTTCCTCGTCGTCCAAGCTTGCGCGCCGGACCGTCTGGTACGCGTTGTAGAACCCCGCGGCGACGCCGAAGAAGAACCCAACCATCGCCCCGGTCTTCGGCGCGTCGCACCACTCGCCGACCGTCTGACCGGCCACGAAGCCAAGAATGGAGGCCACGGGGAAAACGAGGCCGATCACAGCCACGTCGAGGATTCTGATGGGCAAACGCATGCCGTCTCCATCTTACAAGGCGGCCGGAAGCGCCGACCTGTCCGTCTGCCGCTCGCTGCGAGCCTACGCTCTGGAGTCCCAGAGCACGTCCGGCTCGCCGGCAACCAGGTTCTCGTAGCGGGCCATGACGAACAGGGCGTCGGACAGCCGGTTGACGTACGTCAGGGCCGGCGCGCCAACCGGCTCGGCGGCCGCGAGCGTCACCATCCGTCGCTCTGCTCGACGGCAGACAGTCCTGGCAAGGTGCAACGCGGCAGCCGCGGCGGCGCCACCGGGCAGCACGAAGTTCGCGAGCGGCTCGAGTTCTTCCTGCAACCGGTCGATCGTCCTCTCCAGGGCCTCGACGTGACGCCGCTCGATGCGCGGGACAGGAGGCGCTTCGTCGTCCGGCGGAACGCACAGATCGGAACCGAGGTGGAACAGTTCCTGCTGAACCCGACGAAGGCTGTCCGCAACCGGCGCCGAAGGGCCGGCGGCGACAGCGACACCAAGCGCCGAGTTCAGCTCGTCGACGGCGCCGCAGGCCTCGACGCGAGCAGCGTCCTTGCGAACCCGGACGCGAACGCCCAGACCGGTCGTTCCATCGTCTCCGGTCCGCGTGTAGACGCGCGTTATGCGAGGCAAGAGACCCTCGTGGCCGCGAGGCGGCGAACCCTGCTAGATGTCGTCCCGGATCGCACCTTCGACCGGGCTGCTTGCGCCCTCGGTGTAGATCCCGCCCGTCAACTCGAACGACTCGACGGCCCGCTCGCGAAGGCGTTCAAGCGCCTCGTCGAAGTTCTCGGGCGACATCTCCTCGTCGCAGAAGGAGCAGCAGCTCTCCCAAGTGTAGCCCAAGCCATCAACCTGCATTCGCCCACCCGGAGTCACCTCGTCCGTGATCGGGCACCAGATCGTGCTCATGGCGAGCATGAAGTTCTCAACGTAACGCTCCTCGGCGGCCTTGGCGGCATACGCGTCGGGGTCGCCGGCGAACGTCGCGGCGACGCCCGGCTCGCTGCCCCGGTAGTCCACGCCGCCATGACTCCAGGTCTCGCCCTCGGCCGCGGACGGCACGAACCTGACCGGACACAAGTCAGTCGACTTGAGCGCCTCCGGGATCTTCACCTTGGCGAGGTCGACCGCGTCGGGCGGCAACTGCGCCACGGCCGACGCCGCGCAACAGGCCAGAGCGAGGACAAGAACGAAACGACCGGCTGAACGGCCGGCAAGGAGCTTCTTCGACATGGGCAGGGAGCCTCCGCGATGCTGGGTTTCAACAACGAGATCCGGCGCCGATGATCGGCGCCTGTCCAGTGACGCACGGGCCATGCAGTATAGCAGCCCGCCCCGGACGTGCCTGGCTCGGGTCTCCACTTCACCGGGACCCGCCGCGCAGCCTCGGCGCCTCCCAACACGAACCGCGCGGAAGCAGAGACTGCCTCTCCGCGGGTCGTCAGACCGAGAAACCGGAACCGACCACGTCTGCCCCACGTCGCCGACGAGAACTCTCGCCTGACTCGCGGCCCGCGGACACCGACAAGACGAACTGATTGGCCAGCGGAGCGGACAACGCACGAAGAAAGGGCCCTCGGCGGGAAACAACCCGCCGAGGGCCCTCGAGAGGATCCCGGCGACGACCTACTCTCCCACACCGTTGCCAGTGCAGTACCATCGGCGCTGCGGGGCTTAACTGCCGTGTTCGGAATGGGAACGGGTGTTTCCCCCACGCTACGGTCACCGGAAATCGCCGTACCGTCCCGGCGCCGCCTCTCGGCGGCGCCGCCAACTGAATCGAATCCTCACAGGGTTCTTTTTCCGCCGCGGCCATCACGCCCCGGCCAAACCCAAGCGCCCAAGTCCCGAGTGCAGCAATCTTGAAAATGGTCAAGCCGAACGACCGATTAGTACGGGTTGGCTGAACGCCTCGCAGCGCTTACACGCCCCGCCTATCAACCTGGTAATCTTCCAGGGGTCTTCGGGGATACCTCATCTCGAGGCTGGCTTCCCGCTTAGATGCTTTCAGCGGTTATCCTAACCGAACATAGCTACCCAGCCGTGCCGCTGGCGCGACAACTGGTGCACCAGAGGTTCGTCCGTCCCGGTCCTCTCGTACTAGGGACAGCTCCTCTCAAGTATCCTACGCCCACATGAGATAAGGACCGAACTGTCTCGCGACGTTCTAAACCCAGCTCACGTACCACTTTAATCGGCGAACAGCCGAACCCTTGGGACCTGCTTCAGCCCCAGGATGTGATGAGCCGACATCGAGGTGCCAAACCGCCGCGTCGATATGAACTCTTGGCGGCGATAAGCCTGTTATCCCCGGAGTACCTTTTATCCGTTGAGCGATGGCCCTTCCATACGGAACCACCGGATCACTAAGTCCTACTTTCGTACCTGCTCGACTTGTAGGTCTCGCAGTCAAGCTCCCTTCTGCCTTTGCGCTCTGCGGCTGGTTTCCAATCAGCCTGAGGGAACCTTCGAGCGCCTCCG
>CBDBDB010000008.1:95000-276240 GCA_965203495.1 Candidatus Multivorans sp.
GGCGCCGGCCCTCGATCCTCCACTCCTCGGTCAGCAAGCGGCTTAGTGCCTGGGGGTACAACTCGTGCTCTTGCTGCAGGATGCGCCTGGCGAGCATCGTCGCGTCGTCTCCGCTTCGCACCTCGACCGCGCGCTGACCGACGATCGGGCCGCTGTCGAGGCCGGCATCGACGAGGTGGACCGTACATCCGCTGATGCGGACGCCATGGTCAAGCGCCGCCTGCTGCGCGTCAAGCCCGGGAAAGGACGGCAGCAGACTCGGATGGACGTTCAGGATCCGGTTCGGGAACGCCGAGACGAAGTCGGGGCCGAGGAGCCGCATGTAGCCGGCAAGACAGATCCACTCCGCCCCGGCCCGTTCGATCTCTTCCCGCACTCGGGCTTCGTGAGCTGCCCGCGACCCCGCTCCTCGGCTCGGAACGACGGCCGTACGCAAGCCCAGCGAGCGGGCACGCTCGATGCCCGCGGCCGCGGCGACGTTGCTCAGGACCATCACGATCCGGGCCGGCAGTCGCCCTTCCCGAGTAGCCCGACAGAGCGCCTCGAGGTTGCTCCCGCGACCGGAGAGCAGCACGGCGATGGGAGTCGTCCGAGGCGTCACGCCGACCCCATCTCCCCAACATAGGACACGCCCTCTCCGGGCCCCACCGAACCCAGAATGAAGGCTCCGCCGCCCAGAGCCTCCAGTTCGCCCACCAGATCGTCCACGCCGGCCGGGTTCACCACGAGGACCATTCCGACACCCATGTTGAACACGCGGTACATCTCTTCGACGCGGACGCCCGCCAGACGCTGAATCGCCAGGAATTCCTCCGGCACGCTCCAGCGGTGCGTCTCGATGATCGCGCCCAAGCCCGACGGCAACACGCGGGGAAGGTTGTCCGTCAGCCCACCGCCGGTGACGTGCGCAAGCGCATGCAGGCGGGGATCGCCCAGGAGGGGTTCCAGAACGCTCAGATAGGAGAGGTGGGGCGCCAGCAGCGCGTCGCGCACCGTCCGCTCGGATCCCGGCAATCTCGAGCTTAGATCAAAGCCAGCCAGGTCGAAGAAGGCGCGACGGGCGAGCGAAAAGCCGTTCGTGTGGAGACCCGCCGAGGACAGACCGACCAGCGCATCGCCGGAGCGCACAGTCGACCCGTCCAGGATCCTCCTTCGCTCCACGACTCCAACGATGAAGCCCACCAGCTCGTAGTCGCCGGCTCGGTAGAAGCCGGGCATCTCCGCCGTTTCCCCGCCAAGCAAGGCGCAGCGATTGGCGATGCATGCGCCCGCTACGCCTCCCACCAACGAACGCATGGCCTCGCCATCGAGCTTCCCGGCGCCGACGTAGTCGAGAAAGAAGAGCGGCGTCGCTCCCTGCACCAGAATGTCGTTGACGCAGTGGTTGACGAGATCCGCGCCGACAGTGCTGAAGTCGCCGGCCATCCGGGCCACGCTGAGCTTCGTGCCAACGCCGTCGGCCGAAGCGACCAGGACGGGATCGCGCAGCGTGGCGGGCAGCGCGAAGAGACCGCCGAACGCTCCCAGGCCGCTCAGGACGCCTTCCGTGAAGGTCGACTGCACGAGGCCGCCGATGCCAGCCAGAGCGCGATCCTGGGCCTCCAGGTCGACCCCGGCCTCCCGGTAGGCGTCGTCCGCCGTCATGCCCTGGAGCAGGCGGCCTCGGGGCGAAGCGGGAACAGCTCAGCCTGCGGCTTGCCATGGCTCTCGGCGGGAACGGGGTAGTCGCCGCTCCAGCACGCCGTGCAGTAGGAGTCCGGGCCTCCGGAGACGCTTCCGAGCACCCCCTCGATCGAAAGATAGGCGAGGCTGTCGGCCCGGATGAAGCGACGAATCTCCTCCCGCGAATGGTCGGACGCGATGAGTTCACTGCGGGTCGGCGTATCG
The DNA here is from genome assembly GCA_965203495.1 of Candidatus Multivorans sp. Classification (GTDB taxonomy): domain Bacteria; phylum Acidobacteriota; class Thermoanaerobaculia; order Multivoradales; family Multivoraceae; genus Multivorans. The sequence continues at coordinate 96,888 of CBDBDB010000008.1, forward strand.
ATGCCATAGACGCAGGAGAACGCAGTCGGCGGCGACGTGATCCGGACATGCACCTCGGTGGCGCCGGCTTCACGGACCATGTTCACGATCTTGCGCGACGTCGTGCCTCGGACAATCGAGTCGTCGACCAGCACGATCCTCTTGCCGGCAATCAACTCGCGAACCGGATTCAGCTTCACCTTGACTCCGAAGTGGCGGATCGACTGTTGCGGCTCGATGAACGTCCGTCCGACGTAGTGATTCCGGATCAGCCCGAGTTCGATCGGCGTGCGCGCGGCGCGGCTGAATCCAAGCGCGCCGTACAAGCCGCTGTCGGGGACAGGCACGACAAGGTCCGCCTTCACCGGAGCTTCCCGGGCCAGACGAGCTCCCATCTTCAGCCGGGATCGCGCCACGGTGTCGGCGAACACTTCGCTGTCGGGGCGCGAGAAGTACACGTGCTCGAAGACGCACCGGGAAGCCCTCGCAACCGGCGGCAGTCGGTAGCTGTCGATCCGGTCGCCTCGGGCGAGAACGACTTCGCCGCGGTCCAGTTCACGGAGGGGTCGAGCCTCCAGCAGGTCGAAGGCGCAGGTCTCGGACGCGAAGCAGGGCTGGCCGTCCAGTTCCCCCATCGCGAGGGGCCTGAAACCGTGAGGATCCCGGGCCGCGATCAACCCGTCACGGCTGATGAGCAGCAGGGAGTAGGCGCCCCTGACGTCGCCCAGAACGCGCAGCAGCGACTCGACGACTTCCTGATGCGGACGGGTTGCCATCAGGTGGAGAAAGACCTCGGAATCGCTGGTCGTCTGGAAGATCGATCCGGCCGCTTCCAGTTCGCGGCGAGTCGCCACGGCGCTCACGAGGTTGCCGTTGTGAACGATGCCGAGCGGGCCCATCGAGGTCATGACGACGAGCGGCTGAGCATTCGCGATCACGCTCGAGCCGGCCGTCGAATAGCGGGTATGACCGATCGCCCGATCGCCCGGGAGCTCGCTCAGCGTCCGCTCGTCGAAGATCTCGGCAACCTTCCCCATGCCGCGCTCGGCATGAAGCTGCTCCCCATCCCAGGAGACGATCCCGGCGCTCTCCTGGCCCCGGTGCTGCTGGGCGTAGAGGCCCAGGTACGTGAGGTTCGCCGCATCGGGCGCACCCTCGATACCGAAGATGCCGCACATTCCGACTTAGCCTACCGCTCGCGGCAGGGCTTCCGTCCAGACCCGCCGCAAGTCGTCGACCGCGCTGTCGACCGTGCCGCCGTCGAAGTCCAGCACGAGGCGATCGCCTCCCACGACGCCGATCTCCCTGGCCGTCACTCCACGGGACTCCGCCGCCGTCAGCAGATCCTCGGTCCTGTGGGCGGGAACAGTGACGACCGCTCGCGCCTGACTCTCCGAGAACAGGGAAAGCGGACCGCAGTCGACCGCGGCCCGCAAGCCGATCCCCCGGACCATCGAGCATTCCGCCAGAGCCAGGAGCAGGCCGCCGTCAGAAAGATCGTGACAGCCACTCAGCCAGCCGGCGCGCCGCGACTGCAGAAGCAGCCCGTTCAGCGCCGTTTCGGCCTCCAGGTCAACCGCGGGCGGACGCCCCGCCTCGACTCCATGAAGCAGACGCTGGTAGGCCGAGCCCCCGTACTCGCCGCCATCGGAACCGAGCAGCGCCACCCGGTCGCCCGGCCGCCAGAAACCGCAGCCCAGAACCAGGTGGAGGTCTCCCTCCGTCCCTGCGCTCTCCAGGCAATCGATGACGCCGACGATCGCCACGGTAGGAGTTGGATGGATCGCTTCGCCTTCCGTCTCGTTGTACAGCGACACGTTGCCCGAGACGACGGGCACGTCGAAGGCCCGACAGGCCTCGGCCATGCCCTCGATGCACTCCCGGAGCTGCCAGGCGATTCCGGAGTTCTCCGGCGAACCGAAATTGAGGCAGTTCGTCATGCCCACCGGGGCCGCGCCGACCGCGGCCAGATTGCGAACCGCCTCGGCCACCGCCTGCCGTCCACCCATGCGCGGTTCGAGCCAGCAGTACGACGGGTTGACGTCCGATGTCAACGCCAACGCCGAAGGAGCGCCCTTGAGCCGCAGCACGGCGGCGTCGGCGCCCGGACCGACGATCGTGTTCGAGCGCACGGTCGAGTCGTACTGCCGGTGGATCCATGTCTTGTCGCCGAGTTCCGGCGTCCCGAGGAGTTCCTTCAGCGCCCGGAGGGGATCTTCCGGCGGATCGCAGGCCACGGCCTGCTGACGCTGGCGAAGATCGGCGGGAGGGGCGGCCGGCCGCTCGTAGACCGGCGCTCCGTCGACCAGAGCCTCGACCGGCATGTCGGCGACGACCCGCCCGCGAAACGTCAGGCGTGCACGCCCGCTATCGGTGACCCGGCCGATCCTCGACGCTTCCAGACCCCAGCGAGAGAAGATCTCGACGACGGCATTCTCCTGCCCCCTCCGGGTAACGAAGACCATCCGTTCCTGGGACTCGGAGAGCATGATTTCGTAGGGAGTCAGGGAGGCCTCGCGCAGCGGCACCAGGTCGAGATCGAGCTCCACGCCCGCGCCGCCTCGGGCGGCCATCTCGAAGCAGGAACTGGTCAGACCGGCCGCGCCCATGTCCTGCACTCCCAGCACCGCCCCGCTCCTCATCGCCTCCAGGCTCGCCTCGAGCAGAATCTTCTCCGTGAACGGATCGCCCACCTGTACCGTGGGCCTCTTCGTCTCGCTCTCGCGGTCGAACGCCTCCGACGCCATCGTGGCGCCGTGAATGCCGTCGCGGCCGGTACGGCTGCCCGCATAGAGAATCGGGTTGCCGGCGCCCGAGGCGGCGGCGGTGAAGATCCGGTCCGCCCGGCAAACGCCGAGCGCGAAGGCGTTGACCAGGATGTTGCCGTTGTAGGACCGGTGAAATCCGGTCTCGCCTCCGACCGTGGGAATGCCGACGCAGTTGCCGTAGTCCCCGATGCCGCGCACCACGCCGTCGACGAGATGCCGCATCCGGGCGCCCCGCTCCCCCTCGATCTCGCCGAACCTCAGCGAGTCCAGACAGGCGATCGGCCGCGCGCCCATCGTGAACACGTCGCGCAGGATTCCACCCACGCCGGTCGCGGCGCCCTGGTAGGGCTCGATGAAGCTTGGGTGGTTGTGGCTCTCCATCTTGAAGGCCGCGACCCAGCCGTGGCCTACATCGACGACTCCGGCATTCTCGCCCGGCCCGTGGATGACCCGGCGGCTCCGCGTCGGGAACCGACGCAGGTGAACCCTGGACGACTTGTAGGAGCAGTGTTCCGAGTAGAGGGCCGAGGCGATGCCCAGTTCAGTCCAGGTCGGACGGCGACCCAGCAGATCGCAGAGTCCGCCGAACTCTTCGTCGGTCAGGCCGTGGTCGGCCGCCAGGGCCGCATCGACGACCGGTTCGCCGGCCGCGGAACCCGGCGTCGTCACCGGTCCCGACCGCCCGCCGCCGCCAACGCGGGGCGACGGCCGCCAGCAGCCGCCGCGCCCGCCAGAAGGCCCAGGCCGTCCCGATTGCCCAGTATCTCTTCCGCGCATCGCTCGGGATGCGGCATCAAGCCCAGCACGTTGCCTCCGACGTTGCAGATTCCGGCGATCGCCCGCTCCGATCCGTTCAGGTTCGCGGACGGCGCGAGCCGGCCGGCCGCGTCCACGTAGCGGAAGACGACCTGGCCGCGCCGTTCCAGTTCGTCAAGCGCCGCGCCGGTGTCCACGTAGGCGCCCTCGGCGTGCGCGATCGGCATCCGCAGCACGGCGCCGCGCCGGTATTCGGAGCACCAGGCCAGATCGTCCCGCTCGACCCGCAAGTGGACGTCCACGCTCAAGAACCGCAAATCCCGATTCCGTCGCATCGCGCCCGGGAGCAGGCCGGCTTCCAACAGCATCTGGAAACCGTTGCAGATACCGAGCACCCGTCCTCCGGCCTCGGCGTGACGCCTCACCGCGGCCATGATCGGCGAGTGCGCCGCCATGGAACCCGCCCGGAGGTAGTCGCCGTAGGAGAAACCGCCCGGCAGAACCACCAGCTCGCAGCCCTCGATCGACGTTTCCTGGTGCCACAGGAACGTCGTTTCCTGCTCGAGCACGTGACTCAGCACGTGGTACGCGTCGTGGTCGCAGTTGCTCCCGGGAAAGACCACGATCCCGCACTTCATTCCGAGATCCAATCCACCGCGTAGTCCTCGACGATCGGGTTGGCCAGGAGCTGCCGGCACATCCGGTCGACCACCTCGGCCGCCTGCTTCTCGTCCGCGGCATCAAGCGCCACCTCGAAGCTCTTGCCGGCACGGATGCGGCGTACGCCATCGAATCCGATCCGACCCAGGGCGTCCTCGATCGCGCGGCCCTGAGGGTCGAGGACTCCGGCGCGCGGATACACCAGAACCCGCGCCACGAAACGGCCATTCGGTCCTCGTTCGTGGAGACTCGTCCGCGACGTCAACTCAACTCCTCCCCGCGGGGCTCAGCCGCCAACCTCCAGCCAAGGCCCGGGCCGATGCTGCTCGGCCACCAGCAGCTTCGCCCGCGAGCGGCGCCGATCGAGTACCGGCTGTACCGCCGCGACCGCGAACGCCGGCGAGTTGTTCTTCTCCGAGAGATGACAAAGGACAACCCAGGACAGACGATCCGAATGCAGAGCCTCGACTCCGGCGGCCGCATCCTCGTTGCTGAGGTGCCCCCGCCTTGACGCGACTCGCTCCTTCAGGCGCCAAGGGTATGGTCCCGTGCGCAGCATGTCGAGATCGTGATTCGACTCCAGCAGCAGAATGTCGAGGTCCTGGAGACGCCGCCATGCCTCCGGCGTTCGGCATCCCAGATCCGTCGCCAGGCCGAAGCGATATCCCCCGCTGCTCTCGACCACGATTCCGACCGGCTCCCGCGCGTCGTGCGAGACCGGAAACACTTCGATGCGGAAGCCGGCGGCGGCAAGCGGCGCCCCGGGGACCATCGGGCGAGCGAAGGAGCCGAGACCGCGCAACAACGGTCCCCTGTACGTGCCGCGCGTGCCGTAGACCGGAACCCGGTGCCGCCGGGCGAAGCGGTCGACTCCCCGGCAGTGATCGTCGTGCTCGTGGGTCAGGAGCACGGCGTCCACGTCGGCGGCGGAACGGCCCACCGCCTCCAGCCTGCGTTCGAGTTCCCGGCACGAAAATCCGGCATCGACCAGCAGGCAGCCCTCGCCGTTCTCGACGACCGTGCTGTTGCCGCCGCTGCCGGAGCCGAGCACGGCGACCCGCAGACCCGCGCCTCCGCCCCCTCTTCGCCGGCGCGAGTGCAGCTTCGATTCGCGGGCGGCAGCCGCCAGCGCGCCGTCGCCGAAGAGCGAGAGTTGCCGGCGCAAGCTCGCTGCTAGAACCGCTGGCCGATCCAGAACGTCGTGCGGCTGTCGCCCGATTCCTTGAGATCCCACTGGGTCGCGAAGTCCCAATGCAGATCGAGGCCGAGCATCCGCACCGTGATGCCGAAGCCGTAGGCCGCGATCGCGTCGTCCAGCCGGCTGTTCTCGGAGTCCCAGACGTCGAATTCCTGGACGCCGTCGAACCACGCGCCGGCGATGTCGAGGAAGAAGCGTCCCTGGATCCCCTGGAAGGTCCAGATCGGCGTCACGAAGAAGTCGATCAACGGGAATCGCAGCTCGAGGTTGGTGAAGAAGCCGCGGTCGCCGACCATGTCGCGGAAGTCGACGCCGCGCACCGTGTCGAGCCCGCCGAAGTACACCGGGTTGGGATAGTTCCCGGTCCTGACGCTGCCGAAGAGCCGTGTCGCGAAGACGCTGCGCCGGGTCAACGGAAAGTACTTGCGCGCGTCGAGCTGGACCGTCTGCGTCAGCGTGCCGGAGGCGTCAAGATCGGGAGCGTACTCCGCCGACAGACGGTAACGGTGCCCGCTCGACGGCCCGGCCGGTCCGAACACCGTGGTGTCGCCGACCAGGGCGGCCTGGATTACGGGGTAGTCGTCTTCGCGAGGCTGGACCGTCGGAATCGGCCGCCCGAAGTCGTCCCGCAACAGGTTGAAGTCGCTGTCCCGGGCGTATGCCTGGTAGTCCAGCTTCCGCAGAATGTAGCCGGCGCCCACTTCGAAACGTCGGTAGAAGCTCATCGGGTACGAGATGGAAATGACGCCGCCGGTACGCTGGAAGAACGACCGGCCCCGCTGGTAGTACCCGAGGTTGTAGTTGTAGCCGACGTAGAAGGCCCGGTCGTCGAACAGCGACACCTGCCATTGCAACCGGTTCGACAGGTTCAGATAGGTCACGTTGAAGCGGGAGAAATTCTCGACCGAGGCGAACGTCGTGAACAGTCGCCGGTCACCCAGGAAATCCGAAAACTGCAGGTAGACCTGACCCAGGAAGGTCTGGTTGTCGTCCACGCCGACCGCGGTCTGGGCGTCCTCCAGGAACAGCCGCCAACCCCTCTTGTCCTCCTTGTTCGACTCGTCGATCGACACCTGGATGTCCGGCTCGAAGAGGTCGATCGCCGGGATCGGTTCCGAGGTCTCGCCCACGGCCACGACCTGGACTTCGCCGATCGGTTGGTCGATGTCCGTCTCGTAGAGGTCGAACCGGCCCTGCCAGAAGCCGGTGTACACGAGCCGGTCCTCGTTCCCGGCGCCGCCCAGAACGGTGGGCTGGAAGCAGCCGGTGATCGCGTTCGTGTACTGCCGAAGCTCGCCGGTCTCGATGTCGAGCCCGAAGATGTTCTCGGCGCCAGTGCGGTCCGAAGTGAAGTACACCGTGCGGTCGTCGCTCGAAAAGACCGGATCCGTGTTGTGGTGGTCGTCGCTGACCAGCCGAACGCGCTCCATCGTCTCCAGGTTCAGGCGGAAGAGCTGGGCCGTCTCGCCCGGAACCGAGGAAAACACGAGCCACTTGCCGTCGTGCGACCAGGACGGAGAGCCGTCGAAGACCTCGTCGTTCGTCAGGTTGCGGATCTCCAGCGATCCCAGATCGAGCTGGAAGATGTCGTACTGCCCGTTCTGGTTGCCGGCGAACGCGATGCTCCCGCCGTCGGGACTCCAGGCGGGGGCGGTCTGCTGCTCGATCTCCATGTCGATGACGCGACGCACTCCCCCACGCAGGACATTGACGATGGCGAGAGAGTAGCCCGCCTCCTTGCGGACGAATGCCGCCAGCGAGTTGCCGTCGGGCGAGAACGCCAGGTCGCTGCCGTGCTTGCGCCCCAGAGTCAGCATCTGGGCGACGTAGTGGCGGAACTCCGCGGTGTGTCCGCGCGTCAGGTTGCGAACAGGCTCGCGCTCCTGGGTGTCGAAGAGGACGATGTCGACGTCGCCCTGGAAGGTCGAGAAGGCCGCCACCAGATCGCCGGAAGGAGAGGCCGCCGGCGACGTCTCCTGGCTGCCCTGGGGACGGGTGCGGAACGGCCTTCCGAAGTCGCTGGGCTCTCCGGTCGCCACCAGTTCGGGCAGGTACCGATCGCGGAGCCAGCGGCGAAACTCCAGGTCGAAGTCCTCGGGATCCATGCGGAAGGCCCGTTCGATCGCCCGGCCCACCCGCGAACCGAGCGTGTTCCGGAACTCGAACAGGAAGTCGATGATCCCGTCGGCCCCCCAGCGCTCCTCCATGAACTCGAACGCGGCGTGGCCGTAGCGGTAGGCGAAGAAGCCGCCCGCCTGGCCGGAAGAAATCGGCGGCAGGCGGTCGTTGACGACCGCGTCGCGCAGGAACATCCGGTCGGAAGCGCTTTCGTCCTCCGCGAAATAGCTCGCCATGCCCTCCGTCAACCACTGCGGCGGGCTGTACGCCATCGCCCTCCCCATGCTTCCCCTGAACAGGATGTGGTACTGGAAGATGTGGGTCAGCTCGTGCAGGATGAGCTCGTAGAGCTCGACGTCCGGCAGGTCGATCGGCAGGACCATCCGGAACCGCGCCGAGGTGGCGAAGGCCGCGACCCCCTCCGGGATGAAGTTGATCATCACGTTGTTCTGGAGGAAATCGGAATGCGTGTTGTAGACGATCAGCGGCGTCGGCTCCTGGATCTGGAAATCCAGGTCGAGCGACAGCTGGTCGTACGCACTCTCCGCGAGCGACGCCACCTTCTGCAACTGGGGCTCGCTCTCGGAGTAGTAGTAGATGTCGAAGTGAGTCGAGTGGTAGATGCGCCAGTCGAAGTCCTCGTAGCGGATCTTGTTCTTTCCGAAGCCCTGCGCCCCGACGCCGGCGGCCGCGCCGACCAGCAGGGCGCATGCGAGGGCGATCAAGCGGATGACAGGCATGCCGACCGGCCGGGGTAGTGCTGAGCTCACTGCTCCTCCTCAGGGCGTGAAGATCACGCGCGAGACTTCAATGTCCTTCTGCGTGAACACGCCGAGAACGCGGTCCTCCAGCGCGTACAGGTTCTCGAACATCCCCTGCAGCGGGTCCGCCTGCTCGCCCTCGAAGCTCTTGAAGTCCTTGAAGTTGTCGTTGTAGATCAGTTCGCCGGTAGAGCCGTCGAAGACCATGACCACGATGTCGTACTCGAAGCCTGTCTGCTCGACGAGCACCTGACGGTACATCGTGCGGCCGTCGAACGGCGAGATGTACTCCTCGGTGCGGTAGCCCGATCGGTCCTGAATGTCGAAGTCCAGAGTGCCGGCGAGGATCAGGTCCGACTGCGTGCTCTCGCCGAGATTGCGCCAGAAGTCCTCGTCCCGGGCCAGCATCTCCAGGTCGTACGTCGGGTAGTCGATCCGTCCAGCCTCGACGATTCGCAGGTCCGTCTCGCGACGCAGCACCTTGTTCAGGTAGCGCTCGAACTCGCCCTGGACGTCGATGTCCGACCCTTCGATCCGGCCCTCGCCTTCCTGGCTGACGACCAGGAAGGGCGCCGGCAGCAGAGTGTCGCGGCCGGCCAGGTCGATCCGCGCCCGCATCGGCAGTTTCAGCCTCACCTCGACGGTCCCTTCCGCATTCGCCGGAGTCGCCATCGGCCCCAGCAGACCGGCCAGCAGACAAGCCGACGCCGCGATCGCCGATCCTCTGTTGACGGCCGATCCTCTACCGGCAGCTTGCGTCACGCGCTTCACCTCCAACCATCGGGCCTAGCAAGAACCGTTCCATGACCTGTCGACGACCTGTTGACGATCGCCGCGAACCGGGCGTCGCGTCACCGCTCATCGGCAAGCGGTCCGCTCGCGTCGTCCCCGCCGTTCTCCGAAGAGGCGGTCCGGTCGGCTTCCTCCGCCGCGGGCGACGCCTCCTCTTCGTCCGCCCGGTCTCCCTTGAAGTTCTGGTAGTACTCGACGAAGCGCGAGTAGTTCCGCCGCACGTCCCGCTCGCGAGGCGCCAGCCGCAAGGCCTGCCGGTAGTAGCCCAGGGCTTCCTCGAACAGACCCAGCGCTTCATGCGCGACCGCCAGGTTGCTCAGGATCGCCGGGTGTTCCGGCGCGATCCGGCTTGCCTGCTCGAACCGGAATAGAGCCTCGCTCCAGAGGCCCCGGTTGGCCATGTCCACGCCGAACAGCCACTGCTGTCTGGCCTCGGGGGCCACCTTGCGCTTCTGCGCTTCCGCCACGGCCGGGATCGCCGTCAGGACCAGCACGCCGGCGAGCAACGCCAGGACGCGCGGCCGGCGGTAAGCAGTGCGCGTCATCGACCCAGTATAGAACACAGGCATGGATTCCGTCTCTGTCTCAGAGCGCCGTTCCAGGCCACCAGGCGCCGCACGATCCGAAAGGAAGGCAGCGCGATGGCAGACAAGCCGGTTTCCAACGGAGGCGCCCCGCACGACGCGAACGATGTCCGACAGACGCTCGTCGCCCTGAATCTGGCGCATGGAGACCGCGGTCTCGTCTGCGCGCTTGGCCAACGGGTCCGCACGGCCGAGGAACTCCGCTGCGACCGCTTCGCCGAGGAGGCGGCCAGCAGCCTCGAAGCGCCTCTGGAGAGGGTTCGGAACATCCTGCTCGCGGCGCGCGGCCGCCTCGACGACGCCAGAACCGAGCTGGCGCGGGCAAGCGACGACGGCATCGACATCGTCACTCCGTTCGATCCGCAGTACCCTCCGGCGCTCGCCGACCTGGGACTGCAGGCGCCCCCCGTCCTCTACGTCCGCGGCCGTCTGGGCGCGCGGCCCGGCATCTCGATCGTCGGTTCGCGCAAGCCGGACGCCTACGGTCTGGAGGTCGCGTCGTGGTTCGCGCGCCGCCTGGCCGCGGCCGGTCTGGTCGTCATCTCGGGGTTCGCCCGCGGCATCGACCAGGCCGCCCACCGCAGCGCACTGGCGGCCCGCGCCGGCGCCGGCCGAACGGCCGCCGTGCTCGGCTGCGGCATCGACGTCGACTACCCCCGCAACAGCCGCCGGATCGCGGCCGAGATCGCGCGGCACGGCTGTCTCGTCACCGAGTTCCCTCTCGGCCGGCAACCCCGTCCGCACCACTTTCCGATCCGCAATCGCCTCATTGCCGCCCTCGGCTTCGCTTCGCTCGTGGTCCGCGCCGCCCGGCGCTCGGGCTCACTGATCACGGCGCGCCTGGCCCTCGACCTCGGCCGCGACGTCTACGCGGTGCCAGGTTCCGTCCTCTCGCGGGAGTCCGCCGGCGCCCACCTGCTGCTGCGAGACGGAGCGATCCCCGCCCTCGAACCCGACGCCATGCTCGAGACCCTGCCCACGTCGATCCTGGCCCGACTCGAACGTCCCTCGCAAGCCGCGGCCGAGCCGACTCGATCCGCCGTCGCCGACGGGTCCGACGTCGACGACCTCCTGGTCGCCCTGAAGGAAGGCGCTCGAACCCCGGAGGAGCTCGCATCCCGACTCCGGCGCCCGGTACCCGGCGTCCTCGCCACCCTCGCCCGCCTGGAAGTCGACGGACTGGTGCGCCGCTACGAAGGCGCGAACTACGCTCTGATGGCCCGCTAGCGGGTCGTCGTCTTCTTCTTCGACGGACGCCGCTTCGGCGTCGGGCGGCGGCGAGGCGCCCTTGGGCTCTTGCCCTGGGCCGCCAGCTTCGCTTCCCGCGCCGCGAGGAGTTCAACCGCCTCTTCCAGGCCGACGTCCCCGGGATCCTTGCCCTTCGGCACCGTGGCGTTGACCCGACCATCCGTTACGTAGGGACCGAAGCGCCCCGCCCTGACGGAGATGGCCAGACCGCTCCGAGGGTGCTCGCCCAGCTCCTTCAGTACGGACGACGACGCCCCCCGGCGGCGCTTCGGCTGGCGCAGCAGCTCCAGAGCCTCGCCGAGCCCGATCGTCGCCATTCGCTCCTGGCTCCCCAGGCTGCGGCTCTCCTTGCCGCAGCGGATGTAGGCGCCGTACCTCCCGTCCTGGACCGTGATGACCTCGTCGCTCTCGGGATGGCGGCCGATCTCCCGCGGAAAGGACAGGAGCAGGAGCGCCTCGTCGAGAGTGAGACTCGCCCGATCCATCGACGGCCACAGGCTGGCCATCTTCGGCTTGGCCGTCCCGCTTCCGCGCTTCCCGCCGGCGACGGCGTCGCCCAACTGGACATAATCGCCGTAGCGGCCCGTCTTGACGTATACCGGTTCGCCCGTTTCCGGATGGAGACCGAGCGGACCGCTCTCCTCCGGCACGCTCTCGATCATCTCGATGGCGCGATCAAGGGTCAGTTCGTCGGGCGGAAGACTGTCCTCCAGAGGGATCCGTTCTCCGTCGTCGCCGGCCTGGATGTAGGGACCATAGCGGCCGACCCGGATGGCGACTTCGCGGCCCTCTCCGTCCTCGCCCAGCGGGAGCGAGCACACCGCGCGGGCGTCGATGTCGCCGATCCCCTCGCCGACCAGCGACTGCAGGCCCTTGCGCCCGGCGCCCCGCGGCCCGGGCTCGCCGCCGAAGTAGAAGCTCCTCAGCCACGGCCTTGCCTCCCGCTCTCCGCCGGCGATCGCGTCGAGATCGCTCTCCATTCGCGCGGTGAAGTCCAGGTCCACCAGATCCCCAAGGTGCTGTTCCAGAAGCCGGGTCACCGCGAAGGCGAGGAAGGTCGGCACCAGGGCCGACCCCTTCTTCCAGACGTACCCCCGATCCACGATGGTCTGGAGGATGGCGGCGTACGTCGACGGCCGACCCACGCCCTGTTTCTCCAGCTCGCGGACCAGACTGGCCTCCGTGAACCGCGCGGGCGGCTGCGTCGTGTGACCGTTCGGCTCGACGCTCGCCGTGCACACCGTGTCCCCGCCGCGAAGCGCCGGCAGGAAACGCTCTTCGTCCTCGGCCCGGGTGCGCGGATCGTCGCTGCCCTCCACGTAGACACGCAGGAAACCGGCGAAACGCAGCACCCGGCCGGAGGCGGTCAGTTGAACCGCGCCGCCCCCCGGCGTGGACGTCTCCAGGAGCACGGTCGTGCTGGTGCCGGCGGCGTCCTTCATCTGGGACGCCAACGTCCGCTTCCAGATCAACTCGTAGAGACGCAGCGAGTCCCGGTCGAGGACGCCGCGCAACTGGTTCGGCGCGCGGAAACTGGCGCCAGCCGGCCGGATCGCCTCGTGCGCCTCCTGGGCGTTCGCCTTCCTGGCATGGACGCGGGCCTTGTCCGGCAGATACTCGGCGCCGTAGAGATCGGCGACCTGCTCCCGCGCGGCGGCGATCGCCTGCCCGGAGAGAGCGGTCGAATCCGTGCGCATGTAGGTGATGTAGCCGTTCTCGTACAGCCCCTGGGCCACCCTCATCGTGCGCTGGGCCGTGTACCGGAGCTTGCGCGCGGCCTCCTGCTGGAGAGTCGAGGTGATGAAGGGCGCGTAGGGACGACGGGTGAACGGCTGCTCCTTCACCTCGGCGACCACCGGGCGGGTCGACGGCAACTCCTCGGCCAGGGTCCGCGCCTCGGTCTCCAACAGGAGATGGGCTTTCGTCTTCAGCTTGCCCGTTGTCCGGTCGAAGTCCCGTCCGCGAGCCACCGTCCTGCCGCCAATCGCCGACACGCGCGCGGGAAAGCGTCGCGCCTGCCCGTCCTCCGTCTCGAGCTCCACCTCGACGGTCCAGTAGTCAGCGGGCACGAACGCCATCCGCTCGCGCTCCCGTTCGACGACGATCCGGGTCGCAACGCTCTGCACGCGGCCGGCGGACAGGCGCGGCTGTACCTTCTTCCAAAGCACCGGGGAGACCTCGTAACCGTAGAGACGGTCCAGTACCCGCCGAGCTTCCTGGGCGTCGACCAGACGGCGGTCGATGTCCCGCGTTCTGCTCAGCGCCGCCTCCACCGCGGAGCGGGTGATTTCATGGAAGACCATCCGGCGCACCGGGACCTTGGGCTTGAGGACCTCCTTGAGGTGCCACGCGATCGCCTCCCCCTCGCGATCCTCGTCCGTCGCGAGCACGAGTTCATCGGCGTCCCGCAGCGCCTTGCGCAGCTTGGCGATCTGCTCCTTCTTCTCGCGCGGGATCACATAGAGCGGATCGAATCCGCCCTCAACGTCGACCCCGAGGCGGGCCCACGGCCGTCCGCGGTACTTCGGCGGCACTTCGGCGGCGGTCCGGGGCAGGTCCCGAACGTGTCCGATCGACGACTCCACCCGGTAACCGGGCCCGAGGTAGCGCTCGATCGTCCGGGCCTTGGCCGGCGACTCCACGATGACGAGCGAGCTAGCCATCCGTGAAGGAAACGTCAACGGGACGGATGCCCCGGTCAGGGGACGTGGACGCGAAGTTGCTCATGCGCGCGGGGACGATAGTAGAGCGGTGAACCTTGTCAAGCGGGCGGGGCCTTGCCATGATGCGGCAATGACCGCGCCCGTCGTAGTCGTTGGCGGCGGGCTCGCCGGCAGCGAGTGCGCCTTTCAGCTTGCCTCCCGGGGACGGGCGGTGACCCTGTACGAGATGCGGCCACGGCGCTCGACGCCCGCCCACGCCAGCGCCGACCTCGCCGAACTCGTGTGCTCGAACTCGCTGCGCAGCGACGATCCGCAGCATGCCGCCGGACTGCTCAAGCGCGAGATGGAGCACTTCGGCTCCCTGATCATCGCCATGGCCCGGAGGAACGCCGTTCCCGCCGGCGGAGCGCTGGCCGTGGACCGGACGCGCTTCGCCGGCGACATAACGGCCGCGGTCGAGTCCCACCCGCTGATCGAACTCCGGCGCGAGGAGATGACGGCGTTGCCCGAACCGGGCGCGGACGGCCACTGCGTGATCGCGGCCGGCCCCCTCGCATCGGAAGCGCTGACCCGGGAGATCGAGAACCTGGTCGGCGCCAACCATCTCTACTTCCATGACGCAATTGCACCCATCGTTGCGGGCGACAGCCTCGACCACGACCGCCTGTTCCGGGCCTCGCGGTACGGCAAGGGGGGCGACGACTACCTGAACTGTCCGCTCAGCGAAGAGGAGTACCGGCGCTTTCGCCACGGCCTGCTCGAGGCCGACACGATCGAACTGCGAGAGTTCGAGCGGCCGCTGTTCTTCGAGGGCTGCCTGCCGATCGAGGAACTCGCGCGCCGCGGCGAAGACACCCTGCGCTTCGGACCGATGAAGCCGGTGGGGCTGCGCGCACCGGACGGACGGCGGCCCCACGCCGTGGTCCAGCTTCGCCAGGAAGACCTCGCCCGCAGTCAGTACAACCTCGTCGGCTTCCAGTCCCGGATGACCTGGCCCGAACAGCGCCGCGTACTCCGGACCCTGCCGGGACTCGCAGAGGCCCGCTTCGTCCGCTACGGTCAGATCCATCGCAACACCTTCGTCAACGCCCCTCTCTGCCTGGATCGCTGGTACCGGTTCGCCGGTCGGCCCGACCTGCGGCTGGCTGGCCAGATGACGGGCGTCGAGGGCTACCTCGAGTCCGCCGCCACCGGTCTAGCCACCGCCCTCTACATCGTGCTCCAGGATCGGGACCGGCCGCCGGCGCCGCTGCCCGACACGACCGCGCTCGGCGCCTTGGCCAGACACCTCACCGAGTCGAACCCGAAACGCTACCAGCCGACGAACATCAACTACGGCCTGCTCGAGCCCCTCGTCGAACGCGTGCCGCGACGCGACCGGCGCGCCGCCTACGTCGAACGGGCCCGGAAGGCGCTCTTGGCCTGGGCCGCGAAGGAGCTGACGCCGCGGAGCGATGCGAATCGAGTCCGTGTCGCAAGCTCCTGAGCGAGGACGGGACGGGCCGAAACACGCCGTCCGCGACGGGTATCGGAGCGGTAACATGGCGACCGCGGGAGCGCCTCCGTGGAAACCACCACCGATCATGCCGTACCAGAACGCCGAGACGAGCCGCGCGGCGCGCTCGCCGAACTGATGGCGGACTACCTGGAGCACCTCGAACTCGAGCGCAACTGCTCCGAACACACCGTGCGCGCGTACGGCCGGGATCTTGCGGCCTTCGCCGAGTTCCGAACCGCCAGCGGCAGCGATGACCGGAACCTCGATGACATCGACCAGCTGCTTGTCCGGTCCTTCGTCGCCGCTCTCCACCAGCGCCGATTGGCTCGACGCACCCGGAGCCGCCGCCTGTCGGCGCTGCGCGGCCTCTTCCGCTACGCCTGTCTGATGGGCCGCATGCGCTCGAACCCGGCCGAATCGGCGCCCTCGCCGAGGGCCGAGAAGACCCTGCCGCGCCACCTGCATCCGGGCGAGATCGAAGCCCTGATCGAGGCGTCCGCCGACCGCGAGGGGCCGCTCGGCCTGCGGGACCGCGCGCTACTCGAACTGCTCTACGCTTCGGGTCTCAGGGTCGGCGAACTCGTTGCGCTGAACTGGCGCGACGTCGATCTCGGCGCCAGAATGCTCCGCGTGGTCGGGAAAGGCGACCGCGAACGGATGACGCCCTTCGGCGGGCCGGCCGAGCAGGCGCTCCGTCGGTGGCTGGACGTCTGGGAAGACGTGTTCCGGCGCCGGGGAGGCAACGAGGACGAGCGCCTGGAGCCGGTGTTCCTGAACCGCTACGGGGGCCGACTCTCGGCGCGGTCCGTGCGGCGCGTCATCGACCGCTGCGTCGAGGAAACGGCACAGGCGGCGGGGGCTCATCCGCACGCCCTGCGTCACAGCTTCGCGACCCACCTGCTCGAGTCGGGCGCCGACCTGCGGTCGATCCAGGAACTCCTCGGTCATGCCTCGCTTTCCACCACTCAGCGCTACATGCACGTGGATACCGGTCGCCTGCTCCAGGTCCACCGGGAAAGTCACCCCAGGGCGAAGGGCGCCTGAGGTCCTTCCCGACCGTTCAAGAACAGGAAGCTCGAATGAAACTGCTTGCCGCCCGCCGAACCGCTACGCCCGCAACGGCGATGATCGCGTGCCTGACGGTCGCCGGCGCCGCCGGCGCCCAGGAAGACCTGCGCGGCTTCCAGCTCGCCGGCGACTACCAGCTCTTCCTGCAGGGACAGGAGGCGCCCGACGCGCAGCTCTACCTCTCCCGCACGGCGGGCGCCTTCCTCGTGGTCGCCGACGGTCTGCCGTCGCCGGTGCTGCTGAGCGCCCGCAGCCAGATGACCCGAAAGGTACAGCTGCTCAAGATCTCCCCCGCCGGCGAGGACACCCTGGATCTCCTGCCCGGCGCCCTGTTCGGCCCCCCCATGCCGTTCCGTCAGATTCCGAAGGGACTCGAGTTCGAGGTGGACGGTGTCCTGGCCCAGCTCCGCCAGCGCCCCTCCTGGGCCGGCGAGGCGACGCTCGCGGACCTCTACGCCCACGAACCGGGCTATCGCCGCGACGCCAGCTCCTACCAAAGCAACCCGGAGGCCGTTGCCGAGGCGGCCGCGCTCGGCGCCGGAATCGAGGTTCGCGTCGTGTTCGGGTCCTGGTGCCACGTCTGCGAGCGGTTCATGCCGCGCGGCCTGAAGGTCCACGAGGAACTCCAGGAATCGCCCGTGCGGTTCACCTACTACGGCCTCGGGGACGACAACCCGTGGGGCGACGCCGAGGTGGACCGGCTCGGCGTCACGGAACTCCCGACGGCGATCGTCTACCGGAACGGCAAGGAGATCGGCCGCTACGCCGGCGGCCCCGGCTGGACCCATCCCGAGGTGTCCCTGCTCAACATCCTGCGAGAGAATCCGTAGACGAACCGCGCCCCCGAGACGGGAAGCCCGGAGGGCCCCAGCGAACCATGACGACGATCCTGCTCGTGCGCCGCGGCGACACGACCTGCATGGCCAGTGACGGCCAGATCACCAACGGCGCGGCGAACACGGTGGTCAAGGCAAGGGCTCGCAAGGTCCAGCGCGCCGGCAAGGGGCGCATTCTGGTCGGCTTCGCGGGCGGCGGCGCCGACGCCCTGGCCCTCTTCTCGCGGTTCGAGGCGAAGCTCGACGAGTACCAGGGGAACTTCGAGCGCGCCGTGATCGAACTGGCGATGGACTGGCGGACGGATCGCGCTCTGCGACGGCTCGAGGCTCAGATGATCGTTGCCGACGGCCTCAAGAGCTTCCTGGCGATGGGCAACGGCGACCTCCTCGAACCGGACAGCGACATGCCGCTGGCGATCGGCTCCGGCGGGAACTACGCATTGGCCGCGGCCCGCGCGCTGCTCGAGCACACCGAACTCGACGCGGAGCGGATCGCCCTCGAGGCGATGCGGATCACCGCCGATCTCTGCATCTACACGAACGACCGGATCACCGTCGAGCGTCTCGTAGCCGGCGGGGACGGCCCATGACGCTCCCGCCGACGCCGCCCGCTCCGTTCGTCGAGGATCTCACGCCGCGAGAGATCGTCGCGGCGCTTGACCGCCACGTTGTCGGCCAGAAGGACGCCAAGCGCGCGGTGGCGATCGCCATGCGCAACCGCTGGCGGCGCCAGCAACTGGATCCGGCGACAGCCGAGGACATCGCGCCCAAGAACATCCTGATGATGGGTCCCACCGGCGTCGGCAAGACGGAGATCGCGCGCCGACTGGCCAAGCTCGCCCGCGCCCCCTTCCTCAAGATCGAGGCGAGCAAGTTCACCGAAGTCGGCTACGTCGGCCGCGACGTCGAGTCGATCGTTCGCGATCTGATGGAGCTCGCCGTGGCGATGGTCGGAGAGGAGAAGAGGGCGGCGGTCGAGGCCGACGCCGCGTCTCGGGCCGACGAGAGGCTCCTCCGGATCCTGGTCCCCCAGGCGCCCCAGCCGGCCGGCGAGTCGAGCGATCCGGCCGACCAGGCGGCGCCCACGGAGACCCGCGAGCGTTTCCGCGAGTGGCTCAAGGAGGGGCGCCTCGACCACCGGATGGTCGAGATCGAGGTGGACGACGCTTCCCATCAGCAGTTCGAAATGTTCACGCCCCAAGGCGTCGAGGCGGTCGGCATCAACCTGAAGGAGATGCTTCCGGGACTGTTCGGCAAACGCAAACGCCAGATGGTCGAGGTAAGCGAGGCGCGGGAGATCCTCAGACGGCAGGAAGCCGAGGCGCTGATCGACCGCCAGGACGTCGCGGAGGAAGCGCGGCTGCGGGTCGAGCAGGCCGGCATCGTCTTCCTCGACGAGATCGACAAGGTCGCCGGCCGCGATGGCGGCCACGGTCCCGACGTGTCGCGAGAGGGAGTTCAGCGCGATCTCCTGCCGATCGTCGAGGGGACGACGGTGACCACCAAGTACGGACCGGTCAGGACCGACCACGTGCTGTTCATCGGCGCCGGCGCCTTCCACGTGGCCAAGCCGTCGGACCTCATTCCGGAACTCCAGGGTCGATTCCCCATCCGCGTCGAACTGGGGGCGCTGGGCGAGCAGGAGTTCGTCCGCATCCTGACCGAGCCGGACAGCGCCCTGACCGCGCAGTACAGCGCGCTCCTCGGCGCGGAGGGGCTGTACCTCTCCTTCGGCGACGACGCGGTGCGGGAAGTCGCCCGTCTCGCGGTGGAGGTCAACTCGCAGACCGAGAACATCGGGGCCCGCCGTCTGGCCACCCTGATGGAGCGGCTGCTGGAAGAGGTCTCCTTCGAGGCGCCGGACATGAACGGCGTGACTCTGGAAGTCGACGCGGACTACGTCAACCGGGCGCTCGCCGATGTCGTGAAGGACCGCGACCTCAGCCGCTATGTCCTCTGAAACCGGAAGGCGCCGCGCACTGCGGCTGGCCGCGGCCGGCGCGGTCCTGGTGGTCCCGCTTGCCAGCCCGGGCTGCGGACTGAAAGGCGATCCGCTGCCCCCGCTGCGCCCGCAGGCGCCGGCAGCGGAAGAAGCGCCAACCGAAACGGAAACCGCCGGCGAGGAGCGCGAGGACTCCGAAGCCGAAGACAAGGACGACAAGGAGGACGGCCGCCGCGCCCGGGGATCACGATGACCGAGCGGGGCGGCGCTCCCTTCTTTCTCGTTTCCGGCGCCGGCAACGACTTCATCGCCCTCCTGGAGCGGCCGGCGCCGGCCGCCGAGACGATCAGGGCCTGGTGCCGGCGGGGCGTATCGGTCGGCGCCGACGGCCTGTTCACGCTGCGCCGGTTGACGCGAGGACGCTATGCCCTCGACTACGCGAACGCCGACGGCGCCCCGGCCGCACTCTGCCTGAACGCCGCCCGCTGCGCGGCCCGCCTCGCTCTCGAGCGGGAACCGGACGCCCGACGCCTGACGATCGAGACCGGCGCCGGCGACCTGGTCGCCGAACCCGTCGACGACACGCGCACCGCCGTCAGCGTGTCGGCGCCCGCGGCGGGCCGCCGGATGACGCTGCGCGCGAACGGCCGGAACGTTCAGGGATGGCGGGTCGACGCCGGCGTCCCTCACTTCGTCCTCTGGTGGTCCGCCGACCTGGACGCGGCGCCCGTCGCGTCGCTCGGACCGGTGCTGCGCGCGCACACCGACCTGGGCCCGGACGGCGCCAACGTCCACTTCGTCGACCTCCATCCACCGGAACGCTTCCGCATCCGGTCGTTCGAACGTGGAGTGGAAGCGGAGACCCTCGCCTGCGGCACCGGCGTCGTGGCGGCGGCGGCCTGCGGGATCGCCGAGGGCCGGCTGGCCCTGCCCATCGCGGCCGTCACCAGCAGCGGCTTCGAACTGCGTCTGGAGGCCGCTTCGGAAGCGCCCGACGGTCTCGACCGCTGGCGCCTGTCCGGCGACGCCAGGATCGTCGCCAGGGGCCGCATCGCCGCCGCTGCCGGGGCGGAACCGCTTGCTACCCTCGGCCCATGAGCAGCGGCTTTCTTCCCGCGGACGAGCAGATGGAGCTGCTCCTCCGCGGAGCGGTCGACGTGGTCGAAGAGCACGCCCTGCGGCGGAGGCTGGAGGAATCCCGCCGGGAAGGGCGTCCGTTGCTGGTCAAGACGGGCTTCGATCCCACCGCGGCCGACCTCCACCTGGGCCACGCCGTCCTGCTGCGGAAGATGGGCCACTTCCAGCAACTCGGGCACCGGGTCGTCTTCCTGGTCGGCGACTTCACCGCGATGATCGGAGACCCGACCGGAAAGAAGGCGACCCGACCGCAGCTCTCGCGCGAGCGGGTCCTGGCCAACGCGGAGACCTACCAGGAACAGGCCTGGAAGGTGCTCGACCGGGAGCGAACGGAGATCAGACACAACAGCGCGTGGTTGTCCGCCCTCGGCGCCGAAGGAATCGTACGCCTCGCCGGCGCCTGCACGCTGGCCCGGATGATGGAGCGGGAGGACTTCCGGGATCGCTTCGAGAAGCACGAACCGATCTCGATCCACGAGCTGCTCTATCCCCTGACCCAGGGCTACGACTCCGTCGTCCTGGAGGCCGACGTCGAACTCGGCGGACACGACCAGTTGCTCAACCTCCTGATGGGCCGGGACCTGATGCGCGCCCGCGGCATGGCGCCCCAGATCGCGCTCACCGTGCCGCTCCTTGTCGGCGCCGACGGCACGCAGAAGATGTCGAAGAGCCTGGGCAACGCGATCGCGTTCAAGGACTCGCCACGCGAGATGTTCGGCCGCACGATGTCGATCCCGGACGACCTGATGTGGGAGTGGCGGCTGCTGCTCACCGACATGGATCCGAGCCGGATCGATCGTCAGAAGGCGGACGTGGCGAGCGGCCGGGCAAGCCCGCGCGAACTGAAGGCTGACCTTGCCCATGATCTGGTGCGCCGCTTCCACGGCCCCGTCGCCGCGGACGAGGCGCGCGCCGAGTTCGACCGCATGTTCCGTCACGGCGGCGCGCCGGACGAGATCGAAACCCGCGCAGTCGCGTCCGGACAGGCGCTCTTCACCCTGATCGCCGACACCGGTCTCGCGGGAAGCCGAGCTGAAGCCCGGCGCCTGATCCAGCAGGGCGCGGTCTCCCTCGATGGCGAGAGGATCGGCGACCCCTACTTCACCCTGCCGGATGGCGCCAACGCGTTGCTGAAGGTGGGCAAGCGACGGTTCCTGAGGGTGACCGCCGCGGCCGCCGCGACTCTGGAATGAAGCAAGGGCGGAGCGGCGCCGCGCGTCGTGTCTTCACGATCGCGAAAGTACGATCGGCCTGATGACCGTGCCGCCCGACCGTCATCCCGATTTCGAGGCACGACGCTTCGTCGAAGACGAACCGGAACTGCCGCCGCTGCGGATCGGGATGCGCATTCTCCTGTTCGCCCTGGGCTCCTTTCTCGTCCTCTTCGGCGTGATCTTCGGTCCTCTGCCCCTCATCCCGGCGATCGTGCTCGTACCCGCGGGCGTCGCGCTGCTGTCGCTCGCCAGCAACCGACTGAACCGGCGCCTCAGAACTTTCGTCATGCGCCGCTGGCCGAACGCCTGGCGGCGGATTCAGCGAGTCCGCGCCTGGTTGCACCGCCGCTTGAGCTGATGCCGCGGGCGGAGACGTCCCTCGCCTCATATGTGCTGAGCCAGTACAGTGGCGTCTCCTCTCCTTGAACGAGACCGGCCCGCTCAACGGGCCGGAAGAGCCGCCACCCTACACACAAAGTTCAACAGCCGGCGGGACATCCTTCGAGCTGCGCCCGGCTGAACAGGAGAAGATCAGGTGCGGCAAGGCGCACTTCCAGGCGCTGGCGTCGGGCGATTCTCCCGCCCGTTACGAGGTCGCCGGAAGCCTGGGCGAATTGCTCGCGTGCGTCAGGACTGGTTGACGGACCGCATCTTCAGACCGCGCAGGAAGACGCCGTTCAGCGCGACGAGCGCCGCGGCGACGACAAGCCACTGCCCGAACATGGCGCCGACGCCAAGCGGCCCCCAGAGGGGCTCGCCGCGAACGCTCCAGCACATCCAGACGACGAGCACGACCGCTTCCACCGCGACCAGCCGGATCGCCCAGTCCCACCAGGGGCCGATCCTCAGGTCCTGATCGCCGCTGTTGATCATCTCGGCGCGGAAGCGGGCGACGCCGTAGCGCACGACGATCAGGGCGAAGAACAGGCCGCAGAACATCAGCGCGACGCTCCAGACGTTGTCCTGGTTCACGAAGAACGGCTGCCAGAGCGCCGAGGGAACGCCGAGCGCGAAGGCGGCCACAGCGACGCCGATGACCGCCTTGCGCCGCTCGATCCCGGCCTCCTCGAGCGCCAGGCTGACCAGCTGGAACATCGCGACCAGGGAGGTCCAGGCGGCGAACACCAGGGCCATGAAGAACAGGATCATGAAGAACGACCCGCCCGGCATCGCGTTGAAGAGCTGGGGAATCCAGATGAACGTCAGGCCCTCGTTGCTGGCGCCGACGATCTGGCTGGCGGCGCCGGGCATGATGGAGAATACGGTGCACAGCACCATGACGCCCGCGAGCAAGGAGACGCTGTTGTTGCCGAACGCCAGAAGGAAGGAGTTCAGATTCGTGTCCTCCCGACGGCGCGAGAACACGGCGTAGGTCAGCACCAACCCCCAGCCGGCGCCGGTGTCCCAGGCGTTCTGGGTCAGCGCCTGCAGCCAGACGTTGACGTCCAGCAGGTCGCTCCAATCGGGTCTGAACAGGAACTCGAGACCCTTCGCGGCGCCGGGAAGCGTCACCGCCTTGACGGCCAGCACGACGACCAGCACGAGCAGTGCGGGCATCAGGATCCGCACGACCGTCTCGATGCCGCGGATCCCCTTCAGCACGACGAACACGGCCATCGCGAGCGCCAGGGCATGGAAGAAGAGGCTCTGGGGCCCGTAGGAAAACCGCTCCCAGAGTTCGACCGAACCCTCGCCCTGAAGCTCCATCGTCACGGCGGCCAGGAAGAAGCGCAGGGTCCAGCCCATGACCACCGCGTAGTAGAAGCCGATCGCCGCCGCCACCCAGGCGATCCAGGCGCCCATCCAGGCGAACCGCTCGCCCATCATCGAGGCGAACGTGCCCACCGTGCCGCTGCTCAGCTTCTTTCCGAGCGCGAACTCGGCCAGGATCAGCGGCGCCGACCAGAGCATCAGGAAGACGACCCAGGCAACGAGGAAGGACCCGCCGCCGTTGGACGCCGCAATCCGGGGAAATCGCCAGATGTTGCCGGTGCCGACCGCCATGCCGAGCATGGCCAGCATCAGGCCCCACCGGCTCGAGAACAGTTGCGTCGCCGTGGTCAAGCGCTCTCCGGCGCCGTTCTCAACCGATCAGATCGCAGGCGGCGAAGAAGAAGCCGCGCTCCGTTCGTGCGTTCTCGGGCGAGTCGCTGCCGTGGATCGCGTTGTTCTGGATGTTCGCGCCGTAGAGGTTGCGGATCGTCCCCTCGGCGGCCTGCGTCGAGTCGGTGGCGCCCATCACGTCGCGAAGGTGAACAACCGCGTTCTCGCGCGCCAGAGCGATCGCCACCACGGAACCGCTGGTCATGAACGCGACCAGGTCGGCGTAGAACGGGCGCTCGCGATGCACCGCGTAGAACGCCTCGGCCTGGGCGCGCGAAAGGCGTATCCGGCGCATGGCCTGGATCTTGAAGCCGGCGTCCTCCAGGTGGGCGACGATCCGGCCCGTGGCGCCGGCACGAACCGCGTCCGGCTTGATGATGGTCAGCGTCTCTTCCACTTCAGCCGGACCTCTCGCGCAAGGCCTTCGCCACGCGCGCCCCCATCTCGGCCGGCGAGTCGACGACCAGCGCGCCGGCGGCGGCGAGCGCCGCCTTCTTCTCGCCGGCGGCGCCCTTGCCGCCCGCGACGATGGCGCCGGCGTGGCCCATCCGTCGCCCGGGCGGCGCCGTCGCGCCGGCAATGAAGCAGACGACGGGAACGTCCAGGCGCTCGCCGATCCAGGCCGCCGCCTCCTCTTCCGCCGTGCCGCCGATCTCGCCGATCAGGACCACGGCCTCGGTCGCCTCGTCCGCGGCAAACAGCTCCAGCACGTCGATGAAGCTCGTGCCGTTCACCGGATCGCCGCCGATGCCGACGCAGGTGGACTGGCCCAGACCTTCATTCGTCAGTTGCCAGACGGCCTCGTAGGTCAAGGTGCCGCTCCGGCTGACGACGCCAACGCTTCCCGGCCGGTGGATGTGGCCCGGCATGATCCCGACCTTCGCCCGGCCGGGAGAGATCAGGCCCGGGCAGTTCGGCCCCAGAAGACGGCTTTCCCGCCCCCGGAGGAAGGCCTTGACCCGAACCATGTCCTGAACCGGAATGCCCTCGGTGATGCAGACGATCAGCTCGACGCCGGCGTCGGCAGCCTCCATGATCGCGTCGGCGGCGAAGGCCGGCGGCACGAAGATCAGGGTGGCATTGCAGCCCGACCGCCGCCGCGCCCTTTCGACCGAGTCCCAGACGCGGAAACCCTCAACGGTCGATCCGCCCTTGCCGGGAGTCACGCCGCCGACGACCTCGGTGCCGTAGTCCCGGCAGGCCATCGCGTGGAACAGGCCTTCCCTGCCGGTGATGCCCTGCACGATCAGGCGCGTGCTCTCGCCAACCAGAATCGACATCCGTTCAGCTTCCCGGGACCTTGGCCAGCTACCGGGTCTTCAGGGCCGCGACGGCCTGTTCCGCGGCCGTCGCCATGCCGTCCGCAACAAGGAAGTCGAAGTCGGCCCGCTCGAGCGCCTCACGGCCCTCTTGGACGTTCGTTCCCTCGAGCCGGACAACCACGGGCGCCGCCACCGGCGTGCCGGCGGCCGCCAGTTCGTCGATCGCCTCCACCACTCCGCGCGCAATCCGGTCGGTGCGGGCAATGCCGCCGAAGATGTTGATCAGCACGACTTTCACCGCCGGGTCGGAGAGAATGATACGGAAAGCGCTTGCCACCGCCTCCTGCGAGGCCGATCCGCCGACATCCAGGAAGTTCGCCGGTTCACCGCCATGGAGCTTGATGATGTCCATCGTCGCCATGGCCAGACCGGCGCCGTTGACCATGCACCCGATGCTGCCGTCCAGCTTGACGTAGCTGATGCCGTGCTCCGACGCCTCGACCTCCAGCGGGTTCTCTTCGTGCACGTCCCGCAGTTCGACGATGTCCCGCTGCCGAAAGAGCGCGTTGTCGTCGAAGCTCATCTTCGCGTCCAGGGCATACGCGTCGCCCTTCGAGTCCACCATCAACGGGTTGATCTCGACCAGGGAAGCGTCGGTCTCAAGATAGGCTCTGACCACGCTGGCGGCGGTCGACTCGATCTGGCGAGCCGTGCCGCCCGAGAATCCGAGCGCCTCCGCGACGCGCCGACACTGGAACGGCAGCACGCCGAGAAGCGGATCGATCAACTCACGCAGGATCGCGTCCGGATCCGACTGGGGCACTTCCTCGATGTCCATGCCGCCCGAGCGCGACGCCATCAGCAGGGGGCGTTCCGCGGCCCGGTCGAGGGTCACTCCGAGGTAGAGCTCCCGGTCGATCTCGAGAGCTTCCTCGATCAGCACCCGACGCACCCGCTGACCTTCGGGACCGGTCTGATGGGTCACCAGTTGCATGCCCAGGATCTCGTCGGCCAGACGCTCCGCCTCCCCTGGGTTCGAAGCCGCCTTGACGCCGCCGCCCTTGCCGCGACCGCCGGCGTGAATCTGCGCCTTGACCACGCAGCGGCCACCGAAGTCCTCGCAGATCCGCGCCGCCTGACCGGGATCGTCAATGACCTTGCCCTGGGGCACGGCAGCCCCGAACCGACGCAATATCTCCTTGGCCTGAAATTCGTGGATCTTCACGGACGCGGGCTCTTCAGTCGAGGTTCTCGATGATCGCCTGACCGAACTCGGAGGTTCGGAGCAGCGTAGCGCCCTGCATCTGGCGCTCCAGGTCGTAGGTGACCCGCTTCTGTTGGATGGCGCGGCCGATCGCGTTCTCGATCGACCTGGCCGCCTCGTTCCATCCCAGCCAGTGCAGCATCATCGCGCCGGACAGGATGACCGAGCAGGGGTTCACCTTGTCCTGGCCGGCGTACTTCGGCGCCGTGCCGTGCGTGGCCTCGAACAGCGCGACACCGTCTCCCTCGTTGGCGCCCGGCGCCATGCCCAGACCGCCGACCTGGGCGGCCAGAGCGTCCGAGAGGTAGTCGCCGTTCAGGTTGGTCGTCGCGATGACGTCGTACTCGTCGGCCCGCAGCAGCACTTGCTGGAACATGGCGTCCGAGATCCGGTCCTTGACCAGGATCCGCCCGTTCGGCATGCGGCCGTCGTGCTTCGACCACAGGTCGTCCTCGGTCACCGTGCAGTCCGCGAAGTCCTCGGCCGCGAGCTCGTAGCCCCACTCCTTGAACGCGCCCTCGGTGAACTTCATGATGTTGCCCTTGTGCACCAGGGTCACGCTGTCGCGGCCCTGCGCGCGGGCGTACTCGATCGCCTTGCGGACCAACCGCTTGCTCCCGGTCACCGAGACCGGCTTGAGCCCGATGCCGGAGTCGGCGCGGATGTCGCGGCCGAGCTTCCGCCGGACGAAGTCGATCAGCGCCTTCGTCTCCACCGTCCCCTGCTGCCACTCGTGGCCGGCGTAGACGTCCTCCGTGTTCTCCCGGAAGAGGACCATGTCGACCTTCTCCGGCTCGCGCATCGGCGACGGCACGCCGTCGAAGTAACGAACCGGGCGTACGCAGGCATAGAGATCGAGCAACTGCCGGAGCGCCACGTTCAGGCTGCGAATGCCTCCGCCGACGGGCGTCGTCAACGGGCCCTTGATCGCCACCCTGTGGCGGCGGATCGCGTCGACCGTCCGCGCCGGCAGCCATTCGCCGGTCTCCGCCAGAGCCTTCTCGCCGGCCAGGACCTCGATCCAGGCGATGGCGCGCCCTCCGGAGTACGCCTTCGCCACGGCGGCGTCAAACACCGCCTGGGCGGCCCGCCAGATGTCAGGACCGATGCCGTCTCCCTCGATGAAGGGAACGATCGGCCGATCCGGCACGACCGGAACGCCGTGCTGCCAGCCGACCTCCTGACCGCCGGCTGGCGGCTCGACGGGGGGTTCGCTCACGGCGGCGGACAATACCACGTTAGCCCGCGCGAAGCCTGAACCGGATCTCGCGGCGGCCGCCCAACGGCCGCGACGGACTGCGACAGCGCGGCGGCCGCCGCGAACGCTGCTATCGTTTCGTGAATGAGCGCGCAGCGCGCCTGCCGCCTGCCGACGCCGGATCACGGCGCCGCGTGGGAGAGCATCGACTGGGAAGCTCTGGTCGACGCCGCCGTCCGTTGCCGGGAACAGGCCTACGCGCCCTACAGCGACTTCCGGGTCGGCGCCGCATTGCTGGCCAGAAACGGCGCCATCTACATCGGCTGCAACGTGGAGAATCGGGTGCTGGGCCTCAGTCTGTGCGCAGAGCGCGGAGCGCTGTCGGCGGCGGTAGCGGATGGGCAGCGATCACTTCTCGCCATGGCGCTCGCCACCGGCGCCGCGCCTCCCAGCGCTCCCTGCGGGCAGTGCCGAGACGCGCTGGCGGAATTCGGTTGCGACCTGCCGGTCGTGTCGGTCACCGCCGGGGTCCACGCTTCGTCGCACTGGCGCCGGTTCACGCTGCACGAGCTGCTGCCGGCGCCCTTCGTCCTCGACCGCGAGGAGGCTTGACTCCCCCCTGACCTTTCGCGGGCGGAAGACCGCCGGTTTCAAGCCGCCATGAGCGCCGGCACGGGCGCCCCCGTGTCCGTTCAGGTCCCGCCAGCCTCGGCCGCGAGGGCGTCCTCCACCGTGTCGTAGGTCGGGAACAGTGGCGCGACGCCGGCCACGGTCAGCAACTGGACGATTCGCTCCGAAGGCCGGACCAGGATCAGTTTCCGGTCCTCCGCGCGAAGCCTGACCAGGTACCCGACGAGCTCGCCGATGCCGGTCGAGTCCATGTAGTTGACATCGGACAGGTCCAGCAGAACATGGCCGTCGCCGTCCGCCAGGCTCCGCTTCAAGGCGTCGGCCAGGAACCGCGCGCTCTCCCCGAGCTTGATCACGCCCGCTACCGCCAACAGGCTGGAATCGCCGATCCGCTGCTTGTTGATGATCATCGGAGACGGCTGGCGCGGCGACAGCTTCGGCGTCAACGGCTGAACCGACCCAGGAAGGCGCTCCGCTTTCCGGAGCTCTTCCAGGCGGCGCGCAGGCCCGGGCCCTGCCAGGCGTGCTCGATGGCCACGCCCGGCACGGCGCCGGCTACCCAGGCCGACCTGGCGGCGGAGGGCGTCAGGGCGGGCAGGAGCAGGCGCCGACCAACCCGTGAAGCGCGCTTCATGTCGGCACGTCTCCGTGGTGTTGACCGTGGCCCTCGAAGCAGCGGCGGCCTTCCCGGCAATCCTCCCGGGAAGCTACCGCGCCGTCAGGCCCGAGACAGTTCATGCTGTGAGTACACCAGACGAAACCGTCATCGATCTCGTGCTGCGGGTCGACGTCCGTGCCCGGCGCTACCGGCGCCAAGACCATGAACATCGTCTTCCAGCGCAGCCTCCGGCAAAGCCGCGAGGCCTGAGGAGCGGGGAGCCGGTCGACCATCGCCTCAGATCTCCATCCCGGCGGCCCGGCCGAGCGCGCGCCGCACCGCGGTCCGGGCAAGCTGAACCTTGTACCGGTTGCCGCTCATCGGCCGCGCACCCTCCACCGCCGCATTCGCGGCCGCGGCGACCGTCTCCGACGTCAGTTCCCGCCCGGTCAGAAGCTCGCTCGCCTCCGCCGCCACATGAGGCGCCGGTGCAGCGTGGCCAAGCACGATCCGCGCTCGACCCGCCCGCGGCCCCGATCCGGTGAGCGCCACGGCGGCCGCCATCAGCGGCCAGTCCAGCGAGCGGCGCTGGCGGACTTCGTACACGGCCGACCGGCGCCCTTCGACGTTGGCTGCGACGCCGACGAGGAGTTCGCCCGGCGCCAACGTGTTCTCGCGCTCTCCGGCGCGCGGCGCGCGGTACAGCGCTTTCACCGGCAGCCGGCGCTCGCCGGCGGGCCCGCGAACCACCGCTTCCGCCCCGACCGCGACCAGCAGCGGCGCCAGGCTGGACGGATCGACGAAACGGGCTTCGCCTTCGGGGAAGATCGCGTGGTAGCGATTGTCGCCCTCCGCGACCATCGAGCGGCCGTCGGCGGTCAGAGCCAGCAGGCCGAAGCCCCGACGGTAATACCAGCACCGGGGACGCTGGAGCAGATCGCCGCCGACCGTGCCCATCGCCCGCAACTGCGGGCTGCCGACGCCGTCGATCGCCACCGCCAGAGCCGGCAGCGCCGCGATCGCGTTCTCGTCGTCCCGCAGTTCCTGCAGGGTCGTCATGGCGCCTATGCGGAGCGTGGCGCCGTCGAGCTCGATCCCCGAAAGACCCGCCACGCCCCGAAGCGCGACCAGACGGTCGACCCGTTCGACATCGTCCTTGAGCAGGCTCAGAAGATCAGTGCCCCCGGCCAGCGCCTCGCTGCCCCTCTCTTCCAACAGACTGACCGCCTGTTCGACGGTCGCCGGCGCCACATAGGCGAACGGGCGCATCAGGCCGGCCCTCCGCGCCCGGCCAGCGCATCAAGCACCCGGTCGGGCGTCAGCGGCAGGCAGGGCGGCCGGACGCCGATCGCATTGGTCACCGCGTTGCTGATCGCGGCGCCAGGCGAGATGACCGGCGGTTCGCCCAATCCGATCACGCCGCGCTCGTCGTGGCCCGGGCCGGTCATCATGTGGACCTCGAGCGACCCTACGTCGACGAGGCCGGCAAGCTTGTAGAACTCCATGTCCGCGTTCAGCAGCCTGCCGCTCACCGGATCCGGAATCCACTCCTCGTAAAGCGCGTAGCCGATGCCCATGACCAGCCCGCCGTAGACCTGGCTCTCAGCCAGGCGGCGATTGACGATCAGGCCGCAATCCTGGACCGCGATCATTCGCTCGACGCGGACGACGCCGGTATCCGTGTCGACCTCCACCTCGGCGATCTGCACACCGCCCACGCCGCTGGATATCAACCGACCGGGGCCGGGATTCCGGCCCTGGACGCTGATCGGCGCGCCGCCGATCAGCGCGGCCGCCTCGCGCCAGGACATCCCGCGCGACGCGTCCCCGTCCACGAACACCCGGCCGCCCTCGGCGACCAGTTCTTCCGGCTCGGCGACAAGGCTCGGCGCCACGTGGACAAGCACCTCGCGCAGGGCGTCCTGCGCGGCCCGCCGCGTCGAGGCGGTGACGCCGCCGACCGTCGAGCTTCCGCCGGAGGGACCCGACTGCGGATACACGTTGTCGCCCAGAGACACCCGCACCTGATGGAGCTCGAGACCGAAGGTCTCGGCAAGCACCTGGGCCACGATCGTGCGGGTCCCGGTTCCGATGTCCTGGCTGCCGATCCGCGCCTCGACCGCGCCGTCCGGATGAACCGTCACGTTGCAGTTGCTCGAGTGGCCGCGGCCGCCCCAGGTGTGAATGGAGACGCCTAGCCCGCGCTGAACAGCGCCCTCCCGCTCGCGGCCGCGGGGCCGCCAGCGCTCCTTCCAGGACGCCATCTCGGAGGCGATCGCCAGTTGCTCCCGATAGGTGTCCGGCCGCCCGGTGAGGTCCAGGTTGCGCTCGAGAAAGTCGATCGGGTCGAGACCCAGTTCGTCGGCCAGGTCATCCAGGACGGCCATCGTCAGGAAGCAGGCCTGCGGATGGTTCGGCGCCCTCCAGGCTCTGGAGCCGGCCAGGTTCGTCGGCACGGAGGTGTGACGGGTGCGGCGGTTCGGCAGCTTGCTGAAGACATACGGCAGGGGCGTCTGGCCCGTGCCCGGCAGGCCTCCCGAACCCCAGGAGTCCGATTCCCAGGCCACGAGCTTGCCCTGCTCGTCCGCCGCAGCCCGGATGCGGGCAAAGGCGGACGGACGGCTGCCCGCAACCGTCGCTTCCTGGTCCCTCTCGAGGAAGAGCTTCACCGGCGCGCCCGCCTTGCGCGCCAGTTCGGCGCCGACGATGCCCCAGCGGTCGGGCGAGAACTTCGAGCCGAAGCCGCCGCCCATGTACTCCGTCCGAATCCGCACCTGGCTCGCCGGCACGCCCAGCTCCGCGGCGAACTGCCCGGCCAGCGTCGAAACCGCCTGGGTCGACGCGTGAACCTCCAGGTCGTCGCCGTCCCAGGAACAGACCTGGCCATGCGGCTCCAGACACATGTGGGCTATCTGGGGCATGCCCAGCGTCCGCTCCACCGTACGGTGAGCGGCGGTGAACGCGGCGTCGGGATCGCCCTGCGCACTCTCCCCGGCCGCCTTGGCGGCCGGGGCCCGATCGCGGTCCTTGTCCGTGACGAAGTGCGGGAGGACCTCGTAATCGACCCGAATGGCCCGCAGCGCGTCCCGAGCCACGTCCTCGGTGACGGCGGCGACGGCCGCGACCTCGTCGCCGGCCCACTGGATCTCGGAGCCCTCGCCCTGGATCACTTGGACCACCCGCACACCG
The DNA here is from genome assembly GCA_965203495.1 of Candidatus Multivorans sp. GTDB lineage: Bacteria > Acidobacteriota > Thermoanaerobaculia > Multivoradales > Multivoraceae > Multivorans. The sequence continues at coordinate 128,354 of CBDBDB010000008.1, forward strand.
GGCATGACCTCGGCGGCCGACGTATCGATCCCGACGATCCGGGCGTGGGCATGCGGACAGGTCAGGATCTTCGCGGCCAGCAGGCCCGCCGGGTTCTGGTCGGACGGGTACTTCGCGAATCCGGTCGACTTGACCGGACCGTCGAGTCGCGCCGGACGGGATCCGATCCGGGCCCTCCGGTCGGCCTCGGGCCACGAGTAGTCAGCCACCCCTCGCTCCTCCGCCCGCGACTACCGCGCGAATGCCCTTGTAGGTCCCGCAGCGGCAGAAGTTCCCGCCCAGACCCGCTTCGATCTCCGGTTCCGAAGGCGCCGGGTGACGAGCGAGCAACGCCGCGGCCGCCACCACGAACCCGGGTGTGCAGTAGCCGCACTGCTGGGCGTCGTTGTCGACGAATGCCTGCTGCACGTCGTGCATGGCGTCCGGCGACCCCAATCCCTCGACCGTCGTGACGCTGCGTCCCGCGGACTCGATCATCAGCCGACTGCACGCGTAGATCGGGAGCCCGTCCTCGAGCACCGTGCAGGCGCCGCAGGCGCCGCGGTCGCATACCCGCTTCGGACCGGTAACGTACGTCCAGTCGATCGCGCAGACCGTCGAGCAGGGTCACCCGCGGTTCGACCGCCAACCGCCGGGTGACGCCATTCACGTCGAGTTCGATCTCGACCGGGTCCGGACCGACCGTCTCCGCCGCGGCGGCGTCGGTCGCGGCGCCGGCCTCGGCGGTCAGCAGACCCGCGGTCAGACTGCCCGAGAGGGCGCCGGCGGCGCCGCCGCGCAGGAAGGACCGGCGAGAGAATCCTGACCGCTTTGCGTCGTCCGTCACGCGCCTACCCTTCACCTACGCGAATCGAATTCCTCACTCTACCAGTTGGAGATCCAGCCGGAAGCGATCGCGGCGGTTCATCCATTCCGTCGCGCGGAGAACAGATCGCCGCGGTCCGCCCGAGAGGCGGATCCGACTCGCCCGACGGAACCGCTACGGAGTCGTTCCATGCAAGCCAGCGCCCGCGTCGCGGTCTCGCAGCCGACGACACACCTCGACGAACTGCGACAGCCCGTCCGCGGTGAGCATCCCCTGCAACTTGTGGCCGCGAACGACCCAGAGCGCACGCGCCGGACTCTGCAGCTCCCGCAACACGTCCAGCAGGTCGCAGTCATCCGCCACCGTCAGCGGGTCCCGGTTCATGAGCTCCAGCAAGGGCGTGTCGGCCGGGAACCGGGTCACCGACTCGAGCAGGCGGTCGCGGTCCACTTCCCCGGCCACCCTGCCCCAGCCGTCGACCACCGGGAACTGGCGCTGCGTGGTCGAGAGCAGCAGGCGCACGGCCCACTCGATCGTGTCCTGGGGCGCCAGGCGCTCGCAGCGGGTCATCATCGCCTCGCGCGCCCGGCGACCCTGAAGCACCTGCAGGGTCCTGACCAGGGAGGACTCCCGACTCGCTCCCAGGAGGACGAAGAAGGCCGTCACGAACAGGAAGAGGTTGAATGCCACGCTGAACCGCCAGGGGACGAAAGCGGCCAGGCCGAGGAGACCGGCGAACGCCATGCCCAAGCGGGTCGTGACCCTGGTCGCCCGCTCCTGACCCATGGCCAGGGACAGAGCCGCGCGAAGGATGCGGCCGCCGTCGAGCGGAAACGCGGGGAGCAGATTCAGCGCGAACAGGCACAGGTTGCCGACGAGCAGCCACTGCAGGGCCGACGGCGCGTCGACGACCGCGGCCGCGCCCAGCGGCGGCAACCCGGCCGTCGTCAGACCGACGAAGAGCACGATCGCCAGAGCCAGGTTGAGCAGGGGACCGGCAGCGGCGATCGCCAGTTCGACCATGCCCTTGGGATAGCCGTCCAGACGAGCCACTCCGCACACCGGCGTGAGGACGATGTCCCGCGTCTCGATGCCGAACCGCCGCGCCATCAAGGCATGGCCGAGTTCGTGAACGACGACGCTCGTCAGCAGACCGAGCACGACGAACGCAAGCAGCAATGCGTTGCTGCCGCTGTCCGGCGCCAGCACCGCGAGCCAGGCGAACAGGAGGATGAACGTGAAGTGGATCCGCACCCTGATTCCGAACAGGGTGAGCATGGGGAACGCGAGGCCTCGCGTCAGGGATCTCATCCCGCGCGACCCGCGGGGGCGAAGGGCGGGACGACGCGGCCGGTCGGCCGAACGAGAACGCGGACCAGGCCCTCGAGGCCGGAGGCCAGCGCTTCGTCGCCACAGGCGAAAGACAGGCGGAGGTGGCCTTCGCGGCCGAAGGCGGCGCCGGGCGTGACCGCGACGCGCGCCTCGTCCAGCAGCCGGCGGCAGAGGGAAGCCGAGTCGGGGCACGCCTCGTCAAGGCAGGCCCTGACGTCCGGAAACGCGTAGAAGGCGCCGGCCGGCGGCGGACAGACGACTCCGGGCGCCCGCTCCAGTTCCCTGAGCACGAGGCGCCGGCGGCGCGCGCATGCCGCAACGAGCGCCGCCGACTCGGGAGGCTCCTCCGCCAGGACCGCCTCGGCCCCGGCCATCGCAAAGGACGTCGCGTTCGAGGTCACGTGGCTCTGGACGGCGGCCGCGGCCGCCACCACGTCGGCCGAACCGAGGAGATAGCCCACCCGCCAGCCGGTCATCGCGTAGCTCTTCGAAAACGAACCGACGAGCGCCACGGTGTCCGGATAGCGGGCCGCCAACGCCGCGACGCTAGCGTGCCGCCGACCGTCGTAGACGAAGCGCTCGTAGGTCTCGTCGGACACCAGAAGCGCGCCCCGCTCGGCGCAGGCGGAGGCCAGGCGCTCCAGCTCCAGGATCGAGGCCACCGCGCCAGTCGGATTGCACGGCGTGTTGACGATCACCGCCCGGGTACGTGGCGACATCGCTTCGATGAGCGGCTGAGCCCGAATGGCGAAGCCGTCTTCCGGCGCCATCGACACGGTGACGGCATCGGCCCCGGCGAGTCGCACCTGGGCCGGAATGCTGACCCAGACCGGCGTCGGCACGACGGCTTCGTCGCCCGGCCTCAGGAACGCCCGGGCAAGCTGGTACAGGGCCGCCTTCGCTCCCACCGTGACCAGAACGTTGGCGACGTTCCAGGGCGCGCCATGGCTGCCGTACCGCTTCGCCAACAACGCCCTCAATTCGTTCGTGCCCTCAAGCGCCGTATACTTCGTCCGGCCCTCGTCAAGGGCCCGTTTGGCGGCCTTGACGGCTGTCTCGGGCGAAGGGAAGTCGGGCTCTCCGGCGCCCAGGTCGAAGACTTCGATTCCCTCGCCGCGAAGCTCGGCAACCCGACGGGCAACCGCCATCGTCGCCGATTCGCGCTCACCGGAAGGCATGAAACCGCATCGTACCAGCAGCAAGGCGCTCGGAACCGCCCTCCTTCTTGCCGCGGGACTGGCGCTGGCGGCGGCGGCGGCAGGCCAGTTCAGACCGCCCGCCAAGGCCTCGATCGAGGCCTTCGCCGACTTCACGTCCTACGCCGCCGGAACGCGTGTCCGCATCGCCGTCGTAGTGGCGATCGACGACGGGTGGCACATTCAGAGCCATACGCCGAGCTACGACTATCTGATTCCCACCGAATTCTCCCTGGAATTGCCGAAGGGCTGGGCCGAGCCCGTCATCCGCTATCCAGCCCACGTGATGTGGCAGTCGCAGTTCGCCGAGGACCCGCTCGCGGCCTACGAGCGGGACGTCGTGATTCACGCCGAACTGGAACTGCCGACCGAGCTCGCGACCGGCGCCGTCGAGGCACCGGTCGAACTGCTGTATCAGGCCTGCGACGAACTCGTGTGCCTGCCGCCCACCACCGCCGAGACCACGGTACGTTTCGAGATCGGCGAAGCCGGCGAGCCGACCGGCCATCCCGCTTTCGAGGCCGCGCCGGCTCCGCCCCCTTCGACAGGAGGCGGCCTGAGCCTTCTCGCCGCGCTGGTCCCGGCGCTGCTGGGCGGCTTGATCCTGAACGGCATGCCGTGCGTCCTGCCGATCGTCTCGCTCAAGCTCTTCGGACTCGCTCAGGCGTCGGGCAAGCCTCGTCGGGAGATCGTCGGCGGCGCGCTGATGACGACCCTGGGCATCCTGGTTTCGTTCTGGGCGCTGGCCGGCGCAACGCTCCTCGCCCGCTCGGCCGGCCAGGCGGTGGGGTGGGGCATCCAGTTCCAGAACCCCCTGTTCGTGACCTTCCTGGCCCTCGTGCTCACGCTGTTCAGCCTGAACGTCTGGGGCCTGTTCGACATCAGACTGCCGCAAGCGCTTGCCAACCGGCAGGGCGGCGGCGGCAACGGATACTCCGGGGACTTCTTCTCCGGCGTGTTCGCCACGCTGATGGCCACGCCCTGCTCGGCGCCTTTCCTGGGCGCCGCGGTCGGCTTCGCGCTGAGCCAGCCGGCGGCCACCATCGCCCTCGTGTTCACCGCGGTCGGAATCGGCCTCGCCGCTCCGTACCTGCTGCTGGCGGCCGTGCCGCGCGCAACGCGGCTGCTGCCGCGTCCCGGCGAGTGGATGCTGACGCTGCGCGGCGTCATGGGCTTTCTGATCGCCGGTACGACGATCTGGCTGCTCTACGTGCTCGCGGCCCAGATGGACAGCGCCCGGCTCGCCTTCCTGGAAACCGGCCTTCTGGCCCTGGCCCTCTTCGTCTGGCTGCAGAGCCGTAGCCAGAAGACGGTCCCGCGCCTGTTCCATCGCGCCGGCGCGGTGGTCGCGGCGGTCCTGGTGCTGCTGCTGGCCAACGGCGCGACCGCCCCCTCCAGCGGCCCCGGCGCCGCACCAGGCGCCGAGAAGGTCCTGGACTGGATGCCGTTCGACCCGGTTCAGGCCGAGAGGCTCGCCGCCGAAGGCCGGCTGGTCTTCGTCGACGTCACCGCGGACTGGTGCGCAACCTGCAAGGTGAACGAGCGGCTGGTGCTAGAGACCGACGAGACGGCCGCACTCTTCGCCCGGTACCAGGTGGTCGCGATGCAGGCCGACTGGACGAACCGGAACGACGACATAGCCCGCTACCTCGCAAGCTTCGGCCGCTACGGCATCCCGTTCTACGCCCTCTACCGGCCCGGACAGGCGCCCCACGTGTTCAGCGAACTGCTGCGCGGCGGCAGGTTGGAGGAAGCGATCGCGAGTTCAGCCGCCGGCGCGGCCGGCTGAGGGCGGCGCGGAACCGGTCAGAGCGGCCGCCCCGGCGCCGCCACGAAGACATCCCCTTCCCCCTCGGGGTTCACGGTGAAGATCCGGTCGAGCCGCCGAACCATGGCGCCGGCTTCGAAGTCCAGACACAGATCCGCGCCGTCGAGCATCCCGACGGCGCCCTCGTCCACGCTGTCCGTGAACAGGACGGCCCAACGGTCGCCGACATGCACGAGATCGCCCGGCGCCGGCGATCCGCCGCCCGGCGCGCTCCACGAGACGCTGCCGTCGAGCGGCGCGAGTTCCCACGCCACGTCCTCCCAGGCGACGTCGCCAGCGGCGAGAATGTCCCGCAGCACCGAGACCTGGCTGAAGGCGAGGCGGTCGTCGTAGAGCTGTTGCAGCCGGGCCAGGGCCGAGTCTGGCCACTCGCCCCCTGCCCGGTCCCGGTGGACGCCAGGCAACCCGAAGACAGCCGATGGGGGACCCAACGCGCCCGGCAGCCGCGCCTCGATCCGGGTGGCGTCGGGCAGAGCGGGGGACTTGACGCGCTGATCCGGAACCAAAGCGTCCTCGTCGATCGCGGCCTCGACCCAGACCTGGTAGCGGAGGGCGCCGAAGTCCCGTTCGACGTCGGGACCGTCCTGCTCGAGCCAACCGTCGAAGTGGGCCTCGAGCGCGCCGTCGATCGACCAGGCGCTGCCCCACTCGGGCCGGAAGAAGGGCTCGTAGGCAAAGCGCTCGACATCGGCGCCGTCCGCCAGCTCTCGGAACGGAACGCCGTGTTCGACACTGAACCAGAGCATCCGCACCCAGCCCAGCCCGCCGATCCGCTCAGGAGGAAGGGCCTCGAACCGGCGACCGTCGATCTCGACCTGGGGGACGGCGCTGTAGTAGACAGGTTCGCCTGGTTCGCCGCCGCCGCGGGGCGTCGTTGCGAGCACGGCGTGCAAGCGGAAGTCCTCGCCGGCGTCCATCTCGATGTCGCCCGTCCTCGCCACGCCATCGCCCCCGACCTCGACGCCGACCCAGGCGCCGGACAGGGTCGGCACGCGCGCCCGCTGCGCTCGCGCCAGGAGCCAGAGGACAGCCGCCGCCACCGCGACCATGCCGCCGACGATCAGGAACAGGAGACGATTCCCTTGCACGAGGGAATCCTACTCGCCCGCCTGTTCGCCAGCGTCCCGCCGCGGTCGCGGCGGCACGGAGCGGAAAGTGAGGCGATGGAGCGGCGTCGGGCCGAGTTCGCGCAACGCGGCGCGATGACGTTCCGAGGCATAGCCCTTGTGGCTGGCAAAGCCGAAGCCCGGGTACTGCCGGTCAACCGCCGCCATCATGCGGTCCCTGTCCGTCTTGGCGATGATCGAAGCGCAGGCGACGGCGAAGCTGAGCGAATCCGCCCGCACAAGCGGCAGCGTCGGAACGACGGCGCCGCGGACCTCCACGGGGCCGAGCGGCGCCGCGTCGACCAGCGCGACGCCGGGCCGAACGGCCAGCGATCGCAGAGCCGTCCGCATGGCCCAGCGAGTCGCTTCGAGCACGTTGACGCGATCGATCAACGCCGCGTCGGCGACACCGGTGGCCCACGCCACGGCCTTCTGCCTGATCGTCCGCGCCAACCGTTCCCGCTGCTTCCCGGAGAGCCGCTTGCTGTCGTCGACGCCGGGAATCAGGCAGTCCGGACCCACCACGACGGCCGCCGCCACCACCGGGCCGGCGAGACAGCCCCGTCCCGCTTCGTCGATCCCGGCAACGAGTTCGCAGCCGGCCGCCGCGAACTGATCCTCGAGCCCGCGCATCAGGCGCAGGCGATACGCCTCGGCAAACAGCGCCGCCGCCTTCAGCGGTCGCGACGCTCCTCGATGCGGGCGGCGCGACCGCGCAGCTTCCGCAGATAGTAGAGCTTCGCCCGACGCACCTTGCCGCGACGAACGAGCTCGATCTGGCCGATCACCGGCGAGTGGAGCGGGAAGATGCGCTCGACCCCGATTCCGCCCGAAACCTTGCGCACGGTGAAGGTCTCCCGCGTGCCGCTGCCCCGCCGGGCGATGACCACGCCCTGAAAGATCTGGATGCGCTCCTTGGCGCCCTCCCGAACCCGGACGTGGACCTTGACCGTGTCTCCGGCCTGGAAGTCCGGCAGGCCATCTCGCAAGTACTCCTGCTCAACCTGCTGTAGTTCGTGCACTGCGTGTCACCTCCGAGCCGCGAACCGCCGAAGCGGCAGGAAGCGGATTATCGCCTCTTCGACACCTTCGGCGCAACCTTCAGCCCTGTCCAGTGAGAAGTGATCGTGAGCGGGGGTGCCGAATCCAACGAGAGATGATCGTGAGAACCGGCTATCGGGGATCATCGGAGGATGATCTTGTCTCTCCAGACAGTGCGTTTGCGGACGTTGGACGAGTTGCGTGGCTTCCTGGCTGGCAGCGAGTCTGTGGACATGGTGTTGGCGGACCGGGAGTCGGCCTACCGGTTCGTGGAGGAGACGCTGGTGCGTTTCCGTTACCACGGTGTGTCGAAGTCGGAGAAGGGGGTGGTTCTCCGCTATCTGTCGAAGATGACGGGCAAGTCGCTGGCTCAGGTACAGCGTCTGGTTCGGCAGCACCGGGAGACGGGGCGGGTGCTGGACCGTCGCGGTCCTCCGGCCAAGGCCTTCAGGTCTCGCTACACGAAGGCGGACAAGGGTCTTCTGGCGGTGGTCGATGCGGCGCTGGGTCAGAGGTGCGGGCATGCGACTCGGGCGGTGATGCGTCGGATGTACGTGGAGTACGGTGACGAGCGCTTCGAGCGGCTGGCCGGGATCTCGAACGGCCACTTCTACAACCTGCGGCAGTCGGCCACCTACCAGCGGCGTCGCACGGTGTTCCGGAAGACGAAGCCGCGGCGGGTCGGGATCGCGGAGCGTCGCAAGCCGGCGCCGTCGGGTCGTCCGGGCTTCCTGCGCGTGGACACGGTGCACCAGGGGGAGAAGGACGGGGAGAAGGGCGTGTTCCACATCAACCTGGTCGACGAGGTGACGCAGTGGGAGCACGTCGGGACGGTGCGGGCGATCTCGGAGAACTGCCTGATCAAGGTGCTGCGGGAGTCGATCAAGTCCTTTCCGTTCAAGGTGTTGGGCTTTCACACCGACAACGGCTCGGAGTACATCAACCGCCGGGTCGTCGGCATGCTGAGGGACCTGCACGTCCCGGAGTTCACCAAGTCGAGAGCGCGGCGCAGCACCGACAACGCGCTGGTCGAGTCGAAGAACGCCAGCGTCATCCGGCGGCACTTCGGCTACGGCCACATCCCGAAGCTGTTTGCCCGCGAGGTCAACGTCTTCTCCCGCGACGTCCTCACGCCCTACCTGAACTTCCACCGCCCGTGCCTGTTTCCTACCGAGGTCTTCGACCGGCGGGGGAAGAAGACCACCCGCTACCGCGCCCAGGACACGGTGACGCCGTTCGAGAAGCTCAAGTCCCTGCCCCGCGCCGAGCAACGCCTGAAGCCGGGCGTCACCCGCGCCGCCCTCGAAGAACAGGCCATGGCCGCAAACGACCTCGACGCCGCCGTCGTTGTCAACGAGGCGGCCGCCGTCGTTGTCAACGAGGCGTGCGACAGACTCTTCCGGCTCATCGCCCGGGAATCCCATCCCAATCGGCGACGGAGCGCCTGACAGTGAGGCAGCCTGCCACATCGGCCGCGCGCCCCACCAAGCACCAGCGCCGGGCGATGCCACGCCGGCGCCACACCCTTAGGCGGCAGACTCCGCTAGCGCTCCGTCTGCCGCTCCAGACCTACCCTGAACCGGGCCGGCATCGTCGCGTTGCGGCCGCTCCGTTTCACGATCATTTCTGGATTGGATTAGACTCCTTCCGATCGCGCGTGTCGCCCGTCAGCAGGTCCGGCCGCTTGCGGCGCGTCGCTTCGAGCGCCTGCTTGCGCCGCCAGGAGGCGATACGCGCATGGTCGCCCGATCGCAGCACTTCCGGCACGTCGATTCCCTCGACGGTCCGCGGGCGGGTGTAGTGCGGGTGATCGAGCAGACCCGAGCGGAAGCTCTCGTTCTCGACCGATTCCGGCCGACCGACCACACCCGGGATGTACCGCGACACCGCCTCGATGACCGTCATGGCCGGCGCCTCGCCGCCGGAGAGAACGTAGTCCCCGACCGACAACTCGGAATCGACGACCAGCATCCGCACCCGCTCGTCGATCGCCTCATAGCGTCCGCACAGGAGCACCAGCCGTTCCTCGCCCGCCAGGCCGCGCACCCTGGCATCGTCAAGGCGTTCACCCTGCGGCGAGAGCAGGATGCGGCGAGGCCGCGGGCCATCGCCGGACACCGCGCGCACTGCACGGAGCCAGGGCGGCGCGGTCATCACCATGCCGCCGCCGCCGCCGTACGGCTCGTCGTCGACGCTCCGGTGCGGATCTTCGGCGTAGTCGCGCAGGTCGTGGACGTGAACCTCGAGCAGGCCGGCGGCGATCGCCCGGCCGATCAGGCTCGCTCCGAGGAACTCCCGGAAGACGGCGGGGAGAATCGTTATGACGTCGATCCGCACGTCTCGACAAGCCCCTCCGGCAAGTCGCTCGTGATCAGGCCCTCGCCGACGTCGATCTTCGGCAGCAGCGCGTTGGCGAACGGAACCAGCACGGACCCGCCGCCGCTCCCGGCCGCTCCCGACACCTCGAGCAGGACGCCGCCGCCATCCTCCACCACGTCGGTCACCTCGCCGAGTTCTCCGAGTCGCCGGTCGACGACCCGGCAGCCGACGAGCTGGAAGTAGTAGAAGACGCCGTCCTCCACCGGCGGCGCCTCGGCCGCCGGCACTTCAAGCACTGCGCCGCGGAGGGTCTCGGCTTCGTCGCGGTCCATCACGTCGACGAAACGGATCAGCAGCCGGTCCCGATGCGGCCGGTTCGAAGCCACCTTCAGCCGCCGCGCGCGACCGTCGACCTCGGCAAAGAGCTCGGCGCCCGTCCGAAACCGGTCGGGATTCTCGCTGTCCGCCTCGACCAGAACCTCGCCCCGCAATCCGTGCGCGCGCAGAACCGCGCCGACGGCCACCATCTCCGCCCGCTCTCCCCGCCTGCGCACGCTGCCTGCCCGCATGGTCACCGAGGGCTGCCTGGACGCCCGCGGCGAAGGTCGCGCTGCATCCGAGCGGCCAACCATCCCGTCCGGCATCGTTGCTCCTCGGTCGAGGTTGGCCCGATCCGCTCCCTACGTCGCGCCTTGCCGGACGGGCGCCTGATCGCTCTCGGCGCGACACGCACTTCCAACACGGGCCGCTAGTCCGGTTCGACGATCTCGACCTCGTAGTACTCGCCGACTTCGGCGCCCCGAACCTCCAGCAAGGCGCGCAGCGACCTGACGCTGCGTCCCTGACGACCGATCACGCGCCCGAGTTCGTCCGGCGCGACTTCGACCTGCAGGACGATGGCGTCCTCCTCCTCGATCTCCTCGACGCGGACCGCGTCCCCGCGATCCACCATCGAACGAACGACGCCCGCGAGCTGATCGGCGACCTCCGACATCACCGCGGACCGCGCTACGACTCCGCGGCGCCCGCCGCGGCCGCCCGCCGCACCAGGCCGCGGACGCTGTCCGTGAGCTGCGCTCCGCGCGCTACCCAGTGGTCGATGCGATCCGCCTTCAGCCGGATCACCGCCGGGTCCTTGCAGGGGTCGTAGTGCCCGAGCTCCTCGATCACCGCCGAGGTCGGCGTCTTGCGGCTGTCCGACACCACGACGCGGTAGAAGGGTCTGTGGCGCGAACCGATGCGCCGGAGTCGTATCTTCACCATGTCGTCTGCACCATGTCGGGACCTTCCAGAGTCGGGATTCTACCGGTTGTTCAAGTGCCTGCCCGATTGCCTGCTCCACACGCCGGCGCCGAGGCAACGGCTCAGTCTAGCAGCAGAACGCCCTCTACTGCCGAATGCCGTGGCAGCACCTTGGCACAACCCCAAGGGTCTCGCCGTAGACCAGGTCCCGCAGGCAGCCGGGCGCAACCGCCAGGCATCCGAGGGGCGCCCCATCGCAGCCGAGTCGTCAGCTCAATGACGCCGCGAGGGCCGCTGGCGACGACTCCGGCCGATAACCGTCGGCGCCAGGAACCGGGCGTCACCCTCCCCGTCGGCGGTGGAGGGCATGAGTTCACCGTCCCGGTAGGCGCCGTCGCAGGAGGCCAGCCAGAACACCTTTTCGGCGCCGTCGATTGCCGTGGCGATGAAGCCGCCGACCCCGCACCAGCGGCGGCTACGCGCCCTCGCTACGGACGTCCGTGAGACATGCGGGCCAAGTCGCATCGCCCTGGCGTGCCGCGAAGCGGCGCCGGGCCTGCGGCATGCCAGGCCCACGCGGCTCAGCCCCCCCGGATCCCCTGCATCCACTTGCCCCTGGTGCGCTTCATCAGCTTCCGCATCTGGCGGTACTGCCTGAGCAACTGGTTCAGCTCCTGGACGGTGCGCCCGGCGCCGCGGGCGATGCGGCGGCGGCGGCCGGCGTTGAGGATTGCCGGGTTGCGGCGTTCGCGCGGCGTCATCGAGTCGATCAGCGCGGTGATCGCGACCAGGCGGCTCTCGTCCACCGCGTTGGACAGGTTTGCGCCGCGGAACTGACCGGGAAGAAGTTCGAGGAGCTGGGACAACGGCCCCATGCGACGCAGCTGCCGCAACTGGTCGCGCAGATCCTCGAGGGTGAACTCCTGGCGCGCGATGCGCTCGGCGAGACGATCCGTTTCCTGGCGGTCGACGACACGCTCGGCCTTCTCGATCAGGGACAGCACATCGCCCATGCCGAGAAGACGGGAAGCAATGCGGTCGGGCGCAAAGGGCTCCAGGTCGTCGAGCTTCTCTCCGACGCCGACGAAGCGAAGCGGAACCTCGGTCACGCCCCGGAGCGACAGCGCCGCGCCGCCCCGGGCGTCGCCGTCCAGCTTGGTCATCACCGCGCCGCTCAACGGCGCGGCCGCCGCGAACGCGGACGCGCTCCGCACCGCGTCCTGACCCGTCATCGCATCGCAGACGAAGAGCGTCTCGCACGGGGCGACCCGCTCCGACAGCGCCGCGAGTTCGGCCATCGACTCCGCGTCCACGTGCAGGCGGCCCGCGGTGTCGAAGATCAACGTGTCGAAGCCGCCTTCCCGAGCCGCTTCCAGGGCACGGCTCGAGAAGGCCGGCAGGTCCTCGGCGGCCAAGGGCAGAATGACCGAGGCGCCGGCCGCGGCGCCGACCTGCCTGAGCTGCTCCGCCGCCGCGGCCCGCTGGAGGTCGCCGGCCGCCAGCGCCGGGTTCCTGCCTTGGCCGCGAAGCCGTACCGCCAGCTTGCCCGCCGTCGTCGTCTTGCCCGAGCCCTGAAGGCCGCAGAGCAGCACGACGGCCGGCTGGCCTTCGAGCCGGAGTTCCGCGCCCGGCGTTCCAAGGGCCGCGATCAGTTCGTCGCGGACGATCCGGATCATCTGCTGGTCGGGGGTCAGGCTCCCGAGCACCTCCTCGCCCAGCGCCAGTTCCTGGACCCGGGCGACGAAGGAGCGGACGACCCGGACGTGGACATCGGCCTCCAGCAACGCGAGACGGATCTGCCGCACGGCACGCCGGACGTGATCCTCCGAGATCCGACCTTCCGAACGCAGGGACCGGAACACCCCCTGAAGCTTGTCCTGCAGGCCCTCGAACATCAGACCCTCCGGGCCGCTCGCCGACGCTGGCCAAGCGCGACCAGCGCCGGCAGCAGCGTGATGGAAACCAGCGCCGTGGCCAGCGCGCCGAGGATGGCGACGATGCCCATCGAGCGCAGTCCCGGGTAGTGCGACAGCGCCAGCGAACCGAAGCCGACGCTGGTCGACACGGCGGCCAGCGCGATCGCCTTCCCCGTCTCGCCCAGACCCGCCGCAAGCCGCTCGCCCTGAAGCGCCTCCGGCCCGAAGCCGATCTCGCGCCAGCGATGCACCATGTGGACGCCGTAGTCGACGCCGATGCCGATGATCATCGTGACGACGAAGACGTTGAAGAAGTTCATGTCCAGCCCGATCAGGACCATGAGCCCGAGCATCCACACCACTCCGACCGACAACGGCAGCAGGGACAGCAGGGCGCCCGCGAGCCAGCGATGGTCCAGGAACAGGAGCAGCGCCACCAGAACGAAGCCGATGACCGAAGCGGTGACGGCGTCGATCCGGATGCCGTTCCGCAGCCTCTCGCCCACCACGTTGACGCCCGACAGCGCCGCCCCCGGTCCGAGGCCCTCGACGATCTCCAACGCCCCGGGCGGCGCGCCGCGCCGCCCCTGCCCCGGCGGGGGGTAGAGGTAGACGACCAGCTTCGTCTCGCTCTCGTTCCGGCTCCGATAGCGCTCGAGCATGCGCTCCAGACGGGGCTCGGAACGAAGCACCGAAGGCGTCACCTGTTTCCGGTTGCCGCCCGCGTCGGCGAGCAGGTCGATGCCCCGCCGAAAAGGCGCCGACCGGATCCCCTCTTCCGTCGCATACCGCTCGAAGAGAGCGTGCAGACGCTCACGGTCGAACAACTCCCGGCGCTGATCGAGCCAGTCATGGGCTCTCGCCTGGCGGGCGGGCGACGGCGCCAGACTGCCGATCCCGTCGACTCCGGCGAGAACGCCGTCGTACACGAGGTCTCGAGCGCTCTCCTCGGCCAGGTGCGACCGCTCGAGCACGTCTTCGTCCGTGTCGCCCGAGAGCACGATCATCGTGTAGTTCAGGCCCGAACCGAAGTGCTCGGCCACCTCGTCCTGGACTTCGACGCCGGGGTTGCCCCGCGGCCGGAGTTCGCGAATCGCGTCCTGGAACTCCAGACGCGGCGCGACCGCGGCCGTCGCCGCGGTGACCGCCACGCAGCAGCAGATCACGATGACCGGCCGCTCGAAGCTCCAGCGCACCAACCGGCGGGCGCCCAGGCCGTGGAGCACCAGCCGGGGCTGGCGTCCGGAAACCGATCGGCGATCTTCCCGCCAAGCGAGCATCGCCGGCAGCAGCAGAAGCACCGAGACCATGCAGAAGAGGATGCCGGCGCCGGTCAGGAGCCCCATCTGACGAAGTCCGACGAAGTCGGTGACCACGAACGCGAAGAAGGTGGCGGCGGTGGTGATCGCGCCGGTCCAGACCGCCCGCCCCGAGGAGCCGCTCATCTCCATCAGGGCCGCCTCCAGGTCGCTGCCGCGACGACGCTCCTCGACGTAGCGGCCGTAGGAAACGATGACGAAGTCGATTCCCAAACCGACCAGCAACGCCGCGAAGCCGCTCGTCAGCGCGTTCAGTTCTCCCAGCACGGCGCCGGCGAAGCCGAAGGCCAGCGCCAGACCGAAGGCGAGCGGGATGAAGGCGTACGCAATCAGACCGACGCGCCGGAAGGCGAGCGCGAACAGGAGCAGGACGCCGATCAGCGACGTCGCCATGTTCGAGATGAGGCCGCCGACGATCAGACCCGCATCGGAGACCGCGGTGACGTAGGTGCCGCCGAACGCCACCTCGGGCGCCGGCAGCGTCTCGCCATCGCGATCCTCGCCGCCGAGTTCGGGCCAGCGACGGCCGAGATCCGCGGCCAGTTCCTCGACCGCCGCAATCAGCCGACGGCCGAACTCGACCTCCTGCGCCGGCTCGGCCGGCCGCGCGATCAGCAGGGCGCGGGAGTGGTCCCGCGACAGGTAGTAGCCGGTCGTCCAGTCGACCTTGAGGCCGCCCCGGGCAAGTTCGAACTGGTCCAGGAAGACGTCGACCAGGCCGAGGGGGTCGAGCAGCATCGCGTCGCGCAGCGCCAGCCCTTCGGGGGTGGCCAGTCGGCGGCCGAGTTCCCGCACCCGGAGCTTGAGGCCGTCGTCGGTCAGCCGGCTCGCCACCTCTTCGCGGGCCTGCTCGTCGAGATAGACGAACGCGTAGGGGAACAGGGTCTCCGCCAGCGCCTGCATTTCGCCGAAGTCGTAGTCGACGTAGTCGATCTCCTCGAGCGCCTCCATCGAAGATCCCAGCTCCTCCACGTACGACAGGTACGGATCGAGCGGCGCCTCCGGCGGCAGCCGCACCAGGACGAGCAGGTAGTCCAGGCTGCCGAAGTCCTCGATCGTCGAACGGAAGGTGGCGACCACCGGGTCGTCCTCGGGCAGCAGATTCAGGATCTCCGTGTCGAACCGGAGTCGCGTCGCCGACGAGACGCAGAGGACGACCAGCGCCGCCGCCGCCAGAAACACGGCCCGGTAGCGGCGCCGCGCGAAGGCGGCCAGCCAGGCGAGGACGGACTGGATCACGGCCGCCGCCCCGCGAGAGGGAGCGCCGGCGAGGCCGGCGAGCGCACGCTCAGACCTCCGAGGCGCCGTCCCCGAACGCTTCGAGGACCCGCCGGCCGTTGCGCACGAAGTACTCGATGCCCGAGTGGAGCGTTGCGGCCAGCGCCACCCACAACGACAGGGGCGCCAGCAGGTCGAACGACCCGAGTTGGTCCGAGATGATCAGCAGCGAGATGGCGACGATCTGGGTCACCGTCTTCAGCTTGCCCGCGAAGCTCGCCGCGAGAACGACGTCCTGGGACGCCGCCAGCGAACGCAGCGACGAGACCGCGAATTCGCGCGCGATGACGACGACCACCATCCAGGCCGGCGCCAGACCGAGACCGACAAGAGAGATGAACGCGGCCGAGGTGAGGATCTTGTCCGCCGCCGGGTCCAGCAGCTTGCCGAGCGCCGTCACCTCCTTGCGGCGCCGGGCCAGAAAGCCGTCGAGGAAGTCGGTGAGCGAAGCGGCCAGGAACAGTCCCAAGCCAATGAACTCCCGGCCCTCGATCTGCGTCAGCAGGACGACAACCAGCAGCGGGACGATCAGGATCCGGCTGAGCGTCAGCGCGTTCGGCAGGTTCAGCCCCGCTCGCGGCAGGGTGGCGGAAGCAGGGCGTCGGCCGTCCGCTTCCTGCTCCGTCACGCGTTCTCCTCCTGGCCGAGACAGTCTTCGATGAGCCGCCTGGCGGCGGCGAAGGCTGACGTCAGGCTCCCGGCGCGGCCTCCTGCCTGGGCGAAATCGCGCCGGCCGCCGCCGCTGCCGGCGATCGCCGAGCCCATGGCCCGCGCCACGGCCGCCGCGTCGATTCGATCCTCGAGGTCCCTCGTCACCGAGGCAACGAGCTTCGCCTTGCCGTCATCCAGAGCCCCGAGCACGACGACGCCGGATCCCAGGCGGCCCCGCAGGACATCGGCAAGGTTGCGCAGGTCGCCCACATTCGAGGCCGGCACTTCGCGCAGGACGACATCGACGCCGCGAATGGACCGCGCATCGCCGGCGGCCTCCTGGCCCGAGGCCGGCCCGCCGTCGCCGGCGAGCACTCCGATCCTGAGCTGCGACAGCTCCCGTTCGACCTCGCGCAACCGCTCCTTGAGCGCCCGCACCTCGGCCGCGGCCTGCTCGCCGGACGCGCCGATCTCCCGTTCCAGGCTGGTCAGCAGATGCAGCTGACGCCGGCGCCGGCGGTCGGCGCGGTCGCCGGCGAGCGCCTCGATCCGTCGCACGCCGGCAGCCACGCCACGCTCGGCGATCAGGGCCACGGGACCGATCTCGCCCGTGTTGCCGACGTGACAGCCGCCGCAGAGTTCGAGGCTGAAGCCCGGCACCTCGACCGTGCGCACCCGGTCGCCGTACTTCTCGCCGAACAGGGCCATCGCGCCGGCTGCGACCGCCTCGTGGTACGAACGTTCGTCGATCCGGAGCGGCACGGCGCGCCGCACCCACTCGTTGACCGTGTCCTCGAGCGCCTCCAGCTGCTCCCCGGTGACCGGCGCGCCATGAGTGAAATCGAAACGCAGCCGGTCCGGGTGAACCAGGGAGCCCGCCTGGCGCACGCCGGCGCCGAAACGCCGGCGCAGGGCCGCGTGAAGCAGATGGGTCGCGGTGTGGTGCCGCTGGGAGGATTCCCTCTTCTCGCGGTCGACCTCGAGTTCGACCGCCGCGCCGTCCTCGAGCGCGCCGTCAACGACCTCGATGCGATGAACGATGCGTCCGCCGTCGTGGAAGGTGTCGAGAACCCGCGCCTTGCCGCCGCCCCATCCAACGAAACCGACGTCCCCTGCCTGGCCTCCCGCTTCGGCGTAGAACGGAGTGCGTTCGAAGACGGCGAAACCGGCGTCCGCCACTTCCCGAACCGGCGCTCCTTCGGCCGATGCGACGGCAATCGCTCGCGACTCCGCTTCCAGATCGTCGTAGCCGGTGAAACGCCTCCCGACGCCCGCGGACGAAATCGAGAACTCGATCCTTGCGGGCGCCGCGGTCGCCGCGGCCCGACGCGAGCGCTCCCGCTGCTCGGCCAACGCCGCCTCGAACCCCTCCTCGTCGATCGCGAACCGCTCTTCCTCGGCGATCTCCCGCACCGTCTCGAGCGGCAGGCCGAACGTGTCGTAGAGACGGAAGACCTGCTCGCCGCGCAGCATCGATCCGCCCTCGGTTCGCGCCTTCTCGATCGTTTGCTGGACCTTTCCGGCGCCCACCGCCACCGTCTCCAGGAACCGGGTCTCCTCGGCGGTCACGGTGGCCGAGGAGGGCTCGCGCGCCTTCTCCAGTCCCGGGTAGTGGCCGGCGAACGTTTCCTCGAGCGAGGGCAGGAGGGAGGCCATGAACGGCGCCTCGAAGCCCAGCTTCATGCCGTGGCGCGAGGCGCGGCGGAGAAGCCGGCGCAGCACGTAGCCGCGTCCCTCGTTGCTCGGCAGCACGCCGTCGGCGAGCAGGAAGCCGACCGCCCGGAGGTGGTCGGCCACCACCCGCATGGACACGTCAGCCTCCGGATCGCGGCCGTACTCGCTTCCCGCCGCCTCCGCCACGGCTCTCAGGATCGTGCCGAACAGGTCCGTGTCGTAGTTCGAGTGGACGCCCTGGAGCACGGCGGCCACCCTCTCCAGCCCCGCGCCGGTGTCGATCGACGGGTTCGGGAGCGGCTCGCTCCGACCGTCCTCGTGACGCTCGAACTGCATGAAGACGAGATTCCAGATCTCCAGGTACCGTCCCGAGTCCGTCCCCTCTTCCCAGCCGACCTCCGGCTGATCGGGCGCGGTATCGACGAAGATCTCGCTGCACGGACCACAGGGGCCGGTCTCGCCCATCGCCCAGAAGTTGTCCTTCTCGCCGCGGCGCAGGACCCGCTCCGGCGGCAGTCCCGAGAGCTTGAACCAGAGTTCGGCCGCCTCGTCGTCCTGTTCGAACACCGTGGCGAAGAGACGCTCGGGCCTGAGGCCCCATGGCCCGGTGACCAGTTCCCAGGCGGAAGCGATCGCCTCCTCCTTGAAGTAGTCGCCGAAGGAGAAGTTCCCCAACATCTCGAAGAACGTGTGGTGGCGCGGACTCGGACCGACGTTCTCCAGGTCGTTGTGCTTGCCGGACACCCTGAGACACTTCTGGGAGGTCACCGCACGCGGAGAATCCGGCGCCTCGACGCCAAGAAAGCAGTTCTTGAACTGGACCATTCCGGCGTTGACGAACAGCAGGGTCGGATCGTCGCGCGGCACGAGAGGCGAGCTCGCCACCGCCGCATGCCCGCGGTCGGCGTAGAAATCGATGAAGCTCCGTCTGATGTGCCGACTCAACATGAGCTTCGACCCCGCCCAGGCTCGTACAGAACCGCGCCGACAACAACGGGAGCGAAGCCGCGCCGCTCCAGGTGCCGGGCCAGGGCGGCGCCGTCGCGCGACGGGTGACTCGACCTGAAGCGCGCCGCCACGGTCGCCGCCCGCTTCAACTCGTCCTCGTCGTCGGCGGTCTCGAGCGCCGCCCGGGAAGCCGCCTCATCGGCCCCGCGCCGCCGCAGGTCGAGTTCGAGCCGCCGCCGACCATAGCCCCGCCGCTTCAGCGACCGCACGAGCAGGTGCGCGGTCTCCCCTTCGTCCAGGTGACCGGCGGCCGTCAACCGTTCGACCGCGCTCTCCACCTCGGCCGCCGGGTAGCCGCGCCGCCTGAGCTTCGCCTCCAGTTCGGCCGCGAAGTGCGCGCGCCGCGCCAGCAGGTCGAGGCCGCGGTCGTAGGCCGGCTTCGGCGCCCGCTTCCGCCTGGGCGCTTCTCGATGGGATGGGGAGTCGCACACGTCCGTTCCTCCGTCGGCTCGGAGGATAACGCCGTCACGACATCGCGGTCAGGGACACGGCGAGCGCGGTCACCGCGGCCGTTTCGGTCCGCAGCAGACGGGGTCCGAGGTGCGCCGGAACCGCTCCACGCCCCGCCAGTCGCTCGATCTCCCGTTCGCTGAACCCACCCTCGGGGCCCACCACGACCGCTTCCGCCGAACCCGCCGCGGCCACGAACGGCGTCGCCGCGCCGGGATGCAGCGCGACCGAGCCGGCGCCGATCGCCGCTTCGTCCAGCGAGACGGGCCCGACGATCTCGGGCAGCCAGGCGCCGCCGCTCTGCTCGAGCGCCGACTTCGCGACCCGGCGCTGACGCTCCAGCGCCCGCTCCGGCAGGGAACGGCTGGTGCGCTCCGAGACGAACCAATGCAGTTCGCGCAGTCCCAGCTCCGTCGCCTTCTCCACCAGCCAGGCCGCGCGTTCCGCGCGCAGGGCGGACACGAACAGCGCCACGCGCCGGGCCGGCTCGAACACCGGCGCCGCGCCTTCCAGACGCAGCGCCGCCCGCCGCGCGCCCACCTGGTCCACGACCGACCAGCGGGCCGCGCCGCGACCGTCGACGACACGGACGCGGTCGCCGGCCTTCAACCGACGGGCCCGAAACAAGTGACGGTGATCCGGGCCTTCGACCTCGACCGTCTCGCCGGCGAGATCAGGGGCTTCGACCAGCAGGTGGATCACGAGCGGAGAGTCAGAAGAGATCCCTGACCCGGTTGAGCAGGCCGCGTTCCTCGCGGATCGCGCCGCCGTCGTCGCGAAGATCGGCCAGCGCCCTGACGTGTTCGAGCTCCCGCTCCGAAAGGTCCCGCGGCGCCGGCACGTTGAGCCGCACCTCGACGATGTGGTCGCCGCGGCCCCGGCCGTCGAGTCGCGGAATGCCCTCGGACCGCAGCACGAAGGTCGAACCGTGGGCCGTAGCCGGCGGCACCTCAAGCGCCGACGCGCCATGCACGGTCTCCACGTCCACGGTGCAGCCGAGGACGGCCTGCGGATAACCGATCGTGACCGAGCTCGCGACGTCGGCGCCGCGCCGGCTGAACCGTTCGTGCGGCTCGACCGCGATCACCACATAGAGGTCGCCTGGCGGACCGCCGTGTCGGCCGTGCTCTCCCTCGCCGGGAAGGCGGAGCCGGGACCCCGTGTCGACGCCGGCAGGGACGCGGACCTGGATCGAACGCTGCTGCTCGCGCCGCCCCTCGCCCCGGCAGTCGCCGCAGGGGTCGCGGATGACGTTGCCCGCGCCGCGGCAGTCGGGACAGGTGCGGGCCACGGAGAAGAACCCCTGGCTGTACTGCACCTGACCGCGGCCGCCGCACAGGCGGCAGGCGGTGGGGCCGGACCCGGGCGCCGCCCCGCTGCCGCCGCAACCGTCGCAGCGCTCGAGCCGCGGGATGCGCAGTTTCGGCGCCGCGCCAAAGGCCGCTTCTTCGAACGAGATCCGCAGGTCGTAACGAAGATCGGCGCCCGCGCGCCGACGGCGGCCTCCGCCACGACTGCCGAACATGTCGCCGAAACCGAAGACGTCGCCCAGGATGTCGGAGAAGTCGGCGAAGATCGTGGGGTCGAAGCCGCCGCTCGGCGTCGCCTGGCGCCCGAAGCGGTCGTAGCGGCGCCGTTTCTCGGCATCCGAGAGCACCGCGTACGCCTCCGCCGCCTCCTTGAACGTCTCCTCGGCGGCGCTGTCTCCCGGGTTGCGATCGGGGTGGCAGCGGACGGCCAGCTTGCGATAGGCCGACTTGATCTCCTGCAGGGTCGCCGAACGTTCGAGGCCCAGGACCTCGTAGTAGTCACGCGGCACGGCGGATCTCAGGCGCTGCCGGATGCGGCGTCCGCATCGGCCCCGCCGCCGTCCTCGCCGACGCCGTCCCTCGACGCAACCGGCGCCGCCGGCACGGCGACCCGAACCATCGCGGCGCGCAGCAGCCGCGACTCCATCGTGTAGCCGGCCTGCAGCTCCTGCACCACGGTCGGCTCGTCGACTTCGGCGCTCTCTTCCCGTGCAACGGCCTGGTGGACGTTCGGATCGAAGGGCGCGTCCGTTCCCGCCACTGGCTCGACATCGAACCGCCGCAGGAGATCCGCCATCTGGCGCCGGATCATCTCGACGCCCGTGCGCAGGTCGTCGGCCGACGCCTCGGCCTGGAGCGCACGGTCCAGATTGTCGACCACGTCGAGAAACTCCCGCAGCGGACCGGCGGCCGTGTTCCAGCGCGACTCGAGCCGTTCCCGCTCGGCGCGCTTGCGCAGGTTGTCGAACTCGGCCGCGGCGCGCCGCAGCCTGTCGAGTTCCCGGTTCGCCGCCGCGAGTTCGGCCCGAAGCTCGACCTCGACGTCCGGCTCGCCGGCGTCGACCGTCCCGACGCCGTCCTGGTCCTCCTCACGCAAGTCCGGGCTCTGCTTCGCCTCCATCGTCATCTCGACCGGGTCCCCGTCACAGTCTGCGGGCCAGGGCCTCGGACAGGCGCTCGCCGAGGTAGTTCACCAGAGGCACCATCCGCGGATACTCCATGCGCGCGGGCCCGACTACCGCGACGGAACCGGCGACGCCGTCTCCCGCCTTGAAGCTCCGCACGACGAGACCGAAGCCGAGCTCCTCGGTCAGCCTGGAATCCTGGCCCAGGACCACCCGCACGCCGTCCGCCTCCAGGCAACGGTTGAGCAGACCGGCCAACCGGGCGCGCTCGGCGAACATCTGGAACATCCCCTCGATCCGCGACATGCTGGGCCCGGCATCGAACAGGCTGTGCGTCCCGTCAACGACGAGCGACGGAGCGTGTCCGATGTTCATGCCGTCCCGGGCGAGTTCGATGGCGCGCCGCAGCAGCTCGTCGAGCCGGGCACGCTCATCGCTCATCAGCCGCAGCAGGTCTTCCCGAATCTCGAAGAGAGTCCGCCCACTGTAGTTCTCGGTCAGGTAGTTCGATATGCGAACGAGGTCTTCGCGCGGGATCGGCTCGTCCGTCACGACGAGCTTGTTCTCGACGAAGCCGGTCTCCGCGACGACCACGCAAAGCACCTTGCGCCCGCTGAGCGGCACGAACTCGATCGCCCTCATCACCGCCGAACCGAGGGCGGGAGTCAGAACGACGCCGACGTGGTGGGACAGCTGGGAAAGCAGCCTCGACGTTTCCTCGGTCAGTTCCTGGCCAGTACGCCCGACGGTCGTCAGCCGGTCGTCGATCAGCCGCCGGTCGTCGTCGCTCACCGCCTCCGCCGGCATCAGGTCGTCGATGAACAGGTGGAAGCCGGCCTCGGTCGGCAGCCGACCCGCCGAGACGTGCGGCTGCCGCAGGTAGCCCATGTCCTCCAGGTCCGCCATCACGTTGCGAATCGTGGCCGCCGAGAGCTGGAGCTGGCGGTCCCTGGCGACCCGCCGCGAGGACACGGGTTCACCCGACGACAGATACGTCTGGATCACCTCCCGCAGAATCTCGCGGTCACGGTCGCTGAGCTGGTCGTTGACGCGGCACATGAGGGCGGCATTTTATCTACCTGGTGGTAACGTTCCAGTGTCGGCATGAGATGTCCATTCTGCGGCGTCAACGATGACCGCGTCGTCGACTCGCGGGACGTTCGCGGCGGGGAGACGGTCAGGCGCCGGCGAGAGTGCCTGAACTGCGGCCGCAGGTTCACCTCCTACGAACAGATCGAGAACATCGCCTACCGGGTCGTCAAGTCGGATGGCCGCCGCCAGGAGTTCGACCGACAGAAACTCCTCGGCGGCCTGCTCAAGGCCTGCGAGAAACGGCCGGTCGGCCTGCCGGCGCTGGAAGAGATCGTCGACCGGGCCGAAGCCCTGCTCCACCGCAAGGAGGACCGCGAGATCTCCACCGCGGCACTGGGCAACTTCGTCATCGACCGCCTGAAGGCGCTCGACCAGGTGGCCTATGTCCGCTTCGCCTCGGTCTATCGGAAGTTCGAGGACGTGGACGCCTTCATGGAAGAGCTCCGGTCCCTGCTCGAAGCGTCGCGCAACGGCTGAGCGGCGGCGTCAGCGGACCGTGCCGCGCGGCGTCAGCGGACGTGCCGCGCGGCGTCGCTGGCAGCGTCCGGGGCCGCGGGGCTGGTACCGTGACGGCATGGCGCGGAACCCGGTCGATCAGCAGGCGGACGCGATCTCGCTGCCCGACGTCCTGCCGGTGTTGCCGCTCAAGGACGCGGTCATCTTCCCTTACATCATCCTGCCGCTATCGATCGGTCGCGACTCGAGCATGCTCGCGGTCGAGGATGCGCTGAACGGCGACCGCATCATCCTGCTGGCCCCCCAGCGCGACGGATCGGTCGAGGCGCCGGGGGAAGACGACCTTCACGAGATCGGCACGGCGGCGCAGATCATGCGGATGCTGAAGCTGCCCGACGGCAGGGTGCGGATCCTGATACAGGGTCTCGCCAGAGCCCGCCTGCGGTATCTCAGCCAGACCGAACCCTTCCTTCGCGCGCGCGTCGAAGAGGTGAACGAGGCCGGCGAGCCGCGCCGCGGGCTCGAGGCGGAAGCGCTCGTGCGCAGCGTCAAGGAGGGTCTGGAGACGGCCGTCAACCTGGGCAAGGACATCTCCTCCGAAGTCATGGTCATCGCCGCGAATCTGGATCAACCGGGTCGGCTGGCGGACCTGGCGGCCAGCAACCTCGACCTGCGGGCGGACGAAGCCCAACTCGTGCTGGAGACGACGCCGCCAATCCAGCGGTTGCGGAAAGTCGGCGACCTGCTGACCCGGGAGATCGAACTCCTCAGCATGCAGCAGCGGATTTCCGCCCAGGCCAGAAGCGAAATGGACCGCAGCCAGCGCGAGTACTTCCTTCGCCAGCAACAGCGCGCGATCCTGGACGAACTCGGCGAGAGCGACGATGTCCACGGGGACATCGAAAGGTACCTCGGCGCGGTCGAAGAAAAGGGCCTGAGCGAGGAGGCGGCCCTGGAAGTCGAACGCCAGGTGAGACGGCTTGAGCGAAGCTCTCCCGACAGCGCCGAAAACGCGACCATCCGGACTCATCTCGACTGGTTGACCGGCCTCCCGTGGTCGACGCTGAGCGAAGATCGAATCGACCTCGACTGGGCCCGCGCCGTGCTCGATGAAGATCACTACGACCTGGACCGCGTCAAGGAGCGGATTCTCGAGTACCTCGCGGTCAGGCGGCTCAAGCCGGACGCCAAGGGTCCGATTCTCTGCCTGGTCGGTCCCCCGGGAGTCGGCAAGACGTCGCTCGGCCGTTCCATCGCGCGCGCGATAGATCGCGGATTCGTCCGCGTCTCGCTCGGCGGCGTCCGCGACGAAGGAGAGATCCGCGGCCACCGGCGCACCTACGTCGGTTCGTTGCCGGGCCGCATCATCCAGGGCCTGAATCAGGCCGGGACCAGCAATCCCGTCTTCATGCTGGACGAGATCGACAAGCTGGGCGCCGACTACCGGGGCGATCCGACTTCCGCGCTGCTCGAAGCGCTGGATCCCGAGCAGAATTCGACCTTCAGGGACCACTACCTGGGAGTCGAGTACGACCTGTCGCGGGTGCTGTTCATCGCCACGGCCAATCTGCTCGAACCCGTTCAGCCCGCCTTCCTCGATCGTCTCGAGGTGCTTCGACTCTCCGGCTACACCGAAGACGAAAAGGTGTCGATCGCGCGCGGCCATCTGCTGCCGAAGGCCACGGACGAGAACGGCCTGCCGGCCGGCGCCCTGACCATCACGACCCCGGCTCTCCGCAGCCTCATTCGCGGCTACACGAAGGAAGCCGGGGTGCGGAACCTCGAACGGAAAATCGCAACGCTCTGCCGGAAGGCGGCCGTACGCGCGGCGCGGGGAGACGACAGGGAACTGAGAGTGACGACGGCCCGGTTGAAGAACCTGATCGGCCAACCGCGTCACTTCAGCGAGGAACTGCTCGACCGCGACCGGGTCGGCGTGGCGACAGGACTCGCCTGGACCGCCTCCGGCGGCGACCTCATGCTGATCGAAGTCGCGGCGCCGAGAGGCAGAGGCAAACTCATACTCACCGGCCAGCTCGGCGACGTCATGAAGGAGTCGGCTCAGGCAGCGCTGAGTTGCGCCCGCACGACGCAAGCCGGCCCGGAAGCGGGAGGCCCCGATTTCTTCAGCAACCACGACCTTCACATTCATGTCCCCGCCGGTTCCGTACCGAAGGACGGCCCGTCGGCGGGCGTCACGATCGCCGCGGCCATCGTCTCCGTCCGCAGCGGGCGCATGATCGATCACAAGGTCGCGATGACGGGCGAGATCACGCTGCGCGGCGAAGTGCTTCCCGTCGGCGGCCTCAAGGAAAAGCTGCTCGCCGCGCGCGGCGCCGGAATTCGCAAGGTCGTCCTCCCGGAACGGAACCGGCGGGATCTTCCGGAGATACCGAGCGCGGTGACGAGAGGTCTCGAACTCCTGTTCGTCGAGCATGTCGATCAGGTCCTGCAAGCCGCGCTGCTCGACCCGGAACGCCAGCGCTCATGACCAGCGGCGAAGACCGGCTGATCGCCTGGCTCGCCGGCTTCGCGGGCGCTGGAAGCCGAATCGGGGACGACGCCGCCCTGCTCGCGCTCGGGGAGCGGCGGTACGCGTTCAGCGTCGACTCGCAGCGCGCCGGCGTCCACGTTCCGATCGATCTTGATCCCGCGGACGCCGCCCGTCGACTGCTTGCCGTCAGCCTCTCGGATCTCGCCGCCGCCGGGGCCCTGCCGCGATGGATGCTCGTCGCCCTCGGCATCAGCGACGAGGACGCGGCGCGCCGTTTCCTCGCGGCCCTGGTGCGCGCCGGCCGCCGGTACGGAGTCGAGCTCATCGGCGGCGACACCGCCAAGCCGACGACGCCGGGCCGACTGGACGCCAGTCTCACCGTGATCGGCGAGATGCCGGAAGCAGGCTCGCCCCTGACCCGCGACGCGGCGCGACCCGACGACCGGCTCTGGATCGGCGGACCGGTCGGAGAGTCCGCCATGGGCCTCGAACTGGTCCGCCTCGGAGCGCGGATCGCGAGACGTCGCGCCAGCCTGCCCGCGGGGATCCCCGACGGTCTGACCGCCGCCGCCAGGCGAGTCCTCCGCCGCCACCTGGCGCCGCGGCCCCAACTGGATCTGGGACTGCTGCTGGGTCGACGCTCGCCAGCCGGCGCCGCGATCGACGTATCGGACGGACTGGCCGTCGACGCGAGGCGGCTCTGCCGGCGGAGCGGCGTCGGCTGCGAACTCGAGGAAGGCGCGCTCACGCTCCGCGCCGACGCACGCCGTCTGGCCGGCCACCTGGGCCGCGAGCCGCTCGATCTGGTTCTCGCCGGAGGCGAGGACTACGTTCTTCTGTTCACCCTTCCGCCGGACGTCGACTTCCGCCATTCCGGATGCCGGCCCATTGGCTGCATCACCGCCCGGTCAGGCCTGAGATTGCGTCGAACCGACGGAACGATCGAATCGCTCGCGACCGGCGGCTGGGACCACTTCAGCGATTGAGCGTGATGGTGATCGGCTGGTCCAGCTTCCGCAACACCTGACCCACCTGGGCCTCCAGCGCCGCCAGCCTCG
This sequence comes from Candidatus Multivorans sp., assembly GCA_965203495.1. Lineage (GTDB taxonomy): Bacteria > Acidobacteriota > Thermoanaerobaculia > Multivoradales > Multivoraceae > Multivorans. The sequence goes on from CBDBDB010000008.1 coordinate 155,053, forward strand.
CCTCCACGCCGTCAGCCGCCGGTTGGCGCCTCGACTCGGCGCCTCTCGCCTTTCGCGTTCCACGCACCGGCGTCCTGACTTCCGCCGCAACCCTGGACTTCGGCTTCCGACCGCGCTTGCTCCGAGAACGAATCTCGCGAAACACCGCCACCGCTTCCGGGTGGTAACGCCGTTTGCGGCCCTCGCCCTCGTGCGGTATCCGATCGCTGTACAACTTGATGTAGCGCTGCAGCGTCGGACCGGAGATGCCCGTCCGCCGACCGATCGCGGCAAGCGTCAGGAGCTTCGGGGCGTCGGCCGCGGGCTGCGCCGCGGCGCGCGCCTTGCGCTTCTTTGTGGCCGGCGCCTTGGCGGCCGGCGCGGCCTTCGGCTTGCGGCCCGCCTTGCTCTCCGCTCGAAGCTCGCGGAACACCGCCACGGAATCCGGGTGGTAGCGCCGCTTGCGGCCCTTGCCTTCGTGCGGTATCCGATCGCCGAAGAGCCGAACGTAGCGCTGCAACGTCGGATAGGAGATCCCGGTCTGCTCGCTGATGCTGGACAACGTCAGCAGGGACGGAGCGCCCGGGGCGTCCTTCGTCCGGCCGCCCGCCGGTTGCGCCGCGGCCTTCGTCTTCCGTCCCGCGCCCCGACGCTTCGTCGACCGTTCCTGCCTGAACGCCTTGAACTCCCTGACCGCCGCCACCGGATAGCGCTGCCCGCGGCCCGTCCCCTCCGACGAAATCCGGTCCTGGTACAGCTTCTTGTACCGCAGCGCGGTCGCCATCGACACACCCGACCGACCGGCAACTTCGCCCAACGTCAACAGTTTTCTTCTTCCAGCAGCCGCTGCACTCACGAAGTTCTCCTTGCGCCCTGTGGTTCGGGTCCATTCCCTTTCGGGGAAACGACGTTCGAAGCGCTACCATAGCAGAAAGCCCGGCTCCGCCGCGCGGACCGCGAATGGATCAGTCTTCCGTCAGAGGCTCGTAGTTGAGTTTTCGCACCAGATACGACAAGGCCTGACGGCTGATGCCGAGAGCGCGCGCCGCCCTGGCCTGATTGCCGCCTGACTCCTCGAGCGCCCTGCCGATCAATCGCCGGCGGTACTGCTCCATCTTCCAGCGGTAACCGTTGTGCGGGGGCGCGGCTTCCTCGACCGCCTCTCCCGGCAGTCCCAGCATGTCAACCGAGATCTCGGGGCCCTCGGCAAGCGCCACCGCCCCGTCGATGGAGTTCTTCAACTCCCTGACGTTGCCGGGCCAGGAGTAGTTGCGAATCCTCACGAGCGCCTCGTCGCTGAACATCAGATCCCTTCCGGGCGCGCTGGACGTTTCGAGGAAGTGCCGCGCGAGCAACATCACGTCCTCTTCGCGCTCACGCAAGGGCGGCGCCTCCACATACGCCACCCTGAGCCGGTAGTAGAGATCCTGACGAAACTCGCCGGCCTTCGCCATCGCCGCAAGATCCTTGTGGGTTGCGGAAACCAGCCGGAAGTCGAGCCGCCGCGGCCGACTCTCGCCGACGCGTCGCATCTCGCCCTCCTGCAGAAGGCGAAGGAGCATCCCCTGCGCCGCCCACGGCAATTCTCCGATCTCGTCGAGAGAGACCGTACCGCCGTCGGCGCTCTCGAACACTCCGACCCGATCGCTGTGGGCGCCGGTAAACGCCCCCCGAAGGTGACCGAACAGATCGGACAGGAGCAGACTTTCGGGCAGCGCCGCGCAGTTCACAGCCAACCAGGGGCGGGAGGCCCGAGAGCTCGACCGGTGGAGCTGGCGCGCCAGGAGTTCCTTGCCGGTTCCCGACTCGCCGAGAATCAGCACCGGCAGATCGTGAGCCGCGAACTTCTCGATTCGGGTCTGAACGTGAAGCAGAGCTTCGCTCTTCCCGACCATTCCGGACGCAGTCGCCCTCCCGGGCTCCGCCAGCTCGGAGGCGTCGCGGCGGCGACGGGAGGAAACCGGCAGGCGGGTCGCGACGACGGCCGCCAAGGCCCGCGCGGGCTCATCGACCTCGTGCGCGCTGAGCACGAGCCGTCCCGCCGCCGAGTCGACCGCGAACCGGTCGGCGCCGCCCGGACCCTGGAGCACGACCTTCTCCTCGGCATCAAGGGCGTCGAACCATCCTGGAGAGCCGCGAAGCGAGAGTCGGGCCTCCGGATGACCGGCCGCGGCCATCAGGATCCGATAAGCGTCCGCATCGGGCTCGGGCGTGGCCAGGAAGAGACGCAGAGCCCGCCAGGGACCGACGCGCGCGCCGTCGATGCGTTGGACGAGAGCTTCGGCGCCGACGGCGGAAAGAGCGTGCACGGCGGCCGCCGCCAGGCCAATGGGAACCGTCCGGACACCGAGACAGACCAGGTCGTGCACGATGAGCGCGGCCCGGAAGGGGCCCCGCGCCTCGACTCGCCGCCAGTCCGCGGCGTCCGGCGGCCGGTTCCCCGCAACCGCCTCCCAGAGGCCCTCGTGCACCGAGTCAACCGCGACCGCGCGTGCCTCGTCGAGGCGTCCGGAGAGCAGCAGCAGCGGCGCCAGGTCGTCCACTTCCGCCGGCGTCCAGGCGGCGACGGGCCGTTCGAGCGCCTCCGAGAGTTCCTCTCCCGCCTCGTCGGCACGGCCGAGCTGGACCAGGGCGCGAGCCGCGAGCAAACGCAACGACCGGAGCTGGCGCCATCCCGATCGCCTCCCGCTCAGACTCTCCAGGGCCGTCTCGCAACACGCCAGCGCCGCCGTCCAGCGTCCGAGCGACACGAAGAGACGGGCCTTGAGCAGGCGTGCCTCGACGACTCCGGGAGCGCTGCCCGCCATCAGGCCCTCCCGACGCAGGTTCTCGATCGTCTCGGCGACTCCCGCGAACCGTCCGGTCCGTATCCGGATCTCCGCCAGCTTCCCGTGCGTGGCGGCTCTCCCGGCAGGACCGTCGCAGCGTCGGAACAGGCCCACCGCGAGGCGCGCCGCCCGCTCCGCGCCACCGAAGTCGTTCACCGCCAGTCGCACCGTCGCCAGTTCGTCGTACAAGAGCGCGCGCTCGTACACGGGAGGCCGCCCCCCGAGGCGGCCGAGACCGGCCGCCAGCAACTGTTCCGCCTCGCTGAACCGACCGTGCGCCGAAGCGAGCCGAGCCCTCGCCCCAAGCTCCATCCAGTGTTGCGGATCCATCCGGCGTTCCGTCTCCCCGACCCCTGGTTCCAGCAGATTGGCCATCGCGTCCAGCTCGCCGAGTTCCCACTTGGCCATGGCGCACAGGACTCGACCATGCGCCGCCTGAGGGCCGACGGCGAGGTCGAAAGCCCTCTCGGACCAGCCTCCGAGCTGATCCGAACGCCCCGCCGCCGCATGGACTCCGATCGCCAGCTCACACTGGGTCAGTGCGCGGTCGCCCGGGAGCGCCCGGTTCTCCAGCGTGCTCAGGGTGCGGCGCGCCGCGGACGTCCGACCCAACCGAAGCTGGGATCGGAGGCGCACCAGGATGTCGTCCGTTCCCGTTGAGTCCTTCACCAGCTTCAGCGCGGCTTCGAAGCGTCCTTCCTCGAGGAGGAGGCGCGCCAGCGCCGATCGGTCCTCCGGCGTCTCGGGCGGAGGAGATTCGGCCTGGGCGTCCCTCGTGCGTCGCCAGTACGACCGCGCCGACACAACGCTCGCGGCAATCTCCCGGCGTTCGCCGTCGTCCAGAGCCGCCAGCATCCGCCGCCACCGGGATGGCCCGGCAACCGCCACCCGCTCGCCGTCCCGACTCTCCAGGATGGCGAACAGGGAGGCGCGCGCGGTCTCGAACTTGCGACCCCACAGGAAGGGCGCCCGAGCCAGGATGTCGGCAACCATCCGGTTTCCGGACACCGGAAGCAGTTCGTCGCACCAGGTCTTGAACAGTGGCCGGAGCGCCGCCCGAACGGCGCTTCGGCCCGGCGCGCCCTGGCTTCCGAACAAGAGTGCGACGAACCGCCTCAGCAGAACCTGCGGCAGCCGGTCGTCAGACGCGGGCCGTACCGACCCGGGAGGAGTCCGCAGGACGCCGTCCGCATCGACGCGAAGCTCCTCCCAGGTCTCGAGCCGCCACCCCGCGGCCCGCACATGAGCCAGCAGAGCCGCGCCCTGAAGCAGGAACGCAGCCCGGTCGCGATCCGTCGCGACGACTTCGTTCAGATCGGTGGCGGCCTCGCCTTCGGGAACCGGCCGAAGCGCCTGGTGACGGATGCGAAGAACGCGAGTCATCGCCGGATCCCCTCCAGGTCGCGCCAGAAGCCAGGGTAGGACTTGCCGACGACCCGCGGACGTCGAATCGAGAGCCCTCCCCGGCGCATCCCCACCAGGGCCATGCTCATCGCGATGCGGTGGTCATCGTAGGTGTCGATCGGGATTCGCGGCGAGCCAGGCGGCGCGACGAGGCCCGGATTGCCGTCGATTCGCAGGCCGTCCGCCAGTTCGTCGACGGCTACGCCCACACGCCGCAACTCGGTCGCCACGGCGGCGAGACGGTCGCTCTCCTTGATCCTCAGGTGCGCCACGTTGCGGATGAGGGTCGTGCCCCTGGCGAAGGCGGCCACGGCGGAAAGCGTCGGCGCCTGGTCAGGCATCGCCGAAAGGTCGCAGTCGACCGCGGTCAGAGCGCCGTCTGCCTCGACGCGAATCTCGTCCTCCGTCGTTCGCACGACGGCGCCCATGCGCTCAAGGATCCCCAGGAAGGCGCGATCGCCCTGGATCGCCTTCGGCGAGAGACCTTGCAGACGCACGGCGCCGCCGCAGATAGCGGCCGCCGCCGCCGGGTAGGCGGCGGCGGAATCGTCGCCCGGAACGCGATATCGACCGTCAACCAGGTCGGGCAAGCGCGGTTCCACGCGGAACTCGCGGGTTTCGCCGTCGCGGCGCACCTCTACCGAAGCGCCAAAGGCGGCCATGACGCCAAGAGTTGTCTCCACATACGGACTAGAGACGAGGAACGGCGCCAGGAGTTCGATTGGACCCTCGGCCCTGAGCGCAGCCATCAGCAGTGCGGACACGTACTGGCTGGATGCACGGGCGTCGATTTCGACCCGGCCGCCAGCCAGCCTTCCGCCCCGGACCCGAACCGGAGCGCAGCCCGGCCGGCCGAGCTCCTCGATCTCGGCGCCGAGCCGGCGCAAGGCCGCAACCAGAGGGCCGATCGGCCGTTCGCGCAGCCGGGGAGACCCGTCGAGAAGCCACTCGCCCGGGGTCACGGCGCCGCTCGCGACGAGCAGACGGAGCAGCGTCCCGGCGCTCCGGCAATCGAGGCGAACCGCTTCTTCGGGACCTCTGTTCCGCGGCGGTTCCAACCGCAGTCCCGAGCCCGCAAGGGGACGGAGACGCCAGCCCATCGCCGCGAGCACAGCCCGAAAGGCCGCGATGTCGTCGGCGTCCAGGAGGTTCTCGATCGTCGCGGGCTGCTGCCCGATCAGCGCCAGGTTCAGGGCGCGGTGCGAGATGCTCTTCGAACCGGGCGGCTCGACCACGCCCGAGACGCCCGCGGCACGGTGGACCGGGTAGGGGTCGGAAAGAGGTTCCATCAGTCCAGCCACAGCACCTTCCGATCGTGAAACCAGGCGTCCGCGATCCGCACCTCGCCTTCGCCGACGGTCCACCGGCGGGCGGCGTGGAAGTGGCCGAGCAGCAGCACGTCGTGTCCCTCGGCCAGCCGGCGCGCCGCGTAGCGCCGAACAACCGCGCCAGGAATCCGCGCCTTGTGCTCGCGGTTCGTGCGCGCCAGACTCCGCTCGGTGGACGCGGCAAGACGGCGGGCGACCGACCGCGGCACGCGGAACGCCAACCACCGGCTCGCCGGGTTCTTCGACAGACGTTGCCAGCACCGGTAGCGCCAGTCGCGCGGATTCAGCCCATCGCCGTGAACCGCGAGGTACCGCACGCCCTCGGCGTCGAAGCCGACTTCCCGGCGGCAGTCGTCGAAGAGGTCCCCATAGGCGCCGTCGGCCAGAAAGAAGTCGCGGTTTCCCTCCACGTAGGAGACCCGGATTCCTCGTTGCCTGAGACCGCGGATCGCGGCTGCGAGCCGCCGGACCTCGGGCGTTTCGAAGCGCCGCGATCCGATCCAGAGATGGAACAGGTCGCCGAGGAACAGCACCCGGACACAGCGCTCGGCGTCGAGCGCGCCGAGCTGTTCGGCCAGATCCTCCCCGTTGCCCCCCGGGCCGCCCAGGTGGGCATCGGCAATCACGGCGACGGACATGGGTTCGAGCAGGGTCCCTAGACAATCGTCAGGGCCGGGCGTTCCGAGGCCACCTCCAGCAGCCGCCGCTCGACCGCCGCCACGATGCCGCGGAAAATCGCCGCGTGGGAGCCGTCGGCGTCGGAGACCACGATCGGCACCCCGTCGTCGCTGCCCCGAACCAGGGCGCCGTCCAGCGGAATCGCTCCAAGGATCTCGCAGTCGAGCAGCTCGGCCGTCCGCTCGACGCCGCCGCGCTTGAAGACGTCGGTCGTCTCGCCGCAGTGGGGACACACGAAGGTCGACATGTTCTCGACCATCCCGAGCACCGGCACCTCGACCTTGCGGAACATCGCGAGTCCCTTGCGGGCGTCGATCAGCGCGACGTCCTGCGGCGTCGAGACGATGACCGCGCCGGAGAGGGGCAACTTCTGCGACAGCGTCAGCGCCGCGTCCCCGGTGCCGGGCGGCAGGTCGAGCAGCAGGCAGTCGAGCGAGCCCCAGTCCACGTCGCCGAGCAATTGGCCCAGCGCCTTCATCACCATGGGGCCACGCCAGATCACCGGCGTGTCCGGATCGAGAAGAAACCCGAGGGACATGACCCGCACGCCGTGGCGTTCAAACGGCTGGATCTTCCCGTTCACGATCTCCGGACGGCGGTCGATGCCGAACATCACGGGGATGGAAGGACCGTAGATGTCCGCGTCGAGCAGCCCTACCCGCCGGCCCCGGGCCGCCATCGCGGCGCTCAGATTGGTCGCCACGGTCGACTTGCCCACGCCTCCCTTGCCGCTGGCCACCGCGACCACATGGGACACGCCGGGCAGCAGCGACGGGTCGCGCGCCGTGGCGGGGGCCGCCGCGGGCGCGGCTTCGAGTGAAACCCGGACGTCGGACACACCGTCCAGACGCCGCACCGCCTCGACGATGCGGCGCCTGATCTCCGTGGCGGCCTCCGGGTCCCGCGTCGGGACACGCAGGTCCACGAGCACGTCGCCACCGGTTGCCGCGACCCGCTTCACGAAACCGAACGACACGATGTCGCGCTTCATGCCCGGGAACGTCACGCCGCGCAGACACTCGCGCACTCTGCTCTCGACTGCTTCAGCCATCGGTTTCTCCCGTATCCGCGGCGGTCCGGAGGCCCGCCAACCGACCCACCCGCCGCTCGACATCGAGCATGAAGGACCGCCGTCCCCGCACCCCGGCGCCGGCCGGGTCGACGACCTCTCCGAAGGACAGCTCGACGACCCGCGGTCGGATCGACAGGGCGCCCTTTCGCCGGATGCGGCCGGTACCGCGAATGCCGACCGGCGCCACCAGCGCTCGACCCTTCAACGCCAGCAGGAACCCGCCGCGCTGAAACGGTCTCATCCGCGGCCCGGCGCCGCGCGTCTCTTCCGGGAACACGACGAGCGACACACCGGACGCCAACAGTCCCGCGGCGTCCACGAAGGTCTCGCCGGCGCGACTCCGATCTATTCGATCCACCGGGACGAAACCGGCCGCCTTGAGCCCCCAGCCGAAGAACGGCAGGCGGAACAGGCTGCGTTTTGCCAGGAAGCGGACCGGCGAGTCCAGGATCGCCAGCAGGACGGCGATGTCATACAGGCTCCGGTGGTTCACCATGTACACCACGGGCCGGTCCCCGATGGCTGCCCGCCAGATCGCGTGGCCGCCCCCGGCGTAGCTGAGCTTGAGGCGAACGCCGCTCGATCGAAGCAGACCCCGAGCCCACAGACGAGCCTGGACTCCAGCCCAGTCGCCGCCCGGAACCCAGGAGGCGACGGCAGCGGCGACGCCCATCGCCGCGCTGCCCAGAACCAGGTACGCGTTCCCGGTCACGGTGGCGAGCGCCGTCGACCAGTCGGTCCATCCCCCTCCGGCAGCTTTGGCCGTAGACTTGCCGCGTCGTGTCGCGCGGCGCGGATTCGTGGGGCTCCGGATCGACAAGTTTCTTCCCAGTGTCGTGAGTTGGCAGAAGCTACACCAGCCGCTCGACCGCGAGGGGCGGCTCGAACAAACCCTTCTCCTGGGCCGATGCAACAAGCTGGACGCAGGATTCTGATCGATTTCAAGGCCCCCTTGCGAGAGGCAGGCGCCATCTGGCTACTCGCCGCGCGCGGAATGGCCGCCCTCGTCAGCCCGCCTTACGAGCTCCGGTCATGGCTTCATCAGATGGGTCACCTCGGCGTCAGCTCGCTGGGCGTCGCGTCGGTCACCACTCTGTTCACCGGCATGGTACTGGCCCTTCAGACCGCATACAGCCTGCCTGAACTCGGGGTGAAGTACTACATCGGCGGCGTGGTTTCCAAGTCGTTGACCCGGGAACTGGGGCCCGTGCTCGTGGCCCTCATCGTCGGCGGCCGGATCGGGGCCGGCATGACCGCGGAACTCGGCACGATGAACGTCACGGAGCAGATCGACGCCATGCGCTCGATGGCCGCGGACCCCATAAGAAAGCTGGTCGTTCCGAAACTGGCGGCGACTCTGATCATGTTGCCCGCGCTCACCGTCCTCGGCGACTTGCTGGGGATTCTCGGAGGTCTGTTCGTCGCCGTGAATCAGTTGAACCTTTCCGTCGGCCTCTACGTCAACGACGTCCTGCGAACCCTCACCATGGAAGACGTCTTCAACGGCCTCGGAAAGTCGGTCTTCTTCGCCTGTTTCATCGCCGTCGTCGGCTGCCACAACGGCCTGACAGCCAGAGGCGGCGCCGAAGGCGTCGGGCACGCCACGACTCGCACGGTCGTCTGGGCTTCCATCATGGTCCTGGTCTCTGATTTCTTTCTGACCAAGCTGTTCCATGTCCTCTTCTGATCCCGCCGGCGGCCGGAAGGCGCCGGAACCGCTGTACGTCGTGCGCGGACTCCGTCGACGTTTCGGCGAGCGAGTCGTACTCGACGACCTGAGCTTCGATGTTCTGCGCGGCGAGTGCCTGGTCGTGCTGGGACGTTCCGGCTCCGGCAAGAGCCTCACGCTGCGGCAACTCAACGGACTCGACCCCGCCGAGGGCGGCGAAGTGCTGTTCGATGGAGCGGACCTCGTCAAGATGACGGAACGCGACCTGTACGCCGTGCGCCGGCGGATCGCGATGCTGTTTCAGTCAGGCGCCCTGTTCGACTCCTTCGACGTGCTGGAGAACGTCGCCTTTCCCATCCGCGAGCACGAGCGCGCGAGCGACGAGGAGGTTCGCGAACGGGTGGCCGCGGCACTCGCGTGGGTCGGCCTGTCCGGGATCGAGGATCGGCTGCCCGCGGCTCTGTCGGGCGGCATGAAGAAGCGGGTCGCGCTCGCCCGATCGCTCGTCCTGGCGCCCGAGGTCGTCCTGTTCGACGAACCGACCGCCGGGCTCGACCCGGTCACCGCGGCGACCATCTCCAGCCTGATCAGGAACACCAGGGACGAACTCGGAACGACTTCGGTCGTGGTAACGCACGACATTCGTCTGGCCCGCCATGTCGGCGACCGCCTCGCACTGCTTCAGAGCGGACGGTTCCGGTTCCTCGGCGACTGGAAGGAAGCGGAACAAAGCGCCGACCCCGCGCTCCGGGCGTTCCTCGACGGCTCGTTCGGCCCCGCACGGGAGGACATCGATGCAGCGTGATTCGAACACCGCCAAGGTGGGTCTGACCGTACTCGCGGCCCTCGTCGCTCTTGCCGCCTTCATCTTCGCGATCGGCGAGCAGAGCGCCCTGTTCACGCCCACCAACACCTACCGCACGATGTTCCCGAACGCCGCTGGGCTGGTAGAGGGGAACCCGGTTCAACTGAACGGCGTGACCGTAGGCAAGGTCGACCGCATCCAGCTCAGCGAAGACCCGAACAGCCAGCTGCTGGAGGTACGGATCAGCGTCGAGCGGCGCTATGCGAGCCGGCTCCGGCGCGACTCCCTGGCGCGTCTCAAGACCCTGGGTCTGCTGGGCGACAAGTACGTGGAGATCACGTCGGGTTCGCCCGAAGCCGTTCTCCTCAATCCCGGCGACGAGATTCCGGCGGCGCTGCCGACCGACGTCGACGAACTGATTGCCAGCGGAGCGGACGTGGTCGACCACGCGGTCGCAACGGCCCGCTCCCTGTCGAACATCCTTGCCCGCATGGAGCGCGGCGAAGGGCTGCTCGGCGAACTGGTCGCCGCCCGCGAGGACAAGCGGGTCGCCGACACGGTGATCCGCACGCTCGAGTCGGTCGAGCGCGTGGCCGATCAGGTCGAGGCTGGCGACGGCGTCCTCGGCCGCCTGATCACGGACCGCGAGATGGGCGACCGGATCGCCTCTTCGATCGAGGAACTGGAAGAGAGCCTCAGGCTTCTGCGAGAGGGCGACGGACTGGCGCCGGCGCTGTTGCGCGACGGCGAGTTGAAGGCCCGCTTCGAGACGACCCTGACGGACACGCAGGTCGCCGCCGCGGATCTCAGGAACATCGCCGCCGACCTGCGCGAAGCCGATGGCCTCCTGCCCCGGCTCCTGAACGACGAGGAGCTGAGCGAAACGCTGACGACCGAGGTCCAGCAACTCCTCAGGCGACTCAACTCGACGCTGGAACAGGTCGCCGAGGGAGACGGCGCCGCCGCCCGCCTGATCAACGATCCCGCCATCTACGAGGCGCTCGACGACCTCGTGGTCGGCATCAACGAGTCGAAGCTGCTCCGCTGGCTCGTCCGCAACCGCCAGAAGGCGGGCATCAGGAAGCGGTACCGGGAGGCGCGGGCCGAGATCGCGGCAACCGGGCCCGAGGATGTCGGAGAACAACCGTGATCGCCTGCTCGCGCTGCGGTCGGAACCGCGAAGCGCTCGACGGGCCGCCGACGCCCGGCGCCACGGGCGAGGAGATCGCAGAGCGCGTCTGCGCGGCCTGCTGGAAGGAGTGGACGGCGATGGAGATCAAGGTGATCAACGAACTGCGCCTGAACTTCATGGATCCGGCGGCGCAGGCTACCCTCACGAGTCACATGAGGGACTTCCTGTTCCCCGGCGACGACTCCACGGTCACGCCGGGAGAACGACTCGATTTCGACTCGATCGGCGAACCGTAAGGCGGCTGCCGCGCCCAGGGCCGACGCGAGGGCTCGCGGATCCCGCGGAGCATTCGGCGACGCCGATTCGCCGGGTCGGCCGGGTCGTTCGAGAACAGGCGCATCACGTCGCCGTCGCGGGCGAAGCGGTAGCGCCGCGCGGGCTTCCTGCCGTTCAGTCCCCTGGCCGCGCTCTTCGCGTACGTCCAGAGCTGGACGTCCGGGTCGTCGACGTCGCGATGCTCCTCCCAGGCCGTCTTCTCCGGGTCGCCGAACAGGATGTAGACCATGCCGCGGTCCGTCCGCCGCCCCAGGCGGCCGGACTCCGAGTAGCGCTTGTCCGCCACGGCCGCGCGGAGGTCGAACCGCCGCCGCAGGCTCGCGTCGCGACTGCGCCAGAACTCGTCGACGAACGCGGCGGCCTCGTCGTCCGACTCCAGCAGGAGGTAGAGCGTCCGTTCCTCCTCGTCGGCAAGCTGCCCCACGGGCCCTACCAGCCAACTCGCATGGCCAGGACCCAGAAACGGATTGATCAGGTCGTCCGGATCGAGGCGCTCAAGACTCTCCGCAGCCCCGGGCGCGCCCCCGGCCAGAACGCCGAGCGCGAACGCCAGGCCAAGCCGCCGCACGTCAGCGGCCCCTCAGCAGGTCCAGAAACTCCTCCCGAATCGGGCGTTCATGGAAGAGGCCCCGAAGCGCCGACGTCACCGTCCTCGCGCCCGATTTCTCCACCCCGCGCATCTCCACGCACAGATGCCGAGCCTCGATCACGACCATCGCGCCGCGCGGCCGGAGTTCCTCTTCCAGAAAGCTCACGACCTGCTCGGTGAGGCGCTCCTGGAGTTGCGGCCGCTTGGCGTAGAACTCGAGAATGCGCGCGAACTTGGACAGGCCCAGAATGCTGTCGCCGGGGACATAGGCGATGTGCGCGTGGCCGTAGAAGGGCACCAGGTGGTGCGAACACATGGAGTAGAACGGAATGTCCTTCTCCATCACCATCGTCCGGTAGTTCTCGTCGTTGGGGAAGGTCGTGACTCTGGGTCTGGTCCCCTGGTCGAGACCCCGGAACATCTCCAGGTACATCCTGGCGACCCTCTCGTCGGTGGCGCTCAGATTGGGGTCATCGAGATCGAGGCCGAGTTCGACGAGCACCCCTCGCACCCGCTCCGCGAGGCGAGCCACGCGCTCCCCGTCCCGAACCGCCGACGCACCGCTTTCGCGGGTCGACACGGATTCGACCGGTTCCAGAACGCGCATCGGCGCATGCTACCGTAGTCCTTGGCGGTCATGAACCAACGACGAGGACGGGATCCGATGAGCCGAGTAACGATTGAATTCTGCGTCATGTGAAACTACAGACCCCGAGCCGCCGGTCTGGCGGCTCAGTTGAGGGAGCAGTTCGACCTCGACACGGAACTGGTGGACGGCAGCGGCGGCGTCTTCGAGGTAGCCCTTGACGGCCGCCCCGTCTTTTCCAAAAAACAGCTCGGCCGCTTTCCCGACGACGGCGAAGTGGAACGCGCCGTCGCCGAGTTGCTGTAGCCCCCGCGGCGGAGCGGGCGCCCCGGCGGAGCAAGAAGTCGTCGGCCGCCGCCAGACCGGCCATGAGGACCGACGCATCGATGCCGCCCGAAAACGTCGGTGCGCCGGCCTTCCGGCGAGCATCCGATCCCCGGCGACGCTACGATCTGACCGTGTCCGACGCCTACCTGTTACGTCTCGCCAAGGACGACTTCAAGTTCTCGGCGGCTCACTTCACGGTGTTCGCGGAGGACGAGGCGGAGGCGCTTCACGGACACAACTACGGGGTCGGGGTGGAACTCGGCGGTTCCGAAGTGGACGAGCTCGAGTTCCTCGTGCCGGCCGCCGAGGCGAAACGGGATGTCCGATCGCAGTGCGCGGCCTTGGACGAGAAGGTCCTGCTGCCGGCGGAGTGTCCGCATCTCAAGCTGGTCTTGTCCGACGAGACCGTAACCGCCAGGTTCGGATCGCGGCGGTACACGTTCCCCTCGTCGGAGGTTGTCCTGCTGCCCGTGGCGAACGTGACGATCGAGGCGCTGGCCAGGTTGTTCTGGCAGCGTCTGGCGGCACGTTGGGGCTCTCTTCGCGACCGCGTCGAAACACTCGAAATCACCGTCACCGAGACCCGAGGCCAAGGCGCAAGCTACCGACGCAGCCTGCGGGAACGGCGGCCCGAAAACCCGGTTCCGCCACGGCGAACGGATGCCGACCGGACGGCCGGAGCGCCGGCGTCCGGACAACGGGCCGCCTCCGACGGGCATCACCGACGCCGCAGCAACTGAGCCACGGTTTCGATGTGGGCGGTCTGGGGAAAGACGTCGAAGAAGGAAACGGACTCGAGGTCGAAGTCGCAGGTCAGGTCGCCGAGGTCGCGGGCGAGAGTGGCCGGGTCGCAGGAGACGTAGGTCAACCGGCGGGGCGCGGCGCGCAGGAGGGCGCCGCGGATCCCGCGCGAGAGGCCGCCGCGGGGTGGATCGACCAGGACCCGGTCGAGGCCGGGTTCCAGACCGGGACCGCCGCGCCGCCGATCGACCCAGCTCTCGACTGCCGACCGGTCGACGCGGCAGTGGCGGAGACCGTTGCGGCGCAGGTTGTTCCGAGCGTAGCGGGCGGCCACCGCATCCCCCTCCACGGCCGTCACGGCCCGGTAGCGGTCGGCGAGGCCGACGGTGAAGAGACCGACGCCGGCGTAGAGCTCGACGGCGGCGTCGCCCTCGAAGGGCCCGACGGCCGCCAGCAGAAGCGACTCCAGGAGCCCGCCGTGAGCCTGGAAGAAGCAGCGGGCGTCGTAGCTGAACCGCCGGCCCAGGATGTCGATCTCCAGCTCGCCGCCCGGCAGCCCGTCAACAGGCGGCGCCGCCGCCACCGCGCTGTTCCGCTCCAGGCCCGTCGTCGCCAGGCTGAGGCGGCTCGGCAGCCTTTTCGAGGCGGCAGCCGAGTCGCCAAGCAGCGAGGACAAACCGCGCAACTCGTTCTCGAGCGCCGGAGCGAGCACCGGACAGCGATCGACGACGACCAGGTCGTGGCTGCGACGACGCCGGAAGCCGACGCCGACCGGCCCCTGCGAACGCGCGTCCCCCTCCGAGCGTGGGGCAACATGGACCTGCGCGCGCAGCCGATACCCCCACGCCCTCTCGCCGACCGGCTTGTCGAAGCGACACGCGGCGAGCCGGTCCGGGGCGATTCCGCCCAGCCGGCGCAGTGTCTCCAGAGCGGCGCCGGCCTTGAGTCCCGGCTGCTCGGCGTCCTCGATGTGCTGGAGCTGGCAACCGCCGCAACGCTCGTAGAACGGACACGGCGGCTCTCGCCGCAGAGGTCCCGGCGTCTTCACCTCTTCGATCTCCGCGCGGGCGTAGCTCGGTCGGCGCTCGGTGATCCTGGCCTCGACCACGTCGCCGGGAGCGGCCCGCGGCACGAAGACCGGCATGCCGCGCCACCGCGCCAGACCGTCGCCGCCGAGCACGAGCTTCTCGATCGTCAACTCCAGACGATGGATGCCGGCGAGTGCCGCCAGCGCTTCCAGGCGCTCCGCCGACAGCGGCTGCTTCCAGGAGGTCGAATCAGCCGTGGCCGCCGCCGGTATGGCGCCGACCGTGTTCCCAGGCCGGATCCCGGCGCGCGAATTCATCGAGTTCGCGCGGCACTTCGACGAGGGTCCGGCTGAGTTCCGGGTCGCAGACATCGTTCTCGCATTCGTAGACGTAGACGTTCCAGTCCCCCCGACGGCGGTAGGCGCACAGCGTCTGGTACGCGTCGCAGCGGCCGCACTTGATCGAGAGGTTGCGGATGTTGATCACGACGCGATGGCCTTCCGGTTCGGGGGAACCGCTGCCGGCCCCGGTCCTCAGCCGGACGCGAAGGCGAGCGCCTCCTCGATCGCGTTGCGGACCACGCTGGCCCCGGTGATGCCAACCGAGAACCAGAAAACGTCGCCGCGCGGGTCCAGCACCAGGAGCGTCGGCAGAGAGTAGAGCTTCGCCGTGTCCATCACCTCCCCTTCGGGGTCCAGCAGCACCGGGTAGGTGAACGGCGCCCTTTCGACGTACCCGCGGACCGTCTCCGGATCCTCCCCGCTGTTCAAGGCGAGAAACGACACGTCCCGGCCAGCGTACTCCTCGCTCAGCCCCTCGAGGATCTTCGCCTGAGCGACGCAGGGCTTGCACCACGTCGCCCACATGTCGACCACGACGACATCGCCCCGCAAGTCCGGCGGACCCAGCCGCGATCCGTCGAGCGTGTCCAACTGGAAGCTCGTCAGAATCGGGTCGAGTTCCGCGATCCGCGGCGGTTCGGCACGCGCGCCGAGCACCGCCGCCAGGAAGCCGAGCACCGCCGCCAGGATCGCCCCGGCCAAGCCCAGACCGGCCAGCAGACCGACCGCCAAACGTCCCGTCATGCCGGCAGACTAGCAGTGAGGACGCGCGCGGCGCCGAGAGCGGTCAGACGCCCGGCCGGCAAGGCGCGAGGAGGAAGCGCAACGGGCCCTGTTCGACCGAGGAGCAACGACGCCGGACGGGATGGTCGGCCGCTCGAGTGCAGCGCTTCAACTGCAGCCGCTGGTCGAACCGCAGTTCATGCACTTGTAGCAACTGCCGTTCCGCACCATGATCGAGCCGCAATCGTGGCAAGACGGCGCGTCCTGCTGCAGGAGAAAGGTCACCGGGGCGAGCTGGCCGCCCTCCCCGCCGCCGGATGTCTCGGCCTCGGCCTCGCCCTCCGCCTCCGCCGGTTGCTCCGGCCGCGGCGCCGACCGCTGGATCAGGCCCGCGACTTCCTGCGCTTCCCGCGACAGGAACTTCGACGCCAACCACCGGAAGATGTAGTCCATGACGGACTTCGCCATCGGAATCTCGGGGTTCTTCGTGAACCCCGACGGCTCGAAGCGACTGTGAGTGAACTTGTCGACGAGGATCTGCAGAGGCACGCCGTACTGCAGCGCCACGGACACCGCCTGCGCGAAGGAGTCCATCAGACCCGAAATGGTCGACCCCTCCTTGGCCATCAGCAGGAAGATCTCGCCGGGCTGGCCGTCCTCGTACAGGCCAACGGTGAGGAACCCCTCGTGGCCGTCGATCGAGAACTTGTGCGTGATGGCGCGCCGCTCGTCCGGGAGCCGGCGCCGCGTGATGCCCGCCGCGGCCCGGGCCGCGGTCTCCGCCCTCAGATCGTCGCCGACGGTCGCCGCGTCGTCCTTCCTCGTCGACAGGGGCTGTGAGCGCTTGCAGCCGTCGCGGTAGATGGCGACCGCCTTGAGACCCAGGTTCCAGCCCTCGATGTAGGCCTCCCGGATCTCCTCCGGAGTCGATTCCTCCGGCATGTTGATCGTCTTGCTGATCGCCCCCGAGATGAACGGCTGGGCCGCCGCCAGCATGCGGAGGTGCCCCATGTGGTGGATCGACCGCGAGCCGTTGGCCGGCTTGAAGGCGCAGTCGAACACCGCCAGGTGCTCGTCCGCGAGATGGGGCGCGCCCTCGATCGTGTCGTGGTCGTCGATGTACTCGACGATCCGCTGGATCTCCGCCTTCTCGTAACCGAGCCGCTGCAGTGCCAGAGGCACGGTCCGGTTGACGATCTTGATCATGCCGCCGCCGACCAGCTTCTTGTACTTGACCAGAGCGATGTCGGGCTCGACCCCCGTCGTGTCGCAGTCCATCATGAACGCGATCGTGCCGGTCGGCGCCAGCACCGAGATCTGACTGTTGCGGATGCCGTTCCGCTCGCCTTCCTCGACCACGCCGTCCCAGGACGTCTTGGCCGCGTTCAGCAGCTCGAGCGGCACGTGGGCCGGATCGACTTCCTTCAGCGCGGCCCGGTGATTGCGCATGACCTGCAGCATCGGCTGGCGGTTCGCCTCGTAGCCCTCGAACGGGCCCTTGATCGCCGCGATCCGGGTCGACTGCAGGTAGGACGCCCCCGACATCAGGGCGGTCACGGCGCCGGCGTAGTCGCGGCCGGCATCCGAGTCGTAGGGCAGGCCGCGGGCCATCAGCAGGGCGCCGAGATTCGCGTAGCCGATGCCAAGCGGCCGGTAGGCGTGCGAGTTCGCTTCGATCTTCGGCGTCGGATAGCTCGCGTTGTCGACGATGATCTCCTGTGCCGTGATCACGATCTCGCAGGCGTGCCGGAACGACGCGGTGTCGAAGCCCGAGGCCGGATCGTAGAAGCGCATCAGGTTGAGCGACGCCAGGTTGCAGGCAGTGTCGTCCAGGAACATGTACTCGCTGCACGGGTTGCTGGCGTTGATCCGGCCCGTGTTCGGACAGGTGTGCCAGTGGTTGATCGTGCTGTCGAACTGCATGCCCGGATCGCCGCACGCCCAGGTCGACTCGGCAATCATGTCCAGCAGCTCCGCCGCCCGGTGCGTGTCCATCGGCCGGCCGTCGGTGACCGCGGTCGTCGTCCACTCGCCGTCCTCCGCCACCGCCTGCATGAACGCGTCGGCAGCGCGCACGGAGTGGTTCGCGTTCTGGTAGAAGATCGAGTCGTAGGCGCCGCCGGCAACGTTGAAACCCGCGTCGTAGCCGGCCTCGATCAGCGCCCAGGCCTTGCGCTCCTCGACTTCCTTGCAGCGGATGAAGTCGACGATGTCGGGGTGGTCGGCGTCCAGAATGACCATCTTCGCGGCGCGCCTGGTCTTCCCGCCGCTCTTGATCACCCCGGCGAACGCGTCGAAGCCGCGCATGAAGGAGACCGGGCCGGAGGCGGTGCCGCCGCCAGCCAAGGTCTCGGCCGAGGAACGAAGCGACGACAGGTTGCTGCCGGCGCCGGAACCGAACTTGAACAGCATCCCCTCCGTCCTGGCGAGACCGAGGATCGACTGCATCGTGTCCTCGACGGAGTTGATGAAGCACGCCGAGCACTGCGGATGCTCCTCGATCCCGACGTTGAACCACACCGGCGAGTTGAAGCAGGCGACCTGGTGCAGGAGGATGTGGATGAGTTCGGCGTGGAACGACTCGGCGTCCGCCGCGGTCGAGAAGTAGCCTCCCGCGCGGCCCCAGTCCGCGATGCGGTCGGCCACGCGCGAGATCAGCTGCCGCACGCTGGACTCGCGGTCGGGCGTGCCCAACTGGCCGCGGAAGTACTTCGACACGACCACGTTCGTGGCGGTCTGCGACCACGCCTTCGGCGCCTCGACCCCGGGCTGTTCGAACACGGTCTCGCCCTTCTCGTTCGCGATGACCGCGTCGCGGACGTCCCATTCGACGCGGTCGAAGGGGTGGACGCCGGGCTCGGTGTAGCGCCGTCCGACGGTCAGGCCCGCCGGCCTCGATGCCGCGGCCTCTGCGCCCGGAGGCGCCGCCGGGCGCGCGGCTCTGGCCGCGGCGCCCATGACCGGCGCGGCCAGAGCCTCGTGACCGACAGCCCCCGTGGTTTCGGCGGAACTCAAGCCTCGGCCACCAGCATCCGTCATCGCGCCCACCTCCCTCTTTGCTTTGTTGCGGTCCCGACATCGCCTCCAGGGCTCAGGCGTCGACGCGCTCCGAGCCACGACGCGGACTGCCCCGAACACGCTGCGGGGTCGCGTCTCCTTCGTGGTGTGCAGGCTAGCGTCAGAGTCAAGAACCATCAAGTCTAGCTCTAGCGCTTAGCGCGAGATGTAGTGGTTGTCAATGGGTTCGTGCACAAGATGTGGCCCCAAACCGTCCATGCGGTCTGGTTGACGAGGAGAGATCCCGCAACAAGCGATCGCCTCCGCCAAGCTTGAGAGAGGCCCCGCAGAGGATGCCCCGCAGCGATAGACTGCCTTCGCAGTGACCAGGAACCGCGCCACGAGCTCGGGCATCGATCTCCCGCCGTTCTTCGCGCCGGACGATCTGCCGCGGGAGAACGGCGGCCCGGCCGCGCCCGGCGAGTTTCCGTTCACGCGCGGCCTGTACCGGGACATGTACCGCAAGCGACTGTGGACGATGCGCCAGTACGCCGGCTATGCCAGCGCCGCCGAATCGAACCGCCGCTACCGCTATCTCCTGGAACAGGGCACGACCGGCCTCTCGGTGGCCTTCGATCTGCCCACCCAGATCGGCTACGACTCGGATGCCCCCGCCGCCCGCGGCGAGGTGGGCCGGGTCGGCGTCGCGATCGACAGCGTCGAGGACATGAGGACCCTGTTCGACGGCATCCCGCTCGGTCAGGTCACGACCTCGATGACGATCAACTCGACGGCGGCGATCCTCTTCGCCATGTACCTGGCGGTCGCGGAGGAGCAGGGAACCCCCTGGTCAAGCGTCGGCGGCACGGTGCAGAACGACATCCTGAAGGAGTACGTCGCCCGCGGCACCCACATCTATCCGCCGCCCCAGTCCCTGCGCCTGGTCACCGATCTGATCGTCTTCTGTTCCGAGCGCGTTCCGCGCTGGAATCCCGTTTCGATCTCGGGCTACCACATCCGCGAAGCGGGCGCCACCGCCGCCCAGGAGATCGCCTTCACCCTCGCCAATGCCCTCTGCTACGTCGATCTGGTGCTGGCGCGCGGGCTCGAGATCGACGGCTTCGCCCCCCGGTTGTCCTTCTTTTTCAACGCTCACAACAACTTCCTCGAGGAAGTCGCCAAGTTCCGGGCCGCCCGCCGGCTCTGGGCCGAACTCGTCCGCGAGCGCTACGAGCCGCGCAACGAGCGCTCGTGCTGGCTGCGCTTCCACGCCCAGACCGGCGGCTCGACCCTGACCGCTCAGCAACCCGGGAACAACGTGGCCCGGGTCGCGATCCAGGCGCTGGCCGCCGTATGCGGAGGCGCCCAGTCGCTGCACACGAACGGCGCGGACGAAGCCCTCGGTCTGCCGACCGAGACGTCGGCGCGGGTGGCGCTGCGCAGCCAGCAGATCGTGGCTCACGAGACCGGAGTCGCCGACGTCGCCGACCCGCTCGGCGGCGCCTGGGCAATCGAGGCGCTCACCGAGGAGCTCTCGGCCAAGGCCCGGAAGATGATCGAGCGGATCGAGGAACTCGGCGGCGCCGCCCAGGCGATCGAGTCGGGCTACCAGCAGAACGAGATCGCCAACGCCGCCTACCGCCACCAGTTGGCGGTCGAGTCCGGGGACGAAGTGATCGTCGGCGTCAACGCCTACACCCAGGAAGACGCCGAGGAAGCGACCTTCCTGGCCGTCGACCCGGCCGCCGAAGCCCGACAGATCGAGCGGGTGCGGAAGGTCCGGGAGCAACGGGAGGCAAGCGCGGCGACGGCGGCCCTGGACCGGCTGCAGCAGGCCGCGGCGGGCGAAGACAACCTCGTTCCCGGAATCCTCGACTGCGTCCGGCAGCGAGCCACGCTGGGAGAGATCTCGGATCGCCTGCGCAAGGTCTGGGGCGAGTACGAACGGTGAACCGATGAAGTCGGCCTGGGAGAAGGCGCTCGAGACGCTCGAGAACCGGGGCATCGCGGCGCCCCGACGGGACGCTCTGGACGAAGAACAGCGGCGGCGGATCGAAGACGCCCGCGGCCGCCACCAGGCGAAAGCGGCGGAACTCGAGATCCTCCACCGAAAGAACCTCGCGGCGGATCCCGCCAAGCGGCTGGAGGAGGAGGAGAACTACCGCGTCGAGTTGCGCCGCCTCGCCGAGCGTCTGGAGAGCGACATCGAGCGCATCCGCCGCGGCTGACGCGTCGTGCCCGGTCCGGCGGCCCGCGACGGACGTCGCGCTCCATGCCATCGGATCGCCGGATGAGGGGCGATCCGACCGGACTCCGACGGCGCGCCGGCCCGCCGCCAGCCCGCGAGCCCGAGCGGCGCGCCGCTTGACTCGCACTCGGGTTCATCGAACGGCTCAATAGCTGGAGATGCCGATCTCCTTCTCGGTGATGAATTCCAGCAGCGCCGGCGTTCCCGACTCGGTTGCCTCGATTCCGCGGCGGATGGCGGGCACGATCTCGGACGGATCGGTGACGCGTTCGCCGTAGCCGCCGAAGGCCTTCGCCATGTCGGCGTAGTGGCCGGAGATGTCCGTGCTGCGGTACTTCTCGGTCGCCACCCGCATGATCGGCAGTTCGATCGCCATCGAGAAATTGTTGAGAAGAATGGAGAGGATCGGCAGGCGTTCGCGCACGGCGGTCTCGAAGTCCATGCCGGTGAAGCCGATCGCGGCGTCGCCCCAGACGTTGATGCAGAGTTTGTCCGGCCGGGCGAGCTTGGCGCCCATCGCCAGACCGAGGCCGTAACCGAGCTGGGTTGTCTTGCCCCAGCCGATATAGGAGAGCGGGTCGTGCTGCGCCAGAACGGCGAGATCTGATCCCGCGGCGAACCGGCGTCGTGAGTGATGATCACGTTGTCCCGATCGACCGTGTGCATCAGGTCCCAGAGCACGCGGTAGGGCGAGAGCGGCGTCCCCTCGGACGTCAGCTTCGGCAGCCACTCGTCGAGCCAGCCGGAGTGGATTCGTTCGATCTCCGCCGGCACGGACCTGGCCCGCGAAACCGCGGTCGGCAGCGACCGGCCCTCGAGTTCGGCGATCAGGGCGGCCAGCGTCAGCTTGGCGTCTCCCGCCACCACGCAATCCGACGCGACGTTCTTGTTCAGGTCGACCGGATCGAGCGTCGCATGCAGGTACTTCGCCTGGCGGTACTTTCCGAAGTGGATGCCGAACGCGGTGGCCGTGAAGCTGCAGCCGATCCCGAAGATCACGTCGGCGGCCGACAGGAACTCGTGAACCGTCTTCGGCGCCGCGCGGCCTCCCGAGCCGAGCGACAGGGGATGATCCTCGTTGAAGGCGCTCTTGCCGCCGAGGCTGGTCGTCACGGGAGCGTTGAGCAACTCCGCCAGGCGCCGCAGTTCGTCCCAGGCCTCGGCGTAATGGACGCCCTGGCCGGCATGGATCACCGGCCGCTCCGCCGCCGCCAGCATCTTCGCGGCCTGGCGCGCCAGCTCGGGATCGGGGCCGACACGCACGACGCCGCTCGGGCGAGGACCGGGATCGTCCGGCACGTCCTCGCCAAAGACATCCGCCGGCACTTCGACCATCACCGGACCCGGGCGACCCGAGCGGAGCTGGGTGAAGGCGCGGCGCATGACTTCCGGCAGCGCCTTGCCCATGCTGAGCGGCTCGCACCATTTCGTCACGTGCTGGAAGTTGGTCACGGCGTTGAAGTTCGGCGCCACGTGCATCGTCCGCCGGCTGTAGCCCATCGGCAGGACCAGGATGGGCGCCGACTCCCCCCAGGCTTGGGCCACGCCGCCGAAGGCGTTCTCCGTTCCCGGTCCGCTCTGCATGGTGAACACGCCGAGCTGCCTGCCCGAACTCAGCCGGCTGACCGCGTCGGCCATGTGCAGGCCGGTCCGCTCCTGGCGGACGATCACGGTGCGGATGTCCGCCACCGCCGCGGCCTCGATGATCGGATTGACGGGGTAGGCGAGGATGAACTCGACGCCCTCCCGCTTGAGGTACTCGGCGACGCCCTGGGCTACCTTCACGCTGGAACTCCTGGAGGATCCGAGAGGCGGCTACGATACCCGGAACCGGAAACGCTCCGGGGCCGAGAGACTCGGGCGGACTCGGGCCGGGAGGTCGGACTACAGGCCGTAGTAGCCGCGGTACCACTCGACGAAGCGAGGGATGCCGACGGCGATCGCGGTCGTCGGCTCGTAGCCGAGGCGCTCCCTGGCCCGAGCGAGGTCCGCGGAGGTCCGCGCGACGTCGCCCGGCTGCATGGGCAGGAACTCCTTCTCGCCCTCGCGGCCGCAACTCAGTTCGATCTGCCGGATGAAGTCCATCAGTTCCTCGGTGCGGCCGGCGGCGAGGTTGCAGACGAGGTCCTCGTGATTGCGGTCGATCGCCGATAGGACGCCGGTCACGATGTCGTCGACGTAGGTGAAGTCCCGGCGCATCCGGCCGTGTCCGAAGACCTTCATCGTCTCGCCGCGGAGCACGGCGCCGGTGAAGAGAAACAGCGCCATGTCGGGCCGTCCCCAGGGGCCGTAGACGGTGAAGAACCGCAGGCCCGTGACCCGCAGGCCGTACAGATGGCGGTACACCGACGCCATCAGCTCGTTCATCTTCTTCGTCGCGCCGTAGAGCGAGCACTGGGACGACGTGCTGTCCGTCTCGCTCAGCCGCTCGCGCGCGCTGGCGCCGTAGACCGAACTGCTCGAGGCGTAGATCAGGCCGCCCACCTCCTGGTCGCGGCACAGTTCCAGGACGTACGTGAAGGCCTGCACGTTGTCGCGCACGAACTGGTTCGGACGGTGGATCGAATGCCGGACGCCGGCCTGGGCCGCCAGGTGGCAGACCCTGGTCTCCGTGCCGGACACGCCGCGGAGGAGGTCGCCAAAAGCGTCCCGCAGGGCCTTGCGGTCGCCGACATCGGCACGCACGAGGCGGAATCCGGGTTGCTGCTCCAGGATCGCGTTGCGCCGCTCCTTGAGCCGAGGGTCGTAGGTCGGATTGAAGTTGTCGTAGCCGATCACTTCGTCGCCGCGGTCGAGCAGGCGCCGGGCCACGTGGAAGCCGATGAATCCGGCGCTGCCGGTCAGCAGGACCCTCACGAGGCGGTCCCGGACCGGGCGCCGATCCAGCGTTCCGCGAGCTGGGACACCGGGTCGATCAACAGGTCCTCGACCGGAAGCTCGGCGAGCAGCCGGTCGTCGAAGTCGGCCGCCTTCCCCAGCACGTGATCCCGGAGGCCGTCGTAGCGCTCGCGGTAGTCCGTCAGCAGCAGCCGCAGTTGAGCCGCCGGCGCCCGCTCCCGGAAGCGCACGTGGATCAGGACCAGCGCCGAGACGTCGCCGCCCGCGAACTCCGGCACGACGACGAAGACCCGCCCGTCGGTCCGGCCCCGCGCCGCCATCAGACGGCCTTCGACCGCCACCGTGTACTTGGTGCCCTGGAGCAGCGGCTGCCGTACCGTGCGCGACTGCAGGTCGCGGCAGAGACCGCCGGCGCGCAGCACCCGGATGGAGGCGCCGTCGCCGGGCGGCGGGCCTTCGCCGCCCGGCCAGAGCTGGTAGCGGACGTAGCCGAGAACCTGGTCGACGAAGGGGTCGAGCGCGCTCATCGTCCGTCGATCCTCGGCCGAGATCGACTCGTCCGCGGCGCCGGCCTCAAGCAGGGCGGTCGCGAGAGAGACCCGGCCCAGGGTCTGGTCGTGGCGGGAGATGCCCACGGTCACCGTCTTGGCCTGGTGCTTGATCGTGTCGACGTGCCGGGTCAGATCGTCGATGGCCGGGGTCAGGGCGTTGCGCAGGGCCTCGAGGCGCGCCGACGGCCCGTCGCCGTCCAGCCGCTCGAGCGCCGCCGCCAGCCGCACCGCCCTGCCCGTCCGCAGGCTGCCGTCGCAGCTTCCGTCCGCGAGGCGCTCGCGAACCGCTTCCATCTCGGCGCCCGCCAGTTCGCGCAACCGGGCGACCTGGCCGGACGGCGCCGCGGCCAGCCGAACGGCGTCGACCGCCGCGCGGACCGCTCGCAGCGGCCTGGCCCGGTCGTCGATGGCGAGGGCCGCGTGATAGCCGAACAGGTGGCCGACAACGGTCGCCAGCACGAACGACAGATCGGGCGGAACCTCGGGCACCTCGATCACCGCCGCCGCGGACGGAAACGCCGCGCCTTCGGATGCAATGACGATCGGCGTCGCGCGGTGTGCGCGGTAGACGTCGATCTCCTTTCGCGTGTCGGCCGCCGTCGAGCCCTGGACCCCGGTCGCGCACACCAGGATCAGCGGCTCGGACGACAGGTCGATGTGCTTCTTGTCTTCCGTCGCGTCGCAGGCGATCGCCTTGTAGCAGAGTTCCGAGAGCTTGATCCGGATCTCTTCCGCGGCAATGCGGTCGAGGCCGTTGCCGACCACCGACCAGTTCCTGATCCGCGGCGCGACCTCCCGGGCCGCCGCCGCTATCGCCGGCCCGCAGGGTCAGCGCGCGCTCCATCGCGTCGGGCAGGTTCCGCAGTTCCCGTAGGAGGCGGTCGGACGCCGGACGTTCGTCCGGCCCTCCCGCGACCTGGTCGGCGATCGCCGCGGCGAGCAGCATCCCCGCCGCGATCTGGGAGTAGAAGGCCTTCGTCGACGCGACGCTCATTTCCACGTCCCGGCCGTCGGACGTATAGAGTACGCCGTCCGCCCGTTCCGCCAGGTCCGAGTTGCGGCGATTCACGATGGCGACCACCAGGCCGCCGCGACGCCGCGCCAGGTTGACCGTGCGCAGGGTGTCCGTCGTCGTGCCGGACTGGCTGACCGCGACGATCAGGGTGTCGCGCATGTCGGGCGCCAGGCGGAAGCCCGAGAGCTCGGTCGCCGGCATGGCGTCGACCCGCGGGCGAGTCAGGCCCCGTTCGCGCAGCCGTCCCTCGATCGCCGCGGCGATGCCCTGACCGGCGACGGCCGCGGTGCCCTGGCCGGTGACGACGATGCGCATGACGGTCCCCTCGCGCAGACCGCGCGCGACCGCGTCGGGAAGCGTCCGCTCACCCAGCGAGACCCGCAGCCGGCCGGTCGCGTCCTCCCGCAGCTTGCCGCGCAGGGTGTTGCGCACGGAACGCGGCGCCTCGCTGATCTCCTTGAGCAGGAAGTGCGGAAACTCGCCCCGGTCGATGTCGCGGGTAGTGATCTCGGCGCGGCCGAGCTGGTCCGGCGCCACCGGCAGCGGCGAAGCGCCGGCCGAGTACCGCTCGATGCCTCCCAACTGGCCGGCGCGGCGGGCGTTGAGCACGACGATCTGGCCCCATCCCGCGCCGGCGCGGTCCGGTTCCTGCTCTCCGTCCAGACGCAGCCAGGTCGACGTCTCCTCGACGAGTCCGTAGGGTTCGCTGGCGACCACGAAGGCGTGATCGGCCAGGCCCACGTAGAGGCCTTGGCCGCTGCCCCGGACGGAAAGAAAGAGCCGTGACGGATCGTCCCAGGCGAGCGCGCCGACCGCGAGCGAGCCTTCGAACGAGGCCACCGTCCGGCGAAAGGCCTCGAACGGCGTGGCGCCGCCGGCCAGCCGGCGCGACATGAGAACAGGCATCACCTTCGCGTCCGTGGCGATGCGGGAGTCGATCTCCAGTTGCTCCAGCGCCGCCAGGTCGGCGTGGTTGTCGATGTCGCCGTTGATTGCCGCGACGGCTCCGGAACGGCCGGCGGCCTTCAGCGACGCCGTCCCCGGCCTCCGCCCCGTTCAGCGGATGCGCGTTCGCTTCGTTGATCCCGCCCACGCTGGCCCAGCGGGTGTGCCCGAGCACGGCCGCCTCGACGCGGGGACTGGCAAGGGCCGCCGCCAGCAACGGATCAGAGGCGACCGCGGCGCGCAGGAAGCGGACGTTGTCGCCCAGTTCTCCGATCTCTTCCGCGCACTTGTAGACCAGGCCGAGCCGTTCACCGTCCAAGGTCGCCGCGCGATGACCGAACAGGGGATCCCCGGCCCGGCCATCGAGTTCGGCCCGGATCGCCGGATCGTTCGGATCGAGGTCGTGCCCCGAGAGCAGCAGGAACAGTCCGGCCGAGTCGCGGCCGCGAATCTCGAGCCGGTCGAGCGAGAAGAAAGCCTGCTGAACGGCGATGAGAACGTCGAGACCGGCATCGCCGACGCCGGCCGGCGCCAGTGCGCTCACTTCCGCGGCGGTCCGCAGCCGGTCGCGGCGGATCGCCCACTCCGCGTCGGCCAGGGCCGCCGCGGACCGGCTCACCGCCTCCAGCCCGGCATCGCCGAAACGAGCGGCGCCGACATCTAGGACTGCCTCCAGCCGCTTCACCGCGACCGAGCAGGGCGCCAGCGCCGAGGCGATACTGGCCCGCAACCCCTCGTCGCGCACGAGAGACCGAACAGCCGGCCGGGCCCGCAACCGCCGGTCCCAGCCGGCAAGGTCCGTCGCGGCAGCCGACAGCGCCGCGGCGAGCGTCTCGGCCTCGGAGCGGTCGACATCGGCCGCCGCCGCTTTCGCGGCGCCGCTCGCGGCGGCAAGCCCGTCCAGCAGCTCGCGCGAGTCGATCGCCGGCCCGGCGTGGCGGCGCATCAGGATGCCGACGATCCCGCACATGGGACCCAGAGCTTAGCCCGTCAGGATCGCCTTCCGACGCCGACTGCGGAAGGCAGGCGACCGATGTCCCGCGCGAGCGCCGGCGTGGCGGCCCCGCGACCCGTTTCCGTGCCGCGAAACCGCTCGCCTCACGGAGGCGTCGGCGCTCCTCCGCCGCAGGACAGCCAGCCCTCACAAGCCGCCACAAGCAGAATGAAGGGCGACGCCGAGATCAGGCGATCAAGTCCTCTCGGAAACCACTTCTGACGAAACCGGGGGACGTGGCTGTTTGCGCTGTCAGAGGACGTCATGCTGGTCACAGCTCTAGAACCTTCCTGTTTGGGCGCGGGCCAGCTTGCCACATGCATTCAGGCGATAGTCTCGCGCCAGGCACGAGGGGCGACGTGAACGACGCATCGACATTTCTCGCCGCGGTGGTCCAGATGGGTTCCACGTCGGACGAGCAGGCGAACTGGGACACCGCGCGGCACTGGATCGAGACCGCGGCGGACCGCGGGGCCACGTTCGTGTCCACGCCCGAGAACACGAACTATCTCGGGCCCCACGAGGAGAAGGTCGGACGGGCCGAGCCGCTGTCCGGCGGGACCTGCGCCCGCTTCGCCGCCCTGGCCCGGGAGCGGAGCATCCATCTGCTGCTCGGCTCCTTCAACGAGAAGGCGCCGGACGAGAGCGAACGCTGCTGCAACACCAGCGTCCTGTTCGACCCGGCGGGAGAGATCGTCGCCGCCTACCGCAAGATCCACCTCTTCGACGTGGACGTCTCCCCGGAGGTCCGGTTCCTGGAGTCGAAGACGGCCGTTCCCGGCAGCGAGACGGTGACCGTCCCCACGCCGATCGCGCGGTTCGGCCTGTCGATCTGCTACGACCTGCGCTTTCCCGAGCTCTATCTGGGGCTCGCACGAGACGGCGCGGAGGTCCTGACCGTCCCCTCCGCCTTCACCCTGATGACCGGCAAGGATCACTGGTTTCCGCTGCTGCGGGCCCGGGCGATCGAAACCCAGTGCTACGTGCTGGCCGCGGCCCAGACCGGCCGTCACGACGACCGCGGGCTGCGGCACAGCTACGGCCACTCGGCGATCATCGACCCGTGGGGGCACGTCCTGGCGGACGCGGGAGACAGGCCCGGCATCGCGGTCGCGGAGATCGACCGCCGGCGCGTGGCTGACGTGCGACGCTCGATGCCGGTCTCCTCGCACCGCCGGCTGCCTCTCGGCTGAGGGCCGACACGCCGATGGACATCTGGATCCTCGTCGCCATCATCGTCTTCACGTTCCTCGCGTTCAGCTTCGAATGGCTGCGGATCGACGCGGTCGCGCTCTCCTGCCTGGGGCTGCTGCTCCTGTTCGGGCTGGTCACGCCCCAGGAGGCGATCCGCGGTTTCAGCAACGACGCCGTGATCACGGTAATGATGATGTTCATCCTGAGCTACGGGCTGACCCACACCGGCCTGATAGACCGCTTCGGCCAGAAGCTCGCGAAGATGTCCGGCGAGGCGCACTGGGGCGCCGCGATCGCCCTGATCCTGGTCTGCGGCGTGCTCTCGGCCTTCATCAACAACACGGCCGCGCTGGCCATCCTGATGCCGGTCGGCATCCGAATCGCGAAGCACTACGGCGTGTCGCCGTCGCGGATCCTGCTTCCCCTCTCCTGGCTCTCGATCATCGGCGGCGCCTGCACGCTGATCGGCACGTCCACGAACCTGCTGGTCAGTTCGATGGCGGAAGAGGCCGGCTACGGCGCCTTCAGCATGTTCGAATTCCTGGCGCTTGGACTCATCCTGCTGGTCGTGGGCGTAGCCTACGTCGTGCTCGTGCCGATGCGTCGGCTCCCGGATCGCGTCGGCGCGTCCGACCTGACCACGAAGTACAAGCTGTCCTCGTTCCTGACCGAGGTCCAGGCGCCGGAGGGGAGTTCGCTCATCGGCGCCAACGTGGCCGATGCGCACATCAACGAGCGCTTCCGCCTCACGGTGCTCGAGATCCTGCGCGGCGCGGAGCGGATCGCCGTCGAACTCCGCTCCACGCCCATTCGGGGCGGCGACATCCTGATCGTCGAGGGCCTGATGGACGACATCGTCAACTTCCGGGATCACTACGGCCTGCGTCTTCGCACGGAAGCGAAGATCGGCGAGCGCGACCTCTCGGACCAGAACAACGTCATGGCGGAGATTCAGCTCTCGCCGGTTTCCCGGCTCACCGGCTCGACCATCCGCGAGCTGGACTTCCGCCGCCGCTTCGGCTGCTTCGTGCTGGCGCTCAACCGCACCGGCGAACCGATCCGCGAGAAGCTGGCCCACATCGCGCTCCACAACTGGGACACCCTGCTCGTCTTCGGCCCCCGTTCCCGGATCGAAGCCCTCCACGAGACGGAGGACTTCATCCCGCTGCAGCAGGACGTCAAGCTGCGCCTCGTCATTCCGCGGCGCTGGTGGCTCGCCGTCGTGATCGTCCCGATCGTCGTCATCGTCGCGGCCGCCGGCGTCACGTCCATCCTCAAGGCCTCGATCCTGGGCGCCGTGGCGCTCATCGTCTTCGGCGGCATCTCCGTGCAGCAGGCGTACGAGGCGATCAACTGGACCGTCATCTTCCTGCTCGTCGGCATCCTGCCGATGGGCATCGCGATGGAGAAGACCGGCCTGGCGCGGATGATCGGCGAGTCGATCGCGAACGCCGGCTCCGCCTACGGCCCAATGGCCGTGATCGCGCTCGTCTACCTGGCGACAGCCCTGCTCTCCGAGATCGTCTCGAACAACTCGACCGCGGTGCTGATGGCGCCGATCGCCGGCACCGCCGCGGCGTCGATGGGGCTCGACCCGAAGCCCTTCCTGATGACGGTCGCCTTCGCCGCCTCCGCCAGCTTCCTGACGCCGATGGGCTACCAGACGAACGCCATGGTCTTCGGCCCCGGCGGCTACCGCTTCGGCGACTACCTCGCCTTCGGAGCGCCGCTCAAGGTGGCGTTCTTCGTGCTCTCCGTGCTCCTGATTCCGGTGTTCTGGCCGCTCACGTAGAACTGCGTGCGCGGGCATTCCGACCCCACAGCCTCCGAGGACGGCCGAGAACCGCGCCGGCCGCGGACTGGCTCCGCTACCGCTGGCAGCGCGGGCAGTAGTACGTGCCGCGGTTGGAGATGAGGATGCGGCGGATGCTCGCCCCGCAGCCGGCCGGGCAGGCCTCCCCCTCGCGGTCGTAGACGTCGAGCGAGACCTGGAAGTAGCCCGAGTTTCCCTCGCCATCGGAGAAGTCGTTCAGCGTCGTGCCGCCCTGCTCGATCGCCTCGCCCAGCACGTCCCGCACCGCCCCGGCGAGGACGTCGAACCGGCGTCGCGCGATCCGCGCCACCGAACGGCGGGGATGAATGCGCGCCCGGTAGAGAGCCTCGGAGGCGTAGATGTTGCCCACGCCGACGACGACGGAGGCGTCCATCAGGAAGCTCTTGACCGGGGCCGCCCGGCCGCGGGCGAAATCGGCCAGTCGGCCTCCGTCGAACCCTATCGACAGCGGTTCGACGCCGAGGCGGCGAAAGTGCCGGTCGCCGTCCAGGCCCTCCGTCGAAGCGACGAAGACGACGCCGAAGCGGCGAGGATCACGAAACCGCAACCGGCGGCCGGAAGCGAGTTCGAAGCCCACGTGCTCGTGGTCGGCGAGCGGCGCCTCGCGATCGACCAGGGTCAGCCGGCCGCTCATCCCGAGATGCACCACCAGAGTGTCGCCGCCGGAAGCGTCGATCCACAGGTACTTCGCGCGTCGGCGCAGGCCGACGACCCGGCGGCCCTCCAGGCGGCGCAGCCGCCGTTCTCGGAGCGGCTCGCGCAGGGTCGGAAAGTGGACCCGGACCGCCTCGAAGCGATCGCCGACGAGCGGGCGTTCGAGACTCCGCCGGAGCACCTCGACTTCGGGAAGTTCCGGCACGTCAGCCCGCGCGGCGCCGGCGAGCCGGGCCCCGCTCGGATTCTCCGGCGCCCGCTCCCGCCACCGTCACGACCAGAGCCTCAAGCGCAGCGTCTCCGTCGGCGCTGCCGCCCTTCAGGCGCACCTCCGTCTCAAGCACCTTCCACGGCAACTCCGCCATCTTCCGG
This sequence comes from Candidatus Multivorans sp., assembly GCA_965203495.1. Lineage (GTDB taxonomy): Bacteria > Acidobacteriota > Thermoanaerobaculia > Multivoradales > Multivoraceae > Multivorans. The sequence continues at coordinate 186,261 of CBDBDB010000008.1, forward strand.
TCGGACTCCGGGCCGCGCGCCGAAGCCGCCTGGAAGATGCGATACAGGCGAAAGGGGTGGATCCGCAGGAGCGGGTGCGCCTTTCCGCCCGGCGCCTCGGCGGAGAGCTTCGGCAGAACCCGCGCCTTGAATCGGTTGAAACTCCGCTCGGCCGGCAGGTCGAGGGCCGCGATGAGCCCATGGGCCGCGGCCAACTGTTCGCAGAACCCGGCGAGCAGAGCGAAGAAGGACAGCCGGGCAGGGATGCGCTCCGGCGCGCTGTCAAGGTGGCGCCGAAGCTGCCGCAACGCGTCGGTCGGCCGCTGCTCGGCGATCGCGTCGAGCAGCTTCCAGACATCCTGGTCGCCGCGATCGACGACCATCTCCTTCACCGTCGCGAGGTCGACGCGGCCCGCCCCATTCCGTACGGTTTCGGCGATCTTGCGGTACTCGGCCGCGAAGCGGGCGGCCGAATCCGCTTCGACTCCCGCTTCACCCCGGCTGGAGCTCTTGCGGAGCGTGCGCCGCGCCAGTTCCTGCGCGGCGCCGCGATCGATGCCGATCCCCGTCTCGCGGGCCAGTTCGGAAACGACCGCGTCGAGCCCGCCGACGGCGCCGCGGCGGTCGAACTCGAGGGCCCCGACCTGGAACGCGGCCTTCCGCTCGAACAGACGCTTGACCAGTGGATGCGCGCTGTCCGCCGTTCGCTCGGCGAACACGATGGCGTGGCCCTCCGGCAGTCCACCGTCGGCGGCGCGGCCCAGTTCCGCGAGATCGCCTTCCGACCAGCCGCTCAGACCCTCGGCGCGCGCCGCCGCCAGCAACGACGCAAGATCACGGGCCAGGTCGCCGCACTGTTTCTTCGTCCGGCCGCGGCGGTTTCGCCGACGAACCCGGCTGCCGCCTTGAAGCGCCCAGGCAGGCAAGGATGACACCGTTTCCTCCGGCGCGGCCGCGTCGGCCGCGACGCCGAACAGCCGCAGCGCCTGAAGCAGCCGTCCGGCCGCTTCCTTCTGCGCGCTCGACAGTGCGTCCCCGGCCGACGCGGGCAGACCCGCTTCCGCCTCGTCGATGAGATCGGCGGCGGCAGTCCGGTCGGCGAAGATCGCACTGTCGCATACCAGCGAGACCTTGGCCGAATCGAACAGAGAGTAGGTCGAGAGGTCGGCCAGGATGGGACGCAGCTCGGCCGGCCGCTTCCAGGCGACGACTCCGCAACCGCTCGCCCCGGCCAAGGCGGAGGCGATCCGGCCGGCCGCGCTGTCCGCGAGCACCTGCTCGCCGATCACCAGGTACAGCGGTTGGCCGTCGCCGCCTTCGATTCGCTCGACCGCGGCGTCGATCTCGGGCGCCGTCACTCGTCGGCGGGGAGCCGGCCCTTCTCTTCGAGTTCCTGACAGTCGATGCAGTAAGGCGCCCACGGCACGGCCTCCAGCCTGGCGCGGCCGAGCCCGACGCCGCAGTGCACGCAGATGCCGAACGTACCGTCGTCGAGGCGGACCGTCGCCTCGACGATCCGGTTCAACAGGATGCCGTCGCTGTCAGAAAGCGAGAAGTTCAACTCCCGGCTGTACGCGTGATTCGCCCGGTCGACCAGATCCTCCGCGCCCTCGTCGGTCGACGCCTTGAGGCCGGCGGTGAGATCGCGGTTGTAACGACCGAACAGCTCCCGCCGTTTCTCCTCGAGCCGTTCCCGCACCCAATCGAAGTCGATCGACGCGCCCTCCATCCCGGCGACGGCGCCGCCGGCATCGGCGCGCCGCGGCCGAAGCAGCAACGCCGGCGGCCTTCTAGGCCGCGGCTTCCCGCGGGCGGGCGGGCTCTTCGCCGGTTCTGCCGAGGAATCGACCTGGACAGCCGCGGGCGGCGGCTCCGCCGCCGCGGCCGCGGCCTTCTCGGCGGCCCTCGCCTTCGCGACCAGGCTCTCGGCCGCTTTCTCGGCCACCGCGGCGGCCCGAGCGGCCTCTCCGGCAGCGGCCTTCGCTGCCGCGGCCGCCTTCGCGGCCTTCTCGGAGGCAGCCGCCCTGGAGGCGGAAACTCTGGCGGACTTGCGCGCGGCCGTGCCCTTGGCCGCGGCATCCCTGCCCGCCGACCGGGCCGCGGACTTCCGTTGCTCCAGCAGCTTCGCGGCCCTGGCCGCGGCACTGCCGCTCGCAGCCGCCAACCGGCCCGACCGCATGGCGGCCTTCTTCTTTCTGGCCGCTTCTTCCCGAAACCGGGCCGCGGCTTCGGCAACCGCCCCGGCCTCACGATCCGCCTTGGCGGCCTCGCGCTTCCGGAGCGCCGCTTCGCGCGCTGCCTGCTGGGCGCTTGCCCTCGACTCGGCAGCCTTCTTCACCGCCAGTTCGTGAGCCGCCCTCGCAACATCGGCCTCTCTTGCCGTCCTGAGGGCGAGCGCGCCAGCGCCCTTCCCGTCGGCTGCCGCCTGTCTTGCCGCGACGGCCCGCGCCGCGGCCGCTTCAGCCGCCTTGGCCGCCGCCGCCAGTTCAGAAGCCGCCCTGCGCTCCGCTTTCCTCGCCGCCGCGCGACGCGCCGACGCCTCCTTCTCGGCCGCGGCAACCGCTTCCTTCCTGTTCGCCGCGAACTTTTCGGCCCTGGCGGCGGCCGCGGCGCCGGCTTTCTCTTCCCGAACCGCCTCCCGTGCCGCGGCCGCCTTCTCCGACGCCGCCTCCGCTGCCCGCTCGGCGGCAACCGCCTTGCGGCCCGCAACGGATCTGGCCTTCGTGGCCGCCGAACGAGCCGCCGCGAGCTCTCGCGCCGCAGCCCCGGCAGCTTCCTTGATGTCGGTCGATCCGACGGTTCGAGAGGCCTCGTCCGCGTGTGCCACCTGATCCCTCCGCAAGCGGCTCAGTAAACCGGGCGCCGATGATAGTTGATTCCCTCAAGGATGGTGAATGCCCTGTAGATCTGCTCGTAGAGGGTCAGTCGAGCCAGTTCGTGCGCGAGGGTGAGCGGCCCCAGCGAGAGCCGGAAACGGCACGAATCCACGAGCGCGCGGTCGATTCCCAGGTCCGAGCCCACGATCCAGACGACGGAGCGCCGCCATTCCTCGCGCAGCCGACCCACCTCGGTCGCGACGCCGTTCGAACCGAGAAGCCGTCCGTTCCGCTCCAGACATACGGTCCAGGCGTCAGCGGGCAGGGCCGCGCGGATCGCCTCCGCTTCAAGGCGCAGCCGCGTCCGGTCGTCGCCGCGCGCGGGGCGAACAACCAGCTCCCGCAGCGGCGCGAACCTCTCGATCTTCCGCCGATAGTCGCCGCAGAGCGTCTCCCAGGGCTCCCGGCGACGACCCACCCAGGCAACCACGATCTCGAACGCCACAAGCCGATTATGCACGTGGCGAGCGGGCCCGAAGCCGTCCGGCGTCCATGGCCCTCGCTGTTACTCTCCGCTCCATGGCGCGCTCCGCGAATCAGGAATCCCGACGCCTGATCAGACGGCGTCTGGCGAACGGCCTGGTCATCGGCGGCATCGCGCTGGGCGCCCCGGCCCTGTTCAACGCGATCGTGGCCCGCAAGGCGGGTCGCCTGTCCCGACCCCGATGGGGTTCCACGCGGCACATCGACGTGGACGGCCACCGAGTGGCCTTCGTTCACCTGGAATCCCCCCGTCGCGGCGGCAAGCCGCCAATGCTCCTGCTCCACACGTTCGGTCCCGGGCACACGGGCCTGCTATGGCGCGAGACCGCCGAACGCCTGGCCCGGCGCCACGACTGCTTCGTTCCCGACTGGCTCGGCTGGGGCGATTCGGAACGGAGAAACCGGCGCTACGCCGCGCAGCTCTACATCGACCTGCTAGGCCGCTTTCTGAAGGAGGCGGTCGCGGAGCCCGCCGTGATCGTCGCCCCTCACCGTGCCGCCGCCTATGCCGTCGAGGCCGCCCTGAACGCCCCGGACCAGGTTGCCGCCCTGGCCCTCGTCGGACCGCGGGGCATCGGCGACCAGTTCGGCGACGAGCGCGGCGACGAGCGCGGCGACCCGGTGATTCACGCACTGCTCCGGGCGCCGGTGCTGGGCCGGTCCGCACTCAACGTGGTCACCGGCGAGCGGGCGCTCGAGCACCACCTGCGACGCGAGACCCTGTTCGGCGCCGAGGGCCTGGGCGAACCCATGGTCCAGCAGCTGTACCGTGCGAGCCACCTGCCGGGCGCCGGCCACGCCCTGATCGATTCGCTATGCGGCCGGTTGGGACACCGGCTGAAGGCCGGCTTCGGCGACAGAGTCAAGCTGCCGGTGTGGCTGGCATGGGGCCGCCAGGCGACCAATCCACCGCTCGAGAACGCCGACCTCTGGCTGCAGGAAATGCCGAACGCCCACCTGGACGTCTTCGACGGCTGCCGCAACCTGCCCCACGTCGAACGGCCGACCAGGTTCGCGGCGGCGCTGACGGCGTTCATCGAGCGCCAGCGCTTCGCCGCCTGAGCGGGGCGTCGCACCCGAGACCTTCGCCGTGTCCAGAGGTCCCGCGTTTCCGCCAGTTCCCGGCGGCTATCCCTTCCCCGAGCTCGAGCGCGAGACGCTCGAGTTCTGGCGTCGCGAGCGGGTGTTCGAAGCCTCGCTGGCGGCGCGCAAGGGGAGCGAGGAAACGGAGTTTTCCTTCTACGAGGGGCCGCCGACCGCGAACAACGTGCCCCACGTCGGCCACGTCTTGACCCGGGTGGTGAAGGACCTCTACCCGCGTTTCCGCACGATGACCGGCCGGCGCGTGCCGCGCAAGGGCGGCTGGGACACCCACGGTCTGCCCGTCGAGATCGAGGTGGAGAAGCAACTCGGCTTCTCCGGCAAGCAGCAGATCGAGGACTACGGGATCGAGAAATTCAACAGCGTCTGCCTCGAGAGCGTCAGCGCCTACGAAAAGCAGTGGCGGCGGATGACGGAACGGGTCGGCTACTGGCTCGACATGGACGGTGCCTACCTGACCTACGGGAACGCCTACATCGAGTCGGAATGGTGGGCGCTGGCCGAACTCTGGAAGAAGAACCTTCTCTACGAGGGCCGGAAGATCCAGCCCTACTGCGCCCGTTGCGGCACGACCCTGTCGAGCCACGAAGTGGCCCAGAACTACCGCGAAACGGAGGATCCTTCGATCTGGGTGCGGTTCGCCCTTCGACCCGACCAGTCCATCGCCACGATCGACGGCGCGATGGACGATCACGGGAGAGGAGCGGCGGCCGCCTTCCGCACGGACCGGCCCGTCGACATCGCAGCCTGGACGACAACGCCGTGGACCCTGCTCTCCCACGCCGGCATCGCGGTGCATCCGGACCTGACCTACCGAGCAGTCGAGGACCCGACGGACCCGGAACGTCTGCTGATCATCGCGGACGACCTGGAACAGCCCGTCCCCGTGCTTCTGCCCGGCGACGGCAAGCCGACGAGAGTCGATCTCCGCAAGGCCGGCGCCGTGGCCCGTTTCTCCGGCCGCTCCCTCGAGGGTCTGCTCTACGACCGGCCCTTCGCGGTCGAACCGCGCCGCCCCTACCGGCCCGCCGACGTATCGGACCGGGCCGGCTTCCGCATCCTGCTCGCGGACTACGTGACCCTTGCCGAGGGTACCGGCGCCGTGCACACCGCACCGCTGTTCGGCGAGGACGACGAGCGGAGCGGCCGCGAGTACGGCCTACCCGAACTCCAGGCCGTCGACGCCGAGGGGAAGGTCGCGCTCGACCCGGACGCCAGTTCGCGCGCGCCCGCCATTCGGCGTCTGATCGAAGAGATCGACGGCGCGTGGTTCAAGGACGCCGACCCGGCCATCGTCCGCTCGCTGCGGCGGCAGGGCCGGCTGCTCCACGGCGAACGGAGCAGCCACAGCTACCCCTTCTGCTGGCGTTGCGACCAGCCGCTGCTGTACTACGCGACGACGAGCTGGTTCGTCCGCACCACCGCCGCGCGCGACCAGCTGATCGAGAAGAACCGCCAGATCCACTGGCGGCCGGAGCACGTCGGCCAGGGTCGGTTCGGCGACTGGCTCGAGAACGTCGTGGACTGGGCCCTGTCACGCAGCCGCTACTGGGGCACGCCCTTGCCGGTCTGGAAATGCGCGGCGTGCGACGCGATCAACGTCGTCGGCTCGTTCGAGGAGCTTTTTCGCAAGGCGGGCCGGCCGCTCCCGGACGACCCGTACGACCGCGAGCGCTTCGACCCGCACCGGCCCTTCATCGACGACGACTTCCAGTGGCCTTGCGCGGCGCCGGGCTGCGTCGGCACGATGAAGCGGGTCGAGTACGTGATCGACGCCTGGTTCGACTCGGGCGCCATGCCCTTCGCCCAGTACCACTACCCGTTCGAGAACGAGGAGATCTTCCGCTCGCGCTTCCCGGCGGACTTCATTTCCGAGGCGGTCGACCAGACGAGGGGCTGGTTCTACACCCTGCACGTCCTGGGCTGCCTGCTGTTCGACAGCCCCGCCTATCGCAACTGCATCGTCCTCGGCCACGTGAACGACGAGAACGGCCGCAAGATGTCCAAGCGCCTCGGCAACGTGGTCGAGCCGATGGAGGTCCTGGCCGAGACCGGCGCCGACGCGCTTCGCTGGTACTTCTGCGTCAACAATCCCGAGCAACCGTCCCGGTTCTCGGCCCGCCTGGTGCGCGAGGCGGCCCAGACCTTCCTGCTGCCGCTCTGGAACGCCCTGTCGTTCTTCGTGATCTACGCGAACCTCGACCGCTGGCGGCCAGGTCGCGCGGAGATTCCCTTCGGCGAGCGAAGGCCGCTCGACCGATGGCTCCTGCTGCGGCTTTGCCGGCTGGTCCGCGCCACCACCGACCGCCTCCAGGCCTACCGCACGGCGGCCGCGGCGCGCGGCATCGAGACCTTCCTGGACGAACTGACGAACTGGTACATCCGGCGCAGCCGCGACCGCTTCTGGGCGCCCAGCGAAGACGGGAGCGACGGCGGCGCTGGAGCGAACAAGGAGAGCGCCTACCAGACTCTCTACGAGGCGTTGACCACCTTGCGCCTGCTGATCGCGCCTTTCGCGCCCTTCGTCGCCGAGGAACTCCACCGGCGCCTCGTCGCCAGCCAAGGCAGGGGCAGCGTCAGTTGCCACCTCGAGTCCTGGCCCGAACCGCCCGAAGACCGGTCCGACGACCGCCTCGAGACGGCGATGGCCACCGTGCTTCAGGCGGCCCGCAACGGCCGTTCCGCGCGGAACGCGAGCGGGATCAGGATCCGTCAGCCGCTTCGCAGCGTGACCCTGATCGCCGCCGACCCGCAACTCGAGCGACTCGTCGCGCCCTACGTCGACCTGCTCCAGGACGAACTGAACGTGCACGAGGTTCGCTGGGCGGCGGAAAGCTCGGAGTACGTGTCCTTCGATGTCGTGCCGCACTACCCGAGCTGCGGGCCCCGATTCGGCCGCGCCATGCCGGCCGTGCGCTCCGCCTTGGCTGCCCGCGGCGGCCTGGAACTGAAACGGGAGCTCGACCGGTCAGGGCGCATCGCGATCGAGGTCGACGGCGAGACGGTCCGCCTGCTCCCGGAGGAAGTAGAGGTGCGGCTGGAGGAGCGGCCCGGGGTAGCCGTTCACGGGGACAGCGAACTGCTGGTCGCTCTCGACCTCAAACTGGACGACGAACTGATCGCCGAGGGCCTGGCGCGCGAGGTCGTGCACCGAATCCAGAACCGGCGGCGCGCCGCCGACCTCGACTATGCCGACCGCATTGCGGTGCGCTACCGCGCCGCCCAGGACGTCGAAGCGGCGATCGCCACGCACCGGGAGTGGATCCGCGGCGAGACGCTGGCCGTGACGCTGCAGGCGGTCGACGGCGACGGCCGGGACGGCCTGGAAGAAGCGCCGATCGAAGGGCGCGCCTTCGCACTGGCGATTGAATCGCAGGCCGACTGAACAGGAGCGACAAGGCAGGCATGGCGGGGATCTTCAAGGCGTACGACGTGCGCGGCCTCTACCCGGGTCAGTTGAACGAAGAGCTGGCGCGGCGAATCGGCATGGCGTTCGAGCGCCTCGTCTCGCTCGAGGGCGACCAGGGAGCGGCGTTGCCGGCCGCCGTCGTCGTCAGCCGGGACATGCGCTCCCACAGCGAACCCCTGGCCGCGGCACTGTGCGCGGGGCTGACGTCGGCCGGACTCGACGTACTCGACATCGGCCTCGCCACGACGCCGATGAACTACTTCGCAACCGGTTTCCTGGGCGCCGCCGGAGGCATTCAGGTCACCGCCAGCCACAACGCCGCCGAGTACAACGGCCTCAAGTTCAGCCTCGCCGGCGCCGTGCCGGTGTCCGGCGACCACGGCATCCCGATCATCGAACGGCACGCCCTGGGCGAAGAGCCCGCGGCGGCCGCGACCCCCGGACGGGTCGACGCGAGGAGTATCGAGGCGGAGTACGCCGAGCACGTCCTCTCCTTCCTCGACCGGGCCTTCGAGACGGAGGATGCCCCGAAACTGCGGCTCGCCGCCGACGCCGCGAACGGCATGGGCACGATCTACCGGCCCCTGCTCGAAGCCTGCGGCGTCGAGCTGCTGCCGCTCTACTTCGAACTGGACGGCGCCTTCCCGAACCACGAGGCGAACCCGCTGGCGCCTGCGAACCTGCGCGACCTGAGCGAACTCGTCGTCGAACGGAAAGCGGATCTCGGCGTCAGCTTCGACGGCGACGGCGACCGCGCCGCCTTCGTCGACGAACGCGGCGAGCCGGTCGGCTCCGACCTGATCACCGCCCTGATCGCCGGCGAGATGCTCCAGCGCGAGCCCGGCGGCGCCGTGATCCACGACATCCGTTCCTCCCGAGCGGTTCCCGAGTACATCCGCGAGCATGGCGGCACGCCGCTTCCGGAGCGGGTCGGCCACTCATTCGTCAAGGCGACGATGCGCCGCGCGGCCGCGATCTTCGGCGGCGAGCTCGCCGGCCACTACTACTTCCGCCAGAACTACTGCGCCGACAGCTCGATCCTCGCCGTGGTCGAGGTCCTCAACCTGCTCCGCCGCTCCGGCGAGTCCTTCTCCAAGGTCACCGCTCCCCTTCGTCGCTACGCCAAGAGCAGCGAGATCAACTTCGAGGTCGAGGACAAGGACGGGACGATGGAAGCCCTGGTCCAGCGCTACGCCACGGCGGAAGGCGGCGCGCTCGACCGCCTCGACGGCATCCGCATCGACTTCGACGACTGGTGGTTCAACGTCCGCCCCTCGAACACCGAACCCCTGCTGCGGCTCGTCCTGGAAGCCTCGACCCCCGAAGCACTCGCCGCGCGTCAGGCCGAACTGACGGCGCAACTCGGCGACCCGCTGTTGTAACTCGGCGCGTCGCGGCCGAGAGGCGCCCGCCGCGAACCGGACGGAGTCTTCGACCACGAAGGCCGGCGCCCGTTCTTGCTCATGCGCGGCCTTCAACTGTAGCGGCTCAGACACATGTGAGACAGATCGAATGAAACAGTCGTCCGGCGCGGCGTCAGGCGCTCAGGGGCCGACCGCGGGCGTGGGCAGGTGCAGGGAGTCCGCTGGGCCGAACTCGAAGGCGCCGCCGTGCTGGCAGCCTCTGACGGCAGCCTCGCGGGCCTCAGGGACGCGGCCATGCTCCGCCTCAGCTCCGATGCCTTGCTGCGGGTCGGCGAGCTTGCCGCTGTCCAGTGCGCGGACGGCTCGCCGAGTCATCCAGAGCGCCGGGCGGCCGCGGTGGGCCTCGAAGGCAGGATCAGCGGACACTCGCTCCGGGTCGGCTACGCGCAGGATCTCGCGTCGGCGGGCGCCGAGCTCACGGAACTCATGAACGCGGGCCGCTGGCAGTCTCCGGCCATGCCAGCCCACTACGCTCGCGGCCAACTGGCAGGGCGCGGCACCGTCGCCAGACTCCGCTACGGGGCCGCCTAGCGGACCGTGACCGTCCCGTGCCGGCGATCTCGACGTAGCGACTACAGCACTCCGCTTACCGGTCCAATCTCTTCGATTGTCTTGCTCCTGTCTTCCCTCACTTGTTCAGGCGTACGCTGCTTGAAGGTCTCCTGAAACCACGCGGCAACAGCCAGAAAGATTCTCTTCATCAGCCACCCTCTCCCAACAACTTGCAGGTTGAAACGATCAGACGGTTTAGTCCCGGCCCCCCAGCAGCCCCGCGCGCAGCAGGAAGTAGACCAGCGTCAGCAACGAGGTCACCGCAGCGGCGACGTACGTCATCGCGGCCGCGTTGAGGACGCGGTCCATGCCGACTCGTTCCGTCTGCAGGATCAGACCCTGTTCGACGGCCAGGCGCTTTGCGCGCGCCGTCGCGTCGAACTCGACCGGCAGCGTGACGAGCTGGAAGAGGACGACTGCCGAGAACATGACGACGCCGACCAGGAACATCTGCATCGAGCCGAGGATCAGGCCGAAGAACATGACGAAATAGCCGAGGTTGCTGCCGATGCCGGCCATCGGGACCAAGGTCGACCGGAGCCACAGCGGTCCGTAGTTCCTGGCGTGCTGGATGGCGTGTCCGGCCTCGTGGCAGGCGATGCCGATCGCAGCCACCGAGTTCGAACCGTACACCTGCTCCGACAGGGCGAGTTTCTTCGTCACCGGGTTGTAGTGATCGGACAGCCGGCCCCGGGTGGCGACCACCTGGACATCGGAGATGCCGGCACAGGCGAGCAGGCGCTGCGCCGCCTGGGCGCCGGTCATGCCCGTCACCGAGCGCACCCTGGAGTACTTGTTGAAGGCTCGCTTGACCCGGAAGCTCGCCCACAGGGACAGCAGCAGACCCGGCGCCAGGAAGACGAAGTACGTAGGATCAAACATGACGAGCGGAGTATACTCCGAGGCGCTCGCTTGCGACCGCCAGACGACCGCTTGGGATCATGCCCCCTTGAACTGCCCGCAGCCGCGGGTCATGGCGCCTGGAGAAGATCGCGCAGCGAGAGCTGTCGACCGTCCGACGGCCGCATCGGGTGCGCGGGCGCCCCCGGTCGGCCCTCCGCGCGGGTTCCCCGCGCGACAGCTCAGCCGCAAGGCGCCGGAGCCTGCTAGAGCTAGATGGCGCGCGCCGCGCCCGCTTCCGGGTCCGCCTCGTCGGACGAGTGGTAGCAACGGCGGCAACGGGCCTCATAGGCCTCGGCGTCTCCGACCAGCACCTGCTGCTCGCCGGCGGCGGTCCGCAGCGAGTACTGGGCGGCGGCGCCGCAGCGGACGCAGACTGCGTGCATCTTGTCGACGTGCTCCGCGATGGCCATGAGTTCCGGGATCGGCCCGAACGGTCGCCGCCGGAAATCCAGGTCGAGGCCGGCCACGATGACGCGAACGCCCAGGTCGGCGAGCTCCGTCGCCAGGTCGACCAGTCCCCGGTCGAAGAACTGCGCTTCGTCGATGCCGACGACCTCCACGCCCAGCATCAGCTTCTCGCGCATCTCGTCGCTGGAGGCCACTGTCTCCGCGAACAGGCTGCGGTTGTCCCGCGTGCGCAGCACGTCGCCCTCGCCGTCCCGCGTGTCGGTGGCGATGCGGAACACCTGGACGCGCTGACGCGCGATCAGGGCGCGGCGAAGCCGGCGCAACAACTCCTCGCTCTTGCCGGAGAACATGCCGCCGCTGATGACCTCGATGCAGCCGCCGTCGCCCCGGCTCTGCTCCCGGATCACGGGCCTTCTCCCGTCGCGTCGCGGCCGGTCGCCGCGGGCCGCATCGAACCCTCCAACGTCCCGGTCAGCACTCTTCGATGATACTCTCGGCCGCCGAGGCCGCACATCGCGCGTCTACCCGAGCAGATGCCCGAAATCGACTTTCCGACCCCACCGACGACGACGCCCGCGCAGGCCTCGGAGACCCTGCACGTGACCGCCAAGGCGGTGCGGATGATCAAGCTCACCCGCGAGGACGAAGGCCTGTCGCCGGATCACGGCCTGCGGGTCGCGGTCCGCGGCGGCGGCTGCAGCGGTTTCGAGTACGCGCTCGACTTCGAGAAGGAACGCCGGGAGACGGACGAAGTCTTCGACTACGAGGATTTGCGTGTCTACGTCGACCCGATCAGCGCCCGCTACCTCAAGGGCACGACGATCGACTACCAGCTCGGCGTCGCCGGTACCGGCTTCAAGTTCTCGAACCCGAAGGCCGTCGGCACCTGCGGCTGCGGTTCTTCGTTCGCGGTGTAGCTGCAGTCCGCACGTCCACTGCGACGTCCTGTTGCGTTCGCCGATCCGCCGAACGCGGAGCGGGCGGTCAGCGCCCGGGACCCGTCGGGCGGCCTCTCCGGCAGCGACCCGGACGCCGGCCGCCAAGGCGGCGCGCGGCGGAAGCCGCGCCCGGTCTCACCAGCGATAGTGCAACCGAGCGTAGTAATGCCCGCCGCTGAGTCCCCATGGCGTGACCGGGCTGTACCGCGAACCCAGCACGTCGGCAAGCGGCCCGGGAGCGGAGGCGAGGACATCGAACATGTTCTGGGCGCCGACGGAAAGCGTCGTGTCCGCGGCAATCGGGATCGCGGCCTCGAAGTCGATGATCCAGGCCGAGTCCTGGACCGGCGGCGTCGGGTCGGCCCAGAGCCGTGCATAGTAGTAGTCGATCCAGGAGCCGTAGTGGCTGAGTCGCCCCAGCAGAGCGACCGGCCCCACCTGCTGTTCGACCGCGACGTTCCAGCGCAGGCGCGGCACGCCGCGCTCGATGGAGAGCACGTCGGCGGGGCTAAGGAGATCGGACGGCTTCGTGACTTCGGTCTCGGTGTAGTTCAGGGACAAGCTGAACTCGGTGTCGCCGCCGAGGGCGATCGGAATCCAGGTCGAGACGAGGTCCACGCCTCGGGTGCGGGTCGAGAAGTCGTTGATGAAGAAGCGGAAGAAAGACAGGTTCCGCGCTGACGTGACGCCTTGCGAGAGCAGCAGCTCGCGCTCGTCGTCGGTGAGCGTCAGGACCTGCGAGAGCGAAAGTCGGTCGTCGATGTCGACGTTGAACAGGTCGGCGGTCAGCGTGAACGGCCCGGTGTCGATCACCAGGCCCGCCGTCGCGTGATCCGATTCCTCGGGTTCCAGCGGCTTGCCTCCTCGCAGCTTCGCCGCCGCGAACGTGGACGGCACCGTGGCGCTGTCGACGAGTTCCAGGGTCTCCGAATCGATGGTCGTCTGCACGTTGAGCGCGTTCTGCTGCCCCGGCGTGGGGGCGCGGAACCCGGTGCTGACCCCGCCGCGGACCGCGACCGTGTCGCTCAGTTCCCGGCGGAACGACAGCTTGCCGTTCGTCGTGTTGCCGAACACGTCGTAGTCCTCGACCCTGAGCGCGGCGCCCAGACCCCACCGGTCGTCATCGCCATGCCACTCGACATCGCCGTAGACGGCGGCGTTCTCGCGGCGCCACGTTCCGGCCGTGTAGTCGGGAAAACCGGGGAAACCGTTCGAGGCGGGAATGAAACCTTGCTCCGCGTAGGGGCCGACTTCCCAGGACGGCCTCCCCCCGGCGCCGATGGTGAAGCTCTCATCGCGCCACTCGGCGCCGGCGGCGACGCTGAGCCGGTGGGACACGGACCAGGACATGTCGACGTTCAGGTTGACGTCTTCCTGCGCGTAGGAACCGGCGTCGAAGTCGCGCGGCGTGTTCGGGCCGAGCGAGGCGTTGACGGTGTTCATGATGAAGAAGTCGGTCTCGTGGACGCCGAAGCCGGCCGAGACGTCCCAGGAGAAGCCGTTGTCCAGCGCCCGCCTGAAACCCGCGACGATCGAACCGTCCGTGACCCAGCCTCCGAACTGCGGGGTGAAGCCGCCCGGAGCGATCTCCCGGAAAGAGAAGCAGTTCGGGTCGGCAAAGACCTTGGCGAGGGCGTCCGGGTCGGGCACGTTGTTCGTCACGCGGACCTCGGGGCAGTTCGCCGAGCCCATGCCGTTGGCGCGCAGGACGTCGCCGATCAGCAGCGTCTCGCCGCCGTCGCCGCTGTAGATGCTCTGCCGCGAGTTCGGGTTGCGAAAGAAGAAGCCCTCCGTCATCTTCTTGTCGGCGTAGTTGGCGAAGCCGTAGAACTCCAGGCCGGCGCCGGAACGGTGGCCGAGGTTGGCGAACAGCTTCACGTCGTCCTCGACTTCCGGGTTGCCCCAGATCTGCGCCGGGTCCCTGACGGCGTCGTTGCCGGCGACGATCAACGCCGCCGCGTCCAGGCGCTGGACGCTGCGGTCGGTCGGGTCGCCGCCGCCGTACTCGAAGCTCAGGTTGGCGAAACCGTTCGCGCCCATCGGCAGGCCGACGTTGCCGGCCACGCTGTAGCCGGCGCCGTCGCCCGCGAGATAGTTGCTGCCGTTCAGCTCGATGCCGCCGCCGGCCGCGTCGTCCTTGAGCAGGAAACTGATGACGCCGGCAATCGCGTCCGAGCCGTACAGGGCCGACGCGCCGTCGCGCAGGACTTCGACCCTCTCGAGAGCGATCGCCGGGATGGTAGAGATGTCGGCGCCCTGCGCGCCATCCGTCACGCCGCCGAACCAGGCGAGCACCGACGACCGGTGGCGTCGCTTGCCGTTGACCAGGATGAGCGTGTGGTCGTGGGCGAGGTTGCGCAGGCTGGCCGGCCGCACCAGCGTCGCCGCGTCGCTGATCGGATGGGTCGCGACGTTGAAGGAGGGAACCAGGTTCCGCAACTGGTAGTCGAGCGCGCTGGCGCCCTGGTGCATGACGTCCTCGGCGGGAATCGCGTCGATCGGGACCTGGGATTCGGTCACCGAACGGGCGTGCGCCCGGCTGCCGAGAACGACGATCTCCTCGGTGAACGCGTGCGCGTGCTCGTGCTCCTCCGCGTCGTGTTCGTCTTCGGAGATTTCCGTCTCCTGGGCAGTCGCGGCGGTCGGGGCGGGCGCCAGCGAGAAGGCGACCGCCGCCAGCAGCCGCAAGCATCTTGTCGTCCCTGTCATGGACGCTCCTTTCGTTCCTAGACGGCCATGCTGCCGCGGACCTTGCGAGCTGAGGGCCGCAAGCCGACCAGGACGCGCGGCCAGCCGATTGGTGCGTCGGGGACTCTACAGCAAGCGGTTGCCATGGATGCCGGCGACGGCGAGCCGTCTACTCCAGCGGTTCCTCCTCGCGCCAGGAGGATTTGCCGTCAACGTAGTGCTCCTGTTTCCAGATCGGAACCTCCGCCTTGAGGCGCTCCAGGGCGACACGATTCGTCTCGTAGGCTTGGCGGCGGTGGGCGGAAGCCGTGGCGATGACGACGCTCGCTTCGCCCACGGCCAGCGTTCCCAGACCGTGGACGATCTCCACCCGAGTACCCGGCGCCGCGGCTTCGAGTTCGCGGACGATCCGCTCCATACGCCTCTCGGCCATCGCCGGATACGCGGTGTAGGCGATGCGCGCGACCGGACGGCCGCCGAAGGAGTTGCGGACGACGCCGACGAAGACGACGACCGCTCCCTTTCCGGCGTCCTCCACGCCGGCGCGGACCGCGGACACCGTCTCCGCGTCGACGGGGCCTTCCCGCAGCCGGCCGGCGCCGCATGATCCGCCGGACACCGGAGGCAGGAGGGCCACTTCGGCGCCGTCGTGAAGGGGGACCGTCCGGTCGCCGGCGATTTCGCCGTCGACAGCGACGGCCAGGCGCGGCCAGAGGGCTTCCAGGGCCGGACAGGCCGCCGTCAGACACTCGACCAGGTCGGCGACCGTGCCGCCGTCCGGGAGCTCGTGTTCCGTTTCGGCGCTGCCGACAACGTCCAGCGCGGTGGCGAAGCTCAGCACCCGTACGATCAAGACGCGGAAGGCTAACAGCCAGCGACGGAAGTCGCGTTGCATTTCGAGCGACACGTGAGCGACACGCCCTGCCGCCACGGAGCGGTTGGCGGGACGGATACTCTCCGCGTCTACCCGATGCGGCTCCTTCTCTTCGACATCGACGGCACCCTGGTTCGCTGCGGCCCTCAGATCGGGCCCATCTTCATGGGCGCGCTCAAGCGCACCTTCGGCCAGACGGGCAACGTCCGCGCCTACGACTTCGGCGGCCGGACGGACACGGAGGCCGTCATCGACCTGATGACCGACGCCGGCCTGCCGCGCGAGGAGGTCGAAGGCCGCCTGGGCGAGGTGCGCTCCCACTACGGCGACCTGCTCGAGCGGCTCGACCCGGGCCGGATGCAGCTCCTTCCCGGCGTCGTCGAGGTGCTGGAAGAACTGGCGGTCGCCGAGGACGCCTGCGTGGGCCTGCTCACCGGCAACTGGGAGATCGGCGCGCGGGCCAAGCTCGAACCCTTCGGCCTGAACCGCTTCTTCGACTTCGGCGCGTTCGGCGAGGACGGCGTTCGGCGCAACGAGCTCGTTCCGGTGGCGGTCGACCGGGCCGCGGCGCGCCTGGGCGGCCCGCCGGCGCCGAGCGACGTCGTCATCATCGGCGACACGGTCCGCGACGTCGCCTGCGGCGCCGCTCATGGCGTCCCGGTGCTGGCCGTGGCCACCGGCTTCACCCCCGATCATCGGCTCATGGAAGCGGGCGCCCGCTGGGTCGTGCCCGACCTCCGCCACGCTTCCGTGCGGGAGGTCCTCCTCGACGGCCACTACGCCTCGCGGCGGAGACCATGAGCTTCGAAGGCGACATCCGGCTGCTCACGGCCGAAGCGGCCCTGTGCGAGCCCGTTCCGGCCTCCCGGCTGGAACTCATGGGACCCGACCGCGCGCGCTTCTTCGGCGGCATGACGACGGCCGCCGTCGAAGGCCTGAGACCCGGCGCCGGTCGCTTCGGCTTCATCACCGACCGTCGCGGCCGCATTCTCGCCAGCGCCGCCGCACTCGCGCTGGAAGACCGCCTGTGGCTCGAGATCCCGAAGGGCCGCGGCAGGAGGATCATCGAGCACCTGGGGGGCTACGTCGTCACGGACCGGGTCGAGATTCTGCCGCTTGGCGACATGGCTTCGGTGCGGATCGCCGGGCCGAAGAGCGCCGAGTTCCTCGCCGATCTGGGCGCTTCGGAGGCTCTCGACCTGACCGAGGCCTGGAGTCACGCCCAGGTCGAACTCCTCCACTGCCAGACCCGCCTGGTGCGCGAGGGCCACGGCGCGGCGCCCGCCTTCTCCCTCTGGCAGTCCTCGGCCATCGCGCCTCTGATGGCCGACGACCTGGTCGAAGCAGGCCTGCGGCGCGTCGGCCGCGACGCGACCGAGGCGCTGCGCATCGAACGCGGCCATCCGCTCTGGGGCGTCGACTACGACGACGCGAACCTGCCGCAGGAAACCGGCATCGAAGGCGCCGTCGACTACGAGAAGGGCTGCTACCTGGGCCAGGAGATCGTCGCGCGGCTTCATTACCGAGGCCACCCGGCCCGCCGCATGTGCCGACTCGGCTTCGAGCCCGGGCGCCTCCCGACCGCCGGCGCCGAGATCGAGTTCGAGGGCCGGACCGTCGGTACGGTCACCAGCGTCTCCCGGTCGCCGCGCGAGGACGCCGCCATCGGCCTCGCCCTGCTGCCGCGACGCGCCGTCGAGGCTCCGCCGGAGGCGCGGGTGCGAGTCGAAGGACGGGAAGTCCGCTTCAGTCCGACCGGCTCTTGACCCACGCGCCGGTTGGTCCCATGGTCAGCCAACCAGCTGTCCGGACGCCAAGGAAGAAGTCGCGCTGGGAGTCTCTGATGCGATCGCCGGACAGAGCTTCGAGGAGTTGTCGGTCAGCGTGCCGGACGCCGCTCGAGTCGGCGCGCCGCCGGCGCCCCCGCGCGACCCATTCGACCGGATGCTGATCGCACAGGCCTTGGGGCGCGACCTGATTCGCGTCCCGATCGAGACGCCCTTCGACGCCTGCGGCGTCGGGCGCGTCTGGCGATCCGGCCGAAGCCGACGGCAGTCGCCAGCGCGCCGCTCCCTCAGTACCGCGGCAACGACGGATCCACCTGCTCCGCCCAGGCGTCGATGCCGCCGGCCAGGTTGTAGGCCCGCGGGAAGCCGTTGTCGCGGAGAATGTTCGTCGCCCGGGTCGACCGCGGGCCGCGGTGGCAGTGGACGACCCAGAGCTTCGAGGGGTCGAGCTCGTCGAGCCGGTCCTCGAGCTCGGCAACCGGGATCAGGATCGAGCCGTCGAGCCGGCAGATCGCGTACTCCTGCGGACCGCGGACGTCGAGGATGCTGACGTCGCGGCCGTCGTTCATCCAGGACTGGACCCGGGTCGGCGTCACGTCGATCGTGTCGTCGAGGACCGGCGCCTCGGCGACGGCGGGGACGCCGCAGAACTGCTCGTAATCGATCAGCTCCGTCTGGGTCGGCTGCTCGGAACAGACCGGGCAGTCCGGGTTCTTGCGCAGCTTCAGCTCGCGGAAGCTCATCCGCAGGGCGTCGAACAGGACCAGCCGGCCGATCAGCGGATCGCCCTGGCCGATGATCAGCTTGATCGCCTCGTTCGCCTGCAGGCTGCCGACGATGCCCGGAAGCACCCCGAGGACGCCGCCTTCGGCGCATGACGGGACGAGTCCCGGCGGCGGCGGCTCGGCGAACAGGCAGCGGTAGCACGGACCCTTGGCGCCCCAGAACACGGACACCTGGCCCTCGAAGCGGAAGATGGAACCGTAGACGTTCGGCTTGCCGAGCAGGACGCAGGCGTCGTTGACCAGGTAGCGGGTCGGAAAGTTGTCCGTGCCGTCGACCACCAGGTCGTAGTCCTCGAAGATCTCGAGAGCGTTGCTCGAGTTCAGCGCCACGGGATGCGGCGCCAGCTCGAGGTGCGGGTTCACCTCGCGCAGCCGCTCGACCGCGGCCTCGATCTTGGGCCGGCCGACATCCGCGGCGCTGTAGAGCAACTGACGGTGCAGGTTCGATTCGTCGACGACGTCGAAGTCCACCAGGCCGAGGCGGCCGACGCCGGCCGCGGCAAGGTACATGCCGAGCGGCGAACCGAGCCCGCCGGCGCCGATCATCAGCACCTTGGCGGCCTTGAGCTTCAACTGCCCTTCCGAGCCGACCTCGGGCATGATCAGGTGCCGGCTGTAGCGGAGGATCTCTTCCGGGCTCAGTTCCTCGGCCGTCGCGTCCTCTGCCGTCGCGGTTGCAAGCGGCTCGGCCACCGTGCCGCCGGCGATCGACGGGATGATCGCGAGCGTCGCGTCGCCGGCGATCGGCGTCGCCTCCCGCTCCAGGTAGCGCACGTCCTCGTCGTTCAGGAACAGGTTGACGAAGCTGCGCAGCTTGCCGTCGTCGCCGAACAGGTGCGGCCGCAGCCCCTCGTACCGGGTAACGAGCTGCTCCATCGCCTCGCCGACCGTGGCGCCGGCCACCGTCACCTCGGCCTGCTCGTCGGCGAAGCCCCGAAGGGGCGTGGGAATCTGTATGAGTACGGTCATCGTCGGTCTCCGTGGGACTCTTCGGTGCGTCTGCGCTTCAGGTCGCGCGCGGTTCGGGAACGCGGATCGGCTCTTCGTCGAAGCGGGAACGATCGTCGCTGAGCCGCCAACTCCGCTCGTCCCTGGCGCGGCCCTCGCGCACCGAGACGATCAGGTAACTGTAGCCCGGCCAGGCGTGGTCCCGGTCGAAGTCGCTGGGCCGCGACGGATGATCCGGGTGCGAGTGGTAGTAGCCGACCACGTCCAGGCCTTCCGCGCGCGCTTCCCGCTCGGCCCGGAGGACGACCTCTGGCGGGATCAGGTAGCGGTTGCGACGGCTCTCGTCTTCGCGTTCGTTCTCGGCGCAGACCAGGCGCACGACCCGCGCCAGCACGGCGCCATTCCCGCTCGCCGTCTTTTCCGTGCCGCCGACGAGGATGCCGCAGCACTCCTCCGGGTACGTCGCCTCGCCGTGCGCGCGGATGCGGGCCAGGTCGTCTGGAGACAGTTCGATCATCGTGCAGTCCGGGGGGAGTCGTCGCGCGGGTCCTCCGCCGCGCCGCGCCGGCGGTTCAATCCTCGTCCCAGAACGGCTCGGACAGGTACTTGTCGGCGCCGTCGCAGAGGATCGTCGCCACGACGGCGCGCTGCCCCGCCTCCGCGGCGCGCTCGGCGATCCGCCGCCCGGCGACCACGTTCGCGGCCGCCGAGACGCCGACGAGCAGGCCGCTCCCGCGGGCGAGCGCCCGGACCTCCGCGTAGGCGTCCTCGGTGCTGACTTCCGTCTCCTCGTGGGCGATCGACGGGTCGTAGATCGCCGGCGCCAAGGCGCTCGGCATGTGCTTCATGCCCTCCAGCCCGTGGAAGGGACCGTCCGGCTGCATCGAGATCAGCCGAACCCGGGGAACCAGGGCGGCCAGATACCGCGCCGTGCCGCAGAAGGTGCCGCTGGTGCCGAGACCGGCGACGAAGTGGGTGAGCCGTCCCTCCGTCTGCCTCCGGATCTCGGGGCCGGTGGTCTCGAAGTGAGCCCGCCAGTTGGCGGCGTTGCCGTACTGGTCGACGTAGCAGAACGTCTCCGGATCCGCCTCGCTCATCCGGCGCGCTTCGCGGATGGCGCCGTCGGAACCTTCCATCGGATCGGTCAGCACGAGTTCGGCGCCGAACGCTCCGAGGATGCGGCGTCGCTCGATCGAGGCGTTCCGCGGCAGGCAGAGCGTGACGCCGACGCCCATCGCCGCGCCGATCATGGCGAGCGCGATGCCCGTGTTGCCCGAAGTCGCGTCCAGGACGCGGCGGCCGCCGTCGAGCTGGCCGGCGCCTCGGGCCGCCAGCATCATGTGACGCGCCGGCCGGTCCTTGACCGAGCCGCCCGGGTTCGCCATCTCCGCCTTCGCCAGGAGTTCCGATCCAAGTTCCCGCGCGGCCGGTCCGAGAACGTGGCTCAGGTCGAGCAGCGGCGTATTGCCGATCCGCGACAGCAGCCGCCGGGCGCCGTCGCCCAGCCCGTCCGGAATCGGCGGGCCCGCCAGATCGACGGCGGCCGCGGCGCACTCGCTGGAAACGGGTTCGGCAATCATCGCAAGGACTCGGACGGGCGGCTCGGGGCAACCCGAGCCGCGGCGCCGGAATTGTTGACCAGAATGCTCACATTTGACAACCGCCCGCTGCACGCCGCCCTCGACCGATAGTCTTCGCCGCCATGGACGATTCTCCGAGACGCGGCGACGACCGGGTACCCCCCGGCCAGCACGTCACGAAGAAGTGGCCGGTGCTCTCCGTTGGCGAAACGCCGGACGTCGATCTGGCCGGGTTCAAGCTGCGGCTGTTCGGCCGCGTCGAGGCCGAGCGCACGTTCGACTGGCAGGCGCTTCAATCGCTGCCGCGGCGCGACGTGACCGCCGACTTTCACTGCGTCACGCGCTTCTCGACGCTGGACAACCCGTGGTCCGGGTTCGCCACGCGGGACGTGCTCGGCGCGGTCGCGCCGCTGCCCGACGCTTCCCACGCGATGATCCATTGCCACGGCGGCTACACGACGAACCTGCCGCTCGAAGACCTGCTCTCCGAGCATGCGCTGCTCGCCGACCGCCACGGCGGAGAGCCGCTGGCGCCGGACCACGGGGGGCCGCTCCGGCTCGTGGCGCCGCATCTCTACGCCTGGAAGAGCGCCAAATGGATCTCCGGGATCGAACTCCTGAACGGCGACGAACGCGGCTTCTGGGAACGGAACGGCTACCACGCGTACGGCGACCCTTGGGCCGAGCAGCGATTCTCGTCGCAGGAAACGCGGCAGGCGTGGCAGGTGCGGAAGGCCGCGCCAGGCGGCTGACCCGACGTTCCGGAGACCAGTCGGAGAGCCCCGTTGTCTCTCCGGGGTTCGGCCGATTCAGGATGTCTTCCACCGGGTGCGCTGGTTCAGGGGTCGAACTCCGGGCAGGCCGAAGGTCCGTTCCGCCGGTGGTGCGGGGTGGCGAGGACGTGGGCGGCGTGGGCGCGCCCCGAGCGACTCTTTACCGGCGCCGCCGCAACCCGGGCCGGCTGCCGCACGGGTTTCTTCCGTGAACAGCGCGGAATCAGCGCGGCCATGGGAGTAGGGTTGGGTCTTCAACGCGACGAACCGGACAGGAGGAGAACACGATGATCGAGAAGACCCCAGTGAACAGCGGCGGTCGGCCCGGACGCTTCCTCGCGACCGTCGCCATGTGCCTCGCGGCCGCGGTCGCCGCTCCGGCCGCGGCGCAGCTCGACATCGACGCCTGGATCGCACAGGCGGGCGAACAGATCGTCTGGCGGCAGACCCGGTTGAGCGACACGGTCTACATGCTCCTGCCCGGGCCCGGGTTGGCCGGTAACCTCGCGGTCTCGGCGGGCGAGGACGGCATCCTGATCGTCGACGACGCGATGATGACGGTGGCGCCGAAGATCAAGGCGGCAGTGGCGAAGATCCAGGAGGGCAGGATCGACTTCGTCGTCAACACGCACTACCACTTCGACCACGCGGGCGGCAACGCGGCCTTCGGGACGGATTCCGCGATCGTCGCCCACGCGAACGTGCGCAAGAGGCTGCTGGAGAACCGTCATGCCGGCGCCAGTTTCTCGGCCACGCCGTTCCCGGCGGAGGCGCTGCCGATCGTCACGTTCGAGGAGAACGTCACGCTGCACTGGAACGGCGAGGCGATCGACGTGATCCACTTCGGCAACCCCGCACACACCGACGGTGACGCGGCGATCCTCTTCCGCGACTCGAACGTGGTCCACGCCGGCGACCAGTTCCCGAATCTCGGCGGCTACCCGTACATCGACCGGGACGTCGGCGGCAACGCGCTCGGGCTGCGCGACAACGTGGCCAGGCTCCTCGAGATCGTCGACGACGACACGAAGATCATCCCCGGCCATGGACCGCTGGCCACGAAGGCCGACCTGCAGAAGTACCACGACTACGTCGCGGACACGATCTCCTTCATCGAAACGGAGAAGCGAGCCGGCAAGTCGCTGGACGAGGTCCGGGAGAACGGCCTGCCGGAGAGATTCGCGCCCTACGGCAGAAGCCCGCTGTCGCCGGCGCCGGTCTGGATCCAGACCGTCTGGGACAGCCTCGAAGACTGAGCTCTGCTCCGGCCAGCAGCGTTCGCGGCGGCGCATGCGCCGGAACGTTCAGGCGAGGGCCCGCAGCAGACGCCGACAGGAGGCGGCGAGGTCCTTCGGGTCGAGCGCCGAGACGACCGCCACCGCGTCGGCGCCGGCCTCGATGACCCGCGGGGCGCCCTCCTTGTCGATGCCGCCGATCCCGATCAGGGGCTTCGACGCGACCTCCCTCGCTGCGGCGACGCCAGCGAGCCCTACCACGGGATCGGGGCGTTGCTTGGTCGACGTCCCGAACACCGGCCCGATCGCCAGGGCGTCGACCGCCGGATCGCGGTCCGCCGCCGCGGCCTGCTCGCGGCCGTGGGTCGAGCGGCCGATCGGACAGGCGGCGGGAACAGACAGCCGGGCCACGAAGGGCGGCAGGTCGTCCTGGCCCAGGTGAAGACCGGCGCGGCGGCCGTTCGCCAGCAGCGCCGCCGCGATCGCGGCGTTGTCGTTGATCCACAGCAACGACGCGTCCTCTTCGCCGCCGGCGCCCGACGCCTCCTCGAACGCCATTGCCGCCGCCTCGGCCAGCCGCCACGAGTCCAGGTCCGGCGCCGACTTGGCGCGCAACTGGATCCAGCGTACGCCGCAGTCCAGGAGGATGCGCACGGCGGTCGCCACGGCCTCCGCGTCGGCGCCGAAGAAGCCCGTATCGACGATCGCGTAGAGGCGATTCGCCGGGGGACGCAACACCGACCGGACAGCTTCCGTCATTCCCGCCGCCACTCCAGCCGAGCGAGGAATCCGGTGTCCAGGTCGGCCTCCGCGAACGGCCGCGACTCGACGATCCCGCGCATGAGCGGCAGCGTCGTGCGGATGCCGTCGACCTCGAACTCCCGGAGCGCCCGGGCCATCCTCGACGTCGCCTCGGCGCGGTTCTTGCCGCGGGCGACCACCTTGGCGAGCAGCGAGTCGTAGTGCGGCGGCATCTCGCCGCCCTCGAAACCGTGGCTGTCGACCCGTACGCCTGGACCCGCGGGGGCGCGGTAGCGACGCAGCAAGCCGGGCGACGGCGCGAAGGTCTCCGGATCCTCGGCGTTGATCCGGCATTCGATCGCGTGGCCCGAGATCTCGATGCGGTCCGGAAGTCCCAGGGGCTCGCCCGCCGCGGCGACGATCTGCAGCTTGACCAGATCGACTCCGGCCACCGCCTCCGTGACCGGATGCTCGACCTGAATGCGCGTGTTCATCTCCAGAAAGTAGAAGCGGTCGCCATCGACCAGAAACTCGACCGTACCCGCATTCGAGTAGCCGACCCGCCTGACCAGACGCAGCGCCGCCTCGGCCAGGGACCGGCGGAGTTCGGAACTGATCGCCGGCGCCGGCGCTTCCTCCAGCAGCTTCTGTCGTCGGCGCTGAATCGAACAGTCGCGTTCGCCGAACTGCAACGCGCGGCCGAACGAGTCGCCGAAGACCTGCACCTCGACATGCCGCGGCCGCTCGACCAGACGCTCCAGCATCAGTTCGCCGCAGCCGAAGGCGGCCCGGGCCTCGCTCGCGGCGGCGTCCAGGGCCGCTTCGAGAGCCCCCTCGTCGCGAACCTCCCTCATGCCGCGGCCGCCGCCGCCCGCCGCGGCTTTCAGCATCAGCGGATAGCCCAGCTTCCCGGCCAGCGCCGCCGTCTCCTCGAACGATGCCGGCGCCGGGCCGCCTGGAAGCACCGGCACGTCGGCCGCGACCGCGGCTTCGCGCGCCCTCCTCTTGTCTCCCAGGGTACGGATCGCGGCCGGCGACGGTCCGATCCAGGCCAGGCCGCAACGTCCGACGGCATCGGCGAAGTCCGCGTTCTCGGCCAGGAACCCGTATCCCGGATGAACCGCCTGGGCGCCGGCGATGCTGGCCGCGGCGAGCAGGTTCCGCTGGTGAAGGTAGCTCGCCCCGGCCGCAGGCGGACCGACGCAGACCGCCCTGTCGGCCAGGCGCACGTGCAGCGCGTCCCGGTCGACCGTGCTGAAGACCGCGACCGTTTCGATGTCGAGATCGCGGCAGGCGCGAATGACGCGGACCGCGATCTCGCCTCGGTTCGCGACGAGGATTCTCCGGAACGGCCGCGAGGTCCTCGCCGCCCCCGGCAGCGCGCTCCTCAAGCCTGAATCACGAACAGGGGCGAGCCGAACTCCACCGGGTCGCCGTTGTCCGGCAACACGGAAGAGACGGTTCCCGAGACGTCTGCCTCGATCTCGTTCATCAGCTTCATCGCCTCGACGATGCACACGACCTGACCCTTCTCGACCCGGCCGCCGATTTCGACGTAGGGCGGGGAGTCCGGACTCGGCGCCGCGTAGAACGTCCCCACGATCGGCGACGTCAGAACGTGCCCATCGAACCCCGGCCTGTCGGCCGCGGGCGCGTCCGTCGACGCCGACAGCGGAGCGGCCGCCGGCAAGACCGTCGGCGCCGGCGAGGGACGCGACGCCCCGGCGGCGCACCGGTCGCCCCCCACACGCAGGTAGAGACCGTCGACCTGGACCTCGACCGAGAGATTCGAGCCGCCCCGACGCTCCTCGGCCACGAAGCGAATCAGAGCCTGGATTTCCTCATTGCTCAGCACGGTCCGGGGCCTCCCGGCCGCGGATTGTAGCCCGTGGCGGGAACACTCCCAGGCGCTCGAGCGCCGCGCGGGCACGCCGGCTGGCCGGGTCCGCCGAAAGCACGCGCTGGAAGATCGCGATGGCCTCCCTCCGGTGGCCCTGAGCCAGGTACAACTCGCCGATCGTCACCGTCGGCTTCGGAGACGTCGGGCGCTCCCCGGCGGCCACGTCCCGGCGGCCTACTGACCCGTGACCTGGACGAACTTGGTCACCTCGTCGGATCCGAGGGAGTTGGTGGCCCGGAAGGTGACCGCGTAGGTGCCCGGCTTGACATACGTATGCGTCGGGTTCTGGCGAGTGCTGGTATTGCTGTCGCCGAAGTTCCACAGCCAGCTCGTCGTGCGGCCGTCCGTCGTGTCCTCGAAGGCGACCAGCAGATTCCGGGTGTTGAAGGTGAAGTCGGCCCTCGGCAATCGCTGAACCGCGACTCCGACGTTCTTCGTGACGAGTTCGCCGGCGCCGCCGCCGACATCCACGCCGACCTCGAAGCTGTCCCCCGACACCGTGTCGAGATCGCCCGAAGTGACGACGAGCCGATCCGACGCCTTGCCGTCCGCGGCAGTCGGGACCAGCCCGCCGCCGGAGTCGAGCGTCCCGACCTGCGTCCGGAAGTTGACCTGCGCCTTCTCGAGCGGCTGACCGCGGTCGTCGCGCACGATCGCAAGCAGAACAGCCTCGCCCCCGGTTTCGGGCACGCTGTTCGGCGTCACCTGCACGGTGACCGAAGCCGGCGACAGGCCGAGCTGTACGTCGATCGTCGCGGTCTCGGAACCGCCGGCGCTGGCCGACACGGTGGCGACGCCGAACTGACCGTCCGCCCGGAGAATCGCCAACGCCTCTCCGCGGTCGTCGACGCCGATGCTGGGCGGAATCGCGCCAAGCGTCGTCGTGAGACGGACCAGTGTGCCGCGGCTGACCGGCGTTCCGTTCGGCCTGAGCGCAACGACCCGGATCTCGGCGCTCCCGTCCGAAGGGATGCGGTCCGGGTTCGCGCTGATCGTGATGAGCGACCCCGAAGGGGCGACCGGACTCGTCTTGTCGCACGCGGCGAAGACCGCCAGCAACAAGCTGGCGGCCATGGCGGCTGGCGGGAATCGGAGTCTGGTTTCCATCTCTCGAATCAGTATACGAGCGCTGCCGGAAAAGCGTCCAGAAACCGCTACTCCCCAGCGTCCGACCGCCCATGGACCCGGACCAGCCTCGTCACTTCGTCAGACCCCACCGCGTTCCCGACACGCAGCGTGACCGGGTAGAGGCCCGGCTCGGCGAACGTGTGCGACGGACTCTGGCGGGCACTCGTCGCGCCGTCGCCGAAGTCCCACGAGCGGTTCGTCACGAGACCGTCCGAAACATCGTCGAACGCCACGATCAGGTCGCCCCCGCTGTGCCTGAACGCCGCCTCCGGACGACGCTGAATGCCAACGCCGACGTTCGAGGTGACCAGCGTTCCGCCGCCTGAGCCGACGGCTACCGCGAGCTGAAAGCCGTCTTCCTCCAGAGCCGCCAGCTCGGAAGCGGTCAGGACGAGCCGATCGACCGCTCCCCCGTCGCCTCCGGCAACGACCAACCGGCCACCGGACTCCAGCGTGCCCGTCTCCGCCACGAAGTTCACCTTCGCGTTCTCGAGTGGCCGCCCCCGATCGTCGCGCACGATCGCAAGCAGTTCGACCTCTCCACCGCTCTCGGGCACGCTGCCCGGGGTGACCTGAAGAGTGACCGACCCGGCCGCGGCCTCCACGCTCTCGGCAAGAGCCGGCGCCACCGGAACGCCAAGCAGCGCCGCGCTCGAAATCACTGTCAGAACAAGATGCACTCGACGAGTTCCGATCATTCCTCTTCCCTCCTTGATTCTCGTTTCCGACCGTCAAGGATTCCTACGGAGCGCCAACCTCCCGCGTCCAACGGCGCGCCCTGGCGGCCCGAGAGAGCACGGCCCGCCGGGGCGCGGAGCGGATTTCGGCGCGGCCGGACTCAGGCTACCCGGCGGCCGACGCCGAAGACGATCCCTGTCGGCGCGTCACGGCGCGCACGGCGGTCAGGTTCTCGAGGGACTCCCGGAGACGGTTGAGGTGCTTTCGGTTGCGCACGTCGACGACGACGTCGATCGACGCCTCGCCGGCGCCGCGGCCGCGGCTTTCGATGTGGCGGATGTTGCTGCCCTGCTTGGCGATCGCCTCGGTCACCCGGGCAAGTACGCCGGGCCGGTCGCGCGTCTCGATGACCAGGGCGACCGCGAACATCGAGTCGTGGCGGCGGGCCCATTCGACCCGGATCTCGCGCTCCGGGTGGTACAGCAGGTTGCGCACGTTGGGGCAGTCCACCGAGTGAACCGACACGCCGCGGCCGCGGGTCACGAAGCCGATGATCTCATCCCCCGGCAACGGACTGCAGCAACCGGCGAAGAAGGCGAGCATGTCGTCCTCGCCCTTGACGACCAGCTTCGCCTGGTCGCGCGGCATCACCTTGCTCACCGCGCGGCGCAGGCGGCCGGGTTCCTGGTCGCGGTGGCGCAGTCGCTCCGGCGGCAGCAGCGCGCGCAGCACCGGCTTGACCGATCCGCGGCCGAACCCGAGCCGGCCGAACAGCTCGTCGAGGCCGGCGTGGCCCTCCGCGGCGATGAAGTCGGCCATCTCCTTCGACTCGAAGATCCGTCGCGGGCTGACCCGGTAGCGGCGCAGTTCGCTGGCCAGCAGCGTACGGCCGATCTCGATCGCCCGCTTCTTCTGCTCGGCGTTGATCCAGTGGCGGATCTTGCTGCGGGCCTTCGGCGTGACGACGATGTTCAGCCAGTCCCGGCTGGGCTCCCGGTTCGGGTTCGTCGTGATCTCCACGATGTCGCCGTTCTTGAGTTCCGTCCGCAACGGCGCCAGCCGGCCGTTGACCCGCGCGCCGCTGCAGTGATGACCGAGTTCCGTGTGGATGCGGTAGGCGAAGTCGAGCGTCGTGGCGCCGCGCGGAAAGGAGAGCACGTCGCCCTTCGGCGTGAACACGTACACCTCGTCCGGATACAGGTCGATCTTCAGGGCGCTCATGAAGGTGCGCGGATCGGGCGTCTCCTGCTGCCACTCCAGCAGTTGCCGCAGCCAGACGATGCTGGCGTCGTCCTCGTCCGTGTCGAGCTGGCCTTCCTTGTATCGCCAGTGGGCGGCGACGCCCTCCTCGGCCAGCAGGTCCATCGCCCGTGTCCGAATCTGGATCTCGAACGGCTGCCCCCCGCGTCCCACCACCGTCGTGTGCAGCGACTGATAGAGGTTCGGTTTCGGCATCGCGATGTAGTCCTTGAACCGGCCAGGGATCGGCCGCCAGAGCTGGTGAACGACGCCAAGGGCGGCATACGTGTCCTTGACGTCCGCGGTGATGATGCGGAACGCCAGGAAGTCGTACAGTTCCGGCAGGTCGATCTGGCGTTGGCGCAGCTTCCGGTAGACCGAGTAGCAGCCTTTCACCCGGTAGCTGATCTCGCCCTCGATGTCCCCCTTGCGCAACGCCTCCCGCAGCCGCCCGGCGATCCGCTCCGTCGTCCGCCGCGCCCCCTTGATCCGTTCGTCGAGTTGGCGACGGATGTCCTCGTACTGGTGCGCGTGCAGGTGCTGGAAGGCAAGGTCCTCCAGGAGCCCCTGGATCCGCGACATGCCCAGCCGGTGCGCGAGCGGCGCGTAGATCTCGAGCGTCTCCCGCGAGATGCGCCGCCGCTTCTCCGTCCGCAGATGTCCCAGGGTCAGCATGTTGTGAAGACGGTCGACCAGCTTGACGACAATCACCCGCAGGTCCCGCGCCGAGGCGAGGATCAGCTTGCGGAAGCTCTCGGCCTGCACCTCGTCGCTGTGGACGTACTCGTGGCGGCCGATCTTCGACACGCCGTCCACCAGGTCCGCGATCTCGGCGCCGAACCGGGAAGCCAGGTCCTGCTTCGTCGCCCCGGTGTCCTCCAGCACGTCGTGCAGAAGCCCGACCGCGACGCTGGTCTGGTCGAACCTGAGTTCCGCCAGCATGTGGGCGACGCCCAGCGGATGGCTGATGTAGGGCTTTCCCGACCGCCGCGTCTGGCCGCGGTGGGCCAGTTCGGCGAAATCGAACATGTCCCGCAGCCAGCCCTCGTCGCAGGCGCGCTCGTTCTCCCGGAGGCGGCTCAGGACGTCGCCGATCCCCACGTCCCCGGGCTCGCGCAGCGGCGCCGGCGCCCGGGATCGTTCAGCCGCCCGAGCCATCCGCTGCACGGCGAGGTCCGCGGCGTCGGCGTCCTTCGAAGCGGGGACCGGGGCCAGACATGGAGCCTTGCGACGGGTCTGGCGGCGTTACGCGGCCGCTGCCCTCTTCTCGCGTCGCGCGCGGCCGAAGGCGGTTTCCCAGATCAGGACGATCGGGCTCGCGACCCAGATCGACGAATAGGTGCCGACGAGCACGCCGACGAGGAGCAGGAAGGAGAACCCGCGGATCACGTCGCCTCCCAGGACAAACAGGCAACCGACCGCGAGCAGCGTGGTGCCGGAGGTCAGCGCGGTGCGCGACAGGGTCTGGTTCAGGCTCCGGTTCAGCACGTCGACCAGAGTTTCGCGGCGGTTTCGCCGCAGGTTCTCGCGCACCCGGTCGAAGACGACGACGGAGTCGTTGACCGAGTAGCCGATGACGGTCAGGAAGGCGGCCACCGTCGTCAGGTTGAACTCGTAGCCCGCGAAGGCGAACAGGCCCAGGCAGACGGCGACGTCGTGGGCGAGCGCGACCAGGGCGCCGATCCCGAAGCGCAACTCGAAGCGGAGCCAGATGTAGGCGAGGATGCCGGCAAGAGAGAACGCGATCGCGAGCAGGCCCTTCCGCCGCAACTCGCCGCCGATCTGCGGCATCACGTTGTCGCTCGACTGGACGGCGAACCGGCCGAACGCGGCGCCGTCCCGGATCGCCGCCACGGCCTCGGGACTGAGCGCTTCGCTCGGCTGAATCTCGGACCAGTCGCGGATCAGCCCTCCGTCCCGGCGCAGAGCCATGACCTCGGCCGCCGCCTCCCGGTAGTGCTCCCGCGCGCCGATGTCGTCGCCCGTCGCACGGACGCCGTCCGGATCGGCGCCGAACAGCAGGGAGGCGAGGGACTCGGCGCCCTGCCGGTTCAGATCGAGGCCGCTGACGCCGTCGTTGTAGCGCCGTTGCAGCGCCTCCTCGACCCGGGAGGCGCTGCTCCGCTGTTCCTCGTCATCGGCGACGGGAGTCTTCAGGATGATCGAGTTGTCCCCTTGCTCGCCGAACGCCTGGATCGAAGCGTTCTCGAGCCCCGTCTCCTGCAGCAGCCCGCGGAGTTCCTGGATATCGGGCGGTTCGTCGAACTGCACGATCATCTGCGTGCCGCCGGCGAAGTCGATGCCCAGGTTCAACGGACGGCTGAAGATGAACCCCAGCGCCGCGACGATCGCGGCCGCGGACAGGCTCAGGCACACGCGCCGCGCGCGCATGAAGTCGAAACTCGTGTTGCGGAAGAACTCCATCGACGGTATCCGTGGTTCCTCAGATGGACAGACGCTCGACGCGGGCAGAACGCGACAGAAGCAGGTCGAACAGCAGGCGGCTGTTGAAGACGGCCGTGAACACCGAAGCCAGGATGCCCACCATCAGGGTCACCGCGAAGCCGCGGATCGCGCCGGTGCCGAAGTTGAACAGGAAGATGGCCGCGATCAGGGTGGTCAGGTTCGCGTCGAGGATCGACGACCACGCCTTGCCGAAACCCGAAGCGACGGCCGCCTTGACCGTGCGGCCGTTGTGCAGCTCCTCGCGGATCCGCTCGAACACGAGCACGTTCGCGTCGACCGCCATGCCGATCGTCAGGATCAGCCCGGCGATGCCCGGCAGGGTGAGGGCGGCGCCGAAGGTGGCGAGCGCGCCGAACACGATGACGAAGTTGAGCCCCAGGGCCACGATCGCGTTGACGCCCGAGCCCCTGTAGACGACCAGCATCGCCAGGATGACCAGCGCGATGCCGAAGGTGAAGGCCCGGGCGCCCTGGTCGATGGAGTCCTGTCCGAGCGACGGACCCACCGCCTGCTGCTGCAGGTAGTTGATGCCCGCGGGCAGGGCGCCCGAGCGCAGCACGGTCGCCAGGTCATCGACCTCCTGCTGGGTGAACGACCCGCGAATGATCCCGGAGTCGGAGATTCTCCCCTCGATGGTCGGGGCCGACTGCACCTTGCCGTCCAGCACGATCGCCAGCGGCCGGCCGATGTTCGCGCCGGTCCAGTCCTCGAAGATGCCGGCGCCCTCGTGAGTCAGCGAGAAGTTGACCACCGGTTCCTGAAACTGACCGAGCCCGGCGCGCGCCGTCTTCAGGTCGCGGCCGGTGATCACGGGACGCCGCTCGAGCGCGTAGAAACCCTGACCGGTCACGGCGCCGTCCTCGTCCAGCTGGTCCTGGGCGACGATCTCGAGGTTCTCGGGCAGAACGCCGCCGTAGCGGTCGAGAATCTCCTGGCGGTCGAACGCCGCGCCCCCGCGCTCCGGGTACACGGCAAGGCGGAACTCGAGGAAGGCCGTCCTCCTGATCAGGTCCTTCACCCGTTCCGGATCGTCGACGCCCGGAAGCTGAACGACCAGCCGGTTGCTGCCCAGGCCCTGGCGCTGGATCACCGGTTCGGCGACCCCGAACTCGTCGACCCGGTTGCGGATCGTCTGCAGGGCCTGGTCGACCGCCTGTTCGCGGATCGTGTTCACTTCGTCCGGCCGGCGCTCGAAGATCACGTCCTCGCCGGCGCGCCGCCACGTCCAGTACGGCAGCGTCTCCTCGACGATCGTGGGCAGCAGGCCGTCCTGGTCCGGGGGCAGTCCGGACAGCCGGAACCGGACGGGAGTCTCGCTGACCGCGCTCGCGCTCTCGACCCCCTTGTCGGCGAGTTCCCGGACCAGACTGTCGATGTCCTTCTGCGCCTCGGCCCGCAGCGCGTCGTCGGTCAGCACCTCGAGCACGAGGTGGATGCCGCCGCGGAGATCAAGGCCCAGGTTGATCGAGTCGGCGAGCGGGAAGGCCGAGAACGCGCAGGCCGAGACGACGACGGCCACCGCCAGGCCCCGCCAGACCAGACTCCGGTTCATGACGTCGTCTCTTCGGCCAGGCCGGTGATCGACGTCTTCGTGACCTTCACTCTGACCCCGTCGGCGATCTGCAGGATGACGGTCGTCGGCTCGGTCGACACGACGTCGCCGAAGACGCCGCCCTGGGTGAGAACGCGGTCGCCCTTCTTCAGCGCCTCCACCGTCGCCTGCAGCTGCTTGCGCCGGCGGCGCTCCGGAGCGATCAGCAGGAAGTAGAAGATGGCGCCGACCAGGATGAGCGGCAGAAACCCAACGAGACCGGCGGACGCGCCGCCCGCGGCCACGAACAGTGCGGAATCAGGAATCATCTCTGGTGCTCCCGGCAGCATGATTGCCAAGCGGCGGGCCGGCCTGTCGCGGCCTCACCGCAAGGGCGTACCCTATCGCCGTTCGGCCTCCGTCCGCGGCGCCGCGAAGGCGGCCAGCCCGCCCTCGGCGATCGCCCGCCGCAGGTCGGCCATGAAGTCGAGGTAGAAGCGCACGTTGTGCTCGGTCGCCAGCACCTTGCCGGTGACTTCGCCGCAGCGGAACAGATGGTGCAGGAAAGCCCGGCTGTGCCGCCGACAGACCGGACAGCCGCAGGCCGGATCCACGGGCCGCGGATCCTCCCGGTAGCGCGCCTTCCTGATCCTCACGATGCCGGAGGACGAGAACAGCGTGCCGTGGCGGGCGTTGCGCGAGGGCAGCACGCAGTCGAACAGATCGACGCCCAGGCCCACGGCGTGAAGAATGTCCGCGGGCTGGCCCAGCCCCATCAGATAGCGGGGCCGGTCCTCCGGCAGCGCCGGCGCGACCCAGGAGAGGGCCAGCCGGCCCAGTTCGCGCTCTTCGCCGACGCTCACGCCGCCGATCGCGTAGCCGTCGAAGGGCAGGCCGGCAAGGTCCTCCGCGGCCGCGAGCCGCAGATCCTGGAAGAAGCTCCCCTGCACGATGCCGAACAGGCCCGCCGCGCCCTCGCCGTCGGTCGTTCCCCAGCGGTCCAGCGAGCGCCTGGCCCAGAGGTTCGTCCGCCGCAGCGCCTCGGCCGCCGCCTCGCGGTCCACCGGCCACGGCGGGCACTCGTCGAGCGCCATCGCGGCGTCCACGCCTACCCGTTCCTGGAACTCCACCACCCGCTCGGGCGTCAGCTTCACGGTACCGCCGTCGCGGGGGCTGCGGAAGGTGACTCCCCGGTCGTCGATCCGCCGCAACCCGGCCAGGCTGAACACCTGGTAGCCGCCGCTGTCCATCGCCAACGGACCGTCCCAACCGACAAACTCGTGCAGACCGCCGAGACCGCCGATCCGCTCCACGCCCACCCGCTCCAGCAGGTGGTAGAGGTTCGTCATCAGCATCCGCGCTCCGGCCGCTTCCAGGACGTCCTGGCTCAGGCCCTTCACGGCGCCCAACGTGCCGACCGGCATGAAGGCCGGCGTCTCGACCGGGCCATGGGGCGTGGTCAGGCGACCGAGACGAGCGAGCCCATCGCGCGAAACGACACGGAAGCCGAGGCGGCCGCTCAGTTGAGATCGATCCTGGTGATTTCGACGTCGTCGGGCAGCGCCAGGATGAACTCCGCATCGTCGATCGGCTCGTTCAGGATCACGTCCTCGAGGGTGACGAGACGCTCGTCGCCGCTGGCGTGGACGATCCGGAACTTCCAGGGCAGGAAGCTCTCCGGGTCGATCCAGAGATCGATCTCCCTCACGCGTTTCTCGACGCTCCGGTAGTCCGGCGTCAGGCGCAGGTAGTAGGGATCCCCCTCCTTCTCGGGAAACTCGGCCTGCACGGCGAAGTACTTCATCAGCGTCTCCAGGCTGCCCGCCGGCCCCATGTATTCGAGCACCTGTTCCGACAGCCGGCCCACTTCCGTGATCCTTGCCGCGCCGAGATCGACGTACCACGTGGTCGCCGCGTCGCCGTGGACGGTCATGATCACCGGCTTCGGCGCCACGAACTCCCAGCGGAGCGCGTCCGGCGGCCGGTAGCGGAGCCAACCCCGCTCCTCCAGGGGCTGCAACAGAAGCTCGCCTTCGCGTCGCTGGATCAGCCGCGCCTGAAGGGTCACGATCCGGTTCTGCTCGAACTTCACCCGCTCGACCAGCCGGTCGAGACGCTCGCGCAGACCGAGCCCCTCGGCCGCCGGATCGGGCGGCGCGGCAGGGGGTTCCGGCGACTGGACCGGGAGGACGACGGCCGCCGTCAGGGCCAGCGCCAATCCTCCCAGCCACGGCGGGAGCGGGAGACGGTTCTTCATCGCCACAAGCCAGCGGGGGCAGCCGTAGAGTAGCAATCATGGCGACGCTGGCGTTCCGCGACCCGATCCACGGCTTCATCGAGGCCGACGAACTCGAAGCCGCGCTGATCCGCACCCGGCCGATGCAGCGCCTGCGTTCGATCCGCCAGCTCGGCCTGACCCATCTCGTCTTTCCCGGCGCCGAACACAGCCGTTTCGGTCACGCCCTCGGCACGATGCACCTTGCCGGCCGCGTCTACGACACGCTGGCCCGGGCCAAAGGAACGCCGCTCGAAGCCGACCCCGGAGCGCGCGCCCGGCGCCTGGTGCGAGCGGCCGCCCTGCTTCACGACCTCGGCCACGCCCCGTTCAGCCATTGGGCCGAGGATCTGTTCGAGGACGGGATCGACCACGAAGAGATGAGCCGGCGCCTGCTCGGCGGCCGCGAGATCGCCGCCGCGTTCGAACAGCACGGCCAAGGTCTCGGGGCCAGGGACGTGATCCGCCTGCTCGGCGACGATCTCGACGGGCCGGAGCGGCTGCTGCCGCCGATCGTCTCCGGCGAACTCGACGTCGACAAGATGGACTACCTGCTGCGGGACTCCCTGTTCTGCGGCGTCCGCTACGGCAACTTCGACCTCGACCAGGTCGTCGCCACGGTGCGGCCGCTCACCGACGGCGCCGGCGGGGGCCATCTGCTGGGAATCGACGCCGAGGGCCTGCACGCGGTCGAGGGCCTGATCCTGGCACGGTACTACATGTTCACTCAGGTCTACTTCCACGTCACCGGCAAGGCGCTGGAACTCCACCTGAACGAGTGGCTGCACGAACAGGGCATCGCCTGGAGCAGCGACCCGGAGCGCTTCCTGACCGACGACGACAACGAGATGATGACGAGAATGCGGCGCTCGGACAGCCTGCACGCGCGGGCGATCATCGACCGCAGCCACTTCCGGCTGGCCCACGAGACCGGCGAGCACCTGGACGCGGCCCAGAAGCGGGCGTTCGAGCGGCGCCTCGAACCCCTGCGCAAGCGCTACGGCAAGAGCGTCCTCGTTTCCAACTCGGCCAAGGATCCCCACCGCCTTGGCCGCGGCCGCGTGCCGGTTCGCCAGAACGACGGGAACCTCGTCCCGCTTGAAGAGGCGAGTCACTTCGTGCGTCATCTGCGGCGCATCGAGGGCTACCGGGTGTACTGCGGCGACGCCGTCCACGACGAGGTCCGCCGCGCGCTGGGCGCCTGATCCGGAGCGGGTCCCACCAGCAGGTCGTTCCGGCCGGCGGGGTGAAGCAGGCTCGCCGGACCGCCGCCTCGAAGGCGGGCCGCGAGCCGCACGATCGGCCGTCCCTCCCGCTCGAACTTCGCCTCGTAGTTCGTGCGCGGCCCTTCCGGCCACCCGCCGGCGACCCGGTCCGCCTCCACCGCCGGGTGCCGGGCAAGGGTTTCCGTCACCGCCTCGCCGTACTCCGGGTGGTCGGTGGCGAAGAACAGCGTTCCCTTCGGCGGATCGAGCAGCGACAGCGCCAGGTCGACCGTGCGCGGGTCGAGCAGCCGCCGCCGATGGTGCCGGCTCTTGGGCCAGGGGTCGGGGAAGTAGACGTGGACCGTGCGCGCCATGCCCGCGGGCAGCAGGGTCGCGATCAGATAGAGCGCCTCGCCGCGAAGCAGGACAACGTTCGAGAGACGACGCGAGGCCGCCCGCCGCGCGGCCAGCCGGAAGTACTTCGACACCATCTCGATCCCCAGGAAGGGGCGGCAGGAAGACGCGGCCGAGGCAACGAGAAAACGGCCCTTGCCGAAGCCGAGTTCGACGTCCCAGTCCGAGCGTTCCCCGAAGGCCGCCCGCAACTCGGACCGGCAGGAGGCCAGCTCGCGGATGCCGGCGCCGGAAGCGGCGCGCGGACCGCCGACGGCGCCAGGCCAGACGAGGACGGGCGGCGCGCTCAGAGCAGATCCGGACGGCCCCGGGCCACGAGCCGCTCCACGACCTCGCGGACGTCCTGGGCCCGTTCGCGCGGCACGACCAGCACGGAATCGCCGGTCCGCACGACGGCGAGGCCCTCCACGCCGATCACCGCCACCGCGCCCTCGTCCGCGAACAGGAGGTTGTCGCGGGCGTCGACCGCGAACGTGTCGCCCACGGTCCGGTTGCCGTCTTCGTCCGCCGGCAGGGCCTCCGCCAGCAGCCCCCAGGACCCGATGTCGTTCCAGCCGCAGTCGGCCACCACGCAGCCGATCGAATCGAGCCGCTCCATCAGCCCGACGTCGATCGACACCGACTCGAGGCCGGCGTAGATCGCGCGGCGGCGGGCCGCGTCCAGGTCGTTCGCCGCCAACCGCTCGATGCCGACGGCGAGTTCCGGCAGGTGCTCGCGGTAGAGCTCGAGCAGCACAGTGCCCCGGAACAGGAAGACGCCGGCGTTCCAGACGTGGCGGCCGCCGTCGACGAAGCGCACCGCGGTCGCCGCGTCCGGCTTCTCCGTGAACCGCAGCACGGGCTCCACGCTCAGCGGCTCGGCCGGCGCCGCAAGTTCCAGGTAGCCGTACCCGGTCTCGGGCCAGGCCGGCGCGATGCCGACGGCGACGACGTCGTGGTCGCCGCGCTCGACCGCCGCGGCGCCCCGGCCGAGCGCCTCGCGGAAGGCGTCCTCGTCGGCCACCCAGTGATCGGACGGCACGACCGCGATCGCCTCCCGCCGCGCCGCTTCCGGCATGGTTTGCACCGCCCAGCCGATCGCCGGCGCCGTGTTCCGGCCGCTCGGCTCGCCCAGGATGCGCGAGGAGTCGAGGCCGGGCAGCTCGGCGGCGACGGCGGCCGCGAGTTCCTCGGTCGTGCAGACCCAGATCCGACCCGCCCCGCACAGCGGCTCGACCCGGCGCACGGTCGCGGCCACCAGGGAACCGCCGCCCAGCAGGTCGAGGAGCTGCTTGGGGCGACGCCGTCGGCTCAGCGGCCAGAACCGGGAACCGATGCCGCCGGCCAGGATCAGACCGATCATTCTTCGCCTCGGTCGGCGTCGGCGGCCGTCCGCCCCGTCCGCCCGAGATGCCACCGGGCGACCTCGGCCAGCGATTTGCGCCGCAGGTCCGGCGCCTGGCAGTCCGGCGCCGGATAGCCGATCGGGAACAGGATGAAGGGCTTCTCGTTGCGCGGGCGATGGAGGATCTCGCTCAGGAACCCCATCGGGCTCGGCGTATGGGTCAGCGTGGCGAGCCCCATCCGGTGGAGGGCCGCGATGAACAGGCCGCAGGCGATGCCGACGCTCTCCTTCACGTAGTAGTTCTTCCGTTTCGCCCCGTCCTTGTCCACGCCGTAGAGCTCGGCGAACACGACGACGATCCACGGCACGACGGTCAGGAACGGCTTCCGCCAGTCCGTCCCCAGCGGCTTGAGCGCTTCCAGCCACTCGTCCGGCATCCGCCCGCCCAGGTAGCTGCGCTTCTCCTCGGCCTCCGCCGCCTCGCGGATCCGCGCCTTGACTTCCGGGTCGCTCACGGCGACAAACCGCCACGGCTGGCGATGCGCCCCCGACGGCGCCGTCGACGCCGCTTCGATCGCCCGCGCGATCAACCGCCGCGGCACCGGTTCGTCGGTGAAGAACCGGACGCTCCGCCGGCCGTCGAACTCCTCGAACACCGCATCGGCCCGGCGCTCCATCTCGGCCGGCGTCAGGCGCTCCGGTCGGTAGGGAACGAACGCCGGGCGTTCGGCGCCTCCTCTACCCACTCGCGCGCTCGAACTCGTCCTCGATCACCTCGGCCAACCGCTCGTAGGCGACCGCGCCGGCAAGCGGGCGGCCATTGACGAACAGCGCCGGCGTTCCGTTCACGCCGACCTCGATGCCCGCGCGCCGGTCGGCGTTCACCCGGTCGGCGAGACCCTCCCGCTCCAGACAGGCGGCGAACGCCGCCGCGTCGAGGCCGGCCCGCGCCGCCTTGTCCTTCAGGTCGTCCGGCGTCAGGGAGTCCTGCTCGTCGAACATCAGGTCGTGCAGTTCCCAGAAGGCGCCGAGGTCCTGGGCGCACACGCCCGCCTCGGCGGCGGCCTGGGCGTTCGGATGGATCGCGCGCAGCGGAAAGTGACGGAACACGAGCCGCACCTGATCCGCGTAGTCTTCCAGGACCCGCTCCAGCGTCGGCAGGACGCTCTTGCAGTACGGACACTCGAAGTCCGACCACTCGACGATCGTGACCGGGGCCGCCTCCGCGCCCCGCACCGGCCCGCCGGCCGGATCGACCTTCAGCCGGTAGGGCTCCAGCAGGTACTCGATCTCGTGGCCGTCCTCCAGCGCATCGACGAATCGCCGTTGCGCCAACCAGGTCCGCACCTGGGGTTCGAGCTCTTCCCGCTCTCCCCGGATGCGCCCTTCGTTCTCCACGAAGAAGGCGTCGACGTCCTCGTCCGTCACGGCGTCCTCGAACCGCTCCATTTCGCCCGCCCGCCAGTCCGCGACGTCCAGGCCCGCGCTCTCCGCGCTGGCTTCGATCAGACGGTCGCGCACCATCCCTTCGAGCGTCCGCTCGAGCAGGCCATGACGCTCCGAGGCAACCCGCAGGTCGCACTGGATGCGTTGTCCCTCGAGCTCGTCCAACTGCTCGGCGACGCGTTCGAGCGCTTCGTCGTAGCCGATGTCCACGCCGTCGAGCCGCGCCGCGACGCGGTCCTCGACCGACTCCGCCCGTGCCGATGCCCCGGATCCCGGGCGCAGCGCCAGGAAGCCGATGACCGCCAGCAGGACCGCGTAGACGGCCAGATGGAACGCCCAGGCGGGCCGCTTCATTCGCTCGGATGTGTCTGTCGTCAACGCCGCCTCCTCGTGCGGAGGACTCTACTTGAGCCGCGGCGCCCCCGTCGGGCCGCCGGCCTCCCGGCGGCTTCCGCCCAACCCGTCGAGCCCCGGCCCCGGTCGAGCCCGTTAGCATCGCTCCGAATGGCCGGTCCGTTCATTACCTTCGAGGGTCTCGACGGCAGCGGCAAGTCGACCCAGCTCGAGCGCGTGGCGGCGGATCTGAAGCGACGCGGCATCGCCCACGTCGTCACCCGGGAGCCTGGCGGCACGCCCTTCGCCGACTTGCTCCGCGAACTCTTCCTGCGGCGGGAAGCCGCCCGGACCGACGGCGTCGTCGAGCTGATGCTGGCGTTCGCGAGCCGACGACAGCACCTGATCGAAGTGATCGAACCGGCAATCGCCGACGGGGCGGTGGTCCTGTGCGATCGGTTCACGGACTCGACCTACGCCTACCAGGGAGGCGGCCGCGGCGTGCCGCCGGAGGCGATAGCCGCGGCCGACCGGCTGGCCACCGGCTGCCGGCCGCCAGACCGCACCCTGTTCTTCGAGCTGTCGCCGGAGGAAGCGCGGCGACGGCGGCGCGGAGCGGCAACGGACCGCATCGACCGCGAGAGCCTGGCGTTCCACCGCCGGGTGGACGAGGCGTTCCGGCGGCGGGTGGTCGCCGAGCCGGACCGTTTCCGCGTCATCGACGCAACGGCGCCGATCGACGACGTTGCGCGCGCGGTCGAGGCCGCGCTGAAGGATCTCCTTCCCCGGGCCGACCGACGCCAGGCGGCCGGCGCATGAGCCGGGCGGCGGATCGGTTGACCTCGCTGGCCGCGGCCGGGCGGCTCTATCCGTCGGTGATCCTGTACGGCGGCGGCGCGGACGAGCGCCTCGATCTCGCCCTTCGCATCGGCCGCGCGCTGCTCTGCGAACGACAGCCGGACGCTCGACCCTGCGGCGGGTGCCGGCACTGCCGACGGATAGACCGCGAGGGGTTTCACCCCGACTTCATCCGGCTCGACAGAGACCTCCGGACGGCGGTCTCCATCGATGCCGTCAAGGCGCTGCTGCGCACTGCTCAGGTGTCGCCGTTCGAGGCCCGAGGACAGGTGTTCGTGATCGCCGAGGCCGAGAGCCTGAGTCCGGCCGGAGCGAACGCGTTGCTCAAGACCCTCGAGGAGCCGGCGGACACGGCGCCGCGGAACTTCCTGCTGCTGACGCCATCGGCGGACGAACTGGCGCCGACTCTGCGAAGCCGCTCTCTGTCCGTCTATCTCGGCGCCGGGGCCGCGGACGCGGCCGCGGACGACGACCTGACGAACGACCTGGTCGAACTCTGGCGGCGGCGACGCGGCGACGACAGCTTCGCACTCTGGGTCTCGCTGCTGACGGATCGGCTGCTCGAGGCCGGCGGGTTCGAGGATGTGCGGTCGCGCCGATGCTGGACCCGGGTCGCGGCGGCGGTCGCTGAAGCGTCCGCGACGCTGGAGCGGCGCGGCGACCGCGCGGCGGCGCTGGCGCTGGCCGCCGACCTGCTGGACGCGCACCGGCTGCGCGTTCGATCGATTCAGCCCCGTCGCATCATCGAGGGCCTGGCCGCCCGCCGCTTGCGGCGGGATCGTCCGGAAACCGGTTTCGCGAGTACCGTCGACGTGCTGATGGGGCCGCCCTGAAGCGAGACCTCGTCGCCGGGCCTCCGACGGCGATCCTGGCCGGCCGCCGGCGCTTCGCGCCGGCGGCCGGAACGGGTCAGAAGACCCGGCCGCCCGGAGCGTGGCCGTGTCCGCCGCGAGCACCGCCGACGGCCGGCATCCGATCCGGACTCCGCAGCCGCGGCCACCGCCGTCGCAGCCTTGTCGCGTCGAGCCCAAGGCCCGCGGCAACCTGGACCGCCCGTCGCTCCATGTCCTCCAGGTCGACCGGGTACGCGTTGCGTCGACGCGGGTCGTGGAGGCCGATCAGGTTCCAACGCGCGATCGCGGGCCCGACCCACCGGGCCAGCGACCCGCTCGGCGCGGACGCCGACCGTTCGTCGAGATCCTCGAACAGCCCGCGGCGGCCGTCGTCCGCGCCGAGGAACCCCCGCCAGCACCAGCCGTCCCGCGGCGAATCGAGCAGCCGCTGCCGCAGTTCGTCGAAGGAGGCGGCCGCGAAGTAGACCATCGCCGAGGCGGCGAAGCGACCCATGTCCGGCATGGAACGATACGCGGCGCCGAGCAGCCGGTCGATGTGGTCCGC
Organism: Candidatus Multivorans sp.; assembly: GCA_965203495.1. Taxonomy (GTDB): domain Bacteria; phylum Acidobacteriota; class Thermoanaerobaculia; order Multivoradales; family Multivoraceae; genus Multivorans. The sequence goes on from CBDBDB010000008.1 coordinate 227,940, forward strand.
TTCGGCGGCCAGGAGACGCCCGTAGCGCTCGACGAGGCCAGGCGCGGGCACGCCGTTTCGGCAGAGATCGACCACGCGCTCCACCGCCAGCAGGCTCCAGGCGATGCCGGTCGAGAACAGGGGATCGGCGAAAGCGTAGCTGTGCGGCAGGAGCAGCCAGCCTCGGCCCGCGGCGCGGTCGCGGCGCCAGGCGACACCCGACCGCGACGCCACCGGCCGCAGCGGCCTGCTGCCCGCGAACTGGCGCCCCAGCGACGGATACCGGTCCAGCAACGAGGCGAACGCGGTCTCGGCCCCGCAGGCCGGGTTCTCGGGCAGCAGGAAGCCCGCGCTCAGCGAGCCGTCGTCGAACCGGAGCTGGTACATCCAGCCCTCCTCCAGCAGGTGGTGCGAGGCGCTCCAGCGCTCCGGGAACGGCGAGTCCGGCCAGTCCTCGGACCGCTCGAAGGGCGCCGCGCCGACGAAGTGGGAATAGACCAGGTTCGTCCTCAACCGCGGCGCCGCCTCCCCGGCGCCGAGACCGGCGGCCAGCGGCGAGCCGCCCGTCGCGTCGACCAGGAGGCCGGCCTCGACGATCCGGCCAGCGGCCCTGAGCCGGACCGGACCGCCGTCCGGGTCGCCGGGAACCGAGACCGCCTCGACCGCCGCGTCTTCGCGGCAGTCCACGCCCTCGGCCCGGCCGCGCTCGAACAGGAAGCGATCCACGTCGGCGCGCAGCCACTGGTTGTCCGCCGCGTCGTCGTCGGGCGAGGCGGCGACGACCAGCCGTCGGCTGCTCGCCGGCCCGGGCGAGAAGACCTCGCCCGGCTCGTGCTGGTAGAAGCAGAAACCGCGCTTGAGTCCCCGGCCCACCTCCGGCAGCCGGCGGCGCCAGCGACCGTGGGCGGCGAGGTCCCACAGATCGTCGAAGCCGTGGCGCACGGCCAGCCGCTCGAGGGCGAGGTTGGCGAGCGGCGTAGACGATTCGCCGAGCGCGAAGCGCGGATGGCGGCCCCGCTCCAGCAGGAGCACGTCCCGGCCTTCGGCGTGAAGCGCGCGCGCCAGGATCGAACCGGCGAAGCCGCCGCCCGCGACGACGATCTCGCGGCGTTCAGGATCCACGGTCACCGGGTCCGCTCAGCCGCCACAGTCGCCGCACGCCGTCCGCCGCGGCCGGCCTGTGCGATTCATCTCGCGGATCGCCTCCAGGCGGGCGTTACGGCACGTTTCGCAACCCGACGCGACCCGATCGAGACCCCAGGGGTCCGCCTGCACGGCGGGAGACGCCCCGGCCGTCCGCAACCCTCCCGCCAGGGACTCCTCCAGCAAGGCCAGATTCGGCGGTTCGAACTCGCCCAGCCCCCGCCGTCGCTCCAGTTCCCCGTTGCCGCCGCGCACCGGAATCAACGCCACCGACCGGGCGCCGGCCCGCGCCGCGCGGCGGACGCTCTCCGAGACCCACTTCGCCTGCTCCTCCGCCGGCACGAAGGGCACGCCGACCAGCACGAATACCCGCAGGTCGACGCCGTCCGCGCGCAGGCGTTCCGCGGCTTGATCGAACTGCTCCAGGGTCAACTGCTTGCCTAGCCGCGACAGCGCCTCCGGATGAGCCGTCTCCAGACCCATCGCCACCTCCAGCCGGCCCGGCAGCCGGTCGGCGAAGCGGCGCACCCGTTCGTCGACCAGCCGCGGGTGGCATTCCACCACCACCCGCCGGAACCCGCCGGCCAGCCGGGCGATCGGCGCCAGGTCCGCTTCCGGCGCCGCGCGCCGGTCGAAGAAGTTGCTCGCGTTGTACAGCTTGAGCTGATCGCAGCGATCGAGACCGGCTTCCCGGAGCCGGCCGGGAAGCTGGTCCAGCGCCGCCGACAACTGCGCCGGCAGCGCTCCGACCGGCGTCGGTCCGTCGATCGCGTACCGCCAGAGGTCGCAGAACACGCAGGTGAAGGGACATTCCGCGCCGGTCAGGAACACGGTCGCCGAGGGAACGAAGTCGCCCTCGGGACCGCGCTCCAGTTCCACCGTCACTCCCTGTGGCCGCCAGGGGTCATGACTCGGCCTGGGCGGACGAAGCGCCCGAACCGCGGTTGCCTGCGACAGGGAACTCACGTCCGTTCGCGAAGCGGCGTCTCCTCAGGCATGGAGCGAATGGAAGTGCCGCCGGTACTGCTCCGGCGGCCGCTCGAAGGCGGCCGCGAACACGTCTTCCGAGGCCGCCCCCTCCTGGAAGCGGCGCTTCGGGAAGACCGGAAAGTCGATGCCGAGAACCCGTTTCATCCCGCGCCGCGTGACCTCGCCCTTGAGATCGTAGAGCGCTTGGCGGGCGCCGCCGACCAGGGTCGCGAAGGGAATCGCCTCGGCCACCGCGATGACCGCCGGCCGGGTGAACGGGCTGAAGCAGTCGAAGCCGAGCAGACGCGCCGGCGCGTGGGTGCGGACGGCGGCGCGGCTCAGGCCGCCCGAGTAGGTCTGGGAGTGCTTGATCGCGTCGACCCCCCAGCCCTCCTGGTAGAGCATCGAGTTGCCCACCACGCTGGCGATCGTCAGCTCGTGGTTCTCCTCCAGCGGATAGTCCTTCAGGTTCTCGTCGCCGCCGTCGCCACAGGCGAGCAACCGCCAGTCCGGGTAGCGGGCCCGAATCCCCCGAAGCAGGGCGATCCCGACCGCGGCGCACTCCACGTCGAGCGGCTTGTAGTCCTCGATCACCTCGACCGCCCCCAGAGGATCGACCGCCGCGGCGTCGGCCTCGACCTCTTCGCCCAGCATCTCGAGGTCCATGCGGCGCAGGAACTCCCGCGCCTGCGCGGCGTCGCCGGCGGCCGCGCCGACGCGAAGGGTGAACGCCCTGAGCCGCGCGGCGCTCTGGCCCGACTCGAGCAGCGCGCAATTCAGGGCCGCCAGCACCGCGCCGCTGTCGATGCCGCCCGAAAAGCACACGCCGATCGGCGCCCGGGCGAAGCTGGCCGGCAGCGCGGCGAGCCAGCCCCGGAGTTCGAACATCAGCGCCTGGACGTAGCGCTCCCCGATCACGTCGAGATCGGGCGGCAGCGTGCCCCGGGGCGGATCGAAGAAGCGTTCGTGGGTCGGATTCGGATCCGGACAGCCGACCAGGCGCAGCGTCGTCGCGTGGTGCGCGGGGACCATGCGGGTGTACGTCGGGTGGAACTGGTCGAGATAGCCCTCGGCCTCGAGACAGTTTCTGATCTCGTCGATGCGCTGGGCGATGACCAGCATCGGACCGGACGATTCCTTGGCGAGGAAGTAGCGCATCGGCCGGTCCAGGCTCCGGGCCATCACGACGTCGATGCCGCGGCGGGCGGCCAGGGCGAACGAACCGTCGATCCCGAGCACCGCCTCGGGCCCGTCGAGCAGGCGCCGTCGCGCCTCGTCCGGCGTCACCGTCCAGAGGCGCTGTTCACTGTCGTCGATCAGGTTGAGCACACGGGCGATGGGCTTGTCCACGGTCATTCCCTCCAAGGCGCCGGCATGGTCAGCGCCGAGACGATCCCGCCGGCTTTCGGCGGCGACCCGCATGGTACCGTCGAGGCCATGTCGGGGCACGGCGGGAACAGCGCGAACAGGCTGCGGGCGGCGTTCTTCGTCCTGGTCGGTACAGGTGTCTCGCTCGCCCACATCGGCTGCCAGGCCGCGCCGGAGGAAACCGGTCCGACCCCCATCGCCCTCGAAGTGTGGGGGCTGGGGCTTGCCGACCTGCCGGACGGCTGCGCCCGGGTGGCGCAAAGCCCCCATGCGCTGGAGCTTGCCTGCGAACTCCTGGAGACGACGGAAACTCCGGCCGGGCCGGTGGGCTCGATTCATCTCGAACTCGGCGAACCCACGGAAGGCCAGATCAGACTGGCGAACGTCTCGGCCCTGGACGCCCTCCGGGAGGAGCACCGGGCGCTGGTCGAAGCGCTTCCCGGCGGCGAGTTCCTGGGCGTCGGCGGCCAGCTCATCTACGGCCCCTTCGGCCCCGCGCGCTACGCTCGAGGCCGGTACCGGACGGAGGACGGCGCGACCCTCCAGCGAATCCGGCTCTTCATGGTCCATCCGTTGGAGAACCGCCTCGTCAGCCTCGTGTACGACCATCCGCCGGGCGACGACGCGGACACGAAGGCACGGATCAACAACCACCTCCTCGTCCTTCTGGAGAACCTCAGGACGGTGGACGATCCGCGGGCCGGAGACGACTCGACGACGGACGAACCGGCCACGGACTGACTTCCGCCACGTTCGCGGCGGCCGCCGCCCGGGAGGCCGCTGAACGTGCTGCGCATGCCATGGCTCGCCGACGAGGACGAGCTGCTCGCGCCGGAGTCCGACGAGTCCGAGGCGCCGCGACGTTGGCGGCTGGGCCGGTTCAGCCCCGGCCGCCGCGTCGGGCCGAAGACCCTGGCCGTCTTCAGCCGCCAGTTGGCCGTCCTGCTGGACGCGGGCCTGCCGTTGCTTCAAGGCCTCGACATCCTGAGCATCCAGGGCCAGCACGCGGGGCTCCGCGCCATCCTCCTGGAGGTCCGTTCGGAGGTCGAAGCGGGGGCCGGCCTCGCCGAAGCGATGAAGCGGCGGCCGAGAGTCTTCAACGATCTCTACGTGAACCTGATCGTCGCGGGCGAGGCCAGCGGCGCTCTCCATTCCGTCATGGACCGTCTCGCCACGCACATCGAGAAGGTGGCGAAGCTCCGCAACCAGGTCCGCTCCGCCCTCATCTATCCGGCGGCCATTCTCGCCGTCGCCTCCGCCGTCGTGTTCCTCATCCTGTGGAAGGTGATCCCCGTGTTCCGGAGCCTCTTCGCCGATTTGGGCGGCGATCTTCCGCTTCTGACCAGGCTGGTGGTCGGCGCCAGCGAGTTCATCGGCGCCTACGTGCTCGTTCTGCTGGGCGGCGCCGCCGCGGCCGTGTTCGCGGCGAGCCGCCTGATCCGCACCCGGCAGGGCCGCGAGTGGGCCGACCGGCTGGCGCTGCGGCTGCCGCTGGTCGGCAAGCTGCTCCAGCGGATCGTCGCGGGACGAGCCTGCCGCACGCTCTCCGTCCTGCTGGCCTCGGGCATACCGATGCTCGACGCGTTGAGGACGACGGCCGGAGCGGCCGGCAACACGGTCGTCTCCGAGGCGCTCGAGACCGTGCGCGACGAAGTCGAGCAGGGCGGCTCGATCCATGCCGCGCTGCGCCAGACGAACGTCTTTCCGACGATGCTGTGCCAGATCGTCCACGTCGGCGAACAGACCGGCAAGCTCGGTCCGATGCTCGACCGCATCGCCGACTTCTACGAGGAGGAGGTGGACACCGACGTGGACAGCCTGATGAAGCTGCTCGAGCCGGCGCTCATCACGATCCTCGGCGTCGTCATCGGCGGCATCGTCATTTCGATGTACCTGCCGATGTACTCGGCATTGACGCAGATCGGATAGTCGACGCTTCGCGGCGGCGGTCTCTCCCCCAAAGGCCGGACGACCCCAAGCCGCGCGGCCCACGTCGCCCGCGGGGAGCCGCGAGGACCCGAGGGGACGCCGCGCGTTGACGGCGGGCGGCCGCTCAGGTAACAAGCCCGCCATGCTCTCTCCCGAACAGGCTTGGGCCGCGATCGCCGCGGAGGCGGCGACGCTGCGGGCGGAACGGGCGACCCGCGCGGAAGCGGTCGGACGGGTGCTCGCGGAAGCCCTTGCCGCGACCGTCGACGTGCCCGCCCACGACGTCTCGGCGATGGACGGCTTTGCCGTAGGCGGCGATATCGAGGCCGGCGCCGTCCTGCCCGTCGACGGCATCGTTGCCGCCGGCGATCCGCCGGGAACGAACCTTTGCTCCGGCGCGGCCTTGCGGATCATGACGGGAGCGCCCGCGCCGGCCGGGGCCGATCGCGTGATCCCGATCGAACAGACCGAGTTCGACGCCGGAACCGGCGTCGTCCGCATCGTGGAGACGGCGCCGGCGGGAAGCCACATCCGCCGCCAGGCCGAGGTCACGGCTGCCGGAGGGCCGTTGCTCGCCGCGGGCGAGTTGCTGACACCCGGCGGCGCCGGCGTTCTGGCGACCCACGGCATCGGAGAAGCGCCGGTCCATCGCCTTCCCACCGTCGCCACCCTGTCCACCGGCGACGAGGTCGTCCCCGCCGAGGCCGAACCCGGTCCGGGCCAGCTCCGCGACTCCCACCGCGACTTCCTCCGCGCCGCGCTGGCGCAGCTCGGAATCGAGGCCCGCTCCCTGGGCATCGCCCGAGACGACCCGGCCGAACTGCGCGCCAGGGTCGAACGCGGTCTCGACTCGGACGTACTGCTGATCTCCGGCGGCGTATCCATGGGCGAGTTCGACTTCGTCGAGCAGGTTCTGGGCGACACCGGCCTCGGCTGCCGCATCCTGTTCGACGCGGTGGCGATCCAGCCCGGGAAGCCGCTGGTCGCGGCCCGCCACGATCGGGGATGGGTGTTCGGACTTCCCGGCAACCCGGCCTCGGCGATGGTCGCCTACTGGCTCCTGGTTCGTCCGTTGCTTCGGCGGATGACCGGCATCGCCGACGGCTTCTGGCGGGGAGCGATCCGCGGGCGGCTCAAGGGAGGCCTGCCGCGCGCCAAGGGCCGAGACCGGTTCCTGCCCTGCCGACTCGAGTTCGCGTCCGGCGAAGCGCTCGTCCACCCGCGGCCGCCTCTCGGCTCCCACGATCTCGTCGCCTACGGCGCCGGTTCCGGCCTGGTGCGCGTGCCGAAGTTCAGCGCTCCGGCCGTCGCGGGAGAGACCTGCGAGGCGCTGCCCCTGTGAGTGCGGCTGGTTGCCGCCGTTTCCGACACGAACTCCTCTCCCGGAGTGGATCCGCGCTTTCTTTGGCCGAGCGGCACGGGGTTCCGTCCCCTCGCCAGGTCGCCGTCCTCCGCCTGGAGGCCGCGCCCGCCTTCTCCGCGCGGAGCAGCGAACCGACCATGGGCCCGGGCCGGACGCCATGTGGTTGGGAAGACTAGACTTGGAGCAGTTCCATCTGGAGCTGTCCCATATAGTCTGAGGGTAACATCGCGCTCAGGACGCGGCGCACGCGGAGAGCTGCGCCATCGCAGCTACGCCCCGACACAACGAGAAGGAGAGTCGCATGCCAAGGACCGCCCTCGGAGTCGCCACGATCACCTGCCTGCTTCTGCTCGCCAACGGCGCAATGGGCCTGGCCCAGGATCCGGCATGCTCCCTGCCCGGCAATCCCGGCGCCTTCGATCTCGACAGCGACTCGGCGCTCCCCTGGATCACCACCGTCCTCGTGTCTCTCCTGTACTCGGACGTGTCGGAACACGCCGGCGACGCGCCCCTTCTCCTGCGCGCGGCGATCCTCTTCAACGTCTCATGGTTCGACGCGACCGCCCCCTTCCACGAGACCGCCGTGGGCGTCTATTCGCGCATCCCGCGGATGAACGCGCGAGACGCGACGGTCGCCAACATCAACACCGCCCTGATCTACGCTACGGCTCGCATCATCGACGATTTTCTTCCGGGCCGCGGGAACGTGGCGCGATGCCTGATCGCGCGAGCGGGACTCGACCCGGACGATGACGGCAAGGACACCAGAACCGCCGTCGGCATCGGCAACGCGGCGGGCGCGGCGGTGGCGGCGGGCCGCGCCGGCGACGGCATGAACCAGCACGGCGACGAGGTCTGGCGGCAACACAACCCGACGCCCTATGCCGATTACACCAACTATCGACCGGTCAACACCGCCTACCATCTGGCGGATCCTTCGAGATGGCAACCGGACATTCAGCGCAAGGGAATCGGCCTCTACAAGGTACAGCAGTTCGTGACGCCGCAGTACGCGCTTGTGGAACCGATGGCCTATTCGACTCCCACGGCATGGAGCGTGCGGTCGCCCAGAGCAAGCGACTACAGGAACATCGCCGCCTACAAGCGCCAGGCGGACCGAGTGCTCAAGATCTCGGCGGAGCTCAACGACAGGCGCAAGATGACGGCGGAGTTCTTCGACAACAAGCTCATCAGCCTGGCGGCCTCGACCTCGTCCGCGGCGAAGCACCACGGTCTGTCCGTGATCGACACGATCCATCTGGACTTCGTGCAGAACACGGCCGCCTTCGACTCCGGAATCTTCGTCTGGCAGGAAAAGAGGCGGCACGACGCCGTCCGCCCGTTCAGCGCGATTCGACGCCTGTACGGGAGCAACCCGGTTCTCGGCTGGGGAGGACCCGGCAAGGGAACCAGAAGGCTCCCCGCCAGCGAGTGGATCGCCTATATCGAAGAGGCAGACCATCCGGAGTATCCTTCCGCTTCGGCCTGCTTCTGCGCCGCGCACGCGCAGGCGGGGCGACGCTTCCTCGACACGGACGAGATCCACTTCACGCACAGATACCCGGCCGGCTCTTCCAGGATCGAACCCGGCTTGACGCCAGCCAGGGACCTGACAATCGAGTACCGCTCGTGGACGGACTTCAGCCAGGAATGCGGCGACTCCAGGGTCTGGGGCGGGGTGCACTTCGAAGCCTCCGTGCGCGAGAGCCGGAGAGTCTGCGACGTGTTCGGGGACATGGCCTACGAGTACGGCATGTCCCTGATCGGCGGCGCCGCGCCACAGCGAAGCCCCGCCAGAGGAGCGCCCCCGCCGCCGGAGTATCTCCTGGAAAACCGCTGAGGAGGAGAACGTGACTTCCCCCCCGCCGACTCCGGACAGAACTCCGGACTCTCTCCTCCACTTCTGGCAGTGGCCGTTGACCTCGGCCGACGAGGCCACCGCGGAGAACTGGCGCAACCGCAACCTGACCTGGCACATCGGCCCCTTCGCCCGGAACACCGAGGACCGGGCCTTCGTTCAGGTTCAGCGCGATTGGTGCGAACAGCTCCACCGCGAGGGCGAGCGCAACTTCTTCTCGCATCCATCCTGGCAGTCGCCGCGCGGCGTCCTGGCCAGGATCCTGGTGCTGGATCAGTTCCCGCGCTGCGTCTATCGCGGTACGCCCCTCGCATACGCCAACGACGAGCTGACCGGTCGCATGGCGGCGAACGCCTGCGAGCGCGGCTGGGACACGAGGGAGCTGGGCCTCGTCGAGCGCCTGTGGTTCTACCTGGCCCTCTGCCACAGCGAAGACTGGGAGGTCCAGCGGCGCTCCGTCGACAGGTACAGCAGTTGGAGTCAGGACCTGATCGAGCACGCTCCGACAAAGAGCCGCAAGGTGAATCGGTACGTCTCGTGGTCGATACTCAAGGCAAGCATCGAACACTCCGAGGTTCTGCTGCTCTACGGACGCTTCCCCCACCGGAACTCCATTCTCCGGCGCCAGTGCACGGGTGGAGAACTTCGCTATCTCAACGATCCCATGCGTCCGCTCTGGACCTTCACTCAACCTCCGAATCCCCGCTACTTCTCCCTGCTGGCCGCCATGTACCGTTGTTGCCGGGACCTGGACGAGAAGGCCATCCGCCGCGACACGGTTGCCGAGTTCCAGGTCCGGAGCGGGCTCTCGGCCGCGGCGACCGCGGACCGCGGCGCGTTGATGGACGTCTTCGACCTCCCCGCGGTCGAGGGCGAGACCGTGTCCTTCGACACCCTGTACCGGCATCTCCTGTTGACGGAGAAGTCGGCTGATCTGGAAGCGGCGATGGCGTCGCCGTTCATGGCGAACCTGTTCGAACAGGTAGCGCCCACGATCATGAAGGAACTGTCGTCGAGGTGGCCGCCGCGAAGCCCGAAGAAGTCGCTTTGGCCGCACACCGACGCCGAGAAGCTGAACGCGATCATCATGGAGGGGGCGTGACAGCCGACGACGACGGACGCGCGTCACGCCGAGGCCAATCAGGCGCGTCCAGAGAGCGGACACACCCCGACTCGGCGCTGATGTCCTGAACGAGTCCCCTTGGGGCCAGCCGGCACACTCGCCGGACTGAGGCGAAGCCTCGCTAGTTCTCGAGTGTCTTCCGCAGGCTCAGGTAGTTGCGGCCGCCCCTGCGCTCGTACGCCATGTCGTCGACGAAGCTCCGTACGAGGTGGAAGCCGACTCCGCCCATGGCCTGGTCTTCGAGAAGGGAATCGAGGTCCGTGTCCGTCATTCCCGCGGCGGGATCGTACTCGTCGCCATCGTTCACCACGCGCACGGCAAGGCGCCGCCGACCGTCTTCCAGCTCGAGTTCCACCGAGACTTCGTGCTCGTCCAGGTCGGAGTACCCGAACCTGACGAGGTACATGAAGATCTCCTCCAGACAGAGTTGCAACTGGAAGCGGTCACTCTCCGAGAAGTCCTGACGCTCGGCGAACTCGTCGACCGCGTCGGCGAGAACCTCCAGTTGGTCGTCGTGATTCTTGAGGCTGAGGCTCAGTGTCGCCGGCTTGATCATCTCTGGTCCTCCGCTCATTCGCCGCCGCAACGGCCAATCAACGAGGCTGAAGCTCGGCCTAAGATACAACACACCGCGTCGCTCAGGCTACAACCGGCGGGACGCGCCGACAACCGCGACCGCGTCAGGCGTGACCCGAACTCGCCGATCGCCGCCGCGGCACGCGTACCCGGGAGCTTCGACGCGACCACGATCGCGAGCACGGTCGGCGGACGGCGGCGAACTTCCCGCGCCTTGCGGCACTCCGGCACGCGGCGGAGAAGTCGTGGACGGTCCGCGGTCGGAGGCTCCTCGCTGCCCGGAGCAAGACGACTCCGGGGACGTTCCGGGTTGTCATTGGCCTGCCATTGGCAACCCTGTTCGTCGAGTGCCAACAAGCTGCTACACTCCTCCGTCGCCATGCCTCTGTACGAGTACCAGTGCACCGAATGCCAGGCGAGCCTGGAGGCCATCCAGGCGTTCTCGGCGCCGCCTCTCGAGACGTGCCCCGAGTGCGGCCGCTCCAGCCTGAAGAAGCTGCTCTCGGCGCCCGCGTTCCAGTTCAAGGGCAGCGGCTGGTACGTGAACGACTACGCCCGCAAGGGCAACGGCAACGGCAAGCCGTCCGATGGCGACGCCGCCAACGACAAACCGGCCGCCTCCGAAGCCTCGCCGGACCAGAGCAAGAAGTCGGACCAGGGCAAGAAGTCGAGCGACTCGACGTCCGCGAAGTCCGCCAAATCCGCGAAGGGCGGATCCTCGAACCCCGGCGCCGCGCCGTGACGCCAGCGGATTCCCGGTCCCCGGTCACGGGTGGCGGAAGCGCATCGGGAATCGAATCCACCCCCGATGACGCACCGAGACCCGGAACCAGCGAGCTTGAGAAGACCGCGGTCGCAGTGGCGGAAGCGCATGGGAATCGAACCCACCCCCGGCAACGCACGACGCGCCGGACAGCGGTTTTGAAGACCGCGGGAGGCACCAGCCCCCGAGCGCTTCCGCGGTCAGCATATCCTCGGCACTGCGACCCGAAACCAGACGAGGAACATCCCCATGACGATCCTGACCGCCGGCCAGCGGGGCCGGGCGCCAGTCTTCGGTCTCCCCCTTCTGCTGCTGCTGGCGTGCGGCGCGGACGCGCCGGCTGAAGGAGGAGACGCCCAGGAAGCCGCGGCGGCCGTCGAGCTCTCGGAGCCGATTGTCGCCAGCGGACTGTCGATCGCCCTTCCCGCAGCCTGGAACCGCCTCGAACCCAGGTCGGCGATGCGCATGCTCGAAGCCGAGATCCCCGGCGCCGGCGGTCCGGGAGAGATCTCGGCATACCACTTCGGGCCCGGCGGTTCCGGCCGCACGGCGGCCAACGTCGCCCGCTGGAAGAGCCAGGTCGTCCTCCAGCCCGGGACGCCGGAACCCACCACCCAGAGTCGCGAGAGCGGAGGCGTGCGTCGTACCTGGATCGAGCTGGAGGGAACGGTCAAGGCGAGCACGATCGGCAGCTTCCCGACAAACGACCTGCACGACGGCGCGCTCTTCGGCGCAGTGATCGAAGCCCCCGGCGGCCCCTGGTATCTGCGGGCCGTCGGCCCGGGCGAGACGATGCGTGAACAGCGCCAGGCATTCCTGGCGATGCTGGACAGCGCGCGCCCGCGGGGCTAGCCGAACGTGGTGGAGCCGATGGGAGTCGAACCCACGACCTCTTGAATGCCATTCAAGCGCTCTCCCAACTGAGCTACGGCCCCACGAACCGGCGGCGCGCGAGTGTAGCAGCGTTCGCAGCCGTCAGAAGTGGTACGCCACTCCGGCGTGAACGGTGGCGTGGGTGCTGGAGGCGTCGAGGTCGGCGTAGTGGCCGACCAGTTCGACGACGACCGAGAGCCGTTCGTTGATCGGAAAGTCGCCTGTCAAGCCCAGGGTCACGCCGACCCCCTCGTCACTCTCGACGCCGTCGCCGAGCTGGTAGACGCCGAGGCCCATGAACACGCCCGATTCGTAGTAGAGCTCGTTGAATCGGTACTCGCCGGCGATCGTCGCGTAGCGGAACGTGGGGCTGGTCAAGGCGCCGACCCGGTCGCCGTTCCGGTCCGTTCCGCCGAGCCGGACGCCGACCGAGGTGCGCGGCTGGGTCCGCCACGAGAAGCTCGCCAGGAACCCCGCGTGGTCAAGGCCGCTGTCGGGCTTGCCGTCCAGGCTGCCGCCGAAGGTCGGTCCGAAGGAGACCGTGTAGCTGGTTTGCCCTTGGGCGTCGACGCTCGCCGCGGCCGCAAGCAGCAGAAAAACGGTCGCGATCGCCGGCGAGACGGCGGCGCGAAGCTGTCGATCCGATGAGGTCAAGAGAGTCTCCCTGGTCCGCGTGCCGGGCAGTATAGACGCGCGCCGAATACGTCCTGGTCGGCAGGAATGCCCGCGGACGGACCACCCAACCGGAGAATGCTGCCCACCTGTTTCCACGGATCGACAACGCGAAACGTCTGTCGGTTGGCGCGGCGCGTCCTGGCCGGCGCTCTCTGGCTGCTGCTGCCCCGGCCCTGCCTCGCCTGCTCGGCCCCGGCCGAACGGAAACTCGGGCTGTGCAAGCCGTGCCGCCGGCTGCTCGAATCGCCGCGGCCGAGCGCGGCCCGCAAGGACCGTCTGGAGGGTTGTGACGGCTTCTTCTGGCTCTGGGTCTACCGCCCGCCCTTCGATCGGATCGTCCTGGGACTGAAGTACCGCCGCCTCGACTACCTGGGCCGCCACATCGCCGACGAGGCGAGCGCCCGTCTGGGAATCGAACTGCGGCGTCCCGAGGTTGTCGTCCCCATGCCGATGCACTGGCGCCGGCGGCTCGCTCGCGGCCGCAACCACGCCGAGTCGATCGCCCGGCCGCTCGCCCGGCGTCTCGGGCGGCCGATGTCGCCCGCGTTGAGAAGGCGGACCCTGGGCCGGCCGCAGGTCGGCCGCGGCCGCCGTCAACGGCTGGCGAACCCCGGAATCGTCTTCGCCTGCGGGAAGCCCGCCGCGGTGCGAGGCCGCGTCGTGCTCCTGGTCGACGACGTCGTGACCACCGGGACCACCGCTGGCAGGGCCGCCCGCACCCTGAAGGCCGCGGGCGCCCGGAAGGTCATCGTGTTCGCCGCGGCCCGCACGCTTTCCTGATCCGGCACGCCGTTTGCCGTTTCGTCCGCTATAGTGACTCCCGACATGACCTGCCGGATGCATCCCGGCGACTCCCGGTCGACCGGCGCGCGAGTGCGCAGGCTCTCCGCGGGAGTCTTGGCGCCCGTCGCCGCCCTCGCCCTCCTGGGCGCGACGCCGCTCGAGGCCGGCCTCGACCTGCCGAGTCTTGGCGATCCGCTGGCCGGGCGGCTGGTCGGCAAGGTCCACGCCGGCAAGACGCCGCTTCCCGCCGCCCGCGTGTACGTCTACGACGTCGCCGATCGCAGCAAGCGCAGGACGACAACCGACCGTTTCGGCCGCTACGCCTTCCAGCCCCTGCCGGCCGGCGTCTATCGCGTGATCGCTCACCGGCCGGGCTTCGTACCCGCGGTGGCGGAGCTCGTCCGCCCGACAGGCGAGTCGGCGCAGTCGCTCGACTTCGAACTGAGCGCCCGCGACCGCCGGTCAGCGAGCGAAACGACGGGCGCCAGCGACGAGGACTTCTGGTCCCTCCGGGAGCGCATTCCGAGCGACGTCCTGCGCCAGATCCGGATCGCGGAAATCACCGCGGACGACCGGAACTGGGCGTTCGAATCGGCGGTCCGACCCGAGCGCTTCGAGGCCGAGTTGCGGACGCTGTCGGGTATCGAGGACGCGGGCGGCGACGCCGACGCCCGGGTGCTCGGCAGTCAGTTCGACCTCCGCAGCCGGTTCGGCGAGACCCAGCTCGCCCTGCGGTCCGACCTGCGCGAGTTCCAGCGTCAGGCGTTCAACGAGGATCAACAGCCGCTAGGCGACAGCCAGGCCTTCGCCCTCGACGTGAACCACCGGGGTTCGAACGTCCGGATCACGTCGCAGCGGCACCGCTTCCACGGCGGCGATGCCGCGGCCCGGGACGACTGGGCGGGCCCGACTCCGTTCGCCGACCTCGAGAGCTACGGCGTGCGAGTCGAACAGACGGCAGGCGGCGGTGGCGCCCACTTCGAGGCGCGGTACACCGCCGACCAGAACTTCCACCACGGTTTCGGCGACCTCTACGCCGGTCAAAGCGGGCTGCACAGCCTGGCGCTGGAGGCCATCGACTCGCCGATGTCCTCGACGACCCTGGAGTTCCGGGGCAGCTATGAGCGCCAGATCACCGCCAACGCCTCGCTCGAGGCCGGACTCAGCTACCGCCAGCTGGAGGCCTACGGGAACGGCCGGTTTTCGAGCTGGGACGAAGATCCCCATCAGCGTTTCGACGTGTTCAGCCTGGGCGCCTGGGAAGTCCAGCCCACGGTCGTTCTCGAGTACGGCATGTTCAGCACGCTGAGCGACGGCAACGTCTCCTTCACGCCCAGCGCCGGCTTCGCGGTCGAACTGGGTTCTCGCTGGATGGCCGCCGTCTCCGCCAGCGAAAGGGTCGACTCGGAGCACCTTCTCTTCCGCGATTTCCTGCAGGTGCGGTACCACGATGACGACACTTGCGCCGCCGCCTTCGAGCACTGCTACCGGATCGAGCTCGGTCGGCGGCTCGGGGCCGCGGACGACAGCCGCCGCGTCGAGTTCGGCGTCACCCAGCGCGAATTCGCGGACAGCGTCCGGCTCTACTTCAGCCGCGACATCTTCGAACGGCTGGAGAGCCTGCTGCTGGTCGACGGCGACGAGATCGCCGAACTCCACTTCGGGCTGCAGCAGCGCCTGGGCGACGGGATCCTGACCCGGATCAGCTCTTCGGTCGCCTCCGGCGGAGGCGGCCCGCTCCGTGCGGCCGACGGCGGCAGCCTGGAGAATCGGGTCCGCTACGTGATCACCAGCATCGACACGCAGTTCGAAGACAGTGCAACCGGCGTCCTGCTGGCCTTCCGCCGAGTCGACCAGGAATTCTCGCCCCTCGCCCGGGGCGCCCGGTCGCCGCCCGTCGGCCCGAACTCGGCGCTCTCCGTCGAGCGCCTGCAGCTTCTGTTGACCCAGGGATTGCCTTGGGTCACCGGCGCCGGCATCCAGAACTGGGCCCTGCAACTCGAGATGCAATTCAGCCGCGGACATCTCCCGGTCGACTCCAGCCACGATCCGAATCAGCTCCGCCGGCGGCTCGTTGCCGGCATCGCCGTCCGCTTCTAGCCCGCAAGGCCCGCGCCACTCGGGAGACGCGGAATCTCAGCTCACGGGATGAGCTTGATCGCGGCCACGATCAGGCCGCCGACCGTGAGGGTCGTGGCCATCATCCAGACGCGAAGATTGGCCAGGTCTTCCTTCATGGCGACATGCTTGAGCGTCTCGTCTACGCGGATACGCCATTCCCGCAGTTCGCGGATCTCGGTGCTCAGGTCGGCGACGATGCGACCGATGTTGTCTATCGTGACGTCGGCTTCTTCCATTCCTGGCTCTCCCATGAGGTCGAGGATAGCGCAGCGCGGCCCGTCCCGCGGAGGCCCTCCCGTGCTGACCCTGGACGGAATCGAGGCGCTGAAGCTTGGCGCCGCCGGCCTCTGCCGTTTCGGGCGGCGCCGCTCACGGCGTGGCCGAGGCGGACCGGAAGGCCCGCGCACCGACACGCGAACGCGATCCGGACCACCGTTTCTGGACCAACAGATTGAATTCCAACTGCTCGGGGAGCCTCCTGGATGCCATAGAATCAGGCGGTTGGAGAAGACATCGCCCCGGCACAGGACGTGCTTGCGGAGAATTGACTCGCCCCGAGACGGCCCGTCCGGCTGTATCTGAGGCACTGAAGACACACCCCGCGACGAGCGATCCAGCGATGCGCATCGAGTCCCGACCGGCCCGGCTCGGCCTGACCGCCGCGCTGTTGCTCGCGACGATCCTGGTCGTCGGCCTGGGCGGTTTCTCCATGGGCCGCAAGGTGAGTTCCTTCCAGGGGGTCGGACTCGCGGTCGAGACCGCCGCGGACGAGCTGAGCGTGCTCGCCGCGGCCGAGGGGTCGGAGCTGCTGCCCGGCGACGTCATCGTCCTGGTCAACGGCGAACCGCCGCTGTCGGCCGACGAGCTGGAGCGCCTCCTGCGCCGGCGCCCGGAAAGCGACCTGCAGGTGCTCCGGGAAACCGGCGAAGGCGAGGAACTGGTCACGGCGCTGCACCGGCTGCCCCGGCTCAGTTTGGACTGGGCCTACATGGCCCTCGCCCTCACCGGAATCGCCTACCTGCTGATCGGGCTCTACACCCTGAGCCGTCAGCGCAGTCGGCAGACGCTCCTCTTCCACCTCTGGGCCCTCGCCTCCGCCGCCCTCTACCTGGTGACGCCGATCGCGCCCTTCGACGCGGTCGACCGTCTCTTCTACCTCGTCGACGGCGCCTGCAGGCTCCTGCTGCCGCCCCTCACGCTGCACTTCTTCCTGGTGTTTCCGGCGCGCCCGAACTCCGCCTGGGCCCGACGCGCGGCGGCCTGGCTCTATCTGCCGTCCGCCGCGCTGTTCGCTCTGCAGCTCGACCGGATCTTCGGGGCCGGCCGTCTGGCCGGCGATCTCTCGGTCACGGCGCTCGAACGGCAGGACCGGTTCGAGCTGTTCCTGCTGGTGGCCTACGCTCTGGCCGCGGCCGCGGTCCTGGGCCGCCGCCTGCTGTCTAGACGCGATTGGGAGCAGGGACGGCAGATGCAGTGGATCGCCTTCGGCATCGGCGGCGGCTACCTGCCGTTCCTGGCGCTCTACGTCGTGCCCTTCGCGCTGGAGCTGCCGGCGCCCGACTGGCTCGACGCCCTCGCCGTGGCGCCGCTGGCTCTGGTTCCGCTGAGCTTCGCGTACGCCCTGCTGCGCTACCGCCTCTGGGAC
This sequence comes from Candidatus Multivorans sp., assembly GCA_965203495.1. Taxonomy (GTDB): domain Bacteria; phylum Acidobacteriota; class Thermoanaerobaculia; order Multivoradales; family Multivoraceae; genus Multivorans. The sequence goes on from CBDBDB010000008.1 coordinate 245,108, forward strand.
GTGGCGGTGATCGCCCGCGACGTCGCGACCTACGCGCTCACGGTGCTGCTCGCCGTGCTCGGCTTCTCCCTGCTGAGCCTGCTCATTCGCCGCGGCGTGCCCCAGGACATGGTCGTCGCCAAGGGCTTCCTGAACGCCAGCGCCTTGCTTGTCGTCGGCGGCCTCTCGATACCGGTCAGGCAGGGCATCGGATCGAGTCTCCAGCGACTCCAGTATCGTGCTCAGCACAGTCGCCGGGCGCTGGAGAGACTCGGCGAGGAGTTGCTCCACGAACGGGACCTCGGACGGCTGGCGTCGAGCCTGCTGCGCGAACTCGAAGAAGGCCTGAGCCTGGAACAGAGCAACCTGTTTCTGGTCGAAGGCGACCGTCTGACGCCTGTCCGGGAGGAGGCCGAAGCGCTGGATCTCGACCTCGCCGAGGTCGACGCCTCCATCTGGGGCGAGTCGCACCTTGCCCTCGCGCGGGCGCCGCTGGCCGACGCCGCGGACACCGGCTGCCCGCGCCTGGCGGTGCTCGGCTATCGCTACGTCTTCCCGCTCCAGGTGCGGGACCGGACGGTCGGCCTGCTCTGCGTCGGCCGCCGCATCGGCGGCGCGCCGCTCTCCACCGATGACCTCACGCTGATCCGCCAGCTTCTGAACCAGGCGGCGCTGGCGATCGAGAACGCGCAACTGCTGGAGCAGAGGCAGCGCCAGTTGACTCGGGTCTCCGAACTCAAGCAGTTCAGCGAGGAGATCATCGAGTCCTCGCCGGCCGGCATCGCGGTCATCGACGGGGCGAACCGCATCGTGACCGCAAACGGCGCCTTCGGGGCCTTGGCGGGCCTGCCCCGAAACGAGATCGCCGACAGGCCGCTCGGCGATCTGATCCCGCTAAACCTGCTTCCAAGGCGGGACGCCCCGCCCGTCGAGGTCCGGTTCGAGGATCCAACCGGCAGCGGGAAGTACCTCCAGCTGTCCGTCGCCGCGTTCCAGGGCGCCGTCTCCGGCCACCGGGTCGTCGTGGCGCACGACGTCACCGAGCGGGTGGCGATGAAGCGCGAACTGGCGGAGAAGGAACGTCTGGCGGCGCTCGGCGCCATGGCCGCCGGCGTCGCCCATGAGGTGAACACTCCCCTGACCGGAATCTCCAGCTACGCCCAGATGCTGCTCGCCGAAACCACCGACCAGGATCCGCGGCGGCGCCTGCTGCGCAAGGTCGAACGCCAGACCTTCCGGGCCGCCCGCATCGTCAACACGCTCCTCGACTTCGCGCGCCGAGGCCGGCACGAACCGGAGCCCGTCGACCTGGGCGTCGTGGTGAAGGAAAGCTGTGACGCGCTGGCGCAACGGTTTGCCGACGCCGGCGTCGATCTCCAGGTGGACCTCGGTCCGTGCGGCGCCGTCCGGGTGCCCGGCAACGAAACGGAACTCGGGCAGGTGCTCGCGAACCTGATGGTCAACGCGGTCGACGCGATGACGGAGGCCGGAAGCGAGGACAGGCGCCTCTCGTTGACCGTCCGGTTGCACCCGTTCGGCGCGGACCCGCGCCAGTCGCGGTCGGGTTCCGACGATCGGCGGCCGGCAGCGAAGCCGCGCCCGGACGAGGCAATCGACGTGTTCGTCGACGACACCGGACCGGGCATCCCCGATCAGCATCTGGAACGGGTGTTCGAGCCCTTCTTCTCCACCCGCAAGGCCGTCGGCGGCACCGGCCTCGGTCTGTCGATCAGCCACGAAATCGTCCGCCGGCACGGCGGCCAACTGCTAGCCTCGAACCTGCCGTCCGGCGGCTGCCGTCTCACGGTTCGTCTGCCGACGACGGCTCGACCTCAGCCCCAGTCGAAGGAGGACGCCGAATGAACATCCTCATCGTCGACGACGAGGAGGTCCTGCAGGACGTACTGACCGCTCTGATCCGACAGGAGGGGCATCATCCGATCTGCTGCGCCTCGGGCCAGGAGGCTCTGTCCGTGCTCGCCCAGGAGGAGATCGACCTGGTGCTGCTCGACCTGATGCTGCCGGACATGAACGGCAAGGAGGTCATGCGCCGCATCCGCCAGAGCGACCCGGACCAGGTGGTCGTCGTGATCACTGCCTACTCCTCGATCGAGGGCGCGATCGACGCCATGCGGGAAGGCGCCTTCCACTACCTGCCCAAGCCGTTCAAGAACGACGAGGTCCGGCTCACCATCCGCAAGGGGCTGGAGCGCCGACGGCTGACCGTCGAGAACCGGGATCTCAAGGAGCAGCTGCGGGAACGCCAGGGGTTCGACCGCATCATCGGCAAGAGCCGGCCGATCCGCCAGGTGTTCGATCTGATCCGCAGAGCGGCGCCGTCAAGGAGCAACATCCTGATTCGCGGCGAGAGCGGCACCGGCAAGGAACTGGTCGCCAAGTCGATCCACAACAACTCGAAACGCAAGGACGGACCGTTCGTCACCGTGAACTCCGGGTCGATGCCCAGCGAGCTGCTGGAGAGCACACTGTTCGGTCACGTCAAGGGCGCCTTCACCGGAGCCGTGTCGCACAAGAAGGGCCTGTTCGAGGTCGCACACGGGGGCACGATCTTCTTCGACGAAATCGGGAACATCCCTCACGACACGCAGTCCAAGCTGCTGCGCGTGATCCAGGAGAAGGAGTTCATGCGCCTCGGCGGGCTCGAGACGCTGAGCGCCGACGTGCGCCTGGTCGCGGCCACGAACGCCGACCTGGAGGAGCGGGTGGCGAACGGCGCGTTCCGCGAGGACCTCTACTACCGACTGAACGTGATCGCCATCCAGCTGCCGCCGCTGTCCAGACGGGTCGAGGACATCCCTCTGATTTCACAGCACTTCCTCCGCATGTACTCGAACGAGAACGAGAAGTCGACCCGCCGCCTCACGCCAGACGCGATGGACGTGCTGATGGCCCACCGCTGGCCCGGCAACGTCCGCGAACTCGAGAACGTGATCGAGCGCGCCGTCGTGCTCTCGACCAGCGAGGAGATCGGCCTTGACCTGTTGCCCGCCGGCCTCCGCGAAGGCGAACCGACGCCGGCGACGCAGGCAAGTCTCCCGCGAACCGGCGTCTCCTTCAAGGAAGCGGTCAGCGCCTACGAGCGCGAGCTCATCGTCAGGGCGCTGCAGGCCTGCGGCGGCGTCCAGAAGCGCGCCGCCGAGCGGCTCAAGGTGAAGCCCACCACCCTTCACGAGATGATGAAGCGCCTGCGGGTGACGATCGAGAGCCGGGCGAGCTGAGGACCGTCGGCGCCCCGGCGCTCCGGCCGGCGTCAGGCGCGACGCCGCGCGGCGGCGCGCAGCCGAACCACCCGCGGGATCCCCGCCAGGTCGGCGACCACCCGTTCGACATCGAACCCGCCCCCCTCCGCCAGCTCGCGGACCGCCTCGAGCTGTCCCTTGCCGATCTCGAGCAAAAGTCGCTGTCCGGCATGGAGGAAGCCGGCGGCGGCGAACAGGCGTCGGTAGATGTCCAGGCCGTCGCCGGCCAGCAGGGCCTCGGGCGGTTCGTGGTCACGGATCTCGGGCATCAGGGACGGCCAGTCGCCGACGTCGATGTAGGGCGGGTTGGAGACAACGACGTCGAAGGCCCCCGGCCGCAACCCCGACAGGAGGTCGGCGCGGACCAGACGCACCCGGTCGGCGACGCCGTGCCCGCGGGAGTTCGCGGCCGCCACCGCCAGGGCGCCGGGCGAAACGTCGGTCGCAACGATCCGGCTGTCGGGCCGTTCCAGCGCCAGGGTGACCGCGATGCAGCCGGAACCCGCGCCCACGTCGAGCACCCGCGCGCCGGCGTCGATGCAGTTCAGAGCCTCCTCGACCAGGTGCTCCGTCTCCGGCCGCGGGATCAACACCCGCGGGTCGACGGCGAACGCGCGGCCATGGAACTCGCGCCGACCCAGCAAGTAGGCAACCGGGATCCGGTCCGCTCGGCGCCGGATCAACTGGCCGTAGCTCACCGCGGCGGGCTCGGGCACGTCCTCGTCGGCGCGCGCCACCAGCTGCGCTTCCGAGAGCCTCAGCACCTCGCCGAGCAGCAGCGCGGCTTCCCGGCGAGGCTGCTCGACCTGACCGGCCAGGCGCCGGCGCCCGGCGTCGAGGAGATCGACGATGCGGGCCGCCCCCGACGGAGGCTTCGGCGGAAGCAACGCGCTCAGACCCGGTCGCCGTCGCCCGTCCGCCGCAGCCGCTCCGCCTCGAAGTGCCGCTGCAACGGAACGATCAGCGGTTCGAGGTCGCCCTCGAGGATCGACGGCAGCTTGTGCACGGACACCCCGACGCGATGGTCCGTGACGCGGTTCTGCGGGAAGTTGTAGGTACGGATCTTCTCCGAGCGGTCGCCGCTGCCGACCATCCGCCTGCGCTCTTCGCCCGTTTCGGCGCTCGCCTTGGCCAGCTCGATCTCGAGCAGGCGGCTCTTGAGCACCCGCATCGCCTTCGCCTTGTTCTTGATCTGGCTGCGCTCGTCCTGGCAAGTGACGACCAGGCCGGTCGGCTGGTGGGTCAGGCGGACGGCCGAGTAGGTCGTGTTGACGCCCTGGCCGCCGGGGCCGGAGGCGCAGTAAGTGTCCACGCGCAGTTCGGACGGCTCGATCCGGATCTCGATGTCCTCCGCCTCCGGCAGCACCGCGACCGTCACCGCCGACGTGTGGATGCGGCCGGAAGCCTCCGTCTCGGGCACGCGCTGCACGCGGTGCACGCCGGCCTCGTAGCGCAGCGTGGCGAAGGCGCCGCGGCCTTCGACGATCGCCGAGACTTCCTTGATGCCGCGAATGCCGGACTCGGACACGTCGAGAATGTCGACCTTCCAGCCGTGATCGTCGGCGTAGCGGCTGTACATCCGGAACAGCTCGGCCGCGAACAGCGTCGCCTCGTCGCCGCCCGTGCCGGCGCGGATCTCGAGCACCGCGTTGCGTTCCTCGCTCGGATCCTTCGGCGCGAGCTCCGCCTTCATCGTCTCCTCGATGGACGCGAGAGTCTCTTCCAGCAGTCCCTTCTCTTCGGCCGCCATCTCGTACAGGTCGTCCCCGCGCTCGAGTTCGCCCAGCAGTTCCGCCGTCTGGTCGAGTTCGCTCCTCGTCTTCTTGTAGCGCTGGTAGAGCTCCACCATCGGGTTCAGCTCCGCCAGCGCCCGGCTCGTGTCACGAAAGAGAGCCGGGTTGGCGAGAACGTCGGGGTCGGCAAGCCTGGCGGTCAGTTCGTCCCAGGTCTGCTCAATCCGTTCGAGCTGTTCGAGCATCGTTGCGTCCCCGAACCGGCGCCCCCGCCGGCGCAAGCGGCCAACCCCGAAGGCCGCCACTCTCGCTATCCTGACACGGAAGCGGCGGCATCGCCCCCTCCGGGGGGATCGCCGGAAGGCGCCGCGGAATCACGAACGGCGCTCATCGGTTTACGGATCTCATGGCCTTTCAGCTTTGGACGCTTCCGTTCCTGGCCCTGTCCGTCGTCCAGGATCCGCGCATCCAACTGGTCGAACTTCAGGCCGCCGGTCAAACCGAAGCCGCGCTCGATGAGACGCGAAGGCTCCGAGCCGAAGAACCCGGCCTCGGCGCGAAGCACGGCCTCTGCTACCTGGAGGGACACCTGCTGGAAGAGCTCGAGCAGACCGAGACGGCCTCGGAAGCCTTCGCTTCCTGCATGACCGAAACGCCGGCGCTCGAGCCCTGGGCGCGCTACCGGCTGGCCGTGGGCCAGACCCGGCTCGGCTACCCGGAGATCGCCGCCGGCGTGACCGCCACCCTGCTCGGCGACCAACCGCCGCGCGTGCTGGTGCAGCCGGCGGCCGAACTGTTCGCCGCCAGCCTCGACCGCGGCGGCGACTGCCGGCTCCTGGGCGGCATCCCCGTGTCACGGCTGCCGGCGCCGGAACGTCGCCTGTTGACCCTCAGCCAGGCCAAGTGCCGCCTCGCGGCCGGCGAGCTGGACGAGGGGGCCGGCGCCCTCATCGGTCTGCTCCGGGAACGCGGCAACGACCTGGTCGCCTTCGAAGCCGCGAGCCGCCTGCACCGGCTGCGCCCCGCCCTGGACAACCGCCAGGAGGTGCTGCTGCTCGGCAACACCTTCCACGAACACGGCGTCTTCGACCGCTCGAACGAACTCCTCGGCCGGATCGTCGTCGACCTCGAAATGCAGTCGACGTCCGACTTCGAGATCCACTACCGCTGGGCACGAAGCCACTTCCGGCAGGGCCGCCTGGAAGACGCCGCCCGACACTACGAACTGCTGGCCGCCAAGGTATCCTCGCCGCGCCACTCTGGACAGGCGCTCTACCAGAAGGCGCGGTCGGAGGAGCTTCACGGCGACTGGCTGACCGCGGCCGCCGACTACCGCCGCGCCTATCTCGCCGACCCGCAAGGACCCTTCTCCGTGGCGGCTCTGCTGGGCGCTCTGCGCCTGGAGTGGCGGCGCGGGCTCGAGGACGAGGCGCTCGAACTCTACTCGGTGCTGCTCCAGCTCCGGCACGACCGCGCCGTGTCGGCACGCGCCAGTCTCTTCCTCGCCGCCTCCGACATCGTCCAGAGTCGCACCGACCGCGCCGACGACTGGCTCGCCGACGCCATCCGCGCCAGTCGCAGCGTCGACTTCGAAGTGCGCTACTGGCGGAGCCGGCTCGACGAAGCCCGCGGCGCGCTCGACCGCGCCATCACGGGCTACGCCGACCTGCTGGCCGCCGACCTCTTCCACCCGCTGGCTCGCGAAGCCGAGAAGCGTCTTGCCTCCAAGCCTCTCCAAGTCTACGTCCGCCGTGTCGCGGACGAGTTTGCCCGATCGGAGGACCCGGCCCGGCTCTATCGCGCCTGGCTGCTCTACGGCCGGCGGGGCGACGAAGCGGAGGTGGCGCGTCAGATCCTCCAGGCCCGCATCATCGCCGATCCCGCCGTGCGCTCCTTCTTCGGCCTCCGCGCCGTGCCGCCCGCCGAGTGGCCGCTGTGGGACCGGCCCGCGTCGAATCCGCAGGAACTGCTTCTCGCCCTCGGCCTGTGGGGCGACTCGGTCGAAGTCGTGGACCGACACTTCCCCGTGGAGAACCCGCGGCTGGCCCTGACCGCGGCGGAGGGGCTGGCGAAGACCCGACCGCGGCGCGCCCTCCTGATCGCCGAGATCCTGGCCCAGAGGGCGCCGCGGCGCGTGCCGGAGCCCCTCTACCCGCTGATCATGCGGCGGGCGCTCTACCCCGACGCCTACGGCGACCTGATCGCCGCCGCCGCAATCCGCCGCGACCTGGACCCCTTCCTGATCGCCGGAATCATGCGCCAGGAGAGCCGGTTCGACCACCAGGCCGTGTCGGCCGCTTCAGCGCGGGGCCTGATGCAGTTCCTCTACTCCACCGCGGCGCGGCTTGCGGCGAACGCCGGCCGGCCGCTCTCGACGCCGCGCGAACTGGAGAACCCGGAACGCGCGGTCGAGCTCGGGGCCTCCTACCTGGCCGAGCTCCGCGGGCTGTTCGGCAATGAACAGCAGGCAATCCTGGCCGCCTACAACGCCGGCGAAGCCCAGGCCGCGCTCTGGCGGCGGCACTGCTACACGAGCGGCGCGGACGAGTACTTCACCAAGGTCGGCTTCCGCGAGACCCGGAACTACCTCGAGCGCGTCCTGTACAACGTGGCGCAGTACCACGACCTCTACGGCCAGTCCCCGAGCGGCCCGTGAGCGCGGACGAACCGGCGCCGACCGTCGGCCGGCTGCGCATCGTCGCCACGCCGATCGGCAACCTGGCCGACCTGACTCCCCGCGGACGCGAGGCGCTGCTTTCGGCCGACCTGATCGCCTGCGAGGACACGCGCCGCACCGGCCGCCTGTTCCGGAGCCTCGGAGCGAGCGACGGGAACCGACGGCCGCCGCTGCTGCCGCTCCACGAACACAACGAGGACCGGCAGATCGGCCGCGTGCTCGAGCGGCTCGAGCGGGGAGACGCCGTGGCGCTGGTCTCGGACGCCGGCACTCCGCTCGTCTCGGACCCGGGCTTCCGGCTCGCCCGCGCCGCCGCGGCCAGGAACATCCCGATCGAGGCGCTGCCCGGACCCTCGGCGATCCTGGCCGCGCTCGTCGTCTCCGGCCTGCCGCCCTGGCCCTTCACCTTCCTCGGCTTTCCGCCGCCCAGGCAGGGAAAGCGCAGGCGGTTCTTCGAGACCCACGCCGAACTCGCGCACACTGTCGTCTTCTTCGAATCGCCTCGGCGCGCCGCCGCCTCTCTCGCGGACGCGGCGGAAGCCTTCGGCCCCGACCGCGACGCCGCCCTGGCCCGCGAACTGACGAAGCTGCACGAGGAGGTCATGCGAGGCTCGCTCGCCCGGATCGCCGCCCTCGCAGCGGAGCGCGGCAGACTCCGCGGCGAGGTGACCGTGGTGGTCGGCGGCCGCGGCGGAAGCCTCTGACGGCGAGCCGCGCTACTCGGGCTGCCGCCGCCCGGAGTCGACTGGAGCTTCCGGCCCGAGCGAGGCCGGACCGGAACCGGCGGACGGACATTGGGAATCGGGACGCCCTCCAAAGGCGGGAACCTGCGGCCGACCCAGCGTCACCAGGCTCTCGAACAGCCCCTGGCACCTGGTCCAGGGCTTGAAGTACGGGGCCGGGATGTTCCCGTCGAGGTCCCATGCATCCTTGAGCATGAGCGCCGTTCCCCAGTAGCAGCGCCAGGCGCTGCGAGGCGCTCCGCGCGGGATCATGCAGGTCACCGCGTGCTCCGGATAATCCCCTTCGTAGCGAGGAACGACATCCCGGGCTTGACCGGTGCGGACGGCCCATAGCGCATCGGTCTCGTTGTGCACGATGTACAGGATCCCCTGGCGGTCCGTCGTGACCGCCAGATCCAGCCTCCAGAAGTCGTCCTGCTTGCGGACCTTGACCAGGACCTCGGGATCCTCCTGATCTTCAACGAAGTACAGGATCCCCTTGTCCGACGACCAGGCGGCCGGCCGCGCGAATCGGTCCAGCGACTCGTCCTTCCACACGAGCCGGAACTGCGCGTTCCGCAGGTGGTCCTGGGCAACGAGAGAGGACGCGGCAAACGTCAGCGCGAGCGCGGAGGCGACGACCAGAGAGAGTCGCTTCATGGAGACCTTCCTTTCGTGTGTTCGCGGATGCGGGCCGACGCCAAGCTTGCCTGAGCGCTTCCCGGGCGGGCGAGTGTAGTACAGGAAACAGAACGACAAACGGCCCATTCGGAGATCCTCGTTCGGCGCGCCGACTCTCCGGCGCCCCCGCCCCGTTCACCGGTCCGCGCCGAGCGGCCTGTCGATCCAGCAACCGCCAAGCACTTGCGTGCCCAGACAGAACACCGCCGCCTGGCCGGGCGCCACGCCGGCCTGCGGCGAGCGGAAGTGCACGCGGCAGCGGCCGTCGCCGCCGCCCGCGGCGCACGCGCCGACCACCACCGCCTCGACGCCGGGATGGCGCGACCGGATGCGAACCCGCACCTCCGCGCCGCCGGCGGCCGGCCGCGGCGGCTTGCCGGCGATCCAGTGCAGGCCGGTCCCGACCAGGCCCGACGCCAGCAGCTCCTCTCGTCCGCCGACGACGACCCGGTTCGCCTCCGGCTGCACGTTGAGCACGTAGAGCCGGCGGCCGGCGGCAACGCCCAGGCCGCGGCGTTGTCCGACCGTGTAGCGGTACGCGGGCTCGGCTTCGCCCAGCTCCTCGCCGCCGGTCGTCGTGACCCGCGCGGCCGTTCGCGGCAGCTCGGGGCGTTCGCTTTCGACGAAGTCCCGCACGCCCCGGTCAACGAAGCAGAGCTCCATGCTCTCGCCCTTCTCGGCGACCGCCAGGCCGGCCTCGCGGGCCAGCTCGCGCACCTCGACCTTGGTCAGCTCGCCCAGCGGAAACACCGCCCGGGAGAGCTGCTCCTGGTTCAGCTCGAACAGGAAGTAGCTCTGGTCCTTCGACGCGTCGACCGCCGTGTGGAGCTCGACCAGCCCGTCGGCGCCGCGTCGGATGCGGGCGTAGTGACCGGTGGCGATGCGCCCGGCGCCCAGGCGGCGCGCCCGCTTCCAGAAGGCGTCGAACTTGATCTCCGTGTTGCAGGAGATGCAGGGACTCGGGGTGCGACCGCCGACGTAGCTGTCCACGAAAGGGTCGACCACGTGCCGCCGGAACTCGCCGTCCAGCCGCAGCGTGTAGTGCGGCAGACCGATCTGCTCGGCGACCCGGCGCGCGTCGCCGAGGTCGAGCGAGCCGCAGCAACGGCCGTGGCGGATCTGCCGCGAGCGGTCCCAGAGCAGCATCGACAACCCCACGACCGGAACGCCCTCGCGCTCGAGAAGGAGCGCCGCGACCGAGGAGTCGAGGCCGCCGCTCATCGCGACGGCCGTGAGCGGCGCCTCGGCGGCGTCCGGCGGCGCGAGCATCCGGCTCGCCTCGGCCCGCGAGGCGACGTCGGCCGCGAAACCGGACGTCATCGCGCCGCCGTCCGCGCCGCCGGCTGGACCGGTTCCACGGCGAGCGCCCGCAGCGCCCCGACCTCGCGCGCCAGCGCCTGCAGGAAGCCGTCGATCTCGGCCTCGTCGTTCGACGTACCGAGGCTGACGCGGACCGACGCGACCGCCTCCTCCGGCGCCACTCCCATCGCGAGCAGGGTCCGGCTCGGTTCGACCACGCCGGAGGCGCAAGCGGCCCCGGTCGAGACCGCGAAGCCCGCCAGGTCGAGGCGGACGACCAGTTCCTCGCCGATCAGCCCCGGAAACGCCACGTGGGTCGTGTGCGGCAGCCGCGGCGACGACGCACAGTGCAGGCGGACATCCGGGATCCCGGCCAGGCCGGCCTCCAGGCCGTCGCGCAGGCGGCTCAGGCGCTCGATCCGGCGGTCCAGTTCGCCCGAGGCCAGGACGGCGCAGGCGCCGAAGCCGACCAGCGCCGCCACGTTCTCCGTGCCGGCGCGCCGCCGTCTCTCCTGACCGCCGCCGAGAATCAGCGGTTCGAATCCGGCGCCCTCGCGGACCCACAGCGCCGCGGCCCCGACCGGGCCGTTGAACTTGTGGGCCGCCAGGACCAGGTAGTCGGCGCCGAGCGAGTGCACGTCGATCGGGTGCTTGCCCGCCGCCTGCACCGCGTCGCAGAGCAGCGGCACGCCGCGCGCCCGGCAGGCATCCGCCGCCGCGGCCACAGGCTGCAGCGTGCCGAGCTCGTTGTTCGCCAGCATCAGGCAGACGAGGCGCGTATCGGGACGCAGGGCGTCGGCCACGGCGGCCGCGTCGACCAAGCCGTCCGCCCCCGGCCGAAGCCGGGTCACCTCGACGCCCTCGTCTTCGATCCGGTCCGCCGCGCGTTGAATCGACGGATGCTCCAGCTCCGTGATCGCCAGATGCCCGCCCGCCCCGTCCGCGAAGGCGGACATCAGGACTGCGTTGTTCGCTTCCGTACCCGAGGCCATGAACGCTACTTCGGGCGACACGGCCCCGATCAGCTGGGCGACCTGTTCCCGCGCCTGCTCCACCGCCGCCCGCGCCGCCCGTCCGAACGAATGGACCGACGACGGATTGCCGTGCCGGCCGCCCAACCAGGGCAGCATGGCCTCGGCGGCCCGCGGATCGAGCGGGGTCGTCGCGTTGTGGTCAAGGTACACGGGCGCGGCGGACATGGCGGGCCGATTCTACGGTCGAGCGCAGCCCCTCCGCCCGGGGGCGGCGCGCCGAGGCGCGCGCGGAGATAGTCTTGAGGATGCCGCCGCCAACTCCCCGAACGAGGAACCACCGTTGCCTCACGCCGCCGCACCGCCTCCGGGAGATCGCCGCCGACGCGTCGGCGCCGGCGTCGGCGCGCTGGCGGCGATGCTCGTCGTCGCTCTCTTGACGGCAGCCGCCGCGGCCCAGGACAACGTCGCCCTGGACCGCCGCCACGCCGACTTCCTGGACGCCGTCGACCCGATCCTCTCCGACACCGAGCGCCGCGTGTTCGGCGAGCTGCGGCACGCCTACCAGCGCGACGCCTTCGTCCAGCGCTTCTGGGCCGTCCGCGATCCCTACCCCGAAACGCCGCGCAACGAGTTCCGCGAACGGTTCGACCAGGCCGTCGAAACGGCCCTGAAGCGCTTCGGCAATGTCCGGGACGACCGCTTCGAGTCGCTCCTGCTCCACGGCGAGCCGCTCCGCACCTTCCGCACCTCCTGCGACCTTCTGCGCACCCTCGAGGTCTGGCACTACCCGCACAGCCCGGCCGTGCGCGGCGAGTTCTACCTCGTCTTTCTCCGCCGGAGCGTCGGCTTCCGCCTGTGGACGGCCGCCGACGGTCTCTCCGCCCTGCTGGCCTTCGCTCCGCTCTCCACCGACCGGGACGACCTCGTCCGGGAGATCGACCTCCGGTGCTCGCGCGGCGGCGACCTGTTCAGCGCGCTGAGCCTGGCGCTCGACTGGCGGGCGCTTGCGGCCGAGCCGCCCGAACCCGGCCGGGTCAACGACGAATGGGCGCTCGCCTTTCTCGACCGCAGCACGGAAACGCCCGACGGCACGGAAGCCCGGCCGGCCGAGATCACCATCCGCTACTCCGGCCGCCGCGGCGGTCGGACCGCGGTGCAGGCGATCGTCGGGATCGATCCGGCCCAACTGCCGGCGCCGGGCGACCAGGCGCGACGCTTCGTGCTCGACGGCGAGGTCCTCCGCCGGGGAGAACTGTTCGAGACCTTCCGCTACCGCTTCGAGCCGGCGGCGACGGCCGGCGGCGACGCGACGATCCCGCTCGTCACTCAGCGTTACCTGCGGCCGGGCCCGTACCGGCTGGTGGTGAAAGTGCGGGAACTCGAGACGGAACGGTTCTTCGGCGGCAGCGCCGAGATCGACGTGCCGCTCGGTCCGCCGGCGCCGCGGGACGACCCGAACGGGGTCGACGCGCCGGCCTTCCGACCGGCTTCCCGGGAGGACGACGCGCCGACGCCGGCCGCCATCCCCGACTGGCTCGCCGAAGCGAACGCGGCCGGCGCCCGCTTCGCCGACTTGCCGGAGGACCACGCGGTCCGGATCCATCCCCTGCCGGAACGCCTGATCACCGGACGGGTCCGGGTCGGCGCCGACGCCGACGGGCCGGACATCCACCGCCTGGCCTTCTTGCTCGACGGCCGTGAACTGATCAGCAAGCGGCGGCCTCCCTACCAGGTCGAGATCGACGTCGGAACCGCGCCCCGAGCCCACTCGCTGCGAGTCGACGCCCACGACGGACAGGGCCGCATCCTGGCAACGGACGAGGTGACGATCAACTCCGGTCCGCACCGGTTCACGGTTCGCCTCGCCTCGCCTCGGCGCGGCGCCACCCACACCAGCAGCGTGCGCGCGGTGGCCGAAGTGGAAGCGCCCCGCCACGAGCGGCTCGACCGGGTCGAGTTCTTCCTGAACGACAACCGAACGGCCACCCTCTATCAGCCGCCGTTCGAGCAGCCGATCCGCATCGACCCGGCCGAGCCGCTCTCGTACGTTCGCGCGGTCGCCTATCTCGAGACGGGGGCCTCGGCCGAGGACCTGGTCTTCGTCAATTCGCGCAACCTGGTCGAAGAGGTCGAGGTCGCGCTCATCGAACTCCATGTTTCGGTGACGGACCGTTCCGGCGACCCGGTGCGCGGACTCGACGCCGAGGACTTCCAGGTCTTCGTCGATGGCGAGGCTCAGCCGACCCAACGGTTCGACAACGCCGCCGACCAGCCCATCCACGCCGGCATCCTCTTCGACACCTCGCTGTCCATGCTCGACCGCCTGGACGCGGCCGAGGAGGCGGCGCTCCACTTCTTCGAACTCGTCCTCGGTCCGCGCGACCGCGCCTGCCTGATCACGTTCAACGACCGGCCCCATCTGGCCGTCGGCTTCACCGGCTCGAAGGAAGCGCTGGCCGGCGGCCTCGCCGGCCTCGCGGCCGAGGGCGAGACCGCCCTCTACGACAGCATTCTCTACTCCCTCTACTACTTCGGCGGACTGCGCGGGAAGCGGGCGCTGATCCTGCTCACCGACGGCGGAGACTCCAGCAGCGAGCACCGCTTCGACGACGTGCTGGAGTTCGCGCGCCGCTCCCAGGTGACGGTCTACAGCATCGGCATCGACATCGACCAGCGCGAGCTGCTGTTGCGCGCCCGGCTGCAGCAGCTCTGCAACGAGACCGGCGGCCGCTGCTTCTTCATCGCCGGAGCGTCCGAACTGCCGCGGGTCTACGAACGGATCGAGACCGAAGTCCGCTCCCGGTACCTGCTCGTGTTCGAGTCGCCGCAAGGCGAGCGCGACGCCTTCCGCGAGGTCGACGTCAAGCTGAGAGACCCCCGCGGCCGCGGCAGGCGCGGCCTGAAGGTGCAGCACCTGCCGGGGTACTTCCAGTGAGCCGCAAGTCCGCCAGCGCAACGCCGTCCGCCGCCCGGCACTCGACCGCCGGCGCCGCCGGCGCGCCGACCTTGCGGGCGGCAACCGGGGAGAGGCCGCGAAGCGGCGAGCCCGAGGCCCCGCTCGTCCTCGCATCCGCCTCCCCCCGGCGCCGCGAGCTTCTCGAGTCCCTCGACCTCGAATTCACCGTCCGGCCGGCGCCGGTCGACGAAACGCCGCTCCCCGGCGAACGGCCCCGCGACCTCGTTCGCCGGCTCGCCCGAGAGAAGGCCGGCGCCGCCGCCCGCGACGACGAGTGGGTCCTGGCCGCCGACACGATCGTCGTCGAAGGCGGCGCCATTCTCGGCAAGCCGGCCGACCGCGACGAGGCGCGGTCGATGCTCGAACGCCTCCAGGGCCGATGGCACCTGGTGCTGAGCGGCACGGCGCTCCGACCGCCCGCTGGCGACCTCCTCCACGCGGTCGAGAGCACCCGCGTCCTGTTCGCCGAACTGACCGCCGAGCAGATCGACTGGTACGCCGCCACCGGCGAGCCCGACGACAAGGCCGGCGCCTACGCCGTCCAGGGCCTCGGCAGCCTGTTCATCCTCGAGATCGACGGCAACTACAGCAACGTCGTCGGCCTGCCGCTGCCGACCGTGCGACAGTTGTTCGAGGGCGCCGGCAGCGACTTGCGAGCGTTCCGGTCTACGCGCCGAACTTCCTGAGCTTTCCGGCGTTCGCCAGCAGCAGCCCCATCAGGTCGCTCGACGGGATCGTGCCCACGGCGCCGCGAATCGCCTCGACCTCGGTGAATCGCGAGCACTCGTCGACGAAGCAGCGCTCCGACCGCAGAAGCAACGGCACGGAGTGCCAACCGTGGGCCTTCATCGGCGTCGGCGTGGAGTGGTCGCCGGTGATCGCGAGCACGTCCGGGCCCAGGTCGAGGAGCCTAGGCAACAGCTGGTCGACGGTTTCGATCGCGGCGACCTTCGCCGCGAGATCGCCGTCTTCGCCCGCCATGTCCGGGCCCTTGAGGTGCAGGAAGAAGTAATCGAAGTCGGCCCAACGTTGCTCGAGCCGGTCGAGCGCCGCGCTGAAGCTCTTGCCGCGGTCGACGATCTCCATGCCGCAGACCCTCGCCACGCCGCGGTAGAGCGGGTAGCCGGCCAGCGCCGCCGCTCGCAGACGGTACAGCTCGCCGAGGCCGGGCAACGCCGGCAGCTTCGAGAAGCCGCGGAGCAGGAAGGCGTTCGCCCGTTCCTCGTCTCGAAGCTCCGCCTGGAGCGCGGCGACCGCCGGGCCGATGCGGTCGGCGGTCCGTCGGGCCGACTCGCCGGCGCCGTCGGCCGCCCGGACGGTCAGCGGCGTCACGCCGAGCTGCTGCGGATCCGTGTCCGCAAGCGTCGCGTCGAGCCGAGGAGCGTTCGCCTTCGGCCGGAACAGGAGCACGAACCGGTACGCCTCGCCGGGATGGACCTCGACCTCCAGACCGTCGCCGAGCGCGTCTCCGGCCGCCTCGATCCGGCTGGCAAGCCGGGCGCAGATCCGCCGACCCTCGGCGCCGGGGAGGCGTCCGGCGCGGCGGTCGATCAGCAGGCCCGCCCCGTCGACGGTGGCGAAGTTTCCCCTCGCCACGACCGTGTCGGGGGAAACGTCGAGCCCGAGACCCAGCGCCTCGAGCACGCCGCGGCCGATGTCCGCTTCCGGCGACGTCGGCTCGTAGCCGAACAGCGCGAGGTGACCCGGTCCGCTGCCCGGCGTGATGCCGGTTCCGGCCGGAACGAGCCGGCCCAGCGCCGACCGCGCCGCCAGCCGGTCGAGGTTGGGCGTCCGCGCCTCGTCCAGCGCGGTCCGCGGCTGGGTCTCCGTCCGCAGGTCGCCCACGCCGTCCAGCACCAGCAGCACGATGCGGCGCTCGTTCCGCCGCGCCAGCCGGGCAAGGAGCGCCGGCCGCCTCATGGCGGACCCGCTCACGCGACGAAGTACGCCGACGCGCGGATCTGCAGCCGCGCCCGCGGTTGAAAGCCGCCGCCGTGCAGCCGGAACGCCGAGTCTCCCGACAGCACCGGCAGAACGATCCAGCCGTCAAAGCTCTCGCCCCGGTTGTGGGGCGAGACGACGGGCTCAAGCTCCGCCAGCCGGGTCCAGTGGCCGTTCTCCGAGAAGTTCGCCCGCAACTCCATGTAGGCCTTGTCGAGATCGATGTTCTTCCCTTTCCTCGGATGCCACACCGAGACGACAAACCGCATCTCGTCGTAACGCCGCGTGTCCACGCGCTCGCCGTCCGCATGCGTGAGCGCATGGACGAACGCGCCGTTGTTGTCCGTGGCGAAGATCTCCGACGTGGCCTCGAAGGTCACGTGGAGCGGCTGGATGGTCTGGCTCAATCAGCGGAAGCCGCGGCGCAGCTCGTTGCGGAACGTCTGGTAGTTCTGTTCGCCGTGGAGGCAGACGACGACGCGCTCCAGCTTCGTGCCGCCCTGGAGGTACCGGTGCACTTCGGTCAGCAGGATGCGGGCGCAGCGGTCGACGGGATAACCGAAGATGCCGGTGGAGATAGCGGGAATCGCGATCGTGCGCTGGCCGTTGCGGTCGGCCAGGGCCAGAGACGCGCGCACGGCGGCGGCGAGCTTGCGGTCCTCGTCGCCCTCGCCCATCCGCGGACCGACCGCGTGGATCACCTGCCTGGCCTTGAGCGCGCCGGCGCCGGTCATCACCGCGGTGCCGACCGGCGTGCCGCCGATCCGGTTGCACTCGTCCTGGATCGACGCGCCGCCCTTCTCCCGCACGGCGCCGGCCACGCCGTCTCCGAGTTGCAGCTCTTCGTTCGCTGGATTGACGATCGCGTCGACCTCCAGCTCCGTGATGTCGCCCTCGATCAGCTCGAGCAGCGTATCGTTCATTCTGACGGCCACAACCTGATCTCCAACTGCCGAAGCTCGGACAAGTCGTGCGATTGTACCGCAGTCGTGAAGACGCGCCGCGTTCCTAGAAGAGATCCCCGTCGCCCTTGGTGTAATAGCCGGCCACCTGCAAGCGTTCGACCGCATCCCCGCAGACGAAGGGCGCCATGATCGTCACCAGTTCCTGGGGTTCCGGTCGGCGCACGAAACCCAGCCGGTCAAGTTCTCTTGACCACCAGGCAGGCCGCTCGGTGAACCAGCCCGCGACCGGCAGATCGGGTTCCCGGATCCCGGCCACCAGAGTGCGCAGCGCCGGACGCTCCTCCGGGTCGATCAGGGCGTCGCCCCACTCCACGCGGTCCCGCGTGCGCTTCGCGGCCACCCACCCCGCCAGGCGGCCGCCCCGGTAGGCGGCGACCAGCTCCAGGCGTTCGTCGGGGCAGTCCAGGTAGCGCCAGCGCAGATACTCCGCGGAGCGTTCAACCAGCAGTCCGTAGCGCTCGCCGACCCGGTTGAACAGGGCGTCGAAGTCGGCGTCGATGTTCGACCGCCGCGCGATCCGCCGCAGCTCGTAGCGACGCCCGAAGCGGCCGCGGCCGCCGAGCCGCGTCTCTTTCGGCAACTCCCGGTAGGGAACGCCCTCCACGACTCGAGCGCCCACGTATCGAGTGGAGAACTTCGTGATGTTGCCCGTGTTGAAGCCGTAGTTGAACGCGACCCGGCCGCTGCAGTGCGTCAGGTAGAAGTGTCGCGCGGTGCGCGCGAGGAGACTGGTCGGCCCGCGGCCAACACCGCGGGCGCCGCGGCGAGTCATCGTGTCGCCTACCTGGTGGCCCATCGCCGGAACCGCCGGGGACAGACCACGCCATCGGACCGGATAGGCGCAGTACTGACAGGCGAGCTCGCCGTCCGAGGCGAAGGCGAGAGAGATCCGCGGGCCGCCGCGCGGATTGTCGAGATACCTCCACCGCCAGCGCTCCAGGCCCAGACGTTCCCCGAAGCACTCCCGGAACAGATCGAGAATCGCCGTTTCATCTCCCGGCCGGTAGCCGCGAATGCGATAGCCGTCCCGCCGGGCGTGCACGACGCGGAATGAAGGCGTCTCGCCGGCGGCCCGCTCGCGGAGCGGCCGGAACCCGGCCTCGAGCAGGTCGACGATCAGCCGGTCGTAGCCGCAGGTCTCCCGGTCCGCCGGCGCACCGCCGGCGCCGACCCAGCCGATCGTCACCTCGGCCGGCAGCGCGTCGGCGTCGCCGATCGACTGCGAACCGACGAGCAGGCGCGTCGCTGCCGTCGACAGCGCGGAGACTTCGCCGCGCGGCAGGACGCCGACGATTGCGCGGTCCAGATCGCCCTCGGCCGCCGCGCCGGCGCGAAGCCGCTCCAGAGAACGCCGCCACGCCGTCTCCGCGTTCACGCGGGAGATGCTAACCCGCATGGAACAAACCAGCGCCGCACCCGGTCCGTCCCGCCACGGGGTTGCGTGGAGCGAAGAACGCCTCACACCGGGTGCGCCGACGCCCTCGTCGGCTTTCCGGACTGTGTTCCCTGCGCGACAGCGCAGCCCGACGGCTGCGCACCCTCGCATCTTCCCGCCGAGGTCCGATGGCGAGCTACTCCGTTGCTACTCCGTCCTCGTCACCCAGCCGCCCAGGTCGCGGCCGGCCCCGTCCGTCACGCGGACCCACAGGTCCGACCCGGCGCCGTCGACCACATCCTCCGGGATCTCGAAGACCGCCGCCTCGCCGGCCGCGACGCGGCAGCCCGCCGCCGGCACGCCCAACGGCAACGTCGTCACTTCTACCCAAGCCGCGTCACCCACCGGTCCGTCGCCGAGCGGCGCGGTTTCCTCGAACCTTCGCGGCGCCCGCTCCAGGCGGGCCAGCAGCGCCGTGAACCACGCCCCGTAGCGGCGGCGCCGGAACCGTTCCGCCGACTCCTCGAACCAGGACTGGGCGCGCGGCTCCCGCTTCGCGCTCCGGTCGTAGGCGTGTACGCAGCGCGCCGCCGGCGCCAGCACCGCCCGAACGCCGCCGCGACGCGCCCGCAGCAGCCATTCCGTCTCCTCGAAGTAGAGCCGGAAGCGCTCGTCGAACCGCCCCGTGCGCCGCCAGCCCTCCCGGGTCACCGCCAGGCAGGCGCCGGTCAGTTCGTAGCAGAGCGTGACGTCTTCCGCGCGCCAGAACGCGCGGGCGCGGCGTCGCCAGCGCCGACGGAAGGAACGGGCCCAGACCGGCGAGCGCTCGGCCCAGACCGCATCCAGCTCCGCCCACCGGGTCCGGAGCGCCTGCGGCGGCAGCATCAGCCGGCAGCCGCGATCCCAGAACAGCCGCGGTCCCGCGATGTCGGCGCCTTCCAGCGCGGCGAGCAGGGCGCGCAGGCAACCGGGCTCGACCGCCACGTCGGCGTTCATCAGCAGCAGCACGTCGCCCGTTGCGCGCTCCACGCCGAAGTTGACGCCGGCGGCGTAGCCGAGGTTCTCGTCCGGTCGGAGCACCCGCGCCTCCAGATCCTCCGGCGCCGACTCCCCGGCCGTCGACGCCGAGGCGGCGCCGTTGTCAACGACAATCACCTCGAGTGACAGCGCCGACGACCGCGCATCCCGGTGGAGCGCCGCCACCGCGGCTTCGAGCAGGCACGGCGTTCGGTAGTGGACGACGACCGCGGAGATCGTCACGTTGGTCGGCGCCACCGTCGGCGGGCCCTCCGACGAGCCGGCCTTCCGCCGCACACGCCGCCGTCATCCTCAGATCTCGTCGGCAAGGCCATGCTTCAGTCGAGCGAACAGCGCGCCGCCAAAGACCACCGCGGCGATCGTGGCGGCAAGCAGCGGCGTCAGGCTCACCGGCACCCCGCCGCCGAGGAAGGCCGCGCGGTAGAGGTAGACCAGACCGGTCAGAGGGTTCCACTCCAGCCATTGCCGGTAGGGCGCTCCCGAGATCGAGAACAGCGAGTAGATGATCGGCGTGACGTAGAACCACGCGTTCAGGACGAGGCCCACGGCCTGCGCCGTGTCGCGGAAGTAGACGTTCAAGGCCGCGAGCCCCAGGCCAAGCCCGAAGACAAGCGCCGCCTGCACCGGCACGGCGACCAGCAGCAGCGGCAAGGTCGTCGCCGACAGTTCGCCGATCAGCGCCAGGACGACGATGAACGCCACGCCGCCCACCGCGGCGTGAAGCAGCGCGCCAAGCACCAGCGACGCCACCAGCAGTTCGCCCGGCAGCCGCATCTTCTTCACCAGGTCCGCGTTGTCCGTGATCGCCGACGCCGACCGGCTGACCCCCTCGTGGATCGCAAGCCACGGCAGCAGGCCGCAGAACAGGAAGACGCCGAAGTTTCGCGTCCGTTCCTCGTCGATCGAGAAATCCAGCACGCGCGAGAACACGAAGGTGAACAGCAGGAGCTGCCACAGCGGGTTCAGCAGCGACCAGACCAGGCCCAGGGCGGAGCCCGCGTAGCGCGCTCGCAGGTTGCGAACGACGAGCTCGCGGAGCAAGAACAGGTGCTGCCCGCGACGGCTGACACGGGTTGCGACCGCCATCCGCCGATTATCTCCGACCGGCGTCCGTGAACGGCTTGCCTCGCGGCATTCGCCGGCGTGGCGCCACGCCCCGGGCCGTTCACCTGACCACCGGACCCGGCACTCGAAGCGCGGCTTGCCGGGCGCGTGGACATCGTTCACGCGGAACTCAAGGGCCAGTTGGCGCCGATCAAGTGGCTGCTCGGCTTCGTCCTCGCCAGCGCCGTGCCGATGGCGCTTGTCCTCGTCCGCCTGGCGTTCCCGTCGCAGGAGAACAGACCTCCGCGCCGGGCGTGAACCCGACGCGGAGGCCGCCTGGACGTCGTTCCCCGAACCGGACGGGCTCTCGCGCGAGGGGCCCGTCAGGCTCGGAAGATCGGCTGTTCCCCTAGTCGACGGGGAACGGATTGTCCGGCACGAGTTCCCGGCCCTGGTGGGCCGAGGCGGCGCCGGAGCCAGCAGGACACACGATCGTGAATCGGTTCATGGTGACTACTTTGTCCCTTCCCGTCGTCCTGATGCCGGGAGTCACCTGGTTCAGGTTGGCGCTACCTGCAAGGAGCCGCACCGACAGTGGCAGGGGGACGTTGTTCGTCCTGCTGCAGAAGGTGTCCTTCTTCTTGACCGTCACCTTGGCGCCGTTGTCGAACGACGCGACCGTAACCCCATGGGTGCTTTCGGTCGGTGTACCCCCGAACGGGCCGGTACCTACACTCGCGCTGACGGTAAAAGGGCCCTTGAGGCGGGCAGCCCCTGAGACAGTCGTCCCCGCGAACTGGCTATGCCCCAGCCTTGCGTCGCCCGAGGCGGCCGTCAGGAAGTGACCGCCGGGCTTCATCCATGCGAAGATCGTGAACTCCAACGTACCGTCACCGCCGGGACGGGTGACGGAGCCGCCGTCCGGGATCCGGGTCGTCGTACCGGTGATGGAGTTCGTGCCCGACGCATAGCCGAAGGCCGAACCGTCGCCCAGCTTGCACGAAACGTTCAGTTTCCTTGCCCTGCTTCCACTGCCGGTAAAGCCGCACGGCCTGAGCGCCGGCGGCGGCTTCGTCGGCAGGATGTTCGGCAGGATGCCGACGCGGCCGGTCGCGGTCTCCTTGAGATAGACGGCGCCCATGCCGGCCGTCATCGTCACGCCGGCGCCGGCGCTCGTGATCTTGACCGCGTCGCCCTTGAGCGCGTTGTAGACGCTCTTGTCGATCAGGAGGCCAACCGCCGAGTTCTTCTCGTCCGTGATCCAGAACCAGCCGCCGTCCATGACCGGGCCGACCTCGAAGGAGCCGCCCTTCTCCGCCATGCAGGCGAGGCCGTTGGCCTTGGTGAACAACGCGCTGACCATGCCGTCCTTGTCGGGCGTCAGTTCGCCGGTCCGGATGATGCCGCTGCACGTGGCAAGCCAGGTCACCTTCTTCGCGCCCTTGGTTGCCATGGCGACGAATCCGCCCCCACCCTTGCTGAAGGACGTCATGTGGGTGCAGCCGGTGCAGCGGGTCGTCACCTGCCCTGCCGCCACCGCGGGAATCGCGCAGAGAACCAGCGCGATCGTGATGCGCTTCATCAGCTTCATCAGTCTGTCTTCTCCTTGAGCGGCGTTCCGCCGCCGTTCGTTCGGTCCGGCCATCGAAGCCGAGCCGAGTTCCATCCGAAGATCAGGACGTGGCGATGCGGACCTGCCCGCGAAGCCACGGCCGCTGACGTCTCTCCTCTGGACGGCCACATCATCTCTGGAGGTCACACTCCGACTCGTTGAATGCCCGACTCGGTCGAGCTGAGGCGGTGCATCGCCTCACGCTGAAGGGGCTTCAAGGCCGTCCGTCCAAAGACGCGGCGGAAACCCTGGCGGAAACGGCTTGGCGGGGCCTGGCAGAACAGCCGTACAGACTCGGTGTGGCCTGTCGGAGCATCCGGCGCGGGGTTCCTCCACGCTGGGGCACTTGTACGTTAGGGACTTCGAGGGGATTCGTCAACCCCTTGTACTGGCTCAGAGTGGCTCAGACTCTGCTCGATGCGGCCATGAACTCGCAGCCGCCGCCGTCCCAAGGAAGCTTCCATTCAGCGGCGGCTCATCGTACTGAGTGGCAGTGCCGCGAAGCGCGACCGTTCGAGGCGGCGGAAGAAGCCCGCGGTCAGCTCAGGAAGAGACGGTCGACCGCGGTGAAGATCGCAAGCAGACCGCCCATGATCAGCACCATGCGCCACGTCAGATCCGCGCGGAGCTTCTCCAACTCGGCACGCAACTCGCCGATGTCCGCCTTCGTCTCGGCACGCAGTGCGGCGATGTCCGCCTTCGTCTCGGCACGCAGTGCGGCGATGTCCGCCTTCGTCTCGGCACGCAGTGCGGCGATGTCCGCCTTCGTCTCGGCGCCCAGCTCGGCGATGTCCTCCTTGGAGGCCACTCCCTGGAAGACCGCAACGCGGATGGTCTCGGCAACGGCTTCGGCCTGGGGAGTCCCCATGCCGGCCTTCTCCAGGTTGCGGACGGCGGCGAGGGTGTCGAACGTGACGACGCTCATCAGTTGCTTCATCGTACCCGAAGGGCCGGCGGGTCAAACCGGATCGCGGCCGTTCCTGTAGACAGAGACGGAAAACGGGCGGTGGAACCCGTCCCGTCCGCGGGTGCGAGACTTCTCGGGCCCGCGAAATCGGCTGTTCCCCTACTCGACGGGGAACGGGTTGTCCGGCGGAAGTTCCCGGCCTTGATGGGCCGAGGCGGCGCCGGAACCGGCTGGACACACGATCGTGAACTGGTTCCTCGTGACAATCACGTTGCCGCCGGCGGTCGATTCCCCGACAACGACGGGGGCGATCGCTTTGATCCTGGGGATCACCTGGTCCCTGACCGCGTCGCTGGCGGCTACGAGCTCCACCGCCAACGGAAGGGAGACGTTGTTCGTCGTGCTGCAGAAGCTCGTATCCGCGGCGACTTCCACCTTGGCGCCGAAACCGGACGTAGTGACCGTGACGCCCCACTTGGCGGCGCCCAGAGTGAGTCGGGTCCCGAACGGGCCGTCGGCGCCTGCACTCGCCCTGGCCGACAAGTCATGGAGGCGCTGTTCGGGAGCAGGAATCGGGGGCCCACTCGCGAACTGGCCATGCCCCCGCCTTGCGTCCGCAACCGAGGCCCCAGCGATGTGACCGCCGGGCTTCATCCATCCGTAGATGTAGTACGTCGTCGTACTGTCGCCGGCGGGACGGGTGATGGCGCCGCCGTCCGGGATCCGGGTTGTCCCTCCGGTCAAGGTGTTCGTGCCCGACATGTAGCCGAACGCCGCGCCGTCGCCCAGCTGGCACGAAACGGCCAGTTTCCTTGCGCTGGCGCCACTGCCGGTGAAACCGCACGGCCTGAGCGGCGTCGGCGGCTTCTTCGGCAGGATGTTCGGCAGGATGCCGACGCGGCCGGTCGCGGTCTCCTTCAGGTAGACGGCGCCCATGCCGGTCGCCATCGTCACGCCGTCGCCGGCGCTCGTGATCCGGATGGCGTCGTCCTTCACGGCCTCGTGGACTTCCCTGTTGACCAGAAGGCCGATCGCCGAGTTCTTCTCGTCCGTGATCCAGAACCAGCCGCCGTCCACCAGGCCGGCGATCTGGAGCGAACCGTCTTCCCGATCGCAGGCAAGACCGTTCCGATGGTTGAACAACCGGGAGGCCGTGTCGCCGTGAACCTGGGCCTGGCCGGTGATCGTGACGCTGCCGCAGGAGGCGACGAACGTGACCTCGTCGACTCCGGGCGCGACGGTCCCGATGAATCCCCCCTCGCCTCGGAACCAGGACGCCATGTGGGCGCAGTCGACGCAGTTGACCTGTTGCGCGGCCGCCGCCGCCGGCAGCGCGCAGAGCGTCAACGCGGTCAGGAGACGATCCATGCGCTTCATCCGGTTCAGGTCTCGGAACACAAGGCAAGGTCGGAAGCCGTCGGCGAAGCGCGACCGCTCAAGGCGACAGCGGAAGCCCCGCCGTCAGCTCAGGAAGAGCCGGTCGACCGCGGTGAAGATCGCAAGCAGACTGCCCATGATCAGCACCATGCGCCACGTCAAGTCCGCGCGGAGTTCTCCCAACTCGGCGCGGAGCTTGGCGTGGTCCTCCTTCAGACCGGCGATGTCGGCCTTCGTCTCGACACGCAACGCCGCGATGTCCGCCTGCGTCTCGGCACGCAGTTCGGCAAAGTCCGAGCGCAACTCGACAAAGTCCGTACGCAACTCGGCGATGTCCGCCTGCGTCGCCGAGCGCAACTCGGCGATGTCCGCCTGCGTCGCCGTACGCAACTCGGCGATGTCCGCCTTGGAGGCCACTCCCTGGAGAACCGCAACGCGGATGGTCTCGGCAACGGCTTCGGCCTGGGGAGTCCCCATGCCGGCCTTCTCCAGGTTGCGGACGGCCGCGAGGGTGTCGAACGTGACGATGCTCATCAGTTGTTCCATCGTACCTGAAGGGCCAGCGGGTCGGACCAACCGCCGCCGTCCTTACGGACAAGGACGGAAAAGGCGGTCGGGAGTGTGCCCGGTCGCGAGGCGTCCGCGTTACCCGGCGCCGGGCCGGTGTTCGTTCCATGCAAGGGTCCGCCGCCGTCGGGCTGCGCTGTCGCGCAGGGAACGCACCCGGAAGCCGGCGAGGGCGTCGGCGCGCCCAGTGTGAGGCCGCGGTTGTCCCACGACAAGGAACCGCCAGACGTTTGTTCCATGCAAGGGTCCGCGGCCGTCGAGCCGCGCTGTCGCGCGGGGAACTCCCGGAAGGCCGACGAGGGCGTCGGGGCGCCCCGTGTGCGGCGTTGTTCGCGGCGGCGGCGGCGTTGCACCCAGTGCGACGGCATCGTTGCTCCTCGGTCGAAACATGACCCGGACTGCTTTCTCGTAGCGCCTTGCCGGACGGGGCCTGACCGCTCTCGGCGCCACGCGCGCCTTCGCCGCGGGCCGCCAGGTCAGGGCCTGAGTCCACGCGCCGGATGGGGCCGGCCCGGCGCCTGTCCGTCGTTCTTCAGCCGATGATTCGCGCTGCTTCGGATGGCTGACGGGAGGCGGCGTCACGGAGACTCCGCGGCCATGCGGGACAACCGCGGCGAGTTCAGGCGGAGCCGGTAACAGCGAAACCTCCGCGCCGGGCATGAACCCGACGCGGAGGCCGCCTGGAAGTCGTTCCCCGAACCGGACGGGCTCTCGCGCGAGAGGCCCCCCGTCAGGCTCGGAAGATCGGCTGTTCCCCTAGTCGACGGGGAACGGATTGTCCGGCACGAGTTCCCGGCCCTGGTGGGCCGCGGCGGAGCCAGATCCAGCAGGACACACGATGGTGAATCGGTTTGTCGTGGCTACGTCACCGGTCCCCACCTTGATGTTGGGAGTCACCTGGGTCTTTGCCCCAGCTACGAGCTGCACCGTCAACGGCATGGAGACGTTGTTCGTCTTGCTGCAGAAGGTGTCCTTCTTCTTGACCGTCACCTTGGCGCCGTGGTTGAACGTCGTGACCGTAACCCCATGGGCGCTTTCGGTCGGTGTACCCCCGAACGGACCGGTACCTACACTCGCCTTGAGGGAGAAAGTCTTGAGGCGGGCAGCCCCTGAGGCATCCGTCCCCGCGAACTGGCTATGCCCCAGCCTTGCGTCGCCCGAAGCGGCCGTCAGGAAGTGACCGCCGGGCTTCATCCATGCGAAGATCTTGAACTCCAACGTACCGTCACCGCCGGGACGGGTGACGGAGCCGCCGTCCGGGATCCGGGTCGTCGTACCGGTGATGGAGTTCGAGCCTACAGCAATGCCGAACGCCGAGCCGTCGCCCAACTGGCACGAAGTGTTCAGCTTCTTCGCGCTGGTGCCACTGCCGGTGAAACCGCACGGCCGAATCGGCGCCGGCGGCTTCTTCGGCAGGATGTTCGGCAGGATGCCGACGCGGCCGGTCGCGGTCTCCTTCAGGTAGACGGCACCCATGCCGGCCATCATCTTCACGCCGTCCCCGGCGCTCGTCAGCTTGATCGCGTCGTCCTTGAGCGCCTTGTAGACCTCCTTGTTCACCAAGAGGCCGACGGCCGAGTTCATCTCGTCCGTGATCCAGAACCAGCCGCCGTCCATGACGGGACCGACTTCGAAGGTTCCGGACTTCGCCGCCATGCAGGCCAAGCCGTTCTTCTCGCTGAACAACGCGCTGACCATGCCGTCGCTGTTCGGCGTGAGTTCACCGGTACGGACGATGCCGCCGCACGAGCTGAGCCAGGTCACCTTCTTCGTGCCCTTGGTCGCCATGGCGACGAATCCGCCGGAGCCCATGTAGTACGAGAGCTGGTGGGTGCAGCTGGTGCAGGTGGTCGTCACCTGCCCGACCGCCGCCGCGGGAATCGCGCAGAGAACCAGCGCGATCGTGATGTGCTTCATCAGCTTCATCAGTCTGTTTTCTCCTTGGGCGGCCTTCGCCGCCGTTCGTTCCGGCGCGACTCGTTCAGGTTGTTCGGGTCCTTGCTCAGGCCCGTCGTCCAGGCCGCGCCAAGTTGTTCGATCCGAAGATCAGGCCATGGCGGTGCGGACTGCCCGCGACGCCACGACCGCTGACGTTTCTCTCTGGACGGTCAGCTCCGACTCGCTGAACCGCGCGACTCGATCAAGCCAACTCGATCAAGCCGCCGGACGTCGAATCACCCGACCGTCGCTCAAGCTGATGCTGCGCATCACCTCCCGATAAAAGACTTCAAGGCCGTCTGTTCAAAGACGCGGAAGGAACCCTAACGGAAACGGCCGCGCAAGTCCAGTGCAGTGCAACCCGGCGGAGCGGCCCGTGCCACGCGGAGACTCGTCCACGGCTGGGAAGCCTAGGGGACTCGGGGGGATGCCGTCAACCCCCGGAGGTGTCCAGCGGAGGATGCGCCGGCACTCGGGGGACGGACTCGATCGGCGACCGTCGCGATCCGCCCACCAAGGGCGTGAAGGGCGTCGTGGAGGGAGATGGAAGCGGGTAGCGGACAGTGCGGCCATGCGCATGGTTCCACGAGTCAGACCGTCGTTTCGCCGATGAAGTTCTCGATCTCGTCTGGTTCAAGTCCAGCTTGCCGGAGCGCCGAACGGACGAATTGGTTCGGAGATCAGCGCACTCTTGGAAATCGGGATCGTGTGCAGCGTCTGGGGATGCCGGTATGGGCGAACCCGCTTCTTCTCCGGCCGCCGCTTGTAGCCGAGAGACCGGACCTGGTTAGTGAACGCTGGCCTCGAGATCACGGCTCGACATCCGCTGAGGAGTGAAGGGAAGGTCGAACGAGAGTTCGGTCGGGTCTACTCCCGACCAATGCCGGTCGTCCACAACCCTCCAGCCCTGCCGAGTCAGAAAGTCGTCCAAACGGCCTTCACGGCAGAGGTCAAGCAACACGGCGTCAAGCGTATCTTCGATGTCCTCCATCAGTTCCTGGTACGTCGAAGACTCGACCGTCAGGTTCAACTCGTCGCAGATGCCAAGCCAGCGACGTTCGTACCGCTCGCCCAAACGAGCCACTCGCCACGCCAGATTGGCGTCAAGATGAATGATGGTGGTCGTCATCCAGACCTCCAGAAGTGAGTTGATGGATCCGTCAAGGGGCGCATGACGCCCATCCGGTTCAAGACGAAATCGGCTCGGACTCCAGCTGTCATCGGCGTGAGGAAGGGAGGCAAGCGCTTCTCCCCGAGGGTCGACGTCATGCTACCTGCGCGCTCGGGGAACTCGCAACCCCTTGGCGCCAGGCGTCACGGGGGGTCGGCCCAGTCAAGGGACGTCGGGTTCACTTCGCCGGGGGCGGGCAGGGCCGGCTGGACGCGGTTCTCCTCCAGGGCCGGCAGCAGGGTGCGGCGGGCGACGCCTTGGCGGTAGGCGTCGGATTCCGGGCTCTCGAGGCGGCGGATCGCCGAGAAGTGGACCGCCTCCCCGGTCACCGCCCGGCGGCCGGTCTCGTCGGCTTCGCCGATCGGCCGATCGTGGCGGCCCCAGACCCGGTAGACGACGGACGTCTTCCCCTGGGGGCCGAGCGGGTCGGGCGCCATGTCGTGGAAGGCCGCCCAAGGCTCGAAGGCGAGTCCGGCGGCGTACGCCTTCGCCCACATCCAGAGCAGGGCGCCGTCCGAGAGGTTCGTGTGCCGCCGGCCGCCGCCGACGTCGCCGTGCACTCCTGGGAACCAGAGCTGCTCCACCTCCTGGCCCCGGGCCGGCGGACTCATCCACAGGGTGGGCGCGAAGGGGCGGCGCCCCTCATCCACCGACACCGCGTGGCAGGCATGGCGGATGTGGCGGTCGAGCCGGACGTCGTGGAAACGGTGGCGACGGGCGCCGATCCAGTTCAGCCAGGTGATCGGCACGCCGAGGGCGCCGACGGTGTCCCAGACGCCGACGAAGTGGACGACGCTCGAGGGCCGGAGGACGTCGACGCCGCGAGCGGCGGGCGCCGACGGCGCGCGGCAGAACGCGTCGCGATGGCGGGCGGCGCGTTCTTCGCGGGCCTTCCCGGCCGGGAGGCGGTAGACCGCCATCGCCTGGTTCGCCGCGTCCGCCGGACGACGCCTGGCGAGGCCGCAGCGGCCCTCGTCGGGAATGCCGCAGAGGCCGACGAGCCCCGCCAGGCTGCGCGCCGTGTAGGCGCCGCGGCTGTAGCCGAACAGGAACAGCCGGTCGCGCGGCTGGTAGTTGTCGGCCAGCCACTGGTAGGCGAGCTCGACGTTCCGGGCCAGCCCGAGCCCGAGCACTCCTCCCCGAAAGCGGTCGAAGCGCCCCGTGCCGACGCCGCGGTCGTAGTAGGCGAGCTGCTCGACCCCCGCCGAAGTCGCCGGGCGGATGGCCTGATACGTCTTGACGACGTTCGTCGGCGACGAGGAGTCGTCGCTGTTCCAGGTGCCGTCGAAGCACAGGGCAATGTTGCGAGGGGCGCGCACGCTGATCCTGGCCTACATGTCCGCCAACCCGGGCGGGGTCATGTCGAAGCACGGAACCATGTTGCGAGGGACGCGCACGAGTCCGCGACAGGAGAGGAGCGCGCGGAGGCTAGCGCGAGGACGCGACGGAGCAAACGCCAAGTTCGCTTGACGTTCGGGAACCGGCGCCGGATCAGGCGCCCCAGACCGTCACGGCCCTGCCGTCGAGCGATTCCTCCCGACGGTAGAGCTTCTCCTCCCATGGCGTCGATTCGTCGCGGTCGAAGATCACCAGGTGGCCCGATTCGCCACCGCACTTGTCCATGTACGCCAGGGTCTGCTCCACGCCCTCGCGGATCGTCGCCTCCAGACCGCCGCGCAGAAGCTTGCACTCCACCACGTACCGGCGCGCCGGCGCAGCCGGCTCGACCCGGTCGCGCGCGCCGCCGAAACGACCGGGAGGCCACACGATCAGAAGGTCCGTGCGCCGACTGCCCAGAGCGTACTCCCGCTCGATCCGACCGCCGCCGTGGGGATGTCCCGTCGGTTGTTGAACTTTGGGAGTAGGGTGGCGGCTCTCCGGCCCGATGAGCGGGCCGGTCTCAGCGAAAGAAAGGAGACGCCACCCATGGCCAATCATCGCAGTCGGGAAGGGAATCGGCAAGAGAGAAGGAGCACTCCGAGCAGTCCGTCGTCGGGATCGGGGCTTGGTCTGTTGGAGTCATTGCCCTCGTTGGTCAACGGTCTGTCGAGCTTTCAGGAGCTGTGCGTCGAGACAGGCCGGTCTACGTTGGCCCGGTTGATGGAGGAGGAGCGGGAGTCGCGGTGCGGCGCGAAGGGTCGTCACCAGGATGCTCGTTCGGTGTGGCGTGCGGGCAGTGCTCCGAGCCAAGTGACGCTGGGCGGGGCCCGGATCGAGATTCAGCGTCTGCGGGTACGGGGTCCGGAGGGCGAGGTGCGTCTCGAGTCGTTCGAGTGGGCGGCGTCTCGCGACGCGATGGACCGTCACACGATGGAAGCGATTGCGTCGGGCGTGTCGACGCGGAACTACCTGCGGTCGCTGGACACGGCGGCCGCGGGTTCGGACCGTCGTTCGGCATCGCGGAGTTCGGTGTCTCGGCGCTTCAAGGCGCTGTCGGCGCGGCAGATGGAGAAGTTCCTGTCGTCGTCGCTGGAAGACGAGGACATCCGCGTGGTGTGCGTGGACGCGAAGTACATCGGTGGCCACTGCATTCTGATCGCCTTGGGCGTTTCGTCGTCCGGTCACAAGCGGGTTCTTGGCCTTCGCGAGGGTTCGACGGAGAACACGGCGGTGGTCCGCGCTCTTCTCGCCGACCTGGTGGAGCGGGGCCTTTCGACGGCGAAGCCGTTGCTGTTCGTCATCGACGGCAGCAAGGCCCTGCGCCGCGCGATCAGGGAGGTCTTCGGCGACGCCGCGACGGTGCAGCGCTGCCAGGTCCACAAGGCCCGGAACGTCGAGGAACACCTGCCCGAAGAGAAGCGAGCCTCGATTCGCCGGGCGCTCCGCAAGGCCTGGGACAGCAAATCCGCCAAGACGGCCTTGAGGCGTCTGCGGCAGCTCGCCAGTCATCTCGAACGGGAGCACCCCGGCGCAGCGG
>CBDBDB010000009.1:0-19731 GCA_965203495.1 Candidatus Multivorans sp.
GAAGTGACGACGAGGTCGGGCGCCGTCCCGCCGCGCGCGCCGACGTCGCCGCCGGTTTCCCGGCCATCGGTCATTCGGCTCGCGGAGGACAAGGCGCCGGCCTCCTGGCCTGCCGCGATTCGTCCGAGATTCCGTGTCATCCGCTCCGCCAGGGCGTCGAGATCGACCGCGCCGTCGTCCCTTGACGCCGCGGCGTGAACGACGCGGGGCGCCTCGCCGGCGCCGGCCGACTCGCGCCAGTCGTCTGCCGCGATCAGGGCATGGACCTCGCACGGCGCCGATCCTTCGCGGCCGTCGGCGCGCGCGTCCGCCCAGGCGCCGAACGGTTGGAGGCAGCCGCCGCCGAGCCGGCCGAGCAGGCGGCGCTCGGCGAAGACCGCTGCTCGGCTCGGGGCGTCGTCGAGGGCGGCCAGTGCGGGGTGTCCGTCCAACCGGCCGCCGCGCAGGATCTGCACCGCCAGGGCGCCCTGGCCGGGAGCGCAGGGCCAGGAGCGGAGATCGAGCCGGAAGCCTCGGATGGCCGCGGCCAACGCGTCGAGGTGGCCTCTTCGCGCCAGACGCAGGACTCCCGCCTCCGCCGCCAGCAGGGCGTCGATGGCGCCGTGCCGCAGCCACTCGAGGCGGCGGCCGACGGCGCCGCGGACCGCGCAGCAGACGAGGTCGGGCCGGACCGCGAGCGCGCCGGCCTGTCGGCGCGGGGACGACGTGCCCAGGCGCGCGGCCCAGGGCAGCGACGCGAACGCGTCCGCGGCCGCGGTCACGCTCCGGCCGGCGGCGTCCTCGCCGGCGTCGAGCAACGTCGGGAGTTCCGGCGCGGGCTCGCTCGTTCCTCCGTCCTGGACGGCATCCAGGCCGGGCGCGAACAGGAGCAGGTCGAACGGCCGCTCCCGTTCCGGCACCGCCGCGATCGTCAGCTCGGGCTCGTCTTCGACCGGCAGATCCTTCAGCGAATGGACGACGAGGTCCACCGAGCCGTCGCGCAGGGCCGCGGTCAGTTCGCCGGTGAACACGCCCTTGGCCTGGGCGAAGCTGCCGCCGAGGCTGCGGTCGCCCCGGGAAGACATGGCACGGACCGCCGTGTCCACTCCCAGTGCGGCGAGCCGCCGAGCGACCAGGTCGGCCTGGACCCGCGCCAGTGGCGTCTTCCTGGCGCCGATGACGAACTGGGCCATCGGACCGGGATTCTACGGAGCCTCGGTTCGGCCCGCCGGCGCGGAATCGTGGAATAGAGTCGGTGCGCCGGCGGGCCGCTCGATGACGGGCGATTCGGCCGGGCTGCTGGGCGGCGCGTCTCCGCGCCGCCAGAACACGGTCTTGCCGGTGGCCGTCTGGCGCCGACCGGGGCCTGGAAACCGATGGGAGGACTCGCCGTGTCGCTGACTTCGCTTCAAGACCGACTTCGTCTCCGCTGCCTGACCCTGGCCGCCGCGGCGGCCGTGCCGGTGGTCGGCTGTGCGGGCGAAGCGCGGCCGACGGCGGCCGAATTCACGGCGGCGGCCGAGGAGACGATTGTCGAGCAGTACTACGACGGCAGCCGCGCGGCCTGGGTGCAGTCGACCTACATCAACGAGGACACGACGGCACTGGCCGCCCGCGCCGGCGCGGAGGCGCTGAGCCGCGCGGTCGACTTCGCTCGGAAGGCGGCGACCTACGACGCGGCGTCGGAGGCGGACGAGGTGGCGCGCAAGCTCGATCTGCTGCGCGGCGGACTGACCGTGGCCGCCCCGGCCGACGAGGCGAAGATCGAGGAACTGAGTCGGATCACGACCAGGATGGAAGCGGCCTACGGCGCCGGCAAGCACTGTCCGGGCGGGCCGGATTCCTGCCGGTCGCTCGACGATCTGGAGGACGTGATGGACAACAGTCGGGACGCCGACGCGCTGCTCGACGCCTGGGAGGGCTGGCGGACGGTGTCGCCGCCGATGCGCGCGGACTACGAGCGTTTCGTCGAGCTCTCGAACGAGGGCGCTCGGGGTCTCGGATACGACGACACCGGCGCGATGTGGCGGTCGGGCTACGACATGGCGCCGGACGATTTCGCCGCGGAGACGGACCGTCTCTGGGAGCAGGTGAAGCCGCTCTACGACGACCTGCACTGCCACGTTCGCGCCGAGCTGGCGGAGGAGTACGGTCCGGACGTCGTGGATCCCGAGGGCCCCATTCCGGCTCACGTCCTGGGCAACATGTGGGCGCAGTCGTGGTCGAACGTGTTCGACCTCGTGGCGCCGGACGCGGCCGATCCCGGATACGACCTGACGGAGATTCTCCGGCGGCGCGAGACGTCGGCGCGGGAGATGGTCGAGATCGCCGAGGGTTTCTTCGTGTCGCTCGGGATGGAGCGCCTCCCCGACACGTTCTGGCGGCGCTCCCAGTTCCTCCGGCCGCGAGACCGCGACGTCGTCTGCCATGCGAGCGCCTGGCAGCTCGACCTGGACGAAGACGTGCGGATCAAGATGTGCATCCAGATCAACGCCGAGGACTTCTCGACGATCCATCACGAGCTGGGCCACACCTACTACCAGCTTGGCTATCGGGAACTGCCGCCCCTGTTCCGCGACAGTGCGAACGACGGGTTCCACGAGGCGCTCGGCGACACGATCGCCCTGTCCGTCACGCCGGGCTACCTCGTCGACATCGGTCTGCTCGACGAAGAGCCGCCGGCCGAGGCCGACCTCTCGCTCCTGATGCGGATGGCGCTGGACAAGGTCGCCTTCCTGCCCTTCGGCCTGCTCGTCGACCGCTGGCGCTGGGGCGTGTTCTCCGGCGACACGGCGCCGGACGAGTACAACGCGGCCTGGTGGCGGTTGCGAGAGGCGTATCAGGGCGTTGGCGCCCCATCCGAGCGCAGCGAAGAGCACTTCGATCCGGGCGCGAAGTACCACGTGCCGGGCAACACGCCCTACACGCGCTACTTCCTGGCGCACATCCTCCAGTTCCAGTTGCACCGCGAGCTGTGCGCGGCGATGGGCTACGAAGGCCCGCTCCACCGCTGCTCGATCTACGGCGAGGACGAGGCCGGTCGCCGCCTGCGCGAGATGATGGCGATGGGGCTGAGCCGGCCGTGGCCGGACGCGCTGGAGGTCGTCGCCGGCAGCCGCGAGATGGATGCCACGGCGATCCTCGACTACTTCGCGCCGCTCGCCGACTGGTTGCGGGAGCGGAACGAGGATCGTTCCTGCGGATGGAGCTGAAACGCCCCGTCGGCTCGTCGCCGCGCGGCCTGCCGTCGCGGCCCTCGGCCGTTGGCGGGACAACGAGCGCCGGCCGCCGAAGCGGGGTCCGGCCCGGCGGGGACAGGCCGCCATGTTGATCGCCACCTGGAACATCAACGGTCTGGCGGCGAGGTTCGACTTCCTGGTCCACTGGCTCGCGGCGAGACGGCCCGACGTGGTGGGTCTCCAGGAACTGAAGTCGACGGTGGACAACGTGCCGCTGCGGGAGTTCGAGAGCCTCGGCTACCAGGCCGCGGTCTGCGGCCAGAAGGCGTGGAACGGCGTCGCCGTCCTCTCGCGCCAACCGATCGAGGACGTCCAGTACGGTCTGCCCGGGGAGGAAGAGGCGGGTGCGCGGCTGTTGCGGGTGAAGACCGCCGGACTCGACTTCACGACCGTGTACTGTCCGAACGGCAAGGACATCGACCATCCGGACTACTTGCGCAAGCTGGCCTGGTTCGACTCGCTCCGGGACTACCTGGAGGGTTCGTGCGCTCCGGAGGGGGCCGCGGTTCTCTGCGGCGACTTCAACGTCGCGCCGACGCGCCTCGACACGCACGACGAAGAGCGCCTCGCAGGAGGAATCCACCACACCGAAGCGGAGCGGGCGCGGTTCCGCGCGTTGCTGGATCTCGGCTTCCGGGACCTGTTCCGGGAACTCCATCCCGACACGGTCAGGTTCTCCTGGTGGGACTACCGGTTCGGCGCCTTCCACCGCAATCTGGGCCTGCGGATCGACTTCCTGCTGGCGACCGAGGCCGTCCGGCAGCGGGTCGAGCAGGTCGGTACCGACCGCGACTACAGGAAAAAGAAGGAGGGCCTCATCGCCTCCGACCACGCACCTGTGATCGCGCGGCTGCTGGAGGCGTAGCCGCGGTTGAAGAAGCCGCGTGCCTTGAGCGCGAAGGGCCCGTCGCCGCGAGCAGACGCTCCAGGCCAACGTTCGGCGGGTCAACGAGATTTCGGCCGACCCGCCGCCGCCAGTCGGCGCTTCTTCTCAGGCGCCGCCACGGTCCCGCGGCGTTCCTCGAAACACCTGGCTGCGGTGCCACTCGACAAAGCGAGGCGCCGGCCTCTGCGCGTTTCGCTGCGGCGCCCGCAACGGCTGGCCGTGGCAGTCGAGGAGCTGGCGAAACCCCGGGCTCTGGCCGTTCACTTCGTCCGAGACGACAATCCGGAAGCTCTCGCCGTCCGGGTCCAGGCCGAGCGCGCCCCGGTCGAACGTCCGATGGTGGAGAATGCACAGAGCGAGACCGTTGCGGATCTTGTCCGGTCCTCCGTGCGAATGCCATTTGATGTGGGCCGCGTCCAGTCCGACGAGGTCGTCGTCGAGGCGGACGTCGAAACCGCAGACGGCGCAGCGCCGCTCGTACGCCCGCAGGACGGCGTGGCGGAACCCGGGGTCGCGGGCCGCCCGCGGCCCCCCGGCCGTCTGGCGTTCGGCTGGCCGGGCCAGCCCGACCGCGTCCAGGATCGCGTCGTGCAGCGAAGAGGCGAAGTGACCGGAGAGGATCCTCCGCGCCGCCTCCTCGACGAGTTCCGGGTCGGCCCGCAGGAGCCGATGGTCCGCGCTCGGGAACCCGCCGCGCGCGTCGTGGTCGATCAACTGCCGGTGGGTAATGCCGCCCTTGCCCTGGATCCGGTCGAGGTCCGCGTCGGCGACGACCTCCCATAGGTCGTCGCCGCGCAGCCGGGAGAACGGCGCCTCAGGGAGTTGACGACGGCGGGACGGGCCGAAGCGGCGCAGGAGCTTCGTGAGTTCTCCTGCGACGTCGTTCTCGTAGCGGGCGAGCCGCGGTTCTCCCCGCTGAACGCGGCCCAAGGCAAGAAGCAGAAGCAGCGGCTTGTGCGGGGCGCGTTCGCCATGGCGCTTCCAGAGGTTGATTCCGTCCAGGCGGCGAAGGAAGTCCTCGCGTCGGGTCATCTTCGTGCTGAAGTGCGACTCTTGTTCATCGCGGACGCCGTGTGAGCAACCACGTCTGCCTCCTGATGGCTGCGCGGAACGATCGTACCTCTATCCTGCGGACCCGGCGGCCAGACCCGTCGCGGGCGCCGTCTCGGGCCCCCGCATGGAAGACAGCGCTGCACTCAATGTGCCGACGCTGCTGGCGCGACACGCGGTCCGGAGCCCTGCGCTTTGCGCTGGATGCCGACGGGGACGTCGGCGCGCCCAGTCTGTTCCGCCGCGGGTTGCAAGGAGCGAACGGCCTCGCACTGGGTGCGCCGACGCCCTCGTCGGCCTTCCGGGTGTGTTCCCTGCTCGACAGCGCAGCCCGACGGCGGCGAACCCTTGCTTCCGCCTCGACGCGAGCTTGCGCCCGGTCTGCCGCCAGCCTCGCTCCGCGGCGCCCGGTCTGTGGCATGATCGCCTCGTGACGAACGACGAGCCCCTCGCCGCGGTCCGCGCCGCCGACGTCCCGGCAGAGCGACGATCGGCGCCGCGGTACAGCTTTTCCGGTCATCAGACGTTCCCGTTCCGCCATGCCTGGTTGCCGAAGGGGGTTGCCGCGGTAAGGGAGGACGCCGGCGTGTTCGGCAGCCCGGATGCCTTGGTGCGCCTGCGCGTCGGCCGCAACATGGTGGCGTCGATCCGGCACTGGGGAGAGGCGCTGGGCGTCTTCGAGACCCGCCGAGGTCGCTCCCGCCTGACGCCGCTTGGCGTCTTCCTCTTCTGCGATTCCGACGCGGGCGCCGCCGATCTCGTGGTTTCTTCCGCTACCCCCCCCCCCCCCGATATGTCAGGAAGGACCCAGCACAGAGGCGGTCCAGAAGCGACCAGGAGGCAGCTCCCAGCTTTCTCTTCTGACGTCAACTGATTCCGGCGACCACGGCGTCGGACGCTCCCGCGCCGCGGATCCGTATCTCGAGGATCCCGGCACCCTCTGGCTGCTGCATTGGCGCTTGACGTCGAAGCCGGGACCGGCGTCCACTTGGCATCTCGTCTTCACGCGCTTCGCCGAGAGCGTCTTCACGCGCGGCGAACTGGCCGACTGGCTGCTGCGCTGCGCGAGGGACGGCGGCGGCCGCAGGACCTCTCCGGCGTCCGTTCGCCGCGATCTCGACGTCTTCATACGCACCTACCTGCCGGCTCGGGCTCGCGCCCGCCGTCCACTGGAAGACACGTTCGACTGTCCGTTGACGGAGCTGGGCCTGCTGCGGTCGGTCGACGCCGACCGGTTCGAGTTGCGGCGCGGCCCGCGTCCGAGTCTGCCGGTTCCCGTCCTTCTGTTCGCCATCCTGGAGTTCTGGCGTCGCGAGGCCCCCGACCAGCGAACGCTGCCGATCGAGCGGTTGCTCTTCGATCCGGGCAGCCCGGGCGCCGCCTTTCGCCTCGGCGGTCGGGACCTGGTGGAGATGTGCGAACGGTTGCCGCGACGCGGCGGCCTTCGCTATGACGAGACGGCCGGTCTGCGGCTTCTGCTGCGGGACGGCGAGTGCGACCCGTTCGACGTGCTGGGCGACTACTACGACGGGACGCTCGCGGCATGAGCGCCGCCTCGGCTTCCGCCGTCGATCGCGCGCGATCTCGGGCTCGCGGCGCGACAGGTCCGGGGGACACCGGATCAGCGGCTGGCGCCGCCGGCCGGCGGCTGGCCGAGATGATCGACGTGCGCGGACGCTTCCACCGGTCGGTGCATGTCGCGCGCGATTGGGACAGCGGTCTGGAACGCGAGTTCCTCGCGACGCCGGCTCTGCTGTCCATCGTGGAGCAGATCGTGAGCGAACTCGGGCGGTCCGGCGGAACGCGCGCCTGGACCGTCACCGGCCCGTACGGCGCCGGCAAGTCGGCGTTCTGCCTGTTTCTGGCCCGTTTGCTCGCGTCGCCGACGCCAGGGACCGAGTCGGCTCGGGCGGTCCGGCAACGGTGTCTCGGCGCCGCACCGCCGCTCCTGCCCCTGCTGATTCAGGCCGAGCGCGCCCCGCTCGCTCCGGCGATCTGCCGCGCGGTCTCGGCGGCGCCGCGGTTGTCGCTCGACCATCGCTGCCGCAGGCGCCTGGAGCGCCCTTCCGACTGCGTCGACCTTCTGCTGGAGGCAGCGGCGTGCAGCGAGGGCGGCGTCGCCCTCATCGTGGACGAACTGGGAAAGTGCCTCGAGTACGCGGCGGCCAGGCCTGACGAGGACGTCTTCCTGTTGCAGCAGCTCGCGGAAGCCGCGAGCCGCAGCGAGAAGCCGTTCCTGTTCCTTGCCGTCCTTCACTCCGGCTTCGGCGACTACGTCGCGGCGGGCGATCCCGCGCGCAAGGCGGAGTGGCAGAAGGTGCAGGGACGGTTCAGGGACATTCCGTTCTCGCCGCCCGCCGAACAGTTGCTGCAGCTCGTCGAACGCGCCATCGAACGGCGACTGCCGCCGCGGGAGGAACAGGCGTACCGGCGGCGGTTTCGCTCGCTGGCGGAGAGGCCCGCACTGAAGAAGGCAATGGCGTGGGAAGGCGCGGAAGCGTCCCTGATCGGTTGCCTGCCGCTTCACCCGGTCGCGGCACTCGTTCTGTGGCCGCTGTTTCGCGGCAAGGCGGCGCAGAACGAGCGTTCGCTGTTCGCCTTCCTGAGCAGCCGCGAACCTTGCGGGTTCCAGGAATTCCTGCGCTCCGAGCAGGTGTCGACCCAGGCGGCGCCGCCTCTCTATCGGCTGTCTCGCCTCTACGACTATGTGGCTGGCGCTCTTGGCCTGGCCGCGTTTGCGGGCCCGGACGCGCGATTCTGGAGCCTGATCAATCATGCGCTCGAGCGGATTCCCGCGAGCGCGTCGCCGACGGCGACTCGGGTGGTCAAATGCGTGGGCCTTCTTTCCCTGTACGGCGAACCGGCCGGCCTGCGGCCGAACCGTCAGGTCCTTCAGAGCGCGCTCGACGATGTGGACGAAGCGGAACTCGCCGCCGCGCTCCACCTGCTGGAGCGGGAATCGATCGTGCTGTTTCGTCGACACCGCGGCTGCTACGGCCTCTGGGAAGGTTCCGATGTCGATCTCGAGGCGGCGTTCGAGCAGGGCGCGGCGAATCTCCGGCGCGAGCCGCTGCACCGGCGGCTGCGTCGGGCGTCGTCGCCGCGACCGCTGGTTGCCCGCGCCCACTACGTCCGCACCGGCGTCCTGCGGTTCTTCGAGCCCCGCATCGCCGCGCCGTCGGTCCGTTCGCGGGACGAGACCCTCGGCCGCCCCACGCAGGCCGACGGCCTTCTGTTGTTCCTGGTCGGCGACGACCGCGAGGCCGGGTTCGCGGAAGACGGCGCCGGCGACACCGCTGTGTCCCGCGCCTTGGAGCTGAGCCGCGCCCTGAGTCACCCGCGACCGGTGCTGGCGGCAACGCCGGGGCGCACGCTCGACCTCGGCGGCGCTCTCGACGAACTGGAGTCCTGGCGCTGGGTACGGGAGAACGTGGCTGAACTGGCTGGCGATCCGGTCGCCCGCGCGGAGGTCGCGGCGCGCGAGTCCGCCGCCCGTGAACGCTTCGAGGAGGTCGCGGGCCGCGCTCTCGGGCTGCCCCACCACGTTCTCGATCCGAGCCTCTGCCGCTGGTTCCTCGACGGCCGCGAGATCGCCGTGCGCAGTTCACGGGACCTGCAGGAGCAGCTGTCCCGGATCTGCGAGAAGTCCTACCGGAAGTCGCCCCCGTTCCACAACGAGCTGCTCAACCGCCGCGATCTGTCTGCGGCCGCGGCCAGAGCCCGGCGCGAGCTGATCGAGCGCATCATGCGGGACGCGGGCCGGGAACGGCTCGGCATGGAGGGCTTCCCGGCCGAGGTCAGCATGTACGAATCGCTTCTTGTCGCCGGCGGGTTTCATCGCCAGCCTCACGGCAAGAGCTGGCGCATCTGCCGGCCGACCGGGGCCTGGGCGTCCGTCTGGCGGGAGATCGAGAAGTTCGTCCGCGGCGCTCGTGACGGTCAGCGTTCGCTGGGCGACCTGTTCTCGAAGCTGGAGGCGCCGCCGTTCGGTCTGCGACGAGGTCCGCTTCCCGTTCTTGTCGCCGTCCTGCTGCACATCCGCGGCGCTCGCCTGGCTCTCTACGAGGACGGCCTGTTCGTGCCGCGGGTGGAGGTCGAGACGATGGAGCGGCTGGTGCGTCGTCCGGAGACGTTCTCCGTTCGCACGTACGAACTGAGCCGCAACGAGCGTCAGGTCATCCAGGAGCTGGCGGCGCACGAGGCCGGCGCCGCCGCGGGTTCCGGCGCCCCCGCTGCCGCGGACCTGTTGCCGATCGTTCGCAACCTGGTGCGGGTCGCCGCGGAGGCGTCGCCTTACGCGCGACGCACGCGACGCCTCTCCGGCGCCGCCCAGGCCGTTCGGCGGCGCCTGCTCGACGCTCGCGATCCGCGGCAGTTGCTTCTGGAAGAGCTGCCGGACGTTCTCGGCGTGCGCCTCGACACGGCGGAAGGACCGAGCGAGTTCGCCCGTGCGCTCGGCGGCGCCGTTCGTGAACTGACGCAGGCCCTTCCCGATCTGCTCGAGGAAGTGGAGCGCCGAGTGCGCGAGACGTTCGGGTTCGAGGAGCGGGGCATGGAACTGCGGAAGGCGCTGCGGGAGCGAGTACGGCCCTTGGCGGGTCAATCCCGGGTTCGTGAACTCCAGCTCTTTCTGGGGGCGGCGTCGCGCGCCGACGGCCGCAACCTTGCCGAATGGCGGTCGACGATCGCGCTGGCCCTCGGCGACGGGCTGCCGCCGGAGCACTGGGACGACGACCTCGCGGACAGTCTCGGTCCGCGCCTGCGGACGCTGCGGCTGGAGCTTGACGAGCTGGTCGAGGTCGTGCGCGTCGGCGGCGATGACCCGGCGGTTGCGGTCGGCAGCATCCGCATTCGGGTGCCGGGTTCCAGGGAGCGCCGACTCGCCTTCCCCTGTCCGAAGGGGGAGCGTGCGTGCGCGGAGGCGTTGCTCCAACAGTGGCGTGAAGCGGCGTCTCGGGCTGGCGAAGCGTCGCCCCAGGTCCAGTTGCGGGCGCTGGCTCTACGCGCCGATGAACTGGCCCGCGAACTCGACCCGGGAACGGACGAGGCGCGCGCGCTCTTCCCGGCGGAGCGCCGGGCCTCGTGAGCGTCGCGGGTGCGGCCCCGGGAGCGAGGCCGCAAGAGGGCGCTCCGCGCCGCGGGCAGGCTACGCGTCACCTCGTCATGCTGTCCGGCGGCAAGGACAGCACGGCCCTCGCTCTCTACCTGCGGGAACGGCATCCGGAAACGGATTTCGAGTACCTGTTCTGCGACACGCACAAGGAACTCCCGGAGACTTACGAGTACCTGGCGAGGATCGAGGCCCGGCTCGGGCGGCCGGTCGTGCGGCTCGCTTCCCGGCACGGGGAACGCGGCTTCGATCACTTTCTCAAGATCTACGGCGGCTTCCTGCCCTCGCCGCAGGCGCGCTGGTGCACGCGGCTGCTGAAGATCGAGCCGTTCGAGAAGTACGTCGGCGACGATCCCACCCGTCTCTACGTGGGTTTGCGCGCCGATGAGCGGCGCAGCGGCTACATTTCGACCAAGAAGAACATCGAAGCTGTCTTTCCTTTCCGGGAGGACGGCATCGACCGCGCCGGCGTGATGCGCATTCTTGAAGAGAGCGGCGTCGGGCTCCCGACCTACTACGAATGGCGTTCGCGCTCCGGCTGCTACTTCTGTTTCTTCCAGCAGAAGGGCGAATGGGTCAGGCTCCGGGAGCGGCATCCGAAGCTGTACCAGCTTGCCAAGGGCTACGAGAAGGAGGACCAGGGGTACACCTGGGTGCAGGACATTGCTGTCCCACTAACTTCGTGGTATGGCGAGTTGAAGTTGAGCGTTTTCTGGTCCCGGCGGTTCTCGTTGGGGCTGTAACAGGTCATTGAGTGTCCGTCGTTCAAACAGATTGAGGTGAAGCAAGCGCAGGATCTCGCTGAGGCTCCACTTGAGACGATTGGCGAACTTCAGGTAGGCAAGCATCAGGTGAACGCACATGGCGATCCAGATCTGCGTCAGCACGGCGTTGCGGGACGTGCCGAGAAAGCTCTTGATGCGCAGGTTCTGCTTGATCCACTTGAAGAAGAGCTCGACCTCCCAACGCGCCTTGTAGATGTCCGCGATGGTCCTTGGCGCGAGCTGAAAGTTGTTGGTGAGGAACACGTAGTGTTTGCCGGTCTCGGCGTCCCGGTAGCCGACCCGCCGCAGGGGAATCGGACAGTCCTTCTGGCCCTTCCTGGTCGTCAGTTCAATCGTCTGGTCCGAAGTCACGCCGCGACCGGAAGCGTACGCACGACGCTCACGGACCGCGTACTTCACCCTCCGCTTGAGCCGGGTGACCAGAAAAACCCCTTGTGCATCAAGGGATTTCAGCCAGCTGAAGTTCTGGTACAACCGGTCTGCGGCGACGATGCTCCCCGGCTGCAGCCGCAGAGTCCGGGCGATCGCAATGTCCGACGTCTTCCCCTTCCCCTTCCCGTCCGTCACCCTCACGAACGACGGCAGATGGCCGGCATGGTCGAGACCGACGTGGACCTTGATCGCCCCCTTGCTCTTGCTGAACTTGGCCCACGAGAACAGCCCGAGGCACAGGTCGATGTGCGTCGCGTCCAGAGACACGAGCCGGTTCCTGAAGCGAAACCTGTGGCCGGGCGCCATGCCGCGGCAGCGACCCAGAAGGCGCTCGAACTGCAACTCGAAGAGCTTGGGAGACCGGTTCTGGTTGACGCGGGCAAGCGAGCTTCGAGCGACTCGTCCGATTCCGAGATGGTAGAGCTTGCGTCTCTGGGCATCCAGATTCGACACCACGTCCCGCAAACTGCACCGCCCCGACAACTGAACCATCGCCATCGCCGCGAACTGACTCCACCGGCTCATGGATCGGAGCTTTCTCCCCGTGTCAAGTGTCCGTGCGTCTCTCTCGAACTCATGTCTCGACACCATCCTGAGCAGCTGTCCGAACACCGTG
Source organism: Candidatus Multivorans sp. (assembly GCA_965203495.1). Classification (GTDB taxonomy): domain Bacteria; phylum Acidobacteriota; class Thermoanaerobaculia; order Multivoradales; family Multivoraceae; genus Multivorans. Next base: position 12,098 of record CBDBDB010000009.1, read on the forward strand.
CTACGATACGCCATGGGCCTGAATCCTCCTTGTAGTCATTGGGGTTTCCGACGACAACCAATGATACAGCAAGAGACGGATTCAGGCCCGTTTCTCAACTCGGTCAACGGGACAGCAATGGGTGCAGGAGGAGAGTCTCTCGGACCTGGAGCGGCCCGAACGTCGGTCCGAGATTCTGGAACGCGAGCGGACGAGGAAAGAGCGGCTCGCGGCGCGCCTTCGGCCGCGGACGCTTGCGCAGGCCTACCAGCCCGTGGTGAAAGTCGGGCTGTCCGCCGTTTCGTCTATGCGATAGGATGGGTTCATGGCTATCAGCCCGTGGCAAAAGTCGGGCTGTCCGCCGTTTCGGCTATGCGATAGGATGGGTTCATGGCTATGGGCAAAAGGCGTCGTGAGAATCAGGAGCTTCTCTGGGTGTCTGGATCGGCTCTGCCGCGGAGTTCCGGCCATCCGTTCTACGAGCGTTTGGACCGTGTGCTGGAGTCGAGCGGTTTCGACGAGTTCGTCGAGTCGGAGTGTGCGGGGTTCTACGCGGAGCGGATGGGTCGTCCGAGTCTTCCTCCAGGTACGTACTTCCGGTTGTTGATGGTGGGCTTCTTCGAGGGTCTGGATTCGGAGCGGGAGATCGCCTGGCGTGCTCAGGACTCGTTGAGCATTCGTGGGTTCCTGGGCTTGAGTGTGACGGAGGGTTCGCCGGATCATTCGACGATTTCTCGCACTCGTCGTCTGATCGATCTGGAGACTCACGGCAAGGTGTTCAGCTGGGTTCTTGAGCGCTTGGCGGAGTCGGGTCTGGTATCGGGGAAGACAGTGGGCGTGGACGCGACGACGCTGGAGGCGAACGCTGCGCTGCGCAGCATCGTTCGTCGGGATACGGGTTCTGGCTACGAGGAGTTCGTGCGTGGCTTGGCAGAGGCTTCGGGCTTGGCGACGCTGACTCGTGCGGAGTTGGCTCGTTTCGACCGCAAGCGGAAGAAGAAGCTGTCGAACGAGGAGTGGGAGAATCCTCACGATCCGGATGCCGAGGTCACGAAGATGAAGGATGGCCGCACGCACCTCGCGTACAAGGCGGAGCAGGCGGTGGACCTGGAGAGCGGGGCCATTCTGGGTGTGACGCTGCATGGCGGCGCCAAGGGAGACACGGAGTCGGTCCACGAGACGTTGGAGGAGACGTTCGAGCAGGTGGAGTCGGCAGTCGGCGATTCGTCGGTGATCGAGGAAGTGATTGCGGACAAGGGCTACCACAGCAACGACGTTCTCGCCTCCATCGACGAGTTGGAGCTTCGCAGCTACATCGCGGAGCCGGACCGTGGTCGTCGTCGTTGGACAGGCAAGAAGGACTTGCAAGCCATCGTGTACGCGAACCGTCGGCGGGTCCGCGGCAATCGGGGCAAGCGGCTGCAGCGCCGGCGCGGCGAGCGCGTCGAACGTCCCTTCGCTCACCAGTTCGAGACCGGCGGCATGCGGCGCTTGCATCTGCGCGGCCGCGACAACGCGCTCAAGCGCCTTTACATTCATTCCTGCGGCTTCAATCTCGGTCTCCTGATGAGGAGCCTCGCGGGAGTCGGCACGCCACGATCGCTGCAGGGCCGTGTCACGGCAACTCTGGGCGCCCAGACTGGCTTGCTTGCAGCGTTCACAGCCCGATTCGACGGGCTGATGCAGTCGATCTGCGCCTCTTGGCGCGCACATCGCCTCGGCTTCCAACTTTGCGTCGCGTAGCGCTGCCCAGACTCAGCCTCGAAGCAGCAGTGGCACTCCGGGCCGAATCCACTTTTGCCACGGGCTGCTACGGTTTCGAGGATCCGGGTGAAGAGGAGGGCGTCGGTTGCCTGATCTGTCACCTGTGAACGGCCGGGAACGACCGGGTCGGATGCCGGGGCGCGCCGGCTTGGCGCCGGCCGCGAGCGATTCCGTCGTCCCGCGGACCGAAGGACGGGAAGGACGAAACGCCGTCGTCTACCTGGATCACCTGGCTGCGACGCCTTGCGACCCGGAAGCGGCCGAGCTGATGCGTCGACTGGCGGTCGAGGAGTACGCCAATCCCTCCAGTTCGCACGCGGCGGGTCGGCGGGCCTCGGAATGGGTCGAGCGCGCGCGAAGGCAGCTGGCGGACGCGATCGACGCTCTGCCGGAGGAGATCGTGTTCACCAGCGGCGCCACGGAGAGCAACAACCTGGCCATCCTCGGCGTCGCCGGGGCCGCCCGCGAGCGGAACGATCAGCGCCGCAAGTTGCTGACGCTCGCGATCGAGCATCCGTCCGTCCTGGCGCCGTTCTCCGAACTTGGCCGGCGGGGTTGGCAAGTCGAGTTCGTGCCGGTCGACCGGGACGGGCGGGTCGACGTGCCGGCGCTCGAGGAAGCGCTCGACGGCGCCTTGCTGCTTTCGATTCAGGCGGCGAACAACGAGATCGGCACGATGCAGCCGCTGGGCGAAGTCTCCAGGCTGGCGGCGGAGCGGGGCGTGCTGGTCCACAGCGATGCCGCGCAGATCCTCGGCAAGGCGGCGTTCTCCGTCGAGGCGCTCGCCCTTGACCTCGTCTCGCTCAGCGCTCACAAGTGCCATGGACCGAAGGGCGCGGGGGCTCTCTGGATGCGGGGCGGCGCGGCTCGAACGCCGCTCTGCCCGATCGCGTTCGGCGGCGGCCACGAGCAGGGTCTGCGTCCGGGCACGCCGAACGCGCCGGCCATCGCCGGATTCGGCCTGGCGGCCGAGATCGCCATGAGTCGCATGGAATCCGATGCGGTTCGCATCGGCGCTCTGAGGGATCGGTTCGAGCGAGGACTCAAGGAGCGTCTGGGCAACCACGTCCGTGTCAACGGAGCTTTCCGCCACCGCCTTCCGCACGCGACGTCCGTCTCGTTCTTCGACGCCGACGGCCGATCGCTGGACGCCGACGCCATCGGCGCCAACCTCCTCGATGTCGACCTGTCCACCGCGTCGGCCTGCCGCTCCGGCACGCCGGAACCCTCCCACGTGCTGCGGGCCGTCGGCCTGTCCCCGGCCGAGGCGTACGGCACGTTGCGGCTGGGCCTGGGGCGTGGAAGCACGGACTCCGACGTGGACACGGCGCTTGAGCGCATTCTGTCCGCGGTACAAGGCCAGCTTCGGCTGGGGGCGGACGGCGTCCTCGAGATGCCGCCGACGCCGGCCGGACGTTGGGTGAAGGCAACGGATCGATGAACAAGGGAACCGGTTGGACCGTCGACGGCAGACTGTGGGAGCAGGTCGAAGAGAAGGCGGGTCGGCTGAACTGGCGGAGAGTGCCCTTTGCCGCCACCAGCGCCTTCGACGTACCCGTTGCGTCGGGGATCTACATGATCTGCGCTTCGCCCCCGGCCACGAGTCTGGGCGCGACCGCGCCGGGAAGGCCCGCTCTTTACACCGCCCTCTACGTGGGGAAGGGCAATCTGCGGGCCCGATTCCGGCGGCATACGGGGCGCCCGAAGGAGTCGATCAGGGCGTACACGCGGACGTTCTCCGGGCGCCTGGACTTCTGGTACGCCTCGATCGACTGCGCGTCGATGGTCGATGCGACCGAGGCGGCCCTGATCCACGCGCTTTGTCCTCCCTGCAACGACCAGTACCCGCGCCTTCGCCTGCGGTTGGGCGCCGCGGTCGCCCTTGGCCGCCCACGCCTCGCCGGCGCGGTGTGACCCGATTTCCTGACGGCGAAAGGAGCGTGACGAAGTGAAGCTCTACCCGGCAATGCGGGCCAGGATGGGTGACTGGCCCTACTTCATCGTTCGCATGAAGATGAGCGAGATCGCGAAGGAGGTCGACCTCGCGGAGAATCTCTTTGCGGACCAGCAGCTTCGCGATCACATGCAACGACCCTGCAACATGGGGCGCGTCGAACGCGACCTGGTCAACTACCTTGTCGACCAGAAGGACCGTTTCTTCAGTTCGATCGTCGTCGCCGCGGTAGGCGGGGGGATGTCCCGCCGGCTGTTGAACTTTGGGAGTAGGGTGGCGGCTCACCCGGCCCGGTGAGCGGGCCGGTTCCAGCGAAAGAAAGGAGACGCCACCCATGGCGAATCATCGCAGTCGGGAAGGGAATCGGCAAGAGAGAAGGAGCAGCTCGTCGTCGGGGTCGGGGCTTGGTCTGTTGGAGGCATCGTCCTCGTTGTTCGACGGTCTGTCGAGCTTTCAGGATCTGTGCGTTGAGACAGGCCGTTCTGCCTTGGCGCAGTTGATGGAGAAGGAGCGGGAGTTGCGGTGCGGGGCGAAGGGTCGTCACCAGGATGCTCGTTCGGTGTGGCGCGCGGGCAGCGCTCCGAGTCAGGTGACGCTGGGCGGCGCCCGGATGGAGATTCAGCGTCTGCGGATACGGGGTCCGGAGGGCGAGGTGCGTCTCGAGTCGTTCGAGTGGGCGTCGTCTCGCGACGCGATGGACCGTCACACGATGGAAGCGATCGCTTCGGGCGTGTCGACGCGGAACTACCGGCGGTCGCTGGACACGGCGGCAGCGGGTTCGGACCGTCGTTCGGCTTCCAGGAGTTCGGTGTCTCGTCGCTTCAAGGCGCTGTCGATGCGGCAGATGGAGAAGTTCCTGTCGTCGTCGCTGGAAGACGAGGACATCCGCGTGTTGTGCGTGGACGCGAAGTACATCGGTGGCCACTGCATTCTGATCGCCTTGGGCGTTTCGTCGTCCGGTCACAAGCGGGTTCTTGGCCTTCGCGAGGGTTCGACGGAGAACACGGCGGTGGTCCGCGCTCTTCTCGCCGACCTGGTGGAGCGGGGCCTTTCGACGGCGAAGCCGTTGCTGTTCGTCATCGACGGCAGCAAGGCCCTGCGCCGCGCGATCAGGGAGGTCTTCGGCGACGCCGCGACGGTGCAGCGCTGCCAGGTCCACAAGGCCCGGAACGTCGAGGAACACCTGCCCGAAGAGAAGCGAGCCTCGATTCGCCGGGCGCTCCGCAAGGCCTGGGACAGCAAATCCGCCAAGACGGCCTTGAGGCGTCTGCGGCAGCTCGCCAGTCATCTCGAGCGGGAGCACCCCGGCGCAGCGGCCTCCCTACGGGAAGGCATGGAGGAGACCGTCACCGTGCTCGAACTCGGCCTCGCCGGAGCTCTCCAGAAGACCATGCGCAGCACCAATCCGATCGAGAGCCTCAACAGCTCCGTCGGGCGCTACACCCGCAACGTCAAGCGCTGGCGGGGCGGCGCCATGATCCAGCGCTGGGTCGCCGCAGCCCTCGTCGATGCGCAATCACGCTTCCACCGCGTCAGAGGCTACCGAGACATGCCAGAACTCATCCGTGCTCTCGAACGACGAGCACGTCACGTTGACCACCAAACCAAGGCCGCTTAACATTCTTCAACACACACGAGCCGCCATCCGAAGTTCAACAGAAAACGGGACAATCCCGTAGGCGGCGCTCCAAGCTGGCAGCCGGTGGAGGACGTCGAGAGCATCGACGCGCCAGCCGTGTTCTCCGAGCTCTTCAAGGGCGCCGTCGGCGCTCTCATGTTCGCCGAGGAGCCGCGGTACTACGTGCTGGACGGGCAGCACCGCGTATCGGCGATCAAGCTGCTCGTCGAGGGCGCCGCTTCAAGAACATGTGCCGACGGCTTCCTGGACGAAGTCCTCTCCGTGATCGTCGTGCTTCCCGAAGATCACTCGGGCGGGGGACGAACCTGGCGGCAGCGCTACCGGAGATTGTTCACCAGTCTGAACCGTTGGTGCGAACCGACCGACCGGGACACGAACATCATCATGGACGAGGACGATCGCTTCGCCGTCCTGACGCGCCGGCTGATGACCGAGCACGAGTTCTTTCGCGCGGAGGGGAAACAGCGGGACTCGTACCGCATGGCCACGAAGGGACGAAACCTCCGGTCGGGGGCGGCGCAGTTCACGACGCTCCAGGTCCTCTACGACATGAATCGGCGGCTGCTGAGCGGCGCGGCCCGACTGCAGGACGGCTGGCCGCCGCCGGGCCGGCAGCGGGATCCGTTCCTGCAGCGGCGCCCGTCGGAAGACGAGCTGAAGCGGAACCTGGACGAGCTGTGCGCTTGCTGGGACGCGCTGATCCGTCTCCTGCCGGAACTGCTGGAAGACCCTCGCACGATGCGTCAACACGACGTTCGGGGCGCCGACAGCCTGCTCTTCTGGCCGGTGGGGCAGTTGATGTTCGCCGAACTCGTCCGCGAGCTGCTCAATCGCGGCGGCCACGGCGAGTCCCGGCGCGGCGGCGTCGAGCTGGACGAAACGCTCGGGCCGCTGGCCGGTCTGCGCTGGGACCTCCACGAACTGCCGTGGCGGCACGTGCTGCTGACCGGGCCGCACGCTGACGGCGCGCGCTGGCGCATGCGGAGCGAGGACCGGAAGAAGGCCGTGGAGTTCCTCAAGCGATTGACGCTTTGGTTGCTGGACGGCGAGGCGTCCCACGCTGCCGAGGACCTCCGAACGGACTGGCTGGACCTTCTGTATCCGCCGCTGGACGATGCAGAGGCGGCCAGGAGCTGGCGGGAGATCCTGGCGCTCAGGAGCGGGGAGATCCCCGAATGAACGACGCCTCTCTGCCGCCGTTCCCGCTGCCTCGGCTGGTCTACAACGAGTCGTGGCGCGGCGTGTTCGGGGAGTTCGGTTCGGGCGCGGGGCTTCAGGCGATGTACCTGCAAACGGCCGTCTCCCCGGCCGAGCTCGAGAAGATCCATCTGCTCGAGGACATTCCCGGTTCGGAACGCTGGCCGGTGCGGGACCTGTTCCAGAGGGAGGTGGATCAGGACCGGGTCACCGGGTCGTTGCTCAAGTACCTGCAGTCTCCAGGTCGGATCAGGTTCTTCAATCCCCTGACCCTCACCCTCCTGCCGATGGATTCTCGCGGAGGCGGCGTCCTGAAGCAGATGGCCAGAACGGTTGAAGGCGCGATGGAGGACCGCGGCCACGAGTGGAGGACGCTCGAACGAAGCGGCTTCTACCGCATCCGCTGGATCGAGGGCCATCGGGACAGCGCCCTGCTGGAGTGGAACGAGCGCACGTGCCGCATCGTCGCGATCGACGGCCAGCACCGTCTCTCGGCTCTGAAGCGGATGGAGAAGCGGCCCACGGACGATGCCTTCTTCGACTGGAGGATCCCGATCGTCGTCGTCTCGTTCCGCGCGGCCGAGGGCCGCGACGAACCGCCGGGCGTGCTCGAAGTCGTCCGCGGCATCTTCGTGGACATCAACACCGAGGCGCGAGAGGTCAACCAGGCGCGGCAGGTTCTTCTGAACGACCGGAGCGTCAACTGCCTGGCCGCCCAGGAGTTGCTCGACCGCGCCCACGCCAACGACCTGCTGAGCAGTCGGGATCGGCGGCGGGAAAGCGTCTCGCTGCTCTTCTTCGACTGGCGCGGGCAGGAGCAGGACGGCAAGCCGGTCATGGCGAAGTCCGCCGTGAAGTCGATCGTCGAGATCCGGGCGTGGTTCGAGGAGTACCTTCTGGGCGAGGACTTCGACGAGTTTCAGAAGGAGACGCTGGACATCAAGAACGCCTCGGCAAGCCTGCGGGCGGCGTTTCAGCGAGAAGCGCTGAGCTTCGAGACCTCTCGACAGTTGCGGGAGCGTCTCGGCCTGCGCGTTCTGCCGGCGTTGGCCCATCTGCTGGAGAACTTCGAGCCGTACCGCCGCTACATCGAGGCGCTGC
>CBDBDB010000010.1:0-64204 GCA_965203495.1 Candidatus Multivorans sp.
GTTTCAATTCACGGCTCGGCGCGGCGGTCGCCTGGCTGACGCTGGCCATGGTCGCGGTCGGTGCGTACAACGCCGTGGTTCGCTATCTGGGTCGATTCACCGGCTGGAACCTGAGCTCGAACGCCTACCTCGAGCTCCAGTGGTACATGTTCAGCCTGGTTTTCCTGCTGGGCGCTCCATACGCGCTGCTGGCGGGCGCCCATGTTCGCGTCGACGTGGTCTTCAGCCGCCTGCCGGAACGCTGGCGGCGTCGGATCGATCTCTGGGGGTCGTTGCTGTTCCTGATTCCGTTCGCGTTCTTCGGACTCGTCATGTCCTGGCCGGCGGTACGGAACTCCTGGGCGGTGCTGGAAACGTCCTCCGACCCGGGCGGTCTGCCGCGGTATCCGATCAAGAGCGTTCTGCTGGCGGCGTTCACGCTGCTCGCCCTGCAGGGGCTGGCGGAGGCGGCGCGCAACTGGCTGCGTCTGCGCGCGCTCAAGGCCGGGGCCGAGGAGGAGGATTCCGCGGCAGGAGGGGCTGTCGTGAGCGGCGACTTCCTGGGCCCGCTGATGTTCGTGGTCGTCTTCCTGTTCATCTTCGCCGGCTATCCGGTCGCCTTCTCGCTTGGCGGCGTCGCGCTGATCTTCGCCTTCATCGGCATCGAGCTCGGGCTGTTTTCCTGGAACCTGCTCTACGCGTTCCCCGAACGGGTGTTCGGCGTCATGTCGAACGGCGTTCTGCTGGCCGTACCCTTCTTCATCTTCATGGGCACGATGCTGGAGAAGTCGCAGCTCGCGGAGGATCTGCTGCGCACGATCGGCATGCTGTTCGGCCGGCTGCGCGGCGGTCTGGCGCTGGCGGTGGTCGTGGTCGGGGCGATGCTTGCCGCCGCCACCGGCGTGGTCGGCGCTTCGGTGGTCGCGATGGGCCTGATCTCGCTGCCGGTCATGTTGCGCTACGACTACTCGCCGATGCTCGCCACCGGCGTGATCAGCGCCGCGGGCACCTTGGGGCAGATCATTCCGCCCAGCGTCGTGCTGGTGGTGCTCGCCGACCAGCTCGGCATCTCGGTGGGCGACCTGTTCATCGGTGCCCTGATCCCAGGCCTGATGCTGGCCCGGCTTCTACGCGGTGTACGTCACCGGTGTCGCGATCGCCAGGCCGGCCGCCGCTCCGGCCTTGCCGGCCGAGGAACGGACGCTCGACGGCGCCGCGCTGGCGCGCCAGGTGGCCGTGGTCATGCTGCCGCCGATGGCGCTGATCCTCGTCGTTCTCGGGAGCATCTTCGCCGGCATCGCGACTCCCACCGAGGCGGGGGCCCTGGGCGCGGTCGGCGCCATCGTCCTTGCCCTTTCGCGCGGACGGCTGACGATGAAGGCGGTGAAGGAGACGATGGACGCGACGGCGAAGCTGACCACGATGGTCATCTTCCTGCTCATCGGCTCGACCGCCTTTGCGCTGGTCTTCCGGGGCCTGTACGGCGACATCTGGATCGAAGACCTGCTGACCGGCCTGCCGGGCGGGAAGATCGGCCTGTTGATCGTCGCCAACCTGGCGATCTTCATCCTCGGGTTCTTCATCGACTTCTTCGAGATCGCCTTCATCGTCATTCCGCTGATCGCTCCGGCGGCGCGCGTTCCTCGATATCGACATGGTGTGGTTCGGGGTCATGATCGGCATGAACCTGCAGACGTCGTTCCTGACACCGCCCTTCGGCTTCGCGATCTTCTACCTGCGCGGCGTGGCGCCGCGGCGAATCACGACCGTCCAGATGTACCGCGGGGTGATCCCCTTCATCGTCATTCAGCTCATCGGGCTGGCGCTGATCTGCCTGTACCCGGAACTGGTCACGGCGCTGTTGTGAGCGCCGGAAAACGGATGGGTTCGCCTGGTCATGACGGAGCTTCGACACCTTGGCCGCGGCACGCGGTCTTGAGGACGGCGGCATGGATGCAAGGTAGGCCGCCGCCGTGACGACGGCGATCCGCGCCGCCGCGGCGGAGGACGCCCCGATCACGCGGTCCGATCTGGACGCGGCCCTGGCGACGCTCAATACGCGGATGACGCGGACGCTGTACGGCGTCGCGGCGGCGCTCCTCGCGGGGCAACTGGCCGCGGTGCTGGCCTTGCTCCGCCTGCTCGGCTGACGGAGTCTTGACGGATCCCTCGAGCGTGCAGCCCGCGGATAGAGTGGGAACATGACTCGAGGACGTCCCGCCCGTTCGTTCTCGACGACGGCGCGCGAAGGCAGTCGGGGATCCGATACCGGTCGCCAAGGAGGGTCGCCATGAAGCTCTACAGGCTTGAGTTCGTCCTCAGGGAACCGTCGCAAGACACGGACGACCTGTACCTTGCGGAGGTGCCAGCGTTGCCCGGTTGCCGGGCGTGGGGAGAAACCGCGGCCCTTGCGCTGGAGAACCTGCGGAGCGTCGCGACGGCGTTCATCGAGTCTCACCGCGCTCATGGCGAACCGCTCCCTCCCGAAGTCGCTGCCGCGGCGGTGGACGTTCGCGGCCAACGCGGCGTCGGCGAGGTCATGGTTGCCGTTTGACGTACTTCGAACTCACGCGCAAGCTCCGGCGCCTCGACTGCGAGCTGGACCGCAGGGGACGCGGGAGTCACGAGATCTGGATTCGTTGGCCAACGCGAATGCGCACGACGATTCCGAACTGGAAGAGCCGCGACCTCCGTCCAGGTACCGTGCGGGCGATTCTGCGAGACCTCGGGATCAGCAGGGAGGAGTTCGAACGAGCCTGACACGCTCAGTACGATCGGCGGTCGCGAGTACGCCCGCATGGGGACCAAGACAGGCCTGGGGATTGTCCCGTTTTTTGTTGAACTTCGGATGGCGGCTCGTGTGTGTTGAAGAATGTTAAGCGGCCTTGGTTTGGTGGTCAACGTGACGTGCTCGTCGTTCGAGAGCACGGATGAGTTCTGGCATGTCTCGGTAGCCTCTGACGCGGTGGAAGCGTGATTGCGCATCGACGAGGGCTGCGGCGACCCAGCGCTGGATCATGGCGCCGCCCCGCCAGCGCTTGACGTTGCGGGTGTAGCGCCCGACGGAGCTGTTGAGGCTCTCGATCGGATTGGTGCTGCGCATGGTCTTCTGGAGAGCTCCGGCGAGGCCGAGTTCGAGCACGGTGACGGTCTCCTCCATGCCTTCCCGTAGGGAGGCCGCTGCGCCGGGGTGCTCCCGTTCGAGATGACTGGCGAGCTGCCGCAGACGCCTCAAGGCCGTCTTGGCGGATTTGCTGTCCCAGGCCTTGCGGAGCGCCCGGCGAATCGAGGCTCGCTTCTCTTCGGGCAGGTGTTCCTCGACGTTCCGGGCCTTGTGGACCTGGCAGCGCTGCACCGTCGCGGCGTCGCCGAAGACCTCCCTGATCGCGCGGCGCAGGGCCTTGCTGCCGTCGATGACGAACAGCAACGGCTTCGCCGTCGAAAGGCCCCGCTCCACCAGGTCGGCGAGAAGAGCGCGGACCACCGCCGTGTTCTCCGTCGAACCCTCGCGAAGGCCAAGAACCCGCTTGTGACCGGACGACGAAACGCCCAAGGCGATCAGAATGCAGTGGCCACCGATGTACTTCGCGTCCACGCACAACACGCGGATGTCCTCGTCTTCCAGCGACGACGACAGGAACTTCTCCATCTGCCGCATCGACAGCGCCTTGAAGCGACGAGACACCGAACTCCTGGAAGCCGAACGACGGTCCGAACCCGCTGCCGCCGTGTCCAGCGACCGCCGGTAGTTCCGCGTCGACACGCCCGAAGCGATCGCTTCCATCGTGTGACGGTCCATCGCGTCGCGAGACGACGCCCACTCGAACGACTCGAGACGCACCTCGCCCTCCGGACCCCGTATCCGCAGACGCTGAATCTCCATCCGGGCGCCGCCCAGCGTCACCTGACTCGGAGGGAGGTGGTCCCGGTTCGTTGGACAGTTTCGGAGCGAAGCCAAGGTGTGGTTCATGGGTATGTGAGTCAGGCATCCGCAGTCGTAGTCGGAGCTGCGGAAGCCTGTGGAAAACCTGTGGAAGCCTGTGGAATACGGCCGTTGTCGCCTGCATGGAGCTGGTCTGTGGGAACGTGATGCTCGGCGCCGCGGTAGACCTCGGCGGGGGTGAGGCCGTCCAGTGCCGAATGAGGACGGAGACCATTGTAGTAGGCGATCCACCCGCCAATGACCCGGCGCGCCTCGATCCCATCCGAGAGCTCGTGCAGGTAGACCGCCTCGTACTTGAGCGACCGCCACAACCGCTCGATGAACACGTTGTCCAGGCAGCGGCCCCGACCGTCCATCGAGATCCGGATGCCGGCTTCCTGGAGACGGCCCGTGAACGTCGCGCCGGTGAACTGGACGCCCTGGTCCGTGTTGAAGATCTCGGGCTGGCCGAAACGGCTCAGCGCGTCTTCGAGGGCCTCGACGCAGAAAGACGCGTCCAGAGTGTTCGACAGCCGCCATGACAGGACACGGCGAGTCGCCCAGTCCATGGTCGCCACAAGGTACAGGAAGCCCGAACGAACCGGGATGTACGTGATGTCCGCGCACCAGACGTGATTCGGACGACTGATCGGCAACTCCCTGAGCAGATACGGGTAGACCTTGTGCGCCGGATGCCGAACGCTGGTCCGCGGCGCCTGGTGGATCGCCGCAATCCCCATCAGCCGCATCAGTCGACGCACCCGGTGACGACCGACGCGGATTCCCTCCCGGCGCAGGTGGCGAACCAGCTGCCGGGAACCGTAGAACGGGTACCGCAGGAACAGCTCGTCGATCCGGCGCATCAGCGCCAGCGTCTCCTCGCTCTCGCCCTTCGGACGGTAGTACAGCGATGAGCGCGAGAGGTCGAGCAGACGGCACTGACGGGAGACGCTCAGCGCTGCGTCCTCCCGCTTCATCATCCTCCTGCGCTCGGGACGGCTCAATGCCCGAGCCCTCTCGACAAGAAATCCCGCTCGACCGTCAACTCCCCGATCTTCGCGTGCAGGTCCCTGATCTCCTCCTCGTGCTCCCGGCGACGAGAAGGACCGCCTGAGAAGGTCTCTCTCAGCCCCTCGACCGCCTTCCGCTTCCAACTGCTCACCTGGTTCGGGTGCACACCGTGACGCGACGCGATCGCCGCGATCGGCTTCTCCTCACGCAGAGCCTCCAGCGCCACCTTCGACTTGAATGCGGCCGTGAACTTCCGACGCTTGCCCGTCATTCCTGGTCCCTCCTGAAGGTCAAGGACTACACCTTAGCCACCTGTCCAGTTTTCCGGGACCACCTCATGCCGTCTGCTCGACCTCTCGCGCTCATCGCTGTACTACCGTCCGAAGGGCGAGAGCGAGGAGACGCTGGCGCTGATGCGCCGGATCGACGAGCTGTTCCTGCGGTACCCGTTCTACGGTTCCCGGCAGCTGGTTCGCCACCTGCGCCGGGAGGGAATCCGCGTCGGTCGTCACCGGGTGCGTCGACTGATGCGGCTGATGGGGATTGCGGCGATCCACCAGGCGCCGCGGACCAGCGTTCGGCATCCGGCGCACAAGGTCTACCCGTATCTGCTCAGGGAGTTGCCGATCAGTCGTCCGAATCACGTCTGGTGCGCGGACATCACGTACATCCCGGTTCGTTCGGGCTTCCTGTACCTTGTGGCGACCATGGACTGGGCGACTCGCCGTGTCCTGTCATGGCGGCTGTCGAACACTCTGGACGCGTCTTTCTGCGTCGAGGCCCTCGAAGACGCGCTGAGCCGTTTCGGCCAGCCCGAGATCTTCAACACGGACCAGGGCGTCCAGTTCACCGGCGCGACGTTCACGGGCCGTCTCCAGGAAGCCGGCATCCGGATCTCGATGGACGGTCGGGGCCGCTGCCTGGACAACGTGTTCATCGAGCGGTTGTGGCGGTCGCTCAAGTACGAGGCGGTCTACCTGCACGAGCTCTCGGATGGGATCGAGGCGCGCCGGGTCATTGGCGGGTGGATCGCCTACTACAATGGTCTCCGTCCTCATTCGGCACTGGACGGCCTCACCCCCGCCGAGGTCTACCGCGGCGCCGAGCATCACGTTCCCACAGACCAGCTCCATGCAGGCGACAACGGCCGTATTCCACAGGCTTCCACAGGTTTTCCACAGGCTTCCGCAGCTCCGACTACGACTGCGGATGCCTGACTCACATACCCATGAACCACACCTTGGCTTCGCTCCGAAACTGTCCAACGAACCGGGACCACCTCCGAGCGCTGCCCGCGCGCCACACCGAACGAGCATCCTGGTGACGACCCTTCGCCCCGCACCGCAACTCCCGCTCCTTCTCCATCAACTGCCACAAGGCAGAACGGCCTGTCTCAACGCACAGATCCTGAAAGCTCGACAGACCGTCGAACAACGAGGACGATGCCTCCAACAGACCAAGCCCCGACCCCGACGACGAGCTGCTCCTTCTCTCTTGCCGATTCCCTTCCCGACTGCCATGATTCGCCATGGGTGGCGTCTCCTTTCTTTCGCTGGAACCGGCCCGCTCACCGGGCCGGGTGAGCCGCCACCCTACTCCCAAAGTTCAACAGCCGGCGGGACATCCCCCAGGCCTGCCACTCCCGTGACGGCGCGTTTCCTCCTCTAAGCGACAGACCGAGTCTCTCTGGACTCTCGTGAGCGTGCGGTCGGCACTCAGCCCGAACTCGAGAGGAACTCGGCGAGCCGTACAAGGACGGTCTCCGGATCCCGCAGCTCACACTCCCAGATCGTGAGAACTCTCCATCCAAGACAAGCCAACTTGCAGGCATTCTCCTCGTCGCGAGAACGAGTGCGGTCCAACTTCGGCTTCCAGTACCGCAGATTGGACTTCGGGAGTCCCGCAATCGGACACGCGGGATCGGCGTGCCAATGCCAGAAGCAGCCATTGACGAACACCACGGCCCGGTGTCTGGGGAAGACGAGATCAGGCGTGCCGGGCAGGTCTCGGCGGTGCAAGCGGAAGCGATAACCGAGCCTGTGCGCCATCGAGCGGACCGCACGTTCTGGCTTCATGCCCTGCGAACGGATGTTCGCCATGCATCTGGAGCGGTCCGCAGGGCTCAGGTTGTCAGTCAATGCGAGGTCGCCTCCAGGGCCCGCGCGGCCTCGTCGCGCAGGAGCTCCGCCAAGGCACGCTCAGGAAGAGCGTCGAGGAGAACCACGCCTCCTCGTCGGTTGATGTTCACCATCCAGGTCCGAAAGGTCTTGCGCACGAATAGACGCCTTGCCTCCTGTTGCCAGTGTTCCTTCATTACACCGTAGATGATCTTGAGAACGTCTAGCAGCCCGTGGCAAAAGTCGGGCTGTCCGCCGTTTCGGCTATGCGATAGGATGGGTTCATGGCTATGGGCAAAAGGCGTCGTGAGAATCAGGAGCTTCTCTGGGTGTCTGGATCGGCTCTGCCGCGGAGTTCCGGCCATCCGTTCTACGAGCGTTTGGACCGTGTGCTGGAGTCGAGCGGTTTCGACGAGTTCGTCGAGTCGGAGTGTGCGGGGTTCTACGCGGAGCGGATGGGTCGTCCGAGTCTTCCTCCAGGTACGTACTTCCGGTTGTTGATGGTGGGCTTCTTCGAGGGTCTGGATTCGGAGCGGGAGATCGCCTGGCGTGCTCAGGACTCGTTGAGCATTCGTGGGTTCCTGGGCTTGAGTGTGACGGAGGGTTCGCCGGATCATTCGACGATTTCTCGCACTCGTCGTCTGATCGATCTGGAGACTCACGGCAAGGTGTTCAGCTGGGTTCTTGAGCGCTTGGCGGAGTCGGGTCTGGTATCGGGGAAGACAGTGGGCGTGGACGCGACGACGCTGGAGGCGAACGCTGCGCTGCGCAGCATCGTTCGTCGGGATACGGGTTCTGGCTACGAGGAGTTCGTGCGTGGCTTGGCAGAGGCTTCGGGCTTGGCGACGCTGACTCGTGCGGAGTTGGCTCGTTTCGACCGCAAGCGGAAGAAGAAGCTGTCGAACGAGGAGTGGGAGAATCCTCACGATCCGGATGCCGAGGTCACGAAGATGAAGGATGGCCGCACGCACCTCGCGTACAAGGCGGAGCAGGCGGTGGACCTGGAGAGCGGGGCCATTCTGGGTGTGACGCTGCATGGCGGCGCCAAGGGAGACACGGAGTCGGTCCACGAGACGTTGGAGGAGACGTTCGAGCAGGTGGAGTCGGCAGTCGGCGATTCGTCGGTGATCGAGGAAGTGATTGCGGACAAGGGCTACCACAGCAACGACGTTCTCGCCTCCATCGACGAGTTGGAGCTTCGCAGCTACATCGCGGAGCCGGACCGTGGTCGTCGTCGTTGGACAGGCAAGAAGGACTTGCAAGCCATCGTGTACGCGAACCGTCGGCGGGTCCGCGGCAATCGGGGCAAGCGGCTGCAGCGCCGGCGCGGCGAGCGCGTCGAACGTCCCTTCGCTCACCAGTTCGAGACCGGCGGCATGCGGCGCTTGCATCTGCGCGGCCGCGACAACGCGCTCAAGCGCCTTTACATTCATTCCTGCGGCTTCAATCTCGGTCTCCTGATGAGGAGCCTCGCGGGAGTCGGCACGCCACGATCGCTGCAGGGCCGTGTCACGGCAACTCTGGGCGCCCAGACTGGCTTGCTTGCAGCGTTCACAGCCCGATTCGACGGGCTGATGCAGTCGATCTGCGCCTCTTGGCGCGCACATCGCCTCGGCTTCCAACTTTGCGTCGCGTAGCGCTGCCCAGACTCAGCCTCGAAGCAGCAGTGGCACTCCGGGCCGAATCCACTTTTGCCACGGGCTGCTAGGTTCATTGACACTGCGGTCCTCTCGATCAAGGCAGAACGAACGTCCTGCCTGTGCAGCAGAATCTCCAGGAAGCCGCGGGGGTACTCCGGGTCGATCTGGTAGGCGATGTAGCCGAGCCACCAGAGCCTGGAGACGGCGTTGTCGCGGACGAGAGATCTGGAGCCGTTTCGGCGGGCGAAAAAGTGATTGCGCACTCGCTTGGCGGCCGCTTCAATGGTGTCGGGGCGGCGCCCCAACCACCGCCACGCGGCGTAGGCCGAACAGCTCTGGTGGCAGATGTACGCCCACAGTCTCTCGTCGGTCGCCTGATGTCGACTGAGCTTGTTCAACGCCTCGTAGACGACAAGCGCGTAGTCCGCGTCCGTGTCCGGAGGGCTCGCGTCCGACGGCTTCAGAAGGTCCGACAGATCCCGCGCTTCAATCGACGCCGACCTGGTCGTGTACCTTTCCTTGGGTCTTGGTGCATCGCTGTTCGGCTCGTAGTACCAGTCTAGGTTCGACTCAACGCGGTGGAAGTAGTCGTCAACGATCGTTTGCCTCCAGTAGTAGAGAGTCATGCCGTCTGCTCTTGTTCGCTGTCAGCGAACTGGGGAAGGCGCCCCAACGGAGAATCCAGCAGCTTCTGAGCATCGTCCAGACGATTCGGAGCAGAGATCTCTCCAAGAGGAGGACAACCGAGTTCTTCGAGCTTCTGGTCGAGCGTGGAAAACCAGCGACAGCCGGAATACTCGCGCTTCGACTGGTCCGCTTCGCTGAGTACATGAACAAGGGCCGGAAGGTAGATGCTGTTGATCAAGACCGGTGCGTCGTCCTGATCCCGCCGGCCGGCTTCTTCAAAATGACGATGATCGCGTTCGGACATCTGAATCGCAATCTGGTCCCCAGACATGTTGCAAACCCATATTCCGTCTGCTTGAAGATTTGTCGCGGTGTGCTTAAATATCGAGCCGATCGGCTTTTCGTCTTCCGTGTCGATCCAGTACGCAACCGGCTCGTCCTGGGCAAGTACAGACCCCGGACAAAGATCAAAAGACCGTTTCTCGTCATTGCTGTCCCGTTGACCGAGTTGAGAAACGGGCCTGAATCCGTCTCTTGCTGTATCATTGGTTGTCGTCGGAAACCCCAATGACTACAAGGAGGATTCAGGCCCATGGCGTATCGTAGCACGGTGTTCGGACAGCTGCTCAGGATGGTGTCGAGACATGAGTTCGAGAGAGACGCACGGACACTTGACACGGGGAGAAAGCTCCGATCCATGAGCCGGTGGAGTCAGTTCGCGGCGATGGCGATGGTTCAGTTGTCGGGGCGGTGCAGTTTGCGGGACGTGGTGTCGAATCTGGATGCCCAGAGACGCAAGCTCTACCATCTCGGAATCGGACGAGTCGCTCGAAGCTCGCTTGCCCGCGTCAACCAGAACCGGTCTCCCAAGCTCTTCGAGTTGCAGTTCGAGCGCCTTCTGGGTCGCTGCCGCGGCATGGCGCCCGGCCACAGGTTTCGCTTCAGGAACCGGCTCGTGTCTCTGGACGCGACGCACATCGACCTGTGCCTCGGGCTGTTCTCGTGGGCCAAGTTCAGCAAGAGCAAGGGGGCGATCAAGGTCCACGTCGGTCTCGACCATGCCGGCCATCTGCCGTCGTTCGTGAGGGTGACGGACGGGAAGGGGAAGGGGAAGACGTCGGACATTGCGATCGCCCGGACTCTGCGGCTGCAGCCGGGGAGCATCGTCGCCGCAGACCGGTTGTACCAGAACTTCAGCTGGCTGAAATCCCTTGATGCACAAGGGGTTTTTCTGGTCACCCGGCTCAAGCGGAGGGTGAAGTACGCGGTCCGTGAGCGTCGTGCGTACGCTTCCGGTCGCGGCGTGACTTCGGACCAGACGATTGAACTGACGACCAGGAAGGGCCAGAAGGACTGTCCGATTCCCCTGCGGCGGGTCGGCTACCGGGACGCCGAGACCGGCAAACACTACGTGTTCCTCACCAACAACTTTCAGCTCGCGCCAAGGACCATCGCGGACATCTACAAGGCGCGTTGGGAGGTCGAGCTCTTCTTCAAGTGGATCAAGCAGAACCTGCGCATCAAGAGCTTTCTCGGCACGTCCCGCAACGCCGTGCTGACGCAGATCTGGATCGCCATGTGCGTTCACCTGATGCTTGCCTACCTGAAGTTCGCCAATCGTCTCAAGTGGAGCCTCAGCGAGATCCTGCGCTTGCTTCACCTCAATCTGTTTGAACGACGGACACTCAATGACCTGTTACAGCCCCAACGAGAACCGCCGGGACCAGAAAACGCTCAACTTCAACTCGCCATACCACGAAGTTAGTGGGACAGCAATGGTTTCTCGTAGTCGGCGTGCCAGCCGGCCGCCCTGAAGGCGGCCAAGAATCGCTGGCAGACCAAGAACGGCCGGAACTCGCATTTTCCCTTTAGCTCGCCCGCACTAAAGCTCTGCTGCAGGCGGTAGCTCGTCGCCCTGAGAATACGACGGAAACGAGTCGTAGGCGCCTCCACAAGAAGGACGCATCCTGCGTCGCCTTGACCAACGAGGCGTTTGAGGTCGGCGTCGGACAGCTTGAAATCAGCGGACACGTCCACAGCCATGGCCCCCTTCGCGCGGACCGCTTCGACGTCGGCTTCAAACTCAGCTCTCGGGTAGTCGCCCTCACCGGCCTGAGCGGGTCGGAGAACCGGGTGCGGAAACGCCTTGCCTGCGTCCCACTTCATTCTTCGGAGTGCCTCCTTCCGCCGACTGGGATCAGCGCCACTCGCAAAGCACGGTCAGTAATGGGCCCAGTGGATCGGATCCGAGCGCGAAAGCGACGGCGAGCGCGGATCTCTACACGGTTCAAGTCGACGCGGTCGCCAAGCTCGTCGAAGGCGATCAGATCGTTGTGGGGTATTGCCGAGGCGTCTCCCGCTTCATCAATCTGAAGGCGTACAAGCCCGGACTCCGTGCTCGTGAAGCTGACCTCCAGTTCACAAGGATCTTCCAAGGGCAGCACGCGTACACCGTACACGGGTACAAGTCTGGCGGTCCCGCCACCGCCTCGCGAGCCGGTTCCGCCTCGACCCTCGCCCTCGCCGGAACCATATCCGTCGCCGCCCCGGCCGTGGTTCGAGCGCTCCCCGCCACCTCCTTGCTCTCCATCCTGCTCGCCGTCGCCCTCTGCGTTTGCATCCGCTTCAGCAGTAGTTTCAGACGAAAGGCCACGCGAGGGACGGCGTCTGATCGGCCTGAGCGCCAGTTTCTCGATTCGGTCCTCAAAGCCCTTCTCGGTGCCCTCGCCGGCCTCGCCCCCGCCCAGAGCATCCTCAGCATAAGGATCGGGCAAAAGTTCAGCTACCTCCCGAAGCGCCGATGTTGCCGCAGTCTCTGCCGGCTTCGCGTGCTCACGGATGCTGCCTCTGATCCAGTCAATAGCTCGCTTGAGAGCCTTGCGGCCGAGTTCCTTCTTCTCGTCCGGCAGCCGCTCGGGCTCAAACTGATTGTGCTGCGGATTCTCCATGTCCCGACGCAGCTCGTTGCCCTTCGGATCCTCGAAAATGCACAGCGCCGCGAAGTCATCGAGTCCTCGAAACTGCTTCAGGCCTCGCTGGTCCGTCGTGACCAACATGCCCGACCGCCGGACGAGTGCGATCTTGCTAGGCAAGCCTTCCCTTACCCGCAGATAAAGCCTGCAGTGACCCAGATCCGTGTCCTGCTTCTCGAACTCCCTATCGTGTTCTCCCGGCAGCTGCCAGAACACTCGAGCTTCGGTAAGGTCCTCCAGCTCTTGATCGGCTTCGCCAGATCGAGCCGCATCGATCAGGTATTCGAACCAAGCTCCGATCGTGTCACGGTCGATCGTCAAGAGTCCGCGTTTCTGAAGTTCCTCGTCTGGTTCAATTGTCGTCTCGAGCTTGCCGTGACCAACGGCGAAGAAAAAACTGACCAGCACTCGCCCTGCGAGTTCTCGTTGCCAACCCGGATCAGCGTTGAAGCCCAAGATGGACAGGCTCGTGCCTGACTTAGGGTTGCCGACGCGATCAAGGACTCGGAAGCAACGCGGTATCCTGTCCGGTTCCAGTTCTCGACATCCGTCACGATAGCCATAGAAGCCCGTCCCCTGAGTCGGGCCGTCGGGCCCTTCGTGCGTCATCAAAACGGACTTGCCCTGTAGTTTCTCTACAACCCGGCCGTTTTCGGGAAAGGCTGTCCAGTAGAAGACTGTACGGAGCGTCGAAACGGCAAACGGAGCGTACTTGCCGATACCGTGAGAACCGAGCGGATCGCTTCCGGGCCGCTTGAAGGAAAGACCCTTGACCTTGACCAACGCCTTCCAATGGGGGGCCGTGAGGCCGGTCGTGTTCTGGTCGGAGATGCGGAGACAGGCGATTCTGTCGGCATCAAGAAGGCCCAATGCGCGAGTCAGCCCTCCTACTGCGCCATGGTCTTCATCAGCCGTAGCACGGACGCGACAAGACTCGATCGCCTGTCGGAGTTCTGCGCGACCGAAGGAGTCCTCATGTGCACGACCAAGCGAGAGAACTTCGAACGACATGTGAACCGCTTTCGCGCCTTGGTCATGCGCGTCGAGCGAGTTCTGGATCGTCTCGCGGGCCAAGCTTCCGATTCGGGCGCCACGAAAGTGCGCCATCCCGGAGTCGTTGTAGCCGTCCTCTTCCCCGCCACCGGTAAGCGGGAAGAACCAGCCGATCTGGTCAGTCACGATGATCGCCTTTGTTGAATGCTGAGCAGCACTCGGTAAAGCCCGCCAGGCAGCGCCGGGCAGCTAGGGTGGCGAGGTCAGCGCACACCGCGTTGCCGAGCAGACGATAGCGCTCGGTCACGGTGATGTCCGCCGGAAACAGGTCGTGGGGATCGTTGAACCCCTGAAGGCGAGCGACTTCGTCCACGCCCAACCGGCGGATTCCCCATTCGTCCCGGATGAAGGGCACATTGTGCCCGCCGATCCCCATGTTGGCGGTGAGCGTGGGGCAGAGGCCGTCCTTCTTCTCGCGCACGTAGGAGCGCCTGAGTTGGTAGATGTTCTGGTTGGGGATTGTCCCGTTTTCTGTTGAACTTCGGATGGCGGCTCGTGTGTGTTGAAGAATGTTAAGCGGCCTTGGTTTGGTGGTCAACGTGACGTGCTCGTCGTTCGAGAGCACGGATGAGTTCTGGCATGTCTCGGTAGCCTCTGACGCGGTGGAAGCGTGATTGCGCATCGACGAGGGCTGCGGCGACCCAGCGCTGGATCATGGCGCCGCCCCGCCAGCGCTTGACGTTGCGGGTGTAGCGCCCGACGGAGCTGTTGAGGCTCTCGATCGGATTGGTGCTGCGCATGGTCTTCTGGAGAGCTCCGGCGAGGCCGAGTTCGAGCACGGTGACGGTCTCCTCCATGCCTTCCCGTAGGGAGGCCGCTGCGCCGGGGTGCTCCCGCTCGAGATGACTGGCGAGCTGCCGCAGACGCCTCAAGGCCGTCTTGGCGGATTTGCTGTCCCAGGCCTTGCGGAGCGCCCGGCGAATCGAGGCTCGCTTCTCTTCGGGCAGGTGTTCCTCGACGTTCCGGGCCTTGTGGACCTGGCAGCGCTGCACCGTCGCGGCGTCGCCGAAGACCTCCCTGATCGCGCGGCGCAGGGCCTTGCTGCCGTCGATGACGAACAGCAACGGCTTCGCCGTCGAAAGGCCCCGCTCCACCAGGTCGGCGAGAAGAGCGCGGACCACCGCCGTGTTCTCCGTCGAACCCTCGCGAAGGCCAAGAACCCGCTTGTGACCGGACGACGAAACGCCCAAGGCGATCAGAATGCAGTGGCCACCGATGTACTTCGCGTCCACGCACAACACGCGGATGTCCTCGTCTTCCAGCGACGACGACAGGAACTTCTCCATCTGCCGCATCGACAGCGCCTTGAAGCGACGAGACACCGAACTCCTGGAAGCCGAACGACGGTCCGAACCCGCTGCCGCCGTGTCCAGCGACCGCCGGTAGTTCCGCGTCGACACGCCCGAAGCGATCGCTTCCATCGTGTGACGGTCCATCGCGTCGCGAGACGACGCCCACTCGAACGACTCGAGACGCACCTCGCCCTCCGGACCCCGTATCCGCAGACGCTGAATCTCCATCCGGGCGCCGCCCAGCGTCACCTGACTCGGAGCGCTGCCCGCGCGCCACACCGAACGAGCATCCTGGTGACGACCCTTCGCCCCGCACCGCAACTCCCGCTCCTTCTCCATCAACTGCGCCAAGGCAGAACGGCCTGTCTCAACGCACAGATCCTGAAAGCTCGACAGACCGTCGAACAACGAGGACGATGCCTCCAACAGACCAAGCCCCGACCCCGACGACGAGCTGCTCCTTCTCTCTTGCCGATTCCCTTCCCGACTGCCATGATTCGCCATGGGTGGCGTCTCCTTTCTTTCGCTGGAACCGGCCCGCTCACCGGGCCGGGTGAGCCGCCACCCTACTCCCAAAGTTCAACAGCCGGCGGGACATCCCCTCTGGTTGTCGCCTGACTTCATCTTCCGGTCGATCATCTTGAAGTAGCGGTTATGCGGGGACAGGTACTCGGAGCGGTCCCGGCGCTTGCGCCGGTCGACGAAGTTGCTCAGATCGTGCTTGCCGTTCAGCCTGGCGGACGAGTCGGACTGATCGCCCTCTGGAGAGTTCCCCGGAGGTCTGAACGGGTTGAAGTCGAAGTGGTGTCTGCAGGCGGCCACCATGAACAGGCGCTCGCGGTCCTGAGGAAGGCTCTTCAGGGTTTGGTGTGGAACGCGAGTGAATCGGGGTAGAGGTTGAGGCCGCCGAGATGGAAATAGATGGCTGTCCGGTACCGGTCTCGATTTTGATAGCCGCGTGCGGTCTTCTTGATCGACTGGATGACGGAGTTGATGCCTTCGAGTCTGGCGTTGGTGACTCCTCGCTCGATGGCGTTCAGCACTCCCTCGAGGTGAGTCTTCACCATCCGCGCCACGCGTTTCATCGGCTCGAGGCGGCTGCGGATCGCCCACGAGTACCAGCCGTTGAAGATCGCGCGCGCCTCTTCCCGGTTCCTGGTCTCCCACATCATCATCGCCACTTCCTTGAGGTGCCAGCAGCGAGCCGTCTTCGACGTGCCGGAGATCAACTCCTCGAAGCGGAGCCGGAGGTGCTTCGGCACGTGATCCGGGTGGTACAGCCACAGGTAGCGACTCGAAACCAGGCTGTCGTCGCTCGCCGCTTGCAGCAGCCGGTGCTCCTGCCGGCGTACCTTGTCCACGGCGCTGCCGAGGTGCGCCGCCACGTGGAACTTGTCGAACGCGATCTTCCGGCGGCCATCCGGGAGGCCCGAAGCCGTTGCCGAGATGTACGCCGGCCACATGTCCATCGCCACCGTCTCGATCCGCGACCGCGCGGACCACGACAACGACGAGTAATACGAAGCCAGCGCCTCCTTGCCCCGACCGTCCGCCACGTGGTGCACCCGAGGAGCCTCGCCTTCGATGTCCGCCACCACCGTCAAGTACTCGTGGCGCTTCTGAAACGACGTCTCGTCCACGCCGAGAACCCGAGACGCCGGAACCGCACCGCGACGAGCAAGACCACGCTGCACCGCACGCTCCCGCACGCCCGACACCTGGTCCCAGCTCAGGTCCAGCAACCTCGCCACGGCCGAGATCGACGCCTCCTTCAACCAGTCGATCACCAGTGCCTCGAACAACGCCGTGAAACGAGAACCACGATCCGACCACGGCACCGAGATTGTCCGCACTCCGTGCTCCGGGCAGCGCACCCGAGGAACGTCCGCCGTCAGGATCGTCCGGTACTGACACGTCGGAAGGTGACGCCAGCGGCGACGACGAGTGTCATGACGGCTCGCCGCATGCCCGCACTCAGGACAGCACAGCGACTCCCCGCCGCCAAGAACCGCGAGCACCTCCACCTCGCCTGCGTCGAGCCGAAGCTGAACGTCCGTCACCTCCCAAGGAGAGCTGATTCCGAGAATCTGACCGTACAAGTCTGTGTCACGCATGGCACCAGACTACCCCGAAATCCACCATCAACCCTGAAGAGCCCTGAGGAAGGGCGGTCTCGTCCTTCACGTTGGCCACCCAGCACGCGGACTGTCGGAACCAGTAGCCGGCACGCCTCAGCTCGCGTTGCACCCGGTCGAACCAGGCGCCTCCGGCGCCGTGGAGGAGGTGGGGGACGTTCTCCAACAGCAGAAAACGGGGCTTGTCGACCTCCGCGAACTCGCCGACAAGACGGATGATCTCGAGGAACGTCTCGCCACGTGGATCGGCGAAGCCCCGGCGGTCGCCGGCTTGCGAGAAACTCTGGCACGGAAAGCCCGCCGTGAGGACATCGACAGGCTCAAGCCGATCCGCGGCTACGGAGAGATCGGCCACATCTTTCTCATGCACGGGGATGTCGGGAAAACGGTGGCGAAACGTGGCGCAGGCAGCTGCGTCGGAGTCGCTGGCCCAACGCAAGGCGAATCCTTCCCTGTCCATACCGGAGGCGAAACCTCCCATGCCACAGAAGAGCGCGCCTGAGGTGTAGCGCCTTCGCACACCCGCTGTTCTTCTCCCGATCTCGTTCACTTTGGTGCGCAGGATGTTACTCCGCGGCAAATCGACAAGTCATGGAAGCGAGTCCCGACGGCCTTCCGTTCACGCCTCGAAGGCGAAGCGCGCGTACGCCTGCTCGGCGGCGCTGAACCAGCGGAATGACGACTGCCGGGCCTCGTTCCAGGACTCGAAGATCTTCCGGTAACCGGCGTCCGCCGTCGCGTTCTCGTTCATCAGCTCGAAGGACGTGTCGCGGCAGCCGGACATGATCTCGTCCGAGAACGGTCGGAGCGATACGCCCTCGTCCACCAGGGTCAGCATGGCGGCGGGATTCCGGGCGTCGTAGCGGGCCGTCATGTCGATGTTCGTCTCGGCGGCCGCGGCGGCGACGATCGCCTGGTACTCGGACGGCAGCGACTCCCAGGCAGTGCGGTTGACGTATAGCGACAGTGCCGGTCCCGGTTCCCACCACCCGGGGTAGTAGTAGTTCTTCGCGACCCGGTGAAAGCCGAGCTTCAGGTCGTCGTAGGGGCCGATCCACTCGGCCGCGTCGACGACGCCGCGCTCCAGCGCGGGATAGATCTCGCCGCCGGGGATGGTCTGCACGGTCACGCCCAAGCGGCTCAGGACCTCGGCGCCGAGGCCGGGAATGCGCATCTTCAGGCCGCGCAGTTCGGCCAGCGTGTTCACCTCGCGGCGGAACCAGCCGCCCATCTGGCAGCCGGTGTTGCCGCACGGAAAGTTGACGATGGCGAAGTCCGCGAACGCTTCGCGCATCAGTTCCAGACCGCCGCCGTGGTAGAGCCAGGCGTTCTGCTGGCGCGTCGTCAGGCCGAACGGCATCGCCGTGTCGAAGGCGAGCGCCGGATTCTTGCCGGTGTAGTAGTAGGTCGCGCTGTGGCCGAGTTCGATCGTGCCCTGCTGGACTGCGTCCAGCACGCCCAGTGCCGGAACCAGTTCGCCGGCGGGGTACGGGCGCACCCGGAAACGGCCCTCGGTCAGGCTCTCGACCCGGTTGGCGAACACCTCCGAGGCGCCGAAGATGGTGTCCAGGCCGCGCGGAAAGCTGGATGCCAGGCGCCAGTTCAGGCGCGGCCGCGTGACGACTCCGGGAGCGCCGTCAGGAGCGATTGGCGCCTCGCCGCCGCAGGCCGCGACGACGCCGGCGCCGGCCAGAGCCGCCTTGCTCAGGAAGTCCCTGCGGTCTCGTTCGGTCATCCGCGCTTCCTTTCTCGGCGTTCCCCGTTCGTCGCGACCGTCATGGCGGGCAGTCTACGCGAACGGCCGCTCTCGGCGTTCGGGGTTCAGCGCCCCTCGCTCAGCCAGCGCTCCGCCTCGATCGCCGCCTGGCAGCCGGTGCCGGCCGCCGTGACCGCCTGCCGGTACATCGGGTCCATCACGTCGCCGCAGGCGAAGACGCCGTCGATGTCCGTTGCCGTACCCGGATGGCGGACCTTGAGGTAGCCGACCTCGTCCATTGCCAGCGCGCCGCGGAACAGTTCGGTGTTCGGGTTGTGGCCGATCGCCATGAAGACGCCCTGGCAGGGGACGTTCGATTCCTCGCCGGATCGGGGGTCGCGCAGGCGCACGCCGTGAACGCCCTTCTCCCGAGTGCCGAGGATTTCCTCGACCGTCGCGTGGAACCGCCAGTCGATCTTCTCGTTCGCGGCCGCGCGCTCGCGCATGATGGTCGAGGCCCGCAGCTCGCCGCGGCGATGGACGATCGTCACCTTGCTGGCGAACCTGGTCAGGAACGTGGCTTCCTCCATCGCCGTGTCGCCGCCGCCGACCACAACGAGTTCCTTGTCCCGGAAGAAGAAGCCGTCGCAAGTGGCGCAGGCCGATACGCCGTAGCCCATCAGCTCCGTTTCCGAAGCGAGCCCCAACTGGCGCGCCGAGGCGCCGGTGGCGATGATCAACGCGTCCGTCCGGTACTCGCCGCCGTCCGTCTCGAGCCGGAACGGCCGATCGCTCAGGTCCACGGCGAGGCCCGCCTCGAAACGAGTGTCGGCGCCGAAACGCCGGGCCTGCGCCCGCATCCGGTCGATCAGCTCGGGCCCCATGATCCCCTTCGGGAAACCCGGGTAGTTCTCGACGTCGGTCGTGATCGTCAGTTGTCCGCCCGGCTGGCCGCCCTCGAGAACCAGCGGCGCAAGATCGGCGCGAGCGGCGTAGAGGGCCGCCGTGAGTCCCGCGGGTCCCGAACCGAGGATGACCAGCCGGCGGCGGTCCGAAGAGGCGGACGGAACGGTCGTCATCGGCCGCGGAGCGTAGCAGCGCGAAGACGGATCGCCCGACGACGTTGCCTGAGGCGACGGGAGAGCCACTCGGCAGGCCCGGAGAGCGCGTAGCTCGCCGCCACGATCAGGAAGAACAGACCGATGTGAATCAGCGCCAGCACGGCGATCGAAGCGATGACCAGCACCACCCGGAAACTCCGCCGGCGCCGGAAATCGATCTCCTTGAAGCTGACGTAGCGGAACGTCGAAACGGCGAGCAGGCCGACCGCCACCAGCGCCGACAGAACGACGATCTGGAGCAGGAAGGAGTCGCCTCGGGTGTCGACGAAGAAGAGAATCGAGCCGATCGCCCCCGCGGCGGCCGGCGCCGGCAGCCCGACGAAGCATGCCGGGTCGGCCGTGCGGCTGACGTTGAAGCGGGCGAGACGGGCGGCGTTGCAGAGCAGGTAGACGGCCGGCGCCGCGAAGCCCACGCGGCCAAGTTCGTGGAGCCCCCAGAGGTAGCAGAGCAACGCCGGGGCGAGGCCGAAGGACACGAGGTCGGCCAGCGAGTCGTACTCCCTGCCGAACGGACTCGCGGTACCGGTCAGGCGGGCTATCCGCCCGTCCAGCGTGTCCAGGCAGGCCGCGGCGAACAACATGAGCACCGCCGCCTGGAATCGCCCTTCGAGCCCAGCCAGCAGAGCGTAGAAGCCGAGCAGCATGTTCGCGGTGGTGAACAGGCTGGGGATGACGTAGGCCCCGGCCCGCAGCGGTCTCGGCTTCCGCGGTTTCCAGTTCATTGGGCGCCTTCGGTGCGAACCGCGGGTCTCCGGACCGGGAAATCCTCCGGCGGCGGCGTGGACGGGTCCGTCGGCATGGCGATCGGCGTCTCGCCGGAGATCACCCGCTGGCCCTTCTCGACCAGGGGGTCGTACGACAGCGGCACGAACACGTCGACTCGCGAGCCGAACTTGATCAGGCCGAGAGGTTCGCCCTGGATCACCCGCTGACCGGCATGGACATGCGCGACGACGCGTCGCGCCACCAGACCGGCGATCTGCCGCACCGCGATGAGATCGCCCTGGGACCGGCGCAGCAGGGTGAGGTGATTCTCGTTCACGTCGCCGGCTTCCTTGCGGTAGGCGGGGAGCTTCTTTCCCGGCGTTGCGATGCTGCCGATCACGATGCCCTCGACCGGCGTCTTCTGGGTATGGACGTTGAAGACCGACAGGAAGATGGAGATGCGCCTCCAGGCTTCGTCCCCGAGGGCGCTGTCGGTGATCACCTCCACGGCGATCACCGTGCCTTCGGCGGGCGACAGGACGACGTCGGGCGGTCCCTCGTAGTTTCGGGTGGGATCGCGGAAGAACAGGAGCAGCAGGATGCCGGGGACGACCGTCGCGGCCGCGGCGACGTGCCAGCCGAGGGGCCAGAACACGGCCGCCGCTGCCAGGAACGGCAGCACGAACGGCCAGGCCTCCCGAGCGAATCTCACTTCTCAACCGCGATGGTCAGGACGGTTTCGCTGTCGGGGCCGGTAGACCGCTAGCTGACTGCCTGGAGGGCGTGGGACCGGATGATCGACTCCATGCGGTCCTTGAGAGCGAGCTTGTGGAGCTTGATGCGCTTGGCCTCGGATTGATCCGTCGGCGAGAGGACAGGGCGGCCGACCAGTTCCTCGAGTTGGCTCTCACAGGCCTGATGCTCTTCGTAGAGCTTCCTGAACTCGCCCTCCTGCGCCAGAAGTTCTTCCCTGACTGCGTCGTCGCTCATTCGGTGCGAGCCTCCCCTCGTGGTCGTTCGGCGGCCTTCCGCGAGGCCTGGTTCGAGAGTACCAGCTTGGACGCGGTCGTCGCGGGCGCGCGCAGGTAGAAAGGGTCGACCAGAGTCGACAGGCCCCAGGGGACGTCGACGTTCCGCATCCGGCGCAGCAGGTCGGGAGCGAGATCCGTCGGTTCGACCGCGCCGGCCGGCGCCGCCAGAGCGGACGCTCCGTGGCCGACGAGAGGAATCGCGCTGCCCTCCAGGTCGGCGCGGCGCCGGATCTCGGGTGGACCCTCGGCCCGGGCCGTACCGTCGGCCGCCAGCCGCATGCGTCGGGTGAACCAGCGGTCCCGGTGCGCGTCGACAACCGCCAGGACCGCCGAGTCCGTCGCGGCCGCTCGCTCTGCGTAGTGGGCGGCCAGGACGTCGAAGGTGGACACCGCGGCCGCGCGCACTCCGGAGGCCTGGTGCAGGCCGATCGCCGTGGCCAGTCCAACCCGCAGGCCGGTGAAACTGCCCGGTCCCCTGGCGGCGCCGATGCCCGCCAGGTCGCGGACCTCGAGACCCGCCCCGACCAGCAGTTCGTCGATCATCGCGATCAACTCGCGGGACGACCGGCCTTGGGGCGCCGAGAGGGTGTCGACCCGGTCGGGCAGAGCGAGCGACACGCTGACGACGGGCGAACCGGTGTCGAACGCGAGCAGCGGCCCGGAAGGCATGGCCGCTCACTATACTGACGACACATCCGTGGACGGAGCGCTCCAGAGAATACGGGGGATTCGCGGAAACCGCCTGCTCAGGGAGCGGGGCCGGGCCGGGATATCGCCGCGCTCACGCCGATGCTCCGGCACTACCTGACGGTCAAGGCCGAGTATCCGGACGCCATCCTGCTGTACCGGATGGGCGACTTCTTCGAGTTGTTCTTCGAGGACGCCACGACCGCGGCGCCCGTACTTGACGTCGCCCTGACCGCGCGCCAGAAGGGGACCGCCAGTGAGGCGCCGATGTGCGGCGTGCCTCACCATGCTGTCGACGCCTACATCGCCAGGCTGCTGGACGCGGGCTACAAGGTCGCGGTCTGCGATCAGGTAGAGGATCCGGCGGAGGCCCGGGGGGGCCTCGTGCGTCGGGAAGTGACCCGGGTCGTGACGCCGGGAACGATCAGCGACCTGGAGATGCTCGATCAGAACCGGCCGAACTACCTTGCCGGGATCCGCTTCAACGCCGGCGCCGGCGCCGGCGCGTTTCTCGACGTCTCGACCGGCGAGTTCTTCGTGCGCCGCTGGTCAGACGCGGCGCTCGCCGTGGATGATCTCGAGCGTCTCGCGCCGCGAGAGGTTCTCACGTGCGGCGCGGACTTCGAACGGGGAGGCGCCGATCCGTGCGGTCTGCTCGCGGCCTGGATCGACCGTGCCCACGTGCCGCATACGGCGGTCGAGGGCTCGGAGGCGCCGCGCGCGACCGTCGCGGAACGCGCCTTGCGCCGGCAGTTCCAGGTCGACAACCTGCGCGGCTTTGGCCTGGTCGAGGGCGAGGCCGCGATTGCCGCGGCCGCGCTCGTTCTGGAGTACGCGCGCCGCGCCGCCAGGTCGGACGTCGATCACGTAACGGGCCTGGAGGTGCAGCACGACGAGCGTTGCGTGGTGGTGGACGACACCACCCTGCGCAACCTGGAGGTCTTCCGTCATCTTCAGCACCAGGGAGGACAGACCCTTGTTGACGTGCTGGACCTCACGCGCACCGGCCCCGGCGCCCGTGCGCTGCGGCGCTGGCTGAGTCGGCCGCTCCGCGACGCCGGCGCCCTGCGGGAGCGTCACGACGCGGTCGACGCGCTGCTCCGGAACATTCCGCTGCGAGAGTCGCTCCGCTCGCGGTTCAAGGGCATGGCCGACCTGGAGCGTCTGACGTCGCGGCTGGTCCTGGGGCGGATCAGTCCGCGCGAGGCCGCGGCTCTGCGGGACACGCTGCGCGCCGCCCCGTCCACGCTCGAAGCCGTTGCCGACCTGGACTCCGGCCTTCTCGGCCGGATCGGGAGGACGGACGCGGCGGCCGAACTGCGGAAGAGATTCGACGAGATCCTGGCGGAGACGCCGGCCTCGCTGAACGACGGCGGCGTGATCGCGGCCGGCGTCGACACGGAACTTGACCGGCTCCGGTCTCTGGCGCGAGACGGCAAGGGGCACATGGCGGCACTGGAGGCGAGGGAGCGGGAGGCGACCGGGATCCCTTCGCTGAAGGTGGGCTACAACCGGGTCTTCGGCTATTACCTGGAGGTGCGAAAGACCCAGCAGGAGCGGGTTCCCGATCACTACGCGCGCCGGCAGACCCTGACGAACGCCGAGCGCTACGTCACGGAGGACCTGAAAAAACTGGAACAACAGATCCTGGGCGCCGAGAGCGGCCAGCTTGCGCTGGAACAGGAGATCTTCGAGTCGCTTCGCGCCGAGGCCGCCCGGGAAGCGCCGCGGCTGCTCGCCCTGGCGGCCGCGCTGGCGCGGCTCGACTGCCTGACCGCGGTGGCGGAAGTCGCCGGCCGCTACGACTACGTTCGACCGCGCATCCTGGCCGCGTCAGGCAGGATAGAGATCCGCGAGGGACGTCACCCGGTCGTCGAGCGGTCGACGGCGGCCATCCGGGGCGCTTCCGGCTTCGTGCCGAACGACGTGCGCCTGACCCGAGACGGCGAGCAGATCGTCCTGCTGACCGGCCCGAACATGGGCGGCAAGTCGACCTACCTCCGGCAGACCGCGCTGATCGTGCTGATGGCCCACGCGGGGTGCTTCGTCCCGGCGCAAAGCGCCGAGATGGGCCTGGTGGACCGCATCTTCACCCGCGTCGGCGCCAGCGACGACCTGGCCCGCGGCGAGTCGACGTTCATGGTCGAGATGGTCGAGACGGCGAACATCCTGCGCCACGCGACGCCGGACAGCCTGGTCGTCCTGGACGAGGTGGGTCGCGGCACGTCGACCTACGACGGTCTCTCGCTGGCATGGGCCATCATCGAACGCCTGCACGAGCACAATGGCTCGCTTGCCCTCTTCGCCACCCACTACCACGAACTCACCGGGCTGCCGGCGACGCTGGCGCGCGTCAGGAACTCGCGAATGGCCGTGAAGGAGTGGAGGGACCAGATTCTGTTCCTGCACAGGGTGGCGGAAGGTCGCGCCGACAAGTCCTACGGCCTGCATGTGGCGCGTCTGGCCGGGGTGCCCCCGGAGGTCATCGAGCGCGCGGCCGCGGTGCTCTCGAACATCGAGTCCCAGCAGTACAGCTTCTCCGGCAAACCCCGGGTCGTCGACGGCGCTTCCCGCGCGCCGCCGAGTCCCGGCGCCGACCAGCTCGCACTGTGGGGCGGCGAGGACGAAGCCGTGATCGAGGCGCTCAGAGCGGTCGATCTGGACCAGTTGACGCCTCTCGCCGCCTTGAACCTGCTCCAGACTCTGAAGGGACGACTCGCCTAGCAGGGTTCGCCGCCACGGCGCTGCGCTGTCGCACAGGGAACAGGCCCCGGATGCGGGCGGCATGCCCTCGTCCCGAGGTTTGTTCCATGCAAGGGTTCGCACCCGCGGGGCCGCGCTGTCGCGCGGGGAACGCACCCCGGAAAGCCGACGCCTCAGTCGGCATCCGGCGCGACGCGTCGGCGTACCGAGTGCGAGGCGTCGGCGCGCCCAGCATCCAGTGCGGCGTGGCGCGACCTTCGCGACGGGCTGCTAGAACGGGATGTCGTCGTCCTCACCGCCGGCGTCGAGCCTCTGGTCGGCGGGCGCGGACGGAGGCTGTTCGCGGCGGCCCTGACCTCCGTGACCCGGCGGGCCTTGGCTGTCGCCGCGACCGCCCAGCATCTGGAAGCTGTCGCAGACGATCTCCGTGCGATAGCGCTTCTGGCCGCTCTGCTGGTCGTCCCAGGAGCGGGTCTGCAATCTTCCCTCGACCGAAATCAGGCTTCCCCTGGTCAGATACTGGCCGGCGACCTCCGCCTGGCGGCCCCAGCAGACGATGTAGTGCCACTCCGTCTCTTCCTGCCGGGCGCCGTCCCGGTCGCGCCAGCGACGGTTGGTGGCGACGCTGAAGTTCGCGACGTTCTGGCCGGACTGGGTGGTGCGGATCTCCGGGTCGCGGCCCAGTCTTCCGATGAGGATCACCTTGTTCAGCATGAGTTCTTCCTTTCTGGCTGGCTTGAGGGGTTGGGGAGTGGAAACGAGGGCGGCCGGCGCGGCGGGTCCATCGGGCGCTCTTCGGGTCGCGGGTCCGGCGGGCGGCGCTTGTCGGTCTCGATGCGAAGGCGCGCGGACGTGGAGGTCCTCGATATGGCCAAGGCAGCGCCTCCTCCGGTCGAGGTGCGCATCGCGACGATGGGACGCGTGTCCCGCTGGCCGCGAACGGCCATCGTAACGCCGACGCGCCGCCAGGGGCTATCGTTCGCCGCATGCGGCTGGTCGTGCAGCGCGTGACGGGCGCCGAAGTCTCGGTCGACGGTCGAACGGTGGGGAAGATCGGCGCCGGCATGGTCGTCCTTGCCGGCGTGGAAGTCGGCGACGGTCCGGACCAGATGGAGGTGGCCGCGGCCAGGCTGGTCGGTCTCCGGTTCTTCGACGACGAGCGCGGGCGGATGAACCTCGACGTGCGCCGATCCGGCGGCGCGATTCTGCTCGTCTCGCAGTTCACGCTGGCCGCTTCGACGCGCAAGGGGAGACGGCCTTCGTTCGACCGCGCGGCGCCGCCGGAGGCGGCGGAACCGCTGCTTGAGACGCTCCGGCGCCGGCTGGAGGCGGCCGGCGCGCGGGTGGAGTGCGGGCGTTTCGGGGCGCGGATGCGGCTGGACCTGGTCAACGATGGACCGGTCACGTTCGTGCTGGACTTCCCCGCAGGCTCTTGAGTCCTACAGGCTCTTCAGGTCCTTGCCGGGCTTGAAGCGAACCGTCTTCCCGGGGGAGATCGTCACCTCGACGCCGGTCTTCGGATTGCGGCCCACGCCTCGTTTGCGATCGCGCACCTGAAAGACGCCGAAACCGCGCAGTTCGATCCGCCTGCCGTCCCCCAGGGCGTCCTTCATCGTGCCGAGAATCGTGTCGACCGCGCGCGCTGCCTTGACCCGGGGAAGATCGGAGTTCTCCGCGACCCGGTCGACAATGTCCGCCTTGATCATCTTCAGTGCCTCCTCCTTGAGTCGGTCGGCCGCCGCCACTGGCCGCGACTCGACGTGAACCGTCAAGTGTAACCCGTGCGGCAGGTCCGGCAAGGAGTCGGAAAGGTCGCAGCGGCCATGGGAGAGTGCTACTGTCGACCGCTCCATGCGCGCCGAGGAAGCAGGTTCCCGACCCCGTCCCGGCCGCGTGCCGTCAGTGGCCGTGCCGGCGGCCGCGATCGCCCTGCTCTGCCTCGGAGCGCCGTCGGCTCTGGCGCGGGAAGGAACGGCGACGCCTGCCGAGAGCGGTCCCTACCTGTTCGTCGCGGCGCGGCTCCTGGCCACTGAACCGGACCGGGCGGACGAGGCTCTCGATCTCTTTGAACGGGCCGTGGCCGCGGATCCGGACGCTCCCTTTCTGCGGATCGGTCTGGCGGAGTTCCTTGCCGAGAAGCTGCGCCGTTTCGACCAGGCGGCGCTGCACACCGCCGTTGCCTACCGCCTTGCGCCGGACGACGTGGACGTGCTCAGGGCTCATGCGGGAGTTCTTGTCAGCCTGCCCGGCGGCGGTCAACGCGGGGAAACGCTCGATCAGGCGGTCGAGGCGCTGGAGAGTCTTCGTCGCCTCGCCCCGAGCGACATCGACGGCATGATGCTCCTTTACCGGATTCGAGAGCGACTGGAGGAGTACGAGGAGGCCGCCTCGGTGCTCGAGGAGCTCGTCAGCTATCACAACGGCCACCGGCAGCTTCAGGGCATGCTGGTCGATGCGTTCCGACGCGCCGGCCAGGAGGAGCGGGCCGAGGAAGTCCGGGACGAGATGCTCCGGCTCGACGGCCTTTCGCTCGAAGCCAGGATGGAGCTGGCTCACCGCGAAAGCCAGCGGGGCAACCACACGCAGGCCATCGAACTGCTCGAGGGCGCCGTCGCCGAGCAACCGGAGAGCGTCCCGGTCCGCGGCGCCCTGGCGGAGGAGTACTACCGTCGCGGCGTGGCCCGCGGACGGACCCCGCCGCAGCGGGCGGGAGATCTCGCGGAAGCGCTGGGCCGCTTGCGTGCGCTGCCTCGCGCGGCTCGCGCGAACCCTCGCGCTCGCCTCCTGGAGGCGAGAATCCTGGCCGAGTCGGAGCGGACGTCGGAGGCGGTCGAACTGCTCGAGGACCTCAGACGGGAGTCGCGGGACGATCCGCGGGTCGTGCGGGAATTGGTGCGGCTGCTGATGGGCGAGGGCGAGTGGGGTCGGATCAGGGACATCGGCCGGACGCTGGTCGACGGCGCGGATCGAAGCGCCGCCGAGGGCGTCCAGTCGGCGGATCTCGGTCTCGGCCTTCTGGTCGAGGCCTTGCGCCAGTTGGGAGACGTCGACGGTGCGCTGGACGCGCTGGAGGCAGAGAAGGAACGAGCCGGGGAGTCCGCCGAACTCGTGCTGAGCCAGGCGGAACTGCTGGCCGAGGCCGGCAGGAAGCGCAGGGCGATGGCGATGCTGCGCCGGGACATCGTCGCCAACGACCGGTTGCTCGGGGAGGACGAAGACGGCGAACCGGAGTTGTCGGCGCTGGTGAAGAAGGCGCGGCTCTACTTCGACCTGGGCGCCGACAGGCGCGCGTTGCAGATCTACGAGGACCTGGCGGCGAACGGAGATGTCGGGCGTCTTGCGCTGGTCGCCGAGTCCTGTCGCGAGCAGGGACGCTTCGGCGAGTCCATCCCCTTCCTCCTGCGTGCCCTGGCGCGCCTCGACGCCGGCGCCGAGGCGGGACTGGACATGGAGAAGGACGCTCTCCAGGCGGCCCTGCGGTTCCAGCTTGGAGAGGCCTACGAACGCGGTCGGCGCTACGACGAAGCGGCGGCTGAGTTCCGGGCGGTGCTCGCGCTCCAGCCCGAGAACAGTCACGCGATGAACTATCTCGGGTACATGTGGGCGGACAACGGGGAGAACCTGGAGCAGGCGCTTGAGCTCATTCGACGTGCGGTCGATCTCGATCCGAACAACGGCGCCTTCGTCGATTCCCTGGGCTGGGCGCTGTTCCGACTCGGGGAGTTCGAGCAGGCCCGGCTTCATCTGGAGCGAGCGAACCGGCTCGTCCCCCGGGACTCCACGATCCTCGAGCATCTCGGGGACGTCTATGTCGCCCTGGGCGATTCGCAACGGGCTCGGGAGGCCTACGAGCAGGCGTTGGCCATCAACGACGAGGAGAACGTCGAGTCCGTGCGCCGCAAGCTGAGTGAACTCTCCAGGCGCTGACCGGCAGCGGACGATCGTCGCGCGGCGATCCTTCCCGCTGCTTCTGCTCGGCCTGACGTGGCTCGGCGCCTGCGTCAGCAGCGGAACCGGCCGCGAAGCGCCGTTCGCCGTCGGCCCGGTTCCGGGCGCCGCGCCCTGGGAGATTCCCGGGATCGAGTGGCGGACGCAGCGCGTCGTTCTCATGCGCTACGAGGGACCGGAGGGGAGCGGCACGCTCCGTCTCGTGCTGCGCTTCGAGAACCCCGAGAGCTTCCACGTCTCCGCTTCCGACCGCCTGGGACGACGATGGTGGGACCTCAACGTGCGGGAAGGAAGCTCCCTCGTGCTGTGGGTGCGCGAGCGCACGTTCTGCCGGCATGTGGGCGAACTCGAGATTCCCGCCCTGTCGCTGGGGCCGGTTCCGGCGCGCGCCGTCGCGGCCCTGTTGATGCGCCGGTTGCCGGCGCCGCCGGCCGATGCCCGCGCGTGGGAAGAGATCGCTGTCCCCGGGAGGCCGGGTCGCGGCGTCGAGTTCGAGTTCGAGGACCGTCGGGGCCGGCGCTGGACGGCCGTGACCACCACGGCGGGCCCGAACCGCTGGACCCTGTGGCGCGGCGACCGCGCAAGAGCCTCCTGGAGCGTGGACGCGGAAGGAACGGCGCGACTGGAGGAGTCCGAAACGGGCCTCGAGCTCCAGTGGGGCCAGCGGCGGCCCGCCACGGAACTCGCCGCGCCGCTTCCGACCCCTACGGTTCCTCCCGGATACCGGCCAGGGATCTGCGGCGGGGACGCCTGATCGCCGCCTTGCATGCCGGGCCAGGTTGCAGACTCTTCATGTGGCCGGTTCTTTCTGTAGAATGCGCCGTCCCGTCTGGGGCGTCGCCAAGTGGTAAGGCACGAGACTTTGGATCTCGCATTCGGGGGTTCGAATCCTCCCGCCCCAACCACGCGGGCGCAGCAGCCAACTCCCCTCCATTCGAACTGATTCCGAGGTCGCCCGTGTCGAGAGTTTCCGTGCACGCGGATGGTCCCGGCGCGCGTTGGCGTCCGGAGGTTCCGGGACCGACGTCCGGCGAGTCGCCGCAGTGATGACCCTCCATCCCCAGAATGTCGAACGCGCCATGTACACCGAGCTCAAGGTCTTCGGCGGACGGGCGCATCCCGCCCTGACGAACGAGATCTGCAGCTACCTCGGCATGGCGCCGGGGCAGGTCACGGCCTACAACTTCGCGGACGGCGAGATCTTCTGCCAGATCCAGGAGAACGTGCGCGGCGCCGACGTCTTCATCGTGCAGCCGACCTGTCCGCCGGTCAACGACAACTTCGTCGAGCTGCTGATCATGCTCGACGCGGTGAAGCGGGCGTCGGCGGCGCGGGTGACCGCGGTGTTGCCCTACTACGGCTACGCGCGCCAGGACAAGAAGGACAAGCCCCGGGTGCCGATCACCGCCAAGCTGGTGGCGGACGTGATGACCGCCGCCGGGGCCGATCGCCTGCTGACGATGGACGTCCACGCGCAGCAGATCTCGGGCTACTTCGACATTCCGGTCGACCACCTGTTTGCTGCGCCCGTGCTCCTTGACGGAATTCGCGCGCTCGGCATCGAGGACCTGGTGATCGTCGCCCCGGACGCTGGCGGCGTGGCCCGGGCGCGGGCGATCGCGAAGCGGCTCGACACCGAACTCGCGATCCTCGACAAGCGCCGCGTGGCCGCCAACCAGGCCGAGGTAATGAACGTGATCGGCGACGTCAAGGGTCGCGATGCGCTGATTCTTGACGACATCATCGATACCGCCGGAACGCTGATCAACTCGGTCGAGTCTCTGGCGGCCCAGGGCGCCCGGCGAATCTTCGCCGCGGGCATCCACGGCGTTCTCTCCGCCTCGGCCATCGAGCGGATCGAGAAGTCGGATCTCGAGGGCATCCTGGTCACGAACACCACGCCCCTGGAAGAGAAGCTTGCCCGCAGCACGAGGCTGCGCCCGCACAGCGTTGCCGCGCTGCTCGGGGAAGCCATCCGCAGAATCCATGACAACAGCTCCGTGACGTCGCTCTTTGTCTGAGCCGCTCGTCACCTGAGGAGTTCGAAGTGAGCGAACCCACCGTGACCGTCCGGCTGCGCGAGCAGACCGGCAAGAACGCGAACCGCCGCCTGCGGGCGGCCGGCGAAATACCCGCCGTGATCTACGGCGGCGGCGCCGATTCGGCGGCCATCCGCGTCGACGGCAAGCTGGTACAGAACCTGATTCGGGAGGGCGGCGAGAATGCCGTCTTCCTGCTCCAGCTCGAAGGCACCGGACAGACCCGTCACGCGATGATCCGCGACTTGCAGTGGAATCCGTTGACGGGCGCGCTGATCCACATCGACTTCCAGCGCGTGAGAATGGATCAGGAGGTCCAGGTCTCGGCGCCGGTCGAAGTCGTCGGAGTTCCCGAGGGCGTACGGAACGAGGGCGGCCTGCTCGAATTCGTCACGCGGGAGGTAGGCATCGTCTGCCTGCCCGGCGACATTCCCGTCGCCATCGAACTCGATGTCTCGTCCTTGCACGTCGGCCAGCACGTGGAAGCCGGACAACTGGTCCTTCCGGACGCGGTGACCCTGAACGACGAAGAGAGCAAGGTGATCGTGTCGGTCGCCGCCGCCCGCGTGGCCGACGAGGAGGAAGAACCGGAGGAGGCCGAACTGCTGGAGGCCGTCGCCGACGAGCCCGAACGGGTCGGCAAGGAAGACGAGTCGACGGATGGAGATAGCTGACCCGCATCCATTGCCGATGTCCTGCCGCGGTCGTGGATCCGCTCGCTGCAACGGGACGCAGTCCCCGGGGGCGCCTCGACGCGCCGCGGTTCGCCCTTCAACGGCCCTCGGTCCGTGCGCTCCGTTGCGCCGGCGCCTTCATGCTCTCGCTACGGACCTCGGCGAGACATGACGTCCCGCGAGGAAGCGCGTCTTGTTCTGGGGCTGGGGAACCCGGGCGGCCGCTATGCCGACACGCGCCACAACCTCGGCTTCCGCGTCGTCGACGAACTGGCGCGACGTCTGGGCGTGCGACTCGGTCCGGAGGTGTGCGGAGCGCTCTGGGCCTCGAACGACCGAGTCGACCTGGCGACGCCGCAGACCTGGATGAATCGCAGCGGCTACAGCGCACGCTGCCTGTCCGAGCGGAATGGCTATGCTCCCGAGTGCATTCTGGTCGTCTACGACGAAGTCCATCTGCCCTTGGGGCGGCTCCGGCTTCGCGGCAACGGGAGTCCCGGCGGGCATCGCGGCATGGAGTCGGTCATCGAGAACCTGCGCACCACGGCGGTGCCGCGGCTGCGGCTGGGCATCGCGCCGGACGAAGCGGGCTCGGCGGCGGCCGGCCGCGGGGAAGACCTGCCGGACTTCGTTCTCGCGCCCTTTGCAGCGGACGAAGCGGAAACGGCGGAGCGCATGGTACACCGAGCCGCCGACTGCGTCCTGAGTTGGGTCGACCGCGGCGTCGACGTCACGATGAACGAGTACAACGGATGAGAGGAAACGCATAGTGGACACGATGTACTACCTTCTGCCCGCCTGCGGCGCGGCGGCCCTGCTGTACGCCTTGCTGCGGAGCCGGTGGATCAACAGGCAGGACGCCGGCGACGGCGCGATGCCGGAGATCGCCGGTCACATTCGGGATGGGGCGATGGCGTTCCTGGGCCGCGAGTACCGCATCCTGGCCATCTTCGTCTTTCTGGCGGCGCTGCTTCTGGCGTGGGCGAATTCCGACCGCGCGGGAAGTTCAGCCTGGATCGGACTGTCCGTTCTCGGAGGCGCCCTCTGCTCGGGCCTGGCCGGCTTCTTCGGCATGAGGGTGGCGACGTCGGCCAACGTGCGCACCGCCGCCGCCGCCCGCTCGAGTCTGAACCGGGCGCTGGCGGTTGCCTTCTCGGGCGGCGCGGTCATGGGTTTCGCGGTCGTGGGTCTGGGCATCCTCGGTCTCTCCGCGCTCTACCTGCTCTACGCCGCGATGTTCGGGAGCGGCGACAACGACTCGCTCGGTCAAGTGGTGACCGTCCTGACCGGCTTCTCGTTCGGCGCTTCCTCGATTGCCCTGTTCGCCCGGGTCGGCGGCGGCATCTACACGAAGGCGGCCGACGTGGGCGCCGACCTGGTCGGGAAGGTCGAAGCCGGGATACCCGAGGACGATCCGCGCAATCCCGCGGTGATCGCCGACAACGTCGGCGACAACGTGGGCGACGTCGCCGGCATGGGGGCCGACCTGTTCGAGTCCTACGTGGGCGCCATCGTCGGAACGCTCGTGCTCGGAATCAGCACGACGACGCTGGCCGGGGAGGGCTTTACGCCGAACCTGATCCTGCTGCCGATGCTGCTTGCCGGTCTCGGCATCCTGGTCTCCCTGGCCTCCACGTTGCTGGTTCGCACGAAGGAGGGCGGCAACCCGCAGCACGCACTGGACCTGGGCACGTTCGCCGCGGCCGGCGTGATGCTGGTCGTCACCTGGTTCACCGCCCGGAACCTCCTGGGCGACAGCCGGTACCTCGTTGAGGGGAAGGAGTTCGGCTACCTGGGCGTCTTTCTGGCCACGGTCGCCGGTCTCGCCGCCGGACTGCTGATCGGCCTGATCACGCAGTACTACACCGCCGAGTCGAAGGCGCCGGCCCAGGGCATCGCCAAGGACAGCCAGACCGGCAGCGCCACGAACATCATCGGCGGCCTGGCCGTCGGCATGCAGTCCACGGCGCTGCCGATCGTCGTCCTGACGGCCGCCGTCCTCGTGGCGCACAACCAGGCGGGCCTCTACGGCATCGCGATCGCCGCTTTGGGGATGCTGTCGACGACCGGCATTCAGCTCGCCGTCGACGCCTACGGGCCGGTGGCGGACAACGCCGGCGGCATTGCCGAGATGAGCGGTCTCGGTCCCGACGTTCGCGCCCGCACGGACAAGCTGGACGCGGTCGGAAACACGACGGCCGCGATCGGCAAGGGCTTCGCGATCGGGTCGGCGGCGCTGACCGCGCTGGTGCTGTTCGCGGCGTTCCGCACGACGGTGGGACTCGAGAGCATGGACCTGGTCAACCCGCGAGTGATGTGCGGACTGTTCGTCGGCGCCATGCTCCCGTTCCTGTTCTCGTCGATGGCGATGAAGGCGGTCGGCAAGGCGGCCTTCGAGATGATCGAGGAAGTCCGGCGCCAGTTCCGCACGATACCGGGCCTGATGGAGGGGGAGGGGAAAGCGGAGTACGCGCGCTGCGTCGACATCTCCACCGCGGCCGCCCTGCGCCAGATGGTGGCGCCGGGTCTGCTGGCCGTTCTGGTTCCGGCGGCGGTCGGTTTCTGGGACGTCGAGGCCCTGGCCGGCGTCCTCGCCGGCGTGACCGCAGGCGGCGTCCTGCTCGCCATCTTCATGGCGAACGCCGGCGGCGCCTGGGACAACGCGAAGAAGTTCATCGAGGCGGGGGCGCATGGCGGCAAGGGCTCCGACGCCCACAAGGCGGCCGTCGTCGGCGACACGGTGGGGGATCCGTTCAAGGACACGGCCGGGCCCAGTCTGAACATCCTGATCAAGCTGATGTCGGTCGTGTCGCTGGTCATCGCGCCGCTACTGGCGCTCTAGCAGCCGTGGCGAACGTCGCGCTGCATTCGAGCGGCCAACCATCCCGCCCGGCATCGTTGCTCCTCGGTCGAAGTTGGCCCGACATGCTCCCTCGTCGCGCCTGGCCGGACGGGCTCCTGACCGCTCTCGGCGCGACGCGCACTTTCACCGCGGCTGCTGGCGGGCCTGCTTGTCGTGATAGATTGCGCCGCCGGTTCGCTCCGGGCCGCAAGCCGGAGAACATGCAGAGGATGAACGATTGACACGGACATACGAACTCGTCTTCATCGCCGATCCGCGCCTCTCGGATGAAGAGGCCGTGGAGTTGAGCGACGCCTTCGGCAAGCTGCTGGTCGCGGACGGCAAGCTGCGGATCACCCAGGAGGAGTCCTGGGGCAAGCGGCACCTCGCCTATCCGATCAGGAAGTTCACCGAAGGCCGCTACCACATCTACTACCTGGAATCCGACGGAGGCGACAACGGCCTCGCGGAGATCGGACAGCGGATGCTCCAGAACGAGAAGATCCTGCGCCACCTGACGGTGCGGACCGACCTTGACCTGAAGCGAGCCGCCAGCAAGGGCAAGGCGCCGGTCCAGCAGACGACGATGGCCAGCGTCCCGAGCCAGGAGGCGGGAGGCGTCTAGAGATGGCGAAACGCAGACAGCGATCCGGTCGTCGCCCCGGCGACGGAGTTGATCGTCGCGCCGCAATTGGAGGCGGGCATTAGAGATGGCAAAACGCAGGACCTTCTACCGTCGGCGCAAGGTATGCAAGTTCACCGCGGACGGGATCGAGTACATCGACTACAAGGACGTCGCCACGCTGCGTTCCTTCGTGCCGGAGAGAGCCAAGATCCTGCCGCGCAGGATCTCGGGCAACTCGGCGCGCCACCAGCGGATGCTCGCCCGCGCCCTTCGGCGGGCCCGTTTCCTGGCCCTGATTCCCTACACGACGGACTGACCGCTGGCGTCGGCGGCGACCGGGGCGGCAAGGAACGAGGCAATGGAAGTCATCCTGCTACAGGACATGAAGGGGCTGGGCGGCCGCGGCCAGGTGGTCGACGTGAAGCCCGGGTACGCCCGCAACTACCTCTATCCGAGGGAGCTGGCGGCGCCTTCGACCGATTCGAACCGGATCTGGTTCGAATCGCAGCGGAAGAAGTTCGACGCTCGCCACGAGGAGGAGCGCTCTGCCGCGGCCGAGGTCGCGGCGGAACTTGCGGCGGTCAAGCTGACCATCGCCAAGCGGGCCAGCGAAACGGGAACCCTGTACGGTTCCGTGACCCCCACGGAGGTCGCCGAAGCGCTCCTTGCCGCCGGCGTGCAGGTGGACCGTCGCATGATCGATCTCGCCGGCGGCATCAAGGCGGTCGGCGACCACCTGGTGCGGGTCGACCTCCACACGGAAGTCGTCGCCGAAGTCGCCATCGAGGTCGTGCCTGAGACGTAGAGGCGACAGCGACGGCGCCCCGCCTGAAGTCGACGACTTCCTGGGCGACCAGCCGACGCGCGATCTCGGCGACTGGCGGCGCCTCTGGGAGCGGGACGTCCCGTTTCCGATTCGCAGCGACCGCGGTCTCGCCGGCCGTTTTCTTGTTGCCTTCAAACGGCTGCTGCGCCCCTTCGTCTCCCTGCCGCAGAACGACCTGTGGGAACGGCAGCGCGTCTTCAACCTGATCCTGCTCGACGTCTTCGAGCGCCACCTTGAGGAACGGGACGTCTTCGAGCGCCTCCTTGAGGAATGGAAGGAACATCAGGAACAGGTGCGGCAACTGTTCGAGCAGCGCATTGGCGCCCTCGAGCATCGGACGCGACACCTGGAGAACTTCCTGCGCCAGGGGCTCGACGAGGTCATGCGCCACGACGACGCCCTGTTCGGCCGCGTCGACCGGAAGCTGGACCGTTACCGGCGGGAGACGGATGAACTGGCGGGACTGTTGAGGACCGCCCTGGCGCGTGGACCCGAAGCGGAGAAGGGACTCGAAGCAGGCGACACGGACGTCTCCTATCTGGAATTCGAGCACCGCTTCCGCGGCGCCGAGAAGGACATCCGGGATCGCGTCCGCATCTACCTGCCGCGGCTCCGTCAGGCGGCGCCGGTCCTGGACCTGGGCTGCGGCCGGGGCGAAGCCCTGGCGCTGCTGGAAGCCGAGGGCGTGGAGTGCCGCGGCGTCGACCCCTCGGCGGCGATGGTGCGCCACTGCCTCGAGCAGGGTCTCGAGGTCCGTCGGAACGACGCCCTGTCGGAACTGGCGCGCACCGAGCCCGGATCGCTGGGCGGCGTTGTTTCCTTCCACGTCATCGAACATCTGGCGCCAGGGGACATCGAGCGTCTGGTGCGCCTCGCCTTCGCGGCTCTGCGGCCGGGAGGAATCCTCGTGCTGGAGACGCCGAATCCGCTCTCCGTCGCGGTGACGGCTCGCAGCTTCTGGCTCGATCCGACCCACAAGAGACCGGTGCATCCGGAGGCGCTGGCGGTCTGCTGCGAACAGGCGGGCTTCACGAGGGTCGAGCGACTCGACCTGCGGCCCTGGCCGGAGGAGGAGCGCCTGCCGGAGATCCCGCTCGACGGTCTGGACGGACAGAATCGGGAGCTGGCCGACCGGCTGAATCGCCTTCGGGACGAACTCGACGACTTCCTGTTCGGCTATCGCGACTACGCCCTGATCGGAGAAAGGCCTGGCGGGCTCGTCTGACCCGCTGCCGTCACGGCCCCGACGACGTTCGCGGGCCCCGCTCAGCGGCGGCCATGCACCCTCGCCACGGAACTCGGTGAAACACGCGGGCTGGCCCGTCGTGCCGGCGGCCGGTTCAGGTCCGCGGGCTCGGCCGACCGCTCCGCTCAGGGAACCGCGGCGCGCAGCTCGATTCGACCGACCGCGACACCCAGGCTGCGGCTGTCGTTCGACGCGGGATCGTGGGTGTCGCTCAGCAGCGCAATCTCCACTTCGGGCGCCCGGAGCGCACAACCTTCGAGATCGAACGTCGCCTGCCAGCGGTCCCGGATGGTCTCGTCAAGGAGCTGACAGCCATCGACGGCGACTTGGAG
Organism: Candidatus Multivorans sp.; assembly: GCA_965203495.1. GTDB lineage: Bacteria > Acidobacteriota > Thermoanaerobaculia > Multivoradales > Multivoraceae > Multivorans. The sequence goes on from CBDBDB010000010.1 coordinate 37,224, forward strand.
CCGTTTGGCGCCGCCGGTCATCACGACCTGCACGGCGAGTTCCGTCGGAGGCGACCGCGGATCGATCGGCGCCCGCAGCCGTGCATCGCCATTGGTCCAACGGAAGGGACGGGCGTCCGCCCACTCGATGCCGTGGAAACCGGAAGTCCGTCCTCCGAGGGCCTGAATCAGCTCCTCGCGAACGAGGTTCGGCCAGCGATTCGCCGCCAGGGCGCCATGGGCCGCGGCGAGCGCGACCGTGCCGTCGCCGCCGCCCTCTTGCACTTCGAGCACTTCCAGAGCGTTGGCGCCTGGAAGGAACGAACCCGGATGGACGATCGCTTCCCAGGCAGCGGTACGGCCCATCACCGGAAACCGGTACGGGCGCGTCACCGCCGCTACCGTGCCGTTCACTGCGACCGCCAGCACCGGCGCCGGCGCACCTTCCGGCTTGCTGATCACGGCGCCCGTGATGTGGGCGGGGATGAAGTCGGCATCCGGGTCGACGTTCCGCAGCAGCGGCAGCGTATCGACGACCACTTCGACGGACGCCGGCTGCATGGCGCGCAGCGGATCGACCGCGCGGCCGATCAACTCTCCGTAGCGGCCTTCCGGGGTCGGAACATCCAGGGGATTGCCTGTTTCCAGCCGGCGGAACTTCTGCGCGGCGCCCTCGATCAAGGACCGACGAAGATCGCCCGCGGCTTCCATGCGCCTGCTTGCCCGGTCGAAGAACATCACCTTTGTCGGCCGCGGCGTCCGAGCGGCATCCAGCGCGTTCGTGCCGTCGACGGTCCACGGCGCCGCCGCGCCGAGTTCCGCGGCGACCGTCGGGACGATGTCGACCACCTCCACGTTGGCGTCGTTCACCGTCCCGCGGCGCTGCCAGGGCCGCTTCAGAAGGAGCGGCACGGCCGCGATCTCCTCGAACGAGGAACCGTCCGGCCGTCGAAACGACATGCCGGGCCGCAGGCTGGCGCCGTGGTCGGCGGTGACGACGATCAACGCCTCGTCGTAGATGCCGACCTGGCGCAAGCGCTCCACCAGCCTGCCAAGCAGCGTGTCGGCGTAGCCCGCCTGGAGCAGGTAGCGCTGGTAGTTGAGCGCGGCGGCCCAGCTGTCCTCTGACCACCGGCCGTCCCGCAAGCCGACGCTTTGTCGCTGAAACGTGAATCGCTGCCCCGTCGGCAGGTAGGTCCAGGGTTCGTGCGGCAGAAGCACGTGGAGAAAGTGCAGCGTCGGGCCGGCCGCGGTGATGGACTCGATGAAACGATGGGCTGACGCCCCGCGGTCCTCGGTTCGCGCCGAGCGCCAGCGATTCTGGAACGTCTCCTTGGCCGCGTTCGCGGCGAAGTCCTTCCACGTCTGGTCCACGGGCGGAAGGGATGCGACCAGTCCGTCCGGCAGCAGCACCCTCGGATACACGACCGCCAGGTCTCGCAGGACTTGCGCTAGCCAGGCGACGAATCCCGGGCGTTCGGCGGGGCAGAGCGATTCCGGACACAGCTCGGTCAAGGGCTCCTCGACGTGCAGGCGGTACTGGCCCCCCAGCAACGTGAACAGGTTCCCCGGATGGTCCGCGGCTACCGGCAGGCGACCGCGAACCGGGTAGTTCCCGGTGACGACCGCCGGCAGGGCATGGATCGTCATGTTCGCTACCGCGGTGGCGTTGCGAAACCAGGTGGCGTCGTCGGCCAGGGCGGCGAAGTTCGGAAAAGTCGCGCGGTCGATGGCGCCGGCGGAATCGAGCAGCGCCGCCAACTGGAACTGATCGAAGACGACAACCACCACGGGCGGCGTCGAGGAGAACGACATGTCGTCGAACGCGCCGACCTCGTCGGTGGGCGCCAGAACGCGGCTGACGCCGGGGCTCAGCAGAAAGGCGACGGGTACAGCCACGACCGCCGGCGCGAGAAAGGACACGAACAGGCGGAACGGCGGGAATCGGAGGTGCGCAACGGCCCCGGTGAAGGCCGTGACGAGGAACGTTGCCGCGGCAAGGCCGCCAGTCCCCCCGTCGACGGGCTTGAGCGCCGCAAGGGCTATCGCTCCGGCGAGGCCGCCGATCAACGTCGCGGCGGCGCGTCGGCGCCAGCGCCAGCCGCGGGAAAGGCCGGCGAGATGAACGAGGAGCACGCAGCCCGCCGGGATGCCGAAGCAGAGAAACGCCGCGAGCGCCAGCAGATCGGACGTCCTGGCGTCATGGGCGACCAGGAACTCCGGGCTGCGCGCCACGACGTCGAAGATCGGCTGGGCGACGGCCATGCAGCACAGAGCGGTCAGATGGAGTGCTTCAAGGCGCGCGGCGTTGGGCGGGTCCCGCGGCAAGCGCGGGGGAACCATCGCCCGCCCGAGACGGGCTGCCGGCGCCGTCGCGCCCGCCAGCCATCTGCGGATGCGTTCGTGCAGCGGAGAGGCTCGGACCAGGCAGTGGCGCAAGGCGCACAAGACGAACAGACCGCTCAATGCCCGCCATGGCGTGGACATCGAGAAGATGGCGCCGATGCGAATGCCGCCGAAGACGCCAACATACAGCGCCAGCAGGCCGAGCGCGAGCGTGAGGCCGTCAGCTGCGCGCGCCCAGAGCGGCAGATCCGGGCCTGAGGGGCCACGTTGGTTCATCCGTAGAGCGGGCCATCGTACCAAGGCGCCGCTCGGAAGCCGAGGCGCCCGACGCCTCGGCCCCGCCGCCGACCGTCAGGACTCAGGAACCGTCGGCCCGGTCGCCTTGCCGCCAGCCGCGCATGATCGGCGTCCAGTCGGCGACGTCTTCCGGCATGTTCTCTCCGGCCTTCGGTTCACCGTAGAGGGCGCGTTGCTGGTACCACGGCAGGTCGTACACCGGGCGAGTCTCGGGGTCGAATCTGAGCACCGGTTCGGTGCCGACGATGAACGCCTCTTCGATCACCCGTTGGCCGGCCCGGCGCCGGGCCGGCAGGAGACCGGAGGTGTACTCGATCTGCCGGAGCCGCACCTGGTCGGGCCTGACGAACGTGAGAGCGGGGTCCACCCAGCCGTCCTCGATACCCAGGCGAAGCACTTCGTTCCAGATCGGCAGCGCGGCCGCGGCGCCGGTCATGTTCCTGCCGATCCGCTGCTGCTGGTCGTAGCCGACCCACACGACCAGCGTGTACCTGGGCGTGAAGCCCGCGAACCAGGCGTCCGTGAAGCCGTCCGTCGTGCCGGTCTTCCCGGCGACGGCCGCGAGGCCGAGCGCCTGGGCGGACTGGCCCGTTCCGCGCTGGACCACGCCCGAGAGCACGTGGGTGAGCAGGAAGGCGACTTCCGGCGTCATGACGGTCGAGGCTCGCGGCACGTGGGCGTCGAGCTCGCGTCCGTCGCGGGTCGTGACCCGCTCGACGAAGTAGGGCTCGACGTGGACTCCCAGATTGGCGAACGTGGCGTAGGCGGTCGCCACCTCGAGTGCCGTGAGGTCGGCCGCCCCCAGAGCGAGGCTCGGCCAGGGCAGGAGCGGCGAGCGGATGCCCGCGCGGTGGGCGAAGTCGACGACCCGTTCCGGCCCGACGATGTCGTGTAGCTTGACGGACGTGACGTTGACCGATTGTTCCAGGGCCCGGCGCAAGGTCAGGATGCCCAGGTACCGCCGGTAGAAATTGCGAGGGCTGTAGTCGAGTTGGTTGTAGGCGCCCGGAAACGCGACGGGTGCGTCGAACAGCGTGTCGGCGGGAGTGAAGCCGTGCTCGAAGGCGGCGCCGAACACGAGCGGCTTGAACAGGGACCCGACCTGGCGCCGGGCCTGAAGGGCGCGGTTGAACTCGCTGCGATCGTAGTCCCAGCCTCCGACCATCGCCCGCACCGCGCCGGTCGCCGACTCGAGCAGCAGGACCGCGCCCTCGATCAGCGGTTCCTGGACGAGTTCCAGCTCGAACCGCGCCTCGTCCGTGCCTTCCTCAACCGAAGCGGCATCGGCGGAGGCCTGCAACTCGAACCACGCGACATCGCCCTTCCGCAGCGGCGGCGAGTCTCCGCGGGTCCACTCGTAACCCGGAGGCTTCAGCGTGAAGCGGTGATCCGCGATCCGAATCTCCGCGTTCTTCCGACCCCGTTGGAGAACGACGCCCGGCGCCCAGGCGCCGGCTTCGGGCTCGAAGCCGACCCAACTGGCCAGGACGCCGCCGACGGACTCGGCCAGGTCCGGGGCCGCAAGATCGTCCTGGTTCACCGCGGCGACCGCGCCTCGATAGCCGTGCAGGCGATCGATCCTGACCAGGCCCTGGCGCAGGGCCTGCGCGGCGGCCTTCTGCATTCTCCGGTCCAGGGTCGTCCGCACCTGCAGGCCGCCTTCATAGAGTCCCTGCTGCCCGTACTCTCGGTAGAGTTCAAGGCGGACCTTCTCCGCGAAGTAGGGGGCGACCGGCTTCGGTTCTCGCTGCGCGACGACGTCGAGCGGCGTCGCCGCCGCTTCGGCGGCTTCTTCCCGCGTCATCACTCCCCGTTCGCCGAGCATCCGCAGGATGGCGTCGCGGAGCGTGCGCACCGTCTCGGGTCGAACGTAGGGCGACCGCACGCTTGGGCTCGGCACGATCGCCACCAGGGTCGCCGCTTCGGCCCAGGTCAGCTCGGCAGACGACTTCCCGAAGTAGTAGCGGGACGCGGACTCCACGCCGTAGTTGCCGTGGCCGAAGTACGTCAGGTTGCAGTAGAGGGTGAGGATCTGCTGCTTGCTGAGTCGTTTTTCCAGTTCGACCGCGAGCAGGGTCTCCCGGATCTTCCGGCGCCAGACCTTGGCCCGGTCCAGAAAGAGCATCCGCGCCACCTGCATCGTGATCGTCGAGGCGCCCGAAAAGCGCTCGCCGCGCCGCCAGTTCTGGAGTACGGCTCGAAAGACGCCGACGATGTCGAAGCCTCCGTGCGCGTGGAAGTTCCGATCCTCGGCGGCGAGCAGGACGCGCGTGAACCTCTCCGGCGCCTCTCCATCGGCGAGCAGGATGCGCTTCTCGACCGAGTAACTCCTGAACGGTTCTCCGTCGCGGTCGCTCAGCCGGGTGATCTGACTGGGCGTCAGTTCGGCCACCGTCTCGACCTGCGGCAGATCGATCATCGCGGCGACGCCGATGCCCAGCAGCGCCCCCGCGACCGGCGCGGCGACGACCGGCGCCAGCCAGCGCCAGCGCCTCATGCGCCAGGCCGACGCCAGGTCCGGGACTTCCCGCGCCGCCGTCATCTCCCGAATATCATAAGGCGCGTTCCATGACTCCCGAAGCCGACCAGGCATCCGGCCTGCCGCCACTGCCGGCGCCCTTCCCCGAGCCGCGGGCGGCCTCGCAACGGAAGCGTCCCGGCTGCTTCGTCGTCGGCCTGGCGGGCTGCGGACTCATCGCGGCCCTGATGGTCGTCGGACTGGTCGTCGCGATCAGCCAGGCCGACAAGCTGCTCGAGTTCGTCCTGGACTTCAGCCGGGAGCGGATCATGGCCGAGTTGCCGGAGGACGTGCAGCATCCGGACCGTGAACGCCTGGAGAGAGCGTTCGATTCCGTGCTCGAGCACTACCGGAGCGGCATCGCCGCGCCGGCCGACAACCGCCGGCTTCAACTGGCGCTGACCGACGCGATCCGGAGGATCGAGCGCGGACTGTTCGACCAGGACGACCTGCGCCGCCTGACCGAACGTCTTGAACGGATCGCGGCGTCCGATCCGGGAGGCTGACTTGTCCGAGGCGGTCGATTTCGGCGCCGAGCGTCCTTCCAGCGCCGAGAGTGCCGGGCGTTTCGAGCTGGTGTCCCCCTTTCGTCCGCAAGGGGATCAACCGGCGGCGATCCGCGAGCTCGCGGACGGGGTGAGGTCCGGCGTACCCGAACAGGTGCTGCTGGGAGTCACTGGCTCGGGCAAGACCTACACGGTGGCCAAGGTCGTAGAGGCCGTGAACCGGCCGACGCTCGTCCTCTCCCACAACAAGACCCTGGCGGCGCAGCTCTACCAGGAGTTCAGGAGCTTCTTTCCGCACAACGCGGTGGAGTACTTCGTTTCCTACTACGACTACTACCAGCCCGAGGCCTACGTCCCCCAATCCGACACGTACATCGAGAAGGAGACGAGCGTCAACGACGAGATCGACCGGCTGCGCCTCCGGGCCACGATCTCGCTGTTCGAGCGCCGCGACGTGCTGATCGTGGCTTCCGTCTCCTGCATCTACGGTCTCGGCGCGCCGGAGGTGTTCTTCTCGATGCTCCAGTTCTTCGAGCGCGGCGCCGAACTGCCGCTTGAGCGGGCCCAGCGGCGCCTGGCCGAGATGCAGTACGAGCGCACCCGGCTCGACCTCTTCCACGGCAGCTTCCGGGTGCGCGGCGACGTGCTCGAGATTCTCCCGGCCTACGACGACCGAGGCATCCGCGTGGAGTACTTCGGCGACGAGATCGACCGGGTCTGCCGGTTCGATGTGATCAGCGGCGGGGTTCTGGAGGAGGTGGACCGGATCCCGGTGTTTCCCCGCAACCACTACGTGACGCCGGAGGAGCGGATGCGGCGGGCGATCGCATCGATCCGCGACGAACTGGGAGAGCACCTGAAGGTACTCGAGCGGGAGAACCGTCTGCTCGAGATGCAGCGGCTGGAGCAGAGGACCCGCTACGACCTGGAGATGCTTCGCGAACTCGGCGCCTGCGCCGGCATCGAGAACTACTCCCGACACCTCTCCGGGCGGTCCCCCGGCGAGGCGCCGCCGACGTTCCTCGACTACCTGCCGGACGACTTCCTGCTCGTCGTCGACGAGAGCCACCAGACGATCCCGCAGGTCGGCGGCATGTACCGCGGCGACCGGGCCCGCAAGGAGACCCTCGTCGAGTTCGGGTTTCGTCTGCCGAGTGCGCTGGACAACCGGCCGCTGCGTTTCGACGAGTTCGAGGAGCGTTGCGGTCAGCGCATCTACGTGTCGGCCACTCCGGGTCCGTTCGAACTGGAACGCGCGGCGGGGGTCGTGGTGGAGCAGATCATCCGGCCGACCGGATTGCTCGACCCGAGGATCGAACTGCGTCCTTCGGCCAACCAGATCGACGACCTGGTCGCCGAGGCGCGCGCCGCGATCGAGCGCGGCGAGCGCGTCCTGGTGACGACGCTGACCAAGCGCATGGCGGAGGAACTCACCCAGTACCTGAACGACCTCGACCTCGGGGTGCGCTACCTGCACAGCGACATCGACACCCTGGAACGGGTCGAGATCACGACCGCTCTGCGCCGCGGCGACTTCGACATCCTGGTCGGCATCAACCTCCTGCGCGAGGGCCTGGATCTGCCCGAGGTGTCCGTCGTCGCCATTCTGGACGCCGACAAGGAGGGCTTCCTGCGCAGCGAGGTATCGCTGATCCAGACTGCCGGCAGGGCGGCCCGCAACCTGAACGGCAGAGTGATCTTCTATGCCGACCGGCGGACCGAGTCGATCGACCGGTCGATGGAGGAGACGGAGCGGCGGCGGCGGGTTCAGGAACGATACAACCGCGAACACGGAATCGAACCGGCTTCCATCCTGAAGGAGGTGCACAGTCCCCTGGTGCGGATGAGCAACCTGGACTACCTGCACAAGGCGGGAGCGGAAGCCGAGGCCGCGGCGGAGGACCTGTTGCGGGAGGACGCGCCCGAGATGCCGCTGGAACGTCGGATCGCGCGTCTGGAGAAAGCGATGAAGCAGGCGTCGAGGCGACTCGAGTTCGAGCAGGCCGCGGTGTTCCGGGACCGGCTCAAGGAACTTCGGGAGCTCAAGGTGATGGGCTGATGCACGCGGAGCTGTCCCGCAAGCTCGACGAACTCCCGGACCTGCCGGGGATCTACATCTTCAAGTCCGAGGCGGGCGAGGCGCTCTACGTCGGCAAGGCGAAGTCCCTCAGACGCCGCGCCGCCGCCTACCGCAAGCCGGCGGACGACCCGCGCATTGCCCTGATGCTGCATGACGCGGCGGATGTCGAGTTCGTCGTCACCGATTCCGAAGCCGAGGCCCTGCTGTTCGAGAACAACTGGATCAAGCGGCGGCAGCCCCGCTTCAACATCCGGCTGCGCGACGACAAGACCTATCCGTATCTCAAGCTGACCCTGGCGGACGGACATCCGCGGCTGGCCTTTACCCGCCGCATCCGCCAGGACGGGGCGGAGTACTACGGTCCCTATCTGCCGGCCGGGCTGGCGCGCAAGGCGATCAAGTTGACCCAGAAGCTGTTCGGCATCCGGGTTTGCCGGATCGACATCGACGGCAGCTTGCCGCGTCCCTGCCTGTACCACGACATGCAACGCTGCCTCGGTCCCTGCGTCGACGGGTTGACGTCGGACGAGGCGTACGCCGACGCGGTGGAGAAGGCCCGCCTGTTTCTGGCCGGTCGGAACGAGGAACTGCTGAAGGCTCTGCGAGCCCGGATGCGAGCGCTCGCGGACGAACTCGACTTCGAGGCGGCGGCGCGGGTGCGCGACACGATTCACGAGATCGACGAGGTCAGCCAGCGCCGCAAGCTCCGGTCGACCCGCGGCGAGGACGTCGACATCTTCGGCGTCCACACGAGCGGCGACAACGCGGCAGTCGCCGTTCTCGTCATGCGGGGCGGCCAGGTGCTGGACCGACGCGAGCTGTTCTGGGAAGGCGTTCCGAAGATCACGGCGGAACGTCTGCTGTCCGAATTGCTGCCTCAGCTCTACGACCGGACGACCCTGATTCCCAGGGAGATCCATCTGCCGGCGCCGATCGAAGGCGAAGAGGCGCTGATCGAGTGGCTGAGCCGCCGGAGGGAATCCAGGGTCCATCTCCGCATGCCGTCGCGGGGGCCGAAGGCGCAACGCATCGCCCTCGCCAACCGGAACGCGGCAATGGCCTTCCGCCGCCGCTTCCGCGGCGCGAGCGGCGGCGAGGCCGGCGCGGCGCTGAGGAGGACGCTCGACCTCGCCGACCCGCCGCGGCGGATCGAGGGCTTCGACATCTCGACCTTCGGCGGCAGTCAGACCGTCGCGTCGCTGGTCGTCTGGGACGACGGGCGGCTGGCCAGGGGCGAGTACCGCAGCTTCAACATCCGCGGTCTCTCTCAGGCGGACGACTTCGCCGCCATCAGGCAGGCGGTCGGCCGGCGGTATCGGCGTGTCCTGGACGAAGTCGGAGAGATGCCCGACCTGATCCTGATCGACGGCGGCCGCGGACAACTGAACGCCGCGCTCGAGGCCCTCGCGGATCTGGGAGTGGACGAAACGCCGGTCGTCGGGCTGGCCAAGAGAGAGGAGGAGCTCTACCTCCCGGCGCGTCCCGCGCCGCTCAGGCTGAAGCGGAGCGACGCGGGTCTGCGGGTGCTGCAACAGGTGCGGGACGAGGCCCACCGCTTCGCCGTCTCCCGCCACCGACGCCGCCGTTCCCGGAGAACGCTGCACAGCCGCTTCGACGACCTGCGGGGCATCGGGCCGCGGAGACGCAAGTTGCTGGTGCGCCGCTTCGGCAGCTACGCCGGCGTGACCCAGGCCTCGGAGCGGCAACTCGGCGACGTGCTCGGACCGAAGCTGGCGCGTTCCGTCTACGCCGCGGTCCACGGCGAAGACGGTTGACGCTTGGCGAGGGCCTGGACCTGACGGGCCAGGAGAAGGCCTGCGCTACCATCCGCCGACCGTGAGTCCCAGCGACCAGGCCGCCGAGAACGACTGGATTCTGCACACCCCCTACGCGGCGCCGGACCGCCACTGGGAACTGGACGAGCACGGGCGGGCGAAGGTCGCCACGGCGCCGGGACGCCGGCCCAGTTCCACCCAGCTTCCAGTGCCGAGTCCGCGGGGCGACGAGTCCGACTGGACGCCGCCGGATACGGGCGTGGAGCCGCACCGAACGATCAACGAACTGCGTGGAACCGTCGACGACTGGAGGGCGGCGTCCTGGAAGGGCGTCGCGCCGCGGGTGCGGCTGCTGCTGGAGGATTGGGCCGAGGAACGGGCCGAGATGCGGCCGTTCTGGTGCCAGCGGGAGGCGGTCGAGACGCTGATCTGGTTGTTCGACGCGGGTCCGGCGCACGCTCCCGACGTGCACGAGCGGATCGTTGCGCGCCTCCGGCAGGTCAACGACCGCTGGAACGAGGGCATGCCGCGGGTGGCCTCGAAGATGGCGACCGGCGCCGGCAAGACGCACCTGATGGCGATGATCGCCCTGTGGTGGGCCGTGCGTCGCCCGGACCGTCCGATCGACCTGCTGGCGCTGGCGCCCGGCCTCACCATCCGCGACCGACTGCAGGCGCTAAAGGACCCGAAGGGAGAGATCTGGCGGTCCGTGGCGCCGCCCGGCTTCCAAGGCGACCTGAGGCGAATGCGCTGGACGATTCTCAACTTCCAGGCCTTTCAGCGGAAGGCCTTGCTCCACGTCGACGGAAGGGCCGCGACGGGCAAGGAGAAGGATCTCCTCCATGGTCCTCGGCGGGGTCGCAAGGACCTCCCGGGGTGGATCGAGAGCGAGCGGGAGATGCTCGATCGGCTGTTGAAGGCCCACCGCGGCGGCGGCCCGATCGCGGTTCTGAACGACGAGGCGCACCACTGCTACACGCTGCGCGACGTACGCCTCGCCAGCGGAACAGCCGACGCGGAGGAGAAAGAGGACCGGAAACGGGCGGAACTGTGGTTCGGTGCGCTGCGGGCGCTCCGTGCCCGCGATCGCCTGGACCAGGTCTTCGACCTGTCGGCCACGCCGATGTGGCTGCGGCGTCCGGCGCGGCTCCAGGCGGAGACGTTCCCGTGGACGGTCTCGGACTTCTCGCTGCTCGACGCCGTGGAGTCGGGCCTGGTCAAGGCGCCGCGGGTTCCGGTCGACGACCGCGCCGTGGACGCGGACGGCCGGCCGATCCACCTCGCTCCGCGCTATCGCAACATCTATCTGCACAACGAGAAGCGGGCGCTCGGCGAGCCCTTGGCGCCCCAAGTCGCCGCGCCGCTCCACGAGCTCTACGAGCACTACGCGACGGAGACGGCGCCGGCGTACGAGGAGAAGGGCAGAACGCCGGTGCTGATCGTCGTCGCGAACACGATCGAGAACGCAACGGCGCTTCATCGGTACATCGCCGGTTACCGGGAACCGGTCGGCGACGATAGCGACGGGACCACTGGCTGCGCCGGCGTCCCCGCCGGCTTCCGGACAGGGATCTGGAAGGCGGGGAACCTGGAACTGTTCTCGAACGCCGATTCCGCTACCGGACGACCGGTCGCGCGACCGCGCACCATCCTGGTTCATTCGCGGCTCGACGACCCGGCGCCCGGCGGCAATGACGCCATCGGCCAGGCGATCGAGGACCAGGCCACGCTGTTCGTCCCTTCTGACGAGTCGGCGCCGCCGCTGACGCGGGCCGAGAAGCGACAGGCCATTCGCGACGTGTTCATGTCCGTGGGTCGTCGAGGCGAGCCGGGCGAGCGCATCCGTTGCGTCATCTCGGTCGGCATGCTGACCGAGGGCTGGGACGCGAGGAACGTGACGCACATCTTCGGCTATCGCGCCTTCGGCAGTCAGCTGCTCTGCGAGCAGGTCACGGGCCGCGCGCTGCGCAAGACCGCCTTCAGCGGCCGGGACGAGAGGCAGCCGCTCGAGTACGCGAACCTGTTCGGCGTTCCGTTCGCCTGGCCGGGCGGCAAGACGCCGGGGACGCCGCCGGTTCCGGTGGAACCCCAGGACGTGTTCACGCTGCCGGGGCGCGAACATCTCCGGATCCGCTTTCCGTGCGTGGCCGGCTACGTTCGCGGCGTCGGTGCGCCGCGCTGGCGGATCGACCCGCGGGACGCGCCGCGCCGTCGCGTTGCGCCGCGCGGGCCGCTGGTCGGGACGTCGGTCGCGGGGCCCTTGGGCGAGCCGGTCCTCGTGCCGCGCCAGGGCGAGGACGACCGGACGGCGCTGTGGAAGGCCGCCGCGCAACTCGTGCCGAGACTGGAGCGGGGAGTCGAGGACCGGCGCCGGGCGTTTGTCGACGCTCTCGCGATCCTCGACGTCTGCCGGCCGAACCTCGACTGCGAGGACTGGACCGACCTGCAGTTCGACGGCGACGCCCTGCACGCGATCGCCTCCCGCGTGCGCCTGGTCGAGGGCGGTCCCGCGGTTGGCGCCGTCTTCGACGACCAGCGCGATCCGGGCGTCCCGCGCACTGCCGACACCGGCGGCGTGCGCTTTCGCACGACGCTGCGGCACTGGACCGACGGCACGGCGAAGTCGGAACTGAACGCCGCCGCCTGCCACTCGAGCGACGAAGCGGAACTCGCGAGGATCCTCGACCGGCACCCCGACGTCGAGGCATGGGTGCGGAACTTCCGCCTCGGCTGGACGGTTCCCTGGTGGGACAGCGAGAACGCCTGTTGGTCCCGCGCGGAGCCGGACTTCGTCGCCCGCTCGAGGACGCTCACGACCGACGGACGACGGCGCCATCTGGTCATCGAGTTCAAGGGGCTCCTGGCTGGCGAGGCAAGCGAGGAGCGGAAGCGCTACTACCTGGAAGAGCGTTGGGCGCCCGCCGTCTCGCGTCGACCGGCGGGGGCCGCGGCTGGAGTCGACGACCTCGGCGACTGGCGCGCCGTGTGGATCGAGAATCTCGGGGAAGCGCCGCTGCAGATCGCCCGGGCGTGCCGCGGCTGACAAGGCGGCGAAGGTCGAGAACCGAACGGCGGAGAACAGGGGAGAGGAATCGGATGGCAGCGAAGACAAGGCCCTACGACCACGGCGCGGCCAGCCGCACGAACATCCCGACGGACCGGGACCAGGCCTACGTGGACGAGTTGCGGGAGCGGGTTCCGTTCTCGCCCGAGCCGGCCGGTACGGAGGGGCCGCGGCTCAGCTGGCGGCGCGGTGTGGACGGCGATCGCGTCGAGACGGACGCGATGCCGCTCTACATCCACGAGAAGGTCAGCCCCGCCGCGTTCGTCGACCAGCTGACGAAGGACGCCGACGCTCCCGGCCAGGGGAGCTTCTTCGAGGACTTCAACGGCTTTCCGCCCGACGCCCGGTACGACTGGTACCGGCACGACGGGAACTGGCAGAACCGGATCATCCGCGGCGACTCGGTCGAGGTCATGGCCTCGCTGGCGCAGAAGGAGGGCATGGCCGGGCAGGTGCAGCTCGTCTACTTCGACCCGCCCTACGGCATCGGCTTCAACAGCAACTACCAGGGCAGCACGCGACAGCGGACGGAGACCGGCGCTCCGGCCGAGGCGGCCTCGCGCCGGGCGTTCCGCGACGCCTACGTCGACGGCCTGCACTCGTACATGGACGCCGTCTTCCGGGTCGCCGTTCACGCCCGGGCGCTGCTGCGCGACTCCGGGTCGTTCTTCCTGCAGATCGGCACGGAGAACGTGCACCGGTCGTCCGTCGTGCTGGACGAGGTGTACGGGCCGGAGAACCGCGTGGCGACGATCGCGTTCGCCAAGTCGGGAGCGTCGTCGGCGAAGCGCCTGCCGCAGGTGGCGGACTGGCTGCTCTGGTACGCGAAGGACCGGGATCGGGTGACGTACCGCCAGATCTTCGAGCCGTTGAGCAGGGAGGAGATCATCGAGTACATGTCCTCCTACGCAATGGTCGAACTGCCGGACGGAGAATGCCGGAATCTAACTTCTACAGAGCGACGGGATCCGAGAGAGCTACCGCCAGAGTCGCGACTGTTTCAGCGAACGCAACTCACTTCCCAAGGCGAGATGGAAGGAGACCGCTCCGCGCCCTATCGGTGGCAAGCACAAACGTTCCCATGCCCTCCAGGGCGCCATTGGAGTGTAGATGACATCGGTTTGGATGCGCTGGCGAGGAAGGACCGGCTCATCTCGACGGCTGAAGGGGAACTTCGATGGAAGCGGTATGAGAATGAAATCGCTGGAAGGAAGGTGAACAACCTCTGGCGCCGGCAGCAATCCGCGAGCGACCTGCACTACGTCGTCGAGACGGCGGAGAAGACGATCGAGCGCTGCCTCCAGATGGCGACGGATCCCGGCGATCTGGTCCTCGACCCGACCTGCGGTTCCGGCACGACCGCCCTGGTCGCCGAGCGCTGGGGCCGGCGCTGGATCACGATCGACGCCTCGGCGATCCCCGTGGCGCTTTGCCGGCAGCGCATCCTCTCTTCCGTGCACAAGTGGTGGTTGACGCAGGACGATCCGGACGGCCGGAAGGAAGAAGCGAAGCAGGCGGGCCGGCTCGACGAATATGTGAGCGAGAAAGACTCAGGGGGGGGGGGGGGCGGCGACGACCCCTCGTCGGGGTTCGTCTACGAGCGCGTTCCCTACGTCTCCGCCGCTCATCTCGCTTACGACCGACCGCCGGAGGCCACGCTGCTGGTCAACCGGCCGCTGCCGAAGCGAGGCGTCAAGCGGATCGCTTCGCCGTTCACGGTCGAGTCCCATTCGCCGTGGGTCCACGTGTCGCCCAGCGAGGAAGCCGCGGCCGACGGGGAAGCGCTCGACCGGGACGCTCTGGACCGGGATCGGGAGACGGCGATTCGGGAGAACGTGGTCAACGCCCTGGGCGTCGCCGGGATCGAGGCGCCCGACCTCGGACGCGTCGCGGCGGGGACGCGCTGGCGCTTCGACGGCATTCAACTTTCGGAGGACGCCGCGCCCTCCGTCTTCCTGACGCACGAGGCGACGTTGCGGGTCGTCGCACGGGAAGCGGGAGGACAGGCCCGTTCGTCCGCCGAGCCCGCCGTGGGGGAGCGCGTCGCCATCGCCACCGTTCCCGACGACCGGACGGCCACCGCGCAACTGATTGACGACACGGCGCTCCTGGCCGCGCGGCGAGGCTTCCGCAAGTTGCTGATCGTGGCCTTCCACTTCGACGCCCAGGCCAGGAACGAGGAGCGCGGCCGGCTGCAGGTCGTCCTGGTGCGGGCGAACCGCGATCTGACGATCAAGGATCTGAGATCCGATCGGAACGACGCGGCCTTCGTGCTGGTCGGCGAGCCGGACGTGGAGGCGATTCGGCGCGACAACGGCGAGTGGCAGGTGCGGGTGCGCGGCTACCAGGTCTACGACCCGGGAACGGGCAACGTCCGGCCGGCGGGCCGGACGCGCGACATCGACTGCTGGATGCTGGACACGGACTACGACGGGCGGTCGTTCTTCGCCCGGCGCATCCACTTTCCCAGCAAGGCGAACGACGGACAGATCAGGAAGTTCAAGCGGGAGCTCGGAGTCCGAGTGGATCCGGAGCAGTGGAAGTTCATGGAGTCCCTCGAGTCGGCGCCGTTCCGCCGGCCGGAGACTGGACGGATCGCGGTGCGGATCGTGACGACCTTCGGCGACGAGATGCTCGCGGTCGTCGACCTGCCTCCGGAGGAGCGTTGAGCATCCTGGCGGCGTTCGCCACCGGTCGCGCGGGGAACGCCTCCGGAAGCCGGCAAGAAGGCCGGGGCGCCCAGTGCGAGGCCGTTCGCTCCTTGCAGCCCGCGACGGGCCTTGCTGGGCGCCAGGCTGTTCGCTCCATGCAACCGGCGGCGGGCCGTACCGGGTGCATCGACGTCCCCGTCGGCATCCGGCGCGAAACGTCGGGCTCCGGCGCCGCCCGGAGTGGTAGTCTTCGCCGCGCCGGAGGACCGGATGCGGTCGCTGTCGGCGGGAAACCGCCGGGGGAGGAAAGTCCGGACTCCAACGGACGGCATGCTTGCTAACGGCAAGGCGCGGCGACGCGACGGAAAGTGCAGCAGAGAGTAGACCGCCGGCCCTGGATCCTCGGCGTCCGAGAGGACGCGGGGAGTCGGGGCAGGCAAGGGTGAAACGGTGCGGCAAGAGCGCACCGCTCGGCCGGCGACGGTTCGAGGCGATGGCAAACCCCATGTGGAGCAAGACCAAATAGGGAGAACGGATCGGGTTGTCCGTCCCGGTTCCGGGCCGTCGCGGCGCGGGACGTTCTCCGGGTAGGTCGCATAGATGAATGGCCGCCTCCCGAAGCCTCGGGGCTCCGGGACGAACAGAATCCGGCTTACGAGGTCCTCCGGCGCTTGACCTTGCCCCCCGGCCCACGTGCCTTCCGCGTTGAACGTCCGCCCCCGGCGAGGCCCGGCGACCGGGTGGGAATCGCCGCGCTCTCGGGCCGCATCGATCCGGACCGTCTGACGGCCGGCATCGCGGCGCTGGAAGAACTCGGGTTCGAAACGGTCCTCGCGGCGAATCTGCGGCCCGAGGCGTCGCCCGGCGGGAGGCCGCTGTTCGCGGGTTCGGACCGTGAGCGTCTCGATGCCTTCCATGAATTGGCGGGCGACGAGTCGGTGGCGGCGATCGTCTTCGCGCGCGGCGGATACGGCGTGTCGAGGATCCTCGGGCAGGTCGACTGGAACCTGCTGGCTTCGAGGCCGCGGCCCTACGTCGGCTACTCGGACCTGACGCCTCTGCTCCTGGCGCTGGTCGCGAGGACGGGCACGATGGCCTTCCACGGTCCCATGGCGGTCGACTTCGCGCGCGGTCTGCGGGCGGAGGAGCGTCGTTCCTTCCTGGACGCGCTGGCCGGCCGGCTGCCGGCCGTCTGGTCGCTCGAAGCGGTTTCCGCCGAACTGTCGGCCGGCCGACCTCCGACGATCGAGGGCCGCCTGCTCGGAGGCTGCCTCAGCATGCTGGCGGCAACGGTCGGAACGGGGCTGCTGCCGAGCTTCCGGGACTCGGTCCTCGTGCTCGAGGACATCGGCGAGCCGGAGTACCGGATCGACCGCCTCCTGACTCAGCTCCGGACGTCCGGTCAGGCTGCCGGAATCCGCGCCGTGGTCGCCGGGCACTTCCGCGACTGCGATGCGCGCGCCAGTCTGATCGACTTCGCCGCCGCTCTTGACGCGCCGTTCTTCGCGGGCCTGCCCGCCGGTCACCAGGCGCCGAATCACACCCTGCCGCTGGGCGCCAGCGTGTCCCTCGACGTCCGGAGGGCGACGCTGGAGGTCCAACGGTAGAGCGGCGACGATGGACGCACGCGATCCGATCGTCAGGGCGCGCGGGGTCGGTCCGGTGCTGGCGGGCCGTCTGACCGCGGCCGGGTGCCGGCGCATCGCGGACCTGCTGGCGCACCTCCCGCTCCGCTACGAGGACCGTCGCACTCCGGGCCGGCTGCCAGGAGCGGATGACGACCCGACGCAGTGCGCGCAACCCGGTCCCCTGACCGTGGTCGCGCGACTGGAGAACGTGAGACGAATGTTCGGGCCGCGCCGTTTCTCCCGCGTGGAGGCGGTGGCGTCCGACGGCGCCGCCAGAGTCGGCGTGGTCTGGTTCAATCGCCCCTACCTGGCGCGGCAGCTCGAGGAGGGCGTGCCGTACCTCCTGCACGGCCGGCTCGGGCGACGCGGCGGAGACGGTCCCTGGCGCCTCTCGAATCCATCCGTCGAGCGGATCGGCGGCGACGAGACGGCCGGCGGCGGTCTGCGGCCCGTCTACGGCCGGATCGGGGAGACGCCGCCGTCGCGAGTGGCCCGGCTCGCTGCCGATGCCATCCGGGATCTGCGGGACGCCGGGGGACCGGACTGGATCGAGGAATGGCTGCCGCACGAGCAGCGGACGAGGCGCCGCCTGCCCCGATTGGCGGAAGCGCTGACCGAGGTTCATTCGCCTTCGCCGGAATCGTCGATCGAGGAACTGAACGCCAGGCGGAGCCGGGCCCATGCCCGCCTCGCCTACGGCGAGTTCCTGCTTCAGCAGCTGGAGATCGCCGCGGTTCGTCGTGTGCGCCGTCGACTGGGGAAGCCCCATCGGTACCGCGCCGACGCCGTCGCGTGGGCGGCTGCCGCCAGCCTCGTTCCGTTTCGCCTGACCGGCGCCCAGGAACGGGTTCTCGGGGAGATAGCCGACGATCTTCGCGGCAAGACGCCGATGCTGCGCCTGGTCCAGGGCGACGTGGGCAGCGGCAAGACGGTCCTGGCGGCCCTTTCCTGCTTCGTCGCCGCCCGGAGTGGGCTGCAATCGGCGTTGATGGCGCCCACGGAGCTCCTGGCCGAGCAGCATTTCGCTTCTCTGGAACGACTGCTGGGCGGCCGCATGACCGTCGGCCTCGTCACCTCGGGCCAGCGCGCGGCCAGCGACGGCGGCCCCGTGGAGGAGCGCATCGCGGAGGGCCGGGTCGATCTCGTCGTCGGCACCCACGCCCTGATCGAGGAACGCATCCGGTTCGCGCGGCTGGGCCTCGCGGTGATCGATGAACAGCATCGTTTCGGCGTCGTCCAGCGCCAGTCCCTGGCCCGGAAGGGGCTTCGACCGGATCTGCTGGTCATGACGGCGACCCCGATTCCCAGGTCGCTGGCGTTGACGGTGTACGGTGATCTCGACGTGTCGATACTGGACGAGACGCCACCCGGTCGCCGCCCGATCGAGACGTGGGTGACGACGGAGGACCGGATGGACGAGACGGTGAGCCAGGTGCGTCGACGTCTGGAGAGGGGCGGCCGCGCCTACGTCGTCTTCCCCCTGATCGACGGTGGAGAGGGCGCGGTCGCCGGGGCGCCTTCGCTCACGGAGACCGGTTCGGAGTGGGCCCGCGCCCTCGCGGCGCCCTGCGGCGTCGTCCACGGACGCCTGGGGCGCCAGGAGCGGGACGAGACGATGGGCCGCTTCGCTGACGGATCCATTCAGGTGCTGCTGACCACGACCGTGATCGAAGTCGGCGTCGACGTGCCCGAGGCCACGGCGATGGTCATTCTCGGGGCCGAGCGTTTCGGCCTCGCCCAGTTGCACCAGTTGAGGGGGCGGATCGGTCGCGGCACGGACCCGGCGCTGGGAGATCCGCTCTGCATCGCGATCGCCGGAGAGACCTCGGCCGAGGCGGAGCGGCGTCTGGAAGCGTTCGCGGCTTCGGCCGACGGCTTCCGCATCGCGGAAGAGGACATGCGGCAACGGGGCCCGGGCGAGATTCTGGGTACGCGTCAGGCCGGTCTGCCGCGGTTCCGATTCGGCGACCTGACGCGCGACTGGACGTGGCTGGTCGCGGCACGGCAGGACGCCGCCGAACTGCTGGACCGCCTGGACGATCCGGGGAACGCCGCCCTGCGGCGACAGCTGGAGCGCCGCATTCCCGTTCTTGCGCCATCGGGCGAGGAGAGTCGCCGGTCATGAAGGTGCTGCTGGTAGCCAACGTGCTGCCGCCGAAGGACTTGTCCGGCGCCGGCGAACAGGTGTTGCAACTCGCCTGGGGGCTGAGGCAGGCGGGTTGCGAAGTCGAAGTCCTGGGTCGGGACCGTTGCGGACCGAACGTCTCCAGGTCTGCCTTTCCGTGGCGGGCGCGAAGGGCCGTGCGGCGCCTGGTCCGGGAGTGGCGGCCGGACGTGGTGCAGGTGCACGAGAGCGACGGCGGCCTGGTGATCCGCGACCTCGCGCGGCTCGAGGGCGCTTCCAGACCGCTGCTGGTGGCGCTCCAGCAGGTGAGTTACGTGCGGGAGCGTCTGGCGGTTCGTCCCCTCGTCGATCACGACCGGGACGGCAAGGCGCTTGCCCGGCCCGTTCGGAGCGAACTTCTGTTCCGTGCGCTCCGCGCGCCCTTGCACATCGCGCTCGGTCGGCTGACCGCGAGGCGATCCGACCTGCGCCTCGCCCCGAGCCGGGCAACCGCGCGGGAGATCGAGCGCGACTATGGCGTGGAGGGTGTGCGGGTGGTGCCGAACGCCACCGGGGCGCCCCTGGGCGAACGAACGTCGGAATCGGCGCTGGCCGCCGAACGGGGCGAACCGGCTGTCGGCGAGCCGTACGTCCTGGCCATGGGCCGGCTGCGCATACGAAAGGGAATGGAGATCCTGTTGCAGGCGCTGGCGCTGGCGCGGGACCGCGGCCACCGCCTGCGTCTGATCGTGGCTGGCGACGGCGAGCGCCGCGAGGCCCTCCGTACGCTGGGCGCGCGGCTTGGACTGGACGCCAGCGTTCACTGGGCGGGACGCTGTTCCCGGGCCGAGGCGGCGCGGTTGCGGCGGCGGGCGGCCGTCCTGGTCGTGCCTTCGACCTACGAGGGGTTGCCTCTCGTCGTCCTGGAGGCGATGAGCGATGGCGTTCCCGTCGTTTCGACGGCGGTCAGCGGGATTCCGGAGGTCGTGGTCGATGGCGAGACCGGTTGGCTCGTGCCGCCTGAACGCTCTGCCGCACTCGCCGACGCGTTGATCGAGGCGATGTCGGATCCTGAGAAGGCGCGGGTTCGCGGCGAGGCGGGCCGGCGACGACTCGATCAGCGGTTTCGCCCGCATCATGCGGCCCGACACTGGTTCGAGGCTGTCGCCTCGACCGGCTATCCGACGCCGACGATGTGGGAGAATCCGCCGGAATGAAGCTCCTGGATGGGCACGGCAGCCTGTTGCCGGCGTCGTGGAGGGTACAGCTCCCTGCTTTCGAGGGCCCTCTCGACCTGCTTCTGCACCTGGTCCGGATCAACGAGATCGAGATCACGGACATCCCGGTCGCGCTGATCTGCGACCAGTTCCACGAGTATCTGGCGCTGATGGATGAACTCGACCTGGACATAGCCGCCGAGTACGTCTACGAGGCCGCGCTGCTGATTCAACTCAAGGCCAGGGTGCTGCTGCCGCAACCCGAGCCGGAAGCGGGCGAAGCCCCCGAAGACCCGCGGCGCGAACTGATCGAACGGCTGCTGGAGTACCAGCGGTTGAAGGAGGCGGCGCAGACGCTGGCGGAAGTCGACGATCTCCGTCACGGGCTGTGGACGCGGAGCGGCGGCCGGACGACCGTCCCCGGCGGCGACGAGGAGTTCGACATGGGGGATCTCTCCCTGTTCGACCTTCTTCAGGTCCTGCGCAACGTGCTGAAGCGCTACGACGAGGAACATCCGAGTCCGTTGACCTACCGCGGCGAGACGTTCAGCGTTCGAGGTCAGATCGAGAGGCTTCTGCATCGCTTCGACGGCGGCCGGTCGCTCGACCTGCAGGACGATCTCTTCGCGTTGTCGAGTCGGGCCGAGGCGATCGCCTGCTTTCTGGCGGTACTCGAGATGGCGCGGCTGAACCTCGTTCGGCTCCACTCCGCCGGAGGCGATTCCGTGGTGCTCTTTCGGACGACGCGACGACTGGATCCGGTCCTGCTCGAGGACTTCGCCGGATGACCGACCAGGCGGAGATGGCTGCGGTGTTCGAAGCGTTGCTGTTCGCGAGCCCGGCGCCTCAGCCCGAAGCGAAACTGCTCGAGGTCTTTCCGGAAGAGTCCCGGGAGCAGGCGCGCGAGGCTCTTCAGACGGTCCTCGCGCGCTACCGGGCCGACGAGTCCGGCGCGCGGCCGGAGCGCGGGATCGTGGTCGATCGAGCGGGCGGCGGCTACCGGCTGGTCACGCGGCCGGATCTCCATTCCTATCTGCGGAAGTACTTCGATGTCGCGGGACGCGGCAAGCTCTCGATGGCCGCGCTGGAGACGCTGGCCATCGTCGCCTATCGTCAGCCGGTGACCAGCCCCGAGATCCAGGACCTCCGGGGGCGGAATTCGGCCGGCGTCCTCAAGACCCTGCTGGAGCGGCGCCTGATTCGCATCGCCGGTCGCAAGGAGGTCGTGGGGAGCCCGTTTCTCTACGCCACGACCCGAGACTTCCTGCTGCATTTCGGCCTGCGCTCGCTGTCGGACCTGCCGCCGCTCGAGGAGTTCGAAGAGACCTTTCTGGCCGGGGCGGAGGAAGATGCCGCGCAGTCCGAACTCACCCTGGCGCCGTCGGACTCAGGGGATGGTTGAGCCGCCGCGGGGCGAACGGCTCCAGAAGGCGCTGTCTCGAGCCGGCATCGCGTCTCGCCGGGCAGCGGAAGACCTGATCCGGGAAGGGCGCGTCACGATCGATGGCCGCGTGGCGGTGCTCGGCGACCGGGTCCCCGCGGCAAGCGAACCCCCGGTCCGGATCCTGGTCGATGGCGAGCCGATTCGCCGGCGCGGTCCCTCGCGATACGTCCTGCTGAACAAGCCCGCCGGTTACGTGACCACCCGCTCGGACCCGGAGGGACGGCCCACGGTGATGGATCTCATCCCCGAACGATGGCGCCGTCGACTGAAGCCCGTCGGACGTCTCGACTACGGAACGGAGGGCCTGCTTCTGGTGACCGACGACGGCGATCTGGCCCACCGCCTCACGCACCCCAGCTTCGGCTGCTCCAAGCGGTATCTCGCCAGGGTTCGGGGTCTGCCGGGGGAGTCGGAGATCGCGCGCCTTCGTGGCGGCATGGTGATCGCGGGGCGCCGGACGGCGCCGATGAGACTGTCCCGGGCGCCGTCCCGACGAGGCGGACGCCCGGCCCGCGTCTCGAGCTGGTGGCGCATCGAGTTGGTCGAAGGACGGACGCGTCAGATCCGCGAGATGTTCTTCCGGGTCGGGCACCCGGTGCAGCGCCTGCGTCGAGTGGCGATCGGCCGCCTGGAAGACGCGGAGCTCCCGCTCGGGTCCTGGCGCGAGCTCGCCGCCGATGAGCTCGCCGCCCTTCGCGCCGGTCCGGGGCCGAGGATCGGCAGAGGCGCCGCGGGTCCGCGCCGCCGGAAACCGCGTCGTCGATGACCGTCGTGGCGATCGACGGTCCGGCTGGCGTCGGCAAGAGCACCGTGGCGCGCCGGGTCGCGGCGCGGCTCGGCGTGCCTTGGCTCGATACCGGCGCGATGTATCGGGCCGTCGCGTGGGAAGGCCCTGGAGGAAGCTCTCGATCCGGCGGACGGGCAGGCGATGGGCAGGCTGGTCGAGAGTCTCCGCTTCGAGCTTCGTTCGCGAAACGACGAAGCCGAGGCGATGGTGGACGGATCGGCGCCGGGCGCGCGGCTCCGGACTCCGCGGGTCGACGTCGCGACGTCGCGCGTTGCCGTTCACCCGGCGGTTCGTTCCTGGCTCGTTGCCAAGCAGCGCGAGTTCGCCGCCAGGCAGGGCGCGGTGGTGGAGGGCAGGGACATCGGCACGGTCGTCTTCCCGGAGACGCCGCACAAGTTCTATCTGGACGCTCCTCTCGAGGTGCGGGCCGAACGCAGGTTGCGTCAACTCGCTGGTCCGGGACCGCGCCGACCGCGGGCAGCTGCTGAGAGAGATGCGTGATCGGGACGAGCGCGACATCCGTCGCGGGACGTCGCCGCTGAGACGAGACGAAACCTACGAGTTGATCGACACGTCGACCGGTGACGCGGAGCAGGTCGCCGACCGGATTCTCCGGTCCGTTCGGGCCGCCGCGGTCGGGGCATGACGGCCTCGGCGGCCCGCCGCGGCGGAGTTGCGGCCGAGCTTGGCGTCATCTTCGGCCTGTTGGCTCTGGCCGCCGTTCTGTTCGCGGTCGATCGCTGGCCGCGGAGCAACGACGATCCGCCGCTGCCGACGCCCGCGCAGACGGCCGCGATGGAATCGGCGTACCGACGTCTGCTGCTGGATCTGCTGGCGGATGCGGAGGGCGCGGCCGACAGCGTCCGGCACGCCATGGAGGCGCCCCTCGGTTCGGCGCCGGCCAGACGGCGTGTGTTCGACGAACTGGACCGGGTCAGCCGCGCGCGCGGACGCACCCTGGTGCTGGTCGATCCCGACGATCTGGCACGGGCCTGGGGCGGCCCTGGATTTCGGCACGATCTGCCCCTGGATCGCCTGCCCCCTGGCGCCGTCAGCCAGACGGCCGGCTTCACGGCGGTCTCGCTCTACGCGGCCGTCGACATGAACGCGGGGGAGGGTGACTGGCGGTTGATCGTCGGCAACAGTTTCCCGACCGATTCGCTCCCGTTTCGCACGCCCTTCGGACTCCGGCGCCACGATGTCGGGTGGTCGGTTCGGGACCACGCCGCGGAACCTCTGACGCCGGCTCTCGAGGCGCTCGGCGTGCGGGAACTGGCGCCTCCCGATGGCCTTCGCGGACCGTGGCTGCGGCTTCGATTCGAGCCCGCGACCGAGCGGTCGTCGGTCATGGGAACCTCGCTCGCCCCGGCGGCTCTTGCCCTCGGGGTCGGTCTGTCCGCTGTCTGGCTCTTCCGGCGCTGGAGCGCCGTGGCGCCCGCGAAGCGGCGCCGTGGCGCCGCGATCCTCGGCTTGGCGGGCGCCGCGGCGACTGTCGGCTACGCTCTCTTCCGGTGGCGGATCCTGGTGGCCGACGCCACTGGCGCGCCGCCGGATCCGGGGGCCTCCTTCGGCGGTCCGGTCGGCGACTGGGCGGTGTTGCTGGCGGCCTGGTCGGTCCTCGCGGGGGCCTCGTTCTGGGCGCTGGGCTGGCCGGAAGGTCGGGACTGGCTGCAGGTTCTGATGATCGCCGCCGCGGCGGCCGTGGGCGTCGGTCTGCTGGCGGAAGCAACCCGCCGGCCGGCACTGCGCGCACTGATCGCCGACAACGCTCGAAGGGGTCTCGACGCTCCGCGTCCGGAGGAGGTCGCGGCGCTGGCGGAGAGAACGAGCGCGTTCCTGGAGGCGACCGACTTGAGGATGCTGGCGCTGGGCGATCCACGCGAACTCGACGATCACCGGGATTTCGCTCTGGAACTCTGGCGCCGATCGCCCCTGGCCGCATCCGAGATGGCCTCCGCTCTCGCCGTGATCCGGGAAGACGGCGTTTCGTCCTTCTCCTACGGCTTGCCGGTCGATCCGGAGACGGGCGACCTCGGCGCGGCCAGCGCAAGCCGGCCATCGCGTGACCTTCCGACCTGGCGCCGGCAGCGAAGCGCCCAAGATGAGCTTGCCCTGGGCGCCGCCGGCCAGAGTTGGGGGACGGTTCGCTTCTGGACGGCCGCCTTGCCGCGAGCCGACCTCTGGAGCAGCGGCTCCTCGGGCCGCGCCGCTGAACTTCAGGTGCGTCTGCTGCGCGGCGGACCGGATCGAGGTCGGAGCGGCTCGGTTCCGTCGGCGAATGCGGAACTTGCCTGGGTCGACGGCGCTGGCCGCCCCCTCGTTTCCCGGTGGCGGGAAGACTGGCGGGCGCCGCCGCCGTCCGAGTCCGGCGACCCGCGCCGTAGCCTGAAGGTCGAGACGCCCGCGGGGCCGGCTCGTGCCTGGTTCAGCGCCACGGATCTGCCGGACGTCTGGCTCGTTGCGCTGCTTCCGGCGGAAGCGGTGACGGAGCGTCTGTGGCGAATCGCCACGGTAGCCACGCGGTTGATCCTGGCGGTGTCCGCCGTCGCCCTGGCCGTGCTGCTGATCGGACTGCCCTCGACGAAGTTGCGGAGACGGCTGCTGCCCGCCGTACGCCGCTATTCGGTGCGGCTGACCGCGGTGCTGGCGCTGATCGCCATCGTCCCGTTGACCGTGCTCAACGGACTGCTCTTGCGGACTCTGGCCGCGCGGGTTCAAGCGGAGCAGGAGGCGGCGGGCCGTACCGCGCTCGTGTCGCTCGAGTACGTGCTGACGGACTTTCTCCTCGGCCTGGAAGCGGGGTTCTCGATTGACGCCCAGCTCGACGATGAACTCCTGTCCTGGCTCGCGGAGGTCGTGGGTCACGAGGTCAACCTGTACTGGCGCGGCAGCGTCTATGCGTCGAGCAAGCCCGATCTGTTCACCGCCGGCCTGATGCCGGAACGGATTCCGGGAAACGTCTACAGCCGGTTGGCGCTGCTTGGCCATCCGACGGCGGCGCGGGTGCAGACCACGCGCGAGGGGACGTCCTACCTGGAGTTGTACACGCCGGTGTCTCTGGGGGAAGTCCGTCCGGGAGAGTCGGGACTGTTCGTCTCCGTTCCGCTGCTGGCGCAGCAGGAGGCGGCCACGCGTGAACTGGCTGCCCTGAGACGACAGGTCCTGATCGTCGCAACCGCGCTCGTGCTGCTGCTGGTCACGGTCGGCGCCTGGTTCGCGCGGGGATTCACGCGGCCGCTGATGCGCATGATCGCCGGCGCGGACCGCATTGCCGGCGGAGCGGCTTCGCTGGGGTTCGCGCCGCGGGAGACGGAACTCAGGACCCTGGCCGAAGCGATCGACGGCATGGCGGCGCGCATCGCGTCGACGCGGGCCGATCTGGTCCGCGCGCAGCGACTCGAGGCGTGGGCCGAGATGGCGCGACTGATCGCGCACGAGGTGAAGAACCCGCTCACGCCGATTCGGCTCTCGACCGAACACCTGCGACAGGTGTGGCGAGATGCGCCGGATCGCCTGGAGGAAGTGTTCGATTGTTGTACCGGGAACATTCTGGCGCAGGTCGACGAGCTGGCGCGGACCGCGGGGGAGTTCTCGACCTACAGCCGGATCCCGCTGGCCCGGCTGGCCCCGGACCGTCTGGCGGAAGCGGTTCGGGAAGTCGTCGACGGCTACGGAAGCGCGGCGCACGGAGCGGCGAAGGTTCTCTTCGAATCGGCGGCCGGGGCGGCGGAACCCCCGGTCGCGTTCGATCGCCGTCTGATGCAGAGGGCGCTCCGCAACCTGATCGAGAACGCTCTCCGGGCCAGCGGCAAGGATGGAGAGGTGCTCGTGAGAGTCGAGCCCCGCGCTCCGGACGGCGCGGTTGCCGTGACGGTCTCGGATCGGGGTCCCGGCGTGTCGGACGGCGACCTGGAGCGGATCTTCGAGCCCTACTTCTCGACCTCGAGCGGAGGCACCGGCCTAGGGCTTCCGATCGCCCGGCGGATCGTGCGGGAGCACGGAGGGTCGATCGCCGCCGCCCCCCGGCCGGGCGGAGGACTCGACGTGCGCATCGTGCTGCCGGGCGGTCAGTCCGACGAGTCGGCGTCCGCCGGCGGCGCCAGCTGAATCGTCCGCGTGGGGAAGGCGACGCGGACCCCGAGCCGGTCGGCGAGTCGCAGGATGTCCAGCGCCAGGTTGTGGCGCAGCCGCAACTCCGCACTCCAGTCCGGCGCGAGGAAGAAGACGTAGAGCATGATCTCCAGGCCGTCGGCGCCGAACTCGTTCAGGTGAATCTCGAAGCCGTCCTGCCGCATCGACTCGTTGGCGCGCACCAGCTGCCGGAGCCCTTCGCAGAAGGCGTCCACGGTTTCCGGCGGCGTGTCGTACGTGACGGTGATGCGCGTGCTCCACCGACGGAACGCCCGAGCGCCGTAGTTGTCGACCGAGGCGTCGATCAACCTCGCGTTCGGGAGGGTGATCAGGGAGGCGTAGAACGTCCGGACGCGGGTGCTGCGGAAGCCGATCTCCTCGACCACGCCCTCCACGTCGCCGACCTTGATCCA
Source organism: Candidatus Multivorans sp. (assembly GCA_965203495.1). Classification (GTDB taxonomy): domain Bacteria; phylum Acidobacteriota; class Thermoanaerobaculia; order Multivoradales; family Multivoraceae; genus Multivorans. Next base: position 64,164 of record CBDBDB010000010.1, read on the forward strand.
GTCGCCGATGCGAAACGGGCGGTCGAGAAGCACGGTGACCG
>CBDBDB010000011.1:0-272309 GCA_965203495.1 Candidatus Multivorans sp.
ATCAACCTCGCGTTCGGGAGGGTGATCAGGGAGGCGTAGAACGTCCGGACGCGGGTGCTGCGGAAGCCGATCTCCTCGACCACGCCCTCCACGTCGCCGACCTTGATCCAGTCGCCGATGCGAAACGGGCGGTCGAGAAGCACGGTGACCGATCCGAACAGGTTCTTCAGCAGATCCTGGGCCGCCAGGGCCACCGCCAGACCGCTCAACCCCAGGCCGGCCAGCAGGGCGGTCACGTCTCGCCCCTGCTGAGCGAGAAGGAAGACGATGCCGAAGACGGCGACCGCCGCCTTCAGCGTCTTCGTGACGAACGGGACCAACTGGTCCTGGAACCGGTTCTCCGTCCTCGCCGCCCGTGCCCGCAGCGCCGTTCCGAGCAAGTCGATCTGGGCGAACGCCACCCGGCAGAGGGCCAGCAGAAACAGCACCAGAACGACCGCGTCCAGCCAGGCATGGACCCGGGGCGGCAAGTCCAGCCACTGAAGTCCCAGCCACCACACTCCGGCCATGATCAGCAGTCCGGTCGGGCGCAGGATGCGACGCGCCCCCTGCAGATCGATGGCCTGGTAGCGCCTGTTCAGCGGTCTGGAGAACAGCCCATAGGCGATCCGGACGACGATCCGGTCGAGCAGCAGGCCGAGGAGAACGAGGATCGGCAAGGCCAGCCACTGCCAGGGGTGGAGAACGAAGCCCCCGGTCCGCAGATAGGAAGGAACACGATCCCTGAGCCAGGTTGCCGCCGTGACCGGCGCTTCCTCGACGCCTTCGACCACCGATCTGTCCCGCAACTCCTCGTACAGGGTCGGGATGGAGGCCACCGTCTCGCGCGTGAACAGCCAGTTTCCGGTCTCGTCGGGCGCCAGCACGATCGGCACGGACAGGTCGTCGTTGAACACCCATCGGTCCAGGTCGCCTTCTTCGGGAATGGTCGCGAGCTCGACGAACTCGATCCGGTCGATCACGTGCTTCAGTTCACTGGCCAGGTTCCGTCCCTGCCGCGCCCGCACCGGGAAGGGGAGATCGCCCAGATCGAGGCAGCTCGCGGCCGTGTCCAGATCCGGACGGCCGTCCTCGGTTGCGAAGGCCTCGAGGGAAGACGCGCATGGTCGCTCGTGGGCTCGACAGCGGCTGGTCCGCCGCCGGCTGGCCAAAGGCGAACCAGGCCGCGGCGAGGAGCGCTCCGCAGGCGACGAGACCGACTCTTCGCGGGAAGGGAGACGTCATGGCGCCTCCACTCTTCCAACCGCGGCCCGAACGGTCAAGCGCGGAAGGCCCTGCTCCGCGGCGCTCGCTTGCTACGCTGCGTTCCGCGGCGCCAGGCGTCGGCGTCGCCTTCCCGAATGCGTGGAACACTCCCGATCCTCTGCCTCGCCCTCGTGCTCGTCGCTTCGTGCGCGCCGGGAGCATCGAGCGATGCGCTGGCGAGCGAGGGCGATGGCCGGAAACCACCGCCGCCGGAGCGCTGGTTGGTCGAAGTTCTCGACCGCCGCGCACACGACACCGGGGCGTATACCCAAGGCCTTCTGTGGCGCGACGGCGTGGTCTACGAAAGCACCGGCGTCCATGGGGCCTCGAGCCTGCGCTCGTGGCGCTGGGATGACGGTTCGGAACTGGATCGGGTCGATCTCGACGACGACCTGTTCGGCGAGGGCATGCCCTCGTTCCGGGCGCCGGCGAGCGGCTGATCCAGTTGACCTGGCGGCGAGGCGTGGCCCTGGCGTGGGCCCTGGCGCCGTTCACGGAACTGGGCAGGATGCGTTTCGACGGGGAAGGCTGGGGACTCGCCTACGACGGATCCGAACTCGTCATGAGCGACGGTACGCCGGTCCTCACCTTCCGGGATCCCGAAACCCTGACGGTGCGGCGCCGACTGCGCGTCACCAGAAGCGGAATGCCCGTCGACAACCTGAACGAACTCGAGCTGGTGGACGACCTGCTGTTCGCCAACCTGTTCGGCAGCGACGAGATCGCCGCCGTCGACCTGGACTCCGGCTCGGTGGTGGCCGTCGTCGACGCTTCGGGCCTGCTGACGGCGGCGGAGGCGGCGGAGGCTGATGTCCTCAACGGCATTGCCTACAGGCCCGACACCGGCACTTTCCTGCTGACCGGGAAGTACTGGCCCTGGGTCTTCGAGGTGCGGATCCTGGGCTACGATCCGCGGCCTGCCCCGTGACACGCGAAACCTCGGCGCCGGAAAGGGAGTACTCAGGAGAATGAGCGATCGGATCTGGTACCTGGCCATCGACGGGCAACAGGAAGGTCCCTGGAGGGCCGAAGAGATCGAGGAGAGGATTCGTTCCGGCGCGGTCGCGCGCGACGCTCATGTGTACCGGGACGGCATGGGCGGCTGGGCGCCGGTCGTCGGCGAGGCTCGGTTCGCCGCCGCCTTCCGCGCGGCGATTCCCCGGCCGCCGGGCGGCGTGGCGGATGAGATCGACTACGTGATCGTTGGCGAGGAGATGCAGTTCGTGGAGATCACGCTGGACCCGGGCGAGGCCTGCATCGCTGAAGCGGGAGCGTTCATGTACATGGACCCCGGCATCGAGATGAACACGATCTTCGGTGACGGCTCGGAGCGCGGAGCGGGCGGCGGCTTCATGGACAAGCTCCTTTCCGCCGGCAAGCGGGTCCTGACGGGCGAGTCCCTGTTCATGACGGTCTTCGGAAACGGCGCCGGGGCGCGCCGGAACGTCGCCTTCGCCTCTCCCTATCCGGGCCGCATCGTTCCCCTCGACCTTCCGGCCCATGGCAACACGATTCTCTGCCAGAAGGACGCCTTCCTCTGTGCCGCCAAGGGCGTATCGGTCGGCATCGCGTTCCAGCGGAAGTTCGGGGCGGGCCTGTTCGGCGGCGAGGGCTTCATCCTGCAGAAGCTGGAGGGCGACGGACTCGCGTTCGTCCACGCCGGCGGGACGGTGGTCGAGCGCGACCTCGCGGCCGGCGAGACGCTCCGGCTGGAAACCGGTTGTCTGGTCGCCTTCGAACGCCAGGTCGACTACGACATCCGGACGGTGCCCGGGATCAAGACCGCGCTGTTCGGCGGCGAAGGGCTGTTCTTCGCCACCCTGACCGGGCCCGGAAAGGTGTGGATCCAGTCGCTTCCGTTCAGCCGGCTGGCCAGCCGGGTGTTCGCCGCCGCTCCCCAGACCGGCGGAACGCGCAAGGGAGAGGGTTCCGTGCTGGGAGGTCTGGGCGGTCTGGTGATGGGCGACCGGCGGTAGCGGCGCCGCCGTTCAGGTGGCGACCGACTCGATCTTCAGCATGCGGGCCCAGGCCGCGCGAAGGGTTTCGGGCAGGTCCAGGTCGTCGAACAGTTCCCGAACGTCATCCCGGGAGACGTAGTCCCAGATGTCTTCCCACTGCGCGTAGCGCAGCATGCAGGAGATCGCGGTACAGCGATCCGCGCGGCTTCCGCCATGGAGCATCTCTTCGAGCTCCTCGGCGGTCACGTCCCGTTCCGGGAAGAAGTAGAGAGGTTGGGAACCGCGGGCCATCAAGCGCGAAAACGAGGGGTCTGGGAGAACGCATCATAGCGTCTCCCTGTCGAAGCCTGGCCCGGGCGCTTGACCGTCCGCCGGGGCTGGGTTACCTTGAACCGGTCCGAGTGCCTGCGGGCATAACTCAGTTGGCAGAGTGCCAGCTTCCCAAGCTGGATGTCGCGGGTTCGAGTCCCGTTGCCCGCTCCAGGTTCCTCGGCCGACGTCTGACCTGGTCCGGAACGAAACCAAGACACAGGAAGGTACAAGGAGCACATGGCTTTCTTCAGGAAAGATATCGAGGAAACGGCGGCGGAAGCCGCGCTGATGCCTCCCGGCGAGGTGAGGTCGCCCTCGGCCGCGCCGGCGCGCACCTACGTGGCGCCCGGTTCTCACATCGAAGGCGCCATCGCGGGTGACGCCGAGGTCCTGATCGACGGCTCTCTGACCGGGAGCGTGGATCTCAAGGGCCGCTTCGTGCTCGGACGGCGAGGCCGGATCGAGGCGGACGTGGTTGCCCTGTCCGTTCAGGTTTCGGGCCATGTGAAGGGCGACGTCCGGGCGGCGGAGAAGATAGAGGTGCTCACGTCGGGCTCCGTCGAGGGCGATCTGACCGCCCCCCTGGTCTCCATAGCCGAGGGAGGCATCTGCAACGGCAGAATCGAGATGAGCGGCACGCTGGCGATCGGCGCGACGTCGGCCCGGAGCTACGCGAGCGCCGGCGCCAACTCGCAAGACTCCTGACCGTCCATCGGCAGACCCTGAGCCAGGCGACAGGTCTGGCACAGGGTCAGGAAGTCCTCCGGCGGCCGAGCCGTGAAGGTGCGCCGGGGTGCGCCGGCGAACGCCGGCAGCGTGAGCCGCAGCGCATGGAGAGCTGGCCGCGGAAACTCGCGCAGCGGCCGGCGCAAGGCCCGTTCGAAGTTTCGCCAGCGAGACTCGCCATAGGTCGGATCGCCGACGAGGGGGTGTCCGATCGCCTTGCAATGAACCCGGATCTGGTGCGTTCTGCCGGTCAGGATGCGCAATTCCATCAGCGAAACGCCGGACGACTCGGCCAGCAGCCGGTAGCGGCTCACCGCCGGCCGCCCCCTCTTGCCGGGGCGCGCCACCGCCATGCGGGTGCGGACGGCCGGATCGCGGCCGATCGGCAGTTCGATCTGTCCCCGGGAGGGTTCGGGCCGGCCGTAGACCACGGCCAGATAGACCTTGTCGACGTCGCGTTCGGCAAAGGCGCGGCTCAGCCGCCGGTAGGCGGCATCGCTGCCGGCAACGGCGAGGACGCCGCTGGTGCCCACGTCCAGCCGATGAACGATGCCGGGCCGTTCCGCGGACCCGACGTCGGCGATGCCGGGGCGGTAGTGGAGGAGTCTGTTCACCAGGGTGCCTCCCGACACGCCGCTGCCCGGATGCACGATCAGGCCCGCGGGCTTGTCCACGACGAGCAGGTCCTCGTCTTCGTGGATGACCGAGACGGCGCCAGTCTCGGCGGGAGGCCGCCTTGACGGCGGCGGCGGCAGACGGCAAGCGATCTCCTCGCCGCCCCGCAGCACGTAGGACGGCTTGAGCGGCGCGCCTCCAGCCGTGACCAGACCGCGGCGAAGAAGATTCCGGACCCGGTTCCGGGGCTGGTCCAGGACCCGCGCGAGATAGACGTCGACCCGCTCGCCCGCCGCCGAGGCCGGCGCCGCGATCGAGGTCACTTCGCCGCGCCGGCGCCGACCAGGTCGTCCCGGCCCGCCCCGGACCCGGTGGTCCGGTTTCCCAACGACGGCACGAAGCTGTGCGCCAGCATCAGAACGATGCCGACCGTCACCGCGCTGTCGGCGACGTTGAAGGCAGGCCAGTGACGTGCGCCGACGTAGACGTCCAGGAAGTCCGTCACCGCTCGCAGCAGGATGCGGTCGACCAGATTGCCGACTGCGCCGCCGAGCACCAGGGAAAGGGAAAGGAGCAGCAGCGGTTCCCGTTCGGATGTTCGACGGAAGTAGACCGAGACGATCGCCAGTGCGCCGAAACCGAGAGCCGTCAGGACGAGCGTGCCGCCGAGTTCACGTCCGGCGGGAAACAGTCCGAAGGCGATGCCGGTGTTCTGCACGTGCACGAGATCGAAGAAGCCCGGCACGACCTCCAGTCGCTCGTGTGGGGCCAGGACGGCTTCGATCCAGAGCTTGGTCCATTGATCAAGCGCCAGGATCAGAGCCGAAACGACGAGGAATCCAGCCCGGCGCGGGGAGTCGAGGGATGGACTCGCTGACTTCACGGCGCGGCATCGTACCAGCCTCCCGGGTCCACGCGGCCTCGAGTTCCACCGCGGCACGCGGGTCGACGAAGGCCCTGATCGCCGCCACGCCGTGTGCACCGGTGCGGGCGATCGAGGGCGCATTGCCGGCATCGACGCCGCCGACGGCAAGCACCGGCAGGCCGACGCTCACCGCCCGTTGGAGTCGTCGCAACCCCTGGGCCGGGCCGAAGCGCCGTTTCTCAGGCGAGTCGAAGACGGGGCCGAACAGGGCGTAGTGGGCGCCAGCCTCCGAAGCGGCCTCGAGTTCCGCCAGGCCGTGCGTGGAGACTCCCAGCAGCAGACCCCGCTGCCGAACGCCGTCGCCCGCCTCCCGCCATGGCGCGTCGGACGGCAGGTGAACGCCGTCGGCATCGCACGCCAGCGCGGCCTCGAGGTCGCCGTTCACGATCAGGACGCCGTCGAAGGCGCTGCGCAGGGTGCGGCCGAGGCGGATCAGATCGGCCCGTTCCAGGTCCTTCTCGCGCAGTTGAATCGCCGTACCCGCGGGCAGTGATCCGGCCCAGCGTCCAAGTCCATCGGCACCGCCGCGGAGCTTCCGCGCGCTGATCGCAAGCAGGACGGGAATCTCGCGACGCTCTCTCATGCGCTCGCCCTGGCGGGACTCCGGCGCATCGGTTCGCTCTCAGGGAAGGAGCGGCGGTTTCCGTCCGCCGACAGGCGGCGAAGACGTGGGCGCGGGAGACCGTGGCGAGGAGCTCCCGGGCGCGGCCCGGAGTCGCTTGGGCGGCGCCTCCCGCGGCGGCGTCGTTCGCGGTTCCGATCGGAGTCGCTTGGGCGGCGCTTCCCGCGGCGTCGTCGTTCGCGGTTCCGACCGGAGTCGCTTGGGCGGCGCTTCCCGCGGCGTTGTCGTCCGCGGTTCCGATCGGAGTTGCTTGGGCGGCGCTTCCCGCGGCGTTGTCGTCCGCGGTTCCGACCGGAGTCGCGTGGGCGGTGCTTCCCGCGGCGTTGTCGTTCGCGGTTCCGACCGGAGTCGCGTGGGAAGCGAGTCACCGTCGCGGCGTCGAATGGCGTCCAGTACGCGCCGACCGGCTGGGGGACGTCGGCCCGGCAAGGGCGCCGCGCCAGGCGCCGCGGGCGCGACGTCTTCGACGGACATGCCTGGCTTCGCGGCCTCGTCGTCCCGGTTGCGGGCGATTGGAGCGAACCGCCCGATCCCGACGTCCACGTCGTCGTCCGGAACCGCGGCGTCCCGAGCTGGCCGACCTGAGGGCGGGGCTCGGAGGCCGCCGGCCGTGACGCTTCTCAAGCCGGAATCGTCTTCCGGAGGCCGCGCGCCAGGGACCGCCCCAACCGCGGGGTCGTCGCTGCCTCCGATCTCGCCTCCGAACGAGGGGTCGAGATCCGGAACTCGCGCCACGAAACTGTCGGCGTTCGGGATCTCACTCTCGTCGAGTCCGCGCCGCCAGCCGATCAGGACCTGCCGGGTCGCCGCCGGGTCGCGCCAGTTCCGGCGGTCGATGCCGCGGGTGTCCGTCGTGATGATGCCGCGTTCGAGTCTGGGATGGCGGCGCCGCAGGGAGTGGCCGTAGGCGTAGCCGCGCCCGTAGCCCAGGTAGCCGGTCGGGCAGAAGATCCAGGTGTCGAACGAATCCCAGTAGCCCCCCGCCCATCCGTAGAGGCCGAAACGGAGGCCGAGGCCCAGACCCCGGTAGTAGTGCTGGTAGTAGCCGCGTGGAATCCAGCCGACGTAGGACGGCCCCCAGTACCAGTAGACGTGGCTGGGGGCGTACGCCAGGCCGGGGTACCAGATCCATCCCCAGGCCGGATGCCGGTTCCAGCTTCCGTAGTGGTAGGTGATCGGTCCCCAGGGATCCCGCGCCACCCAGTAGAGCCCGGCGGGCGTGTCGGTCCACCGGCCGCGGCTGTAGGGCTGCCAGTTCCGCTCGACGGTCGGCTTCCAGGCCCGTCGATCGTCGACCTCGACCCACTCGCCATGAGCGCCCAGGGTGTCGCGGTAGCCGCCGGCATCGACGGCGGCATAGGCCAGGAGGCTGGCGCGATGGCCCGCCGTCCAGTCGTCAAGAGCCGCTGCCGCCGCGCCTGAGCCGCCTTGCAGCTCGATCCGGGGGTTGTCGAGACCGTCGGCCACCAGCGTCTCGCCGGTGCGAACGATCGCCGAGCCCCGCTGCGTCACGACTTCCGCGAATCCCGTGAGAACGGTCGCCTCGGTCCAGCGGCTTCCGTCGCTGCGAATCTGGTAGCGCCCATGCCGCTTCAGGTAGACCCTGGCGTTGGCAGTGTCCACGATCGGCAGGTCCGGTTCGAGAACGCGACCCTCGATCTCCAGACTCAACCGTCCCCGGTGCAGGACGTAGAGCGAGTCCCGATCTTCGCCGTCCGGCGATCCGGCGATCCGTTCGAGGGTCATCTCGGAGTCGTGGTCCAGGGCCAGGATGGAACGGTCCGACATGAGCGCGGCGAGTCGTGCGTTCCACGTCGTCCGGATCCGATCGCCCCGCAGAATCGGCAGGTGGAGTTCCAGCTCGCTCCGCCCGCCGGAACGAGCTGCAAACAGGGTCGCGTCTCCCTCCAGCGCGCCGATGAAGCTGTAGACGCCGGCGAGTCCGTCCGTTTCGTTCTGATCCAGGGTGTTCGCTGCTCCGGCGGTGGACGCGGCGAGGACGATCGGAAGCGCGACGACGCTGATCCGAAGCGAGTGTCTCATCTCACAATCTCCCAGAAGAGTCGGAGTGGAGGGAAGCTACCAGTTCCGGCAAGCCGCCTTCTTTATGAAGCAAGCTTCGTGCCAGGCAGCCGTATCGGTTCGTCCTGGACAATCCGGCCATTCGCGCCGTCCGGGGGCCTTCGAGCGGGACGGGCCGCCCCGTCGCCGCCGGCGGACGTCCGTGCCGCCGGCGCTTCCCGGTATGATTCCACGAACCCCGCGTGGACCTTTGGCACATGCCCGTTCTTCCCATTCGTCAGTATCCGGATCCGGTGTTGCGGGCCCGATGCGCGCCTGTCGAGGAGTTCGGTCCGGACCTGAGACGCCTGGTCGAGAACATGATCCGGACCATGCACGACGCTCCCGGGATCGGCCTGGCTGCGCCGCAGGTCGGCGTCATGATGCGCGTCGCGGTCGTGGATGTCACCGCGGGATTGGACCCGGAGGCTGTTCGAGTGCTCGTGAACCCTGAGATCCTCGATGTCGCCGGGGTCGATACGGACACCGAAGGCTGTCTCTCGATTCCGGACTTCACGGAGCAGGTCACGCGCCCGGCCGCCGTCCGCGTAGCCGCCCGTGACCTGGAGGGCGAGTGGCGCATGGTCGACGCGGACGAACTCGAAGCGAGGGCGATTCAGCACGAACTGGACCATCTGGACGGCATCCTGTTCGTCGACCGCCTGCGGGGACTGCGTCGGCAGCGAGCGAGGAGCTTCCTCCGTCGCCTGCGGGCGCCCGAACCGGCCGTTGCCGGCGGCGCCTGAACGCCTCCGCCCTTCCACCGCGATCGGTGCGCGTTCCGACGGCAGCGACGGTGCTCGCCGCGACGGCCCTGCTCGGCTGCGACAGCGGGGGAGTAGGTCCGACGGCTCCGCCGAACCCGGGCACGACCGCCAGGGTCAGCTTTTCGCCCGTGACGCCCGCCGCCGCCGCGATCGCTCTTCGCGGCAGCGCTAGCGGAGAGGCGCTCGAGATCGAGGTCTACGCGGTCGACGTCGACGACCTGTACGGCCTGAGCTTCGAACTCCGGTTTCCGGCGGACCTGCTGCGCTACGAGAGTCACGGTCGAGGCGTCTTCCCCAGCCTGGAGGCGAGCGAGGCGGCGACTGGCCGGTTCCTCGTCGGCGCCACCCATCTGGGACAGGTCGCCGGCGTGTCGGGCGGCGCCGTCGTCGTCGTCATCCGGTTCACCGCCATTGCCGACGGCAGAGGCCGACTCGACTTCAGCGGCGAGGAAGCCCTCGACAGTTTCGGCGACGGGCTGACCCTGAACTGGCACGGAGGAACGGTCGCGATCGACCTCTGACGACGAGCCTCGAGTCGGCGGCTGTCGGCGCCTCGACGCCTGGACCGGAGTCGACGCGCGTTGCTACTGTCAACCCTTCGCTCCGCTCTCGACTGCCCCGGGGCCCGACGAAGCCAGTGCATCTCTTCAACTCCCTCGGACGGCGCCTGCAGGAGTTCGAGCCGCTCGAACCCGGCCACGTCCGGCTCTACGCCTGCGGCCCGACGGTCTACGATCGAGTACACATCGGCAACCTTCGCACGTTCATCTTCGAGGACGTCCTGCGCCGCACGCTCCGGTTTTTCGGCTACCGGGTCACGCAGGCGATGAACCTGACGGATGTCGAGGACAAGATCATCGCAGCGGCGGTCGAGGCGGAAGTCGACATCGCCGCCTTCACCGCGCCCCATGTCGAGTCGTTCTTCGAGGACCTCGCCGCGCTTCGCGTCGAACCGGTGGAGCACTACCCGCGGGCGACCGAGCACGTGGCCGAGATGATCGCCCTGATCGAGCGTCTGCTGGCGGCCGGCTATGCGTACCGCGCGGACGATTCGGTCTTCTTCCGGATCGCCGCCGACGAGGACTACGGAAGGCTTTCGGGAATCGATCCCGGCCAGGTGCGACGCGGCCCGCGCGTGCAGAGCGACGAGTACGACAAGGAGGATGCGCGCGACTTCGTCCTCTGGAAGGGGGCGAAGGAGGGCGAGCCCGAGTGGCCGTCGCCCTGGGGGCCGGGACGCCCGGGATGGCACATCGAATGCTCGGCGATGAGCCAGAAGTACCTGGGCGCGACGTTCGACATCCACTGTGGCGGCGTGGACAACCTCTTTCCCCACCACGAGAACGAGATCGCCCAGAGCGAGTCGGCCAACGACAGTCCGCTGGCGCGTTACTGGCTCCACTCGGAGCACTTGACGGTGGATGGCGAGAAGATGTCCAAGTCGCTCGGCAACTGCTACACCCTGGGCCACCTTCTCGAGCGCGGCCTTTCCGCCCGCGCGGTCCGCTATCTGCTGGCGTCGGTGCACTACCGGCAGCAACTGGACTTCACCTTCGACAAGCTGGCCGAGGTCGGCCGAGCGCTCAAGCGCATCGACGACATGCGCTTCAGGCTCGCCCACGAAGTGGAGAAGGAGAGCGACCCGGCTCCGCTGGACCGGGCCGCCAGCGACTTCGAGAGCGCCTTCGCGGGGGCTCTCGCCGACGACCTGAACACGGCCGGCGCGCTCGGCGCGGTCTTCACCTTCGTGCACGAAGTCAACGCGTCCATCGACCGCGGTCTGCCGTCCGGCGGCAAGGCTCTGGTCCAGGCTTCCCTCGACCGGGCCGATCAGGTCCTGGCCGTGCTCGACGCCGCCGCCTGGGCCGAGTCCTCGTCGGCCGACGGCGCGCTGAGCGCCGGCGAAATCGACGCTCTGGTCGAAGCCAGAAGCGCCGCCCGGGCCAGCCGCGACTTCCAGGCCGCCGACCGGATCCGCGACGAACTGAGCCAGGCGGGAGTGCTGGTGGAGGATGCACCGGGCGGCAGCCGCTGGAAGCGTTCCTGAACGGGCCGCGTGCCGTGGGGGCTGCCGGGGAACCACCGCCGCGCCTGAGCGGCGCGGAGGCCGAGAGAGCCGCGGCCGACCTGCTCCAGGCCGGGGGGCACCGGATTCTGGAACGGAACTTCAGCTCGCCGGTCGGGGAACTCGACCTGATCACGATGGACGGCGACACGATCTGCTTCGTGGAGGTCAAGGCCCGCTTCGACCCCCGATTCGGCGGCGCCGTCGGCGCCGTGGACCGCCGCAAGCGCGGCCGGCTCGTGCGAGCCGCGGAGGCGTTCCTGTGCCAGCCGGAGCGATCGGCTTTCCGGCGCGGTCCCTGCCGCTTCGACGTGGTGACGGCGACCTGGTCGGCCGATGAAGGCCGCTGGATCTTCACGCACTATCCCGACGCCTTCACGGTTGACGACGCCGGGCGCCGGAGCTGGCTGTGACGACCGGCGGGCTAGCGTAGTGGCTCAGACAGATGTGAGACAGATCGAATGAAGCGGGAGGCAGAGTCCGACGTTCCGGTCGTTGCAGGCCGCCGCGGGTTGCAAGGAGCGAACAACGCCGCACCTGGTCTGTCTCGACGCGGGTTGCGTGGAGCAAACGACGTCGCACTGGTGCGCCGAGAGGCGGCGCCGGCAGAAGCCCCATCGGGATCCGAGGCCCTCGTCGGCTTTCCGGGGGTCTTCCCTGCGCGACAGAGCGGCTCCGCTACGGCGGCGTCCACGCTCCGGCGGGGCGGGGCGCGCCATTGCGGTCGGCCAGCTCCCGCACGTGGCTCTCCAGAATCTGCCGTTCCGAAAGCCCGGGCAGCCTCAGCGCCTTCGCGCCGCCCGCCGGCAGGACACGGCGCGGCGCCAGCCCGACCAGTTCCGTCTCGACCACGCGCACGCCGGCCGACGCCGCCAGCTCGTCGGCTCTCCGGACGACGTCAAGCAGCGACGTCCGGTCGCAGTCCGTCAGGTTCACGCTGACCTGAGCCTGCCCGCGGCTCTCCAGATGGAAGCCGAGGGCGCGCACGCCCGGCGGACCGCCGCCGGATTCGCGGAGCGCCGACGCCATCCGTTTCGCCTCGGCGAGTTGGTTCGTGTCGAGGAGCAGGTTGAAGGCGACCAGGGGCGGCCGCGCGCCGACGCACACCGCGCCGCCGGTCGGGTGGAGCCGGCTCGGACCGCGGTCGGGCGGCCACTTGCCGTTCGCCATTCGTTGGCGTAGCCGCGCGAGACCGCCGCGGCGATGGTCGACGAGCGAGGCGCGCCCTGCATTGGAGGCCGCCTCGCCGTAGAGAAACACCGGCAATCCGAGCGCGGCAAGCTGATCCGCGGCGCGGCGCGCGGCGTCCGCGGCCGCGGGCATCCGCTCCGCTTCCAGGGGAACGAACGGCGCGACGTCGAGGGCGCCGAGAAACGGGTGCACGCCGGAATGGTCGGCCACGTCGATGCGCTCGACCGCTGCCTCCGCCAACTTCGTCACGGACGACGCCAGATCGTCGCCCTCGCCCAGCAGCGTCAGCACGGTCCGGTTGTGGTCCGGGTCCGAAGACACGTCGAGGATCCGCACGCCCCGCGTCGAGGCCGCATCCACGCAGGCGTCGACCACGTCGCGGCGCCGCCCCTCGCTGATGTTCGGAACGCACTCCAGCCGGACCATGCGGTCAGGCTAGCTTGATTTCGCCCCTTCGCACCCTGGACGCCCTTCACCCGGCGTCGCTTGGCTACCTTCGAGAGCAACGCCAGGAGGTGGAACTGGCCACCTACGACCGTGGCCTGGCGGAAGCCGCCTGAGCGATGGGGATCCCGGTCCTGGATCTCGGAAGAGCATCGTCGAAGGCTGCCACTTCCCGGCGGTCGCCATGATCGGCCGCCCGCGGCCAGGGCCAGGTCCGCGCAAACGCACGCCGCCCGTCGCCAGGGACGCGCCGCGATCGCCAGCGAGTCCGGGTCCTGTCGAGCGCCGGTCGCGGCTCGCAAACTCTCCGTTTCCCGCGCCCGTGCGAGTTGACACTGTCCAGAGGCTGGCCGTATCCTCGCGGTCCAGGGCCTGCCGGTTGCGCGGCTGGTTCGCTCGGGCGCGGGAATAGCTCAGTGGTAGAGCACAACCTTGCCAAGGTTGGGGTCGCGGGTTCGAATCCCGTTTCCCGCTCCACGCGATTCACGCGGCTCGAGACCGGCGGCGAGGTCCCCGAGGCGACGTGGCCAAGTGGTAAGGCGAGGGTCTGCAAAACCCTTATTCGCCGGTTCGAATCCGGCCGTCGCCTCCAGACCCTCGATTCTCGGCGCAAGGGCCGGAGTGGCGGAACGGCAGACGCAGAGGACTTAAAATCCTCCGCCCGCGATCGGGCGTGCGGGTTCGAATCCCGCCTCCGGCGCCAGTGATTCCCGGCGCCCTCCGTCGGCAACTGGTACTATCCCGGTCCGGTATGGACCGAACCTTGGCCGACGTGGCCGACGCCAACGACGGACGGTTGCTTGAGATCGTCGGGGTAGTCGGCGCCGGCGGCGACAGCAGACGCCTCCGGGAGATCGGCTTCTGCGCCGGCGCGCCGGTTCGGTTCATTCGCCGGGCGCCGCTTGGCGATCCCGCGATGTACGAGCTTCGCGGCGCACTCATGAGCCTGCGCCGCGGCGAAGCGCGGCGGATCCGCGTTCATTGGGTCGGCGCATGACGGCCCTGATCCGTTTGCGGACGCGCGCGGCCGCCAGGCGACCGAGGCGCATCGCGATCCTGGGGGCCCCGAACTCGGGAAAGACGACGCTGTTCAACGCCCTCACCGGGCATCGGGCCAAGGCGGGGAACTATCCGGGGGTCACGGTCGACCGTCGTGAGGGCGACCTTCAGCGCACGTTCGGAAGGGACGACGTGCGGCTGATCGACCTGCCCGGCGTCTACAGCCTGCAGCCGCAGTCGGAAGACGAGACGGTCGCGGTGCGAGTGCTCCAGGGTGGTTTCGGCGAGCCGGCCCCGGAGGGCGTCGTCGTCGTGCTGGACGCCACGACGATCGAACGAGGGTTGCCGCTGCTGGCGGAAGCAGCCGGCATGGGCCTGCCGATCTGCGTCGTTCTGACGATGATCGACGAACTGAAGGCGCGCCACGGTGAGATCGATCCGAAGGAACTCCAGCGGGAACTCGGCGTGCCGGTGGTCGGGGTGGTCGGCAACCGAGGTCTTGGCATCGACGATCTCGGCGCGCTGGTCAGCGCTCCCTGGGACTGGACGGCGGGCGCCAGCCTGTCGTGGGGCGAGGCGGCTCGAACGCCGGAGGATCGATTCGCGTGGGCGCGGGCGGTCCTCCGCGCCTGCCGCCGACAGGTCCCGGAACCGAATCGCTGGACCCGGCGCCTGGATCGCTTCCTGCTTCACCCGATCATCGGTTCCGCGATCTTCCTGACGTTCGTGGCCTTCTTCTTCCAGGCCATCTTCACTTGGGCCACTCCCGCGATGGACCTCCTGTCCGGGATCATGGACGGGCTCGCGGACCGCATCCTGACGGCGGCGCCGGACTCGGCGGTCACCCGCCTCCTGGCGGACGGCGTGATCCGCGGCGTCGGCGCGGTCATCGTCTTTCTGCCCCAGATCGTGCTCCTCTTCACGGTCATCTTGTTTCTGGAGGCCTGCGGCTACATGGCTCGGGCCGCGTTCGTCGTCGATCGCGTGATGGGTTGGGCGGGGCTGGAGGGCCGCTGTTTCATCGCCCTTCTGTCTTCCTATGCCTGTGCCGTTCCCGGCATCATGGCGACCCGAACGATCCCGTCCCCGCGCGATCGGCTGACCACGATTCTGGTTGCTCCGTTCGCGACCTGCTCGGCGCGGCTGCCCGTCTACATCCTGCTGATTGCCGCTTTCATCCCCGCGGATCCGGCTCTTGGTCCCTTTACCTGGCAGGGGCGGACGCTGATGGGCCTCTACTTCCTGGGCGCGGGGGCCGCGCTGCTTTCGGCGGCTGCGTTCAAGCGGGGCCTTCTGCGCGGCGCGACCCTGCCCTTCTACCTCGAACTGCCTCCGTACCGGCTGCCCCGGCCCAGCGACATCGCTCTCGGAGTCTGGGATCGAGCGAAGCTGTTCCTGCGCCGCGCGGGCACGATCATCCTCGCCGTCAGCGTCGTACTCTGGTTTCTGCTCAACCTGCCGCGACGGCCGGCGGATCCTGGACTCTCGGCGGCCGAGAACCAGCGGGATGGTTCTCGAAGGGAGCTACGCGGCCTCCGCCGGGCGCTTGCTGGAACCCGTCTTCGCGCCCATGGACTTCGATTGGCGAATCAACGTCGGTCTGATCGCTTCGCAGGCCGCCCGCGAGGTGATGGTCGCCACGTTGGCGCAGATCCATGCTCACGAGGGGCATGAGGAGGAGGACCTCGGCGCCCTGCTCGCCGGCCGCGGAGAAGGCGGGAGCGCGGCGGCCGTTCTGTCGCGGGCCTCGGCGCTCGCCCTTCTGGTCTACTTCGCTTTCGCGATGCAGTGCATGTCGACGCTGGCGGTGATCCGACGCGAGACGGGAGGCTGGCGCTGGCCGGTCTTCACGTTCGCCTACATGAACGGTCTGGCCTGGCTGAGCGCCTGGTTGACCTTCGTCCTTGCCTCGGCGGTCGGCGTCTGAACGTGAGCGGCGCGGCCCGCGGCCGCCGCGAACCGGTCCTCGGGTCCGTTCTTGGACCCGAGGACAGCCTTTGTCACGCGCCGACGAACCGCGGCGGCCGACGCTCCGTCATGGCGCGCACTCCTTCCGCGAAATCCGCGGTCTGCCGCAGCCGATCCTGCTCCGCCCTTTCGTGGTCGGTGGCGGTGCGGATTTCCTCAGCCAGCCGTCCCCGCATCATCTCACGGATCGAGCGCACGGCAAGCGGCGCCGACGCGGCGATCTCCACGGCAAGTTCACGCGCCCGCGCGCGCAGCTGGTCGAGCGGCACGAGATCGTCGCAGAGGCCGATTCGAAGCGCTTCCTCCCCCTTGACCCGGCGGCCGGTGTAGAGCAGCTCCATCGCTCGCTGGCGGCCGACGAGGCGCGGCAGCGTCACGGTCAGCCCGAAGCCCTGAACGAAGCCCAGACGAGCGAAGTTGGCCGAGAAACGCGCCTCGGGGCAGGCGATCCGGAAGTCAGGCATCAACGCCAGCGCCAGCCCGCCGCCGACGGCGGCGCCCTGGATGGCGGCCACGATCGGCGTCCTGGTGTCGAACAGGCGAACCGCTTCGTCGTAGAGGTGGCGCTCGCCGCCGTCGCCGGTCGCGTCCCGCCGCGCGTTCAGGTTCGCGCCGGCGCAGAAGTGCTTGCCCTCCGAGCAGAGAACGGCCGCGCGGCAGTCGTCCCGTTCGTCGAGTTCGCCAATCGCCGCGGCCAGCTCGGCGATCAGGTCGATATCGAAGAAGTTGTCGGGCGGCCGGTGGATCTCGATCTCCGCGACCAGATCGTCGCCGATCCTTGCCGTGACTTCGCCGCTGTCCAGACGGCCGTTCCTCATCTCGCGCCTCGCGCCCGGTCTCTATGGCGGTGGACCTCTATCCGCCTGGAACCGGCGCGGCGGTGTCTTGGCCCCGGTAGTCTCCGAACAGCAGCTCCACTCCGAAACGCAGAATCGGCACGGAATCCCTGGGCTGGCCGGGTTCCTCGCGCCGCCAGGCCAGGCCGGGGCCGACCTCGAGGAAGAGCCACTCCCGGAAGACCTGCTGCCGGTAGATGAACCGCACGAAGTAGTTCTCGATCAGGACCGGCGCGTCCGTTTCGCCGTTGGCGCCGATCTGGTGCGCGAGCGCGCGGCGGCGGCCCAACCGGTGGTAGTAGCTCAACTCGGTGAACCAGTGCGCCCCTCTGGTGATGTCCGAGATCTTCCCGGCGCCTCGCCATCTCAGCATGGCGCCGGCCGGAAAGGCGTGTTCGTAGTCGATCCGGGTCGCCAACCCCCAACCGTCTTCCCGCTCCCAGAACAGGGTGTGCCGGAAGCGGACGAGATCGGTCTCCGAGAGAAAGGAACGGTGCTTGTAGCGGGCGCGGGCGAAGGGTTCGACGGGGAAATCGAAGTTCATGCCGAGATCGAAGTCGAGATCGCTGTCGCCGCGCGAGATCGGCCGATAGCCGAGGCCCACCAGCCACTCGTCGTCTTCGGGACTGAACGTCCGGGGCAGGGATGTCGTCCCGCGGCGCTGGGCGTCCTCCAAGACGTCTTCGCGGTCGTCGCGACCGATGAAGGCGTTGAGGCGCCGCTCCATGTTCGGGAAGTGGAGACGGGCGCGAAAGCGCAGATCGTCCTCGAAGCCGTAGTGTTCGTCCCAGAGCACGCCGACGAGGGCCCGCCCGTGCGTGGCTTCCAGTTCCTCGTCAAGACGGTAGTCGCCGAACAGGTGATCGAACCACAGGGCTGTCTCGCAGGCGGTTCGGTGGAGGCGGAGATTCAGCCAGTCGATCCACGATCGTCCCTCGAGGTACTCGGAAGCGCAGGGATCGGTCTCCTCGTTGGCGTCCGCCTCGTGTGCTGGCGCGGTCGCCGCGGACGGCGCCTCCCCCGCGGCATCTTCCGGCGCCGGGGGATCGGTTGCGGGCTCCTGCGCTCCGACCGGGACGGCGGTCGCGGCGCCTAGGCAGAGAACCAGGCAGGCGCATCCCCATGAGGGAGACAAGACGAACGGGGAACCTTGTTGGTCCATGGACAGGGGGCTGCGCCTTTGTTCGCGCGGGTTTCCGGCAACGGCTCATTCTCGCACGCGGCGTCGAGAATCCGCAGCTCCGGATCCGGGACTGCGGAGGTTGCGGAATCGTCCATCGGCGCGGATCCGCTCGCCGTCGCGGGACCTTCTCCCTCGCGTCGGCTCGACGACGTGTCGGCTACGCGCCCTCGCTACGGACCTCGGCAAGACATGCGGGCTAGGCTAGGGGCCTCTGGAGGAGACGTGCGCGCACCCGTCGAGGACACCCACAGCCTGCCGCACAGCGAGGAGTCGGAGCGTGCGGTCCTCGCGGCGATCCTGCTCGACGCGAAGCGGCATCTGGCGCCCACCTCGAGCCGGCTGAAGCCGGAGGACTACTACTTCGAGCGCCACAGGCTGTTGTACGAAGCGATGCTGGCGCTTCAGGAAGCGGAGAGTCCCATCGACCTGCGCACGATTCAGGCGCGGCTGGAGCAACGCGGCGAGTTCGAGTCGGCCGGCGGCGTCGCCTATCTCGCCACGCTCGACGTGGATCTGCCCGATCTCGGCCGGGTGGACGCCTATGTCGAGATCATCAAGGAGCGGGCTCTGAGGCGACGCCTGCTCGACGCCTGCACGAAGATCTACGCCAAGGCGCTCGATGGCGGTCTGGAGGCCCAGGAGGCCCTGGCCGAAGCCGAGCGGCAGGTCCTCGACCTCAGCGAGGCCGCGGTGTCGCGCCCGCTCGTTCCCCTGGCGGAGATCTATGACACGACACTCGTGCAGCTTGAACAGCTCGGTAAGCGGGGAGCGGGCGAGCTGGCCGGCCTGCCAACGGGTTTCGTCGACCTCGACCGGATGACGCACGGGCTGCAGCCAGGCAACCTGGTCATCGTCGCCGGCCGACCCGGGATGGGAAAGACGAGCCTGGCGCTGAACATGGCCGTTCACGTCGCGCGGGACCAGAAGAAGGTCGCCGGCTTCTTCTCGCTCGAGATGAGCCAGCGCGAGATCGCCATGCGGGTCCTGTGCTCGCAGACCGACATTCCGTTCCACAAGCTGCGCGGCGGTCGTCTGTCCGGTCCGGACTGGAAGCTGCTCCATGCGGCGAGGAAGGACAGCGACGACACCCGACTGTTTGTCGACGACTCCGCCAATCCAACCCTGCTGGAGGTCGCTTCCAAGGCGCGTCGGCTCAAGGCGCGGGGCGGGCTGGCCCTGCTCGTCGTCGACTATCTCCAGCTGATGAACGCGGGCGGCCGGTACGAGAATCGCAACCTGGAGATCGGCGCCGTCACCCGAGGCCTGAAGCAGTTGGCCAAGGAACTCGAGGTGCCGGTCGTGGCGCTGTCCCAGCTGTCGCGATTGCCCGAACGACGGGGGAAGGACCACCGTCCCCAGCTCTCCGACCTTCGCGAGTCGGGCAACATCGAGCAGGACGCCGACATCGTCATGTTCGTCTACCGCGAGGAGGTCTATGAACCGGACAATCTCGAGGTGGAGGGGATGGCCGAACTGATCATCGCCAAGCATCGAAACGGCGAGACCGGTTCTCTGCAGCTGGTCTTTCTCGGGGATACGACGACGTTCCGCAGCTACGACGCATACCACACGCCGCCGGAGAGGCTGAACTGAGTTCCAGCCGGAGCGCGCGGGTCGAGATCGATCTCGGCGCCCTGGCGGTCAACCTGCGCACCGTGCGCCGGTCGGTCGGGCGGGCGGCCGTCTACGGAGTCGTCAAGGCGGACGCCTACGGGCACGGCGCGGCGGCGGTCGCGCTGGAACTCGAAAGGCTCGGCATCGACGGCCTGGCGGTGGCGCGCGCCACCGAACTCGAGGAACTCCGCCGGGCGGGGTTCGGCGGTCGCCTCCTGCTGTTCGGCGGTCCGGAGTCGGCCGAGGATCTGGATCGAGCCATGCGCTGGACGGCCACGCCGGCGCTGACCCGCCCCGGTCAACTGTCGGCCTGGCGCTCCTGGCTGCGCCGTCGAGGCGCCGCCGCCGGACCGAAACTGGACGTCGTCGTGGAACTGGATACCGGCATGAGCCGTTCGGGCCTCGACCCGAGCGACTGGCCGGCGGCGCTGGACGACCTGCGTGCCGCTCCGGAGTTCCGGTTCGCGGGCTTGATGTCGCATCTGGCCGAGTCCGAGCTGGTCGCGAGCTCCTTCACCGGAGAACAGGAACGTCGTTTCGCCGCCGCCGTCGAGTTGCTCGACGCGCGCGAACGGCGTTCGGCGTCGTTGCACCTGGCGAACTCGTCCGCGGCTCTCGGACGCGCCTCCGCGCGCTGGACCGCGGTGCGCACGGGCGGCGCCCTCTACGGGCTCGACCTGGCGACGTTGAGCGATGGCTCGACCGGGTCGGGATTGCGGCTCGTCATGAGCGTCAAGGCGCCGATCGTCGACGTGCGGTGCGTACCGGTCGGCGCCGGCGTGGGCTACCGGCGCACCTGGCGAGCGCCCGACGCGGCCAGGATCGCTCTCGTCCGGGTCGGCTATGGAGACGGATTCAGCACGCGCTTCGGCGGCGGCGACGTTCTGGTCGGGGAAGAGCGTTGCCCGATCGTCGGTCAGATCAGCATGGACTCGCTGACCGTCGACGTCACCCGGGTTCCGAGGGTCGCGATCGGAGACGAGTGCGTGCTTCTCGGAGAACGGCGGGATCAGCGGATCGACGTCGGCGAACTGGCGGCCCGCGCCGGCATCGCGGCCTACGAGGTCTGGTGCGGTCTGAGCCTCCGGCTGCCGCGGCGCGTGATCCGTCCCGGCGACGCCGAGTCGGCTTGCGCGGAACGAATCTCGGATCGAGGGGATTCCACGCGCACTCGGCGATCGGTTCCCTGCGCGACAGCTGCAAACGCCGCTAGAGGATCGGGTCGCGGCCGGTGATCCGGCGGAACGCGTCGAAGTAACGCTCCCTCGTCTCGTTGACGACTTCGGGGGGGAGTTTCGGCGGCGCGGAGGCCTTGTCCCAGCCGGTCCCGGCGACCCAGTCCCGGACCGGTTGCTTGTCGAAGGAGACGGGCTCGACGCCCGGGCGCCACTGGGCCGCGTCCCAGTAGCGGGAGGAATCCGGAGTCAGCACCTCGTCGATCAGAATCAAGCGGCCTTCGACGAGCCCGAACTCGAACTTCGTGTCGGCAAGAATGAGGCCACGGCCGGCCGCGAGTTCCCGACCCCGGTTGAAGAGCTCGAGCGTAACCCGCCGGAGAGTCGCCGCCGTCTCCTCGCCGACGCCTTCGACCAGGGCGTCGTAGTCGATGTTCTCGTCGTGGCCTTCCTCGGCCTTCGTCGCCGGAGTGAAGATCGGCTCTTCCAGTTGTGCGGCCCGTACCATTCCGACCGGCAGATCGTGGCCGCAGGCGCGTCCCGTCTCCTGGTACTCCCGGAACGCGCTGCCGGCGAGATGGGCTCTGGCGACGCACTCGTAAGGCACGACCTCGGCTTTCCTCACGAGCGCCGCCCGACCGTTCAGGAGGTCGGCGTGCGGCTGGAGGTCGGCGGGGAAGCGGCGCGCATCGGTCTCGATCAGGTGGTTCGGGATGACGTCGCCAAGCTGCTTGAACCAGAAGTTCGTCAACTGGTTCAGCACCTTGCCCTTGTCCGGAATTTCCGGCGAGAGGACGAAGTCGTGGGCGGATACGCGGTCGCTCGCCACCAGCAGCAGCCGGTCGCCGAGATCGTAGATGTCGCGGACCTTGCCGCGCCGGGGCGCCGGGAGACCCTCGAGGACGTTCATGGCGGCGGGAATGTAGCATGGCGTTCACGGGCGGCAAGGGGCGCCGGAACGATGCGCGTCGGAAGGCGAGGAGGAGCGGCCGCGCGGCCGGTCGGAGGGTCGGCGCGCAAGACCGGTGCTCCGGGACGATCCGGCGTAGGGTTGGTGAAACAACCTCGCGCATCTCGCGTCAAAGAGGAAAGATCACGACGCGCCGCGTCCGTTGGGGCGTAGGCGTCGTCGAAGGAAGGAACACAGCCCGATGAACCCGTTCCCACTGCCGAACATCCGTGGATCCGCGGCGCCGATCATCGCCCTGGCGGCCCGTGGTGGACGTGCGCGTTTCGCCGAGAGCGGTCAGGCGGCCGTCCGGCAAGGCGCGACGAGGGAGCATGCCCGGCCGAATTCGACCGAGGAGCAACGATGCCGGGCGGGATGGTTGACCGCTCGAATGCAGCGGGCCTTTCGCCACGGGCTGCCATGCGCCGTTCTTGTCGCGGCAATCGCCTGGGGTCCCCCGGCGGCGGGGCAGGTGCAGGTCGGCTCGACCTGGATCGCGCAGCCGGTCGCACCCGATCTCGACATTGCCGATGGACAGCTCCGGCTGGAACTCGATCAGGCGGTTGCGATCGCCCTGCGGAACAATCTCGGACTGCTGGTCCAACGCTACCAGCGCTCCCAGTCGCTGTTTCGGATCGACGAGGCGTACGGCATCTACGACACGGCGCTCAGCGTCAACACGAACGTGAACAGCGACAGTCGGCCTTCGGCGTCGCAGCTCGACGGCGCCCTGGTCACCAGGAACGAGACGATCACCGCGAACGTCGAGATCGAGCAGGCGGTTTCCTCGGGCGGCGCCTTCTCGATCAACTGGCAGAACAGCCGGTCCGAGTCCAACTCCCGGTTCTCGGAGATCAACCCGAGCTTGCGGTCCAGTCTGCAGTTGGCTTTCGAGCAGCCGCTGCTGCGGAACCGGGGGAAGAAGATCACGGAACGGAACCTCGCGGTCGCTGCGCTGAACAGCGACATCAGCATGGGAGATCTGGAAGTCCAGGTGATCGACACGGTCCAGACCGTGGCCAACGGCTACTGGGCTCTGGTCGAGGCTCTCGAGCAGGCGAAGGTCGCCGAGGAGAGTCTGGTCCTGGCCCGCGAGCTGCACGAAATGAACCGCATCCAGATCGAGGTCGGGACGTTGGCGCCGCTGGAACTCGTTCAGAGCGAGGCTGGCATCGCGACCCGCGAAGAGGAGATCATCCGGGTGCAGGCCCTGATCCAGGACGCGGCGGACGAACTGCGGCGGCTGCTGAACCTGGACGAGCTGTCCCTTTGGGGCCTGGAGATCGTGCCGACGACGTCTCCCGAGATCTCCCGGGTCGCGATCGACCTGGAGGTATCGCTGGATTCGGCGCTCGCCGAACGGGTGGAGATCGACCGGCAGAGACTCCGGATCGAGTCGCTGGAGATCGACTCCACCTTTCGCCGCGATCAGCGCAAGCCCGACCTGAACCTGAGCGTCAGTTATGGGCGGAACGCCCTGGGCGGGGATCGGACCGTCTGCGAGCGTCCCGGGACGCCCAGCATCGCGGATCTCTTCCAGCCTTGCCCGGATGAGTTCGTCCGGGTCGACTCGGTGGACTTCCTGTCGACGCTCGGTCAGTTCTACGATGGGGTGAGGGGGCAGGTCTTCGAGGGCTGGACCGTCGGGCTGAACCTGTCGAAGCCGCTTCAGAATCGCTCGGCGAGGGCACAGAGCCGGATCGCCGATCTGGCGTTGGACCAGGGCCGACTGGAGCTGCAGGACCTGGTTCTGTCCATCCGCACGGAAGTGCGGAAGGCGGCGCGAGGCGTGGAGACGGCGGGCAAGCAGATCGACTCCGCCCGGGTGTCGCGGGAACTGGCGGAGAAGAACCTGGACGCCGCCCAGAAACGCTACGAGAACGGGCTCTGGACCAGTTTTCAGGTTCTCGAGATCCAGGAGGACCTGACCGCGGCTCGCAGCCGCGAAGTAGAGGCCATCACGAACTACCGGCGCGCTCTGCTGACCTACTTCCGCGCGATCGGCGTGCTGCTGGAACAGGAGGGCATCGAGCTGGTCGACGATGCCGACGCCGACAGCTAGCCGACGGCGCAGGGGAAGCGGTTGGCGGGTCTACGGGCGTGGCGCCGGAGGTGGGATTCGACCCCACCTGCCCTGCGGGCGCGGGAGATGCTGGAGTCCCCGCCGGGGACGGTTGGCGGGTCTACGGGCGTGGTACCGGAGGTGGGATTCGAACCCACATGCCCTGAGGGCGGGGGATTTTGAGTCCCCTGCGTCTGCCATTCCGCCACTCCGGCACGAACTCCGCGAGCAGACCACTCGCGTGGGCGAGGTTGACCGAGAGTAACAGCACGCTGTCCCGCTCGTTTCAACGGCCAAACTCAGTGTTGACAGTGACTTGGAGCCGGGTCTCGGGCTTGGCGCAAACGGAGCGTGAACGAGTTTGACGATTCAACCCTCGGAGGCTACAATCAGCGACCGCTATCTGCGTGATTTTCCGTAACTTGGGCACAAGGCGTCAGATGAGCGACTCGCGGCCGATCCCGGAGCTGAAGCCAGCGTTCCGGCGGTCCTTTCGGCGCATCCACCTGCCACCGGCCTGAAGGGAGATCAGAGTGTTCCGAGTGGGTGAGAAGGTCGTGTACCCCAACCATGGGGTGAGTGTAGTGGAGCGGATTGCGGTGAGTGCGCCGGATGGAGGGGAAAAGCAGACCTACTACCACCTTCGCCTGCTGGCGAACGACTCCAAGGTGATGGTTCCCGAAGAGAACCTGGACCGCGTCGGCCTTCGACGCCTCGCCAGGGAACGGGAGATCAAGGATCTTCTCGCTTTGGTCGAGGACGGCAACATCGACGTCTACAAGGACTGGAAGGGCCGCTACAAGCAGAACCTGGACAAGATGCGGACGGGCGAACTGAGCGACGCCGCCGAGGTCCTCAAGAACCTCCGACTCGTGAGTCAGAAGAAGGCCCTTTCGTTCCGCGAAAAGAAGATGTACGAGAAGGCCAGGTACTTCATCGTGAGCGAGGTGCTCCACGTCCGTGACATCAGCGAAGAGAGCGCCGAGGAACTGGTCGAGAAGGCGCTCGTCGCCAGCCTGGACAAGATCTCCAAGGCCAAGGCGAGTTGAGCCCGCGCGGCTGCCGCGGTCCTCGCTGCTGACGTCCGATCGGCGCGGGTTCGATCGGAAGCCGGGCGCTCAGTCCGAAAGCTGCGACAGGTTTGCGAGACGGTGACCCGGCTCCTCGTCATCCTGATCGCCATCCTGCTGGCGTGGATGTGGCTCGCTCGGATGATCCGCGGGGCGTTGGCTTCGCCTCGGGCCGGGGAAGCGCGTTCCCTGCTGCGGCTGCTGCGGGTTCTGCGCCGCGCGGCAAGCGGCGGTCCGACTGGCGGTGGAGGAGCGCCGCGCGGCCGTCCCGGGACGACGTCGGGCCGCGACCGACCGAAGGCCCTTCTCCGATGTCGGCTCTGTGAAGTCCACGTGCCGGAGGCCCAGTTGACCGCCGGCGTGTGCGGAAGTTGCCGGAATGAGCGCCGAACGCCGGACTGAGGCGGCCGAGTACGTCGCCGTCGCGGTCCCCGTGCCGCTGGTCGAACCCCTGACGTATCGGGTGCCGACGCCATGGCGGCCGCTCGCCCGGACGGGGGTGCGCGTCCGGGTGCCTGTCGGTCGCCGTCGGCTGGTCGGCTGGATCGTCGATCTTCCGTCGGCGCCGCCGCCGGGTCTCGAGAACGGACTGCGATCGATCGAGTCGATCATCGACTTCGATCCCTTGCTCCCGGACGACCTGATGAGGCTCGCCCGATTCACGGCTTCCTACTACGCGGCGCCGATCGGCGAAGTGTTCAGGACCCTGCTGCCGGGGACGCTTCCCGCCTGGGGTGATCGTCGCGCCGAACTCACGAGCAGCGGCGCTCTGGCGGACTGTCGCCGCGACCCGCGGGCCCGGGATCTCCAGCAGTTCTTGCTGAAGCGGGGCCGCGTTGCCCTGGCCGAGGTCTGGAACGAGCTGGGCGGCGCCGATCTGCCGAGCCGGATCGACCGCTGGCGCGCGGAGGGACGCCTCCGTATCCACGAACCGGGCGGGCGGAGCGACCGCTATCGCCAGGCGGTGGAGCTGCCGCCGGGAGATCGCGCGAGCCAGCTCGAACGTTGCGGCCGTTCGCCCGCCGGCAGGGCGGTCGTCGAGTACCTCGCGGTCCTTGGCCGACCGGCCACCATTCGGGAAGTTTGCGCCGGCGTCGGCTGTTCGACCGCGGTCGTGCGCCGGCTGGCGACCCTCGGCGTCCTCCGTTCCTTCACGCAGATCGAGTCGATCGATCTGGCGCGTCATCGTCTCCAGGGGAACGTCGCGGAGGCGCCATTCGAGCTGCGGCCCGATCAGGCGGCGGCCGCGCGGGAACTCGTGCGGCAGGTATGCAGCGGTCGCTTTCGGTCCTGCTTCCTGGGCGGCATGACGGGTTCGGGCAAGACGGAGGTGTATCTGCGCGGCGCCGCGGCGGCCCTGCGGGAGGACCGGTCCACCGTCATCCTCGTGCCCGAGATCGCTCTGGTGCCGGCCCTGGCGCGCGCTCTCCGGGAGCGCTTCCACGACCGTGTCGCCATGCTGCATTCCAACCTGGGCAGCGCTGAACGACGCCAGGAGTGGGAGCGGATTCGCGGAGGCGAAGCGCGCGTCGTCATCGGGCCGCGTTCGGCGGTCTTCGCTCCGGTCCGGAACCTGGGCCTGATCGTGGTGGACGAGGAGCAGGACGGCGCGTACAAGCAGGACACGCGACCACGGTACAGCGGCCGCGACCTGGCCCTGGTGCGAGCTCGGACGTCGGCGGCGACCGCTCTTCTGGTTTCCGCGACGCCGAGTCTCGAGACTCGGCTGAACGTCGAGCGGGGGCGCTATCGCGAGCTGCGCCTGACCGCTCGGGTTGGCGTCGGTGCGCTTCCCGAGGCGATTCTCGTCGACCTTCGCGACGAGCCCGGCGATCAACCTCGTCGGCCAGGCGAGGTCGCCTTCTCCCAGTTGCTGGTCCAGGAGGTGGAGAACAGTCTGAAGCGCGGCGAACAGGTCATCCTGCTGCGGAACCGTCGCGGCTATTCGCCGCAACTGCTTTGCCGCGCCTGCGGCGAGAACATGCCGTGCGATGACTGCGGCCTGCCGAAGAGCTACCACCGCCGCGAAGAACGGCTGATCTGCCACTACTGCGGCGGTCACGCTCAGGTTCCGCTGGTTTGTCCCGAGTGCGGCGAGGACGCGCTGCAACCGATCGGCGCCGGCACGGAGCGAGTGGAGGAGGAAGTTCAGGAGCGCTTCCCGACCGCTGCCGTCGACGTGCTGGACCGTGATGCGACGCGGCGCGTCGGCGGCGCCGCCGCGGTACTCGAACGGTTCCGCTCCGGTCGCACCGACATACTCATCGGCACCCAGATGATCTCCAAGGGACACCACTTCCCGAATGTCGCTCTCGCGGCCGTCCTGACGGCCGATTCCTACCTCGGGTTTCCCGATTTCCGCGCGTCGGAACGGAGCTACGCTCTCCTGACGCAGCTCGCCGGCCGCGCCGGTCGCGGCGAACGGGCCGGTCGGTTCGTGATTCAGACGTACCAACCGGACCACTACGCGATCCAGGCGGTCCTGAACCATGACGACGAGGCCTTCGCCAGCCACGAAATGCGCTTTCGCCGGATCTTCCACTACCCGCCGTTCACCCGCATGGTGCAGATCGTCGTGCGCGACCGGAACCGTGATCGGGGCCGTTCGCGGATCGATGAGCTGGCGGCTGCCGCCTGGAGGCACGAACTCGCCGCCGGCGTCCGGTTCTCGGGGCCGGCGCCGGCGCCCCTGGAGCGTCTCAAGGGGCAGTGGCGCTTCCAGTTCCTGATGCGTTCGGCCGACGGAGCGAGCGTGAGGAGACTGGCGCGGGCGTTGGCGCCAACGCCCGCGGCCGACCTGACTGTCGACGTGGACCCCCAGGATCTGATGTGACGCATTCCCCTTCCGTGGAAGAAGAACGAACGGACACGGTGGAGTGGTTCGAGGAACCGACGCCCGAAGCCGCCGCGGCGCTGACCGAGGCGGGCTACGGCGTGCTGGCTGCGCCGCTCGCCCGGAGAGGCGTCAGTACGCCGGCGGAGGCCGACGCCTTCCTGGCGCCCCATGCACGCGACCTGCACGATCCCTTCCTGCTGCATGGCATGGAGGAAGCGGTAACGCGCCTGCGAAGGGCCTGCCGCGACAACGGCAAGGTGGCCGTCGTCGGGGACTACGACGTGGATGGCGTGGCCGCCTGCGCCCTCCTGACCGCGGTGTTGAAGTCGCTTGGCGTCGAAGTCGTCCCCATCATCCCGAACCGGCTCACGGAAGGCTATGGTTTCCGGACCCTTCAGGTGGAAAAGGCTCACCGCGCGGCCGCCTCCCTGATCGTCACCGTCGATTGCGGAACGACGTCAACCGGGGCGGTGCGGGCGGCGATCCAGCGAGGCATTGACGTGATCGTGACCGACCACCACATGGTCGGCGGCGACTTTCCCTCGCAGGCGATCCAGATCAACCCGCTTCAGGATCACTGCGGCTATCCGTTCCGCCACCTCTGCGGGGCCGGACTCGCGTTCAAGCTGGCGCAGGGATTGCTGCGGCGAAGCGGCCGCGACGAGTCGCTGACCGCTCTGCTGAGGGTCGCGTGCCTGGGCACGATCGCGGACGTCGTGCCGCTCGTGGGAGAGAACCGGGTGATCGCCGCGCTCGGTCTGCGTGCCCTCGAGAAACCGCGCTCGCCGGGACTGAAGGCGCTGAAGCGCGTGGCGCAGGTCAAGGGCGCCGTTTCGTCGACCGAGGTCGCGTTCCGCCTCGGACCGCGAATCAACGCCGCTGGACGCCTCGCCGACGCCGACCTCGCGCTTCGGTTGCTGTTGACTCCGGACTCCGGGAAGGCGGAGTCTCTCGCCCGCGAACTCGACGACCTCAACCGCAAACGTCAGGCCGACGAGCGGCGGGTCGTCCGTCAGGCGGCCGAGGGCTTCGCGGCCCGTGATCCTCTGCCGGGCATTCTGGTGGACTGGAGCCCGGAATGGCACGGCGGCGTGGTGGGAATCGCCGCGGGACGCCTCGCGCGTCAGTTTCACCGCCCGGTGATTCTCCTGGCAGTCGACGGCGAAACCGCCACCGGATCGGGCCGGAGCATCCCGCGTCTTGATCTCCACTCCTTCGTGGCTCGCTTCAGGCATCGGACGACCCGGTTCGGCGGCCATCCCCAGGCGATCGGTCTCTCGGTGGCGGTTTCCGAGTTGCCGGGCCTCAGGACCGCGATGGAAGATGCCGCCGAGTGGCCTCCCGAGATCCTCGTGCGTCGGCGCGAGTACGAACTGGATCTCTCGGCCGAGGAGATCGATGCCGACCTCTACGCGGAGCTGGTCAGGCTCGAGCCGCACGGGGAAGGGAACCGGCGGCCCCTGATCCGGCTCGGCCCTCTCGAACGGGCCGGCCCGCTCCGCGAGTTCGGCAAGGACAAGGACCATGTCAAGCTGCGCGTCCGGTCCGCGGGCGGCGAGAACTCGAAGGGAAGCGCCCCCGTCTGGTTGCTCGGGTGGGGCTGGAAGGAGCGGGCGGCGCGTCTCGACGGCCGTTTCGAGGTTCTCGGCGCCCTGGAGTGGGATTCCTGGCGCGGCGGTCCCGTCGTGAGAATCGAAGACGCCCGGCAGGTCCGAACCGACCGACCGCCGGAACGTACAATCTCTGCATGACGCGGGATGCCGCTCACGAGCCGCGGGCATCGACCTCCAAGGAGGCGACTTCCCGGTCGGAAGGCCTCGGCGCCGCCTACGCGCCGGGGCGCCAACGGACGCCGAACTTCGGCAGACGCCGGCGCCTGCGCCACCGCCTGCTTAGGGCCGTCCTGTTGCTGGCTCTGGTTTCCGGCGTCGGCGGCCTGGCCTCGATGTTCCTGCAGGGACGGCGACAGCGCGCCGCGGCCGACCCCGCGGCCATTGCTGAACAGGCCGTCGAGACGGGCGGCGAAGCGGAAGCGCTGGTCGAGTCCGCCCAGCTCAGCGCGGAGGAATTCGAGTCGACGCTTGAACGCGAGGGCGTCGAGGTGTTCCGCATTCGAGGCGCCCGGACCAGTTCGGACGATCAGGGCAACGTGAACCTCAGTCAGGTCGATGTCGACTACCCGCAAGGGGATGACCACTACTCCCTGCGCGCCGACGGCGCGACCTACAACGAGGAGACGAGTGCGACCCACCTGCAGGGCGCGGTGTCTCTCGAAGGGACCAACGGTCTGGCCGTCGATACCGAGTGGATGGACCTGGCGGAAGGCGGCATGGTCCTGACCGCGGCGGACGACAGCCGTTTCGGTTTCGAGGGCGTCACCGTTCGGGGCGACGATCTGCGGGTGGATTTCCGCGAGGAGACCGCCCGCATGGGCGGCGGCGTTCGTCTGGTAGGCACGGGAGATTCCGACAGCGGCGTGGATCCCGAGCGGTCCCGAGCGTTCTCTCTGACCGCCGATGCCCTGGAGTATCGCTGGCGCTCGGGCGTCGTGCGGGCTCTGGGCGGGACGGCGATGCAACTCGGGAGCTTCACGCTGTCCGCTCGCTCGTTGACGCTGCACGAAGGCGAGACTGGCGGCCTCGCGAGGCTCGAGGCGCGAGGCGAGATCGAGTTGAGGGCTCCTTTCGGAACCGCGGAACCGGAGGCCGAAGGATCCGTTTTCATTCTGCGCGGCGACGCCATGGACGTCCGCTTCGACGAGGGCCAGGCGCCGGGCCGGGTCCACCTGAGCGGTCCGGGTTGGGGAGGACCCGCCGTGTTGCGCATCGACCGCGGAGACGGTTCGCGGCGGCGCATCCGGGCGCGGCTTCTCGAGTTCAGCTTCCTGGAAGGCGTGCTTGCCGAGTTCGCTTCGCGGGGCAGGGTCGAGCTTCACGAGTTCGTGCCGGGCAGTCGGCGTCCGCTGCGAGAAGCCTCGAGCGTCGTCGCCGGCGGCCGCTTCGACGCGGAAGGGGTTCTGGCCGAGTTGACGCTTGGGGGCAACGTCGAACTGACCGACCGAAGCGAAGCGGCGGTGTTCGCCCGCGCCGACGAGGCGATCATCGATCCCTCCGGGCGACGGGTCGACTTGCGCGGCCAGCCGGCAAGGCTGGTTCATTCGCAGGGAGAACTCGAGGGATCCAGGATTCTCCGCGACCAGGCCAACGGCTGCTCCGAGGCGAGTGGAGGTGTGCGTTTCGCTCTTCGCGGCGACGATGCGGCCAGCGGCGGCGTTCTGCCGTTCGGCGGCGCGCTGTCGCCTGGAGGAGAGTCCTCTGAAGCCGTCCCGTCGGCGGTCGCGGCCGATGAGGCGATCCTCTGCGATGCAGGCGAGAGCCGGTTCCGCGGCGACGTGGAGGTGCGGCGCGGCCCCGACCTGCTCGCGGCTGCCCAGTTGCGTGTCACGGAAGATCGGCGGCGGATGGTTGCGAACGGCGACGTCCGGACGGTCTGGCATGCAAGCCCGGTCGGCGGCGCCCGAACCGCCGGGGAAGGCGGGACGGGGATTGGTCCGGAGCGCTGGTCCATTGATGCGGCGCGCATGAACTACAACGAAGACAGCGGCGAATTGCGCTACGGCGGCGGCGTCGCGGCCGTCCTGGGGGAACAGAGTCTGGAGTGCGACGAACTGACGGTCGAGACGATTCCCGTCGGCCAGGATCCCGCGCCGGGAGGACTCCAGGCGGAGAGACTGTTCTGTCTGGGCGCCGCTCGCCTCGACGACCTCGGCGACGGTCGCACCGTGGAGGCGAATCGCGCGATCTACGCCCTGGGCGAACGGACGATCCGGTTCGCCGGCGGCGTCGTGCTCCGTGGGGGAGCGGACGAGCTGCGCGGACCTGGCCTGATCTACTGGATCGACCAGCGCCGCTACGAGATGAGGCCGTCCGGCAGTTCGGCTGTCGGAGCCGGCGACCCGTGACGGGGCAGCCGGCATCCCGACACCGCATCCGCACCCAGGATGTGCGGAAGGTGTATCGAGGCAGACCCGTCGTTCAGAACGTGTCGATCGAGGTTGCTCAGGGTGAGGTCGTCGGGCTGCTCGGACCCAACGGCGCCGGCAAGACGACGACCTTCTACATCGTCGTCGGACTGACTCGGCCGGACCAGGGCCGAGTGTTCTTCGATGACATCGAGATGACCGATCTGCCCATGTACCTCCGGGCGCAGCAGGGGATCAGCTACCTGCCGCAGGAGCCCTCCGTGTTCCGCCGACTCTCCGTCGAAGGCAACCTCCGCGCCGTGCTCGAGACCCTTGGTCTTCGCCGTGCCGAGCAACGACGCCGGATGAACCAGTTGATTGCCGACTTCGATCTCGTCGCGGTGCGACGGTCGAAAGGGAATCAGCTCTCGGGCGGGGAGCGGCGCCGCCTGGAGATCGCCCGCGCGCTGGCGATCGGACCCAGCTTCATCCTTCTCGACGAGCCGTTTGCCGGTATCGATCCGATCGCCGTGCTAGACATCCAGGCGATCGTCCGGCAGCTTCGCGACATGGGCATCGGGGTCCTGATCACCGACCACAACGTCCGTGAGACCCTGAAGATCACCGACCGCGCCTACATCATCAACGACGGCAGAATCCTCCGCACCGGCACTCCGGCGGAGCTGTCCGCCGATGAGACGGTTCGCAAGATCTACCTTGGCGCCGAGTTCAGCCTCTGACGGTCGGCAGGCGCCCCGGTGGTGATACCGTCACCTTGGCATTGCTCTTGCTGGATGGACGCGCCGGCTCACAGACTGCGGCAGAGCGGAGCACGGAGCCGCCCATCTCATCCCGACGCGACCGACTCCCGCGAGACGTTCCCGCCCCAAGGACCGCCGCATTCGTCAAGCGATCATGGTGCTTCAACAGCGGCTCTCGCTCAAGCTGGCCCAGCGGCTGGTGATGACGCCGTCACTGCAGCAAGCGATCAAGTTGCTGCAGATGACGCGGTTGGAGCTTCAGGGCGTTCTCAACCAGGAAATGGTGGAGAACCCGGTGCTCGAGGATGTCGGGGATCGGATGGACCCCGAAGAAGCGGACGAAGAGAGCCCCCGAGAAGCCGAGGCGTCGATGGCCGACATTGATCTCGACGCGTACTTCAACGACTACCTGGGTTCCGACTCGACCGCCCCGAACACGTTCGAGGCAAGAGAGGCCGTACGGTTCGAGAACAGCGTCAGCAGCGAACCGGATCTCTACGACCACCTTCTCTGGCAGTTGCGGCTGTCCGATGCGAAGCCGCCGCTGCGGGACATCGCGGAGCTCGTTATCGGAAACCTGGATGCCGATGGGTTCCTCTGCGCCTCGGTCGAGGAGATCCAGCTTCTCGGCGCCCAGCCCGCCGAAGCGGAGAGGCGCCAGGCGGAGGTCGCGCTCGCCTTGGAGATGACGGAGGCGTTCTCGGCCCGCCACGACGGCAACGGAGACCCGGTCGCGGGGCCCGCGGGCGGAGGGGCGGCCCACGAGCTCGCGCCGGCGCCCGGATATCCCGCCGAGTCCGTTGATCGAGCTCTGGAGCTGGTGAGACGCTTCGATCCTCCGGGTATCGCCTGGCACACGCTTCCCGAGTCTCTTCTGGCGCAACTCGAGGCCCGGGGCGAAACCGGGAGCCTCGCCTGGCGCATCGTCGATGAGTGCTGGCACTTGCTGACTCGACGCCAGTTTCGCCAGATCGCTCGACGCCTTCGCACGCCGCTGCCGTCCCTCGAAGCTCCGATAGAGGCGATCAAGGCCCTGGAGACTCGCCCGGGTCGACTGTTCTCGCACGAGCGCGCGGAGTATGTCGAGCCGGATGTCGTCGCCGTCAAGACGGGAGGAGAGTGGTCGATCCAGTTGAATGACGACGGTCTGCCGAAGCTGCGCATCAGTCGCGCCTACCGAACGATGCTCCAGCGCATGCAGCGCGAAGAAGGCGCGGCCGAGGCCCGCGAGTTCCTGAAGGACAAGATGCGCTCCGCCATGTGGCTGATGAAGAGCCTGGATCAGCGGCAGAGGACGATCTACAAGGTGGCGGAGTCGATCCTGCGGCAGCAGCGCGGATTCTTCGACCGCGGCGTCGACGAACTGCGTCCGATGGTCCTCCGGGACGTCGCCGACGACATCGGAATGCACGAGTCGACGGTCAGTCGCGTCGTCTCGAACAAGTACATTCATACTCCGCGCGGTCTGTACCCGATGAAGTTCTTCTTCCACAGCGGCATCGACTGTGACCGGGGCGGGGAGATGTCCTCCTTGACGGTGAAGCGAAAGCTGCGGGACCTGATCGGCGACGAAGACGGTCGCAAGCCGCTCTCCGACTCGGCGTTGACGCGACAGCTCCAGCGCGAGGGGATTGGCATCGCCCGGCGGACAGTCGCCAAGTACCGCGACGAGCTCGGCATTCCGTCGTCGAACGACCGCAAGCAGATCTTCTGAGCCGAGTTGAGAGGAGACCGCGAAGCGACCATGGATCTGGCAAGCCTGGCGAAGCCGCAGCTCATCTTCCCGGACTTCGAGGCCAAGAGTCGGGACGGCGCCCTGCGCGCCTTGACCGAGCGCATCTGCCGAGTACTCGGTCTGGCGGATCCGGATGTCGTCCTGTCGGCCCTGCGCGATCGGGAAGAGCTGGGCTCCACGGCGCTCGGAGATGGTCTGGCCGTGCCCCATGGGCGGATCCGCGGTCTCCGCGACATCGTGCTGGCGGTGGCGGTTTCCCGTCAGGGCGTCGACTACGGCGCCGAGGACGGCCGGCCGGTGCGTGTCTTCTTCGTCCTGCTGTCGCCCCAGGAGAGCGCCGGCCGCCATCTCAAGGCACTGGCGGCCGTGTCGGAATGGATGAACCGAGACGGCCGGCAGCGTCTGCTCAAGGCGAGAGAGCCGCAGGAAATTTACGAGCTGCTGTGCGCCAACGGGCGTGTCTGAATTGCCTGTTCGCCTGTTCGTCATCACCGGGCTTTCCGGCTCGGGGAAGAGCACGGTGGCCCGCTGTTTCGAGGATCTGGGGCATCACTGCATCGACCAACCTGCCGCTGCCGCTGCTGCGCCACCTTGTCCAGGAACCCGCTGCCGCGGCGCCCTCCCTGGACGCGATCGTCCTGGTCACGGACGCGCGAACGCCCGGCCTGGCCGCGGAACTGCCGCGCCTTCTGGACGAGGCGGATCCGGCGTCGGTCGAACCCGTACTTCTGTTCCTCGACAGTTCGGACGACGCGCTCGTCCGGCGGTACTCGGAGACCCGCCGACGACATCCGCTGACGAAGGCGGGCGAGCGGGTCATCGACGGCATTCGCCGGGAGCGGCGGCAACTCGCCGAGCTGCGTGGCCGAGCCTCCCGGGTCCTTGACACGACGGATTCGACGATTCACGAGCTTCGAGCGGCAATCTACAACGAGTTCGCCTCGAGCGACGCCGGCGGACTGACGGTCAACATCGTCAGTTTCGGCTTCAAGTTCGGCGTTCCTTCCGGTGTCGACCTGATGTTTGACGTGCGCTTTCTGCCGAATCCATACTTCGTCGCGGAATTGCGCGACAAGCCCGGCTCGGATGCGGACGTTCAGCGGTTCCTGCGGGGTCACCCGGACTTCGGCGAACTCGTCGAGCGCCTCGAAGACCTCCTCGCCTACCTTCTTCCCAGGTTTCGCGACGAGAAGCGGAGCTACCTGACGGTCGGGATCGGCTGTACCGGCGGTCGGCACCGTTCGGTCGCGGTCTCCGAAGCCGTGGCCGATCGCCTGGCCGCGGGCGCGTGGCAGGTCCGCCTGCTGCATCGAGACGTCGAGCGTCACCGGATCGTTGACGCCGCCGAGCCATGACGGTCCCGGTTCTCATCGTCTCGCACGGCTACCTGGCCCGCGAGTTGCTGGCGGCCGCGAGAGCGATATCCCGGTCAGCACTCCGAGTGCGGGGGGATCCGCCGATACACGCGCTCTGCGTCGAATGGCGCGCCGGCCGGGCCCAGGCGGCTCGCCTGATCGAAACCAGGATCCGGCAACTCGATCAGGAGCATGGCGCCGGCGTGCTGATCCTGACCGAGATCTTCGGCGACACTCCCTGCAACAG
Source organism: Candidatus Multivorans sp. (assembly GCA_965203495.1). GTDB lineage: Bacteria > Acidobacteriota > Thermoanaerobaculia > Multivoradales > Multivoraceae > Multivorans. The sequence goes on from CBDBDB010000011.1 coordinate 35,683, forward strand.
CGCGCTGCGCGCTTCCGGAGTGGCCAGGGCGGCCGTGGTGACCGGCGTCAACCTGCCGATGGTGCTCAGCCTGTGTTGCGGCCCGCCCGACCTGGACCTTCCTGATCTGGCGGACTGGATCTGGAGCAACGGCCGCAAGAGCATTCAACTGGCGGCGACGGGCCTGGCGCGGCCGACGAGATGAGAGAACGGGTTGTGGAAGTCGTCAACGAGCTGGGGCTTCATGCGCGAGCCGCGGCAAGGCTGGTGCGGACGGCGAACGAGTTCCAGTCGAACGTGGTCCTGCGCGCGCACGGCCGCGAGGCGAAAGCGACGAGCATTCTCGGCGTCCTTCTGCTTGGCGCGGGTCGCGGCGCCAAGCTCACGGTTCGCTGTTGCGGCGAGGACGAGCAGGCCGCCATGACCGCCTTGTGCGATCTGATCCAGGGCTCGCTTCGGAGAGGACGAATGAACCGGCCGCATGGCGCCGGCGCCGCCGAGGAGACGCTCCAGGGGGTGGCCGCCGCCCCGGGCGTCGCCATCGGTCCAGCCGTCTGTTCTTCGCGGTCACGGTGTCCAGACACTCCGCGTGCCGATTCGCAGCCGTGATCTGGACCGGGAGGTTGAGCGTTTCGGCGCCGCCGTGCGCGCGGTGGAGGCGGAACTGGAGGCCACCGAGAGCCGGATAGCGGAAACGTACGGCAGCGACCTGGCATCGATCTTCCATGCCCATTCGGTGATCCTGCGAGACTCTTCCTTTGCGCGGCGCATCGACCGGACGATCCGGGAAGATCAGGTCAATGCCGAATGGGGGGATTGTCCCGTTTTCTGTTGAACTTCGGATGGCGGCTCGTGTGTGTTGATGAATGTTAAGCGGCCTTGGTTTGGTGGTCAACGTGCCCTGCTCGTCGTTCGAGGGCGCGGATGAGTTTGGGCATGTCTCGGTAGCCTCTGACGCGGTGGAAGCGTGATTGAGCATCGATGAGAGCGGCAGCGACCCAGCGCTGGATCATGGAGCCGCCCCCGCCAGCGCTTGACGTTGCGGGTGTAGCGCCCGACGGAGCTGTTGAGGCTCTCGATCGGATTGGTGCTGCGCATGGTCTTCTGGAGAGCTCCGGCGAGGCCGAGTTCGAGCACGGTGACGGTCTCCTCCATGCCTTCCCGGAGGGAGGCCGCTGCGCCGGGGTGCTCCCGCTCCAGATGACTGGCGATCTGCCGCAGACGCCTCAAGGCCGTCTTGGCGGATTTGCTGTCCCAGGCCTTGCGGAGCGCCCGGCGAATCGAGGCTCGCCTCTCTTCGGGCAGATGCTCTTCGACGTTCCGGGCCTTGTGGACCTGGCAGCGCTGCACCGTCGCGGCGTCGCCGAAGACCTCCTTGATTGCGCGGCGCAGGGCCTTGCTGCCGTCGATGACGAACAGCAACGGCTTCGCCGTCGAGAGGCCCCGCTCCACCAGGTCGGCGAGAAGAGCGCGGACCACCGCCGTGTTCTCCGTCGAACCCTCGCGAAGGCCAAGAACCCGCTTGTGACCGGACGACGAAACGCCCAAGGCGATCAGAATGCAGTGGCCACCGATGTACTTCGCGTCCACGCACACCACGCGGATGTCCTCGTCTTCCAGCGACGACGACAGGAACTTCTCCATCTGCCGCGCCGACAGCGCCTTGAAGCGCCGAGACACCGAACTCCGCGATGCCGAACGACGGTCCGAACCCGCGGCCGCCGTGTCCAGCGACCGCAGGTAGTTCCGCGTCGACACGCCCGACGCAATCGCTTCCATCGTGTGACGGTCCATCGCGTCGCGAGACGCCGCCCACTCGAACGACTCGAGACGCACCTCGCCCTCCGGACCCCGTACCCGCAGACGCTGAATCTCGATCGCGGGCCCCGCCCAGCGTCACTTGGCTCGGAGCACTGCCCGCACGCCACACCGAACGAGCATCCTGGTGACGACCCTTCGCGCCGCACCGCGACTCCCGCTCCTCCTCCATCAACCGGGCCAACGTAGACCGGCCTGTCTCGACGCACAGCTCCTGAAAGCTCGACAGACCGTTGACCAACGAGGGCAATGACTCCAACAGACCAAGCCCCGATCCCGACGACGGACTGCTCGGAGTGCTCCTTCTCTCTTGCCGATTCCCTTCCCGACTGCGATGATTGGCCATGGGTGGCGTCTCCTTTCTTTCGCTGAGACCGGCCCGCTCATCGGGCCGGAGAGCCGCCACCCTACTCCCAAAGTTCAACAACCGACGGGACATCCCCCGAATGGGCGGTGCGGGCGGTAGCCGACGATCTCGGCGAGAAGTTCGCGCAGGTGAAGAGCCAGCATCTGCGCGAACGCGGCGAGGACCTTCGTGACGTCAGCCGATACCTCCTGCGCGCCCTGGCCGGCAAGAAGCGGACACCGGGCGTCGAGGCGGACTTCGATCGCGACGTCGTCGTCGTCAGTCGCGAACTGACGCCGGACGAGGTCCTGCGTCTGGGCCGTCGCGGTGCGGTGGGCTTCGCGATCGAGGTCGGAGGCGCCAACTCCCACACGGCGATCGTCGCCCAGTGCTCTGGACGTCCCGCTGGTCGCCGGCATCGTGGACGTCACGAACCGCGTTGCCGACGACGATCCCGTGATCGTTGACGGGGAAGAAGGACGTTTCACGCTCCACCCGGCGTCCGACACTCTCGATCGCTACGGGGTCCTTCAGCGCCGCCGCCGCCAGAAGGCGGAGTTGCTCACGACGGCGGCGAGAAAGCTGCCGGCCCGAAGCCGGGACGGCGTTGAAGTCGAACTGCTCGCCAACGTGGAACTGCCCGAGGAGTTCGAAGACGTCCGGCGCTTCGGGGCCGCCGGCGTCGGTCTCTACCGAAGCGAATTCCTGTACCTCGAGAAGAGTCCGGAACTGCCCACGGAGGAGGACTGTCTGGCCGTGGTCCGGAGGCTCCTCGAAGCCGTGGCGCCCCAGCCTGTCGTCGTCCGCACGCTCGACGTGGGCGGGAGCAAGACGGTGCGCGCGCTCGAGGAACTCGAGGAAGAGAACCCGGTGCTCGGGCTGCGCGGCATTCGGCTGACGCTTGCCCGCACGGACATCTTCCGGAGCCAGTTGCGAGCGCTGTTTCGCGCGGCGGCCTTTGGCAACCTCCGCATCATGGCCCCCGATGGTGACGGCGGTGGACGAGATCCGGGCGCTGCGCGGCCTCTGTGCGGAGGTGTGTTCGGAGCTCGACGCCGAAGGAATCGACCACCGACCGAATGTCGAACTCGGCGGCATGGTCGAGGCGCCGGCCGCGGTTCTGATCGCCCGTCAGCTCGCCGCCGAGGTGGACTTCCTGTCGATCGGCACGAACGATCTGATCCAGTACGCGCTGGCCGTCGATCGGACGAACGAGCAGGTAACCCACCTCTACCAGCCGCCTGCATCCCGCCATCCTGAGCATGATCCAGCTCGTGGTCGAAACGGGTCGGAGGCAGGGAGTGCCCGTGGGCGCTCTGCGGCGAGATGGCCGCGAGCCCCGAGTGCTTGCCGTTGCTGCTCGGTCTGGGGCTGAGGGAACTCTCGATGAGCCCTCGGAACATACCGCTGGCCAAGGAAGTCGTTCGCGCGGTCGACGTCGGCGCCGCGGAGGACCTCGCCAGACGCTGCGTCGCCGCCTCGACGGCCGGCGAAGTCCGCGAGCTGCTTGCCGAGGCCCGCGCCTCCTCGCCGAACCGGGAGGTTGCGCCCGAGGCCGCGGCGGATCGAGCTCTCTGCGTGCAGCCGGGCGAGGACGGCGGATGAGAGACCCAGCTCGCGCGAGTGGTCTCTCGGGGCCGCGTCCGGCGGCGGGGTAGTAATCTCCTTGTCGTGGAGCGTTTCTACATCGAGACGTGGGGCTGCCAGATGAACGAACTGGACAGCCAGCGGATGGCGGGGCAGTTGATGCAGCAGGGCCTGCTGCCGACCGACACGCTCGACGAGGCCGACCTGATCCTCCTCAACTCCTGTTCGGTGCGCGAGAAGGCGGCCCAGAAGGCGTACTCCCGGCTGGGGGAGTACCGGCTGCTCAAGCGCGATCGCGAGAGTCTCAGGATCGGATTCTGCGGCTGCGTCGCTCAGCAGGAGGGCGAGGAAGCGTTGCGGCGGATTCCCGATCTCGACTTCGTCGTCGGCGCCGGCCGGGTAGGGGAGATCGGTTCGGTCCTCCGGCGCAGCCGCAGGGGCGAGCGGGTGCTCGCCGTCGGCTTCCCGGAGGAACGCCCGTACGATTTCGAGGCGATCAGCCGCGACACGGCCCACAAGGGCATGGTCACGATCATCGAGGGTTGCAACAAGCGTTGCACCTTCTGCGTCGTCCCGAACACCCGGGGACCGGAGCGCTGCCGACCGCTCGCTGACATCCTCCGCGAGATCGAGCATCTGCTGGATTACGGCTTCGTCGAGGTCGAACTCCTGGGGCAGACGGTGAACCACTGGCGCGAGCCCGCGCCGCCGCTCGGAAGCGGCAGCGACCGGGACTTCGCCGATCTGCTGAACGCCGCCGCCGTCCTGCCGGGCCTGAAGCGTCTGCGCTTCGTGACCTCCTATCCCCGCGACTTCACCGACCGGATGATCCGCGCCGTGGCCCGCCACGAGAACATCTCGCCGTATCTTCACCTGCCGGTGCAGTCGGGATCGAACCGGGTGCTGCGTCGCATGGGCAGGGGATACACCGTGGAGGAGTACCTCGACCTGGTGGACCGGCTGCGAGCGGCGCGCGAGGGACTTGCGCTGTCCACCGATCTGATCGTCGGTTTCCCGAGCGAGTCCGAAGAGGACTTCCGGCGCACGCTGGAACTGGTCGAAACCGTACGCTTCGCGACCGTGTTCGCCTTCAGGTACAGCCCCAGACCGAACACGGCGGCAATCCGGCTGCCGGCGTCGGACGAAGTGGCTCGCGAGATCGCCGACGAGCGGCTGCAGCGTGTCTTCAGGACCCAGTCCGCGATTCAGCGCGCGCTGAACGAGGAACTCGTGGGCTCGGAGTTCGACCTCCTGGTTACCGGCTGGAGCCGGCGGGTTGGACACCAGTCGGGACGCACGGCCTGTCATCGGATCGTCCATTTTCCCGTCCCCGAGCGGCCGGTGGACGCCGGCTCGCTGGTGCGGGTCCGGACACTCAAGGCCTGTGATCACTCCCTGATGGGCGAACTGGTCGCCCGTGGCGTAGGATGACCGGGATGACGGCGGACGAGGTCAAGGCTCGGTCGACCCGGGAGGGATCCGGGGATCGGAAGATCCCGGCCGAGGTCCACGGCCTGATGATGGAGCCGAACTCCAACCAGCCGATCGTGATCCTGCGGCTGCACGAACGCGGCCCGGAAGAGAGTTCGGTCGTTCCGATCTGGATCGGCATCTTCGAGGCGGGCGCCATCCAGCTGGCGATCGAGGGCAGGGATCCCGGCCGACCGATGACTCACGACCTGCTGAAGAATGCCCTCGACCTGGTAGGCGCCGAGGTCATCGAGGTGGTCGTCAGGGCGATCGAAGGGAACACCTTCCTGGCGGTAGTCGAGCTCGTCGAACGGACGGGAGAGCACCGTCTTCTCGACGCCAGACCGAGCGACGCCATCGCCCTCGCCCTGCGCGCCGGCGCGCCGCTCTTCGTCCGCCAGTCCGTCGCCGACCTCGCCCGCGTCAAGCAGTCCGACCAGGCCGACCAGAACGCTGGCGTCGGCGAACCCCCGGCCGTGGGGACGGACGAGACGAAGATGAAGAAGTGGCTGGAGGAGCTTGACCCGAAGGCGTTGGGCAAGTACGAGATGTAGCCGGCCGATGCCGACGACGGAAGGCGAGACCAGACCCGGCGTTGCACGGACCCCCGGGGAAATCCGCCGTGTCGCCGGGCGCTCGGTGGGCCGGATGGTTCCTCTGGCCGACATCGAGCCCGACCCGGATCAACCTCGGCGCGATCTCGGCAGCCTGGACGGGATGGTCGCTTCGATACGCGCCAGAGGTGTGCTGGAGCCCATCCTCGCGCGTCCGGTCGACCAGGTCGGTCCGGACGGGGCGACGCCCCGACGCAGGTACCGGATCATCTCCGGCGAGCGGCGGTTTCGCGCCGCGCGGCAGGCCGGACTCGGAGAGATTCCGTTGATCGAGATGGACGTCTCGCCGCGGGACGCGCTGGAAATCGCCCTTGTCGAGAACCTCCAGCGGGCCGATCTGACGCCATTCGAGGAAGCGGAGGGTCTGCGAACGCTGGTCGAGCGTCATGCCTACACGCACGACCGGGTCGCGGCCGCGGTTGGCCGATCACGGGTGAGCGTGACGGAGTCCCTCGGGCTCCTGCGCATGCCGAGGGCCGTGCGCGACACCGCGGTCGCGCTCGGCGTGGCCTCGACGAAATCGATGCTGCTCGAAGTGATGAAGCTGGGCACGGAAGCCTCGATGATCCGGATGCTGGAGCGCATTGCGGAACGCGGACTCACCCGCGCGGAAGTCCGCGCCGAGATCCGGAGACGCCGATCTCTCGCGGACCGATCGGAGGAGCCCGCGGCGGCGCAGGCGGACGGCGGCAGGCACGCCGCCGGGACGAACGCGCACGTGTTCCGGTTCCGATCGGTCGATGACAGGTTCAGCGTGTCGCTGAGCTTCAGGCAGGAAGTCGTCGAAGAGAAGGACCTCATCCTGGCTCTCGAGGAACTCCTCGCCGAACTGCGTCGCGACGGCCGGCGACACGAGCTGGCTGCGCCGTAAGGGGGACCCAGGAAGGGTCCGGAATCGGTTCCGCGGTGACCCCGCTCTGGCGTCATTTCCGTCTGGTAATGTCCATTATGTAAACAAACTGCGAGCGGGCGTTCACGCGGGGCGATGCGTCAGAATGGCGATGGAAGAGCCGCCGTGTACCGACTTCTCGACCGCTACATCCTGCGCGAAACCACGGGCCCGCTCGTCCTCGGGCTCCTCGCGTTCACGTTCCTCGCCCTGATGCGGGAGGTCTTCCAGTACGCGGAGATGATCATCGGCCGCGACGTGGAAGCCGTCGTTGCGCTGCGGTTTCTGGCTTTCAGTCTGCCGCACATCGTCGTGCTGACGATCCCGATGGCCTTCCTGTTCGCGATTCTCATCGCCATCGGCCGTCTGGCGGCGGACAGCGAACTCGTCGCGATGAGGGCGTCAGGCATCAGCCTGTGGGCCGTCTACTGGCCGATCCTGCTGCTGAGCCTGGTGTTGGCCGGTCTTGTCGGCTACCTCACGACGGTCACGCTGCCCGCGGGCAACAAGGCGATCAGCGACCTGCATCTCTCGATCCTCACCCGCAACGTCAGTCAACAGGTGAAGCCGAAGGTGTTCTACGACCAGCTTCAGGACCGCGTCCTCTACGTCTTCGAGGCCCCGGAAGGCGACTCCGGTTGGCGCGGCGTCTTCCTGGCCGAGGCGGTTCCGGGCACGGAACAGCGGGTGATCGTGGGCGAGACCGGGCGGATCAACCTGAACGAGGCCACGGGCCAGGCGGTGCTGCGATTCGGCGTAGCCGATGTCCACGAGGTCGACACGAGCAACCCGGCCGCCTACCGCCTGCAGCGACTCAAGGACGCCAACATCGTGCTCGAGGACAGCCTCTTCCGGCATGAGGAGCGTCTGGTGCTGGCGAAGGACGGGCGTTCCATGACGCTCGCCGAGCTCTTTGAGCGAGCTGCGGAGCCCGGGAGGACCGAGTCCGAGCGAAACAGGGCGTCGGTCGAGATCCACAAGAGGTTCGCCATACCGGCGGCCTGCCTCGTGTTCGGGCTCTACGGCATTCCGCTCGGCTTCCGGAACCGGCGCGGGGGGCGCTCATCCGGCTTCCTGGTGTCGGTCGGCATCTTCCTCTTCTACTACGTCCTGCTGGGCAACGGCGAGGAGGCGGCGGCGAGCGGCCAACTGCCCCCTTGGCTGGCCATGTGGGCGCCGAACATCATCCTGAGCGTCTTCGGCACGTTCCTGCTGTGGCGTCGCAACCGGGACAAGAGCCTGATGATCAGCTCCGTCGACCGCATCGCGCGCGACCACCTGTGGCGGCGTCTCGTTCGTCTCGGCCGCCAGCGAGAGCTCCGGGGCCGGCGGCGGCGCGCGCTGGAGCGCCGGCTGGCTCTCGCCCAGCCCCGGTCGCTGCCCAGCTCCTCCCCCGCCCGCGTGAAGGTCCGGCTGAAGCCACCGAGCTTCCGCTTCCCCGGGGTTCTGGACCGCTACATCTTCGGTGTGTTCGTTCGCGTTCTGGCGGTCACGATCGCCGCGGCTTTCGCTGTCTTCATCGTTTCCGACTTCACCCATCTCGTCGACGAGATGCTCCGGAACGACGTGCCGTCCAAGGTTTTCCTCGAGTATTACCCGTACCTGTCCTTCCAGGTCTTCTACGACCACGCGCCCGTGCTCGTCCTGATCACGACGCTCGTCACCTTCGGACTGCTGTCGCAGCGCAACGAAGTTGTCGCCGCCAAGGCGCTCGGCTTCAGCGTGTTCCGACTTGCCGCGCCGGCGCTGGTCGCGGCGGTCGGCGTCGCCGTTCTGAGCGCCGCGCTGGAGAACTCGGTGCTGCCGACCTCAAACGCCAAGGTCGTTGAGCTGAGGGACCGGATTCGGGGGAACGCCGGCCCCGTCAAGAGCTACTACCGGGCCGACCGTCAGTGGCGCTTCGCTCAGGAAGAGGACGGCGGCGGCTACATTTTCAACTACCGGCACTACGACGCGGACCGAGCTACGCTGCGCCGGCTCCAGGTGTTCCGGTTCGACGCCGAGCACCGGCTGACACGGCGTCTGTACGCCGCCGCGGCTCGGTACGTCCCGGGCGACGGCAAGGGCCGCTGGGAGCTGGTCGACGCCTGGATTCGGGAGTTCGACGGCCTCGCGATCACGAGCAGTCAGCGATTCGCCGGTCCGCAGCCGGTCGACCTGCCGGAAGATCCGGAGTTCTTCAACACCGAGGTGAAGTACGCCGAGCAGATGAACCGGCACGAACTTCGCCGCCATATCGACGAACTCGTGGCGGCGGGAACCGACGTGCCGGACCTGGAGATGCAACTCCACAACAAGACCGCGATGCCTTTCGTCAGCCTGGTCATGGCGCTGGTGGCGCTGCCCTTCGCGTTCCGCCTGGGCCGCCAGGGCGCGCTTCACGGCATCGGCATCTCGATCGTGGCGGGAATCGTGTACTACACGGTGATCGGCGTCTTCACCACCCTGGGCCAGTCGGAGGCGCTGCCGCCGCTGGTCGCCGCCTGGAGCCCCAATGCCCTGTTCGCGACGCTGGCGCTCTACCTCTTTCTGGGCGTTCGGACCTGATCCGTCGGCACGCCGCGGGCCGAACGCGCGGGGTCTCTTCCGAAACCGCCGCCGAACTGTCTGGGCGGTGTCGCAGGTATCCGGGTGAACGTCAAATGGCCTCGGTGCGGGACCACAACCGCCATAACGGCGCCTTGGTCGCGGCTAAAGGCGACACGTACACGTTACCGGTTGGCGCGGTGACCGCCCGGTCAGGCAACCGCGCGGCGCAGCGTGGGGACGCGGTCGGGCCGCTCCCAAGGGAACTCGGGCCGACCGAAGTGACCGTAGGACGCCGTCTGGAGATAGCGCGGTTGACGCAGGTCCAGTTTGTCGATGATCGCCCGCGGCTTGAGGTCGAACTCGCTCTTGACGATCTCCTCGAGGAGTCGGTCGGACAACCCCTCGCGGGCGGTGCCGAAGGAGTCCACATGGACCGAGACGGGCTTGGCGACGCCGATGGCGTACGCCAGTTGCAGCTCCAGCCGGTCGGCCATTCCGGCCGCCACGAGGTTTTTCGCCACGTAGCGGGCCATGTAACTGGCGGAACGGTCGACCTTGGTCGGATCCTTGCCGGAGAACGCGCCGCCGCCGTGGTGTCCGACTCCGCCATAGGTATCGACGATGATCTTCCGTCCCGTCAGCCCGCAGTCCCCCCGCGGACCGCCGACGACGAACCGGCCGGTCGGATTGATGTGGTAGTTCGTGTCGTCGTCGAGCAGGCGCCCCGGCACGGACGCCCGAACGACCTGCTCCTTGACGACCCGCTGGATCTCCCGGCAGCCGACCTCCGGCGCGTGCTGGGTCGATACGACGACCGTGTGCACGCGCGCGGGTTCTCCGTTCTCGTCGTACGCGACGGTGACCTGGGCCTTCCCGTCCGGCCGCAGCCACTCAACCTCGCCCGAACGGCGCAGATCGGCGAGCCGCCGGGTCAGGCGATGCGCCAGTTCGATCGGCAACGGCATGTATTCCTCGGTCTCGCGGCAGGCGTAGCCGAACATCAGGCCCTGATCGCCCGCGCCGCCCTTGTCGACGCCCAGCGCGATGTCCTCGGACTGGGGATCCAGCGCGTTCAGGACGGCGCAGTCGTCGGCGGCGAAGCCATGGCTCGCGTCGATGTAGCCGATGTCCCGAATCGTCCGGCGAGCCACCGCCGCGTAATCGATCTCGGCGCCGGCCTTCAGCTGGATCTCGCCCGCGATCAGGACGAGTCCGGTGTTGACGAGCGTTTCGCAGGCGACCCGGGCCTCCGGATCGCGGCTCAGCGCGGCATCGAGGACGGCGTCCGAGATCTGGTCGGCGACCTTGTCGGGATGTCCTTCGGTCACCGATTCGGACGTGAACAATCGGCGCACTCCGCTTGGGGGCTTCGGCATGGGCCGCGACACTAGCAAGTTCCGTAGCAGGATCCACGCTTGGGGTCTTCTCCCGCTCTCCGCCGTCGGCCCATGACATCGTCAGAGCCATGATTCGCAGCCGGAGCAACTCCCGGGCCAGAACGATCCGTCGACTGCGCAACAGCCGCGGCCGCAGGAATGCGGACCTCCTGCTGCTCGAGGGACCGCACCTGACAAGCGCCGCCGTCGAGGCCGGTCTCTCCCTGCGCCACCTTCTGGTCACGCCCGACTTCCTGGCTCGGCACGGCGCGCTCGTGGACCGCATCGAGCGCGAGTCCGGCGCCCGTGCAACCCCGATCGACCCCGATCGTCTCCGCGAGCGGGCGGACGCGGACGCCCCCCAGGGAATCGCCGCCATCGCCGCGCCGCCTCGCGGCTGGAAGACGGCCAGGAGCGCCGTCCCCCTGAAGTCCGGCCTTCATCTCTACGCCGACGGCATCCAGGATCCGGGCAACTTCGGCGCCATGGCGCGGTCCGCCGAAGCCGTCGGCGCCGCGTCTCTGCTGCTCTCCCCTGGCGCCGTTCGACCCAGCCATCCTCGAGCGCTCAGAGCCTCGGCCGGCAGCCTTCTTCGCATGCGGCTATGGACCGACGTCAGCGTGGACGAACTGTCTCCGGATGGCCGCTGCCTGGCTCTGACCGCCCGTTCCGGGGAACCGGACTCGCGACCCGCCGCCGCCCTGTTCTCCGGCGACGCCGACCCACCGGACCTCTTCCGCTCCACCGACTCGATCATCCTTGCCGTCGGCAGCGAGAGCGGAGGCCTCTCGCCCGCGCTCCTGGCTCGCGCCGACGTCTTCCTCTCCATTCACGTCGCCCCCGCCGTCGAGTCCCTGAACGCCGCCGTCGCCGCCTCTCTCGCTTTGTTCGAGTTGCGCCGCGCGCTCGCACGGGTCAGCGAGTAGCCTTCAGCGAGTAGCCTCTTGCCCTGACGTCGAGGAACGGCGCGCTCCCCTGGCGGCGGGGCGGACGGACGCTCGTCAACTCGAGCGGCGCGCCTCGAGCAGGCGCGTCAGCGCCGGCGCGACCTCGTGGAGATCGGCGACGACGCCGTAGTGGGCGACGCTGAAGATGGGCGCTTCGGGGTCCTTGTTGACGGCGACGATGATGCGGGCGCCGCTCATGCCCATCAGGTGCTGGATCGAGCCGGATACGCCCAGGGCAACGTAGAGGTTCGGGGCGACGATGTGGCCGCTCGAGCCGATCTGGCGTTCGCGGTCCGCCCAGCCGTTGTCGACCACGGGGCGGCTCGCCCCGAGTTCGGCGTCCAGCGCCGCCGCCAGGTCGGCGGCGACGGAGATGTTCTCCGGTCCGCCGACGCCGCGGCCGGCGGTCACGATCCGCTCCGCGCTCGTCAGATCGACGCCGCCGGCGCCTGCCGCCTGGCGGCCGAGAAGCTCTCGCTCCCGGTGTTCTTCCATGTCGGCTGGCCGACCGACATGGAGCGCGTCCGCCGGCGCCGCCGCCGGTTCGGCGTCGCCGAACGCGCCGATCTGCACCGTGGCGACTACCGTTCGCTTCTTCGGTCGCACCTCGGCCCGGAGCCTGGACTGAAGGATGGATCGACGGAAACGGAGGCCGCCGCCATCGTCGATCGCCGCCGCGTCGGCGGAGGCGATGTAGGCGGCGCCGAGCCGTACCGCAAGTCGAGGCGCGTACTCGGCGGACCGGTAGGTGTGCGGCAGGAGAATGACGATCGGCGTCGGAGGTTCCCCGTCTTCCGCCTGAGCGATCAAGGCCCGGAGCGCCTCGGCGTAGAGTCCCGGCGCATAGGGGCCCAGTCGCTCCTCGTCCAGAAGGGCGGCCCGACAGTTCCCGCCGAGGGCCCGTCCGCAGGCGCGCACTTCCCGCGTCCCCGGTCCGCCGTCGGCGGCTTCGACCAGCCAGACCGCGGGCGGCGCCGCGCTCAGAGCGCCGCCTCCCGCTCGAGATGCGCGATGAGTTCCTCCGCCGCCGCTTCGGCCGAAACGCCTTCGATCCTCACGCCGCCGACGCCGGCCGGCGGGAGGGTGACGGACACGGTCTCGATGCCCGCGGCCGCGGCGCCCACCAGGTCCGTATCCAGCCCCAGATCGGCGCAGTCCTGACGGCGCAGCGGTTTCCCGCGGGCCTGAAGAGTTCCCCGCAGGGAAGCGAATCGCGGTTTGTTGATGCCGGCCTGGATCGCAAGCACGGCTGGAAGCTCCAGTCCCAGGACCTCGTTCACTCCCCCCTCCAGCTCGCGCGCGATGCGCAGCGAGCGCCGGCGCGAGTCCAGTTCGACCGCCATGACCAGCCAGGCGTAGGCACAGCCCAGGACCTCGGCAACGACCGCCGGAGTCGCCGCCTGTCCGAGGTCGTCCGACTGGGCGCCGGCCAGCACGAGGTCGCAGCGCTCCTTCGCCAGCGCCGCGGCCAGGGCGCGCCCGTCGGCGAGCGCATCGCCTCCCTGCATCCCCTCTTCCGCCAGGTGAACGGCACGGTCGGCGCCCAACGCCAAGGCTTTCCTCAGCGCCTCCTCGACACGTGCCGGACCCAGGCTGAACACGACCAGTTCCGGCCGTTCCCGTCCGCTCGAGACTTCCGCTTCCGTCAGCAGAAGCGCCTCCTCCAGCGCGCACAGGTCGCAACTGGAGATGACCCAGTTCAGGTTGCCGTCGTCGATTCCCCGTCCGGAGTCGGCGATCCGGGGGCGCCAGTCCGTGTCCGGTACCTGTTTGATGCAGACGCCGATCCTCAACCGTTCCTCCCGCTTCCCTGCTCCCGCGCCACGTTGGTCAGGCGCTGGAGCATAGATCAGCGTGGCCCGCACTCGCCGAAGCCGGCTGCCGGCCGGGCCGTGACGGGCGGGAACCGGGCGGGACGCCAAGCCATAGACGGCTGTCTATCTGTCTGGTAGCTTTCCCGGCCGTGCCTTCGTACGCCACGCCCGTCGCCACCCTGATGGCCGGCGACTCCGCGGTCATCCACTTCTTTCTGCGCTCCGGTCCGGTGGCGAAGATCGTCCTCGGAATCCTCGTGCTCATGTCGCTTTCGTCCTGGTACGTGCTGTTCCAGCGTCTGCTGCTGTTCCGGCGCACCGGCCGGCAGAATCGGAGTTTCCTGACGCTCTTCCGCAAGGCTGCCCGCTTCAGCGATATCGGCAAGGCCGCGTCCCGCCATCGCGCCGCTTCCTTGGCTGGCGTGTTCCAGGCCGGCTACCTGGAGATCGACACGCAGATCAAGGCGCTGCGCGAGTCTCACGGAGACGACGGGGGCCTGCGCCTGCAATCGCTGATCGGCCTCGAGCGGACTCTCCGCCGGGCCGCCAACGTCGAACTGCGGGTTCTCGCGCGCAACACGTCCTGGCTGGCCACGACGGCCGCGGCGGCCCCGTTCATCGGCCTGTTCGGCACGGTCTGGGGAATCATGATCGCCTTCAACGACATCGGAACCACCGGCACGGCCACGATCACCGCGGTCGCTCCCGGCATTGCCGAGGCGCTCGTGAACACGGCTGCCGGTCTGGTTGCCGCGATACCCGCCCTGGTCGGCTACAACTACCTGGCCACAAGGCTCCGTCAGTTGCGCGCAGAGATGGACGACTTCACGCTCGAGTTCCTGAATCTGGCCGAACGCAACTTCGGTTGAGCCCGTTCCGCGAGGGAACAGATGGCGTTCTTCCAGGACAGCGACAGCGACGATTCGGTCCTCGCCGACATCAACGTGACGCCCCTGGTGGACGTCATGCTTGTCCTGCTTATCATCTTCATGATCGCGACGCCGATGCTTCACCAGGGCGTCGAGGTGACGCTGCCGGAGATGGAGTCCCCCGCATCGCTGGCCATTCGAGACGAGGATCCGCTGATTCTCACGATTGCCCGGAACGATCTCGTCTACATCAGGGACGAGCCGGTAGCCACCGCGTTGCTGATCGACCGTCTGCTTCCGATGCTCGAACTGCGAGACTACGAAGCGGTCTTCGTCAAGGGAGACGAAGAGGTCCCCTACGGAAGAATCATCGACGTGCTCGACGTTCTCGAGCGTGCGAACATCCATCGCGTGTCCCTCGTGGTGGAACCGGCGGACTGAGGCCGAAGCCCCATTGCAGAACCAGGACAACCGCACGCCTCCACTCGAACGCGCTCTCGCGAGCCGGGAGCGGCGCGGCCTGGGTGTGAACCGTTCGTGCCTGGCGGCGTCCCTGACCCTGCACATCGCTCTGATCGGCGGATTCCTGTTCGGACCCGGGCTGTTCGCCGAGAAGAACCGCCTGGAACGACAGCCCCTCGACCTCGTCCGCCTGCCCACCATCCGGCCGGCGCCCGTTCCGGCGCCGCCTCCCCGGGAAGAACGGGAACCGGCGCCCGTTCCCGAACCCGAGCCGGAAATGGCGGCCGAGCAGCCGCCGCCAGACATTCCGACGCTCGCCCTGGAAGATCCCGAACCGGCGTCCGAGGCCGAGCCGCCTCCTCCGCAGCCGGCGCCGGAACCCGAGCCGCGGCCCCGGCTGGACCGACCGTTCGGGCCGGCGCGCACCGTGGACGACTCGCTGGCGGGCGCCGACGATGCCGAGGCGCCCGTCGTCGGCTACGACAGCGAGGACTTCACCTACGCCTACTACACGTCCCGACTGAAGGCCGCGATCATGGCTCGTTGGACCAGACCGCCGATCGAAGACGTGGAAGCCGTGGTCTTCTTTCGCATCGCGACCGACGGCGCCGTCAGCGACCTGGAACTTCTCCGGTCGTCCGGCGTCACGCGATTCGACAACGCCGGCCTGCGGGCGATCGAGCTGGCGTCTCCGGTGCCGCCATTGCCGCGGAGCTTCCGGAAGCCCAGCCTGGGCGTAACGATGACGATTCGGTGACGACGAGGAGCGGAGGATGAGAGTTCCTGGCCTTGCCATGTTGATTCCGGCGGCTGCGGCCTGCCTGCCTGCCGCGTCGGCCGCGCTGGCGCAGCAGAGGGCCTCCGAAGCCGTCGCGGCGGCGCCCGCTACGAGTCCGTCGGATCTTCAACTCGTCCTCGAACCCGACGCGGCGGTGCGATTGAATCTCGCCCTGCCGCCCGCCGGCCGGCCCCCCGGCGCGAGACCGGAGTTCCTCGACGCGATGGACGAGCTCGAGCGGACGCTCCGCGCGGATCTGTCGTTCACCCAGCTCTTCGACGTTCAGGGTCCGGAGATTCTCTCGGTCGTCCGCTTGAGCGGCGACCGCGCCAGCGACCTGGAGCAGTACCGCGCCTACGGCAACGAAGTCGCTCTCCTGACGGAGTTCAAGGTGAACGCCGAGGAGTTGGTTCTCGAAGGACGGGTCTACGACCTGGCGAGCGGTCAGTTCATCCTCGGCAAGCGGTTCAGCGGCGGCCTCGACCTGGCCCGGCGCATCGCGCACGCCCTCTCCGACGAGGTCGTTCTCTACTTCACGGGTCGCCGCGGCATCGCGATGACCTCGATCGCCTTCGTCTCGGACCGCGAGGGTCAGGGGAGCAAGGAGATCTTCCTGATGGACTACGACGGTCACGCCCAGCGCCGGATCACCGGCCACGTCTCGACCAGTCTCTCGCCGGTCTGGGCCGTCGACGGCAGCGGACTGGCCTACCTTTCGTACTTCCAGGGGCGCCCCGGCGTCTACTGGGCCGATCTCAAGACCGGCCGCAAGACGCCGGTCGTCTTCGAGGATCAGCCCGCATATTCGCCCAGCGTCTGCCCGGATGGAGAAACGGTGCTGTTTTCGCGTCCGGTCCGTCGCATTGGCAAGAGCAGCACCGAGGTCTTCTCCGTTGAGCGCGGAGGCGGCGCTCCTCGGCAGATCACCCGCTCGAGCGGCGAGGACACGAACCCCGAGTGTTCACCCGACGGCGGAAGGATCGCCTTCACGTCCAGCCGTTCCGGCAGCCCGCAGATCTACGTGATGAACATCGACGGGAGCAATCTTCAGCGGGTGACGCTGGAGGGCAGGTACAACGAAGGGGCCTCCTGGCACCCCGACGGCAGCAAGCTCGCGTATGCGCGACGTACCGACCGCGGCGACCGGTTCGACATCGCGGTCGTCGATCTGGTCACGGGCCAGGATCGACTGCTGACGACCGGGCCCGGCAGCCACGAGTACCCGACGTTCTCCCCCGATGGCGAGTGGGTCGTCTTCGAGTCGCGCCAGCGCGGGCGCAATCGCCAGATCCACATCATGAGCGGAGATGGCCGGTACACCCGCCAGGTGACCAGCCGCGGAAACAACTCCTCGCCCTCGTGGTCCGGCTACTTCGACTGACGCGTCCGGGGCCCCGGGGGAACCGCTGTTGCCGCGCGACCGCCGCTCTGGTAGTGTCGGCTCAACCGAAACCGTTCGAGTTCTCAAGGTTCAGGAGTAGTTCCCGCATGTTGGCCAGAAGGTTCTCTACGCTCTTCCTGTCGGCTCTCGTCCTGCTGGCCATCGGGGCCTGCAAGAAGGAACCGCCCGTACCGCCGCCGCCGCCCGCGCCGACTCCTCCTGTCGAGCCGCCGCCGCCGGAACCCGTGCCGCCGCCGCCGGAACCTCCAGTGGAGACGGGATACGTCTCGCCTTGGTCCGAGGACATCCTGGAAGCGAACGACGAGGTCCATGAGAAGGGGCTGCTGGGCGACGTCTATTTTGAGTTCGACAAGGCGACCCTGACCGACGCAACCCGATCCCAGCTCGGCAAGAACGCGGACTTCCTCAAGAGCCAGGACGGCGAGAACTTCGTCATCACGATCGAAGGTCACTGCGACGAGCGCGGCACGAACGACTACAACTTGGCCCTTGGCGACCGGAGAGCGAACTCGGCTCGCGACTACCTCGCATCTCTCGGCGTTTCCGGCGATCGCCTGAAGACGATCAGTTACGGAGAGGAGCGGCCCCAGTGCGAGGAGTCGAACGAGGATTGCTGGCGACTGAATCGGCGCGCCTACTTCCGCGTAACCGACCGCATGTGACTTCGGGCGCGGCCCTATGGCGAGTCGTTCGCCGTCGCCCGGGCCGCATCGCCACGCCGTCATGACTCCCCGTTCCCCTGGTGGGGGGTACCGAGGGCTTCTCCTTCTGACGGCCGCCATCCTGGCGTTGGTTTCGGCCTGCACGTCGGCGACCCAGTTGACAAGACTGGAGGCCGGACTTGCCGCCCTCGAGCAGCAGATCCATGCGTTCCGGTCCCGGGCGCCCACTCGCGACGACCTGAACGTCGTACTTCGCGCCGTTGAGGAACTGCTCGAGAGCGAAGTCAGCGCCAAGGCGGACCTGAAGGAGGATCTCCGCCAGATCATTGCCGAGGTCGAAGCCCTGGGAACATCAACCCGGGAACAGCGACGGACCCTCAACGCGTCCCTCGAACGCATCGGGCAGCTGAGTGACGAACTGTATCTGCTCCAGGGGCAGTTGGAGCGCCAGGAGGCGTACCTGTCCGCCCTCAGCCAACAGCTCGACAGCCGTCAGACCGCGCCCGCCCAGTCCGTCGAGCCGAAGACTCTGTACGCCGCCGCCTATCAGCGCTATCTGGGCGGAGACTACGAACAGGCCGCCGCCGGTTTCGAGCGCTATCTCGAGACGTTCCCCGACGGAGAGGACGCTGACAGCGCGCAGTACTGGCTCGGAGAGTCCTACATGGGACAGGGGCGGTTTCGCACCGCCATCGAGGAACTCGGCCGGGTCGCTGAGCGCTACCCGGACAGCGACAAGGTCGCGAGCTCCATGCTCCGCATCGGCGTCGCGCACGTTGAACTCGGCGAACGCGAACTGGCCGACGAGATGTTGCTTCGCGTCAGGCACGAGTATCCGGACTCGGACGAGGCGGTCCTGGCCTCGCAGCAACTCGACAACTCGGCCGACCAACTGTAGACTGCGCCGCCAGCTGGGGTCAGTCCCCGGCTCGGCGAAGCAGACCCAGGGACCTGAGCCCGAAGAGAACACGAGATGGCAAACAGCAAGCAGGCCAGGAAGCGCATCCGGCAGTCCCTCGTCCGACGAGACCGCAACCGCGCCGCCATGTCGAGACTCCGCACGTCCATCAAGCGGCTTCGTGCCGCCGCGGACAGCGACGCGACGAAGGCGCTCGAGCTTCTGCCATCGACGCTGAGCCTGATCGACGTAACGGCCCGGAAGGGCGTGATCCACGCGAACGCGGCCGCGCGGCGCAAGTCGCGCCTGGCCAGACTCGTGAATCGTCACGCCGAGGCGGCCGCCGCCGACATGGCCGTCGCCGAACCCTCCGATTGACCTTGCGCAGCGCCGGGGTTCGACCTCAGAACCCCTCGAGCAGGTCGGTCACCATCGTGTCGGCGAAGCGTTCGGCGCTGTCTTCGATCGCAAGGTTCTCACGGTCGAAGAAGTCGCTGTCGGCGCTCTCGACCTCGTAGCTCTCCTTGAACTGGTAGCGGTCGTTCGCCCAGATCGTCTCCCCTTCCTCTCCGGTCGGCGTGGGACTCCGCCGGAAGGAGACGTCGGCGATGATCGTCAGTTCGTACTCTTGGGCCCGGCCGTCGGCAGTGAACGTGATCGGCGCCACGCGGAACGCCGTAACGGCGCCGCGAATCACCGCGTCCGCTTGGGTCGCGGTCGCCACCAGCTCGAACCGCGGCCGCGTCACCAACTCGTCCGCGATCGCTTGAGTGAGGAACTGCTCGACTTCGGCCCGGGTGGTCCGGTTCTCGAACGGCTGGAGGAAGACACGCCGGATGTCCTCGGGGATGTTGGAGGCCCTGCCCACCAGGGTGTAGCCGCAACCTCCCAGCGCCAGACCGGCGGCGAGCGCCGCGGCCGCCGCCACGACCCGCGTTGGCCATGCCGCCGCCTTCATCGGCGCCAGCCTGGCGGCGTTCACGGCCGTCAGCCTGCGCTCTCCTGGCGGCCGGGGTCTCATGCCAGGTCAGCGCGGTTGGCGCTTCGGCCCAGGGTGACCAGGAGAGCGTCGAGGATGCCGTTGACGAACCTCCCCGACTGTTCGGATCCGAACTTCTTGGCCAGTTCGATCGCCTCGTCGATCACAACGGCCGCAGGCACGTCCTGTTGATGACGGAGTTCGTAGACGGCAAGCCGCAGCACGTTCCGATCGACCACCGGCATTCTCTCCAGGCGCCAGTTCTCCGCCTGCTCGGCGATCAGGGAGTCGATCGACTCCTGGTTGACGAGGCTGCCTTCCAGAAGCGTGCGCGCGTAGGCCAAGGCCAGCTTCGAGGCGTGCAGGGTTGCGCCGGCGTCAGCCGTCTCGGAGCGGAACGAGTGGACGTCGAACTCGCGGACCAGCTGTTGCGGCGCCAGCCGCCCGATCTCTCGCTGGTAGAGCATCTGCAGCGCCATCTCGCGTGCCTGCCGGCGTTTCCCCGCCGGCGGGGCTCGACGGACTTCTGCCACCGCGGCGCCAGGCTTGGTCATGCTCTCAGCGACCGCAGGAGACAGGCCATCTCCAGGGCGGCCTCCGCGGCCTCCTGACCCTTGTTCCCCGCCTTGCCGCCGGCCCGGGCTGCCGCCTGCTCCGCGTCGTCGCAGGTCAGGAGACCGAATCCGACGGCGAGCCCGGTGCTCGCCGTGACTCTCGCGCATCCCGCCGCGCACTCGTTGCAGATGTAGTCGAAGTGCGGCGTTTCTCCCCGAATCACCGCTCCCAGCGCCACCAAGGCGTCGAATCTCCCGGAATTCGCCAGAGCGTCCAGCGCAGCCGGCATCTCCCAGGCCCCCGGGACCCGGACCAGTTCGATGCGCTCCTCCGGGACCCCATGCCGTGTCAGGGCCTCTCGCGCGCCGGCGATCAGCCGTTCGACGATGCTGCCATGGAAACGCGCCGCAACCAGCCCCAGCCGAAAACCAGCCAGATCGATCGCGGTCTTCACGTCGTTCACCATTGGCGATCACAGGGGGCGTCGGCAGTCCCGCGCGCCTCCTCGGCGTGCCTTGCTCGACAGCCGTCCGACCGCTCTCGTTGCGGCGCGGACGTTTGCGCCCGGTTTGCTGATGGTCGGGACGGCGAGATTCGAACTCGCGACCCCCTGAACCCCATTCAGGTACGCTACCAGACTGCGCCACGTCCCGACCGAAGGGCATTCTCTATTGGTTTACGGCCCTTTGGCAAGATTCCGGCGACCTCGCGGCAGCATGACGAGGCAGTCGCTCTGCGTCAGTCCGTCTCCGCGCTCGCTTCCGGCCGGAGTTCGGCGGCCAGCTGGCGGGCCTGAGCGACCAACGCCGCGACTCCGCCTTCCAGCCGTTGGACTCGCCGTTCCAGGGTGACGATGTCGCTCGCGTCGGCAGGCGAGGCTTCCTCCTCCACCGTGTCGTCCGCTGGCGCCGGAGCGCCTCTCGGAGCGTCTTCCGGGCCGGGATTCCGCGGCCGACGGCGCCGCCGTCCGTCCTCCAGCTCCGCGGCAAGCTTCTTCTTGGCGCTGGCGATCGTGTAGCCCTCCTCGTAGAGAAGTTCCTTGATCCGACGGATCGTCTCCAGATCCTCGGCGTCGAAGTCCCGACCGCCGCCGCCGGTCCTCTTCGGGTCCAGGGCCGGAAACTCCGTCTGCCAGTAGCGCAGCACGTAGGGCTGGATCTCCAGCAACCGGCACGCATCGGCGATCTTGTACTGCTTGGGAATGGGATGCCTCCCGGGCTGCGCCTCAACTGCACTCAAGCGCAACGGACAAGGAACCCGCGCGCAACGGACGAAGGGGGGAGCGATGCCGGCACTGGAGTACGGTGGGGTACGGGATCGGGATTATACGAAACGTGAAGAGCCGCGGCTTGCGTCGGCGTCGTCGCCCCTCCGTTCCCGCACGACGATCCGAAGCGGAACGCCGTCAAGACCGAACGCCTGCCGGAGGTTGTTCTCGAGGTACCTCCGGTAGTTGTGTCCACGCTGAAGACGTCGGTTCGCGAACAGGAGAAACGTGGGCGGCGCCTCCGCCACCTGAGTCGCGTAGAAGAACCTCCAGGGCCTCCCACGCTCCGCCGGCGGTTGGTGACGACCCACGATGCGCCGAATCTCGCGGTTGAGTTCGGACGTCGGCGCCCGCAGGCGATGCCGTTCACCGACCCGGTCGAGCGCGGGCATGACGGCGCCCACGCCTCGACCGGTCAGGGCGGAGACGTTGACTCGAGCCGGTCTGGCGAACAGCTCGGCAGTCCGTTCCCAGCCGAGTTCCAGTCGCTCGCGTTTCTCGTCGTCCACCAGGTCCCACTTGTTGCAGACGACGACCGCCGAGCGGCCCGCCCGCCAGGCGGCGTCGGCGATCGCAAGGTCGCCGGAGGCGATGCCCTCGCTCGCGTCCACGACCAGAACCGCGAGTTCCGCCCGCTCTATCTGTCGGCGGGCGAGCATCACCGCCAGGCCTTCGGGAGCGTCCTGAACCTGGGAGCGCCGCCGGATGCCCGCCGTGTCCACGATCAGGTAGTCTGGACCGTTGTCGCGTTGCAGGAGACTGTCGATCGGATCCCTGGTGGTCCCGGCAACGGGAGAGACGAGCGTCCGTTCCCTGGCCAGAAGGCGGTTGACCAGGGAGGACTTGCCGACGTTCGGCCGGCCCACGACCGCCACGGCCGGTGCCGGCGACGGAACCGACGCGGAGGCTGCCGGCAGGTGTTCGGCGATCTCGCGGTGCAGGGACTCGAAACCCTGGCCGTGCTCGGCGGACAGGAGCACGAGCCCGCTTCCCCCCAAGGCGTGGAACTCGTGGCAGCCCTCTCTGGCGGCTCGGGTATCGGCCTTGTTGACGACCACGACGATCGGTCGGCCAAGCGGTCGAAGACGCTCCATCACCTGTTCGTCCGCGGCGGCCAACCCTTCCCTGCCGTCAACGACCAGCAGCAGGAGGTCGCTCTCCTCGACCGCGAACCCGACCTGGGCGTTCAGGCCCAGAGGATCGTCGCCCGGAACCAGGCCGCCGGTGTCGATCAGCTCGACGGCGCCCCGCCCCTCCAGCTCGAAGCGCCCGACAAGGCGGTCTCTCGTGACTCCCGGCGTGCCGTGGACGATCGCCTGTCGGCGTCCGATCAGTCGGTTGAAAAGTGTCGACTTGCCGACGTTGGGCCGACCGACGATGGCGACCGCGACGGGCATGGCGGACAGACGACCGCGCGGCTACGACTCGAACTGATGCTCGATGCGTCGATCGATCACCATCCAGCCCTCGTCACGACGCTTGAACTGGTACCGAACGCGGTAGCGATCCGTGCCTGACGACAGCAGGCGGTCCGTGCCGCTCGCCAGGGAGTCGATGTCCCAGACCTCGACCGTCGTCACCGCCGCGTTCGAGTAGCGCCAGACGTCGATCCGTTCGATCTCGAAGCTCTTGAGCATCGGGCGCAAGGTGCGGCTCGCTTCCATCTCGAGATCGTGGACGCGCTTCCTGACGGTGGCGATCTCCTTGGGCACGGCGCCCGAGGCCAGCGCGTCGAAGTCTCCGGTGGCGTAGGCGTGTCCGAGCTTGGGAAGGTAGTCGGCCAGGACGATCTCGATTGCCTTCCGATCCTCGTCCGAGGCGCCGTCCGGTCCGGTCGCGGCACAGCCGGCCAGACCACCGACGATCACGACCGCGGCAACCGCCGCCGTGCCCTGGGATCGGCCCACTGGAGCACGGACGATCGGATGCCGGAAGGTCCCACGTCTCATGGAACGAGACTAGCAGGGGCCGCCGCGAGGCTGCGCTGTCGCGCAGGGAGCACACCCGGAAAGCCGACGAGGGCGTCGGGGGCGCCCAGTGTGAGGTCGTTCGTTCCTTGCAAACCGGGGTGGGCCAGACTGGGTGCGGCGTCGTTGCTCCGAAAGAACCCGCGGCGGGACGCACTGGCTGCGCCGGCGTCCTCGCCGGCATCCGGCGCGAAGCTCCGGACTCCCGGACCGCGTGTCGCGATGGCGCCCAGTGCGGCGTTGTTTGCTCCATGCAGCCTGTCGAACGAGTAGAATGTCCGCGTGGCCCCAAGGCCGTCGGTCGCGAAAGTGGCGGAATTGGTAGACGCGCAAGATTCAGGATCTTGTGGTAGCAATACCGTGGGGGTTCGAGTCCCCCCTTTCGCACCAGGGCCAGCTCAGACGTAGAAGGCCAGCGAGCTGTCTCCGTAGGGCCTGTTTCGCCGCAACCTGAACCTCCCGGCTACCGCCGGCGGCGCGTGTCGGCTGGAATGTTCCAGGACGATTTCGCCTCCGTCCACGACCACGGTGGAGGCGGCGTCGAGCAACTCGCAAGGCCCCGAGTTCTCGTAGGGCGGATCCGCGAACACGAGGTCGAAGGCGGCCTCGTCGGCCGCCACGTCCGCGAGACACTCCGGCAGGATGGCGCCGACCAGGCGGAAACCGTCCGTCCCGAGCGTATCGCGGCTCGCCTTCATGCAAGCTTGGGCGCGAGAGCTCCGATCGATCGCCAGGGCAAACGCGGCGCCGCGGGACAGGGCTTCGAACGAGACGGCGCCGGAGCCGGCGTAGAGCTCCAGGAGGCGGGCGCCGAGGACGCGATCGGCCCAGTGGGAGAACAAGGCTTCGCGTACGCGCGCCTGAGTCGGCCGGGCGTCGGTCGGCGTCGCCAGCCGCCGGCCGCGCCAGCGACCGCCCAGTACCCGCACGCCTCCGGGCCGGTGCGTCGAGCGGTCCCGCCACCGGCTCATCCGCTCAGCCGCCCGGAATCGGCGACTGCGGGCGCTGGTAGGCGAGTTGACCGCTCAGGATAGTGTAGACAACTCGCGTGCCCGGGATCTCATCCTCCGGAATGGTCATGATGTCCCGCGACAGGACGGTCAGATCGGCGTACTTGCCCACTTCCAGACTTCCCTTCGCGTCCTCCTCGAAGGCCGCGTAGGCAGCGTCGATCGTGTAGGAGCGCAGGGCCTCTTCGCGGGTCATCCGCTGGTCCTCGTAGAAGACCTCGCCGTTCGCCATCCGCCGGCTGATCGAGGCATGAAACGACGCGATCGGGTCGACATCCTCGACGGGAGCGTCCGTGCCGTTCGTCACGACGGCGCCGGAGTCGATCAGATCGCGCCAGACGTAGGCGCCCTCGGCGCTCCGTCGCTCGCCGAGGCGCTCCGGCGCCCAAGGTCCGTCGGACGTGCAGTGCACCGCCTGCATCGACGCGATCACGCCCAGCTCCGCAAACCGGGGCACATCGGCCGGATGGAGGTGCTGGGCGTGCTCGACGCGCCAACGCCTCGTTCGGTCGCCGGCCAGGGTCCGCTCGAACAGGTCCAGCGTCTCCCGATTCGCCCGATCGCCGATCGCATGGACGCAGAACTGGAAGTCGTGTTCCCTCGCCAGTCGGGCGGTCTCCTCCATCGATTCGAGGCTCGTCGTGTTCAGGCCGGAGGACTGCGGCATGTCGTCGTAGGGCTCCAGCAGCCAGGCGCCGTGGGCGCCAAGAGCGCCGTCGATCGACTGCTTGATTCCACGGACGGTCAGGAAGCCGTCGCCGCGGTCGATCATCCGGTAGCTGTCGAGCGACTCGGCCATCGCCTCGTTGCTCTCGCGCACCATCACCCAGAGCCGCAGCGGCAGGGCGCCGTCGTCCGCCATCCGCCGGTAGACGTCGATCAACCCGAACGTGGCGCCCGCGTCCTGGAAGCTGGTTATGCCCTTGGCCAGACACTCTTCGCCCGCTAGTCGGACGACCTCTTGCGCGTAGTTCCGTTCGAGAGTTTCGGAGCGCAGCCTGGCGACGAGGTGTTCGGCCGTCTCCCTGAGGGCGCCAGTCGGCTGGCCCGCCGCGTCCCGCACGATCTCTCCGCCGTCCGGGTCGGGTGTCGTTGCATCGATGCCGGCCAGCTCCAACGCCAGCGCGTTCGCAAACGCCATGTGGCCGCTGGCATGGCCCAACAGAACCGGATTCTCGGGCGACACGGCGGTCAGCCCGTGGTGCGTGGGCAGGCCCTGCACGCTCGGAACCGGCGCGTCGACCCACTTCGACTGATGCCAGCCGCGTCCCAGGATCCAGGTTCCCGGTTCGACGTCGCCCACGGCTTCGGCGACCTGGGCGACGATCTCTTCCCATGTGCCGGACTCCCCGAGGGACAACTGAAGCTTCGCCTCCCCAAGACTCCAGAAGTGCCCGTGGCCCTCGATGAAGCCGGGGACGCCCAGCCGCCCTTCCAGGTCGAGGATCTCCGTGTCGGCCCCGATCCAGGCGTGCGCGTCGTCGCTCGATCCGACAAAGACGATCCGACCGTCGGCGGCGGCAAGCGCCTCCGCCTCGACCGGAGACGCCAGCGTCACGAGGCGTCCGTTCAGGACGACCAGGTCCGCAGCTCTCGCTTCGCCTCCCCCGCAGCCGCCCAACAGGAGCCCAAGCGCCGCCCCGAAGATCGGGGCGGCATGGCGCGCGCCGACCGTCGGTCCGATGATCGTCATCCGGCCGGGATTCTCAACGTCTGTCCGACGACGATCCGACTGCCCCGCAGGCCGTTCGCCCGCTGGATCTTCGTCGTGGACGTTCCGAACGTTCGTGCCAGCTGGCTCAGAGTGTCGCCCCGTCGTACCCGGTAGACCACGTCCCTGCCGCCCGCCGGAATCCGCAGGCGCTGGCCGGCATGGATTCTGTCCGGCCGCCGCAGGCCGTTCGCAGCCACCACGGCTGCCGCCGTGACGCCGTGCTTCCGGGCGATTCGATGCACGGACTCGCCGCTTTTCACGACGTGGACGATGTCGCTCCGCGCCGCGGCAGGCGCCGAGCGCGCCTGCGAGGCGCGGTCTCCGGGGGCATCGACGGCGGCGCGTTGGACCGGCGGCGGCGCGGCCCGGCCGGAACCCTGTTGCGGAATTCGCAGCCGTTGACCGACGTAGATTCGATCCGCCCGGGGCAGGCGATTGGCCCGCTGGATCTCCGACACGGACGATCCGAACCGGCGGGCGATCGTTCCCAGCGTGTCGCCTCGCCGCACCCGGTAGCCGATTGCCGCCTGGCGATCCGGCTTGCGCTCGGGCGACAGCGCGGCGTAGGCCTGCTCGAACCGCGCGGCGGCGCCCGCCGGCACGCGCAGCGGATACCGTGGCGGGACCAGCAGCGATCCGGTCAGGACGGAACGGTCCAGCGCCGGGTTGAGGGCCGCCAGCTCGGCCATCTCCACCCCGGTCGCCGTTGCCAGGTCGGTCAGAGCCACGTAGCGATCCCGGTCGACGACGTCGAACTGGATCTCGGGTAGCGGTTCGACGCCGGGAAAGTGCCGGTCGCGGTCGGCGTAGACGATAACGGCGGCGAGGAACTCCGGGTAGAAGTTCCGCGAAGCGAAACCGAACGTCCGCGACCGGTACCTCTCGGCGATCACGCCAATGTCCCGCGTGCCCAGCCGCCGTACGGCCCGCGCCATGCCGGCCGCGCCGTGGTTGTAGGCGGTCAGCGCCAGCGGCCAGGTTTCGAGAGACTCGACGTCCCGCCGGAGTTTTCGGGCAGCTCCCGCGGCCGCGAGCAGAACGTCGGACCTCGCGTCGACGGCCTCGTCCATCTGCAGAAAGGCCCGGCCGGTCGAGGCGGTGAACTGCCATGCGCCCGAAGCGCCGACCTTCGAGCGGGCACGGTAGTTGAACATGGATTCGACGAAGGGCAGGCAGCGGATCTCCGACGGCAGCCCGTACTCGGTCAGGGTCCGCTGAATCCCCGGCATGAACATGCCCGAAATCTCGATCGCTTCCTTGAACCGATCCCTGAGGCCCCGCTGGGAGCGAATCGACCCCGCGGCCAGCCGGTACTTTCTGCTTCCGCCCTCGACGCCTTCCATCCGGGACGGCAGCGACCGGAGGTCCGGCGGCAGATTCGCTGCCGGCCGACCGGCCGCCAGATCGCGCAGCGCCTTCGCGAGCCGGCTCATCTCGGCGCGGACGCGCCTGATCCGCTCCCGGTCGATCTGGAGTTCGGACGAACCGGTCGCCCTCAGGTCGCTCATGTCGACTACGCCGTAGACGACGTCCAGGCGCCGCTCGTCGTGCAGGATGACCTGATCGCTGGTGTACGTCGCGAAGACGTCCTTCCAGAACTCGACCGCCGGCGCCAGGTTCTCGGGCAGCGGGAACAGTTCGGGATCGATCGCCGGGTGGTAGGGCTCCCGGGCCGCGGCGCCCGAAGCCAGGAGCGCCAACAGCGCTCCGCCAACCGGAAGCAGTCCGGGCCGCCGCACGCGACCAGTTCGCCAACTCCACATCGATTGCCGCATCTTACTGAAAACCGAAGACTTGTGCACCTCCGACGGCGGTCGAGCCGAGACCGCGCCGGAGGCGTCAGTAGCGGTAGTCGTCCCTCTTGTAGGGACCGCTCACCGGCACTCCGATGTACGTTGCCTGCTCTTCGCTGAGTTCGGTCAACCGGACGCCCAGATGATCGAGATGCAGACGGGCGACCTCCTCGTCGAGCTCTCTGGGCAGCAGGTAGACCTTGTTTGCCCTTGGCGGATCCGCTGTCGACCGGGCCGAACGATGGAGGTCGATCTGGGCCAGAATCTGGTTGGCGAACGAAGTCGACATGACGAAACTCGGATGGCCCGTCGCGCAGCCGAGGTTCAGCAGCCGACCTTCGGCGAGGACGAGGAGACTCCGACCGTCCGGGAAGACCCACTCGTCGACCTGGTCCTTGACGTTGCGGCGCCAGACGCCCGGCAACCGCTTGAGACCCGCGATGTCGATCTCGTTGTCGAAGTGGCCGATGTTGCCGACCACCGCCTTGTCCTTCATCCGCGCCATGTGCTCGGCTGCGATGACCTTCCGGTTCCCCGTGCAGGTGACGAAGATATCGGCCGTGTCCACCACGTCCTCCAACCGCGCCACCTGATAACCCTCCATGGCGGCCTGCAGCGCGCAGATGGGGTCGATCTCGGTGACGATCACCCGGCAGCCCTGGCCGCGCAGCGACTGGGCGCAGCCCTTGCCCACTTCGCCGTAGCCGCAGACGACCGCCGACTTGCCGCCGAGCATCAGGTCCGTGGCGCGGTTCAGTCCGTCGATCAGCGAGTGCCGACAACCGTAGACGTTGTCGAACTTGGACTTGGTGACCGAATCGTTCACGTTGATCGCCGGGCAGAGCAAGGCGTTCGCTTCCTCGAGCTCGTAGAGCCGGTGAACGCCGGTCGTCGTCTCCTCGCTGATTCCCCGAAGCGCCCCCGCCATGCGCGTGAAGTAGTCGGGATCCCAGGTTCCGACTCGCCGGATCAGTTCGAGAATGACGCCCCATTCCTCGGACTCGTTCTCCGCGTCGAAGGCGGGCACGGCCCCGGCTCGTTCGTACTCGACGCCGCGGTGAATGAGCAGCGTGGCGTCGCCGCCATCGTCGACGAGGAGGGTCGGGCCGCTCTCGTTCGGCCAGTCCAGCGCGCGCAGCGTGCACCACCAGTACTCGTCCAGGGTTTCGCCCTTCCAGGCGAAGACCGGCACGCCCTTCGGCTTCTCGGGGGCGCCTCCGGCTTCCGGCCGGCCAACGACCACCGCCGCTGCCGCTTCATCCTGGGTCGAGAAGATGTTGCAGGAGGCCCAGCGCACCTCGGCGCCGAGATCGACCAGCGTCTCGATCAGCACGGCCGTTTGCACCGTCATGTGGAGACTGCCGGTCACCCGCGCCCCGCGCAGGGGCCGCTCCGAGCGGTAGCGCCGGCGCAGTTCCATGAGGCCGGGCATCTCGTGCTCGGCGAGCTCGATCTGGCGCCGGCCGGATTCGGCCAGGGTCAGGTCGGCAACCCGATAGTCGAAGCCGCTCGATGCGGGGAACAGCTCCCGCCCTGTTCCGGCCGTGATCGATCCGGCCGTCTCCTCGCCTCGCTTGATCCGCGCGTCCGCCATCGTCATCGTTCAGCACCTCCTCCAAGACATCCCGGATCCTCTGGTCTCGTCGCGGGCCTGTCAACCGCGAACCCCGCGTAAGCTGCACGGGCCGCCAGACGTCCGGTCTTCCGGCCCACTGCCGCCGAAGGCGCTCGACCCCAGGTCTTTCGACCGGCGGACGACCGGGCGGCGGCCCCAAGGCCGGCGCCGCCTTGCCGGTCCGTTCCATGCAGGTTCGCGGGGGCGCCGACGGTGTATGCTGGCCGCATGGTCGAACCGGTTGGAAGATCCGCTCAACGGGTTCCGCGGGTTCGACGAGTGCCGGAGGATGCTGCGCCGCCCCGCGCGGACGACTTTCCCGGCTGCCGCGAGGTCAGGATTCCGCGTCACGCGATCCAGGACCACGAGGGCCGCATCGAGTACTGGGACGCCCGCAACGAAGCCGCGTTCATCGCGGAGTCAACGACCACGTTCCACGAGTACGGAGCGCGACGTCTGACCCGTCTCACGTGGATGATGGCGATGCGGCGCGGCTCGCCGATCACGGTCGTGGGCTCGGCCGATTTCGTCGTACGGGAAGAGAATCGTCATCGTCGCGTCATGCAGGCCGACGAGAGCGTGTACCTGCGGATGGAAGACGCTCTCGAGGATCCGTGGATCGAGGCAGGCGTCCACTGCCTTCCGGACGTCGTTCTGGAGGTCGACCACAGCACGGACGCGAGGCGCTACAAGCTCGGAGTCTACGAGTCCTGGGGCTTCCCGGAAGTGTGGATCGAAGTGCCGGACGCCGACTGGCTCCATCGCCCCGGGAACCGGCGCTCAGCCCTCGCGATTCACGTGCTGGAAGGCGGCCGGTACCGGGAGGCCGCCTCGAGCCGGTCGTTTCCGACCTGGACGGCCAGAGAGATCCACCGGGCGCTCAACGGGTCCGCCGTGTCCGCCGAAACGGTCGAAGATCTGCGACGGGTAGCGGACGCACTCGCGGCGAACGAAGGAACCGGGCCCGACGACGATCCTCTGCTGCGCCGCGAACGGGCCGAAGGCCGGAGCGAAGGCCGTGCGAACGAGCGTCTCGACATCCTGCGCAGCGCGGTTCGTGATGCGTTCGCCGCGCGTTTCCTTGCGCTGACGCCCGGTCTGCGGTCCTGGCTCGGCGAACCGGACCCGACCCGGGACACGGTCGCCCTGATTCGCCTGGCCTGGGAATGCCGCGACGCAGACGACTTCCTGCACCGCGCACGGTAGCGCTGCCCGCTGCAAGCCTCCGGCGCCCTCCCGCGAGGGCAGCGCCACCGGGCGCCGCCAACGGCGAGACGATGCCCGGCGACTCCCCGGTTGCAGCGGGCTACGGTCCGATCGAGCCGGTCGCAGTCAGAATCCCGCCAGTCAGCCGATCCAGGACAGCCAGCACGTAGCGGTGCTTCTTCCGCAGCAGCGCCAGACTGGTCTCGTAGACGTAGACCTGACCTGGCCGCGGCGGGCGGGGTCCGGCAATCGCGATCGTCCGCGCAGGCATGGCCGACCTTCCCCCGGCGGCGTCGACCAGCATGATCCGCAACTCCAACTCGCTTCTCCATTCTCCGCCAACGGGCGCCAGCAGGACCTCGTCGAGCGGGATGATCAACTCCACCGGCACGGTCATCCTGCCTTGCCCCGCCCGAACCGGTTCGGCGAACCGAACGCCGAGCGGCCGGGCGGCCGGCACGGCGCCGAACAGCCGAGCCGCCTCGACCGCCATCTCGAACTCCCGGTCTCGCGCCATGTCGACGTAGCCTTCTCGCGCCCTCACGTCGAGCTCCGGCCTCCCCGCCAGCCGCACTTCGAGGTCGTGGCGACCGTCGCCTTCCCGCCGCCGCGGCTCGAAGCCCAGCCAGTAGAAGTGCCGGGCATCTTCGAACCCCCTTGCCAGCGCCCCCTCGCGTCGGGCATCGATCATCGGCAGTCCACCTGTGGCGCGGGCCAGTTCTTCCAGCGTCGCGTGCAGCAGCGCCTCGCGCCCAACCGCTCCCGGCAAGGCCTTGATGCCGCGCGGGTTCTCTCCGAGATCCGCCTTCGTCACCGGTTGCGTATCCGGCCCGACGACGCGGTCCGCCTCGTTCGCCAGGCGCTCGACCTTCCGGTGAAGACCATGGGCCGGTCGTCCGCGCGCACGCTCCAGAGCGTCGTCCAGGTCGTGAAGCGAGTGCGTCCAGGGCGTCAGCGTCTCCATGCTCGCGCCGTCGAACGCGACGACCGCCACCCGGTCGGCCGTGCCGACGTGACGCGAGAGATCGCCGGCCAGGCCGTCCAGCACCCGGTTGCGGTCCCGCTCGATGGAGAGGTATCGTCGATGAAGATCAGGAAGTTGACTCCCACGAGGGCTTCCGGCGAGAGCCCGACACGCCGCGCAAGCCTCCGCTCGCCACGGGTTTCGCCCTGCCTCCGGCGACTTCGGCGAAGAAACCGATCGGTTCCGGCTCGCCATCGACGAAGAGCTGGAAGTCCTCCGCCTTGAGGCCCTGAGCTCGCCGGCCCTGCGGGTCGGTCACGACGACCTCGACGTTGACGACCCGCACGTCGACTGCGTCCGTGAACCCGGCCGCCGTCGTCCGCTGCTGACCTGAAACGTCGCCGGCGAGCAGCCACAGTCCGACCAGCAGGCACGGAACCGCCAACCCGCGCGGCCGCCACGGTCGTGCCGAGCGGATGCGCGACCGCATCGGGATCTCCGCGAAGCTGGCGGTTCGCCGCCGGCGCCCCAAGGTGTTGAACCCTACTTCGGCAGCAGTTCGACATGGAGATTCGACCAGACCCAGCCGGGCGGCGTGCGCGCCTCTCCCGGCGCGCCCAAGAAGCCGAAGCCGACTCTCATCGAGCGTCGTCTGACGCCGCCGGGGCCGTTCCTCGCGCTGAACACGAACTCCCTCTGCCGGGCTTTCGTGATCGGGTGCAGGAGATGCGTTCTTCCCTCCACTCGCAGCACCTGCCTGCCGCTCGAATCCGTCAGCGTGAGCAGCGTCCGGTCATTCGCGGCGTCGAAGTCGTAGAGCGCCTCGTAGGTCTCGCCGGGTCGCAACAGAAGATCCTCGGCGTACTTCCCCTTGTTGCCGTGTTCCTGGTTGAAGCCCGAGCGGAACACGACGTGAGGCTTCGTCGGGCCGCCTCGGCCCGTGGCCATGGCGAAACCGAAGAGGCCAGTCTGGTGGCGTTCGCGCGCGAACCAGAACAGCTGATGACGGAAGTGCGTGACGCCGGGACGCCAGCCGCCGTGACGGATCCGGACGAGGAAGCGGGCGCGAGTGTAGGTTCCCGCCGGCGTGCGGATGCCGAACTCGGTGTTGGGCCTTGACCGGGTAGAACGGTGGACCTCGCCGGGCGAGACGTTGAGGCAGACCCAGCCTCGGGTGCAGGGCCTTGGCCTGGGCGGGCACGGGAAGGCCGTGACGCTGCCGCCGGTGCTGGCCCGAACGCCCTGCCGGTTGTGATGGCGCCAATGAGCGCCGGAAGGAGAAGTGACGTAGAGGTTGTAGGCCAAGTCCGTGACCGGCGCGACCGCGACCCAACGGTAGCCGTTGACCTGGCAGCCATCCAGCACCTTGATCAGGACTTCCGCGTTGTCCCGAGTGAAGAACCACAGCAGGCCGGACTCGCCCGAGGCCCAGATGCCGCCCTTGCCCTCGCCGGTCACTCCAGAGGCGGTCTCGTAGCACATCCGCACTTCGTAGCCGCCGTCGAATACCAACGGTACCGAGTTCGGGACGCAGTTCGTGTAGCCGCGGCCCGACGGCGGCCCCGGCAGGTCGGCCGCGGCGGCCGTGGCGAAGGCCGGTACGGAAGCGGCAAGGGGGAAAGCCTCCTCGCCGAGCAGAGAGGTTGGGGAGGCGGCTATCGACAGCAGGGCCGCGATGGTCACGACGCGCAAGGACCAGACAACGCCGAATTGGGAGCGACAACGCTGCCGAGCGATCCCCATGAACCGGAGCCCGGCGCTTCGCGCCGGATGCCGACGGGGACGTCGGCGCACCCAGTCTGGCCCGCCGCGGGTTGCATGGAGCGAACAGCCTCCTCGCGCGGAGTCCGTCGACGCCCTCGTCGGCCGTCCTTGTGGGTTCTCCGCACGACAGTGCAGTCTCACGGCTTCATCTCAAGGGTTCGGGCGGCGGCGACGCTCCTCAGAATCGCCATGCGATTCCCAGGGAAACGACGGGATAGAGATCGTACTTGTCCAGCTCGTCGCTGAGCTGTCGGTGCTCTTCCATGACGTCGCCCCGCAAGTCCTGCAACCGGTTGCAGACTGCCGAGTTCCCCGTGACGGCGGCCATTCCGTCTTCTCCGACGGACATCCCGCAAGTCACCGGCTGGCCGCCCAGGACGGTACGAGCCTCGCCGTCGGCGGAAATGGCCGGCGCTCCCTGAAGCAGGACGCCGAGATCGACCATGACGCCCAGGCCGCGCCGGTCCCGCCTGGCGCTCCAGCCGAGCCCGGCGTAGGGCGCGGGAGAGTCGAACGTCACCTTGACCTCCAGTTCGGCGTCGTAGACGCCCGAACCGAGCTGCAGCGCCTGGGCGTCAGCGCGGGCAGCGAACTCGTTGTCGTTCGCCACCGCGCCGAGCGTCAGCCTGAACGCCCCGCCCGTTACGTGCCAGTCGGTAAGCAACGCCGACGACTGGAGGGACAGATCCACCGTGTAGTCGTTGCCGGACCAGGTCCGATCGAGCTCGTGGTCGAAGCTCTGGAGCTGCGCCCGCAGAGTGAAGCGCCTGGACAGGTCCACGCCGGCCGAGATGCCCGGTCCCAGCAGGCCGGCATGCAGTCCGACGAAGCCAGTCACGGATGACTCCGGCGCACCGAAATCGGTCGCTTCCTGCGCCGCGCTGCGTTCCGGCGCCGCCGCCATCGACAGCATGAACGCCGCGCACAGCGCCATGCCTGAACAGACGCGGCGCCATGGTCGACCGAACCTGGGCATCGGCAAATGTGTGCCTACAGAACGCTCAGATTCGGGGGGGGGGGGTAAGGGTGGCAGTGCTGCGTCCCTTGTCCGTGCCCCGCATCTCTGAGCGCCACCCGCATCTCCAGACAACCGGACGACTTCATCGGTTCACCTCTCCAGCGCATGCCGCGATCTTCCGTCAGCGACGCCTCGTTATCCGTCAGCATGTCTGCACCCTACCGCACGGCGCGGCGGCGGCGCTGGCGGCCGCGGCGGTTTCCGCCCGGCAGGAAGACTCGGCGGCGGACTTCGCGGGCGACGTCTCGCGCCGGGTGGAGGGCGGTGCCGCGGAACCCCGGAGACGCCGGTCGCCGCGGCGCGATCAACCGCGAGAGCATGCTCCATGACACCCTGGAACGGATCGCTCGATCGACCGGCGGTCTGCCGGCGATCAACTTTCTGCGGGACAACGCGCTGGCCCAGGCGTTCAAGGACACTCGCTCGTGGTACTGGCTCGGCTTCCAGTCGACGCCGACCCGTCGGCACGCAGTGCACCGTCGACGGACGATGCGCCGCTACTCGTCGTTCGTCCCGGTCAGCGCACTTGCTCGGAGCCGTGCGCGCATGGCCGCCAGCCGTCCCGGTCTCGAGGATGCCAATTCCTCGAAGATGCCGCGAGCCCGCTGCCGGAATGCCGCCTGACCCGCTTCCGCGAGGGAAACGAACGCGAGACCGAGGGCGCGTTGCACGAGCTCCACGTGGGTCTCCTCAAGGCTGGAGACGTCGATCGCCTCCAGACGCCGTGCCGCCTCCGCCGCTTCGCCGGTTCCGAGCAGCAACGTCGCCAGGTCCAGTTCAAGAAGCCAGCGAGGAACGGCGGGCCCGGTCGTCGTTTCCAGTTCGCGCAGGCGCCTGCTGGCCGCGGCGGCCAGCAGCAGTTCCTGGTCGAACGGGTTCACGGGCCTCCAGCTCCACGCGGCCGAGAGCGACACCGCGGCGGCGCCGTCTTTCGTCAGGACGTCCAGCTCCACCGCGCTGCCCGGCACGAGTTCCGCGAGAGCCGCGCTCAGCTCGAACGCGGAGGCCTCCCTGCCGCCGATCGAGAGAATCTCCATCCCTGGCCGCAGCCCGGCCGCCGCGGCTGGACTACCCGGTTCCACCGCGGCCACCGTCAGCGCATCGCCGGCGATGGACTCGATGACGACGGCGCCCACGCGCCGGGACCGGACGGCCGGTTCCGGTTCCAACGCGGCGAGCAGCCGCCACAGCGGCCCCGCCTTCAGTCGGCCGTTCCCGATCGGCAAGCTCCTCACGTCCGGCCGGGCCGGACCGGGAGCGGGCGCCCACAGCCACAGATCCGCCGCTTCGGACACCAGGTCGTCGTTCAGCACGGCGACCAGATAGAGGGCCGCCGGCAGGCGTTCCCGGAACCGCCGCTGAATAGTCTTCCAGTCGAGTTCCAGTCGGGCCGAGGCGGCCCGCGACCTGAGCACGGCGGGATCCAGGTCGAGCTCGTCCAGGAGGGCCGCGCCTTCCGCGGACCGGTCCAGGACCATGTACGCGGTTTCTTCGCGCAGGACCTCGACGGTCGACGCCACGGCCCGACGCCCCGCTTCGTCGCCGCCGAAGACGCCGAGGAACGCGAGCGCCGGCCGCAGCTCGACGTCGACCTCCGTGCGGTCGCCGTCCTCCACGCTCACGGACGTCTCGAACCAGCCGTGGATCCCGCGGCGGACCGTGATTCTGTGACTCCCCGGCGGCAGGAGGATCTCCGGCGGCCACGTCTGCCGGTCCGGCTCCAGCTCCCGACCGTTGGCGAGAACCTCCGCATCCTCCGGCAGTCCCTTCAGGCCGACGACTCCGCGCTCCGGCTCGAGGACAACGGACGGCAGTTCAACGTCACTGAGGCCGTGCGCGTCCAGACGGGTCGAGAAGGCGCGGAAGCCCTCCTTCCTGACGTCGACCCGCCAGGAGCCGGCTGGAAGGTCGTCGATCCAGAGCTCCCGCGAGAACCTTGCGGGCCGTCCGGCGCCGTCTCCCTCCGAGACGAAGCCCGATGCCGCCGCGCGCGTCGTGCGGCCCCGCTCGTAGCCATCGACCAGGACGATTGCGTCGGCCGGAGCGGTGCGCAGCCGGAGGACGGCGCTCTCGCGTCGCAGGCGGACCTCGACTTCCGCGTTCTCCCCGGCGTTCACGGTGAAACCGACGAACGCGGTCCGGTAGCCGGGCCGGGAGATCTCGGCCAGCCACTCGCCGGCCGGCAGCGTCGCCGGCGCTGACGGACCGTCGACAAGCGTCGGCGCGGCGGGGCTCGATTCAGGCTGGGGGCGGTCGGTCAGGGGCGGCGGCAGGCTCTCGAACTCGAGATGTCCCACCCGAATCGTCGCGTCGACCGGCGCAACGAGGAAAGAAACCCGCCCGACGGGTCCGGCGAGGCCCGAGCCCGTCTCCTCCGGCGCCTGAGCCAGACCGCCGGCAGCGACGACCAGGCCGCAAGCCGCGAACCAGGCGGAGGGCGCCGGCGAAGGACGAGCCGCGGCAACCTGGCGGAGCGCACGTCCGCAGCGCGGAATCACGGGTAGTAGCCGCTCATCGTCCGGGCTCGTCGTCCGCCCGTCACGCGGACCTCCACCGGGCGAAAGGCGCCGCCGACGCTTCCCTGGTTCGAGTTGTAGGCCAGCAGGTACTGGGACCGCAGCTCCTGCTCGATTTCCCGATAGACGGGCCGGAGCTCCCTGGCCGCGTCGATGAAGAACGCCCGGCCGCCGGTCTCCGCCGCGATCTCCTCCAGCTTGCCCTGGTGCACGGTCTCCGCTTGGCTGATGCCCAGGCCGATCGGGTAGACGACGATCTCCGAGTAGCGGGCGTACTCCAGGACATCGTCGAACCTTGCGCTGCTCGACGTATCCGCGCCGTCCGAGAGAAGGACGATGGCGCGTCGGCCGCGGACACCCCGGAAGTAGTAGAACCCCATCATCAACGCGTCGTGGAGCGCCGTGCGGCCGGTCGCGCGGAGGTCGCCAAGCGTGTCGACGACTTGGCGAACGTCGGCGCTGCGGCCAGCCAGGAGCCGGGGCCGCGAGTCGAAGGCGATGGCGAAACAGCTGTCGCCGGGCTTCATCAGGCGCGTCAGGAACTGCCCCGCCGCCTCCTTCGCCTCGTCCAGGACCTCCTCCATCGAAGCGGAGGCGTCGACCGCCACGCCGACCGTCAGGGGAAGGGCCTCCACGAGTTCGAATTTCGCCAGGTTCTGGCGACGCCCGTTCTCGAACACGGCGAAGTCCGCGGCGCGGAGCCCAAGCACCGGCCGGTTGGCCCGGTCGACGACCGTCGTGTAGAGCTCGACCAGATCGACCTCCACGGTCTCCGTGATGCCCGAAGACGTCAGAATTCGCACGTCTTCCGCGCTGCTCCCGTCGTCCAGCGACGCCTTGACGCTGAGGTAGATCAACTCGCCCTCGCGCTCCGGCGCCGGCACGGCGATCTCGGCGTTCCAGGGCGGGCGTTTCAGCACCGCCTGCACCCGCTCGCCGACGCGGAACTCCACGCCGCTGACCTGGCGCTCCTCGGGCACGACGAGCGATACCCGCGCCTCGACCGGTCCCTGTAGGTCGAGGCCCGCCGGCGGCTCGTCGATCTGCAGGCGAAGATCGCCGCGCTGCTGATTCAGCACGAGTTCGTCCGAGGCGACCACCTTGCCCTCCGCGTTCAGCCCTTCGACGCGGATGACCTGCTGGGTCGGGTAGCGCGCCAGACGCAGCATCGCCCAGGGGCGCGGCCCGGCCTGCGTCGTCTGGAGTTCGCCGTCCACCAGGAAGCGGACCGCCACGATCTCCCCGCCGCTGGCCAGCGCGTCGGCGCGGAAGTTCCCGATGACGATGTCGCTCCGGGGCGGCACGAGCGCCAGCGACGTCTTCGCATGAAGTCGGGACCGGGCCGCGATCGACGGTCCGCCGTCGCTCGCCAGACGGCTGCGCTCGGCGTACTCGAGAGCCCGGAACATGGAGACCGCCCGGTCGGCGTACTCCGGGCGGCCCCGGTTCCCCAACTCGGTCAGCGCCAGGGCGATGAGGTACTCCACGGTGTCCTGACTCAGTCCGCCTCGCCGCGGCACCTGGATCGCCCGCAGTCTGCCGACCGCCTCGTCCAGGTCTCCGCGCGCGAGCAGAATCGCGCCAAGTTCCAGTTCCGGCAACCAGGCGGGAACGTCGCCTTCCGGTTGCCCGATCTGACGAACGAGTTGGGCGGCCGCGGCGGTTGGCAGAAGATCCGGGGCGAACGGGTCGAGCATGGACCAGCCCCAGACGGGCTCGACGCGAAGAGACTCGACGCCGCCGTTCTCGGCGACCAGGGAGACCTCCAGTGCGTCGTCCGGCCCCAACGCGGCGACGGCGGTTTCCCAGGTCTCGAACTCGGGCCCCGCCGCGTGGCGCACGACGGCAAGTTCCATGCCGGCCGCGAGTCCCGCCAGTTCCGCCGGCGAGCCGGGTTCGACCCGACTGACGACGAGGCCGCCGCTCGCCAGCGATTCGATGACCGTGGCGCCGATCGCCGGCGCCCGCCGGTCGGGAAACCGGGTCAGCGCCGCGGCAAGCTCGGCCAAGGCGTCGGAGTCGAGCCGACCCTCCCGAAAGGGCACGCTCCGCACATCGGGCCGGCTGGGCCCCGGCGCGGCGGACCACCACCAGAAGCGCACCGTTTCGGACCTGTCGTCCAGTTCGACGGCCAGGTAGAGAGCCGCCGGCACGGTCGCCTCCAGGCGCTCGCGGAAGACCGCCCAGTCCGGCAACCGAGCGCCGCCGAATACCGTGTCGCGCAGCAAGCCGACGCCCCGGTCGGCGAGGTCCCGGAACCGCCAGACGTCTTCCTTGCGGAACGGCGCCAGAGCGGAGCGCACTGCCTTGCCCCGAGCGACATCGCCGCCGACGACGCCAAGAAAGGCGATCGCCGGCCGCAGGTCGGCCTCGACGTCGATGCGTCGCCGGTCCTGGGCCAGCACCGAGGTCTCGAACCAACCCGCCGTGCCGCGGGCGATCTCCAGGTCGTAGCGGCCCGGCGCGAGCACCGCCTGCGGCGGACTCGCTCCGCGGTCCACCTCCAGAGGCCGCCCGTCCGCCTTGACCGCCGCGTCTTCCGGCAGACCCGGGAAGCCGATGGCGGCCCGAAGACGCTCGAGGGAGATGGCGGGCAGTTCGACGTCCCGCAGGTCGGGAACGCGAATCGAGGCACGCCAGCTCCGGAAACCGCCGCTGGCGATCTCCAGCTCGTGACTACCGGGATTCAGGCCCTCGATCCACACGTCCGCTCCCTGCTCCGCCGGCTCCGGCATCGTCCGCGGTCCGGGGCTTCCGGCCTGTCGACCGACCGCCGGCGAAACGGCGACCGACCCTGGAGCGCCCGGAACTCCGCGCCGTTCCTGGCCGTCGATCAGCACCCGCGCCCCGGGTGGCTGCAACCGCAGCTTGAGGACGGCGCTCGTTCGCTCGAGACTTGCCGTCGGCCGGGCCGCCTCGCCGGACGCGACGGTGAAGACCAGGGTGGCCGGCCGGTAACCCGGACGTTCGGCGTGCAGGAGCCAGGCGCCGGGCGTCAACGCAAGGGGGACGGTCGGGTCGATCGCCTCCAGGATCGGCGCCGGGCCCGCGATGGACTCCAGGCTGGCGAGCCGAACGACGGCGTCGACCGGCTCGATCGCAAACGCGGCAAGCCCGGAGGCGATCCCTTCGTCGCCGTCCTCGGTCGCCGGCGAGTTCCCTTCTCCGGGAAGCGTCCGGGCGCTCGCCTCCGGTTGAGGCTTCTGCGGCCACGCCGAGGCGGTCCAGCCCAGGAGGCCCACGACCGCGCAGGCCGCCGCGCATCCGGCGCCCCGGCGCGAACGCCGGCATTCCCTCGTCAGCGTCACGCCGCTACTCCACTACCAGCACGGTTTCCATGCGACCCTCGCCGATGAAGACGCGGCCCATGCCGTCGACGGCGATGTCCATCGGGTTGCGCAGTTCGACGCCGCCGCCAGGAAGGATCGGACCGATCGCCGCCAGTTCCGCCCCCTCGCGGTCGACTACCTGCACGCGGCGCGCGGCTCGGTCCAGGACGTAGCTGTTGCCGAAGGCGTCCACGGCCAGAGCCTCCGGACGTTGCCAGGCGCCGGTCACCGTCCCGGCCAGTTCCCAGTTCTCCCGGAAAATGAGCACGGACGGCGGCGTCGACCTGGCGCCGGCGTCCAGCACATGGATCGTGCCGCCCGGGCCTGGCGCCAGGTCGACGGGCCGTTCGATCCTCGAGGAACTGTAGTCCAGCAAACGCCGGTTGCGGTCGTAGCGGAGCACGACGTCCGCCCGGCGCGAAAGGACGATCCAGCGGCCGAACGGTCCCCGGTGCACACCGACGATCTGGTCCAGCCTGCCGCCGGAGGGCCGCTCGAAGTTGACGGCGGCGGCCTGGCCGGCGGCGTCTCCGCGGAGCACGCTGTTCGGCGTCGCCACCAGGGCCGCGAGTCCGCCGATGGGGCTGGCCAGTACGAGGCTCGCCCGCACGATGCCTCGTATCTCGCGGCTCGCCACGGTCTTGCGATCCGGACTCAGCAACACCACCCGATCGTCGTCCGCCGCCAGCAGCTCGCCCCGAGGCCCCGCGGCGATCGTTCGCGGCCGCTTCAGCTTCAGCGGTTCGGGCAGATGGTCGGGCGGGAGATGGATCGCGCTCTTCGTCCACGGACTTCGACCCGCGAGCGGTCGGAGCAGCAGCCGGTGAATGCGCGTCATCCGCTCCAGCGCCAGCCGGGCCACGTCAACTCCCGAAGCATCGACCCGGCGGGCGGCCGGCATCTCTCCCTCGATCCGAGCCAGTGCCAGCGCGCGGGCCTGCCGCAGGTGATCGGACGCAAGCCGCCAGTCGCCGCGATCGAGAAGCACGTCGGCCAACTCCAGATGCGCCCGCGGCGTCCACTCGCTCTCGGGTTCCCGCTCCAGTACCTGCAACAGCTCGCCCGCGGCCGCGTTCGTCGCGCCCAGGCGGCGTCCCAGGGCGGCCGCCTCCACGAGGGCGCGGCCGCGGTCCGGAAAGGCGGGCAGGAGGTCGCGCGGATGCCGTTCGCTCAGCGCCAGCAGTTCCGCTCGCGCCGCCTCGAGTTCCTCGGGGCTGGCGGCGGCCCTGGCGGCGGCGAGGACGGACTCGATTTCCCCGGTGAGGGATGGCGCCTGGCCGACCGCCACCGACGTCAGCAGCAGGGCCAACGTCGCCGACGTCGGGACCGTGCGTCGCGGGGCATGGCTCATCCGCTTCAGTCCGGGGTCTCCAGGGGCACGGACACGGCGCTCCGCAGCAGGGATACGGCGCCCGTCGTCTCGTTGCGGACGCCGACGGCCACCGCGTAGTCGCCTTCGGGCAGGGTCAGGTCGACCTCGAAGCGGAAGGCGCCGGCGGTCGCTGTGACGCCGCCGCCGCCGACCCGCACTCCCCGCTGCCGCACGGTCGTGCGCGTGCCCTTCTCGTCGTCCACGGCGACCAGCCAGAGCCGCAGGGCGCCGCGCGGCGGCGTCCCGTCCGGCCCTGGCACGAGTGTCGCCGCTTCCTTCGGCACGGTCACGCCGACCGACAGCCCG
The DNA here is from genome assembly GCA_965203495.1 of Candidatus Multivorans sp. GTDB lineage: Bacteria > Acidobacteriota > Thermoanaerobaculia > Multivoradales > Multivoraceae > Multivorans. The sequence continues at coordinate 77,498 of CBDBDB010000011.1, forward strand.
TGCAGCTTCCTGCCCGGCGACTCCGAGGGCAGGAAGTGCAGGACCGCTCCGAGCGGATTCTCCTCGCCGCCCAGGTGGGCGACCGACAACAGCCGTTCGGCGAGCCGCTCCTCGAGCGGCTTGTCCCGGAAGCTCCGCCGGTAGCGGATCCGCCGGTGCCGGGCCTTGGCGGCGGCCGCGAGCCGGACCTCGACCTGCCGCACCTGACCCGGGCGACGGTCCGTCAGCAGGAAGCCGAGCGAGTACCCGCTGGACAACTCCAAGGCGACATCGTCCATCAGTTCGGTCAGGTCGTTCGAGTTGACCAGCGCCTTGCCGCCGGTCTCCTCCGCCAGCAGGAACAGGCCGTCCTGAGCGTTCGTCACGAACAGGAGGTCGTTGCGGGCGGACGGCTCCGCGCGGTCGCCAAACGTCAGCCCCTCGCCCGCCAGGGAGATGTCCCCGGTCGGGGTCCGCAGGCCGGCCGCGTCGACCGGGAAGATCGTGACGCGATTCGCGTTGGCGTGGGCCGTGACGAGGTTGAATCGACTCGCTTGATTGAAGCCGGTCGCCGCCATCGTCGCCTCGCTGGCGTTCCTCATGAACGTCGAGTCAGTCGCGGGGCAGACCTGTTCCACCAGATAGGTGAAGACGGACAGGCCGCTCTGCTGCGGCAGGCCGCTGCTCACGTGGACGACCGCCTTCCTGCCGTGGACGCCGCCGAGCGTCGTCACGAGATCCGCCAGTCCGTCCATCGCGGTATGGACCCGCGCCAGCTCGTCCGTCGCGAACGATCGGGCGATCGACATCAGCTGGCCCCAGTTGTCCACGCAGGGAAGGCAGCCTCGAGCCCCGACGCCACTCGCCGCTCGTCCCATCTCGCGACAATCCCGGTCGGAGGCGACCATGTCGCGCATCGCCTTCCTCCTGCCCAGCTGAAGCAGCCGGGGCCCCTTCAGCAGCTTCGGACGATCCGCCGCGGCCTCCAGCAACGCGTCCAGATCGCGGGTGGGCGACAGGACGATCTTCATGTGTTCGTCGAACGCGGCCAGCATGAACCGGGCGTCGACCCGGCGCAGGGGTTCCACGGTTTCCGCGAAACGACGCAACAGTCGCTGGCGGTGCGCGGGGTGCGTGTTCAGGTCGTCCATGTAGAGGACGACCGTGAGCGGAACCTGGCCCTCGCGTCCCGGAGTCGCCCCGGGCCGACCGTCCTCCGTCGTCACCCAGTCGGAAGGCGGCCCGGGCGTCCCGGAAGGTCGATGCTCGAAGAAGTTCGACACCTTGACGGGCCGTCCGTCCACGTACAGCTCGAAGTCCCCAGGTTTCAGGCCGCGAATCGGACTGCCCTTCCGATCCTCCACGAAGACGTCGATCTCGACGAGATCCACATCGACGGCGTCGCGGAAAGGCTCTCCCTCCGGCTGGGCCGGAACCGCTGAAGGGCCGATCGCACACAGGAACATGCAGGACGCCGTCTGGACGACCAGCCGTCGCGCGCGACATTCGCAAGTTGCGCACCCGGCAGAACGTTGGCGAAACATGCGGCAGCTCAACGGCAGAGGGATCAGCCGGCGAAGCGGCCGACGTACGAAGGACCTTGGGTCCAGACGTACCAGGCCATGAAACCGGAGAGAAACAGGGTCACGACGACCATCGCGCCCCACCACAGCCAGCCCCGGGCGCCGGCTGGACAGTCGTCGCCGAGGTAGCCGCGGTTGCGCTGGAGCAGGACGAAACCGACGTAGGCGGCGGGCAGGAACAGGCCGCAGACGATATTCGTCGGCACCGCCAGCCAGACCGCGATGTCGCCCCAGAACACCGGACCCAGCGCGCCGGGCGCGGGAAGCAGCATGGCCAACCGGTGCTTCGTGCCGCCGAACTCCCAGCCGAACAGCTCGCAGGCCACGAACCCGGTCGCCAGCATGTGCAGAGTGATCGTCGACAGCGCCATGCCGAGCACGCCCAGGTCGAACACCACCCGCCCCACCGCCGGGCCCGCGACCGCCGCCAGGGACTGCGCCGCCTCGACCGGGCTCAACCGCACGCCGTCGTAGGACGGATCGAGGTGAATCGTGTTCGCCGCGGCGATGGCCATCAGGCTCGCGGCCAGGACGTAGGGGATGAAGGTTCCGGTCCACAGGTCGAACCGGGCCAGGGAACGGTGCTCCCGCGACCAGCCGCGGGCGAGCAGCGAGTACGGATAGAGGAAGACCATGTTGATGCCGACCGCGGCCGACAGGCCGCTCAGAATCACCGTCACTCCCAGCACGCCGTTCCGCTCGCCCGGTATCGCGAAGCCCGTGAAGCCGCGGATCAGACCGCCCCAGTCCGAGATTCCCGTACGGAAGACGACCCAGGCGAAGCAGCCGACGATTCCCCACACCATGTACCGCAGAAGCCGCTCGTAGAGCCGCACCATTTCCGGTCGACGTCCGTAGAGCGACGAGACGACCGCGGCCCAGACGAGGACGACAAAGCCCAGCGCCGGCGCCGGCAGCCCTTCGATCCCCGCCGCCTCGCCGAGGTCCACCAGAACCGCGGAGGCCAGCGAGTACTGAGGAAAGTGCCAGACGATCGACGCGACGAGCGCGCCAAGGGCCCAGCTCCAGGCCAGAGGCGCCCCCGCGAAGCGGCGCATCGCATCGAACGGCCGCAGGCCCGTCGACAGCGTCTGGTGAGCGACGGCGGAGAGCATGACCAGCCCCAGCAACATGGCCAGCGGCGCAACCCACAGGAGTTGATAGCCGAAGACCGCTCCGGCGAACAGGGCGGAGGCGGCCGTCCCGCTGCCGAGCGTCATCGCGCTCTGCATGTAGCCCGGCCCGATCAGCCCCGCGAAGGCCCGCCAGCGCGTCGTCCGGGGCGCCCGCTCCAGTTCGGCGAGCTGCCGCCGCTCCGCGGCCAGAGTCGTCGAATCGGGCGGGTGGGCCATCCGCAGGCCGACCCGCAGGTCGTCCCGCTCGGCCGCGGACATCTGCGACGGCATATGCGGGTTAGGCTAGCATCGGCATGCGCTGGCGAGTTCCTTCCTTCATCGCGATCGCTTTGTGGTCGGCGCCTCTGGCGGCCCAGCGAGGCGACCGCGAAGGTCACGTCATGGAACAGGTCTGGCGCCGCTTCGAGATGCCGGAGGCGGCGCCGCTGGCCCCGGGGGAAGCCATGGCCACGCTCCGCGTGGCGCCCGGCTTTCGCGTCGAACTGGTGGCGGCGGAACCTCTGGTCGAGGACCCGGTGGCGATGGCCTGGGATGAAGGGGGACTCCTCTACGTCGTCGAGATGCGCGGCTTCATGCCGAACGTGGACGGCATCGGCGAGCAAGAGCCGGTCGGCCGGGTCGTCGTACTCGAGGACACGGACGCGGACGGCGCGATGGACCGCGGCGGCGTTTACCTGGACGGCCTGGTCAGCCCGCGCGCGATCGCGACCCTCTCGGGCGGCGTGCTGATAGGCGAACCGCCGAACCTCTGGCTTTGCCGAAGCGAAACCGGGTCCCGGCGGTTGCCCCGCTGCGACAGCCGGGAACGGGTGCTGGACTACGGCGATCCGGACCCCGATCTGCTCGAACACACGGAGAACGGACTTCTCCGGGCCCTCGACAACTGGATCTACAACGCCAAGTCCGACCGGCGCTTCCGGCTGCGCCGGGGGCCGGAGGGCACGTCGATCGACGTCGATCCGACGCTGTTCCGCGGCCAGTGGGGCATCGCTCAGGACGACGTCGGCCGCCTCTACTACAACACGAACTCCCGCTACCTGTTCGTCGACCTGATCCCGGCTGACTACGCCCTGTCCAATCCGGAACGCCAGCCGCGAGGCGGCGGCATCGGCGCCGGCGAACGGCTCGTCCACGACGAGTCCGTCCACTCGATCCGGGTGAATCCCGGCATCAACCGCGGTTACGTCGACAGCATGCTGCGCGCCGACGGCCGGCTCGCGGTCACCACCTCGGTGAGCGGCCTGGCGGTCTATCGGGGCGATCAGTTCCCCGCCACCTTCCGCGGCGACGTCTTCGTGCCGGAACCAGCCGGCAACGTGATCGCCCACTTCGATCTCGCCGCCGGCCAGGTGCACGACGGCCTCCCGACGCTGGTCGCCGAGCACCGTATCTACGGCGATCCGGACTGGGTCGAGCGCGAGTTCCTGGCGTCGACCGACGAACGTTTCCGCCCGGTCGACGTGAAGGTCGGGCCGGATGGCGCGCTGTACGTCATCGACATGTACCGCGGCATCCTCCAGCACGCACGGTACGTGACGACCTACCTCCGGGATTACATCCTGGAGCACGGGCTCGATCGCCCGGTCGGCATGGGACGCATCTATCGAGTGGTCTGGGAAGGCGATGGCGAGAACCCCGCCTCCATCCGTCGTGCCGCGCCGCGTCTCGCAACCGCGGCGGAGCGCATCGCCGCCCTGTCCCATGCGAACGGCTGGCAGCGCGACACGGCCCAGCGGCTGCTGGTCGAGAACGAACTCGACGACGCGGGCCGCGCCGCCCTGCGCGAGCTTGCCCGCTCCGGCAAGGACCCGTTCTCCCGGATCCACGCCCTGTGGACGCTGCATGGTCGCGGCGAGCTGGATGACGTCACCGTCGAGAAGGCGTTGCGGGCTCGTGATCCCTGGCTCGTCGTCCACGCGCTGCGCGCCGGCGAGGACTTTCTTTCCCGTGGCGGTCGCGGCCGCGCGGCCTTGCTCGGCGAGTTGCTCGACTCCTCGTCGGCCGAGGTCCGCGCCCAGGCGCTGCTGACTCTCGGCGCCGTCGCCCGTGACTCAGCCTGGGCCAGGGCCCTCCTGGCGGAGCGTCTGACGGAGCGGCCCGACGACCCCCTCCACCGCCAGGCAGCTCTTGCCGCCGGCTTCGACGATGCCGCCGAGGGCCCGCGAGTCATGACCGCCTCCGCCGTGCTGACGGCTGAAGAGGCGGCCCGGTTCAACCGGGGCCGCCGCCACTACCGCGCTTGCCGTTCCTGCCACGGCGGCGACGGCCGGGGACAGGAGGGGCTGGGCCCGAGCCTGGTCGGCAGCCCATGGGTTCTCGGTTCGCCCGAGCGCCTGGCCGCCCTCGTCCTCCACGGCATCGAGGGGCCGCTCGAAGTCCACGGCGAGACCTGGGACGACCTGATGCCGGGCTTCGCCGCCGACTCCCGTCTCACCGACACCGCCATTGCCGACCTGCTCGCCTACGTCCGCCAAGGCTGGGGCAACAAGGCCGATCCGGTGTCGCCGGAACTCGTCGCCGCGGTGCGCCGACGCACCGCCGACCGCTCGGATCCCTGGACCGCCTCGGAACTCGAACAGGCGTTCCCGTGACGCGTTTCGGCCGGGACGCCGCCGTGGCCGGCCTACGCGGCGGATTCGGCGACAGCGTCGGGGTCCGCGTCCCGCTTGCGGAAGTCGAGCAGGAGATAGAGCGCCGGGATCACGATCAGCGTCAGCAACGTTGACGTCAGCAAGCCGCCGACCACGGTCAGGGCCATCGGCGTTCTCAGCTCCGCCCCCTCCCCCAGGCCCAGCGCCATCGGCAGCAGGCCCAGCACGGTCGTGGAGGTCGTCATGAGGATCGGCCGCAGTCGGACCATGCAGGCCTCGCGCAGCGCCTCGACCTTGGCCTTTCCGTCCCGCCGCAGGCGATTCGTGCAGTCGATCAGGATGATCGCGTTGTTGACCACGATGCCGGCGAGCAGGATGCCGCCGATCAGGACGACGATGCTGACCGGAGTTCGCGTCAGGTACAGGATGCCGATCGCGCCGACGATCGAGAACGGCACCGCGAACAGAATGACCAAAGGGTGCAGCAGCGATTCGAACTGGGAGGCCATGACCAGATAGACCATGAACACCGCGAGCAGGATCGCGAGCCTCATGCTGTCGAACGAGCGTTCCATCTCCTGTCGCTGGCCGCCCATCGAGTAGTCGAAGCCGACCGGGAACCGCGTCGCGTCGAGGATGGCCCGGATGTCGTTCGAGACGCTGCCCAGGTCGCGGCCGACGATGTTCGCCTCGATCTGCGCCACCCGGACGCCGTCGTTGCGGCGGATCTCGGCGGGACCTTCGGTCTCGATGATCTCCGCGACCGCGGACAGCGGCAGCGGCGTGGCGCCGCTCTGACGGATGTTCAGGTTGCGCAGATCGCGGACCGAATCGCGGTATCCCTCGTCGGTCCGCAGCCTCACTTCGATGTTCCGGTCCTCGCGGACGATGTCCGTCGCGATGTCGCCCTGTACCTTCGAGCGGATGACGCCGCCCAGCTGGGCGACGGTGTAGTTCAACGCCGACAGCCGCTCCCGGTCGAAGACGATCTGCAGCTCCGGGTTGCCTCCTTCCGTCGAGGACTTGACGTCCACCAGACCCTCGACCTCGCGCATGCGCGACGCCACCTGGTCGGCGAGCAGCTCAAGAAGCGCCAGGTTGTGGCCGCGGATCTGCACCTCGACCGGGCGCCGGAAGCTGAAGTAGGTCGGACGGCCGAACCGGTACGCGAGCGAGTCGTCCGCGTCCGCGGCGCCAGGTTCGGGCTCGGCGCCGGCCCCGCCGGCAGCCGCCTGACCGGCGAAGGACGCGTTCTCCGCATCGATCCAGTTCCGGATCCGGCTCATCGCCCGTTCCTCGCGCTCCCTGTCGATCGGCGGATTCAGGCGCACGTTGACCTGGCCGATGTTCTCGCGCCTCTCTCCCGCGGCGCCGCCCTGTTGGTTCGACGTGCCCACCACCGTATGGACCGACCGCACGTCCTCCTTCATCTGTTCACGCACGAACCTGTCGACGGCGCCCAGGCGCCGGTCCGTCACCTCCAGGCGACTGCCCGGCGCCAGTTCGGCGTCGATATGGAAGTCGCCCTGGATCAACTCCGGAACCAGTTCGCTGCCTAGCGAACCGACAAGCTGGACGCTCCCGGCGAGCAGCCCGACGGCCGCCAGCACGACCAGGGCGGGGTGGCGAAGAGCCCCGCGCAGGACGCTGGCGTAGACGGCCGTCACGCCGCGGAGCAAGGCGTCAAAGCTCGCAAGCACCGGCCGCAACAGAACCGACATGACGGTAGAGAAGCCGCGGAACGCCTCCGTGACGACCAGCGCGATGCCGACGCCCACCGCTCTGAAGAAGGCGGAAAGGGCCCGGGTCAGGGGATTGGACCGCCCTTCGCTGCGGACCGTCTCGACGGGCTCGCCGGCGGCGAAGAACCTCCGGGAAGCGAGCATCGGGATCACGGTCAGCGCAACTCCCAGCGACACCAGCAGGGAGAACGTCACGGTCAGGGCCTGGTCGCCGAACATCTGGCCCGCGACGCCCTCGACGAACACGATCGGCACGAAGACGCAGACCGTCGTGATCGTGCTCGCGATGACCGCCCGGCCGACTTCGGAAGCGCCGGCCCGGGCAGCCTCGACGACGCCCAGGCCCTCGTCCCGACGGCGCTGGATCGCTTCCAGGACGACGATCGAGTTGTCCAGCAGGAGTCCGATTCCGAGGGTGAGGCCGCCCAGCGACATGATGTTCAGCGATACGCCGGCGACGTACATGAGGAAGAAGGTCGCCACGACCGAGATCGGGATCGAGATCCCGATGATCAGCGTCTTCGGAGCGCTCCGCAGGAAGAGAAAGAGGACGACGATCGCCAGCGAACCGCCGATCAGGGCGGTCTCGATCACGGCCGACACGGAGTCGCGGATATAGCGCGACTGGTCGGCGAGCACGCTCAGTTCGAGCTGGGGATCGGTCTTCCCGAGTTCCTCCTCCAGCTCCTCCACCCGTTCGAGCACGGCGGCGGCCACCGTCACCGTGTTCGTGCCGCCCTCCTTGTAGACCGCGATCTCCACGGCCTCCCGGCCGTCGATCCGCGTGATCACTTCGCGTTCCCTCGCGCCCTGGTAGACGCGGGCGATGTCCTCCAGGCGGAGGATCGCCCCCTGGGCTCGGTCGATCACGATCTCCCGTATCTCTTCCGGGCGCAGCAGCTCGTTGATCGTCCGCACCAGGTAGTCCGTCTGACCGTCGCGCAGCCGGCCGCCGGTCAGGTTCACGTTCTCCTGCTCCAGACGGGTCATCACCTGGTTCATCGTCAGGCCGAGGCTGGTCAGACGCCGCTCGTCGATCTCGACCTGGATCTCCTCCTCCAGACCGCCGCTGACCACGACCGCCGCCACGCCTTCGAGGCGCTCGAGCTTTCGCTTCAGGTCCTCCTCGGCCAGCAGGCGCAACGCGATCAGGTCGCCGTCGGCGCCGGCGAGCCCCATCCGCAGGATCGGATCGAGCGAGGGGTCGTAGCGCAGCAGCACCGGCCGTTCAGCCGCGACGGGCAACCGCAACTGATCCAGTCGCTCGCGCACGTCGAGCGACGCAAAGTCCATGTTCGTGCCCCAGGAGAACTCCAGGGTGACCTCGCTGACGTCCGCCCGCGAGCTGGAGACGACCCGGTTGACGCCGTTGACCACCCCGACCGCGTCCTCCACCGGACGCGTGACCAGGTTCTCCATCTCGATCGGCGCCGCGCCTTCGTACTCCGTCTGAACCGTCAGTGACGGATACGTGATGTCCGGCAGCAGATCGACCGCCAGATCGCGGAAGGCGACGCCGCCGAAGACCACCGCCGCCAGTGCGAAGATGAACACCGTGACCGGTCGCCGGGTGGCGAAGGAAACAACCCGCATCTCGTGATTACCCGGTCAGGCGGCGCCGATCCCGATCAGACCGGCGGTCCGCTCCGGCGCCCGCCCGCGCCGCCGGTCGGAGGTCTCACCGACGGCCCCTGGCCGTTCCGGATGCGCTCGATCATCCGGTCGATCTGTTCGTCGCTCATGCCCCGTTCCTTCATGCGGGCCCTCATCATCTCGAGCCGTTCCGGGGTCGGTTGACCCGGCTCGACTCCTGGCGGCGGGCCGCCGGGAAGGGCGCCGGGACCGCCGGCCCGGCCCGGACCGGGAACTGCCTCCGGACCGGAAGGGGCCGCGGCCGTCTGGCCATGGTCCGCCGCGTCGTCGACGGCCGCCGCCGCTGCCGGACCCTCCCGCTCCGCGATCGTCACCGGCGTCCGGTCGGACAGGCTGTCCTGACCCAGGATCACGACGTCTTCGCCCTCCGCCAGACCCGAGAGCACTTCCAGACTGTCGCTCTCCTCGTAACCGAGCTCCAGTTCGCGCCGCCGCGCGACGGTTCCGCCTTCTCCGTCGTCCACCGCCACGTACACGGTGTCGGAGGCGCTCTCCAGAACCAGGGCCTGCTTCGGCACGACGATCACGTTCTCGTGGACGTCCGTCTCGACGAACACGCTCGCGAACATGCCGGGCCTCAGACGACCCCGGGCCTTCACTTCAAGGGTGACCTTGACCGTGCCGGTCGCCGCGTCGACCACCGGACTGATCCGCAGCACGCGGGCCGGGAAGCGCACCGCGGGATACGGCTCGACGGTCAGGTACGCCCGTTGATTCGGCTTGAGTCGCGGCAGGTCCTTCTCGGGAAGCTGAATCGGACAGAGCAGCGGGTCGAAGTCGGAGATCCGGAACAGCCGCGCATTGCTCGAGACGTACTCGGCATGCCTGATCGCACGCTCGATGATCAGGCCGTCGAACGGCGCCCGGATCACCGTGTAGTCCAGCAGAATCTCCGTGCCGACGATCTGGGCGGCGGCGGCGTCGAAGGTCGACTGGGCCAGGTCGTAAGCCTCCTGGCTGATCAGTTCCTCACGGTAGGACTCCCGGGCACGGTTCCAGGCCAGTTCCGCTTCGGCCAGGTTGACCCGCGCGATGCCGAGTTGAGCCTCGATCTCGGCGGCGTCGATGCGCGCCAGCACTTGGCCCATGCGGACGAAGTCGCCCTCCTCGACGTTCAGTTCGACGATCGGACCGGTCGTCCGCGCCACTATGTCCACCTCGTTCTCCGCCTCGAGCGAGCCGTTCGTCTCCAGGTAGTCCGCGATGTCCCGGCGAATGACGCTCGTCACCCTGACCGGAATCGCGGAAACGACGGGGGGGGCGCCGAAGCCCGGCGGAAAACCGTCGGGAGGACCGCCCCCGCGTCCTCCGGGTCGGCCGCCCCGCTGCCCTCCGCCCGGACCACCCGGGGGGCCGCTCTGACCGGCGTTCGGGTTGTCGCCGTCCGCTTCGGCGCTCGACTGCCCGCAGCCCATGCTCGCGACGGCCATCGCCGCCATCAACAGGAGGGCGCCGGCCGCCCGCGCCTTGCCCACGCGTCTCTCGTATGTCATGCCATCTTTCTCCAGGGATCGGCGCCGGCCGCCCGTACGACCCGCTGGACGAAGAGCTTCACGTCGTCGACCAGGGAGTAGACCGTCGGAATCACGAGCAGGGTCAGGAAGGTCGAGGTGGTCAGCCCGCCGAGAATGACGAGGCCCACCGGCGCCCAGAAGGCGGCCCGGCCTTCGGGCTGGCCGAACACCTGGGGCAGGAAGAACGGCGCCACCATCGGCGACAGGCCGAGAATCGTCGTCACGGCCGTCATCAGAATCGGCCGCAAGCGGTTCTTGCCGCCGAGAACGATCGCCTCGTGGCGGGCGATGCCTTCGCGCCGCAACCGGTTGATGTGATCGATCAGGACGATCGCGTTGTTCACCACGATCCCCGCCAGGATGAGGAGCCCCATGTCCGACGACTCGGACCGCGGCTGGCCGGCGAGGTACATGATCAGGCCGACGCCGATGAAGGCGAAGGGGATCGACAGCATGATCGTGAACGGCTGGAGGAAGTCCTCGAACAGGGCCGCCATGATCATGTAGATGAGCGTCGCGGCCAGGATCATCGCCAGGATGGCGAGCGATGCATCCTCCTCGGCCTCCGTGAACCTTCTGCCGAGAGACCACTCGTAGCCTGGCGGCAGCGGCACGTCCGCGAGCGCCATCTGAACCGGCCGCCGGAGCATGAAGCCCGGCGTGCCGCCCGCGGCCGTCGCGTCGATTTCCACCTTGGCGCGGCGGTTCTCGCGCTCGATCTCGGACGGGCTGCTCTGGACGCTGAAGGAGGCCAGACTCGAGATCGGCAGGGTCGCGGCCGCGCCCTCGCCGTCCGGGTCCGACACGAGCACCGGCATCTTCTTCAACTGATCGAGCGTCTCGCGATCCTCCTCCCGATACTGCATGACCATGCCGATCTCACGCTCCGCGGTCTTGAAGTACGCCAGCGAACGGCTTGACAGGGCGCCATTGACGGTCATGGCCACCGCCTGACTCGACAGGCCGCCCTGGAGGGCGCGCTCCCGATTCACGGAGACCCGGATCTCGTCGTCGCCGCTCTCGAACGAGTTGTCGACGTCGCTGACGATGGGAATCCGGCGCAGCCGTTCGGTGATCCGCGGCGCCAGGAGCTCGAGAGTGCCCATGTCGTCGCCGATGAGTTCCACTTCGATTCCGGAGCTCCCGGAACCCGGAGGTCCGAACTCGGTCCGGGCGAGCTTGAACAGCACGCCGACCCGCCGCGGCATCGCCTCCCGGATGAGCTCCGTGACCTCGTCCGTGGACAGCTTCGACGTCTCCTCCGGCTTGAGGTAGATCTCGAAGCGGTTGCCGCGGCCGTAACCCCGGCTGCGGCCGCCGCCACGCCGCACCTGGTGGGCAATGTCGGCGATGTCCCATTCGTCGCGTCTGGAGTCGAGCATCGCGTAGACCTCTCCGTAGAGAGCCAGGCGCTCGTCCATGCCCATCTGCCGCGGCGTTTCGACGAACACGGTCAACGCCCTGCCCTGGGAAGGCCGGTTGTAGCTCCGCTCGATGCCGTTGTACAGCGCCCAGGAACCGTAGAGCAGCCCGCCGATGATCATCGTGAAGGCAAAGCGGTGGCGAAGGGTGAAGCCCAACGTCGCCCCGTAGAGGTCGTTCATCCGGTCAAGCAGCTTGAACCGGCGCTTGCTCTCCGATCCGAGGAGGATCGCCGCGATCATCGGCACCACGGTCAGGGAGATGACGAGGGAACCGAGCATGACGACGCAGACCGTCGTGCCGATGTCGCCCATGAAGCGCGAGAAGCTGCCCGGTCGGCCGCCGCCGCTGCCGAAGAAGATGAGCGGCACGAACACGCACATCGTGGTCATCGTCGAACAGATGATCGGCATCGCCACGTCGCTGGCGCCGCTCAGGGCGGCGTTCTTCGCGTCGGCGCCGAGTTCCTGGCGATGCCGGAAGATCGACTCGATGACAACGATCGAGTTGTCGAGCAGCATCCCGATCGCGAGCATCAGCCCCATCAGGCTCATCACGTTCAAGGTGATCTCGGTGACGCCCGCCTGGCGGCCGAGATACATGATGACGAAGGTCATGACCAGCGACAGCGGCACCGCCAGGGCCACCAGCAACGTGGTCCGGAACTTCCGCAGGAAGAGGAACATGAAGACGATCGCCAGGCCGCCGCCGATGAGGCCGCTGCGGCCCAGTTCGGTCAGCCCCTGGCGCACGTCGACCGAGGTGTCGTGGAAGTGTCGAAACTCGAGGCCTTCTCCCTCGGGCGTCCGCCGAATGGCTTCGAGTTCGGCCTTGACCCGATTGACGACCTCCAGCAGATTGGCGTCCGAGTTCTTGTTCACGCTCAGACTGATTGCCTCGGAACCGTTCAGGAAGCTGTACTCGTACTTCTCCGGATAGCCGAACTTCACATCCGCGACGTCGCCCACGCGCAGACCGTCGTCGCGGATCGGCATGCGGCGGATCTCGTCCGGCGTACGGAACTCGCCGACGGTGCGCACCAGCAGACGGCGGCTGCCTTCGCGCAGATAGCCGCCCGAGACGTTCACGTGGTTGCTCTGCAGGGTCTGCCGCAACTCGCGGACATTCACGCCGTGTGCCGCCAGGCGCTCGGGCAGCAGCTCGATCCGCAGTTCCCGGCTCAGCATGCCCCAGACGTCCGCCTGCGCGACGCCCTCCAGCCTCTCGATCCGCGGCAGAAGCGCGTCCTCGACGAAGTCGTTCAGTTCGTCCTGGTTCCACGGGGCGCTGAGACTGCTGCGGAGGACCGGTATGTCCGTGCTCTCGAAACGGCGAACGTAGATCTGCTCGACATCGCTCGGCAGCTCGTTGCGCACCCGGTCGATCCGGTCGCGCACGTCGACGGCCGCCAGTTCCATGTCCGTTCCGTCACGGAACTCGATGTCCAGGGAGGCGGAACTGCCGCTTGCCCGCGACCGGATCATGCTGACGCCGTTGATCGTCCCGAGGCTGTCCTCCAGCGGCCAGATGATGGACCGCGCCACTTCTTCCGGCGAGGACGACTGGTACGGCACTCGGACCGAAATGTTCGATGACTGGAAGAGGGGCAGGAACTCCAGCGGCAACCGCGTCAGCGACAGCCAGCCGAGCACCAGTACGCCGAGCGTAGCCATGAACATGGTGACGCGCCGCTCCACCGCGAAGCGGATGAACGGGTGGACGGGGGGATCCGCCGCCTGCCGCGACGCCGCCTCCCGGTCCTCCGGCCCGCCGCGCAAGCCGGTTGCCTGCCGTTCCATCGCGCTCTCCTTCTCCTCGGCGCTCACCGGAACTCTCCCGGCGAGTCGCCGTCGCCGCGGCGCCCGCGATCACCGCGCTCTCGATCCTCGCGCGTCCGGTTCCGGTCCCACAGGTCGCGACGCATCTCGTCGAAGCGAACGGCCTGGTCCGGACGGAGAAGCTCCTCCACCTGCCGGTGGAAGTCCCTCTGCAAGGCGCAGAACTCGTCCCGGGCCCCGGTCCAGTACAGGCGTCCTCGCACCATCGCCTCGCCGACGATCGGTTCGAGCGCCGCGATCTGGTCCGAATCGAGCTCCAGACGACGCGCCATGCGCCGGGTCATCTTCGATCTGTGATCGTCGGAGATCTCGGAGCGCGCCGCGTCGGCCGGCGCTCCGCTCGGGTTCTCCTCCCAGCCGCGGCAGTCGAAGTGAAACACCGAGGACCGGGAAGCGTGCGCTTCGGTTCGGGTCTCCTGCTTCTTCGCCTTCTTCGCGTCGAAACGACGCTCCGGCAGAAACCGGTTCGCCGCCAGACCGGCCGACAGGCCCGCCACCAGCACGGATCCCAGCGCGACACTCATCCACAGTTTCGTGGCGCCGTTCGACTTCATCGCGTCCCCATCGGGTCGTAAAGGACGGCCAGCAGTTCGTAGCCGGCATCATCGTCGTTCATCGCCACGGTCGCCACGCCCGCCTCCTCCAGTCCGGCCGCCAACGGATCCGCGTATTCCGCGGTCTCCGGAACTTCCGGAGCGGTTTCCCGCGCCATGGGCCGGGCGCCGGAACCGAGCGTCAAGACCAGCGCGGCCCCGGCCGCCAGCGCGCCGATCGGCGACAGGCGCAGGGCCAGCGGACGCCATGGCGCCGCCTGATCCGCGCGCGTCAGCCAGACGTCGCGGCGGGTTCTGAACTCCGCCAGGAAATCCGGCCTCGGAGGCGCCGCCGCGCATTCCTCGCGCAGCGCGGCGAACAGGGCGTCGATCTTCCCGACCTCCTCCGGTCGGCCCGACCTCTCCTCCTTCATCATGCACCTCCCCCCGCCCTGGCGGCCGGTTCGCCGAGCCGGCGCCGAAGCTGCCGGCGGCCCCGATGGACGCGGATCTGCGCCGTGCCGATCGGACAGCCCAGGCATTCCGCGATTTCCACGTACTTCATTCCCACTACGTCCTTCAGCACGACCGCGGTCCGCTGGCTCTTCGGCAACCGCGCCAGCTCGCGCGCGAGGGCACGTCGCAGCAGCCGAAACTCGACGGCTGACTCCGCTCCGGCGGCCGGCAGTTCGGCCAGCGCTTCATCCCCCGTCTGGCGGTCCAGCCGTTTGCCCCAACGCGCCGACCGGCGCAGCTCGTCGTGCGCCCGATTGATCGCGATCCGGTAGAGCCAGCTCTTGAACGCGGCCGATTCTCCCAGATGATCGAGCTTCCGGAAGGCCAGCAGGAAGGCGTCCTGAGCCACGTCCTCCGCGGCCTCCCAGCTGAACAGGTAACCGTAGACCAGTTTGCGGAGCGGTGTCTCATACCGAAGCACCAGGGCCTCGAACGCCGTGACCTCTCCCGCCGACGCGCGTCGAACGAGCTCGGCGTCCCCGGGAGGGTCGGTCGAATCGCGGTTCGATTCCCGGTCGGACGCGTTCTGGCCTGGCAAGTCATCATCCTCTCGAAGCAGGGACGACCCGCCGCGGGACCTTGTTTCGCCCGTCCGGCCGGCGGATGCGCCAGTCACGGTTCAGCCCGGTCGGCGCCGACCGGCGGGCTGTCGGCGCCGGCGCGGCGCCCGAGCAGCGAATCGAGGAACCGAAGGCCGTCGGCTCTTTCCTCGAACATGCCGTCCAGTTGCGCCCGATAGCAACGGTCGACGAGAACGCCGATCTCGGGACCGGGCGGCAGGCCGCGGGCGATCAGGTCGCGGCCGAGCACGAGCCGCTCCGGCGCCTGATCCCTGATCCTCAGCGCTTCCGCCCGGCCGAGCAGCCAGTCGCAGTCCTCGCAGTCCGCCGGCGGCAGCGGCGGACGGCCGCGGGCGTCGGCGCGCGCGACCCGAACCAGCCGGTCGATCCGCTTCACCCGGTGGGCCAGTCGTCGAACGGCGGCATCCCCCGCGCGAGCCTGGTAGAGCTGACGCGGCTTCAGGTGGTCGACGACGAGTCGTGCGACGTCCTCGACCAGCCGACGGCGCTTCGTGAGCCGCGCCAGGAAGCTCCGGGTGGGCGATTCGCCGGCCGCCTCGTGGCCGCGGGAACGGAGTCGTCCGCCGACCAGACGGGTCGTCGCCGGCTTCCCCAGGTCGTGGCAGAGACAGGCCAGACCGACGACCAGGTCCTCCTCGTCGTCGGCCAGGCGCTCGGCGGCGAAGGCGTCCAGGACGTGCCCCGTGTGGGTCCAGACATCGCCCTCTGGATGCCACTCCGGATCCTGTTCGCAGCCGACCGTGTCCTGAAGTTCGGGGTAGGCCCGAAGCCACCCGGTCGCCTGCAGGAACCGGAGCCCGCGGCCGATCTTGGTTCCCAGCAGGAGCAGCTTGCGCCACTCCTCGAAGACCCGCTCGACGCTCAGTTCCCGCCAGTGGATTCCGGAACAGAGACCTACGGTGTCCGGGTCCGGTTCGAGGCTCAGGCGCGCCACGAGCTGCATGCCGCGCAGTACGCGGAGCGGATCCTCGGGGAACCGGCGCGACGCGTGACGGAGCCGCCGGCGCTCGAGATCCGCCCGTCCCTCCAGAGGATCGTCGACGCGACCGGTCAACGGGTCGTACGAGATGGCGTTGATCGTGTAATCGCGACGCGCGGCGGCTTCCTCGACGGTCATGTCCGGGTCGGCGTCGACAAGGAAGTCGCGGTGACCCTCTCCGACGCTGACCTCGCGGCGCGGCAGGGCGACGTCGACGGGAACGCCGCGCAGCCTGAGGACCGAGAAGGCGCGGCCGACCCGGTCGACTTGCAGGCCGAGGCTCTGCAGCATTCGGTCGAGATCCCGCGGCTCGATCCGGAAGGCCTCGAGGTCGAACTCGGCAACCGGGCGGTCGAGCATCGCATCCCGCACCGAGCCTCCCACCACGCGGATGCAACCGCTCCGCTCCGCCGCGGCCCGGCAGATCCGCAGCACGTTCGGCCAGGCAGGATGGCGCGCGAGGCGAGAGCCAGGATCCGCAACCACGGCTCTGTTATCCTACGAATTCCGGCCCGAGGCTGGACTGACGGTTCGCGACGCGTTCAGGCCCCTCGCGCGCCGGCGGATCCGCCATCGGCCCGTGCGGCCGAAGCAGCAGCAGGAGGATACGATGAAGCCCACTCGCGAACCGTGGACCCTGAACCAGCCGACACGGCCCGCTCTCGTCGCTGCCGCCCTCGTGCTCGCTCTGGCGGCGCCGGCGGCCGCACAGCTTCCCGGAACCGTCTGGGGACAGATCTTCGACGCCACGACCGGCGAGGCGCTCGAGGACGTGGAGATCGTCTTCACGAATCCCGAGGCGCCCACGTTCCGGGAAGTGCACCGCTCCGGAAGGAACGGTCGCTTCCGGATCATGATCAGGAACGTCGTCATGCACGAGCGGGGCGGCTTCACGGTCGAATTGAAGAAGGAAGGCTACGTGACCCGGCGCCTAGGCAACGTCCGCATCCCCGCTCGCCAGGAAACGAGGGTGAGTCAGCTCCCGGGCGGCGGAGACTGGAACCTGACCTCCGTGGAGGAGGCGCGGAACCGGCAGGCAGGGCAACTGCAGGCCGCCGGCGCCGCGGAAGCGCCGTCGGCGAACCGCGAAGCCGAGGCCCGCGGCAGCGCGATGAAGCTCTACAACCAGGGCAGCAACGCCCTGAACTCGGGAGACTACGAAACGGCCGAGTTCATGTTCCAGAGCGCCCTCGAGAAGAAGGCGGACCTGACCTCCGCGATGGGCGGGCTTGCCCGCGTCCATTCCCACCGAGGCGACCATGTCCGCGCCGTGGAGTACGCCGAACAGGTCGTCGCGGCGGGCGAAGATCTGGAGAACATGAATCAGCTCCTCTACGCCGGCTACAGCGCTCTGGGGATGGAGGACAAGGCCAGGGCCGCTCTTGCCTCCCTCCGGAGCACGGATCCCGAGAAGGCGGCGAAGAACCTGTTCGACGAGGCGGCGGACCTGTACAACGCCGGCGCCATGGCCGATGCCCAGGCGAAGCTGGAAGAGGTCATCGGGTTCAACCCGAACCATCCGGAAGCGCTCAACTTGCTGGGTCTCTGCTACGCCGCCCAGTCGGAGAACGCCAAGGCCCTCGAGACGTTCAGGAAGTTCCTCGAGTTGGCGCCCGACCATCCGGAGGCGGCCACCGCCCAGGCGATGATCGAGTACTTCGAGTCCCTTTAGGAGCTCGGTCAACCATGCGAGGGTTCGCAGCCTTCGGGCTGCGCTGTCGCGCAGGGAACACATCCGGACTGGGTGCGCCGGCGTCCTCGCCGGCATCCGGCGCGAAGCGCCGGGTTCCGGACCGCGTGTCGCGCCGGCAGTGCCTGCGCACCCGGCGCCGCGCCGTCTGTTCCATTGCGAATCAGGAACCTCGAAGCGCCGGGAGCAGGTCCTCTCGGCTCACGCGTCTGACCGCCGCCAGGCTGGCCAGCGTGCCGGCCCCCAGCACCAGCAGCAGGGTGAGCCCGAGCGACAGCCAGGGCGCCGACGCGTGACCGCCGAGGAGATGCGGACTGACCGCCACGAGGGCGGAGACTGCCCCGACCGCCACGCCAGCGACAAGGAGAAGGCCGTTCTCGGCCACCACCAGCCAGGCCAGAGCGCGTCGCCAGAATCCGATCGCGCGCATGGTCGCCAGCTCGCCCCGCCGTTCCAGCAGATTGCGCAGCAGCACAACCGACAGCCCCAGCGTGCCCAGCAGCAGGCCAAGGCCGCCCAGGGTCTGAAACGTTCCGAGATAGGTGTTCTCGACCGCCTGGAACGCCTGTAGCCGCTGCGCGGTGGGGGCGGCGTCGAAACCGAAGCCGGCCAGCGTCCGCTCCAGATCCTGAATCGTCCTGTCCTGCTCGTCCGGCTCGGTTCGCAGCAGGAACCAGGATGCGCCCGTCCGGCTCGGAAAGTGCCTCGCCAGGTTCTCCTCGGAGATCACGAGTTCGCTCTGGAACACGCTCTTCCGCAGGAGGCCGACCAGGCGCAGGGCGATCGTCTCGCCGCGCTCGTTCTCGACCTCTATGTCCTGTCCCAGTCCCGAATGGAGGATCCACGTGACGGAGTTGACGTCGCCGATCGCGGGGACGACGCCGGGACCCAGGTCCTGTTCGAGAAGTTCCCAGGGCCTGTCGCCCGCTCCGGAGACGAGCGACTGGAAGCGAAAGCCCCCGCGTTCGACGAACTCCGGCGGCGCGCCGAGCAGTCTCGGCCTCTCCGGCCGAAACAGGTTGAGGCAACTGATGTCGTCGCCGGGCACGGTGCGGAAGGCCGCGATCTCGCTGCGTCCGAGGAGTCGCGAGGCCTCCTCGCCGAAGCCCAGCTCGTAGCGGCCCGCCACGCTTGTCATGTCGGCAAGGATGGAGATGTCGGACTCCGCGACCAGATCGAAGCCTCCGGCGCCTGAATCCAGGTTCCTCGTTTCCTCGCCGAACCGAAGTCCGTAGGCGCCGACGGCGACGATGACGAACGACGCGCTCGCCACCAGGGAGGCGCAGAGCAGGCTCCGTCCCGGATGGAGCGACGCGTTGGCCGCCGCCATGTTCCAACCGGCGCGCGGAGACCAGCGCCGGAGCGGCGCCTCGGGCCGCCGGCGCAGCCACACGGTGAAACCGGCCAGTCCGGCGACCAGCAGGCAGGCGCCCCCCGAGAAGAACAGGTAGGCGGCCGAAGACGCCGGCGCGGCGGCCGACGCGCCGAGCAGCGCGACGGCAAGAGCGCCGGCGATTCCCCCCGTCCAGCGCGCCTTCCGGCCCGGCGCGGAGGCCGGCGCCGGCCGCTCGGCGGTTTCTCCCCGCAGCAGACGGACGGGCGAGACGGTCGCCAGCCGACCGACCGCGCCCCGGATCGCCAGGAACACGACGAGGAGCGAGCCGGCCCCGCCCAGGGCGAGGGTCGACGGTTCGACGTGGAGATGGAGATGACTCGAACCGACGGCGGCGCGCCACAGGGTCCGGAGCGCGGCCATCATCGCGCCGGCGTAGAGCGCCGCCCCGCCGAGACCGAGCAGGACGCCTGTCCCTCCGAGCAATGCGCCTTCCAGCAGGAACCGCCGTCGGACCCGCCCGATGCCGTGGCCTAGCGCCAGCAGCAGTCCCATCTCGTCGGCTCGGCTCTCGGTTCCCAGGCGGAAGAACAGGCCCACGAGAAGCGCTGACGAAACGATCAGGAACAGGCTGAAACCAATGAACAGGCCCCCGAAGTCCGTCGCGCCGGCGGCGCCGCGCAGGCCGGCGGCCTTGACCGTCTCGACCGCCAGGCCCGCCGCGTGCAGTTCGACCCGCTCCGGCGCTTCTTCCTCGAGCGCGGCCCGGAGGCGCTCCGGCGAGTCCCCGTCCGCGGCCGCCAGTCGAAACGAGGTCAGCAGACCGAAACGGCTGGACCAGAGCTCGGCGCCGTACTCCAGCGAGACGAACAGCTTCGGGGTTCCCCGGTACTCGTCCCAGTAGGCTTCGTCCTGGTCCCTGATGCGGTTGAGATCGACCGGAAAGGTCGGGTCCCAGTCGCTCATGTTGTCGGCGTCGGCGACTCCGGGAAAGTCCGGCGTCAGGTTGCGGTCCGCGGCCCAGCCCGTCATCTCGATCACGCCCGCCACGGTGACCTGAACCGTTCGCTCGTCCAGTTGCTCGCGATCTCCGATGACGAAGTAGTCGATCGCCAGCCGGTCGCCCTCGCTGACGCCAAGGTCCTCCGCCAGAAAGGCATTGATGAGCGCCTCGCCCGGCTCGAGCGCCGGCGCCGGACGGCCGTCCGCCAGCCGCAGCACGCCAAGCTCGCCGGCCCTCCCCGTATCGACCGCGGCGATCGTCGAATAGGGCGCGGCGGCGCCGTTCTCCGCCGCGGTGCGGTTGGCGAGATGCGTCGACACGCCGATCGCCTCCGCTCCCCGTTCCCGCGCCAGAAGCTCGACCGCCCGTGCAAGCTCCTCGCTGAAGACGATCCGGGAACTGGCGACCCGCACGTGATCCGCCGCGGCGACGAACGACAGGCCGAAGTCGTCCGCTCGGGCGTGGGAGCGGATCCGCCGCTCCAGATCCAGCGCCGCGGCTTCCGGCTCGCCGGCCCCCGCTGGTTCACCTACCAGCAACGCGTTCGCCAGGCCGCGCCGGTCGAGCTCCCGCTGCAGGTCGAAAAGCCGCACGTAGCCGACCAAGGGCTGGCTTTGGTGAGACGACAGCTGGAAGCGGCCGGGGCCCTCGTCCTCGAGCACGGAGACCACGGTCACGCGCATGCTCTCCAACTGGTCCTCAGGGGCCTTCTCGCCCATCAGGCTGGCCCGCGGCGCCTCGCTGGGCCGTTCCAGGTAGAGCACGACGGAGTCGCCAGCCTCGACCGCCAGAGCTTCCGCCAGCGAGCGGTTGACTGCCAGCGACGCGAAGAGCTGGCCGTCGCGTCGAGAGAGGTCGAGCTGCTCCGCGGCGCCTGGGAAGAAGACGCCGAACCGGTCGTCGATCCCCTGGACGTTGACCCGCGCGGCGCGCCGCCCGCTCTCCGGTTCCACGACGCTTCCCTGCATCAGGATCGCGGCCGACACCGGACCGTAACGCGCCGTGAACGCGGCGTCGCCGGCCAGTTCGTCCCGAAGTCGCTCACGAAAGAAACCGGCCCCGAGCAGAGCATGGTCAATGCCGCCCAGGCGGTCGAGCGTGAGTTGGCGCAGGCTTTCCCGCACCGAATCTCCGACCGTCAGGGCGCCGGTCAGCACGGAGGCCGCTACCGCGGCGGTCAGCGCCACGGCGACGTTCGAGCGCCAGTAGTGACGGAGACTCGGCAGCGGGCCGCCGGGACGAGCGCCAGCCACCGCGTCAGCCTCGAGCCGCCGGCGCCGCCGTGAGTTCCCGGATCCGGCCGGCCCGCAGTTCCACCCGTCGCGGCAACCTCGCGGCCAGATCCAGGCTGTGGGTCACGACGATCAGGGCGCTCTCCTCGTCATCGTGGAGATCCAGCAGCAGATCGGCTACCGAACCCGCCGTCTCCCCGTCCAGATTGCCGGTCGGCTCGTCGCACAGGAGCAGGTTCGGCCGGTTGATCACCGCGCGCACGATGGCGGCCCGCTGTCGCTCGCCGCCAGACAACTGGGCTGGTCGATGATCGACGCGGTCGCCGAGGCCAACCCGCTCCAGCAGGGTCCGCGCGCGCGCTTCCGCGTCGCTCTCTCCGTTCCCGGCCGCCACGGTCGGCAGCAGGACGTTCTGCAGCATGGTGTACTGCGGCAGCAGGTAGTGATCCTGGAACACCAGGCCGACGCGACGGCTCCTGAAGGCCGCCAACTCGCGTTCGGGCAGTTCGTGAGCCGCCTCGCCGCCGATCCGGATGCTGCCCGATGTCGGCGTCTCGAGCGTCGCGGCGAGATGGAGCAAGGTGCTCTTGCCGCTGCCTGACGGACCGGTGACCGCCATCGCCTCCCCCGTGTCGAGCGAGAACGAGATGCTCCGCAGCACCTCGACGGCGCCCGCCTCCGTCTCGTAGGACTTCGTCACCCGCCCGAAGCGAAGCGCCTCAGCCATGACCTGCCGATGCCGGCGCCGGCGCGGCGGCGCCCCTGCCGCAACGCGCCAGTCCGCGCCGATACGAGCCAAGCGTCTCAGCGGCCATCAGACCCGCCGCGTAGTGACGTCGCACGCCGGCCATGCCGGACTGGCCCAGGTGACGTCGGCGTTCCGCATCGCCGGCCAACTGTTCGACGGCGTCCGCCAACGCCGACGGATCGCCGGCCGGCGCCAGCACGCCGCCGCCCGTCCGCTCAAGCATCTCCGGGAAGGCGCCGTGGTCGGGCAGCACGGCGGGGACGCCGTTCGCCATCGCCTCGAGCGCCGGCAACCCCTTCGCCTCGCGGTAGACCGTCGGCAGCACGAGCGCATGCAGGCCGCACAACAGTTCGATCTTTTCCTCGCGGGAGACTTCTCCCAGCCAGTCGAAGTGCGGGTCAAGGCCCCAGTCGGCGATCCGCCGCCTCTGCTCCTCGAAGTACGCGCGGTCCCGGCCGCCCAGATAGCCGGCGGCGCGAAAGCGGACGCGGCCGGCGCCCAGCCGGTCGTTCAACGTCTTGAAGGCCTCGACGGCAAGGTGAAACCCCTTCTCCGGGCACATCCGCGCCAGGTAGCCGACGACCAGGGGCGGCGCCGGAGGCTCTCCGTCGCGGCCGCCATGTCCCTGGAGCTCGATTCCCAGGCGCGCGACGTCGATGTCGGCCACGGGCAACCCGAGCAGATCCGCCATCGTCGCCGCGTAGTAGTCGTTCGGCGCCACCAGAACGTCGACCTCGCGCACGCGCTTGCGCATTTCCCCGAGGACCAGGGACCTGTGCGGCTCGTCCAGGTCCTGGAGGAAGATGTCCTCGCCTTGGAGGCCGCAGACGATCAGCGCCTCCGGCAACGCCTCGCGCAGCCGGTGGACCATGCCCACCAGCATCGAGTTCGTCAGGTGGACGACGTCGGGCCGGAACTCGCCGGCGAGCCATCTCGCCAGGCTCCTGAGCTCCGCCAGTTGACGCCCTTCCTCGCCCCGCACCATCGACAGGGCGAGTTCGCCAAGCTGGTGGGCGTCGGTCGCCGCCGCCGACCGCGTGACCCGCGAGAGCAGTCCGGGGTTGTCCAGCAGCCTGCGAATCGCCGACGGCGCCCGGCTCCAGATCGGCAGCTTCTGCTCCAGGTAGATGTTCACCGCGCCGTAGAAGACACGGCCGTAGCTCACGTTCTCTTCGTCGGTCCGGAGCGGCGTGTAGATGGGCAGCAGCAGCGCGCCGTGCCCGCGGCGCTGGAGTTCGCGGACCAGAGTGTTGTCGTGGATGCAACTGCCGCAGAGCATGCCGCCGGCGCCGGCGGCCAGGTAGGCGATGCGCAGCGGCTGGCCCGAATCGCTCACGAAGGAAACCCGCCGCTCAAGGGATGAACCGCCTGACCCGCTCGGCCGCGGGCGGCGTGGTCAGCAGCGAGCCCACGATCATGGCCAAGGTGGAACCCGCAAGGATGACGGCGACCGGCATGACGCCCGTGCCGCCGACGCTGTAGTCCGCCTCGCCGATGCCGCGGACGAAGAACCAGGTCCAGAGCGCGATCGCGCTCAGGATCGCCGAGCCCGCGCCGGCCGCCGTGCTGCGCCGCCAGTAGAGCGCCGCCGCCACGACCGGCACCAGGGAGGCGAAACCCGTGAACGACCACACGGAGAGCGCGAAGATGTTTCGCTCGGCAACCAGAGAGAGCAGGAACGCCGTCGTCACCACGCCGACGACGAACAGTCGGCCCAGCCGCACCTGGCGCGCCTCGCCGAGATCGCCGCCCAGGCGGTAGTGCCTGACGATGTCCTGCGTGAACATCGTTCCCAGCGAGAGCGACTGGGAGTCAAGCGAGGACATGATGGCGGCGAAGACGCCCGCGCCCAGAAGGCCCGCGAGCAGTTCCGGGGCATGGAGCGCGATCATCCGCACCAGGACCGAGTTCGAGGCCGGGCCGTCCAGCCCGGGAAAGTCGATGTTGCCGACCAGCCCCAGCAGCACGCTGGGGATCCACACCACGGCGATGCAGACGGGATAGAGGACGATCGGCGCCTTGAAGGTCTCCGCCCGCCTGGCCGACAGCCAGTGCGCGAAGATGTGGGGGAACGTCCCCACGGACAGGGGGATCAGCGTGTAGCTGAGCAGTCGCAACGGATGGATCGCGTCGCCCCGGACCAGCAACTCCGGCCGGCTGGCGGCTACCCGGTCGAGCGCTTCGCCCACCCCGCCCAGCCTGGTCACGATCAGGATCGCGGTCACCGCCCCGAGCAGCATGAACATCGCTGTCTGGAAGGTGTTCACCCAGGAGGCGCCGCGAAGTCCTCCGGTGGTCACGTAGCCGACCACCACTGCCGAAACCAGCAGGCTGCCGAGCCACGACGGCGCCGCCCCGTCCGTGATCTGGCCAAGGACGATGCCTCCTCCCATGACGCCGATCAACAGGTAGGGCAGGAGCAGCAGGACGAGCACGACGAAGAGAAGGAGGCCGACGCCGTCGGATCCCCATCGCGCGCGAACGAACTGCACCTGGGTCAGGAGACCGAGCCGGCTCCCCACGGCCCAGACTCGCGTGCCGACGAAGAAGAAAACGATCGGCGCCATCAGAGCGGACGACGACGCCATCAGAGAGAACACGCCGATGCCGATCCGGTAGGACTCGGCCGACGCGCCGAGCAGGGCGAACGAGGTCATGTGGGTGCCGAACAGCGTCATCAGCAGCACGAATGGACCGATCGTGCGGCCGGCGACGAAGAAGTCCTCGCCGGTCGCGGCCAGGCGCCGGTTGCTCCAGACGCCGATCAGCAGAACGGCCGCGAGATAGGCGAAGATGACGGCGAGGATCACGCGGCGGCCTCCGGACCGGCCGCCGCGGCGCTGTTCCCGCCGTCGCCATCGGTCTCCCGCGCCAGTTCGGCGAGAGCGGCGTCGGGCCAGGCGACCCGCACCAGCCGCCACATCGCGAGGACGACCGCCGCCGAGAACAGGATGTGGTAGGTCAGGCCGACCGGCAGCCCCAGCAGCCGGCTCGGATCGTCCCAGAGCCACAGGTCGTTGTGCAGCAGGTACAGCGCCGGCAGCGCCGCATAGGCCGTGACCCGGACTGTTCGAGCCGCCATGGGAATCGTCCGCGGCGGCCGGGCTCAGGTGGCCTGCAGCGGCTGTGCGGCCCCTTGGGGCGCTCGCCCCGCGGCGCCGCTTCCGGCCGCCGCGAAGGTCGCCATGTCTTCGAACATGGAGGCGAAGTCCGGTTCGAACACGTCGCCGATCAGGATGCGAGTCACCTTGCTCTGGTGCCGCGGGTACTGCCTCAGGAACGAACCGATGCTGAAGTCCGGGTCGTAGAAGACGTTGACCAGCTGCCGCACGGCCTCGACGCCGCGCAACAGGAGAGGCTGGAACGCGCCCAGGCGCTCGCCGGAAAGGTCGTCCGCGGCGACCGCCGCGATCGCGGCTTCGGCGGCCATCTCGCCCGACTTGAGCGCCAGGAAGACGCCCGACGAGTAGACCGGGTCGATGAAGGAGAATGCGTCTCCGATCGCGACCCAGCCATCGCCCGCCATCTTCTCGATTCGATAGGAGAAGTCCTTCATCACGGACACGGGACGGCACTGGCGAGCCGGGCGGATTCGCCGCTCGATTTCGGCGCAGTTGCCGACTTCCTCGAAGAAGATCTCGTGCGGCCTGCCCTCGCGGTTCCTGACCAGCGTGTCCATCGGCCCGACGACGCCGACGCTGACGACGTCCCCGGCCAGCGGGATGTACCAGAACCAGCACTCGCCGGACCGCGTGTGCAGGATCAGGGTCGCGCCCTCGTCCCTTCCCTCGTCCCGAATCGCGCCCCGGAAGTGGGTGTGGATCGAGGCGTGACGCAGGCCGTAGTCGACCCGGCCGAGATCGAGGCGCCGCGCGATCAGGGCGCTCTGACCCGTGGCGTCGATGACGACCCGGCCGGCGAGCTCCGTCGTCCCTCCGGCGCCATCCGCGGCAGCGCGCACGCCGACGGCCCGGCCGTCCTCGAACAGCGCGTCGCGGACGTTGACGCCGCGGTGAACTTCCGCGCCCTGCCGAGCCGCCGTGTCCATCAGCAGTTGATCGAACTCGGAACGCCGCACCTGCCAGGTGCGGGCGCTGTCGTCTCCTGGCCGTTCCTCGTCGAAATAGAACGGCTTGGACGCCTTGCCGGTCCTGGCGAAGAACTGGACCGAGTGCTTCTCCACGAAGCGGCTCTCCCGCATCGCGTCAAGCGCGCCCATCTTCTCGAACACGCCGTGCGTGTCCGGCATCAGCGATTCGCCGATCTTGAACGCGGGCGCGGGCTCGCGCTCAAGCAGCAGCGTCCGCAGACCGCCGCGGGCGGCGATCGCGGCCGCGGCCGAGCCGCCCGGCCCGGCGCCGATGACGATCGCGTCGTAGGAGGATGCGGCGAACATCGCGGCGAGTCTACGGCACGCGCCTCGACGCCGACCAACGGCTGCGGGACGTCGGGCGCGCGGCGCCATGTTGTAGTCTGATCCTCCTGCTCCACTCGGGCTGGCCCGAGCGGCTGGAGCCCGCTTGTCCGCAGCCTCAGAAGGTACTTTCCGATGCTCTGCACCTCTTCTTCCCTTCTCGCCGTCGGTCTTTCGCTGCCGCTTCTTGCCGGCGCCGCAACGGCTCAGGATCACGATGAACCGGAGGCCGCCGTCAGCGACGAGATCACCGTCACCGCGCAGCGGGTCGAGGAGGCCGTCCAGGACGTGCCGATCTCGATCATCACGCGCTCGGGCGAAGAACTCGAACAGCAGGCGATCGGCGACGTGCAGGCGCTCGCGGAGGCCTCGCCCGGCGTCGTCGTCTCGAATCAGAGCCCGACCACCGGCGAGGTCGCCATCTTCATCCGCGGCGTCGGCTCGAGCACCCTCGGCATCGGCGCCGAGCCGACGGTCGGCTACTACGTGGACGGTGTCTACATGCCGCGACCCCAGGCCGCGGTGAACCCCTTCCTCGACCTCGAGCGAATCGAGATCCTGCGCGGTCCCCAGGGGACGCTCTGGGGACGGAACTCGACCGCCGGCGCCGTGAACGTCATCACGCGGGCGCCGCAAGGCCGATTCCGCGGGCGTCTCTACACGTCGTTCTCCGAGTACGACTCGAGCGAGCGGGCCAACGGACGCCGCTACGGCATGTCGCTCACGGGCCCGGTATCGGGCAAGGTCTGGGGGCGCATGACCGGCGCCGCGGCCCAGGTCGAGGACCCGACCTGGAACGACTTTCTGGACGCCGGCGCGGACAACTTCGACGGCGTCACGTTGCGGGGGTCGCTTACCTTCCTGCCGTCCGACTCGCTGACCTTCACCGTCCGGGCCGACAGCATGGACGACGACGCACACGCGAACTTCCCGTTCAAGCCTTTCGACGTCTCGCCCTACAGCACGGTGGGGACCTTGAACCGGTTCTACGGCTACTCCGAACCGGCCGACGTCCATCGCGTCTCCACCGAGACCCCGGCGCTGTCTCTCTACGAGGAGTCCGGCTTCTCCCTGACCGTGAACAAGGCGATGGCGGGCGGCACGAGCCTGACCTCGATCAGCAGTTGGCGCGAGTTCGACTCGCGGCGAGACGCGGACATCGACGGTTCGCCCCACGTCTTCGTCACCACCGCCGCCACCCTCGACTCCCAATGGTGGTCGCAGGAGTTCCAGCTCGACGGCGCCAGCGAGCGCGCCAACTGGGTCGCCGGGGCCTATGCCTTCAACGAGGAGAGCGGGACGGCCGTCAACAACGTCACGGACACGGCCCTGCTCTCCGTCTGGCTGTTCGCGAACAGTCCGCGGACGTTCCAGTTCGACCCCGCGACCTGGTGCTCGCGCGGCGCCCTGGCGCCGCCCTCCCTGTGCGGCCCCGCCTACTACCGGGCCGTCGCGCCGATCCTCGGCCTTTCCCTGCCGGGAAGCCCGACGTCGCTGCCGTTCAAGAGCAACGTCGACGCCTCCCTCTACGCCGCCTACGGCCAGGTCGATTGGCGCCTGAGCGACCGGGTCAGCCTGACCACGGGGGCGCGCTACACGGCGGACGAGAAGGACCACGGCCAGTCCGCCGTCGATTTCCGGACTCTGAAGCCGGCATCCCAGCAACTCGGCGACAGTTGGAGCGCGCTGACGCCCAAGCTGGGACTGGAAGTCCGTCCCGGAGAGAACGTGATGCTCTATGGCGCGGTAACCGCCGGCTACAAGAGCGGCGGCTACAACTCGATCTCGCTGCAGCCGGCCTTCGACGAGGAGACGGTGACGAGCTTCGAGATCGGCATCAAGTCCTCCGGCGCCGACCGCAAGGTACGGATCAGCGCCGCCGCCTTCGACTACGATTACGACGATCTGCAGGTGGCGGTGCTCTATCCCGATCGTTCGGTGATCGAGAATGCGGCCAAGGCCCGCATCCGGGGTCTCGACTTCGAGCTTTCAGCCCGGCCGAACCCTCGCTTCGCGTTTGACCTGTCGCTCGAACTCCTCGACGACGAGTTCACCCGATTCACGTCGCTTGATCCCGTGCTCCAGGCCCAGGTCGTGGAGCGGTTGCTGACCGCGGGCCTGATCGATCCCGCCCAGGTGCTTCAGGGAGGCGGCGGCGCGCTTCCGATCGAGCCGAGCGACCTGTCGGGAAACGGCCTGCCGCGGGCGCCCGACGTCTCCGCCACCGCCTCTCTGCGCTACACCTTCGACCTAGGCGGGAGCGGCTCGCTGACCGCGCGCGGCGAGTATCAGTACACCGACGACATCGCCTTCGACGCCTTCGAGCGCTTCATCCAGCCTTCCTACGGCCTGCTTCACGCTCAGTTGCGTTGGACGTCCGCACAGGGCCGCCTGTTCGTCGCGGCGTACGGCCGCAATCTCGCCGACGAGAAGTACAGGCTCAACCAGTTCTTCGTGAACTACACCGGGTCGCTGGCGGTCTGGGCGCCGCCGGCGGAGGTCGGCCTGCAGCTGGGCTACGACTTCTAGCCCGCATGTTTCACCGAGGTCGGTAGCGAGGGCACCCTAGCCGCCGATGTGGCGGGGCCCTCAAACCGAGAGGCGGCGCCGGCGTAGCCGACACGTCGTCGAGCCGACCCGAGGGAGAAGGTCCCGCTACGGCGAGTGGATCCGCAGCCGCAACAGGAAATCGGCGAACATGCGGGCTAGCGACGTTCGCGGTGTTCGGGCCGCTGTCGCGCGTGGAACGCATCCCGGAAAGCCGACGAGGGCGTCGGCGCGCCCAGTGCTACGTGTAGCGCGCGCCGCGGTACTTCTCGTCGTAGAAGCGGGGCAGCAACTGGTCGACTCGCAGGATGCCTCCTTCGCTGAGCTCGACGCGTTCCGGATCGACCGTGGCCAGGCCCTGCTCGGTCAGGCTGTCGAAGGCTTCAGCGTAGTCCTCGACGACGTCGACGCCGAACTTCCGCTCGAACGCGCGGCGCTCCAGCCGCCCCCGCTTCAGCTGCAGGATGACCTCGCGGGTCAGCCTCTCCCGCGCCGTCGTGACCAGGGCCCGGCGGGCGGCGAGACCGCCCGCGTCGATCGCGGTCAGATAGCCGTCCCAACGATCGTGGTTCTGCAGGTGGACGCCGCCGATGTGCCCGAAAGACGAAACGCCGAGCGGGATCATGTCGGCGCCGCTCCACACTTCTCGGGCGTAGACGAACTTGCAGCCCCGGTCCTTGCGCATCATGGTGTAGGCGCTCCAGCGTTCGAAGCCGGCGCGCTCGAACCGCTCGAAGGCCCAGGCGTGCCACTCCCGTTTCGTGCGCCAGTCGGCGAACGGCGGCACGTCCTCGTCGCCGCGCAACCGGGCCTTCGAGTACACCGTGTTGAAGGGCAGTTCCATCTGGTAAAGCGTGATCGAGTCCGGGTCGTACTCGATCGTCAAGTCGACCGTTCGCTTCCAGCTTTCCCAGGTCTCGCCGACCATGCCGGCGATCAGGTCGACGTTCAGTTGCCGAAACTCCTGGGCCCGGATCCACTCGCGCACGCGGTGAATCTCCTTCGACACGTGGGCGCGGCCGTTCTCCCGCAGGATCTCGTCGTCGAAGCTCTCCACTCCGAGACTCAGGCGGGTGACGCCGATGTTCCTGATCGCCTCCAGCTTGGACTGCGTCAGCGTCCCCGGCTCGCACTCGAAGGCCACCTCCTCGGCGTCGTTCCAGGGCATCGCCGTCTGGAGCCGTTCAGCCAGCGGAACCAACTGCTTCGCGGCGATGTAGGACGGCGTGCCGCCGCCGAAGTAGACGAAGTCGAGCTTCCGGCCCCGGACCGCCGCTCGCTCCGCGTACCGCTCGAGCTCCGCGCCCAAGGCGTCCAGGTAGCGGCCGATCTGCTCGTGACTCTTGTCGACGTAGACGCGGAAGTAGCAGAACTTGCAGCGCTTGCGGCAGAACGGAACGTGGATGTAGAGGCCGAGAGACGTGTTCCCGGCGGGCGGCCGGTCAAGCGCCGCGAGCACGTCCGGGACCGCAGTTTCGTTCCATGCCGAGTACGGCGGGTAGTTCGACACGAAGACGGAGCCGATGTCCGTCGCTTCGAGATCGAGCCGACCGGTCGCCGGCTCGGGCCCGACAGGTCGCCGCGAGGACGCCTCCTCGTTCATCTCCGAACGCGTTCCGGCCCGGAAGCCGCGAGGCGAAACGCGGCGAAGCGAGGGTCGCGACGCAGCGTCCTGGCAAGGTGGGGGCTGCTGGGGCTGAGCATGGAGCTTGCGACAGGTCTGGCGGCTCTACCCGAAGCAGTACAGAACGCCGTCCAGGCTGCCGAATGACCAGGCGTTCCGAGGCCACGGCGGGGCGACGCCATGATCGCCGAACCGGTGTCGAACTCCCAGACCGGCTCGCCCCTCGTCCTGTCCAGGGCGAGGACGGGCCCGCGCTTCGATCCCAGGAACACCCGATCGCCCACGATGACCGGCGAGGAGTCGAGCCGGGCGCCGCTGTTCCACTCCCACTTCCGTTCGCCGGTCGTGCGGTCCAGAGCGTGAACGATCTTGTCTCGTCCGCCAATGACGACGATCTCGTCGTCAGCCGCGGCGGAGGCGTAGAAGGGAAACTTCCGGATTTCGTGCTCGTACGCCCAGGCGACCTGGCGCCTTTCGAGGTCGATGCCCAGCACTTCGTTCTCGTAGGTGGCGACGTAGGCCATGCCGCCGACCACCGCCGGACTCGAGGCCGCCTGCCCCCGAAGGTCGATCTTGTGGATCGTCTCCCCGGTCGCGATGTCGATCAGCCACATGAACCCGTCGCAGCCGGAAACGGTCGTCAGTCCGTCGGCGACCGCCGGCGTGCCGTGGACATAGCCTTCCGTCTCCACCTGCCAGAGCTTCTCGCCGGTCGCCCGGTCGAGGCAGTAGAGGGAGTTGTCGTACGAGCCGATCAGCAGCCGGTCCTCTCCCTCCGGCGACTCGTGCAGCGAGACGCCCGCGTAGATCTCGCCCAGCGTCTCGAACGCCCACTTCCGCTCCCCGGTTGCCGCGTCCAGCGCGTGAACGAATCCGATCTCGTCCCCGACGTAGACGACGTCGTCGAACACGGACAACGGCGCCTTGACAGGGGCGCCGGCTTCGAACCGCCACAGCTCCCTGCCCTCGGCCAGCGTCAACGCGTAGACCCGCCCCTCGACGTCGCCGATGTAGACGACGCCGCCGGCGATCGCCGCCGTACTCTCGATCTCGCTGCCCGTGTCGAACGCCCACAGCAGCTTCGGATTCTCGGGCAGGGTCGTGCCGGCGACGCCGGTGCCGAGCAGATTGCCCCGGAACACGGGCCAGGCATCGGCGGACGGCCGGAACAGCGACGTCGTCGAAGCCGGTTCCCGGTCTTCGCCTTCGCCGGACTCCCCGGCGCCGCCAGCAAGAAACGGCACGGCGAACAGAAACGACAGGATGAGCAGAAGTCTCACGGCGTTCGCTTCCGGACGTGACGAGAACCTCAGAACGCCGCCCGGTAGAGCGCGAGCATATCGGAGGCGGAGGCCGGCCGCGGGTTGAAGCGCGCCGTCCACTGCTGGGCAGCCTGAGACGCGAGGAGGTCGAGATCCGCCTCCGGAACGCCCAGATCCCGCAGCCTGCCGGCGACGCCGGCGCTGTCGCGCAGATCGGCCCACAGCCTCGCCAGACGCTCGCTGCCGAGACCGTTCCCGGCGTCGGCGCCGAAGGCGAGCTGGGCCAGACCTCCGTAGCCGGCGCCATCTGCCGCGCCGTTGAACCGCACGACGTGGTCCAGCGTCACCGCCACCGCCACGCCGTGCGTGATGTCGTAGCGTGCGGTCAGGGGGTTGGCGAGACCGTGGGCGGCGCCCAGCATGGACGCCTCGATGGCGGCGCCGGCAAGGTGGGCGCCCAGCAGCATTTCGCCCCAGACTTCGATCGGCGCGGATTCGTGACATCCGGTCCCGGGAGGGCGTCCGCCCAAACCGTGACCCGTCTGCCGCGAGGACGCGCCAGCGAGTGTCCTGTCTCGCCCACCGCGCCCGCCGCTCGCCGCCCGCGCATCGACCACGGCGTCGAATCCCCGCAGCAGACGAGCGAAGCTCTCCGAGGCGAACATTCGGGAGTACGGGTTGGCCGCCGTGCAGACGAAGCTCTCCAGGGCGTGCGACATGGCATCCAGTCCGGTTGCGGCCATCACTTCGGAGGGCGCCGTGCGGACCAGTTCCGGGTCCAGCAGGGTGGCCGCGAAGCGCGCCTTCGGATCGCCGCAGGCCATTTTTCGGTGGTCGTCCTCCCGCGAAATGACGGCGAAGGACTGCGCTTCGCTGCCCGTGCCCGCCGTGCAGGGCACGCCTACCGCGGGCAGCATCGGCTTCCCCGCCTTGCCGAAACCCCAGTAGTCCTCCATCCGGCCGCCGTTCGTGAACACGAAATTGGCGCCCTTGGCGCAGTCCATCGCCGAGCCGCCGCCGAGGCCGATCAGGAAATCGGCTTCGTGAGACCGCGCCGCCGCGGCGGCCGCCGCCACGTTCCTCTCGCCGGGATTCTCCTCGACCCCGTAGAACACGGCGACGTCGAGATCGGCGCCGCGGAGGGCGACGGACGCCCGATGGACATGGCCGGCGGCGGCTACCCCGGGATCGGCGACCACCAGCACCCGCCGTCCGCCGAACTCCCGAACGACCTCGCCGATCAGATCGACGACGCCGGCGCCGTAGAGGACCCGGCCCTGGGCCGTGTCGATACTCCAGGACTCGCTCGTTTCGAGCGGTCGCTGGCCTCGCTTGATCGGCACGGCCCCGGCAGAGCGCGGAAGCGCCTCAGTCGGAACCGATCGCGAACACGTCCGAGCGTGTCGCCACGTAGATTCTCCCGTCCTCCGCGACCGGCGTCGTGTACACGGCCGAGCCCATGTTGTGCTCGGCGATCACCTTTTCCTCGCGGCCGGCCTGAAGGACCACGATGTCGCCGTCCTCGTCGCCGAGGTAGACCTTGCCGTCCGCCACGAAGGGCGAACCCCAGACCGCCGCGAACGTGTCGTGCGTCCAGAGATGTTCGCCGGTCTCCACCTCCAGAACGTAGAGAAAGCCGCTCAGATCGGTGATGTAGAGCAAGCCGTCGGCAATCGCCGCGGTCGAGATGGTCCGGTTGAAGTCCTCGCCGCCGAAGTGCCAGACGGCGGCGCCGTCGGTTGCGTCGCCTTCGACGTCGGCATCGATGGCGTAGAAGTGGCCGGGGCCTTCTCCGTGCTCGGGATCCTGGCCGACTCCGAGGTAGAAACGGCCGTCGTGAAACACCGGCGTCGAGATGACGTTGTTGCGCGTGCCGGCGCCGCCGAGTTCCCAGACCGAATCCTTGGGGTTCAGATCGAACTTCCACAGCGGGGCGCCGGTCGCCGGTTCGTAGGCGTAGAGCCAACCGTCGCCGCCCGGGAAGACGATCTGCGGCTGACCGTCGACCACGCCGTAGGCCGGGTTCGACCAGGAACCGTGCAGGACGGCATCGCTGCTGTCGATGCTCTCCCACACCAGTTCGCCCGTGTTCCTGTTCAGCGCGATGAAGCTCGGCGAAGCCGGCGAGGGCAGGTTGATGTGCCCCTCGTCGACGCCGGCGCCGGTGACGGTGAACAGCAGATCGGCGACGACCAGGGGCGACCCGGCAGCCAGGTTGTGCGGGAACACGTCCAGCTCGGCGATCATGTCGTACTCCCACAGGATGTCGGCGTCGAGTTCCTGCCGGTATCGCTCATCCGTCATGCCGTCGTTCGTGCCGTCCCGGAAGCCGTCCACGTCCGCGGCCACGACCGTCGCGCGGTTGGAGACGTAGTAGACCCGTTCGTCCTCCACGTACGGCGTCGAGCAGATGCCCTGAAGCGGCCAGTCGTTGACCCGGCCGGCCCCCAGCTTGTCGTGCGTGGCCTGCCACAGGAGTTCGCCCGTTTCCTTGTCGAGCGCAAGGAGGACGCCCTTGTCGCCCTCGATGCCGGGCCGACGAAGCCCCTCGTTGTTCGTGCCGGCGTACACCCGACCGCCGTGGATCACCGGGCCGGCGTACGTCTGCGAACCGACCTTGGCCCGCCAGACGATGTTCTCGCCGGATCCGACGTCCCATTCGGTGGGCAGGTTCCTGGCGCCGGACACCATGTTCCGGGCCGGCGTGTTGCCGAACATCGCCGGCGGCTCGTTGGCCGCGGCGACGGCGGCGAACGCCACCAGGGCCGCCGGGGCGAGCAGGAGGGGAAGGGAGATTCGCGTCTTCATCAGCTTCGGTCCATCCCTGTCAGGCGTCCGCGCCGCCGACCGATGACCGGGCGCCCAGCGCGTAAAGCGTTCGCTGGTCGCCAAGTAGACGACCGAGACATCCGTGAATGGCGAGTGTACACCGGCCCGGCATCACTCCCGTACTGCCCACGGTTCAGGCTCACCTTTGTTTGGGACTACGCTCTGCCCACGGTTCAGGCTCACCTTTGTTCCGGACTACGCTCCACCCCCGCAACGGCGACCGAACGATGCGCGGTTCGACCGGGGCGCCACGAAGGCCGGCTATTCCGCGGGCTGGCCGTGGACGACCATCCAGTTGACGCCGAAGCGATCCGTGCACATGCCGAAGTACGCGCCCCAGAACTGGTCCTCCATCGGCATCGTCGCCGCGCCGCCCTCCGACAGGGCGGCATACAGCGCGTCGGCCTGCTCCCGACTCGGGGCGTCGACCGAGATCGAGAAGTTGTTTCCGACCTCGAGCGGCGGGCCGGACGTGGTGGCGTCGCTGCCCATCAGCACGCTGTCGCCCACCGGCAGGGACACGTGCATGATGTGGTCATCCTGGCCCTCGGCGAGAGGCAGCCCCTCCGGGCCTTCGCCGAAGGTGTTGACGTCCGAGAACTCGCCGCCGAAGACGGACCGGTAGAACTCGAACGCCTCGCGGCAGTTGCCGCCGAAGGCTAGGTAGGTGTTGAGCGTCATCGTGGATCTCCTTCAGCGGGGCGCGGCGTAGACGCGCAGAGACCGTTCCCGCGACGTCCACGCAACGCCGAGTCTACGTCAGGCCGCGAGTCTCCGAGATGCACATGGCCATCCGGAACGAAGCGGTCCCCACTCCCGCTTCGATCATCGCCCATCGTCCGTCCAGGCGACGGTTCGAGGAACATCCGATCGTGCGCCCTCTACGGCGCCAGCGCGCGGATCGTCGCCCGCAGGTCGTCTCCCGGGTGCATGATCTGGAGCGCCGGCGTGTGGACTCCCGCCTCGATGTACTCCTGAATCCGTTCGCGGCACCTGTCGGGCGAGCCGATGACCAGGATGTCGCGCAGGGCCTCTTCCGGGATGACCTCGAGCGCCTTCTTGCGGTCGCCGGCGCCCCAGGCTTCCCACATCGGGCCCAGAAGGTCTCGCCGGCCCAGCCAGTCGTGGAAGGCGGCGTAGACGGGGACGTTCAGGTAGGCGGCCATCGAACGTCGACCGACGACGTCGATCGCCCCCCTGTCCTCGGTCGGCAGAACGAAGATGCGGGCCGCGATCTCCTTGCCGGGGCCGGCCTCGTGGACGTAGGGCGCGACCGTTCTCACGTCGCCCGGGGACAGCCAGTTGAGGATCGCGCCGTCGCCTTCGCGGCCGGCCATCCGCAGCATGCCCTGGCGCAGCGCCGCGACCAGGATCGGCGGACGCTCCTTCAGCGGCCGCCCCATGCGAAAGCCGCGCACGCTGAAGGTCTCGAACTCCTCGTCGATCCGGTCCCCCGTCAGCGCCTTCCTGAGGAAGCGCACCATGTCCCTGGTCTTGTAGTACGGCCGTTCGAACGGGATGTCGTTCCACTGCTCGACGATGACGTTGGACGACGTGCCGATGCCCATGACGAAGCGGCCGGGCGCGGCCTCTGCCATCGCGCCGACCGTCATGGCCATCAGCGCCGGCCCCCGAGTGTAGGCGGGGATGATCGCGACGCCCAGGCGCGCTGTCGGCGCCCAGATCGCCGCCTGGACGAGCGGCGTGAACCCGTCGCTGCCGTTCGCCTCCGACGACCAGAAATCGGTGTAACCGAGATCGACCATCTCCTTGATCAGGTCTTCCTGCTCGGCCAGTGGACCGCTGAACGGGATCGTCATTCCGTATCGCTGCATGGTTGAGGCTCTCCGTGGCTGCGTCGAGGCGGCGGGTCGGTCGGAATCGGTTCGTCGGCGCGGGAGTCTACGGCAGCGCTCGAACGCCGCGCCCGCCGCCTCCTCGGCGCCGGCGCTGCCGTCGACTTCGCGCCGACTCTTCGGCACGAGCCCGGGCCGAAGGACCAGATCGCAGCGAACGGATCCACGGCCGCGGCGGGAGATCGGCGAACATGCGGGCTGGACCGCCCCCGCGTTCCCGGCACGGACGCCTCGCCAGCCCTGCCCTATACTTGCGGGCGTCGCATCCTGATCGACTCGTGACCTGGAGGCCGCTGAATGGGACCGCTCGAGGGCTACCGCATTCTGGAGATCGCCGGCATCGGACCCGGGCCCTTCTGCGCCATGGTGCTGTCCGACCTGGGCGCCGAGGTCGTCCGCATCGACCGCAAGGCCCATGCCGGACGGGGGACGAAGTTCGACGTGCTGAACCGCGGCAGGCGGTCCGTGGCGATGGATCTCAAGCGCCCCGAGGCGGTGAACGCGGTCCTCGACATGGTGGAACGCGCGGACGGCCTGATCGAGGGGTTTCGTCCGGGCGTGATGGAGCGGCTCGGACTTGGCCCGGACGTCTGTCTGGAGCGGAATCCGCGGTTCGTCTTCGGGCGGATGACCGGCTGGGGCCAGCACGGCACGATCGCGCACGCCGCCGGCCACGACATCAACTACATCGCCCTGTCCGGCGTGCTGCACTCGATCGGCGGCGCCGGCGGCAAACCCGTGCCGCCGCTCAACCTGGTCGGCGACTTCGGCGGCGGCGGCATGCTGCTCGCCGTGGGGGTGCTGGCCGGTCTCCTCGAGGCGCGGACGTCCGGCAGGGGGCAGGTCGTCGACGCGGCGATGACGGACGGTTCGGCCCTGCTGCTGGCGGCAGTCGTCGGTCTGCGCGGCGCCGGCGTCTGGACGGACGATCGCGGCTCGAACATGCTGGACGGCGGCGCCCACTTCTACGACACGTACGAATGCGCGGACGGCGAGTACGTCGCCATCGGGGCGATCGAGCCCCGGTTTCACGCCCTGCTGCTCGAGAAGACCGGCCTCGACGGCCCCGAATGGGAAGATCACCTGCGGAACCGGGATCGCTGGCCGGAACTCAAGGCGAAGCTGGCCGAGGCGTTCCGCGCGAAGACGCGCGACGAGTGGCGCCGGATCATGGAGGGCAGCGACGTCTGCTTCGCGCCCGTGCTCCGGATCGACGAGGCGATCGAGCATCCGCACAACCGTTCCCGGCGGACCTTCGTCGAGCTGGACGGCGTCTCCCAGCCGGCGCCGGCGCCCCGCTTCAGCCGGACGCCGGCCGGCGTGCAGGGGCCGCCCCCCAAGGCCGGCGAACACACGGACGCCGTTCTCGCGGACTGGGGATTCGGCGATGAGAGAATCGACTCGATGCGGGCGGCGGGGGCGATTTGAAGCTGCCCGACGATCCGCGTCGGCTGGCCGACACGGCCGGAAGGGAGGATGGGAAGATGAGCAACACGTACGACTCTCGCTGCTTGCGGTCGACTCCCGCATGGGTGGCCGGTTCCATGCGCGACAACGCGGTTTCGCGGCTGCGCGCCATGCTGGCCGCTGGTCTGTTGCTGACTGGTTGCGCCGCCGGCGGCGACTCCGCGGCCAACCAGCCGGACGCCTCCGTCGACACCCGCGCCGGCGAGGTCCTCCAGCGATACGTCGACACCCCCGACCCCGCCTACGGCTGGACCCTGGTGGACAGCCACCCCGGCGACGGCCACACCCTTCACACGATCGAAATGACGAGCCAGCGCTGGTTGACGGAGGCGGAGGTCGACCGGCCGTTGTGGACCCACTGGCTGCTGGTGGTCGAACCCGACGACGTCCGCAGCGACCACGGCTTCCTCTACATTTCGGGCGGCCGGAACGGCGGCGACCCGCCGGAGCGGGCGAACCCGCTGACGCTTCAGCCGGCCCTCGCCACCGGTTCGCTCGCCGCCGAGTTGCGGATGACGCCCAATCAGCCGCTGAGCTTCGTCGGCGACGACTACGGCGAGCGCGTCGAAGACGAACTGATCGCCTACGGCTGGGACAAGTTCCTGCGCGGCGAGGACCCGATCTGGCTGGCGCGGCTGCCGATGACGAAGGCCGCGGTCCGGGCGATGGACACGATGACGGCCTTCGCGGCCTCCGAGGACGGCGGCGGGAACGAGGTCAACCGGTTCGTCGTCGCTGGCGGCTCGAAGCGGGGTTGGACCACCTGGACCACCGCCATCGTCGACGACCGCGTGGCCGCGGTCGCTCCGATCGTCATCGACCTTCTGAACGTCGAGCGCTCCTTCGAGCACCACTGGCGGGCCTACGGCTTCTGGGCGCCGGCGGTCGGCGACTACGAGCGGGAGAGCATCATGGACTGGTTCGGCGATGCCCGCTATCTCGAGCTCCAGCAGATCGTCGAGCCCTACCAGCACCTGGACAAGCTGACGATGCCGAAGTATGTGATCAACGCCACCGGCGACCAGTTCTTCCTCCCGGATTCCGCGCAGTTCTACTTCGACGACCTTCCGGGCGAGAAGCACCTGCGCTACGTGCCGAACACGGAACACTCGCTGGGCGGCAGCGACGCCGCGGTCGGCTTCCTCGCCTTCTACCAGGCCGTCCTCGACGGCGTGGAGCGCCCCGACGTCGACTGGTCGATCGCATCCGACGACGCCGGCGGCGCGATCACCGCGTGGGTGGCGAACGGCATGGCGCCGAGTCGGGTCCTCCTCTGGCAGGCCTCGAACCCGGAGACCCGGGACTTCCGGGTCGACACGATCGGCCGGAGCTGGACCAGCTCCGCCGTCGAGCCGGACGCCGACGGCCGGTGGACCGGCGCCGTCGCGGCGCCGGAACAGGGCTGGACCGCGTTCTACCTCGAGTTCGCGTTCCCGGGGCCCGGCGAGGCGCCCTTCCTGTTCTCGACCGAGGTCAAGGTGACGCCGGAGGACCTGCCCTTCGGCTGGCCGCCGGAGACGGCGGCCAGCGAAGTGAAAGCGCCGCCGGGCCGGCCGAAACGGTTGGCGCCGACCCGCGCCGGGGCCGGCGCCTCGGCGTTCCCGTTTGCGCCGAGGACGGGTCAGGGCGCCCGGTCCAGGTCGCGCCAGATCGCCTCGAGCAGTCGCGGCACGTAGCTGGCGAACCGGACGTCGAGGCCGTCGAGCTGATCAGGCAGCGCGGCAAGCCGCTCCCGCCATCGCGCGGCCCGTCCCCCGGAATCGCCAAGAACGTCCGCCGGCAGATAGTCCAGCGCGTTCAGCGCCAGCAGGGCGTCGAAGAAGTCGTTCTCAGCGATCGAAGCGGACGTCAGCAGCGCCTCGACCGCCGCCTCCGCGTCCGCTTCCTCACCGAAGCGGCCCAGTGCTTCGGCGGCGTGGATCCGCACGGCCGGCGCCGGATCGACGAGTGCCGCCGCCAGTGCGGCGCGAGCTTCGCGGACGGCCTCCTCGCCGCGCGTCCGCAGACCGACCGCCGCCCAGGCGCGCACCGCGTCGTCCGGGTCGGCCAGCATCCGGGTCAGCCGCTCGGCCGCCGCCCGCCCCCAGGCCGACCGGTCCGAGGCGAGCTCCGCGGCGGCGAGCGCTCGCTCGACCTGGTAGCCGCCCTGCCCGTACGTCCAGGGAGCGGCGCCCATCGCCGCCGACCGCCGGTGGATCCCGGCCTCGGACAGGAAGCCGAGATCCCGGATGGTCAGCAAATGTCGGCGCAGAGCGCCGGCCAGTCGCTCCCGTTCCGCGGCGTACTCGGGCGACGCCGCCAGGTTCCGGACCAGGTCCGGATCGTTCTCCAGGTCGTAGAGTTCCTCGCTCGGCTTCTCCCGCCAGAAGGCCGACCGCGTCTCGTCGAGTTCGCCCGCATCGAACAGCCGCTTCCAGACCCGGGTCGTCGGCGTTTCCATCTGGTAGGCCAGATACTGGCCGTAGGGCCGATCGACCAGGAAGTTCCGGGCGTACAGGTACCGTCGGTCGCGGACGCTCCGAACCAGGTCGATGCGCTCGTCCATCCGGTCGGCGAATCCGAACAGGTACTCGTTCGGCACCGCCTCGCGGCCGCCGAGGAAGGCGCGGCCCTGGAAGTGCGCAGGCGCCGCGATTCCGGCCAGACTGAGCACGGTCGGCGCGAAGTCGATGAAGCCGACGAGTCGGTCCGTGCCGCCGCCGTTCTCGTAGTCCGCCGGCGCCAGATGGCGGTACCGGTCAGGAATCGACACGATGAGCGGCACGTGGAGACCGGTCTGCAGCGCGGTGCGCTTGCCGCGCGGCAGGCCCGGACCGTGATCGGCCCAGTAGAAGACGATCGTGTTCTCGGACCGCCCCGCCGCCTCGAGTTCGGTCAGACGCTCGCCGACCAGCGCGTCCATCTCGGTCAGCCGGTCGTAGTACTGTGCCCAGTCTTGGCGCACCTCGGGGACGTCCGGGTGGTAGGCCGGCGCCCGAACGTCGGCCGGATCGTGAACCGGGGCGTGCGGACGGCTGCGGATCCGGCTCTCGTGCGTTGCCGTGAAGTTGAAGACGGCGAAGAACGGCGCGCCGTCGGGAGCGTTCCGCCAGTGCGCCTCGCGGGAGGACTCGTGCCACACCGCGCCCTCGCCGCCCGGTTTCTCAAGGTTGTAGTCCTCCTTCGCGTTGTTCGTGACGTAGTAGCCGGCTTCCCGCAGGATCTGGGGAAAGAAGCGGAACCCCTCCGGCAGGCGCGCGTGGCTCCGCATGTGCTGGGAACCGGTGGAGGCTGGGTAAAGGCCGCTGATGATCGCGGTGCGGGCCGGCGCGCAGACCGGCGCGGTGGACCAGGCGTTGCGGTAGGTCAAGCCGCGGGCGGCGAGCCGGTCGAGGTTCGGCGTGGTCGCCAGCGGGTCGCCGTAGGCGCCGAGCTGAGGGCCGTTGTCCTCGCTCGACAACCAGAGGATGTTCGGCGACGGCGGATCGTCCGACCAGGCGGCGCCGAGCGGAACGAACAGCAGCGCCGCGCCGGCCGTCAACCGCCGGCGCAGTCTCGCGGCCAGGCGGCCGGGACTCCCGGATGCGACGTCGGCGACGGACAAGGGCGGGTTCAGCTACACCACCCGGTCCGCGCGGAACGTCTCGATCTCGCCGCGGCTGTAGCCGAGGCTGCCGAGGATCTCGTCCGTGTGCTCGCCCAAGGTCGGTGCCCGGCGGCGGATCGTCGGCGGCGTCCCCGACAGGCGCACGGGCGGTTGCGCCACCGGCGCCGGCCGCGCCATGCCGGGGTACTCGAGTTCCACGAACGACTCGACCTCGGCGACATGTGGATCGTCCAGCGTCTCCTGCATCGTGTAGACCGGGGCAGACGGAATCATCGCCGCGTTCAGCGTCTCGACCGCTTCCGACGTTGTCCGCGCCGCGCACCAGGCCTTCATCCGCTCCCCGATCGGCGCCGCGTTCTCGCCGCGGGCCAGGTCGTCGACGAACCGGGGATCGTTCAGCCAGTCGATCTCGCCCTCTCCCTCTCCCTTGCCGTCGTCTCCCGCGCCGCGGTCCGCCGCCATCAGCTCGACCCAGCGTCGGAACAGGGGCTGACCGATGACCGCGCAAAGCACCCAGCCGTCCGCGGTTCGGTAGATGTCGGAGGGCGCGGACGTCTGGCCCAGGTTGCCGCTCGGGACCCGGTTCCGCTGGATCACCGCCTGCTCGATCAGACTGGCGTTCGCGATCGTCAGCGCCGTTCGGAGCAGCGCCCCCTCGACCATCTGGCCCTTGCCGGTCTGGCCGCGCGCCATCAACGCCGCCAGCGTGCCGCAGGCGCAGGAAAGCGCCGTGCCGAAGTCGATGAAGGCCGCCGCCGCGCGCCGGGGCGGTCCGTCCGCGTCGCCCGTCATCCAGGCGATGCTGGACATGACCTGGCCGATGCCGTCGAAGCCCACCCGGTCGCTGTAGGGGCCGCCCCGGCCGTAGGCCGACACGGTGGTCAGGATGATGTCCTCCTTCGCCTCGCGCAGACTCTCCAGATCCAGCGCCATCGCATTCAGGGTCCTGGGCGGCAGGTTGGCGACCACCACGTCCGCCGTCGCCACCAGCCGGCGCACGATCTCGCGGCCCGCCGGCTTCATCGGATTCAGCGTCAGCGAACGCTTGTTCCGGTTCATCTGCAGGTACAGGCCTCCCTCGCCGGTCGCCGTCACCGGCGCGACGAAGCGATCCTCGCTGCCCCGCACCTTCTCGACCCGGATGACCTCCGCCCCCAGATCGCCCAGCAGCGCGGCGCAGAACGGCCCGGCGATGTAGCGACCGAAGTCCAGGACGCGAACGCCGGAAAGCACCTGTTGCATGCGTAGCGGGTCTCCGCGAAGTCAACGAACGGGAAGGCTGGGCAGGCCCGGATCGTAGCAGGCAGACCCACAACACGCCGGACCAGCGCACTCAGCAGACACGCATTGGCAGCGGGACGGACGCCCGTGACCAAGGGGCGCCTCGGCCGCCCTGCGCGACCGCTCCTGACGACCGAAACCACTGGCGACGTCGCCCGACACGTCTCAACCGCGCGGCCGCGCCTACTCGTCGCTGTCGCTGCTGCACTACGCGTTGAAGTACACCATCCAGGCGCGCACCGACCTCCCGTCCGTGAAGCGGACCGGCGCCGAGTACTGGAACACGTTCCCGTGTGCGTCGCGGAACGAGTTGTCCGTGTAGTCGAGCGCGATCGTCCCGATTCCGGCCTTGCCAAGCGTCAGCAACTCGCCGGGGTCGGTGCGTCCGTCGCGGTCGCCATCCAGCCACAGGCCCAAGGACGAGAAGATGCCGTCACCGGAATCGATCCGGTCGTCACCGTTGCCGCCGTTCAGGGGATCATCGAACATCCTGAGCGCGAGAAACCCGTTGGGAGCGACGCCGGGTGTTTCAGGCTGGACTCTCCGTCCGAGAAACCGACACTGGCCCTCGCTGCCCGGTGGCGCCGGGCGAGGATCCTCGTATACTCCGACCTCACCCCGAACCACTCATCCGGGCGCGAGTCGAGAGACCGGAAGCGCGCGAATGTCCACTCCGGCAAGGCAAGGGAGCATGCGATGAAGGTCGACGGCGGACTTCCCAGCGGACTCGGCGCCGTGCCGCGCTGTATCCGCGAGCTGGAGGAGGCCGGCTTCGCGGCGGCGCTGACGGCCGAGACGGGGCGCGAAGGCGAGCCGCTTCGCTTTCTCGGAGAGGTCGTCGGCCGCATCGGCCCGAGTTCCGCTTTCTCGACGAGGCGACGCAGCGCGACGATATTGCCTCGCTGTCCGCGCACCGAACCTGAACGACCCGCCCCGCGGGAGGACCCCCAAGGATGAAGGAGCTGATCTTCCACCGTCTCTTCGAGCCCGCGCTCGACCATCTGGCCGACCAGGAGTCCATCGTCTCCGGCGCCTACAGCGCGACCTTCGGCGAGCACGCGGACCGTGCGATGCGCCTCTGCACCGCCCTCGGCGGCGAGCTGGGCGTCGGCCGCGGGGACCAGTTCGCGGTCATGGCGCTCAACTGCCACGAGTACGTCGAGCTGTACCACGCCGCCTACCTCGGCGCCGGCGTGATCAATCCCCTGAACCTGCGCCTGGCGGGCAAGGAACTAGACTACATCGTCCGCGACTCGGGCACCGAGGTCGCCTTCGTCGACAAGACCTTCGCGCCGCTCTTCGCCCAGGCGATGGCTCTGGCCGGCGACGACTGCACGGTTCGGCGCACGGTGCTGATCGGCGGTCCGGACGACGACGTGGACGCCCACTGCGACGTTCGCTACGAGGACCTGATTTCCGGCAGCGAGGCCGTCCTGCCGGACGAGCCGGAAGAGACGGACCCGGTCGTCCTCATGTACACCGGCGGCACGACCGGGCTGCCCAAGGGCGTACTCTGCAGTCAGCGCGCCGAGATCCTGAACACCTACCACGCGATGATGAAGTTCCCGCAGCTCTCCGCGGGGACGACGCTGCTGCAGACGCCGATCTTTCACGCCGCCTCCATGGTCGGGGTGATCGCAACCCAGACAATGGGCGGCAAGTTCGTCCTCATGCCGATGTTCGACCCAGGCGCCGCCATCGCCCTGATCGAGAAGCACCAGGCGACGACCACGACGATGGTCCCGACGATGATTCACATGATGATGAGCCACCCGGACTTCGCGGCCGAGAAGCTCGCGTCGTTGCGCAGTCTCGCCTACGGCGCGTCGCCGATGCCGGCGGCTCTGCTCGACCGGCTGCTGAGCCTGTTCCCGGAACTCGAGATCGGCCAAGGCTACGGGATGACGGAGAGCTCGTCCATCCTCACCGTGCTCGACGCAGAAGATCACAGGATCGGCGGCGACCGCCTGCGTTCCGTGGGACGCGCGGTACCGGGCGTCGTGCTGTCGATCCAGGACGAAGACGGCGCCGTCCTGCCCTCGGGCGAGATCGGCGAAGT
The DNA here is from genome assembly GCA_965203495.1 of Candidatus Multivorans sp. Taxonomy (GTDB): domain Bacteria; phylum Acidobacteriota; class Thermoanaerobaculia; order Multivoradales; family Multivoraceae; genus Multivorans. The sequence goes on from CBDBDB010000011.1 coordinate 122,496, forward strand.
CTGCGCCCGGGGCGGCAACTACATGACCGAGTACTGGAACAAGCCGGAAGCCACCGAGGAGGCGTTCCGGGGCGGCTGGTACCACACGGGGGACGCCGGCTATCTGGACGATGGGGGCTACCTGTTCCTGGTCGACCGGGTCAAGGACATGATCGTGTCGGGCGGCGAGAACGTCTACTCCGCGGAGGTCGAGAACGCGATCTCGACCCATCCGGTCGTCGGCCAGGTGGCGGTGATCGGGATTCCCCACGACGTCTGGGGCGAACAGGTCCACGCCATTGTCGTGCCCCGGGAAGGGGCCGAAGTGAACGAAGGCACGGCGGCCTCGATCATCAGCCACGCCCGCGAGTCGATCGCCGGCTACAAGGCGCCGAAGTCCGTCGAGTTCCGCACCGAGGCTCTGCCGCTCTCCGGCGCCATGAAGGTTCTCAAACGCGAACTTCGCGCCCCGTACTGGGAAGGTAAGGAACGCGGCATCAACTGAGGCCTCCGGCGAGGACCGTCTGGCGGGCGGCCCGATCCTCGCGACCCCGGTCGGCGCCGCCTCCTCCGGGCGAGCGATGGACAGCGCCGGAACACGATCCGGTCCCGGCCGCCAACGGAGCGTCGGAGCGGCCCTCGGCGAGCCGATCGAACTCCGCGGGTTAGGCTCGACGCACCAACCAACCCGACCTACCAGGGAGCCCGCTCATGACCGACACAGCAGCCGCCGTCAACGACATCTTCACGCGGATGCCCGACCGTCTCGACCCCGAGGCGGCGGCCGGCCTGGACGCCGTGATCCAGTTCGACCTCTCCGGCGAGGGCGGAGGCGTCTGGCATTGCGCGATCCGGGACGGCGCCTGCACGGTCGACGAAGGCGCGCACGACGCGCCGACGATGACCGTGTCGATGGAGGCTGCCGACTACGTCCGGCTCACTTCCGGCGAACTCGACGGCACGGTGGCCTTCATGGGCGGCCAGCTTCGCATCGACGGCGACATGAGCCTGGCGATGCGGATGCAGAGTCTGTTTCGGACGGGCTGACACGGGCCGGCGACGCGGCGTGATGCGACGCGCCGGCAAGGCTGGCTACGGCGATGCCAGGCCAAGGACCTCGCCGTAGAAGCGGAGCTCCGCCTCGAGAGCGCCCACGATGTTCTCGGTCCGGCGGAAGCCGTGCTGCTCGCCTTCGAACAGGTGGAAGTCGACGCGGAGGCCCTTGGCGCGCAACGCCTCGACCATCGCTTCGGCCTGGTTCGGCGGCACGATGCGGTCTTCGGCGCCCTGGAAGAAGATGACCGGGCAGGAGAAGCGGTCGCGAGCCTCGAGCGGAGATCGCTGGCGGTAGAGGTCGGCTCGTTCCGGCCAAGGGCCGACCAGACGGTCGAGATACCGCGACTCGAACTTGTGGGTGTCCCGAGCGAGGGCGGCCAGGTCCGCGACGCCGTAGTGGCTGGCGCCGGCGGCGAACACGTCCTTGAAGGCGAGGGCGGCAAGGGTCGTGTAGCCGCCGGCGCTGCCGCCGCGGATCAACAGCTTGCCGGCGTCCGCCTCGCCGTGGGCGGCGAGCGCCTCGGCGGCGGCGGTGCAGTCCTCGACGTCGACAACGCCCCAGCGGCCCCGCAGCGACTCGCGGTAGGCGCGACCGTAGCCGGTGCTGCCGCCGTAGTTCACGTCGACGACGGCGAAGCCGCGCGACGTCCAGAACTGGACGGCCGGGTCGTGGACGTGCTCGGCGGCGGACGTGGGGCCGCCGTGGCTCTTGACGATGAGCGGCGGCCGGGCGCCGGGCGGAGGCCGCGCGTCCTCGTTCTTCGGGGGATAGAAGAAGGCGTGGGCCCGGCGGCCTCCGGCCGAGGCGAAGGAGATCGGCCGACCGGTCGAGAGATAGCGGGGGTCGGGCGGCGGGCCGGTGCGGACGAGGACGTCGAGTTCGCCGGTTTCGTCCAGCTGCAGGCGGACGATCTCGGGCGGCCGGTCCGGCGCGGCGCCGAGGAAGACGGCGGAGGCGCGGCGCTCGCCGGGCGCCGCGCCGGCCCGGCCGGTCTCCGGCGTCGCGACGGGTCGCAGCCAGGCGATCGACGTGTAGGGCGCTGGAACGGGAACGGAGTCTCCCGTTTCAGCGTCCTCGGGCAGGAACAGGAGGCGCCAGACCCCGCGCTCGCAGCAGGCGGCGACGATTCCGCCCGGCACGTGTGCGTACGTGGACGTGCCGAAGAGCCAGGGCGGAACGCCGAACTCGGCCTCCCGCGGGCAGATCGGCTGGACCGGGAAGGACGCGGGCTTGCCGTCCCGAACTTGTTCCGCTGGCCGTGGCGACGGGCCGCCGTCAGCCGCGTCGCCCGGCGGAACGTCCTTGCCTCCGACGCGGTACAGATTCCACCAACCGCTGCGGTCGGAGACGAACGTGAGGCGGCCCTGCCCGTCGAAGCCCGGCTGCTGGACGGCTTCGTATCGGTCCGGGTCACCTCCGGCCACGACCCGCGGCGTCCGCGGCAGGCCGTGATTGTCGAGTTCGGCGAGCCGAAGTTCGGTCGCGTCCCAAGGCATATCGGGATGGTTCCAGCACAACCAGGCGAGCTGGCAGCCGTCGGCGGAAAGGCGCGGCGAACTGAAGAAGTCGGCGCCCGCCGCGAGCTCGGTCGGCGGCGGCGGTTCGGGACCGGCGCCCGCCGCGGCGTCGTCGGGCGCGCCCGGCCCGCCCACCCCGACCGTCGGCAGCGGGATCGCCACCAGGGAAGCCGCCTCCTCGCCGCCGGGCGTGGGGCGTTCCCGCACGGCAAGCAGCCTGCGGCGACCAGCGTCCAGGACAAGATCGGCGTAGCGGGCGCCGTCGGCCGGCGTCAGGGGCCTGGCGGCGGCGCCGGCCGCGAGGTAGACGCGCTGGTCGTCGAAGTTGACGAACGCGTGAGCCAGCGGCACGGCGGCGCGGCTCGGCGCCGCGGCCTCCGCCGCCGGCCGCGAGGCCGGCGCATCGGGAGGCGTCCCCCCGGAAGGAAGAAGGCAGAAGGCCGCGCCGCCGTACTCGTGGACGCGGCTGCGCACGTTGAAGCCGTCGGGCGTCAGAGACCGGGTCCCGCCGTCCGGCGCCCGGCGGACGAGAACGGTGCGGCCGCCCTCCTCGGGCCGACGCTCGAGCCAGCAGACGGCGCCGTCTTCCGCCGCGGCAACATCCGCGACGCGGCGCGCCCCCCGCGCGACGTCCCGCGCCGAAATCGGCGACGGCCAGGCGCCGCAGGGCGTCGACGCCTTCATTTCCGCCGCCCTCCTCCGGCGAAAGCGCGTGTCTCACCAGGAGCGACCGGGCATCCGTCCGGCAAGGGCGCGACGAGGAAACACCACATCGAGCCCCACTCTACCGAGGAGCGACAGCGCCCACGGTGAAGCGACGTTCCGTGCCTGTGCTAGCTTCTACTGGGCGCGGGCGGCGCCGAGATCGGCCGCACAAGAGGACCAGACTTCACGGTCGTAGCCTTGCATCCAGGAGGAGTTCCCGGAATGAATGAGACGCTTCCAGAACGTCGCCATGAGCTCGGATGGCTGGAGGACGGAATAGCTCTGAGAGGGGATTGGCAGCACATCGGAACCGACCTCAGGAAGGCCCTGGACAGGATGAAGGGCGAGGTCGAGGGAAGCAGCGATGCCAAGAAAGAAGCCCGGACAACACCTGCAGACAAGAAAGCCCGAGTCCAACCCGGTTCGAGCAGCTAGTGAACGGGAACGCGAGGTTGTTTCGGTAGCCAGCCAGTATTCTGGACCGCTTCCGCACCCCGATCACTTCGACAGGTACGATCAGGTACTGCCAGGCGCTGCCGATCGCATCCTCTCGATGGCGGAGAACGAGGGGAAACAACGGCGGTTCCGCGCCCTGCTCGAAACGCTCGCTTACGTGGCGGCGGTCGGCGGCGCCTTCTGGCTTGCACTGTCGCGGTTCGCGGAGAATGAGCCTCTCACGGCCGCACTCATCGTGTCCGGCAGCCTGATCGCGGTGGCGGTCCATCGCCGAAACTGACTCGTCACGACGCCAGCGGGCTTGTGGCCGGCACCGGGGACCGGTCGTCAGTTCACGCCGGCACAAAGCCGCCTCAAAGGCCTCCATCATCTCCGCGATCTCGATCAGGAGAGGAGTCGGCAGCAAGCAAGGCGGGTTCCCGACCACGTCTACTTCACGCCCGCGCAAAGCCACTTGATCGGCTTGAACAGGAGGAGGAACACGGTGCCGGCGACAGCGGCGATCAACGCCACGGTGCGGAACAGTTCGGCCGGCGGCAGCGCTTCGATGTAGCCGGCCACTCGTCCCGCGATCAGGTTGCCCAGCGCCGCGCCCATGAACCACGTGCCCATCATCTGGGAGACGAGGCGGTCGGGCGCGAGCTTCGTCATGCTGGAGAGTCCCACCGGGCTCAGACAGAGCTCGCCGACCGTGTGGAAGAAGTAGGTCACGACCAGCCAGGCCATCGCCGCCTGCTCGCCTCTCGCTTCGGCCATCGACGCGCCCCAGGAGAGGACCGCGAAACCGACGCCGAGCAGCACCAGGCCGAGTCCGAACTTGACCGGGATCGACGGGTTCCGGGCCCCGAGCCGGACCCAGAGAGCGCCCATGACCGGCGCCAGGACAATGATGAAGAACGGGTTCACGGCCTGAAGCCAGGTGACCGGCGCCTCGACCAGTCCGAGCAGGTCGCGGTTCACGGCATCCCGCGTGAACAGGTTGAGAGACGAAGCGGCCTGCTCGAAGCCCGACCAGAACAGGGCCGCGCCGACGAAGAGCGCGGCGCAGGCGCCGACCCGCTTCCGCTCCGTGGCGTCGTCGCAGACGAAGCCGATGACCCAGGCAAAGTAGGCAACCGCCAGAACGACAACGATGACTCCGGTGGCGTCGGCAAAGCCAAGCAGGGTGAGCGGCGCCGTGCCGCTTGCGCCGAGCCACCACAGGACGCCCGCGAGCACGACGACGCAGACGGTTCCGGCGATGAGGTTCCGCCTGGCGCCTGCCGCCCGCACCGGGTCGGCCGCCGGACCGCGTGGATCGCCGGCGCCCTCCAGGTGTTTCTGCCCCTTCACGTAGGCGACGATCGCGGCGGTCATGCCCACGCCGGCGGCGCCGAAACCGAGGTGCCAGTTGACGTTCTCGCCGAGATAGCCGCAGACGAGAGGCCCCAGCATCGCCCCGACGTTGATCCCCGAGTAGAAGATCGAGAATCCGGCGTCGCGCCGCGCGGCGTCGTCGTTGACGTAGAGATCGCCGACCACTGCCGAGACGTTGGGCTTGAGAAGTCCGGTGCCGACGACCACCAGAAACAGGCCGAAGAAGAACGTCAAGAGAGACGGCACGGCCAAGGCGTAGTGGCCGAGAGCGATGATGATCCCTCCCCACAGAACGGCCTTCTTCTGACCGATGATGCGGTCGGCGATCCAGCCGCCCGGCAGCGCCAGGGCGTAGACGCCGAAGGTGTAGAAGCCCACCACGATCGTGGCGGTCTCGGTCTCGAAACCCATCCCGCTGGCGGCGACGTCGGTCATGTAGAGCACGAGCAGCGCGCGCATGCCGTAGTAGCTGAAGCGCTCCCAGAGCTCCGTGAAGAACAGGGTGGAGAGTCCTCGCGGGTGGCCGAACCACTGTGCCGTTGTTGTCGTCATGACCGGGGATTGTGTCACCTCTCCTCGAGCTTCCCCGCCGCGGCGACGATCCGCAGCAAGGCGGCGCCGTGGCGTTTGACCGTTGTCGGACCGATCCCGGGCACGGCCAGCAGTTCGTCCGGTCGGTCGGCCGGACGGCGGCGACCGCAATGATCGTGCGGTTGTGCAGTACCGTGTACGCCGGCAGACGCTTCTCGCGCGCGACCTTTCCCCGCCACTCGCGCAGCGCCTCGACCAGTGCCGGATCCGCGTCGGCCTCCGCGATCTCGAGCGGAGCGGCCGCCCCGGATCGCCGGCGCCGACGAGCCGCGGGCTCGTCGGACGGGTCGTCCGGCAGCAGGACCTGCTCCGCCAGATCGATCCCCCGGCGCCGGCCGCTCGGCGTCAGGCCGGCACGCTGGTAGCGGATCGTCTCGCCGTCCTTCTGGAACGAGTCATCCTCCACGAACACGACCCGGGCCTGGCCCAGCGCGCCGAGAAGGTCCTCGAACGCGCCTCGGTCGGTCGAACCGTGAACGGCCCGGAAGTCCTGGAACAGTCGGCCCGTACCGAAACCGTCGCGGCGCCGCAGCAACGACACGACCGTTTCCATCGCCTGGACCTCCTCCGGCAAGGGCGCCCGGAAACGCCGCACCAGGCACGCCTCGGGCGCGCACATGTCGCAGACCCCGCAATGCGCGCCGCTGTCGGCGCGGTCGCCGAAGTGCCGCACGAGGCGCAGCATGCGACAACCCCGGTGATCGGCGAAGCGGGTCATCTCGTCGATCTGATCGAGCCGGTGCTGCCGCTGCGCGCGATACGTGCGGAGCCAGGTCGCGTCTTCGCCGGTGGCGCCGCCTTCGGCGTCGCGGCAGGTCGCTGTCCCTTCGGCCCCGCCGGACGCGGTCCGATGGACTCGGTCGCCGCCCACGATCCGCGCGGCGCCGTGGATCCGCAGCTGGTCCAGGGCCGCCTCGAACACGCGGTCAGGAAAACGCAGCCGTTGCGCGAGCTCGTCCACTTCGACCGGTTCGTCACCGAGCGCTGCATGCAGCCGCTTCAGCCAGGCGAGTTCCGGATACGTCAGACCGTGCAGGAACTCCTGGGTCCTCCGATCGGCCCAGGAGTACAGGAGCAGCGCCCGGGCCGGCTTGCCGTCCCGCCCCGCCCGGCCGATCTCCTGATAGTAGCCCTCCACCGTCGCCGGCATGGCGGTGTGGATCACGGTGCGAATGTCCGGCTTGTCGATCCCCATGCCGAAGGCTGTCGTGGCCACCACGACCTCGATCTCGTCGCCGAGGAACCGCGCCTGCACATCGTCGCGCTCGCCGGTCGGCAACCCGGCGTGGTAAGCGGCCGCGGGAAACCGGTCGGCCAGCCGACCGGCGAGCGCTTCCGTCTCCTTGCGCGTCGGCGCGTAGACGATGGCGGGCCGCCGCTGCTCGTCGCCCAGCACCTCGGCGACGATCCCGCCACGCGCCGAGGGTTGCTTCTGCATCGCCTCCACCGCCAGGTCCTCGCGCCGGAAGCCGTAGATGTAGCGCTGGTCGCCTTCCAGGCCGAGTTGAGCGGCGATGTCGTCCTGGATGCGCGGCGTCGCGGTCGCGGTCAAGGCCAGCACCGGCGCTGGCCGCAGGCGCGGCAGACGTTGCCCCAGAAGCCGGTAGTCCGGCCGGAAGTCGTGGCCCCACTGAGAGATGCAGTGCGCCTCGTCGACCGCGATCAAAGCGGGGCGGCAGCGCTCGAGGAACTCGATGAAGCCGGGCACGCCGAGCCGCTCGGGGGCGATGAACAGGAAGTCCAGCTCACCGTCCCGGTAGAGCCGGCAGGCGCGTCGCGACTCGCTCCGGGGGCGGCCCGAGTGGATCCGTTCGGCGCGCAGGCCGAGCACGCGGAGCTTTGCCGTCTGGTCTTCCATCAGAGCGATGAGAGGCGAGAAGACGAGGGTCGGACCGCCCCGCAGCAGGCCCGGAAGCTGGTAGCAGAGCGACTTGCCGGCGCCGGTCGGCATGACGACCAGACCGTCGGCGCCCTCCGAGGTGCGCCGGCACACGTCTTCCTGGCGCGGACGGAAGCCGGAGTGGCCGAAGACGCTTCGCAGGCGCTGTTCGAGATCGAGAGTCGTTGCCATGAGGTCAGGTTTCCCCTTGGTAGGATCAGCCTCCTTCGTCCGACAACGACTCCCCTCCAGGAGGCCTCCGTCAATGAACCGACCCTACCGAATCTTCGGTGGAGAACTGTCTCCGTACTCCATCAAGGTCCGCTCATGGTTCCGGTACAAAGGAATCCCCCACGAGTGGATCCTCCGCGGTCCCGCCAACCAGGATGAGTTCAGGCGCTACGCGAGACTGCCGCTGGTCCCGCTCGTCGTCACGCCCGACGGCCGCGGCATGCAGGATTCGACGCCGATACTGGAAGCGATGGAGTCGGAGTTCCCCGAACCGTCCATCCACCCGCCGGACTGCATCGCGGCCTTCGTCTCCGTTCTTCTCGAAGAGTTCGGCGACGAGTGGGGCAACAAATGGATGTTCCACTATCGCTGGGCTCGCCCCGCGGACCAGGAGTCGGCGGCCCGCCGCATTGCCCGGGGCATGAATCCCGAAGCCGACGACGAGGCGCTCCAGGCGATGACGGCGCAGGTCCGCGAGCGGATGACGCCCCGGGTCTGGTTCGTCGGGTCCAACGAGCGGACCGCGCCCCGGATCGAGCAGTCGTTCCTCGATGCGGTCGACCTGATCGAGGCCCACCTCGACGGCCGGGACTATCTGTTCGGCGACCGTCCGGCGTTCGGCGACTTCGGCATCGGCTTCCAGGTCCACCAGGCGTGGACCGACCCGACCCCCAGGTCGCTGCTCGAGGAGCGGGCGCCCCGCACCGTCGCCTGGGTCCAGCGCCTGGTCGATCCGACCGCGAACGGCGAGTTCGAGGACTGGGCGTCGCTGGCGCCGACCCTGACGCCGCTGCTGGAACGGCAGGTGGCCGGGCTGTTTCTGCCCTGGAGCGCCGCCAACGCCGCCGCCATCGCCGAGGGCCGGGAAGAGTTCTCGGTCGCCCTCGCCAGCGGCAAGTGGACCCAGAAACCGCAGAAGTACCACGCTCGGTCGCTGGCGGCGCTGCGCAGCAAGTACGCCGATCTCTCCTCCGATCGCGGCGGCATCGATGCCGTACTGGAATCGACCGGCTGCCTGCGGTGGCTCGCGGCCTGATTCAGTCTCCGCGGCGCCGAAATCTGCTCATCTCCCGTTTCGGTCCGTCCGTGTCCCAGGCGGCCCGGAACGCGGAAACGCCCGCCTCGACCGCTTGATCCAGGGACAGGTTGAGCCAGCGGCCGATCAGGCGCTTTTGCAGCGACAGGGCCTCCGGGGCGAGCCGCAGCAACCGCTCGACCTTGGCGTTCACCGCGGCCTCCAGTTCCGCGGCCGGCACGACCTCCCCCACCAGTCCCATTCGTGCCGCCTCGTCGGCATCGATCGGATCGCCCAGAAACAGCAGTTCCCGGGCGTGAACGAGGCCCACGACGCGGGGCAGCAGGGCCGCCTCGATGACCGAAGGCAGGCCAAGATGCGGTTCCGGCATCCCGAAGATCGCATCGTCGGCGGCGACCGACAGGTCGCACGAGACGAGGAGTTCCAGGCCGGCGCCCAGGGCCGCCTTCCTCACCCCGGCGACGACCGGCGCCGGATGCTCCCGGATGGCCAGGAAGGCCCGGTGCAGGCCGCGGATGAACCGCTCCGCGGCGACCGCGTCCAGATCCTCCATCTCGCGGATGTCGGCGCCGCCGCAGAAGACGCCCGCGCCGGAGACGACCAGCACGCGCGGATTCGCGGCAGCCGACTCGACGACGGCTTCGCGCAGCGCCGCCGCCGTTGCGGAATCGAGCGCGTTCGCCTTGGCGCCCCGGATCAGCTCGATCCGCGCCACGTCGCCATCGAAGTCGAGCCGGACGTTGGACATCGATCCGGGATCGTACCGGCATGGGCGGTTCGCGGCGTCGGCGCGGATAGAATGCTCGCCATGACCTGCCACGCCAGCCACCGCTCTCGTATCGCGACCGCCGATCGTCTTCGTCGCCTTGCCGCGGCCGCCATCCTTCTGACCACGGCGTCGAACTGGTCCTGCAGCGACACGCCGTCGTCCGCCGCGGCGCCGGCGGCCGGCGACGACCCGATCGCCGCGCTTCTGGCGCTGCCGATGGAGCGGCTGATCGAGTACGACGCGGAGATCGAGCTGACCGCCGAGCAGGAAGAGATCAAGCGCGCGGCGCTGACGCCGATTCCGGCCCCCTGCTGCAGCGACCGCTCGGCCTACACGTGCTGCTGCCAGTGCAACCTGGGGCGGGCCTGGTGGGGCCTGTCCAAGGTCCTGATCGTCGAGCACGGCCAGAACGCCGCCGAAGTCCAGGCCAACGTCGAGCGCTGGATTCACGACCTGCGCCCGCAAGGCTTCGCCGGCGACTCCTGCTACACGGGCCGCTGTTCGACGGCGGCGAAGCACGACGGCTGTTCCGGAATGGACCCGGAGCGCGTCATCGGCTGAACGATCCGCATGCGAGGGTGCGCCGCCGTCCCCGTCGGCATCCGCCGCGAAGCGCCGGGTTCCGGTCGACGCCGATCAGAAGCCGCGCAGCCGGGCGAAACGCTGGCGGTGAAAGGCGGCGTCGCCGAAGGCGAACTCGAGCGCGCGGGCTCGCTTCATGAACAGGCCGATGTCGTGCTCGTCCGTCATGCCGATGCCGCCGTGCATCTGCAGCGCCTCGTTCGTCACCAGAATCAGGGCGTCCGAACAGCGCGCCTTGGCGTTCGAGACCTGAAGCTCCGCGTCGGCGCCGCCCTCGTCCACGCTGCGCGCCGCCGCCATCACGGTGGAACGCGACAGCTCGATCTCGATGAACATCTTCGCCGCCCGATGCTTGAGCGCCTGAAAGGAGCCGATCAGTACGCCGAACTGGCGACGCGACGTCAGGTACTCGATCGTCCGCGCGAAGGCCTCCGTCATCACGCCGAGCATCTCGCCGCAGACCGCCACCGTCGCGCGGTCCACCGCGCGGCCGAGCGGCGCCAGGCCGCCGCCGACGTCGCCCAACACGCTCCCGGCCGACACGCGAACGTCGTTCAACCGGACGATCGCCGAGTTGCGGGAGTCGACCCGCTTTTGCGCCACGACCTCCAGGCCGTCCGCCGGCGCCGGAACAAGGAAGAGCGTCAGACCGTCGTCGGCGCCACCCGTTCGGGCCGCGATCAGGAAACCGTCGGCGCCGACGCCGCCGACGACCTGAACCTTCTCCCCCGAGAGTGACCAGCCTTCGCCGGCAGCCCGCGCCCGCGTCTCGACCCGGTCAAGCGCGTACCTGCTTCCCGCCTCGCGCAGCGCCGGCGCCAGCCGCTTCTCACCGGCGATCAACGGCGGCAGCCACTCGGCCCGCTGCCCCGCGGTACCCGCGTCGGCAAGCAGGCCGCCGGCGAAGACGACCGCCGATACGAACGGCTCGGCCGCCAGGCCGCGGCCCATCGCCTCCGTGACGAGCACCGTCTCGGCCAACCCCATGCCGAGACCGCCGTGCTCCTGCGCCACGGGGATGCCCAACCAGCCGAGATCCGCCATTTCGGCCCAGACCTCGGGGCTGTAGCCGAGTTCGACGCCTTCGTCGCGGAGTCGACGCTGCCGGTCGACCCCGCCGTGCTTCGCAACGAGCTCGGACGCGGTCCGCGCGAGCATCTTCTGGGCGGCGGTGAGAACCAGCGGCGCCATCAGTCCGGCAGCCCCAGCACGCGCTTGGCGATGATGTTCAACTGGATCTCCGAGGTGCCGCCCTCGATGCTGTTCGCCCGCGAGCGGAGCCAGGAGCGGGTCTGGATCAGGTCCGCCGGCTCGAATCCCTCGCCCTCCCAACCCAGGGCCCTGGGGCCCCGGATCGAGAGCATCAGTTCTTCGCGGCGCATGTTGAGTTCCGTCCCGTAGTACTTGAACATCGAGCTCTCCGGGCCGGGCTTGTGTCCCGCTTCCAGTCCGTCTCCGTGGCGCCTGATCGTCAGTCCGTAGGACATCGCGTCCATCTCCCACTGCGTTACCCGCTCCCGGATCGCCGGATCGTCTATCCGGCCCGTCTCGTCGACGCCGACGCAGTCGCGGGCCAGGTCCGGCAGCGAAACCCTGGCGCCGTCCCGTCCCATGCCGCCGATGGACGTCCGCTCGTGGCCAAGCAGGGCCTTCGCCACCGTCCAGCCGCCGTTCACCTCGCCCACGACCTGATGGACGGGCGTCCGCACGTCCCGGAAGAAGGTCTCGCAGAAGGGCGAGGCGCCGCTGATCAGACGGATCGGCCGCACGTCGACGCCGGGCGACTCCATGTCGACCAGGATGAAGGTGATGCCGCGCTGCTTCTTCGCGTCCGGGTCGGTCCGCGCGAGCAGGAAGATCCAGTCCGCCTGGTCAGCCCCGGAGGTCCAGACCTTCTGACCGTTGATGACGTAGACGTCGCCGTCGCGCACCGCCGAGGTCGTGAGCGAAGCCAGGTCCGATCCGGCGTTCGGCTCCGAATACCCCTGGCACCAGCGGATCTCGCCGCGCGCGATCTTCGGCAGGTGTTCCGCTTTCTGCGCCTCGCTGCCGTGGTCGAGCAGGGTCGGTCCGATCATGCTGTAGCCGAAGCCGGTCAGCGGCGGCGGCAACGCCAGCCGCCCGATCTCCTCCCGCAGGACAGCGGCTTCGTCGCGCGAGAGACCGGCGCCGCCGTACGTCTCGGGCCAAGTCGGAACGGTGAACCCGCGCTCGGCGGCCGCCAGCAGCCAGTCGCGGCTTTCGGGATAGACGAACGGCGCCTTGCGACCGCCGGCGGTCCAGGCGTTCGGGTCGGACGCCTTCCCGCGCAGGAACTCGGGCGCGGCGCGCTCGACCCAGGATCGGGCCTCGTCTCGGAATGCGGACAGATCGGTCATGGGGGCGCCTCGGACGGAATCGAAGGATCGCACATTCTGACACGACGTCCGACGATAGACTTTGGCGTCGCCGCGTCCCCACTCCGCCGCGCCCAGCAACCGTCGCCATGACCGCCCTCGCCGACGCGGTGGCCCGCCGCCGCACCTTCGCCATCATCTCCCATCCGGACGCGGGCAAGACGACGCTGACCGAGAAGATTCTGGTCCATGCCGGCGCGATCCAGCTTGCCGGCGCCGTCAAGGCCCGGGGCGAGGCCCGCCGTGCCCGCTCGGACTGGATGAAGGTGGAACGAGAGCGAGGCATCTCGGTCAGCGCTTCCGTCATGACGTTCGAGGTCGAGGGCGCCACGTTCAACCTACTGGACACCCCCGGCCACGAGGACTTCAGCGAAGACACCTACCGGACCCTCACCGCGGTCGATTCGGCGGTCATGGTCCTCGACGCGGCCAAGGGCATCGAAGCGCAGACGCGGAAGCTGTTCGAGGTCTGTCGCCTGCGCGACATGCCGATCACGAGCTTCATCAACAAGCTGGACCGGGACGCGCGCGATCCGTTCGATCTGCTCGACGAGATTGCCGATGCGTTGCAGCTCGAGGTCGCTCCGATGACCTGGCCGGTCGGCATGGGACGGAGCTTCCAGGGAAGCTACGATCTGGTCGGCGACCGGCTGGTCCTCGTTGCGCCGCGAGACGGGGAGCGCCGGACAGCGGAACCGGTCGTCCACGGCCTCGACTCCCCCGAGATCGACCGGGCGCTCGGCAGCGAACCGGCGGCCAGGCTGCGCGAGGAGGTCGAGATGGTGCGAGAGCTCTGCCCGCCGTTCGATGCCGACGCCTTTCTTGCAGGCAACCGGACTCCGGTCTACTTCGGCAGTGCGCTGCGCAGCTTCGGCGTCGCGTCGCTGCTGGACGGCCTCGCCCGTCACGCGCCCGCGCCGCGGCCGCGCCGGGCGGCTGAACGAACGGTCGCGCCCGACGAGAAGACGGTCACCGGTTTCGTGTTCAAGATCCAGGCGAACATGGACCCGAAGCACCGCGACCGGATCGCGTTCGTGCGGCTGTGCTCGGGACGCTTCCATCGCGGCATCCGCCTGTTCCATCCGCGCAGCGGGCGCACCCTGAACATCCACAACCCGGTCCTGTTCCTGGCCCGAGACCGGGAACTCGCGGAAGAAGCCTGGCCCGGCGACATCATCGGCATCCCCAACCACGGCGCCCTGCGCATCGGGGACGCCTTGTCGGCAGGCGAGGCGATCCGCTTCGTCGGCGTGCCCAGCTTCGCCCCCGACCTCCTGCGCCGCGTCCGACCCGAGGATCCGCTGCGCGCCAAGCATCTCGGCCGCGCACTGCTCCAGCTGGCGGAGGAGGGCGTGGCGCAGGTGTTCCGCACCCGGGAGGGCAACCAGTGGATCGTCGGCGTCGCCGGCGCCCTCCAGTTCGATGTGCTGGCCGATCGCATCCGCACCGAGTACGAGGTGCCGGTGCGCTTCGAATCGACGGCTACGTCCCTGGCGCGGTGGATCGAGGCGGACGACGACCGCGTGGTGCGCGACTTCGTTCGCCGCAACGAGGCGAAGATCGCGCACGACCACAACGGCGCTCCCCTGTTCCTGGCAGCGAGCCGATATTGGCTTGATCGCGCCGCCGAAAACGCGCCGGACGTCCGTTTTCTTGCCACCCGGGAGCAGGCCGTATAGGCACGGGCCTTAGAAGATCTCGCGCGCACGCTCCTTCAGTTCCTTCAGCCGCTCTCCCGCATCGCCCGTCGGCGCCGGCCACTGCACGCGCCGCTCTTCGAGCTGGCGATCGAGCCGCCGCCAGAGTTCTGCGTTCTTGACCGGCCCGCCGCTCCTGGTCCGCCAACCGCCTCGCTTCCAGGCGTGGATCCAGAGCGCGGCGCCGCGCCTGAGATAGTCGTTGCCGGTGTAGACGGCGGCCGGTTGGCCGGGCGGCAGGCCGCCAAGCAACTCAAGTACGCACTCGAGTTCCAGCCGGTTCGGGGTCGTGTTCTCCGCCTCCCCGGAACGTTGCACCTTGCCCGCGGGCGTCACGACCTCGGCAACCCACCCGCCGCGGCCGCCGACGCAACGTACCTTGAGGAAGATCCGCGCGCTGTCCGGCGGCACGGCTTCGTCGGCAACCGGTTCGGCGGCGCCGCCGCTCCGGGTCGCGATCTCGGCGCTGGCCAGTGCGTCCACGCGCTCGTTCCACTCGTTGCCGGCATGCCCCTTGACCCAGTGCCAACTCACCCGGTGGCGCCGGTCCAGAGTCTCCAGTCGCCGCCACAAGTCGACGTTCCTGACCGCGCCGCCGTCGCGTCGCCGCCAGCCCTGGGCCCGCCAGCGCGCGAGCCAGGATGTGATGCCCTGCCGCAGATACCGGGAGTCCGTGTAGAGATCCACGACGCTCGGAGCGTCCAGACGGTCGAGCGCCGAGATCGCCGCCGTCAGTTCCATCCGGTTGTTCGTCGTGTCGGGCGCTCCGCCGGAGATCTCCTCCGTGGCGCCGTTCGGATCCAGGATGACGGCAGCCCAACCGCCCGGCCCCGGGTTCGGACTCGCGCCGCCGTCGGTATGGATGACGAACGCCCGTCGAGAAGCCGTCGACGTTGTCACGACAAGGACGGATGCAACGGTCGGACCTCGAGCAGAGCCTGGCCGTTCAGGGCTGGCACGCCCGCGGAAACGCCGTCAGGTCGACCAGCGCCCGGGCCGGGGTCCCGGCGGTCTTGACGTACTGCCGGACCCGGCCCGTGGCGATGTCCCGCACCCGCAGGTCGAAGCCCACGTCCGTCGCCGACGCGGCGAACACCCAGTGATTCCGGTTGACGCCGCAGCCGTCCAGCACCTTGACGAGGATCTCCCAGTTCGACGGCCCGAAGAAGTGGAACAGGCCGGAGTCGTCCGTCCGCGGCCCCGCCACGCGGCCCGTGCCCGTCTCGCCCTCCTGATTCGACCACTTGACCGTCACTTCGTAGCGGCCCCTCTGCAGACACATCGCGGTCGCCGTCTCCGTGCAGCCGCCGGTCTCCGACGGCGCGGAGACCGTTGCGGGCGCGGGCGCCGGAACGCCCGCCGGGTCGGCGCGGCCTCGTCGCAGGGTGGCGGCGGCCAGCTCTCGCGCCGCCGACGTCTCGGCCGGCGGCGAATCGCTGGTCGTTGTCTCCGCGCCCCCGGGCGCGGCGCCGGCCTTGCCGGCCGTGCCGAGGTCGCGCGGGGAAGAGAACGAAGCGACCGAAGCGCCGCCGGCGCAGCTGTCCGGGAACGCCTTGCTGTCGGCGAACGCCGGCGCCTGCTCGCCCGGCTCGTTGCGGTAGGCGCGCACCGCCCCCGTCACCGTGTCGGTCACCGTCAGCGAGTAGCCCAGCGTCGTCGCCGAGGCGCCGTACACCCACGCGTGTCCGTTCACCGAACAGCCGTCCAGCACCTTGACCAGCAGTTCCCAGTTCTCCGCGCCGAAGAACCAGAACAGGCCCGAGTCGTTCGTCCCCTCGTGGACCACGCTGCCTACGCCGCGCTGGCCGTCGGCCGTCCACCACTCCAGCGCCACCTCGAAGCGGGAGTCCCGGAGACACAGCGTCTCCGCGTCCGACACGCAGGTCCCGGCCGGCGCGTTCGACTCGACCAGCACCTTCCGCGACGCCGTGTCGGCGTTCCCCTGGCTGCTGACGGTGAGGGACACCGCGTAGAAGCCGGGCACGGACCAGGCGTGCTCCGGCGAACCGTCGCGTGAGGTCCCGCCGTCGCCGAAGTTCCATCTCCGCGACGAGACGAGGCCGCTGCTCGTGTCCGCGAACGCCACTGCGACGCCGGTCCGGGCGCGGCAGAGACCGTCGGCGCAGGGCGCGCTCAGGGTGAAGGAAGCGCGCGGGGCGTCGCCGCCAGGCCCCGGACCGCCGCCGCCAGGGCCGCCTCCGCCGTCTCCGCCACCACCGCCGTCTCCGCCACCACCGCCGTCTCCGCCACCACCGCCGTCGTCATCATCATCGTTGCCACTGTTGCCCGCGTCGCCGCCGCCTGGAGGCAGTCCGCCGCCGCCACCGCCGCCGCCACCACCTGGAGGCGGTCCACCACCACCGCCATTGCCGCCTGGAGGCGGTCCACCACCGCCATTGCCGCCCGAGTCGCCGCCGCTGGCGCGATTGTTCAGCACGCCGTCCGCACTCCTGTCCACGCCCAGCTCGTAGGCCGCCGTGTCGTTCAACGTGATCCGGTACGTCTCCGCGCCCTCCGCCGCCGAATCCGCGGTCGTCGGGATCGACACCGTGCCGGTTCGGCTCGGCGTTGCGCCGAAGGCGGCGTTGAAGGTCCGCGGACCCAGGCCGCCCGGAACGTCGGCCGCGCCGAAGCCGCTCGAGCCCCGGTCCGCCAGGGTCAGGCTGACCGCCAGCGTCCCCGTCAGCTCCTTGTCCGAGGTCACCTTCAGGCTGATCGGCGTTCCCTCCGTCACCGCCGACGGATCCGTCGTCAGTTGCAGCACCGGCGTCACGTCGGTCACCGTGACCTCGACATCGGCGATCGTCACCCCGTTGTAGCCGCCGCCGGTCGCGGAATGCGTCAGGGTCGCCGCGTCGTTCGTCGCGTCGGTGTCGGACGCCGCGTTCACCGTCACCGTCTGCGCCGTGCCGTAGTTCCGGTCCGTGAACGTCAGCGGCGAACCCGTCACCGTCACGTCGCCCGACGCGCCGGCCACCGTCACCGTCACGTTCCCCGACGGCTCGGCGTCCAGCTTCACCGTGTACGTGTTGCTCGAACCCTCCTCGACCGTGAGCGCGGTCGGCGTCACCGTCACGCTCAGAGCCGGCTGCACCGTGATGACGACCTCCTCGGCGGCCGTGTTGCCATTGCCGTCCGAGGCCGTCACCGTCATCGTGACCGTCCCGGCCGCCGTCGTCACGAACGTCAACTGCGCCTGGTTCAGGTTCGTGCCGCCCGGGATCGCCGGCGTCGTCTCGCCGGACTTGCGCGACCAGACGTAGCTCACCGAATCGTTGTCCGCGTCGGTCGCGGACGCCGTGATGTCCACCGTCTGACCGACCCGGAGCGTCACGTCGTCGATCGCCGCCAGCACCGGCGAGGCGTCGTCGTCCGTGATCGTCACCGTCGTTGCGGCATTGCCCAGCCTGAAGCCGTCCGGCAGACCATTGCCTTCGGTCTGGGCCGGCGCGATCGTTACCGTGAACGTCTCCGCCGATTCGTCCAGATCGTCGTCCGTGATCGGAATCGCGATGTCCTTCGTCGTGTCGCTCGCGCCGAACTCCACCGACGTCGCCGCGTCGTTGTCGTAGTCCCCGTCCGACGGATCGGCGGCGCCCGTCGCGTCCTCGTCCGTCGTCACGCTCGTGCTGCCGTAGCTCACGTTGAACGTCGTCGCCGCGCCGAACGCCGACGGCGTCGTGATCCTCACCGTCGCCGAACCGACGCCTTCCGCCACCGTCAGCGTCGCGGGAACCGACACCGTGCCGGTGCCGTCGTTCAGCGTGCCGTCCGCCGTCGTGTCGCTGCCCAGCTCGTAATCCGCCGTGTCGTTCAGAGTGATCCGGTAGGTCTCGGCGCTCTCCGCTTCCGCATCCTTGCTCGTCGGTATCGCCACCCAGCCTGCGGTGTTGATGGTTCTGAAGAGGCCACGGATCCCGCCAAAGTTCGCATCGAAGGTCCGCGGCCCCAGCCCGCCCGGAATGTCCGCCGCGCCGAAACCGCTCGACCCCCGGTCGGCCAGCGTCAGACTCACCGGCAGCGTGCCGCCCAGCAACTTGTCGGAGAACACCCACAGGCGGATCGCCGTTCCTTCCGTCACCGCTGTCGGATCCGTCAACAGCCGAAGCACCGGCGTGGTGTCGGTCACCGTGACGTCGACATTGTCGATCGTCACCCTGTCGTAGCCGCCGCCGGTCGCGGAATGCGTCAGGGTCGCCGCGTCGTTCGTCGCGTCCTCGTCCTTCGCCGCGCTCACCGTCACCGCCTGCGGCGTGCCGTAGTTCTGGTCCGTGAACGTCAGACTCTTCGGATTCGCCGTCACCTCGCCCGACTCGCCGGCCACCGCTATCGTCACATTGTCCGACGGCGCGGCGTTCAGTTTCACCGTGTAGCTCCTCCCGCTCGAACCCTCCCTGACATTCAGCCGGGTCGGCGTCACCGTCACGCTCGGAGGCCTCGTCGGCGTCGCCACGGCCCAGTTCGTGGCGGTGCCGTCGCCGGAGCTGTTGGTCGCCCGAACCTTGAAGCTGTACTCGGAACCGTTGTTCAGGTTCTTCACGGTGTGGGTCACGGTCTCGTCGTCCGAACCGGCGATCGGCGTCCAGGTCGCGGCGTCCCGCGAACTCGTCTTCGCGTAGCGCAGCTTGTACCCCGTGATGCTGGCGTCGTTCGGGTCGCTCCAGGTCAACACGACCTGACCGTCGGCCGCCGCCGCGGCGAAGTTCGTCGGCATGCCGGGTTTCGGAACCGACGTGCCGTCGTTCAGCGTGCCTTCCGCCGTCGTGTCGCTGCCCAACTCGTAATCCGCCGTGTCGTTCAGCGTGATGGTGTAAGTCTCCGCGCCCTCCGCGTCCGCGTCCGTGCTGGTCGGGATCGACACCGTCCCCGTCCTGCTCGCGGTCCGGCCGAAGTCCGCATCGAAGGTCCGCGGACCCAGGGAACCTGGGATGTCGGCCGCGCCGAAACCGCTGGAACCGCGGTCCGCCAGCGTCAGACTCACCTCCAGCGTCCCCGTCAACGCCTGGTCCGAGGTCACCGTCAGGCTGATCGGCGTCCCCTCCGCCACCGTCGCCGGATCCGTCGACAGCTGCAGCACCGGCGTCGCATCCGCATCCTCATCCGTGATCGTCACCCTCACGGAGTCGATCGTTACCGAGTCGTAGCCGCCGCCTGTCGCGCTGTGCGTCAGGGTAACGACCGCGCCCTCCGTCGCGCTCCCAGTCGCGCTCACAAGCACGATCTGCGGCGTGCCGTAGTTCCGGGCCGTGAAGGTCAGACTGTCCGGAGTCACCGACACGGCGCTCGATGCCCCGGACACCGTCACCTTCACCTTGACCTTCGCCGACGGCGCCGCATCCAGCTTGATCCCGTACCCCTTCTCCTTGCCCAGATTCACCGCCAGCGCCGTCGGCCCCACCGACACGCCCGGGACCGGTCCCACCGACGAACCATCGGCCGCGATCGTCACCGTCCTCCTGGCGCCGGCCACGCTCCTGCCGGCTGGCAGCGCAACGGTCGGCGTGAAGATCACCGTGAACGTCTCGGCGCCCTCGTCCTCGTCGTCGTCGGAGATCGGGATCCTGATCATCTTCGACGTGTCGTTCCTGCCGAAGGTCACCGACGTCACCGCGTCGTTGTCGTAGTCGCCGTCGGCTGGATCGCTCGCGCCCGTCGCGGTGTCTCCGGCGGCGCCGTAGGCGATGTTGAACGTCACCTTCTTGCCGAACGGCTTGCTGGTCGCAAGGTATACCTCGGCGGTCGAACCCTCGCTCGCGGGGGCGGGATAGAGAAACCGGATGCCTTGCCGGTCATCCGGGTGCAGCACCGATCCCCGACCGTCACCGGAGATCCTCGCGTACATCATGGCGGCAGCATCCTGGCTGTGGGCAAGACCCAGAACGTGGCCGATCTCGTGTCCCAGGAGACGCTCGAGCTTCGCGTCCGGATACAAGAGAAGCGGATGCCAGAGGTTGGCGTCGTTTCTCCGGTTGAACTCGATGTCAGCTTCATCGTTCAGGGCATAGAGGTCCCCCTGGTCGGACCGATACAGATCGCCCGCCTCGAACCTCCAGCAAGTCCACCCCCTCCTCGTCCACGCCAGAACGTTGTCTCTCATTTCTCTGGGACCCGAGAACCTGATGCTGTTCACCCCGTCGCGGAAGCAACCTGGTCGGCGCCCCGGGGGTCGCCGCACGACTCTTCGATCCCTTTTTCTTCTTCGGCTTGCTGGCGACAGACAGTCGGACGTTGCTTCCCAGGTCGCCAGTCCAGGCCGCGATCGCGTTCACCGCGTCCTGGCGGCCGTCGCCCCTCATCTTGCTGCGTGGCGTGCGGGGAGGAGCCGTATGCGTCTCGACTCTCAAGACCACGGGTTTGTTCCAGTACCTGAAAACGCCCGGGCAGATGCCGCCATCGTACGTGCTGACCGCGAACGGCTGCCGAACGCTCATCGGTCCCGAGGAAGGCTCGTCCGGAATCCGTTCGACGTAGTCCGCCGGCCGCTCCAGACCGGCAACGCGGTCAACGATCCAGCGGCGAAAGGCGCCGGCGGCGCGTGCCTCCAGTCGATGTTCGCCATGTCGTTGCCCATCGGCGTCCTGCGCCGCGGGTTCGTCGAGCAGCGCAGCCGCATCCAGCGCCGGCTCGCGCAGCAGCAGAGCGCGGCCTCCGATCGACTCCTCGAAGAACGTGCCCAGGCCGAGGTCCACGGTCCGCCAGGCGGAGGACGGCGCGGCGGTGCGCCGACCGGCGCCGTCTTCGGGAACCCGGACCGGCTCCACACCGTCCAACGCTTGGAACCCGCCGGCAGGGCCGCGTTCCGGCAGATCTTCCGGCGCGGCCACGCCGGCAGGCCGCCAGGCGTCGTCTTCGGGTTCGAGGAAGAGGAGGACCCGGTCGCCCGGCGTGAAGCGGCGCAGTCCGGCGATCTCGCTGAACCGTCCGTCCGCTGTCTCTCCGCCGGGTTGCCTGACAATGACCGTCGTCCTCCCGGCAAAGCCCTTCAGGTTCTCTTCGACCCGCAGCACGAAGTCCGTGAACAGCCCGTCCGTCCCCACCGGCCGGGAAGACAGGACTTCGCCGAACACGATGACCGGGGACTCCCCGACCAGGGCCTCGTCGGTCGGGATGACGCTGTAGACGATCGCCGACGCGGCCGCCGCCTGAGACAGAAGCAGAGCGAAGGCGAGAACGCCTCTCCTTGCCGCCGGCCACTGCATCTCAGGTTCGCGCGGATGTCGGCGTCCTGCGCAGCTCCGCGTGTCTTCCGGGGGGGGCAGACTTTCATCTTCCGGGGGGGGGCAGACTTTCACGTTCGGTCGGCTACCGGCGCTGCCGGCTGAGCTTGCGCCATGGATCCTACAGGATTGGCGCCCACCATCGACGTGACCACTCCTCGTCGCGCCTTGTCGGACGGCCGCCCGACCCGCTCTCGGCGTCACGCGCGCGTCCACCAAGGCCGCCAGGCCAGAGCTGTAGACGCTCTCGCGACCGGACGCCGCTCGCCCGTCTCGCGGCGCCCGCGGCGCGGCGTAGACTACTCGCTGATGATCGACCTGAAACGAACAGTCCGTCGCCGGGCGCGGGCGGCACTGGCAATCGCGCTGGCCGCCGCGCCGGCGGTCGGTCAGGACGACGCCGATCCGTTCGATGGAATCGAGTTCCGGCTCGTCGGTCCCAGCCGCGGCGGCCGGGTCACCACGGTCGCCGGGCACCCGTCGCACCCCTACACGTTCTACATGGGCTCGACCGGCGGCGGCGTCTGGCGCACCACGAACGCGGGCGTCTCCTGGGAGAACCTGAGCGACGGGGACTTCAAGGCCGGCTCGGTGGGCGCGGTGACCGTGGCGCCGAGCGATCCCAACGTGATCTACGTCGGCATGGGCTCCGCCTGTCCTCGCGGCAACGTCTCGATCGGAGACGGCATGTACCGTTCGACCGACGCCGGCGCTTCCTGGCGCCACATCGGCCTGGAGCGGGCGGGGGCGATCAGCCGCGTCCGCGTTCATCCGGCCGACCCGAACGTGCTCTGGGTCGGCGTGCTTGGCCAGATCTTCGGCGGCAACCCGGAACGCGGCGTGTACCGTTCGACGGACGGCGGCGAGACCTGGCGGCAGGCGCTGAGCATTTCGGACGACGCCGGAATCGCCGACCTGGAGATCGACCCCTTCAATCCCCGCGTTCTCTACGCCGCGGTCTGGAGAGTCGAGCGCAAGCCCTGGACGCTGATCGACGGCAGCGACGAAGGCGGCCTGTTCCGTTCGACCGACGGCGGCGACACCTGGGAGCGCATCGAGGGCGGTCTGCCGACCGGCGTGCTCGGACGCATCGGCGTATCCGCATCGCCGGCCCGACGCGGCAGGCTGTGGACGATCGTCACCGCGGCGGAGGGACGGGGCGGCATCTTCCGCTCCGAGGACCACGGCGACACCTGGAAGAAGGTGAGCGACGAGCCGGAGCTGCTCACCCGCGGCTGGTACTACAGCCACATTCACGCCGACCCGGCCGACCCGAACACGGTCTGGGGGTCCAACGTCCGCTTCTTTCGCTCCGTCGACGCCGGCGCCACGTGGGAACGGGTCGGCACGCCGCACGCCGACAACCACGACCTGTGGATCAACCCGGAGCAGCCGCACATCATGGTCCAGGCGAACGACGGCGGCGCCAACGTGAGCGTGGACGGAGCCCGTTCCTGGTCCACCCAGAACAACCAGCCGACCGCCGAGTTCTACCGGGTCACCGTCGACAACCGGTTCCCCTACCGGATCTACGGCGCCCAGCAGGACAACAGCACGATCTCGGTGCCGTCGCGGCCGATGCCCGAACTGACGCCTACCCAGCACTGGCACGCGGTCGCCGGCGCCGAGAGCGGCCACATCGCCGTCCACCCCGAGCAGCCTCACCTCGTCTACTCCGGCAACTACCTGGGGCGCATTGACCGGTACGACCACCGGAGCGGGATTGCCCGCAACATGATCCTCTACCCCCAGATGCAGGACGGCACGGCGCCGCGCGACCTGCGCTACCGCTTCCAGTGGAACGCGCCGATTCTCATCTCCCGGCACGATCCCGACGTCGTATACCACACGTCGAACTACGTCCATCGCACGCGCGACGGCGGCTGGACCTGGGAAACGATCTCGGCCGACCTGACGACCGACGACGACGAGAAGCAGGGAGTGCCCGGCGGGCCCGTCCAGCACGACCACACCGGCGTCGAGGTCTACAACACGATCTTCGCGCTCGCCGAGTCGCCGCGGACGGCGGGAGAGATCTGGGCGGGCAGCGACGACGGCCGGATCCACGTCAGTCGGGACGACGGCGCCTCGTGGGTCGACGTCACGCCGGCCGACATGCCGGCCGACGGCACGGTCAACTCGATCGACGTCTCGCACCACGACCCGCGACGGGTCCACGTCGGCGTCTACCGCTACCGGATGAACGACTACGCGCCGTACGTCTTTCGCACGGACGACGGCGGCGAAAGCTGGGCGACCGTGACCGACGGTCTGCCGGCCGACCACTTCGTGCGCGTCGTGCGCGAGGATCCGGAAGTCTCCGGTCTGCTCTACGCCGGCACGGAGTTCGGCCTCTACGTCTCGGTCGACGGCGGAAGCTCCTGGCGGTCGTTCCAGTTGAACCTTCCGCGCACGCCGATCACCGACCTGCTGGTTCATCGCAACGCGGGCAACCCGGACCTGGTGCTGGCAACCCAAGGCCGGAGCTTCTGGGTGCTCGACGACCTCGGCGTCGTGCGCGAACTCGCCCGAGAGATCGCCGCCGGCGCGGTGCGCGATGCGCCCAGGCTCTTCTCGCCCGAACCCACGGTCCGCGTCGACCGTCCCGGCAGCGGCGCGGACTTCGCCAACGGCGCCTCGATCTGGTTCGATCTTCCCGTCCAGCCGACGGGCCGGGTCGAACTTGCGATCTCTCCCCCCGGCGGCGACCGGGTCCTGCGCCGCTTCGTGTCCTCGCCGGAAGGCGAGGAGATCGAAGGCCGCGAGAAGGAGCGTCCGTGGATCGAGTCCTTCGAGGCGAGGGAGGGGCTCAACCGCGTCGTCTGGAACCTGCGGGGGCAGGCGCCGCACCTGATCGAGGACGCCGTCATGTCCCTGTCGTACACCGGCGGCCCCTATGTGCCGCCGGGAACCTACCGGGCGACGCTGACGGTCGCCGCCCACGCCGCGGAGTCGGACGAGGGCGCCGACGTCCGGGCCGCGGCCGGCGGCTGGTCGGACAGCCGGACCTTCGAGGTGCTCGCCGACCCACGCCTCGAGGACATCTCCCTGGCCGATCTGGAGGAGCAGTACGGGATGCTGGACCAGTTGTCGGCGCGGCTGACGGCGATCCACGACGCGATCGCCGGCCTGCGCGGCGTCCGGGAACGGGCTGCGGCCCTCGAGGAACGACTCGACGAGGCCGGCGCCTCGGAGCTCAGGCCGGAGGTCGAAGCGATCCTGGAGCGCGCCGGGGAGCTTGACGAGCGGCTGATCCAGTCGCGAAGCCGCGTCTCTCAGGACGCCCTGAACTTCCAGCCCCGTATCGACAACCAGTACGCGTACCTGTACACCCACGTCTTCGGCAACACCGCCCGGCCGACGGCCGGCGCGCGACGCCGTCTCGAGGACCTCGAGGCCGAACTCCTGCCGATCCTGGAGGCCGTATCCGAGTTGACCGGGCCGCGGCTTGACGAACTGAACCGACGAGCTCGGGAGCTGGCGGTTCCCGCCGTCCAGCCGCCCGCCGGCCGCTAGCAGCTGGCGGCCCGCACGGAAATCGTCCGATGCCGCGACACCTCTTGCCGCGCGTTCTCCCGCGCGTCGCTCTCGCGCTGATCGCCCTCCTTGCGGCTCACGACGGCATGGCGGCGTCGCAGGTCGAGATGCGGAGCGATCGACCCCTTCTACGCGCGAAGCGTCTCGCGCAGCCGCCGGTCATCGACGGCGACGTGCTCGGCGAGGATCTCTGGCTCGATGTCGACGTCGGCGACGGCTTCCGGCAGGTGGAGCCGTTCGAAGGCGAACCGGCGAGCGAACGGACCGAAGTGCGGATCGCCTTCGACGAGTCGAACCTCTACTTCGCCGTCGTCTGCTTCGACCGGGACGCTTCCTCCCTGGCGATCTCGGACAGTCGGCGCGACGCCAGGCTCCAGAACGAGGACAGTTTCCGGGTAATCCTCGACACCTTCGGCGACCGGCAGAACGGCTTCGTCTTCGGCACGAACATCGCTGGCATCCAGTACGACGGCCAGTTCACGAACGAAGGCCGTGGCGGCGGGGGTTCCTCTCGCGGCTTCGGCGGCGCCAACCTGGATTGGGACACCTCGTGGACGGTCCGGACGGCGAGCGGGGATTTCGGCTGGAGCGCGGAGATGGCGATTCCCTTCCGCAGCCTTCGGTACGGATCGGACCGGGCGGTCTGGAGCCTGAACTTCGAACGCAACATCCGGCGCAAGAACGAGACCGCGTTCTGGGCCCATCTCGGCCGCCAGCACGACCTGTTCCGCGTGTCGGAGGCAGGCTACCTGGTCGGCGTGACGCCCCCCCGCCAGCGCAACCTCCAGTTGACTCCCTACGTCCTGGGCTCGCGGCGCCAGTCCGTGGACGGCAGCGCGGACGACCGCGAGGTCGGCATGGATCTGAAGTACGGCGTCACGCCCAGTCTGACGCTCGACGTCACCGTGAACACCGACTTCGCCCAGGTCGAGGCCGATGATCAGCAGATCAACCTGGACCGTTTCAGCCTGTTCTTTCCCGAGAAGCGTCCTTTCTTCCTGGAGAACGCCGGGATCTTCCGGGTCGGGAGCCGGTCCTCCAGCCGCGGCGGCGCCGAGCTCTTCTTCAGCCGGCGGATCGGTCTGAGCGACGGCGTGCCGACGCCGATCCTCGGCGGCGTCCGCCTGTCCGGGAAGGCCGGCGGCTACAACGTCGGCTTCCTGAACATGCAGACCGACGACGAAAGGGACATCCACGGCAACAACTTCACCGTCGCCCGGCTCGGTCGCGAGTACCGCAATCGACGCCGCGCCGGCGTGCTCGTCGTCAACCGCCAGGGCACGGGGTCGCTGGCCCCGGACGACGACTACAACCGGACCTGGGCCGTCGACGGCCAGTTCGGCATCGGGCGGTTCACCGACGTCTCGGGATGGGTCGCGCGAACGGACACGCCGGGCTTCGTCGGCCGCGACGTCGGCCTCGGCCTCGACGGCAGCTACAGCTCGCCGTTCTGGCGCTGGCGCGTGAGCTACGCCGAGATCGGCGAGGACTTCAACCCCGAGGTCGGCTTTCTGAGCCGCTCCGGCTTCCGCAACGTCAACGGCTACGTCCGGCGCCGCTTTCGCCCAACCGGCGGGGGCCGCGTCAAGGAGTTCGGGCCTCGCGCCTACTATGACGGCTTCTGGAACTTCGACGGCTACCAGGAGACGCAGCGCTACTCCGTCGGCGGCGAAGTCGAGTTCCGGAACGGCGCGCAGATCAGCCTTTCGGCCGGCGGCCGCTACGAGGGACTGCTCGAAGGGTTCACGCTGGCCGACATCGTGAACGTGCCCGCCGGGGAGTACGACGACCACGGCTTCTTCCTGTTCATGAACACGAATCGAGGCCGGGCGCTGAGCTTCTTCGCCAGAGTGCAGGGCGGAGGCTTTTTCGGCGGCGACCAGCTCGTGCTGGACCCGTCTCTGAGTCTCCGGATCGGGGACTATCTGACGTCCGACCTGAGCTGGTCCTGGAACGACATCGACCTTCCCATGGGCGCCTTCAGGACGAACCTCGGCCGCCTCCGCGTCACCTGGGCCTTCAGCACCCGCCTGCTCCTTCAGGCCCTGATCCAGTACAACGACCTGACCCACAGGGTGAACACGAACCTCCGCTTCAGTTGGCTGAACGAAGCGAACAAGGGGCTCTTCGTCGTCTACAACGAGATATCGGAGTTCGGCCTGCTCGGCCTGGACAAGCCGGATCGACGCCTCGCCGTCAAGTACAACCGGACCCTCGACGTCTTCCGCTAGCGTCGCCGGAGCGCGCCGGCTGGCCAGGTCTGCGTCGCGCGGGACACGGCGACGCCGGGACACTGACGATCCGTGGCGGAGAACCGCCGTGCAAGACTCGCCGGAATGGACGATGCCGCGGTTCAGGCAGGCGACCGCGCCGAGCGGCGGCGGGTGGAACTCAGGATCGTCCAGTCGATCGCCGACATTCCCTCCCGGGCGTGGGACCGTCTCCTGCGGTCCGGCGATCGGCCGTTCCTGTCCTGGACGTTCCTCGAAGCCCTCGAACGGAACGGCTGCGTGGCCCCGGGCCGCGGCTGGATGCCCTTCCACCTGACCGCCTGGGGCGTTGACGACGAACTGATCGCGGCCGCTCCCGCCTACGTCAAGAACGACGGCATGGGCGACTTCTCCCGGGACTGGGCCTTCGGCGACGCGGTACGGGCGGTCGGCGGCCGTTTCTACCCCAAGCTGGTGGTCGGCGTGCCCTTCTCGCCGGTTGCCGGTCGGCGCATCCTGGCCGCGCACGACGTCGATCCGGGGGTCGCCGCCAGACTCCTCCTGCAACTCGCCGCCCACACCGCCCGGGAGGTCGGCGTGGCCTCCGTCCACGTTCTGTACCACTGCGCTACGGAAGCGTCCGCGCTTGCCGACGCGGGCCTCTCCCAGCGGGTCATGGTCCAGTACCACTGGCACAACCACGACTACCGGAGTCCCGAGGACTGGCTGAAGAAACTCCGCTCGAAGCGCCGCACCCAGTGCCGCCGGGAACGCCGCGAGCCGACTCGCCAGGGCATCGCCATCCGCACCGTTCGCGGCCCCGAGATCGTCGCCGATCCCGACCGCTGGGCCGAGACCGCGTTTCGCCTCTACTGCACCACCTGCGACAAGTACATGTGGGGCGGCCGCTATCTGAACCGCGAGATGTTCTCCGACCTGTTCCACCTTCTCGCCGACGAGGTCGAGCTGGTCATCGCGGAGCGCGCGGAACGGGTCGTCGCCGGCGCCGTCAACCTGCGCTCCGACGACCGCCTCCATGGCCGCTACTGGGGCTGCCATGAGCAGCATCGCTTTCTGCACTTCAACGTCTGCCTCTACCACTCGATCGACGAGTGCATCGTCCGGGGCATCGACGTGTTCGAAGGCGGCGCCGGCGGCGAGCACAAGATCAGCCGCGGCTTCGAGCCGACAGCCGTATGGAGTTCCCACCTGTTCATGGACGAGAAGCTGAACTCGCTGCTCGGCTCGGCGCTGCGCCGCGACGCGAAGCGGCGCCTGGATGGCATCGAGGCGTGGCGCAACGCCCGAGTCCAGCTCGGCTGACGCCGCCTCCAGCCGTTCGCCCTGGACATATGATCAGGACGTCATGCCGCGCTTCGAGGACGATCAGCAGGTCGACGGCCAGGTCCTTGCGAAGACCCGGACGCGGACCCGTCTGGCTCGGCCGCGGCTGTACAAGGTCCTGCTCCACAACGACGACTTCACGCCGCGCGAGTTCGTCGTCGTCGTGCTCCGGCACGTGTTCCACATGACCGAGTCGGACGCCTCCCGGCTCATGCTCCACGTCCACCAGAACGGCGTCGGCGTCGTCGGGCTCTACCCGTTCTCCGTGGCCGAGACGAAGGTGGCCGAGGTCGGCAGCCTGGCGCAGCAGGCCGAGGTTCCCCTGCTCTGCACGATCGAACCCGACGCGGGAGACGGCGGCGACGGCGGAGACGCCGGCGACGACGTCAGCTGACGACGAGGGAGGCCCAGCCATCGCTTCCGTGCAGATGACCGAGGAACTGCGGCAGTCGCTGCGGCGCGCGATGATCGAGGCGTCCACGCGCCGGCACGAGTACGTGACGCTCGAGCACCTGCTGCTTGCCCTCTGCGCAGATCCGGTGGGCGCGCGCGTGCTGCAGTCCGTCGGCGTCCGCCTTCCGCGCCTGGTGCGAGACATCGAGGAGTTCCTCGACCGCCAGATCGAGACGCTGCCGCCCGCGCTGTCGACGGAAACCGCGCGGGATCCGGCGGAACCGGCCCGCGGTCCCGAGGCCGCGGATGAAGCGGAGGGCGCGGATCGGGCGAGCGGCGGCGGGGACGACGCCGGCCGCGAAGCGCCCGGCAGCGAGCAGGCCAGGGACCAGGGACCCAAACAGACGATCGCCTTCTGGCGCGTGATCGAACGAGCCGCCATGCACGCTGTCGGCGCTGGCCGGACGGAGCTCGATGCCGGAGCGGTCATCGCTTCGCTGATGCGCGAGCAGGAGTCCCATGCGGTCTACGTCCTGAAGATCCAGGAGGTGTCGCGGCTTGACGTTGTCCGCTACCTGTCCCACGGCACGGTCAAGTCGGCGGCCGATCTCTCCGTGCCGCGGCGGCCGGACGAGGAGACGGATGCGGATGCGGAGAATGGCGAAGAGGACGCAGACGAGGATCCGCTCGAGCGGTTCGCATCGAACCTGAACGAGCTCGCGGCCGAAGGCGCGATCGATCCCCTGGTCGGCCGTCTCGATGAACTTCGGGCGCTGTGCGAGACGCTGGCCCGCCGGCGCAAGAACAACCCGGTGCTGGTGGGCGACCCGGGCGTCGGCAAGACGGCGATCGTCGAGGGGCTTGCGCTCGCCATCCACGAAGGGAAGGCGCCCGAACTCCTCGCGAAGCTCACCGTCCATGCGCTCGACATGGGCGCGCTGCTCGCGGGCACGCGCTACCGCGGCGACTTCGAGCAACGGCTGAAGGCGGTGATCGACCGGATCGTCGAGGCGCCCGATCACATCCTGTTCATCGACGAGATCCACACGATCGTCGGCGCCGGCGCGGTGTCGTCCGGCTCGCTCGACGCCTCGAACATCCTGAAACCCGGTCTCGCCTCGGGCAAGCTGCGCTGCATCGGCGCCACGACTCATGCCGAGTACAAGGGCTCGTTCGACCGCGACCGGGCGCTGGCCCGCCGCTTCCAGACGATCGAGATCGACGAACCGTCGATCGAGGACTCGGCCAGGATCCTGCGCGGTCTGCGCGACCGCTACGAGGAGCACCACGAGGTCAAGTACGCGGACGACGCGCTGGACGCTGCGGCCGACCTGTCGGCCCGCTACCTGCTCGACCGCCGGCTGCCCGACAAGGCGATCGACCTGGTGGACCAGGCCGGCGCCGCCAACCGACTGGCCGCCGCGAAGGAGCGCAAGGACATTCTTGACCCGGTCGACATGGAGCGGGTCGTCGCCTCGATGGCGAGAATCCCGGAGAAGTCCGTCTCCAGCGACGACCGCGACGCTCTCCACCGCCTGGAAGAAGACCTGAAGGCGGTCATCTTCGGCCAGGACGAGGCGATCCGCTCGATCTCGTCGGCCGTGAAGCTGGGCCGCGCCGGTCTGGGCGCCCCCGAACGGCCGATCGGCAGCTTTCTCTTCTCCGGCCCCACCGGGGTCGGCAAGACGGAACTGGCCCGCCAGCTCGCCCAGGCGCTCGGCGTCGCCTTCACCCGCTTCGACATGAGCGAGTACATGGAGAAGCACACGGTGTCCCGACTGATCGGCGCGCCGCCCGGCTACGTCGGTTTCGATCAGGGCGGTCTGCTGACCGACGCGATCCGACGGACCCCGCACACGATCCTGCTGCTCGACGAGATCGAGAAGGCCCACCCGGACGTCTACAACATCCTGCTTCAGGTGATGGATCACGCCACCCTGACCGACAACAACGGCCGCAAGGCGGACTTCCGGCACGTCATCCTGATCATGACGACGAACGCGGGAGGCCGGGAGTTGACGACGAAGCCGATGGGCTTCGGCGGCCGCTCGAGGGCATCCGCCGAGGCCGCTTCGAAGCCGGCGGTCGAGCGCCTGTTCACCCCCGAGTTCCGCAACCGGATCGACGCCTGGGTCGTCTTCAAGTCGCTCGAGATGGAGGCCGTGCGGCGGATCGTCGACAAGCTGGTGGGCGAACTCGGCGGCCAGCTCGAAGACCGCGGCATCAAGGTCGAACTGACCGACAGCGCCCGCGATTGGCTGGCCGAACACGGCTACGAACCGGACTTCGGCGCCCGCCCGATGCGGCGTCTGATCGACGAGAAGATCAAGCGTCGGCTGGCCGACGAGATCCTCTTCGGCAAGCTGGCCGCCGGCGGCAAGATCGTCGTCGACGCGAAACAGGGGGCCTCCGGCGAGGAAGACCTCGTGCTGAGAACCCGCCGCAAACGCAGGACGAACAGGAAGACGACAACCGGAGGAAGGACGGGACGCCGCAAGCCGAGCCGGGAGAGTAATCCAATCCAGAAATGATCGTGAAACGGAGCGCCCGCAATGACGGCGGGCAGTTCCACTCTTACACTCTCAGCTCACATGGGCGCGCTGTCTTGGCGCCAGTCCGCAGGGCGCCTGTAGGGAGACTGCAAAGATGACGCTTCTTGTTCTTCTTGCTGTTGTCGTAGCGATCGAGTCCGTGTGGGGGCGCAGCCATGGCCAGGGCGGCCATCAGATGGTGGAGAGAACGGTCTGAACAACGCCGCAGGGCATCGAGCAACCTGACGCCGTAGCGGCGGCTCACCCAGGTCTGGACGAGAGTCAGGGAAGCAGTCTCAGCAGGCCAACCACCGCACCCGCGACGCCAGCAGCGGCGCGGACAGCTGCAACCACTTGACCAACTCGGCGCGCGTGTCGCGGGGGTCGATCAGGTCGTGGACCGAGAACCCCTCCGCCCGAGGGAAGGGAGTGCGATGCCTGGCGAACTCGGCTTCCAGTTCGGCGCGCTTCCTGTCCGGGTCCGACGCCGCGGCGATCTCGCGCCGGAACGCTACCGCCACTCCGCCCTCGATCGGCAGCGCGCCGCTTTCGGCGGAGGGCCAGATCAGCACCCGGCCGCCGGGGCCGTAGTGGGCCGCGGCGGCGACGCCGTAGGACTTGCGGATCTGCACGGCGCACCAGGGCACGGTCGACCGCACGGTCGCCGTGATCGCCTCCATGCCGTAGCGGATCGTGCCGGACGCCTCCGACTCCGAGCCGATCATGAAGCCGGGCTCGTCGACCAGGCTGAGGATCGGCAGGTGAAAGGTCTCGCAGAACTCGACGAAACGCCGGAACTTCCTCGCCCCGGCGGCGTCCATCGCGCCGCCGATGTGCTTGCAGTCGTTGGCGACGACTCCCACCGCGTGACCGTCGACCCGGGCCAGCCCGGTGATCTGGGACGGTCCGTAGCCTGCCGTCATCTCGAAGAAACTCTCCCGGTCGACAACGAGCGCGATCAGCTCGCGCATGTCGTAGAGAAACCGGCGGTCCCGCGGCACGATCGAGAGGAGTCGCTCCTCCCGCCGGTCCGGCGGATCGTCCGTCTTGCGCCGCGGCGGCGTCGAGTCAACGTTCGAAGGCAGGTAGCTCAGGAAGCGGCGCACCTGCGCCATCGCGTCGTCCTCGTCCTCGGCCACGTTGTCGACGACGCCGCTTCTGCCGTGGACCCGCCAGCCCCCGAGTTCCTCCTTCGTCTTCTTCTCGCCCAGCGCCCGCTCGACCAGCGCCGGTCCACCGATCAGGATCTGGGCGGTGTGCCGGGTCATCACCGAGAAATGGGAGGCGACCAGACGCGCCGCGGGGAATCCCGCCACCGCGCCAACCCCGATCGAGGCCACCGGCGCCGTGCGCAGGATCTCCGCGATCGACCAGAAGCGGGCTCGCGAGTACACGGGCTCCCCCATCGGTCGCGGCGGAGTCTTCGGCGCCCCTTTCTGGCGGCCCGCGCTGCCGCGCACGCTGCCGCCGCCGCCTTCCAGGAACCGCACCAGCGGCAGCCGGTACTTGAGGGCGAGTTCCTCGGAATAGACGCTCTTGCGCAGCCCGGCCGGCGACGGCGAGCCGCCGGCTTGCGTGAAGTCCTCCCCGGCCACGATCACCCGCCGTCCGGCGACGCCGGCGAAGCCGACGACGTAGTTCGCCGGCGTGAAGGACACGGCCCGCCCCGCCTCGTCGACCTCGGCGGCGCCGGCCTGGCGGCCCTCCTCTACGAAGGAGCCGGGGTCGGCGACGCGCTCGATCCGCTCGCGCACGGTGAGGCGTCCGCGCTGGTGCTGGCGCTCGACCGCCTCCTTGCCGCCCATCTCCAACGCCAAGTGGCGGCGACGTTCGATCTCGTCGACTTCGGGCTGCCAGGACATCGGGGGCGATTGTAAGGCCGTTCGCTATCCTGCGCGGCCTGAGGGAGGCGCCGATGACGTCACGACGCAAGATCTGTGGTTGGGGTTGTGAAGGCCAGGGCCTCACGGAGTCGGAGGCGGCCGCCTTCCGCGATCGCGCCGCGACGCGCTTCGGCATCCCGCTCGAACGTCATGCGACGGCGCCCCAGGTCGGCGACTTCGACCTCCGAGCGCCCCGTCTGGCGCCGCCGGCGTCGTTGGAGGGCCTGTTTCGCAGCGACCCGTACGAACGCCTCCTCCATGCTTACGGCAAGTCCTTCCCGGACGCCGTGCGGATGTTCCGCCGCGAGGCGCCGGAACCTCCCGATCTCGTCGCCTACCCGGAAACGACGGACGACGTCGTCCGCCTCCTGGACTGGGCCGGGGACGCCGGCGCCGCCGTGATCCCCTTCGGCGGCGGTTCGAGCGTGGTCGGCGGCGTCGAGCCGGCGGTCGGCGACAGCTACGCCGGCGCCGTGACGATCGACCTGCTCAAGCTCGACAGGGTGCTGGAGGTCGATCGCACGAGCCGGGCCGCGCGCATTCAGGCCGGCGCCCGGGGGCCTCGCATCGAATCCCAGCTCCGGGAGCACGGGCTGACGCTGCGTCACTTCCCGCAGAGTTTCGAACATTCCACCCTGGGCGGCTGGATCGCGACCCGCTCGGGCGGCCACTTCGCCAGCCTGTACACGCACATCGACGACTTCGTCGAGGCGACGACGACCGTGACGCCCCGTGGCGTCATGGAGACCCGCCGCCTGCCCGGCTCCGGCGCCGGCCCGTCGCCCGACCGGATGGTCGTGGGCTCGGAAGGCATCCTCGGCGTGATCACGGAAGCCTGGATGCGGCTCCAGGACCGGCCGACGCACCGCGGTTCGGCCTCGATCCGCTTCGCCGATTACGGGCAGGCGGTCGAGGCCGTGCGGATGCTGGCCCAGAGCGGCCTGCATCCGTCGAACTGCCGGCTGATCGACGCCCAGGAGACCGCCGGCGCGGCCGCCGGCGACGGTTCGGCCTCGCTGCTCGTCCTCGGCTTCGAGTCCGCCGACCACCCGGTCGACGCCTGGATGAAGAGGGCGCTCGAACTGACCGCGGACTGCGGCGGCGATCACGGCGCCTCGACGGGACGGTCCCATCGCGAGGGCGCCGCCGGGGCTTGGCGCGACGCCTTCATCAAGGGGCCGTACTTCCGGGAAGTCGGCGTGCCCCTGGGCGTGATCGGCGACACCTTCGAGACCGCGATCACCTGGGACCGCTTCACCGATTTCCACGCCCGGATCATGGCCCGGACCGCGGAGATCCTCGAGCAGGCGACCGGCAGGCGCGGCAGCGTCACGTGCCGTTTCACCCACGTCTACCCCGACGGGCCGGCCCCCTACTTCACGTTCTCTGCGCTTGGCGACTGGGAGCGGATGTCGGAGCAGTGGCGCGAGATCAAGCTGGCCGCGAACGAGGCGGTCGTCGACGCCGGCGGCACGGTAACCCACCACCACGCCGTCGGCCGCGACCACCGGCCGGGCGGCTACGACCGGCAGCGGTCCGACGTCTTCGCCCGCGCCCTCGCCGGCGCCAAGGCGGCGGTCGACCCGGACGGCCTGATGAACCCCGGCGTCCTGATCGACCCGCGGGGCCGGGGCGTCGGCGTCACCGGCGCGATGGCGCCGGCCGGCGCGCGGTCGTTGCGTCTTCGCGGCGAAGCGACCTGACATTCCATGCGCCACCTCTTCGTCATCGATCCGATCGAGCGTCTCGACCCCGAGAAGGACACGACGATCGCCTTCCTGCTGGAGGCGGATCGCCGGGGCCACGAACTTGCCGTTTGCACGATCGACACGCTGGCACTCGGGCCGGACGGCCGGCCGCGGGCGGAGGCGACTCCCGCGCGAACGTTCTCGCCGGTCTCCGGCGGACCCTGGTATGAAATCGGAACCGGTCGGCCCGCCTTTCTCGACGAGTTCGACGTCGTCTGGATGCGCAAGGACCCGCCGTTCGACATGGCGTTCTTCTACGCCACCCACCTGCTGTCCATGACGGCGAAGAGCACCCTTACGGTGAACGACCCGCTGGCGCTGAGGGACGCGAACGAGAAGCTGTTCGCGCTTCGGTTCCCGGCCGTCAGCCCGCCGGCGCGCGTTTCTCGTCGCATCGCGGATCTGTTGGCCTTCCTGGAGGAGATGGGCGGCGAGATGATCGTCAAGCCGCTGGACGGCGCTGGCGGCGAGGGCATCTTTCACCTGAAGGCCGGCGATCGGAACACCAGGGCGATTCTGGAGACGGCGACAGGCCACGAGAGCCGCTGCATCATGGCGCAGCGCTACCTGCCGCAGATCCGGGAGGGCGACAAGCGGGTCATCCTGGTTGAGGGCGAGGCCCTTGGCGCCGTGCTCAGGGTGCCCGCCGAGGGCGAATCGCGGGCGAACTTCCACGTCGGCGGCCAGCCGACCGCCGCGGAAGTCGACGCTCGCGACCGCGAAATCGCGGCGGCGATCGGGCCGGAGCTCGTCCGGCTCGGCATCGTGTTCGCCGGCATCGACGTGATCGGCGGCTGGCTGACCGAGGTCAACGTGACCAGCCCCACGGGCCTGCGCGAGATCGCCGATCTGGGCGGACCGCGCCTGGAGGTCGACGTGCTCGACGCCGTCGAGCGCCGCCGCGGCGCCGGCTGATCCGTTACAGCAACGTCACGAATTCCTCGCCCGAGGTCGGGTGGATCGCCATCACGGCATCGAAGTCGCGCTTCGTGGCGCCCATCTTCACCGCTACGGCGAGGCCCTGGATGATCTCCGGCGCGTCCGCGCCCAGCATGTGGGCGCCGAGAACCCGGTCGCTGGAGCGATCGACGACCAACTTGACCAGGCTCCGCTCCTGGTTGTCGGTCAATGTCAGCTTGAGCGGTCGGAACCGGCTCCGGTAGACATCGATCTTGCCGTAGCGCGCTCTCGCCTCCTTTTCGGTCAGGCCGACCGCGGCCAGAGGCGGCTGGCTGAAGACCGCCGTCGCGACGGTCTCATGGTCGACCGGCGTCGGCGCCCCGGCGAACAGCGTCCGCGCCAGGCACATCGCCTCGTGAATCGCGACCGGAGTCAGGTTCAGGCGGTCCGTGACGTCGCCGATCGCCCAGATGTTCGGCACGTTGCTGCGCGAGAACTCGTCAACCAGGATCTCGCCGCCCTCGCCGAGAGCCACGCCGCAGCGCTCCAGTCCCAGGTCGGCGACCAGGGGCCGGCGACCCGTCGCGTAGAGCGCTTCGCCGCATGCCAGCGTGTCGCCGTCGTCGAGGCGGAGTCGCAGACGGTCGGCCTCGCCTCCCGGCCGCCTCTCGATCGCCTCCACCTGGCAATCGAACCGGAGCTCGATGCCCCGCGACCGCATCTCGTCGGCAAGGAGGCCGCGGATCTCCCGGTCGAAGCCGCGCAGGAACAGCGGTCCGCGGTAGATCAGGGTGACGTCGCATCCGAGCCCGGCGAAGATGCCCGCGAACTCGACGCCGATGTAGCCGCCGCCAACCACCGCCACGCGCTCCGGAAGCCGCTCGAGGAAGAATGCCTCGTTCGAGCTGATCGCGTGCTCGATGCCCGGGATCGTCGGCATGTCGGGCCAACTGCCGACGGCGATCAGCACCTGGTCCGCCGTCACCCGCGGTCGGCCGCCTCCATCGGCCCCGTCGATCTCCACGGTGTGCGGATCGAGCAACCGCGCCCGACCCTCGAACAGGTCGACGCCTGCCGCATCGAGCAGGCCGCGGTAGACAACGACCAGCCGCTCGATCTCCCGGTTCTTGTTCTCGATGAGCCGCCCCCAGTCGAAAGCGGGTCGTCCCGCCGTCCAACCGAAACCGGCGGCTTCCCGGTAGTGGTCCGCGAAGGACGAGGCGCAGACGAGCAGCTTCTTCGGCACGCAGCCCACGTTGACGCAAGTGCCGCCCAGGTGGCGCTCCTCGGCCACCGCCACCCGGGCGCCGCTGCCCGCAGCCATTCGGCTGGCGCGCACGCCGCCGGAGCCCGCGCCGATCACGAACAGGTCGTAGTCGCAGTCCGTCATGGCGGCAACGTTAGACCAGTCCGGCGCCAGCCCGCCAAACGCCTTTCCGGTCGGACATCCGCGCCAGGTGACCCGCCGCTCGCAAGGCATCGGAACCAATGAGTGATAGATTGACGGTCTTCGATGAGACCGTCGCATCAACTGGTCGGGCGCCGGCGACGGCCGCGGCGCCGCGCTCAATCGGGATGACCGCGCCGCGGCGCGGTTCCTCTATCCGGTCATGCGCACCACCTCCAGCGTGCCGGCGGCGCCCACCGAGCTGGCCGTCATGGCTCTAGGCCAGCACGAGCTGTCCCTGACCTGGCGAGACCGTTCGGACAACGAACGCGCCTTCGACATCTTCGAACGGCCGGTCGACGGCGACTTCAGCCTGCTGCGGACCGTCGGTCCTAACACGACATCGCTGGTCGTCGAGGGCCTTCCCGCCGCGAGCTACAGGGCCTATCAGCTGAGGGCTCGCAACGACCCGGGCGGCAAGCGACTCGACGACTGGCGCCGCCGCGACCTTCTTCAACGAGGAGGGCAGTCCCTTCGATCTGGTGCGGGATCGCCGGACGTTCCAGGCCTGCCCGCGGAACTGACGGGCTTGATGCCGGCGGCAGAGCTCCCCGACCGCCTGAACTCGGCGCCACCGCGCGGGCGGCGGTCCCCGCGGCGCCGTCAGCCTGCATGAAGCGGCCCCGGCGTTTACACGGCCCCCGGATGACCCGGTTCGGTTGCTCCGTTCGAGCCTGGGCGCCGCGCGCGGTCGTCGGCGGCGTCCTGATGGGCCTTGCCAATCTGGCGCCGGGCATCAGCGGCGGCACGATGCTGCTTGCGGTCGGCATCTATCCGCGCTTCATCGAGGCGGTGGCGGACACGACCCGGTTGCACTGGCGGAACCGATCGCTGTTGCTGCTGTTCGTCGTCGGCGGCGCCGCCGGCCTGGCGATCCTCCTCCTGGCGGGGATCTTGCGGGACCTCGTGGTTCACCATCGCTGGATGACGTACAGCGTCTTCGTCGGCCTGACCCTGGGCGGCGCCCCGCTGGTCTGGCGTCTCGCCAGACCGGCCGCGGCCGCGTTCCGGAGCGGCGCGGTCCTCGGCTTCGCCGCGATGGCCGCGCTTGCGCTGCTCCAGGGCGGTCCCGAGGCTGCGGGAACCGCCGCCAGCGGACCGTTCCTGCTTGCCGTCGCGGGCGCCGCCGGCGCCGCCGCCATGATCCTGCCGGGTCTGAGCGGCGGCTACCTGCTGCTGGTCCTCGGCCAGTACGAACCGATTCTGGGCGCGATCGACCAGGCGCTGGAGGGATTCGTCGGTCTGGACGCGGGGGCCGTCATCGCGGCGGCAGGCGTCCTGCTGCCCGTTCTCGCGGGCATCGCCGTCGGCGCAACGGTCATCAGCAATGCCGTGCGGTTCGTGCTGAGACGTTTCCGTCAGGCAACGCTGGGAGTTCTCCTCGGGCTGTTGCTGGGCGCCGTCGTCGGTCTGTGGCCCTTCGGGTCCCATGCCTCCCCGACGCCGCTGCGGGCCGTCGCGGCCCTGGGGCTCGCCGGCGCCGGCTTCGTTCTGACCTGGACGGTCGGCCGGTTCGGCGCGACCGACGCGGCCCCGGCGGGTCCCAGCTAGCCGTCGCGCTGCGCTACAGTCGCACCTTGCCGCCGTTTCCGGATCAAACGGAGCACGCCGAAGATGAAGAACCGTTTCGCTCACCGTTTCGCCCCGTTCCCAGTCGCCGCCGTCCTTGCCGTGGCCGCTCTCGTCCCGTTGGCGACGTCCTCCGCGCTCGGCGCCGAAGGCCGCACCGTGATCCACGCCGGCGCCCTGGTCGACGTCGAGGCCGGCGAGGTTCTCGGCAGGCACACGATCGTGATCGAAGGCGAGACGATCACGACCGTCGAGAAGGGACTATCCGATCCGGAGGACGGCGACACGCTGATCGATCTGTCCGGCCACACCGTCCTGCCCGGTCTGATGGACATGCACGTCCACCTGACCTCGCAGCAGGCGGGCGCCGCCTCCTACCTCGAGCGCTTCCAGCAGACCCCGGCCGACGCGACGGTCAAGGGGCTCGTCTACGCGAAGCGGACGCTGCTCGCAGGCTTCACGACCGTCCGCGACGTGGGCGGCGAAACGACCGCGATCCTGGCGGTGCGGAACGCGATCAACCGGGGCGACATGCCCGGCCCCCGCATCTTCGCCGCCACGGTCTCGCTCGCAACGACCGGCGGTCACGGCGACCGGACGAACGGCATGCGGCCGGACCTGCAAGGCGACCCCGGCCCCAGGCAAGGCATCGTCAACAGCGTCGAGGACGCGCGCAAGGCGGTCCGGCAGCGCTACAAGGAGGGCGCCGACCTGATCAAGATCACGGCCACGGGCGGCGTGCTCAGCCTGGCAAAGAGCGGACAGAACCCGCAGTTCACCGAGGAAGAGATCCGGGCGATCGTCGACACGGCGAAGGACTACGGCTTCATGGTCGCCGCCCACGCCCACGGGGCCGAGGGCATGAAGCGGGCGATCCGGGCCGGCGTGACGACGATCGAGCACGGCACGTACATGGACGAGGAAGCGTTCCAGCTGATGAAGGAGCACGGCGTCCACTTCGTGCCCACCATCTCGGCGGGCAATTTCGTCGGGGAGAAGGCGGCGGTCCCGGGCTACTTCCCCGAGATCATCCGACCCAAGGCGGCCGCCATCGGGCCGGTCATCCAGGACACCTTCGCCAGGGCCCATCGGGCGGGCGTGCCGATCGCCTTCGGCACGGACTGCGGCGTCTGTCCCCACGGCAGCAACGCCAAGGAGTTCCTCTACATGGTCGAAGGCGGCATGGCGCCGATGGCGGCGATCCAGTCGGCCACGATCGTCGCCGCGAAGCTGCTTGACATCCGGGAGGAGACCGGGTCGATCGCCGCCGGCAAGGCGGCCGACCTGATCGCGGTCGAGGGCGACCCGATCGCCGACGTGACCCGGCTCCAGGGTGTCCGCTTCGTCATGCGGATGGGCCGGGTCCACAAGACGCCAGCCGACTGAGCCGGGCGGCAGGCGGGTCCTCCTTCGAGTCCAGGTGACGTTCCAGCTCCAGGCGCTCGGCTGCGGCGACGCCTTCAGCAGCGGCGGCCGCCTGCACACCTGCTTCCTGCTCCGAGGCGAAACGGACGGGGATTCCCTGGCGCCAACGCTGCTCGACTGCGGCGCGACCTCGCTCGCGGCGATGAAGGGCCGCGGCGTCGAACCGGCCACCATCCGTACCGTCCTCATCACCCATCTGCACGGCGATCACTTCGGCGGACTGCCGTTCCTGCTTGCCGATGCGCACTACCGCGCCGGCCGCACCGAGACTCTCACGCTGGCCGGCCCGCCCTCCCTCGCCGATCGGCTCCGCCAGGCCCGGGAGGTTCTGTACCCCTTCTCCACCCGCCGTCGACTGGCCTTCGACGTGGACTTGATCGAACTGCGTGAGCGCCGCCCGGCACGGGTGAACGGCCTTCGCGTGACCCCGTTCGAAGTCGTCCATCCCTCCGGCGCCCCCAGCTACGCCCTCAGGATCGAGTACGACGGTCGGATTCTCACCTTCTCCGGCGACACGGAATGGACCGAGGCGCTGGTCGAGGCGGCGGCCGGCGCCGATCTCTTCGTCTGCGAATGCAACTCGTGGGACCGGCCGATGCCGAACCACCTGAACTACCGAGAACTTCTGGCCCGACGCCCCCTGCTGGATTGCCGGAGGATGCTCCTCACGCACCTCGGCGAGGACATGGTGCATCGTCGGGACCTCGAGATCGAGACGCTCTCGGAAGGTCGGACCTACAGCGTCTGACGGCCGTCCGTTCGCTGGTACACTCCGCGTCCCGAACCGACCAGGAGCAGCCATGAACTTCGATTTCTCGGATGCCCAGAAGGCATTGAAACAGCAGACGCGCGACTTCCTTCGCGCCGCCTGCGACACGACCGTGCCCCGCCGCGTGCTGGAGGACGCGGACGAACCCTTCGCGCGCGATCTGTGGCGGCAGATTCGCGCCAACGAGTCTCCCGGCATCGCGATCCCCGAGGAATACGGCGGCATCGGGTTCGGCTATCTCGAGCTCTGCGTGGTGGCCGAGGAGCTCGGCCGAGCGATCGCTCCGGTTCCCTTCTCGTCGTCCGTCTACCTCGCCGCCGAAGCGATTCTCCAGGGCGGGTCGCAGGAGCAGAAGGCGAGACTGCTGCCGAGGCTTGCGTCGGGCGAGAGCATCGGCGCCTTCGCCCTGTCGGAAGGCCCGGGACAGGCCACCGCGGCGAACCTCCAGACGACGGTCAGGAACGGCCGGCTGTCCGGCACGAAGATGCCGGTGCCGGACGGCGACGTGGCCGATCTCTGCGTCGTCGTCGCCAGGGACGGAGAGGGCGTCTCGCTGGCTATCGTCGACCTTGCCTCCGAAGACGTCTCCCGCGAAGCGGTCGACACTCTCGACCCGTCCCGTTCCCACGCCAGGATCGCCTTCGACAACGTCGAGGCGGAGTTGCTCGGCGAAGCCGGCCAGGGCTGGGCGGTCAAGGACGTGGTGTTCGACCGCGCCGCCGTGCTGTTCGCCATGGAGCAACTGGGCGGCGCCGACGCCTGCCTCGAGATGGCGGTCGGCTACGCCAAGGGCCGTTACGCCTTCGGTCGTCCGATCGGCTCCTTCCAGGCGATCAAGCACAAGCTTGCCGACATGTACATCAAGAACGAACTCGCTCGGGCGAACTGCTACTACGGCGCCTGGGCGCTGTCGACCGACGCGGCCGAACTGCCGGTCGCGGCGGCCGCCGCTCGGGTCGCCGCAACCCAGGCCTTCCATTTCGCTTCGAAGGAGAACATCCAGACTCACGGCGGCATCGGCTTCACCTGGGAGTCCGATTGCCACCTCTATTACCGCCGCTCCAAGCTGCTCGCGCTCGGCATCGGCAGCGAACGGGTATGGAAGGACCGGTTGATCTCCGGTCTGGAACGGCAGGAGGCTGCCTGATGGACTTCAACGACACTCCCGAACAGGCCGCTTACCGCGCGGAGGTCCGCGCCTGGCTCAACGCCAACGCGCAACCGCGCAAGGATCGCCCCAGCGTCAGCCGGCGGCTCGACGCCGAGGAGGGCCTCGTGCTGGCCAGGCGATGGCAGGCCAGGAAGGCGGAGGCCGGCTACGCCTGCCGCCATTGGCCGGTCGCGCATGGCGGCCAGGGACGTCCGATGATCGAGACGATCATCTACGACCAGGAAGAGGCGCACTTCGACGTTCCGACCGGCTTCTTCAGCATCGGTCTCGGCATGTGCGGTCCGGTCATGGCGCAGTACGCGACCGGGGAGCAGCAGGCCCGCTTCCTCCCGCCAATGATCCGCGGCGAAGAGGTCTGGTGCCAGCTGTTTTCGGAGCCCGCGGCCGGATCCGACGTCGCCGGACTCCGCACCCGCTGCCGCCGCGACGGCGACGACTGGGTGATCAACGGTCAGAAGGTCTGGACCTCGGGCGCTCACTACTCCGACTACGGCATCCTGGTCGCGCGACACGACTCGTCGCTGCCCAAGCACAAGGGACTGACGTTCTTCTTCATCGACATGAAGTCCCCCGGCATCGAGATCCAGCCGATCAAGCAGATCAACGGCGGCTCCAACTTCAACGAGGTTTTCTTCACCAACGTCCGGGTACCGGACAGTCAGCGCCTCGGCGCGATCGGCGAAGGCTGGCAGGTGGCGATCGCCACGCTGATGAACGAACGCCTCGCCGTCGGCGACGCGCCGCCGCCGGATGTCCGCGAGGCGATGAAACTCGCCTCCGCCTGCAAGCTGGACGGCCGCTCCGCCCTCGAGGATTCAGCGGTCCGCGAGAAGCTCGCCGACTGGTACGTCGAGGCGATGGGCATGAAGCACACGAAGGCGCGCACGATGACCGCACTCTCCCAGGGCAAGGTCCCGGGACCCGAGAACTCGATCGGCAAGATCGTCTCCGCCTCGAAGCTGCAGGACGTGTCGTCGTTCGGCGCGGATCTGATGGACATGGGCGGCGTGATCACGGACCCCTCCCTGATGCCCTCCGACGGCCTGTTCCAGCAGTCCTTCCTCTACAGCCCCGGCCTCCGCATCGCCGGCGGCACGGACGAGATCCTCCGCAACGTCATCGCCGAACGCGTCCTCGGCCTCCCGGGCGAGATCCGCGTCGACCGCGACGTCCCGTACAGCGACATCCCGACGGGGACCTGATTCGCCCGCATGGACCAGGCGCCGCCGCACTGGGCGCCGCGGACGGTGCTGGCGCGGACACGCGTTCCGGAGGCCGGCGCTTCGCGCCGGATGCCGACGGGGACGTCGGCGCATCCGGTTTGTCCGGCCGCGGGTTGCAAGAAACGAACAGCGCACCCGGTCCTGGCCCGCTGGAGGAGTGGCAAGGAGCGAGCAGCCTCGCACAGGGTGCGGGCCGACGCCCTTGTCGGCTTTCCCGGAACGCGCTCTCCGCGCGACAGCGCAGCCTGACGGCGGCGACCGCCGTCAGCTCTCGTTGGTGGCCAGCTTGCGGAAGTACTCGTCGACGAGATCG
Organism: Candidatus Multivorans sp.; assembly: GCA_965203495.1. GTDB lineage: Bacteria > Acidobacteriota > Thermoanaerobaculia > Multivoradales > Multivoraceae > Multivorans. The sequence goes on from CBDBDB010000011.1 coordinate 166,427, forward strand.
CGATAGCCCGGCGGGACCTGGTCGGAGTTGCCGAGGTAGACGCGTTCGGTTTCGCCGCCGCGCAGTTCGCGCCACAGGCGGTACTCGAACTGCCGCAGGCCCTCGACGATCTCGTTGCGGAGTCGCTCGAGCGCCAGCGGATCGCGGTTGAGACCGAGCAGGTTCAGATCGCCCATCTGCCCGAGCAGCCGGTCGAGATCCGTCGTGTCCATCCGCTCCCGCCGCAGGTCGTTCCTCAGACTCTCCAGGTCGGCGCGTCGCCGATTCGAACTCCCGATCGATCTGGCGGAGATCCTCTGCAGGGAAGATGCCGGGCTGGTAGTTGCCGGCCGAGCTCGAACCGTACTGGCTGAAGCCGCTTCGGTTCCGGCCGCCTTCCGGGCTGGCCGCGTCGCCGCCATCTTCCGAAGCCGTGCCGCCAAGCCGGTCGCCTTGCTGCTGGCCACCGTCCTGCTGCCGACCGCCCAACTGTTCGGCGCCCTGCCCCTCGCCATCCCGCCGCCGGCCGTCCCGCCGGTTCTGCTGCTCCGATCGCTGACCGGGCCGGCCGCCGGCCTCTACACGGTCCCGCAACCGGGCCTCCATCGAGGCAAGGTTCTCGACGAGATCCCGCGTCCGATCGAGCATCCGGTCCCGGCGCTCGCCGCCGCCTTCGCCGACGTTCTTGCGCGCCTCGGCGATCCGCTCCGTCACGTCGTCGATGTCCCGCCGGATCTGGTTCTCGAACAACCGCGCGAACTCCGGGTCCCGGCCGGCCAGCACGCCCTTCGAGTAACGGATCTTCTCCTTCAACTGCTCGTCACGAATGATCGTCGCCGAGGCGCGCAGCTTTCGCGCCGTCTCCGGCTGTTCGTCGCGGGCGGCCTGGCTCATCCGGTTGAGCTGCGCCTCAAGGCCCGCCACCTCGTCGGTCAGGCTGTCCTTGCGCTCCATGATCCGTTCGATGAGGTCGGAGCGTTCTTGCGCCGACAGTTCGACGCGGCGCTGACCGTCCTCGCCTTCCCGGCCGGCCAGTTCGGCTACCTGTTCCTCGATCCGGCTCTGCATCCGGGACACCCGGTTGGCGCGCTCCTGCAACTGCTCCATGTGCCGGCCGAGCTGCTGGCGCTGGTTGCGGTCCAGCAGCCGTCGGGCCTCGCGCAGCTTGTCGAGAGCCGCGATCCCTTCCGCGCCGGCCGTTGACCGCGATCCGGAGGATCCGGCCTGGGAGCGCCTCATCTGCTCCGCGGCCTGCCGCAACGCCTGCGTCGTCTCCCGCAGTTCCGGGCGCTGCCGCTCGCGGGCCAGCCGCTCCAGGCGCCGCGCCAGTTCCTCCGTTTCCTCGATCAGGTTCCGCTGCGTGCCGCCACCGCCGCCGCCCTGCTGCGAGCGGCGCCGCAGCCTGTTCTGGCGCTCGTTCTCGCGCTGCTGCCGGCGGGCCAGTTCGCGCAGCTTCTGCATCAGTTCCGTCGACTTCCGCCTGCGCCTGCTCGGCGGCGCCCCGCTGTACCGTCTCGTACTGGTTGCGCAGCTTGTCCAGTTCCAGTTCGAACAGGTCGGCAAGATCCTCGGACAACTGCTGGGCGCCGCCGCCCCCTCCGCCGCCGCTCTGGTCGAACGACACGCGCATGTCGCGGAAGACGGATTCCGCCCGCTGCAGCGAGGCCAGAGCCTTCTTCTCCTCGGTCATCGCCTCTTCGGGCCGCTCCGCGTCGAGCTCCTTGCGCGCCGCCTCCATCTCGACGCCGGCCTGCTCCAGGAAGCGGATGATCTTCGAGAAGTCGTCGTCCTGGAGCAGTTGCTGACCGCGGTTGCCCATCCGCGTCACCAGCGCCCGCCACCTGGTCGCGGAGCCGTCCCTGCATCAGAGAGATCGTCTTCAGGTTCTCGGACAGCTCGCGGACCGAGTATTCCTCCTCGTCGCGCACCAGGCGGAACGTTGCCGAAACGATCATCTTCTGCTGAACCGAGAGCGTCTGATCCAGGCCGCCGGCTCCGCCCATGCCGCCGCCGCCTTGCTCGGCCTGGCGGTAGTTCCGGTCGAAGGGACGGATCTCCAGGAAGTAGATGTCGCTGATCGTCGGCTGCGCGTGGCTGCGGTCCCAGGCCTCGGCGAACCAGGAGATGGAATCGCCGACCTGGAGATCCATCTCCTCGAGAAAGAGCGTGTGTCCCACGCTCACCTTCTTCATCGAGGCCGAGGCGCCGTCGAACAGGGAAACCGCCGTCTCCTCGCCGCCGTTGACCGCGTAGCGGATGTCCAGGCGGCTCACGCCGTAGTCGTCCTCCGCCTCGACCTCGGCGAACACCTCGTCGATCTTCGACACCTTGACGTCTCGTCCCGGCGCCACGAAACGCACGACGGGCGGCTGGTCCTCGAGGGCGGTGACCATGTACTCGGCCGACGCGCGGCGCCACGTGCCCTCGTCGTCCATCAACTCGATCCGGTACCAGGTGCTCCGGTCCACCGTGTACGCCGCGACCAGCCGGTCGCCTTCGACCGTCAGGGCCCTGGGTTCGTCGCCCTCGACCAGCAGTCGACCGGCCTCGACTGAGAAGATCGGCAGAATGCTGAACCGCACCTGCGTGCCTTGGAGAACCGCGATATCGCCGCCGTCCTCGACGGCCTGGTCGGACAGACCGCTGTAGCCGGGGAAGCGGTACAGAAGATCGATCCGTTCGACCCAGGGCAGGTCCTTGACGCCAATGCGGTAGATCGGCGAGCGCACGCCCGAGGCGTCGACGTAGTAGTCCATGTCGGCGCGCAGACTCAGGGCGATGAAGTCGTGAGTGGCGGGTTCGCCGCCGATCATCCGTTCCACATCCTCCCTGGCCGCCGCCTCGAACCGGTCCGCAACCCGGTTCATCGGCCGCATCCGCCACTCGCCGTCCGGGTTTCCGGCGGCGTCCAGCGGTCTCAGACCGAGTTCGACGCGGTCCGGGTCGAAGCCCAGCGCCGCCGCGCTGATCAACTGGTCGGCGCCGCGGGCCACGGTCACGTTCCCCGGCGCCACGACCAGGCGGTACGGATTGTCGGCCGCGGCCGCCCGCCAAGGCACGAACAGCAGCATCGCGCCGTGCTGGAGGAAGGCCGGGCTGAGCAACACGGCCACCATGCCGGCGCTCGCCACGCCGGCCAACGCGGCCGAGAACCGCTGAAGAGCGCCACGCTCGATCCGCGCGGCGAAACCGCTCCGCTGGCAGTGTTCGATCGCGTCCTCCAGAACCCGCCGCTGCAGTTCCGGCGACACCCGCTCCGCATCCGCGGCCGAACCCTGCCGCACGGGACCCAGTTCCACCGCGCTCAGCACGGAGGCCCTGAGCGCCGGCTCGTGCTCTTCCACATAGAGCGCCACCTGGCGCCGGGACACCCGTCGAGAGAGAGGAACCACGAGCAGCCGAACCCCGAGAGCGATCAGCGTGAGCCAGGCGAGCCAGCGGAACGCGCCGACCGCGCGCTCGCTGTAGCGGAAATAGTCCATGCCCCAGACCGAGACGGCAAGTGCGGCGAAGCCGGTCAGGGCCAGCGTGACCAGTCCGCGCAACGCCACCTTCGTTCGCCAGCGCCGGCGAACCCGACGGATGACGCTCATCAGTTCACCCCAGGTCGGGTCGTAGATGGGATCAAAACGGGAAGCCATCGGGTCTCCTCGGTCAGCTCCGCGAGCCGGTGGAACGCCATGCTGTCACGACCGGCGCCGCGGCGGCGCGTCGCCGGTTGCCGAACAGGGTCTCGGCAGCCAGAACGAGAGCCGCGGCAGCGATCAGGAACCACCAGAGTCGCTGGCGCCGCTCGCGTTCTTCGGGTGTCCGCGCCGCCGCCTCCATTGCCGAATCGTCCTCTTCTCCCGCTGGTCGAAGCCGGGACTCGAACTCCTCCAGATCGAGTCGGCTCAGGTCGGACTCCGCCGCGGGCACGTTGCTGGCCAGGGTCAACGGCTCGGTGGACACATCCGCCCGCACCTCCCGAAACTCGTGGAAGCCGGGCTCCTCCACCTCCAGAAGCAGGCCGCCGCCGTCCGCATCGATGCGGCTCTCGCGGCCCGACGGAGCGACGTAGACGTAGCCGTCTCTCTGGCCTCCCGCCTGCCCGCCGGGCAGTTCCACCTGCGCGACCTCGCCCACGCGATACCAGGAGCGGGGCAGCGCATAGCCCGCCAGGTACTCGACCGAGCGATGCACGAAGGGGAGGAACACCGCCTGGAGCGGCAGCGTGTTCCAGAACGTGTCGAACGAGGTCGGCAGCACGAGGACGCGGCCGGAAACGGCAGCCGACGCTTCGCCGTCCTCCGCCGCCTCCGGCCGCAGATTCGAGCAACGCCGGAGCGCCGTCGTCGAAACGCGCGATCACGGCGGCGCCTTCGGGAGGCTCTAGCCGGTGATAGCGGAAGAAGGACGCGGAAGAGAAGTCGCCGCTCCTGGCCGTGGCGAACACGTCGAAGACCGGATGGCCGGTATCGAACCAGGTCAGGGCGCCGGCGCCGCCGGACAGTCGGTCCGTCCGCCTCTCGCTGATCACGCCGAGTTCCCTCGGCAACCCGGCGCTCGAGGTCAGGCCGCGCTCGACCGAGAGCAGCAGGCCGCCGCCGTCGCGGACGAAGCCCATGACCGCGTCGCTCGCCGAGACCGGGAGTTGCTGGGCTGCGTCGTTCATGACGACGACCGACTTGCCGTCGAGCATCGACTGCCGGAAGCCCGACGCCGGCGCCCGGCTCACGCGAAAGAACGGCCGTCGGCCAAGCGCCAGGGCCTCTTCGAGATACCGGCCGCGGCGGCGGTCGCCGTCCGGCTCGATGACGAGCACGCCAACCTCGTGCGCGGGCGACAGCACGAAGTGGAACTCGTTGTCGGCGGCGAGCGCATCGTCCCGCAGACGCACCGTGCCTCGGGTGGTCCGATGCCGCTCGAGCGATTCGGGCGCGAAGCTGACCATGGCCGACGAGTCGCCGCCGAGTTCGACCGCCCTGGTCTGGACCACCTCGCGATCCAGCAGCAGGTCGACTTCCGCCCGGAACGGCGTCCCGGCGGGAGCGGCGGACGATTCGCCGGCAACCAGGTAGCTGACCCGGGCCGCGATCCCCACCTGTTCGCGGTCGCCGCTACGGGAGTGGTCGAAGGCGACATCGGCAACGGCCGCGTTGCCGACCGCTTCGTCCTCGTCGCCCACGTCGATGAGCCGCAATTCCACGCCGGACGGCAGCGCCGCGACGTTCTCCGCCGCCCAGGACGAGCGCTGGAAGTCGCTCACGATCAGGAGTTCGCGGCGGCCGACTTCTCCTGCCTCGGCGAGCGCTCCACGCGCTGTCTGGAGCGCCGGCAGCAGCGAGGTGGAACGCGGCGCCACCTCCGCGTCGCGGACCATCGCGGCAAGCAGCGCTCCGTCCGACGTCGGCGCGCCCCGGAGTTCCGCCTCGTCCGAGTAGACGACCAGGGCGCCGCGATCGTCGGCGCCGAGCTCGCCGAAGGCCGCTTCGGCCGCCGCGGCGGCGCGCCGCCAGCGATCGCCGAAACGCATGCTGAACGAGTTGTCCAGCAGCACGACGACCAGCCGGCCGGAAGAGGCGTCGGCGGCCGAAGCGTCGCCTTGCCACAGCGGCCGGGCGAACGCCACGGCAAGCAAGGCCACCGCGAGGCAGCGCAACAGGAGGAGAAGCACGTCTCGCAACCGACGCCGGCGGTTCGAACGCCAGGGCGCCCCGGAGATGAACATCAGCGACGGAAACCGGATCGCGCGGCTTCGGCGCCGCAGACGCAGGTGGATGAGAACCGGCGCCGCGACAGCGGCCAGACCCAGCAGAAACAGAGGCGCCAGCAGCCCCATGACGGCTACCGGGAGCTCGCGCCGCGGGCCGACCCGCGGCGCGACGTCCTGTCGAGGTGGAGGCTGGGGCCGAACATGGAGTCCGCGACAGGCTCGGCGGCTCTATCTGGCCTTCATCGCGTACAGCCGGGCGGACAGGTAGCGGTAGAGAGCCGCGTCCAGGGGCTGGGAGATGTCGACCAGCGTGTAGTCGATGCCGGCCTCGACCAGGGACCGGTCCAGCGTTCGCGTGTGGTCCCGGATCAGTTCAAGGTACTGGTCCCGCAGCACATCCGGCATCACCGCTTCCCGGGCCCCGGTCTCCAGGTCCTGGAGGTCAAGCTCGCCGTCGAACTCGAACCGCAGTTCCGCTGGATCCAGCAGATGGAAGAGAATCACGTCGTTTCCCTTGTGCCGGAAGCCGGCCGCGGTCCGTATCACCGTCTCCGGTTCCTCGTAGAAGTCCGAGATCAGGACGACCATGCTCCGGCGCCGCACCGAATCGACCACCTCGAGCAGCGGCTCGCGCAGGCTGCCGCCGCCGCCCGGCTCGATCCGGTCGATCGTGTGGAGCACGACCTTCAGGTGCTTTGCCGCCGGCGGCACGAAGTCGACGATCCGGCTGTCGAAGGTGACCAGACCGATGCGGTCCTTCTGTCGGGCGCCGAAACAGCTCAGACACGCGGCAAGATAGCGCCCGTAGTCGAGCTTGGTCACGGCGCCGGTACCGAAGTCCATCGAGCGCGAGACGTCGAGCGCGATCGTCACGTTGGTGTTCGTGTCCGCCTCGAACTCCTTCACGTAGAAGCGGTCCGTGCGGCAGAAGAGCTTCCAGTCGACCCGCCGGATGTCGTCGCCCGGCTGATAGGCCCGGTACTCGGCGAAGTCCATCGACCGGCCGAGGAAGGGCGATCGGTGCAGGCCGCTGACGAAGCCCTCGACGACCGTCTTCGCGAGCAGGTCGAGACTGCTGATGCGCGCGAGCGTCCCGGTGTCGACGAACCTGCCGTACTTCATGGCTCCGCCTGGCCCGTCAGTTCATCCCGCTGGCGGCGACCGGCGCCAGTTCCAACAGCCGACGAACGATCTCGTCGGTCGTCACCCGTTCCGATTCGGCGTGGAAGTTGGTCAGGATGCGATGCCGCATGACTGGCCCGGCAAGCGCTCGAACATCTTCGTGAGCGACGTGATGGCGGCCGTCCATCAGCGCCTTGGCCTTGGCCCCGAGAACCATGAACTGCGCGGCGCGAACGCTGGCGCCGTACTGCACCCACTGGTTCACGAAGTCCGGCGCCTCCGGCGTGTCGGGACGGGTCATCCGCACCAGGTGGACGGCGTAGCGAAGGATCGGCGCCGCAATCGGCACCCGCCGCACCAGCCGGTGGAACGCGCGCAGGTCGTCGCCCGTGACCCGGGTCTCCAGGGTGAACTCGCGCAGCGTGGTCGTTGCGTCGACGATCTCCATCTCCTCGTCTTCGGGGAGATGGTCAATGACGATGTTGAACATGAACCGGTCGAGCTGGGCCTCCGGCAGCGGATAGGTGCCTTCCAGTTCGATCGGGTTCTGGGTCGCGAAGACGAAGAACGGTTGCTCCAGGTCGTACGTCCGGCCCTGGACCGTCACGCGGCATTCCTGCATCGCCTCCAGCAGCGCCGCCTGGGTCTTTGGAGGCGTTCGGTTGATCTCGTCGGCCAGGACGATCTGGGCGAAGATCGGGCCGGGCATGAAGATCATCTCCCGCCGGCCCGTATCGTGGTCTTCCTGGATGATGTCGGTGCCCGTGATGTCGCTCGGCATCAGGTCGGGCGTGAACTGGATGCGGCTGAACTTGAGGTCCAGGATCTCGGCGACGGTCTGGACGATCAGGGTCTTGGCCAGGCCCGGCACGCCGGTCAGGATGCTGTTGCCGCCCACGAACAGGGTCATCAGCACCTGGTCCAGCACTTCCCCCTGACCGACGATCCGCTTGGCGAGCTGGGCGAGAACCTGCTCCCTGCCCGCCGCCAGCCGGGCGGCCAGTTCGATATCCGTCTCGCTGGTCAGGCCCTCGCCGCCGTCCGCCAGGGCGGTCGCGGGGGCATGGGGCGTCGAGGTGTCGTTCATCGAGTACTCCATCTCCTGGGAATTCGGGACCGCGTCCGTTCGAGACGGCTCAGTGGGTCATCCCGTAGATCAGATAGTTGACCCCGAGCTTGAAGCCCTTCCGGGTCACGTCCACCGGGTAGAAGGCGGTCTCCGACCACTCCCAGAAGTCGCCGACGTCCATGTTGTAGTTGGCGACGGCCATCAGCCGCCGGTTCGGATCGTTGTCCTCGAAGACGCCGTAGATTCGGCCTCGCACCGGAAAGAAGCGGGGGTCATCGATGGTGAAGTCGATGTCCTCGAGCACGAAGAAAGAACGGAAGACCGGGTGGTCGACGGTGAGCGGCACAAGTTCGTAGCCGGGCAGAAGCCGTCCCATCTGCCGTTCGAAGTTCTCCCACTGCAGGGGATAGCCGCGCGGGTCGAAAAAGTCGTCGATCACCAGGAAGCCTCCCTTGAACAGCCAGGAGCGGAGGTTCTCGATCTCCTCTTCCGTCGGGTTCCAGTACCCCGGCTCGCAGAGATAGGCCCAGGGGTGCTCGAACAACCGGGGATCCGTCAACTCGAGGACGTTGCCGCCTCCCGTCCGCACCTCGATGTCGGTGATTTCCTCGACGATGCGCGTGAAGTTCTCCTCGGCGAACGGGTAGTCGTGGTTCCACTTCAGGTCGAGCCCCCAGAGGAAGGGACCGCCGCCCCATTCCGTCGGCTCGAAGCGAATCCGGGCGAACGTGAAGCCGCCCGAGTAAGGGAACGACTCGGTCTCCACGCTGGGCGCGGCGACGCGCCAATTCTCGTCGCGCGCCGCCAGGCCTCCCGCCAGCATGCCAAGCGCCAGAACCCCCGCCGCCAATGGAATCGTCCGACGCTTGCCTCGCAGTCCGGTCACTGCCCCTCCATGCTCGGCTACCGTTCCTTTCTCGCGGATCCCTTACCGACCAGGTCGAGCAGCAGTTCCTGCGCCGGATCGTACCCCGGCGCCACTTCCAGTGCCCGCAACACGGTGCGCCGGGCCTGCTCGGGGCGCCCCGCGTCCCGCTCGGCCAGCGCCAGCCGGAACAGCGCGTCCGCGGGGTCGGACGGGTCGAGCGCGACCAGAGCGGCCCGCTCGCGCACGGCGACGTCGAACCGGCCCTCGGCCGTGGCGAACTCGGCGAGGCGACGGTGCACGTCGGCGTCGAAGGGCCAGATGTAGAGCGACCGTTCCAGAATGGCCGCTTCTTCCTCGCTCCGTCCGGCGTCGGCCAGGAGATCCGCCAAGGCCAGGTGCTCGTCCCAGGCCGTCTCGTTGTGGCGGAGCAGACTCTCCAGCGCCTCGATCGCCTCCTCCTCCCGTTTCAGCTCCCGGTAGATCGCGGCCAGGAGCGTGTAGGCGTTGCCGGGTCCCACGAACTCGGGGAAGAGGTCGCGGCCCCGCAGCAGGGGCGCCTCCGCCTCGGCGTAGCGCTCCGACGCGAAGAGGGCGTTGCCGTAGGTCATCTGCACCCGGAAGTCGTCGGGGTTCTCCGTCGCCGCCTTCTCAAGCGCCGAGAGATCGGGGGCCTGTCCGGCGAACAGGTTCCGCCGCGGCGCCCTGGACGGTCCGCCCTCGCCCGATCCGTCTTCGTCCTCCGCCTGTCCGCCCTGTTCGCCGCCCGGCCCGGGAGCGTCGCCCAGGGCGGCGATGGCGGCGCCGAACCGTTCGCGCAGATACTCGAAGAACTGTTCGTCGAAGGCCTGAGAAGACAGCGCCATCGCCTCCCGGAACACCTCTTCGGTGTTCCGGCCGTCCCGGTAGCCGGCAAGCATGACGAGGATCGCGTCGAAGCCGTGGTTCTCCACGATCCAGTCGCAGATCAGCGAGGCCTGGTAGTAGGAGAGAGCGATCTGGTTGGGGAACTTCGGCCGCATGAACCCGTCGTTGAGGTCGGCGATGCCCGGCGCCTCCCCGTCGCGCAACGAGGCGATGAAGGCGATCTGCACGTCGTCGCCCCAGCCGGGGCGCGCCCGACGTTCCTCGAACACGGAGAGGCCCTCGGTCAGCCAACGTGGAATCTTCGCGTCCGTGACCAGCAGGGTGAAGGTGTGGGCGAGTTCGTGCCAGAGCGTGGCGCCCCAGTTGAAGTGGCCGACCTGACGCGCCGACGGCGAATCGAGGGCCACCACCGGACCGAAGCACACGCCCAGAGCGCCAAGCCCGGCCAGCCCGACGGTGCGGACCGAAAAGTCGGCGTGCGACGGATAGACCTCGACCCGGATCGGCGTCGGCGGCTCGAACCGGTAGCGCTCGGTCAGCTCGTCCCAGGCCTCCTCCGCCAGTTCGACCATGTAGGGCGCGAGCAGTTCGGCCTCGCTGTCATGTATGTGGAACTCGAAGTGCTCGCTCTCGATCGTCCGGTACTGAACGAAGGTGTCGACGAGATCTAGCGTGTTCTTGATCCAGACGTTGTAGGGATCGCCCGCGAAAGCCCGCTCCAGGTTGGCCTTCCCGGCCTCGATGTCCCCGAGCCGCAGCTGGTTCTGGCCGAGCAGTCCGTAGCCGCGCCAGGACTTCGGATCCAGCCGCACCGCCTCCGCGGCAAAGTCGCGCGCCTGCCGGTAGAGCCGGTTCTCCACGCTGGCGTCGGCGAGCTCGTTGAACAGGTCGGCATGGCGCGGGTTGTCCGTCAGGACGCCGTCGCGTACGTCAGCGAACTCCTCGTCTCGCCCCTCGAGGAACTCGACCGCGGCCAGCACCGTCCGGGCGGCGAGCGATTCGGGGTCGACCCGGAGCGCCTTCGCCAGTTCTTCTCGGGCCTCGCCGAACCGTTCCGACGCCAGGCGGAGTCGGGCCAGGAACACGCGGGCCGGGATCAGGTTCGGGTTCACCTCCAAGGCCGCATCGAGCGTCTCGGCCGCCCGCGGGTCGCCGTCGAACCGCATCGTCCGCGCCATGGCCAGCAGAGCTTCCGGGTGCCGCGGGTTCGACCGCAGCACGTCGGCGATCGATTTGCGGGCCTGGGAACTGTCGTACTTGTCGAGAAACAGCTCGCCGAGCCGGACGCGGGGCTCGGGCCACGAGGGGTCGAGAGCCACCGCCTCGTCGTACGCCCTCAGCGCGTCCTTGAACAGCTCCGGATCGTCCCGCCCAAGCAACCGGCAGGCGTCGGCGACCGCCGCGATCTCTTCGGCCGTATCGGCCGCGCCGCGGTTGTAGGCGTCGATCATCGCGCGGAAACCCGTCGTGGCCTGCTCGATCGCCCCTTCGTCCCAGGCCAGGCGAGCGAGTTCGAACGAGGCGACGAGGGCGTCCCGGCCCCGGGCCAGACGCGCCGACTCGAATGCCCGCCGAGCCTCCTCGCGGTCGCCGCCGCGCAGCGCCGCCCGACCGCGCAGGACGCCGAGTCCCATCTCCGCGGCGTCGACGCCCTCGAACGCCGCGGCGGCCTCCCCGTAGCGCCCGGTCGCGATCAGCGCCTCGACCATCAACCTCAGCGCGCGCGGCGTCGCCGGCGTCCCGACGCTCGAGGACGCCTCCAACCGGGAGACGACCTCTTCGTACCGGCCGGTCCGGAGCATCGACTCGATCTCGTCGAGGGTTGCCGGTTCCTGGGCCCCGACCCGCCAGGCCCCGACGGACCAGGCGACTGCCAGCGCCAACGCACTCGCGGCGGTTCCGGCCAGACAGCGTCGACGGATCACGGATCGGGCGCTCCGACGCCGCCGTCCGCCTCTTCCAACTCGAGCTCGACCAGGGCCAGTTCGATCATGAGCTCCTGGAGTTCGCTCAGGTAGACCTCCTCGTCCAGCGCTTCCCGCCGCAGGCGCAGTTCGTCGATTCGCCGCTGAATCCCGGCGCGCCGATCCGCCAGTTCTCGCGCCTCCGCGGCAAGCGCCGAAGGCGGCGTCTCCTGCCCGAGGTACAGGAGACTCGCGAGCCGACCGTCGATCGCCTCCGACGCCTCCACGCCGGCCGGCGCCGCACTGCCGCGGCCGTCGCCGTCGTCGTCGAGCAGCGCATTCTCGGTCCGCAGCAGGCCGTTCTGCCGGTAGTAGCGCTCGATCTCGCGCTGAGCGAACGCGAAGGCCTCGAGCGCCGATGTCCGGCCGTCCTTGTTCACGTCTCCGGCGCCGCCGTCGAAGGCCTCGGCCAGGTAGCCGCCGAACAGCGATTCGTTGCTCTGACCTCCCGACCTGGTCGCCGTGATGACGACCCGGCCCTCGCGAGACAGCGGCCCGATGAAGCCGCCGGACGCGGAACTCGCGTTGATGAACACGACCCGGCGATCGGCCAGCGGTTCCAGCGCCGCGGCGTACTCCTGGACGACCAGGTCGCGACCGGGCAGATTGAACCGCGGCGGCCCCGCGGCCCCGCTGCCATGGCCGAAGAGGACGATCCAGACGTCGTCGCCGGCGCCTGAGCGCTCGGCAAGGGCCGCAATCTCCGCCAGCACGTTCTCGCCGGTCGAGCGCGCGGCGATTCGCTCGGGATCCATGTCCTTGCTCTCTCCCAGATAGACGACGTTCTCCGGCCGCAGCCCGGCGGCCACCGCCGCGTCCACGACCCGCGTCGCCCACAGGTGGAAGCGTCCCGTGTAGGCCTCCTCGCCGCCAACTCCGGCCACGACCAGCAGGTGGGTTTCGGCGGAAAGCGGCGCCGCGGAGAACAGGCCGGCCACCGCCGTCAACCCGAGTGCCGCCCAGGCGGCGTCGCGGCGTTTCACGCCATCCCCAGGCGGCGGCGGACAGCCCATTCGCCCCCCAGCAGCGCCACCAGCAAGAGAAACAGGATCGGCATGTCCCAGAGATCCCTGGCCTCCCGCATCAGAGTTCCCTCGCGGCTCACCGAGAGATCCTCGACCAAACGGTCCGCCTGACCGAGTTCGACCCGGCGACCGCCCGTCTCGCTTGCGATGCGCCTGAGCACGGAGTCCCGGCGGGCGGCGCCGAACAGTTCCTCGTTCAGTTCGTCCACGGCGAACCGCGAGGCGGCGACGCCGAGCGAACGGCCTTCGGACCTCGCGTCGACCTCGACGCGGTAGAGACCGCGCTCGCCCGCCACGAACGTGCCGACGAATTCCCCGTCGCGTTCCACCGACCAGTCGAGGGGAACCTCGACCTCCTCGCCGGACGGCTGCTCGATCACCGCCATGACCTGAGCCCGGTTCACTTCCTGAAACGCCTCGTCCCGCACCGTCGCGCGCAGCGTGACCGCGCTTCCCGGTTCGAATCGGTCGCGGTCCGTCTCGATCTCGATCCGGTCGGGAACGTAGGACACGAGCCAGCGCAGCATCTGCCGCCAGAGGCGCTCGTGGGTCTGGTCCTCGAGCGGGATCTCGGCGCTCATCTGCCAGTGCCAGGAATCGTGAGGCGTGAACGCGATCGCCCGCCCGCGGCCGATCCGATGATGCGCCAGAACGATGATCGGATCGCCGACCATCGGACTCTCTCCCTCGATCAGCGCGGTCGCGCCCGCCTTGAGTTCCGCCGCTCTCTGGTAGGCCGACAGCGGCGGCAAGGTCGGCCAGAGCTCGTTCGCCTCCTGCCGGTCGTCGCGCAGAAGCGTCGCCGGGTGGGCCCGCCCCTGGGGCGTCAGCTCGAGCCGCAGGTCCGTCAGCAGCTCCGGGCGACCCTGGTCGGCCGGCCGGTCATGGAGCACGACCGGCGACAGCTCGGCAAGCGGAGTCCCGGCGAAGCCGCCTTCGGAGAAAGCCCGCCGGCCGCCCAGAAGCAGCACGCCGCCGCCGCGCCGGGCGGCAAAATCGACCAGCATCCGCATCTGTTCGTGCGTGAAGAAGCTCGCCTCCATGCTGCCCAGGATGACGCCGCTGTACTCGAACAGATGCTCGCGTCGGGTCGGGAATCCCTCGAAGCGCCGCGTGTTCTCGTCGAAGTTCATGCCGTAGAACTTGTTGGCCGCCTGCCTCGTCATCGACACGACGTGCAGGTTCTCGTCCTGGCCGACGGCCCGCCGGAGGAACTTCGACTCGTCTCGGGGCTCGCCCTCGAAGAAGAAGATCTTCTCCCGCCGCTTCAGCACGTCCACCAGAGCGGTCCGCTCGTTGTTCAACAGCAGTTCCTCGCCCGGTTGGCCGGCGACCTGGAAGCGGAACTCCCGCGCCCCCTCGTCGTTCGCCGCGAACATGATCCGCGCCGTGACCGCGCCGCCGCCGCGCGGGAAGCTCACCTGTTCCACGTTGACGATCCGACCGTCGTCCTCGACCTCCAGGTCCACCGTCCGACCGCCGAACCCGGTCTGAGACAGCGTGACCTCGACCTCCACGGTGGAGCCCTCGAGCACCCGCCTGGGCGCAACCACCCGCGACACCTCGATGTCCTTGCGAAGCCGAGCCCGACCGACGCCAACCGTGTACACGGGAACGCCGGCGGCCTTCAGCGCAAGGAGGGCGTCGCCGAGCTCGGCCGGAGCGGAATCGGCGCCGTCCGAGAACAGCACCAGGCCGGACAGCGGCAGTCCGGCCAGTTCGTCCCTCGCGGCAACCAGCGCCTCGCCGATCCGGCTCTCGGTGCGCGCGAAGCGGAGCTGTTCCGTGGACTCGATCCGCTCGGCGCCGCGACCGAAGGCGAGGAGCCTTGCCTGGAAACTCTCGTCGAGGCGAGCGAGCATCGATCCGGACTCGCCGGACAGGGCCTCCAGCACGGCGCCCGCTCGGGTGCCGTCCGCGGCGGAAGCCTCGTCCGGGATGGCCATGCTGCGCGAATCGTCCACCACGACCCCGACGAACGTCTCCCGCGGCACGACGGTCGACAGGACGAGAGCCGGCTGCAGCAGGCAGAAGACGATGACGGCGATCGCCAGCAACCGGAACGCCGGCGGCAGCCAGCGCAGACGCTCGGCGCCGTCGGCCGCGCCGCCGCCCATTCGGCGGTAGCTGAAGGCGGCGCCGACCAGCAGGGCCCCGGCGAGAAGCGCCGCGACCTGCATCCAGCCCGGGCTGACGAAGGCGAAGCGGCCCTCCTCGAACAGCGCCGGCCGGTACTTGAACAGGAACTCGAACAGGCCAACCATGGGGACGTCGGGACGAAGGATGCGGACGGAATCCGGGCGCCGGGAGACGACGACGCGCGTCAGTGCGACATCGCGTAGACGACGAAGTTGACTCCCATCTGGTACGCGTAGTGGGAGAACCGCACCGGATACCACTCGTCTTCCGCCCACTCCCAAGCGTCGCCCAGGTCCGTGTTCCAGTTGATCACCACCATCAGCCGGCCATGCTCGTCGAAGATGCCGCGAACGTGGGGAGTGAAGCCGTCCTGCTCCCAGGTCGGGCCTCCGTACCGCCCCTGCCCCACGTTCGGCACCTGGACGATCTCCTCCACGTCATAGAAGCAGTGGAAGATCGGGTGATCGAGAGGCAGCTCGACGATCGGGTGCTCCGGCAGCAGCAGGGACAGCTCGCGCTCCAGGTTCGCCCATTCCCAGGAGCCCCAGAAGTCGTCGATGACCCAGAAACCGCCGGCCAGCAGATACCTGCGCAGGGCCTCGCGTTCTTCCTCCCGGAGCGCCATGTGGCCGACCTCCACCGAATAGAGGAAGGGAAACCGGTAGAGCTCGGGATCCGTCGCCTGCCGCGCGTTGTAGTAGTCGTACGCGTCGAGCTGGTCGAGCAGCCGCTTCAGGCCGACCATGAACTGCAGGTCGGCCTTGGGGAAGTCCACCGACCAGCTGCCCCGCCCCATGTAGGGGCTGCCGCTGTATGCCAGCCGGGTGAAGTAGAACTCCCGGAGCACGTCGTCCGGATGGACCGGCCGCGGCAGATGCCGCTCGAACAGCGGCATCGCCTCCGGCGGCAGGGAGAACCGGCCGGGTCCCGGCGCCCCGGGCCGATGGCCGGGAACGCGCCGATCGTCGGAAGACCGCATCTGGGGACCGGCAAGGGGCATCACGGCCCCGGCCGCAAGCACGGCCGCCACGCCCGCCAGCAGCGCTACACCAAGGCCCGTCCACGCTGCCCGCCTGCTCGACATGGCGAAATCGTACCGCACGGACCGGACCGATCGGCCGGCGAACGTTTCCGAGAGTCCGCCGAGACCCTTCGCGACATCCTGACCAACCGCCCGGCCGCCGAATCGTGCTAGCGTGGCGGCCATGCGATCCAGCCGGCTGTCCGGGGCTGCACTCCGTGACTGTTGGCTCGGCGCCCAAGAGGGGAGCGAACCTCACGAGACCTACACCACCGTCCGTGGCATGCGCCTTGCTGGCGCTTCTCGTCAGCGCGGCTGCCTTCAGCCAACCGGCAACACTGGGGAAGCCCAAGCGAGACTGGGGCTACGAGTGGGTTGCGGCTTCACGGGTCCTCACGGAAGACGGATCCGCAAGGACCGCGCGAGTGCACGAGCCGCTCCGCAGAGGCCTTGAATGGCAAATTCGGCATGGATCAGAGGCGACCGCCGGAAACGACGCTCTAGAGCAGCCTTGTCCTCCGCGGGCGCCTCAGGACTTGTTTCCGAGCTTTGTCGAAACGGAGCAGGACGGACGTTTCATCTCTGTCCTCCTGTTGTCCGATGTCGCGGCGACGGCAACCGTCAAGAACGTGACCCCAGGCTTCTACGGAAGGGGCAATCCCGGAACGCTGCTCACGCTTTCGGACGTGACGCCGCTGCATGCCCGCTCGGCGTCGGTAGGCTACGTGCTGCTTCCAGTCGAGCGGATGGTCGCGAGGGGCCGGGTCTTCTGCTGGGTGTTCGGCACGGGGGGACCGCCGGTTCCGACCGCCGTTCCGCCCAGAGCGGGGGACCGGCCTGTCATTCTGGGCGAGTGGTCCGCCGACGACGTCGTGAGGGCACGCACGATGTTCCATCTGGGACGAATCGCGGTCGCGGGTCGCGGCGGAGCGTTGCGGTGGGATGATTTCCGAGGCGAGGACTTTCCGTCGACCATGGAAGGCTTGCAGCAGCGCGTGGATGAGGCCCATTTCGGCGGCTTGCTCGACATGACGGCACACCTGCGCGCACAGCAGTACGGATCCAGTGAACGGGCAGCGTTTGTCGAACACTGGCGGCAGATCGAGGCCAACGGCTGTCGCGTCGTGGCGGTGGCGGAGCAGCCAGGTCTCGGCCCGGTCCCAAGCCAGCAGAGCAGCAGCAAATGGGAGTGGAGTGCCGAAACTTCGACGTGGTCTGAGGTGACGACCGTCACCTGTTCCTACTGAAACCGTGGAATCCTGCCCGCGATCACCGGATTGGCGGCGCCCTTGCCAAGGATGCTCCGGTCAGCGATCCCGTGGCGCCCAGACCTCGGGCAGCACTTCGACGCCGGTCAGGGACTGGACGAGGGTGAAGATGAGATCGTCCTCGTCGACGCCAAGCTGCTCCGCGAGATTCCGCATCGTCTGGTCGATCGACGAGACGAGAGCGCCGAAGCGGAACTTCCACCGCCCGTCCTCGTGGACGAAGCGGTACTCCAGCTCGTCCATTCCGCCCGCGAGGGCGGGGTCCTCCAGCGACGCCCGGGTGCGGGCCTCGGCCGCCGCTTCGCTTCCTTCGATCCGGACGGCGCCGACCGCAAGCTGCTCGATCGCCGCCGAGTTGATCCAGCCGATCTCCATGGCGCGCACGATGACGTCCGCGAGTTCCATCGCCGCCAATTCGTCGTCGGAGAACTGGTGACGGAAGGCGACGATCAGGAACCGGTCGACGAACGGACGGCGACGGACCTCCTCCTCGGTTCCTTCGAGGACCAGTCGCTTGAGCTGCCGGTAGTGCTCGTCGGTCTCCCGATCGACCAGGGAGGCCGCGGTCTCGCCGTCGCCGGCGATCAGCGCCTGGCGGTACGCCTCGAACGTCGCGCGGACCGCCGCCTCGGCGTCGCTCGTCCCGGCGACCGTCCGCGCTGCGGCCGGCAGGCACAGCAACGCCGGAAGGACGACCCGAACCAGGCGCAAGCCGACGGGCCTCACGCGATCCGCCCTGCCCCGCGGCGGGCGGATCACGGCTGCCGACCGAAGGAGCGGCCCCACCGCCGTCGGCGCGTCAAGCGATCTGTCCTTCCCGCAGCAGGCGGTTCACGTTCTTGAACCGCGGGTGGTTCCGGTCCCTGGCGAGTTCGAAGGCGACGGACTCGTGGTTCGACATCTGGGCGCCGGCGTTCCGCATCCGCTCGAGCGCGTGGCGGCGGTACTCCTCGCCGCGCGAACTGACGCAGTCCCAGCAGACGTGGACGTCGGTTCCTCGCGCCATCAGGTCGAGCACGGTCTGAACCACGCAGATGTGCGCTTCGATCCCTGCCACGACAACCTGGCGGTCGGAGGCCGGCAGGCCCGGCCTGGCGGCGTCCAGGGCCTCCTCGAACGCCGACGAGCCGCAACACCCGAAGGAGTCCTTCTCCACGCGCCAGGTGCGTCCGCCGTCCGGATCCGTCTCGAGAATCGCCGCTTCCACCTCCTCGCGGGTAGCGCCGAGGCCTCGCGGATACTGCTCGGTGACGATCACCGGCAGGTCGAACAACCGCGCCAGCCGCAGCAGCCTCGCCGTGCCGTCGAGCACCATCCGCGGCCGGTGCATCAGGTCGACAAGCCGGCCCTGGAGATCGATGACGAGAACGATGGCGCGGTCACGGTCGAGAACGGCGCGGGAGGACGCGGCGCCGGCCAAAGAGGGGTTTGCGGTCATGCGTTGGCTCCGGATGATCGATTCGCGGCGGCCGCGGCCGGACCGGATCGACTGGTTCGACGAGCGTCGATCGGCTACGTTACTGAATCAGATGCAGCGTCCGGCGCAACGCTTCCACCGCCTCCGGTCCCGAGATCGCCCGTTCCGGACGGCACTCCGCCGGTTCCGGGATGAGTCGGCAGCGCAGCGCCGCCTCGCAGACGGCGTCCGCGTCCGCCGTGGCCGGCCCGTCCGCCTCGCCGACGCAGGCCGCGCCGGCGCCGAGCCGACCCGGCATGCGAAGCAACGTCGCCAGCGCCGAGGACCGTCGCATGTAGTTGTCCGGGGCGAAGCGGCGAACGGCCGCGTCCGCCGGTTCCATCAGCCCCAGGTTCAGGAGCCAGGCGATTTCGCGACGATGCGGATGCTCCAGGATGTCGCTGACGATCACCGTGCCGCCAGCCGGTCCGCTCCTGACTCCGGGCACAAGCCAAGCGGTGAGCGCGGCAAACTCGCCGCGCAAGAGGCTCGAGGCCTCGGACAGTTCGCGCACGCCTTCGGGCAGCAGCCTGGTTCGCCAGGCGAAGCGAGCCGCGGTCAGGCCCGCCGCGATGTCGCTGTTCCCGGGATGCCGTCGGGCGAGCTGCTCGTACAGCTCCAGACCGCGACGGGCGTCGCCCGTCTCGAGTTCCAGCGCGGCCTGGCGATGGCGCACCTCCAGGGAGGGATCGCCGGCGGCAACGAGTTCGCGGATGGCCGCCAACTCGGCGCCGACGTCGCCGCGAGCGCGCGCCAGTCGCCGTCCGAGGTCCACGGCCGCCGTGTCGCCCGGCGCCCACGCCCGCAGGACGTCGAGCGCCGCGGCGGCGTCCGCGAGCCCGCCAGCCTCGATCGCCGCGGCAATCCGGTCGCTCAGGTCCGCGATGGCGCCGCGCTCGAGAACCGCGGCGCGGTCCGCCGCCAGTTCGTCGAGCGCCGCTATGCCTCGGTAGGCGCCGTAGGCGGCGACCGCGTCGCCGGTCCGCTCCGCCGCCCGCGCATAGACCAGTTGCCCGGCCGTGTAGTCGGGACGGTCGGCCAACGGCGTCGCCAGCAGCTCGACCGCTCGCTCAACCTCGCCGGCGGCAAGGTACGTCTGGGCCAGCAGCACGGCGGCCGGCAGCAGCGTCGGGTCGATGTCGAGCAGCGTCTCCGCGCCGCCGCGAGCGAGATCCACCTCGCCGCGCGCCAGCGCCCGCGATGCCCCGGCCAGCTCGCGGCGGCTCTGCTCCGGAACGGCGCCTTCGTAGCCGAGAAGCGGTTCACGGAGGAACGAGCGAACTCCCGTGTCGAGTTCAGATACCCCCGACGGCGGTTCGACCATGGCGGTCGTCGCACAGGCGGCGGCGACCAGGATGACGACCGGCGCCGCCGCCAGGCGGCGGGCGCCGCTCACGGCGCCGCCTCGAACGGCCGGCCGCCGACCAGCGCCTCGACGATCCGTTTCCGCGCCTCCTCCGTTTCGCCGGCCTTCGACGCGTCGAACCAGCGCACGCACGGCTCCTTCCGGAACCACGTCTCCTGCCTCCTGACGTAACGACGCGTCGCCCGGACCGTTTCCTCCAAGGCCTGCTCCAGCGTCAAGTTCCCATCCAGGTGATCGGCAAGCTGCCGGTAGCCGATGGCCTGAAACGCCGGCAACTCCCGAACGGAGCAACCGAGGCGGCCGCGAGCGTGTTCCCGCAGGCGCTCGACCTCGGCCAGCCAGCCGCGCTCCAGCATGCGTCCGATGCGCTTCTCCACGGCATCGTACAGAACGGTTCTCGGCACGGTCAATCCGATCTTCAGCAGCTTGCGCTCCAGCCGGCCCTCCGTTTCGGACCGCTGCCACTCAGACAACGGTCGGCCGGTTGCCCGCGCCACCTCGAGCGCTCGCAGGACGCGTTGCGTGTCGCCGGGCGCCAGCGTTTCGGCGCACGCCGGATCCACTTCCCGCAACTCCCGGACGAGCGCGCAGAGGCCTCGGGAGCGCAACTCGGTCCGCAAGGTCTCGCGCACCTCGGCGCTGACCGGCGGCACCGGCGCCAAGCCGTCGAACAGGGCGCGCAGGTAGAAGCCGCTGCCGCCCACGAACACGGGCAGCGCTCCGCGCGCTTCGATCTCGACGACCGCCGCGGCCGCGCGGCGCGCGAACTCCCCGGCCGAGAACGTCTGGTGCGGTTCGATCACGTCGATCAGATGGTGGCGAATCCGGGTCCTCGCTCTTGGTCCGGGCGTCGCCGTGCCGATGCTGAGCCCCCGGTAGGCCTGTAGAGCGTCCGCGCCGATCAGCTCGACGACCCGGCCCCGCCGAGCGAGGTCGGCGGCCAGCTCCATCGCGAAGGCGCTCTTGCCGGCGGCGGTCGGGCCGAGGACGACGATCGCCTGCCAGGGCGGCGAGGACATCGACTCAGGATAGCCGCACGCAGACACTCCGCCCAAGCGGCTCGCGCCGCGGGACCGCCTCAGTCGTCGAGATCGACCTCGGTTACCCGCCTTCGTTCGGTGAATGCGGACCGGGAACCGCCGCCCCAGGCGATCGTCCAGGCGCCGGCCGGAAGGTTCGTCACCGTCTCGCCCGCGGCAAACGTGGGGCCGCCGCCGAACCACATGCGCAGTTCTCCGAGATTCCAGCCGCCGGGCCCGGTAATGGCAATGCCGGCCGCGTGGCCGCGGCCTACCAGAGCCAGCGAGGCGGTGGACTTGCCAGGGTCGAACGCCAGCCCCCGTTCCAACGCCTCGCGCAGGTTCCGCCAACCCCCCAGGACCCATCTTCCGTTCGTGTTGCAGGCGACGCGAACCCGCTCGCCCAAGGGCGGCTCGACCCTCAGCTCGGCCACCCCGCGTCTGACCTGCACCAGCTGCCCGGAAGCCCCGCGGTCCAACTCCCCGTAGCAGAACCCCTCGCTGTCGTCCGCCAGTTCGATCCGCACGCGGTCCCGGGCCGGCTTGTCCGCAAGATGAAGTTGCACGGTCGCCCGGTCGCCCGGTCGCGCGAGCTCCACGTCCACGAGATCGGACCGCAGGTGACGTTCGCGCGCCCGCAGCTGGTAGCGCCCCGGTCGCAGGCCGTGGACCCGGAAGCTGCCGCGGTCGTCCGAGACAACAGGCGGCCGATCGGGAAACACCTCCACCGTAGCTCGACCAACCGGGGAACCCTCCCGGGCCCAGAACGGTCCCCTCCACCGACGCGTCCTCGTACGAAATGTCCCGCACCACCTCGCCGCGGGCGCCGGACCGGCACGT
This sequence comes from Candidatus Multivorans sp., assembly GCA_965203495.1. Lineage (GTDB taxonomy): Bacteria > Acidobacteriota > Thermoanaerobaculia > Multivoradales > Multivoraceae > Multivorans. Next base: position 188,122 of record CBDBDB010000011.1, read on the forward strand.
GGACCACGCGAGACTCCCGCGACCCGCCCGCCGCCGGCCTCCAGGCGACGTCCCACTCGCCTGGAAGAACGGAGTCCAGACGATACCTCCCCTCTCCGTCCAGCGCAGCCTGAAGACTCGGGATCCGGCGCCCGAGAACTCTGTCGATCCGCTCCAGGCCGTCGGCTCGTGAGCGGAAGACGCCGCCCGGAACCTCCAGTCCACCTCCCCGGCGGCGCCACAGCAGCGTGCCGGCGACCGGCGCCCCGCCCATCGTCACGCGGCCGGCGACTCTCACGCTCCGGTCGTCCGCAGCGGATCGTCTGTCCGTTCTCCGGCTCGGGAACGTTTCTCGCGCAGACCGGCTGCCCGTCTCCGTTCAGGACAACGACGGCGAGGGGGCCGTCAGGCACTGCGCGGAAGAGAGCCTCGCGGTCGACCAGCGTCGCGGCCATCCTCTCCGGCGGCGCCGCCTCGCCGATCTCCATCTCCACCCGACCGCGCGCCGCGTCCGAACGCACGGCAATCCGCTTGCCCCGGGACAGCTCGACCGTGCCAACGTCGAGGGGCGCCGAGCCGTCGACCTGGAGCTCCAGCCGCAGCGCCGCGTACCCTTCAGCCGAGAACCGGACGGCGGCCGGCCCGGCCTTCAGCCCACGCAGCTCGAAGAAGCCATCCAGATCGGTCGTCGCGGCAAGAGTCCGGCCCAGCAGCGGCGCGAGCAGCGGCCCCGACTTGGACGGCAGGGCCGAACTCACGGCGACTCCGGCCAGCGCCTGATGGCCTTCACCCACCACGTGGCCGAAGATCGCGGCCGACGGCGGCGCCCGAACGACGCCGAGATCGATCGTCTCGCCGCCGATTCCCGCCACCTCCAGGCGCGTGGAACCGACATTGCCGGCGATCAGTTCCAGTTCCCACCGCGCCGCCGCCGGGAAGGTCGACGGAGAACGCGCCGTCCTCGCCGGTCGCTCCGCTCAGCGCGCGATTCTCGCCGCCTCGCGCGCTGAACCGGCCCTGCGCCGCCGGCGTCAGGCCATCCGTCGAGACGTAGACTCCCGCAACGCTCAGGGCGGGTTCCAGCTCGATCGGGAACGCTTCGTCCGGCGTGCGTCCGACGCCGGCGGGAAGCCGCGGACCAGCCAGCCCGTATCCGGCCGCCACGACCTGGATCTCCCTCGCGTAGCGCACTTCCAGGCCGGCCAGACCATCGAAGTCGGTACGCCACTCGTCGTCTGCCGTGCGGACAACCGCGGCGTTCACCGGCGAACGCCGCACGGCATCGATCACCCTCACCCAGACGACCTCCACCTGCGTCAGGACGATGTCCCCGAGGTCCATCGATTCCTCCAGCTTCAGCCGGCGCGCATACTCCTGTTCGTCGTCGCCCTCGGCGACCGGCGCGCAGGGTCGCGGCGCCGGCCGAGAAACCGGCCAGCCGAAAGCGGCCGGCGGACCCCGCGCGACCCCTCTGCATCCGGGTCAGACCGAAGCCGTCCCGGACGAAGGAGTGACCGCGGAGCCTCGCGGCGACCGGCTCGCCAACGGAGTTGACGACGCGGCCCGCTCAGCGCGAGGCCCGGCCCCAGTTCCACCCGGGCCGGCACGTCGTGCAACGCGAGGAACGCGACCGCCTCCCGTCCGTCGCTCGCGACGACCGCGGCCGGTTCCTGGTCGACCGGGAGTCGAAACGCGACGCGTCCCTCCCGATCAGGCTGCTCGAATCCCAGAACCTCGGTCCGGTCGAGCCCGCCCTCGCCGGGGCGAACGAGGAGAAAGCGGGCGTTGACGAGCGGAGACCCGTCCGTCGCGGCGATCCGGCGGGTCGCGGTCCGGGTCTCGAGCAGCGGCAGCAAGACCTCGGCCGTCCCGTCGGGGACGTCCGTCCACCGCGAACAACCTTCTCTTCGCAGGCCTGCAGACGCCACGGACCGGGGCCGCGAGGCAGACGAACGACGCCGGCCTCGACGCTTCGGGTCGGCAGCAGGCCGCGAGGCGCTTCGCGCCACATCGCCGCCGGCGCCGCCGTCAGCGTCGGGAAGAGCTGTCGCGCCTTCATCCTCGGCGGCCGGCGACGCGAGCCGCACGACAAACTCGGCGCGGGCGGCGTCGAGCCGTCCGACGCGGCAAACGGGCGCCAGGTCGGAACCGAACGCTCGCCTGACGGGTGGGCAGACCTCGCTCCACACCCAGCACGCCTCGACGTCACTGTCGACGAGACCCGATATCTCGCGCCAGTCCTCGGCGGGCTCGCCGGTCGTCGATGCGGAGAGGGGCAGGAAGCCTCCGTCGCCCCTCAGGCAGAGGAACTCGATATCTCCCGAAGCCTGCGCTCCGACCCGAGCCGCGAGCGCAAACGCCAGACAAACGCCGATCCCCGCTCGACGAAGGAACCGAGGCCGCGCCGTTGCGCCCAACGAGCCGAACTCGACCACGACGAATGCGCCTGGCTAGCCCTGGTTTCCCGGGCGGAGTCGGGCCTCGAAGACGGTGCCGGACAGTCCCGCGGCTAGGGAACCCGCGCGAGCGGCGCCCCGGATCAGGAGGATCGCCCGGTCGCCGGAAAGGTCCAGGGCGCAGGCGCGCGTCCGCCCGATCGGACGTCACCGCGCAAGGCGCCGTGGCCACGGCGATCAGGTCGTCCGCACGAGGCCTGGACGATGTCCCAACAGACGCTGGCCCGGGACGCCGCCACGGGCGCCCGCTTCGCTCCTGTCGGCCCGCGCCCTGGCAAGGGAAAGCACCCGGGCGGCCTGTTCGTCGGTGAGGACGATTCCTTCGCCCTCCGAGGCGGCCGCCGCCAGATCCGAAAGGTCATCCGAGACGTCAGGGCCGTCGAGGGCAAACGCCACCCGCTTCACCACCGCGCCTTCGGCGCTGCCGGCACTCTCGGCGACCGGCTTCACGGTCGCGTCCGTGTCGGGCCGCGCAATAGCCGCCGGCTGGACCGCTCCGTCGCGGGCGGTCTCCTCCCACGCCAAGCGGCGGTTCGTCGCCCGTCACGTGGCGCACGAAGAAGAACCACGTCGCCCTCGTCGTTCGCCACGACGTCGTCGATCAACCGGTGACGACCGCAGCCAGGCGGCGCGGGACTCGTCGTCGCGGAGCAAGGCTCTCTGCTCCGGGCCGCAGTCGGCCCGCGTGGCGGACAGGGCTTCCCCATCCACGGTCCCCCGAAGCGCCCCATCCAGTCCGTAGAGGAAGACCCCGGGCTCGGCGCCGGGAATCACCAGGATCAGATCGTCCGCCACGAAGCGGCTGACGGCGAGTTCCACCGCATGACAGGCCTCCAGGGCGCCGCCTCCGTCGCGTGTCGGCAACAATCCCCGGGTTTCTCCTTCCGCGTCGATCAGCCACGCACTGTACGGCTCCCAGATGTCATCCGGTCCCGGAGCCGGTTCTGGCTGCCGGGCAAGCCCCACCGCGCCAGTCAGTCCGTCGCGGTGGTCCAGGTCGCCGACCATCTCCAGGTTGCCCTTGAGCGGCGTCGTCCGTCCATCGCGCCGCCGGTAGACTCCGAAGAGGTCGCCGGCAAAGACCAGGCCCGAGCCGGCCGAACCGCCCAGACGACTGTAGTCGCCGTATCCGGACGCGCGCCCATGGGCGCTGCCCGAGAGCGTGGCTTCCAGCTCGACGAGCCCGGCCCCGGGACGCCACGAGTAGACCCCGTCGCGCTTCAGGCCGAACAGGAGGCTGCCGTCCGCTCGCCAGCGGACATCCGCCGCCGCCGAGAGCTCCACGGAAGATCCAGCGACGGAGGCCCTCAGCGTCGGCGGCGAGGAGGCGCCGCCCTGAGCCAAGGCCGGCGCCGAGGCGAGTCCGCTCGCCAGGACCGCGAGACTCGCCAGCCCCGACAGGGCCGCCCTCAACGCTTCGGTTCCTGAACGCGTCGAGCCCGCAAGCCGTTCTTCCGGACGGCCGGAAGACGCTCGGACTTGGCCGTCGGCGCCGAATCGTCCAAGCGCAGCTCACTGCACACCGCTTGGTTCAAGTCTGGCCTCGGCAGACCGGTACCAAACGCCAGGCGCGACAGGCTGACTCGCCTCCTGATCCCCGAAACGATAAAGGCCGGAAGCTGCCGTTGCGCCCTCAGGCAGCGAATCGAGGGGAACTGCTTCACCCCCAACACCCTTGCTGTACTCGAAGATGATGCACTCCACGCATCCGCCGCCACGGCCCGTTAGCAAAAGCCAGAGTAGTCATCCGTCGTGGAGTCCCTATAGGACGCACAGATGATGATCCACTGCGCTTCCACCACGGCAGGGGCGAAAGCCGCCACGACACTCAGGACGAGAACAGCCATGACGAGAGAACACACAGATCGCTTGGCGCTCTTGGCAACCATGCTGAAGGGGCTCTTGCAGGTCGTTCAATGCGGTTCGATGAAATCTGGCTATCAGGTTCCGCCCTGCCCTGTCAAGGGCGGGGCTGCTCACGGGGACGCATGCGGTCCAGAGCAACGCTCACGGATCTCCATCGACTCCGCGGCGCGGCCAGTCGGCGACTCGACCGACAGGCCGTCGGCCACCGGAACCGTCGCGGCGGAAGCGCACCTCGACCCGGCCCGTGGAGGTCCGTTCGCAGAACCTGGACGCCTCGGCGTTCCATCCTGGCCACGACCTCGGCCGCGGGGTGACCGTAGGGGTTGCGTCGGCCGGCCGACACCAGGGCCAGGCGCGGCCCCACGGAGGCCAGCAGGGCGGGATCGGTGGACGTTCTGCTGCCGTGATGCCCCGCCTTCAGGACGTCGCTTCTCAATGAAACGCGCTCGCGGCGCGCGTGGGCGAGGAGTTCCCGCTCGCCCGCCGCGTCCAGGTCGCCGGTCAGGAGCGCGCACGACGCGTCGACGCAGGCGCGCAGGACCAGGGAGGCCGAATTGCCGCCGGCGGTCCGACCCGGCGCGGGGTGGACCGCTTCGAGGTCCCAGGCGCCAATCCGGTCCAGGAAGCCCCGTTCGACCGTCCGTATCCGTCCGCGGAGCCGATCGGCCAGAGCGCGGCCGCATCCGTCCCCGAGTTCCACCGGCGCCGCCCACAGCCGGTCGATCCACAGGTATCGGCTCAGGTCGAGAAGACCCTGACAGTGATCGGAGTCGACCGTGGGAGAGGACGGCCAGGTCGATCCGGTGAACGCCCTCCGCCGCCAGAGCCTGGAGCAGGACCGCCTCGGCGAAATCGCCGCGCCGGAAGCCGCCTCCGTCCACCAGAATCACCGGTCCCCGCTCGCCGCTTCGCAGCAGGAGCGCCTCTCCCTGTCCCACGTCGAGCATGACAAGCGCCGGTTCGTCATCCGGCGGCGCGGCCGTGCAGATCAGTACCAGCGCCAATCCCCACAAGGCCCGGCGGAAACCGGACACGAGAACGCCGAGCCAGATGGTCAGCGCCAGCGCGGCGGCGGCGTCCACGCTCATCGGCAAGGCCAGCCAGGCGCCTGGAGGCAGATGCTGCGAGCCAGGCGAACGGCAGGCTGAACAGGTCGAGAGCCGCGACCAGGAACCGAGCGCCAGGTGCGGCGACAACCGCGAGCCCGGGCGCCGAAGCCAGGGCCGCCGCCGCCACCCAGACCAGGGACAGGCCAAGCGTCACGGCGGTCAGAGGCACGAACGCCAGGTTGAGGATGGGCGACAGCGGCGTTGCCAGACCGAGCTCGACCGCCGTGACGGGAAGCGTGGCAAGCTGCGCGGCCACCGTAACCGCCAGAGCGGTAGCCAGCGGCCGCGCCGACGCGGCCGACCCGGGGCGGCGCCACCAGTTCAGCAGACGGGGCGCCAGCGTCAGGATCCCGGCCGTCGCCAGGAAGCTGAGTCGAAATCCCAGGTCCGAGATGGCGTCCGGGTCGAACGCCAGGATCGCGATGAGCGCGGCGCAGAGCGCGTTGAGCGCCTGCGGCGGTCGCTCCGCGGCAAGCGAAAGGACGACCAGCAGCGCCATGATCGCGGCTCGCAGAAACGACGGCTTCGGTCCGACGAGGCAACCGTTAGAGCGCCAGGACGAGGACCGCGCCGAGCGAAGCGAAGCGAGGCGACGCAGCGCCGAACACCCACCAGAATCCGCCCAGCAGCAACCCGACGTGCAGACCCGAGACGGCGAACAGATGGGAGAGTCCCGCCCGCCGCAAGCCCGCGCGCCACTCCGCCGGCGCGCGGCGCGCGTCGCCGAAGACCAGGGCCCGGGCCAGCAAGGCGCCGGGCCCTTCCGCCTCGTCGACCGGCCTCAGGAGCCGCTGCCGCAGGCCGGCCAGCGCCCGAACGACACGGCCGGGCGGGCCGCCGACGACGTCGATCAGCTGGCGGCTCTTGACGTTGAGGCCCCACTCGCCCGGCCGGGAGACGTGCAGGTTGCGGTACGACGGCCGTCGCGAGAGGTAGCCGCGCGCACGAAGCCGCGCCTCCGGCGGAGGAGCGCGCTCGCCGCGCAACCGCAACCAGGCGCGCCGGGGGCCGGCGACCGGCCGTCTCGCCTGCTCGATCGCGTGGACGGCGACCAGCGCCGTCCATCCATCGTCCGCCCGCTCCCAGGCCGCCGCGCCGAGCGCGGGCACGCCGACCTCGACGGTGACCGGCCGCTCGGGATCGAAGGACGGAAGACCGGCGTCGCGGCCGCCAGCGAGCAGCGCTGCCGCGAACAGGGCCGCCACGGGCAGAAGCGGCCTCCGATGAAGCCACGTCGTTCCGTCCAGCAACCGAGCGGCCACACCGACCATGACGGAACGGAACGCCTCGAACCTGCTCCGGGCGCTTGCGCGGCCCCGTCGCTGGCGCCAAGCTATGGGTTGTCAACGTCCGGCGCGACATGGTTCGACGCTGTCGACCCGAGGCGGGAACTCCCGGCATCCGAGCATGGCGCCCGACTTCGTCCACCTCCACCTCCACTCCGAGTACTCGCTGCTCGATGGAGGCAACCGGATGGCGCCTCTCGTCGACCGCGTCGCCGAACTCGGCATGGACGCCGTGGCGCTGACCGACCACGGCAACCTGTTCGGCGCCGTCGCTTTCCACGAGGCCTGTCGGAAGAAGGGCGTCAAGCCGATCCTGGGGATCGAGGCGTACGTGGCGCCCGATATCAGGACGGAGACATCGGACCGCCGGTTCAAGGAGACCCATGGCGTCGCCGACGGCGGCTTTCACCTCGTGCTGCTGGCCCGCAACGAGGCGGGCTGGCGCAACCTGGTCAAGCTCTCGTCCGACAGCTACATCGAGGGCTTCTACTACAAGCCCCGCATGGACAAGGGGACGCTCGAGCAGTGGAACGAGGGCCTGATCGCGATCAACGGCCACCTCGGCTCGTCGCTCGCCTACCATCTGGGCAAGCACATCGAGACAGGGAGCGACGAGCACTACGAGCGGGCCCGGCGCGAGGCCGAGTGGCACCGGCGGACGTTCCCCGCCGACGAGGACGGCGAGCCGTGCTTCTACCTCGAACTGCAGCGCCACGAAACGGCCGGGCAGGAGGACGTCAACGAGGGGATCCTGCGCCTCGCGTCCGACCTCGACCTGCCGATCGTCTGCGACAACGACGCCCACTTCCTCACCGCCGAGGACTGGGCCAGCCACGACACGCTGATCTGCGTGTCGACGGGCAAGTCCAGGCAGGAGGAAGACCGCCTCCGCTACCCGAAGGACCTGTACGTGAAGAGCCCCGAGCAGATGGCCGAGCTCTTCGGCGCGGCCGAGACGGCCGAAGCTCTGGCGAACACCCGACGCATCGCCGATCGCTGCAACGTCGAACTCGACTTCTCCGCCAATCACGCCCCGCTGGTTCGGGTCGAACGAATCGAGACGGCGCCGGCGGAAGCGACGGAACCGGCGCCGGGCAGCGACGCCTGGTTCGATCGCTTCTGCGCCGGATATCGCGTCGAGCCGTTGACGGAACAGCCGGGCGAGGAGGAGCTGGACGCGCTCCATGCCGACTGCGACCGGGCGCTGCGCGAACTCAGCGAAGCCGGTCTCGCCTGGCGCTACGGCGACCGGGTCGAGGATGCCCACCGCCGTCGCCTGGACCACGAACTCTCGGTCCTCGCCGGCAAGCGGATCAGCGCCTACTTCCTGATCGTCTGGGATTTCGTGAACGAGGCCAGGAAGCGCAACATCCCGGCCACGGCGCGCGGTTCGGGCGTCGGCACGATGGTCGGCTACACGCTCGGGCTGTCCCACGCCTGCCCGGTGCGTTACGGCCTGCTGTTCGAGCGCTTCACCGACCCGGACCGCAGCGAGTACCCCGACATCGACATCGACCTCTGCCAGGACGGCCGGGCCGAGATCCTCGAGTACGTCCGGCGGAAGTACGGCTACGTCGCCCAGATCATCACCTTCGGAACGATGAAGGCCCGCGCCGCGATCCGCGACGTCGGCCGCGTGCATGATCTCCCCCTCGCCCAGGTCGACCGCATCTCGAAGCTGATCGGCGCCGAACTCGGCGTGACGATCGACCAGGCCCTGGGCCGCGAGAAGGAACTGAAGGAGCTGTACGAGGGCGACCGGCAGGTCCGCGAGGCAATCGACACCGCCAGGGAACTCGAGGGGATCACCCGGCACAGCGGCGTCCATGCCGCCGGGCTCGTCATCGCTACCCAGCCCCTGGACAACCTGGTGCCGCTCGCCACCAGCCGCACCCAGGGCTCGAAGGACGTGCTGGTGACCCAGTGGGACGGGCCCACGGTCGAGAAGATGGGCCTGCTCAAGATGGATTTCCTGGGCCTGACGACGCTGTCCATCATCGAGCGCTGTCGTCAGCTCGTGCGCGCGACCCTGCCGCCCGAGGCGATCGCCGCGGCGGTTCCAGCTGCCGCCGAGAACCCGGATCCGCTCGATCTCGACCGGATCGACCTCGCCGACCCCAAGGTCCTGGAGGTCTTCGCCGGCGCCGACACCGCCGGCACCTTCCAGTTCGAATCGGAGGGCATGCGCAACCTGTTGCTGCAGATGAAGCCCGACCGTCTCGAGGACCTCGTGGCCGCCAACGCCCTTTTCCGCCCCGGGCCGATGGCGCTCATTCCCAGCTACTGCGACCGCAAGCACGGCCGCGAGGAGACGCCTCGGGTCCACGAGATCGTCGATCGGCACACCGCCGACACCCACGGCATCATGGTCTACCAGGAACAGGTCATGCAGATCGTTCACGAGCTGGGCGACGTGCCGCTCCGCGAGGCGTACACGCTGATCAAGGCGATCAGCAAGAAGAGCCGCAAGACGATCAACGCTGCCCGCCAGCGCTTCGTCGCCGGCGCCCGGGACAAGGGCCTTGCGAAGCAGCAGGCAACCCGGCTGTTCGAACTGATCGAGGAATTCGCGGGCTACGGCTTCAACAAGTCCCACTCCGTCGGCTACACCCTGCTCGCGTACCAGACGGCGTACCTCAAGACCTACTTCCCGGTCCAGTACATGGCGGCGGTCCTCACCTATGCCGCCGACAGCACGGACAAGCTGGTCCACTACGTCGACGAATGCGCGCGCGTGAAGTTGCCCGAGGGCCGTGCCGGCATCGAGGTCGGAGCGCCCGACATCGACCGCTCCGGAGTTCGCTTCCATGTCGTGTTCGAGCCCGGAGAGAAGCAGACGAGCGGCGGAGGACACATCCGCTTCGGCCTGTCGGCCGTCAAGGGCGTCGGCGAAAAGGCGGTCCGGGCGATCCTCGAAACCCGAGAGGAAGGCGGGCGCTTTCGCAGCCTGTGGGACTTCTGCCGGCGCGTGCCGCTCCAGATCGTCAACCGCTCGACGATAGAAGCGCTGGTCAAGTCGGGCGCCTTCGACGCATCCACGGCAAGGAGCAGCGCGCGGCGATGGTCGAGGCGCTGGCCGCCGCGATCAAGACCGGGCAGCGCGCGGCGGCCGACCGCGAGAGCGGCCAGGCCAGCCTCCTGTTCGGCGGCGGTTCGGAGAATGCGGCCGAGCCCGACGACGGCGACCAGGAACTGCCGTCCGTGCCGCCGTGGAGCGCCGCCGAGCTGCTGGCGCACGAGAAGGAAGCGCTCGGTTTCTTCGCCTCCAGTCATCCGCTCGACGACCACCGGGAACTGCTCGAACGCTTCGGCAACGTGAACGTCGAACAGTTGAAGGCGTTGCCAGCCGACACGGAGGTCGTCCTCGGGGCGCTGCTCGGCTCGCTCCGCACGACCCGCACCCGGAAGGGCCGGAATCCCGGCCAGAAGATGGCGATGATCCAGCTCGAGGACAAGAGCGGTCGGGTGGAGGGCGTGCTGTTCGCCGACGCCTACGCGGAGTGCGAGGAGCGGCTGGAGCGCGGCGCCGTGCTGTTCTTCGTCGGCCGCGTCGACCGGCGGCGCGAGGAGCCGAACCTCGTCGTCGGCAAGGTCGTCCCGGTCGAAGAGGCCCCGGCGAAACTGGCCCGCCGCCTGCGCATCCATCTCGACCTGCGGGGCGCGGCCGGAAGCTCCGACGAGGACCGCGGCGGCGACCAGGACCGCTTGAACGATCGACTGGAGAGACTTCGCGACCTGCTCGACAGCCGTCGCAGCCGAGGCCGGAACGGCGGCGTCGAGGTCGAGTTCGAACTCGAACTGCGGGACCGCACGGTGCTCGCCGGCGCCAACGGCTCGCGCGCGCCCGTCGACGACGCCGTGGCCTCCGCGATCGACGACCTGCTCGGGGGCCTCGGCCATTGCCGGTACGTCGGCGCGCCGCCGCCTTCCCGGACCTGAACCCGCCGGCGATGACCCGCGAGCGGCGCCGCATCGCCCTGGTCCTGACCGCGGTCCTGGCGGTCGGCCTGTTCGGACACTGCCGAGGCAGCGGCTACCGGAACTTCTTCCTCCACGACCCCCGACAGAGTCACGACTACGCTCTCGACCGGCGGGACGGCGGGACCTGGGAGGTCCGCCTCGGCCGCGACGGCTTCGACTGGCCGGACGAGGCGCCGCGCCGAGACGTGACCGCCCTGCTCGAGTTCCGGGCCAGGACCAGACCCCTGCTGCCGTCGCTCTCCCCCCACATCGAGTTCCGCGCCGACGGCCGGAGCTTCGCCCAGTACTTCGCGCCGCGCTCGACCGGCCGCCGCTACCTGAACGTCTCGCCGGCGGCGGGCGCCGGGCGCATCGAGATGGTCGGCCGGCAGATTGGCTGGCAGCTCGGACCGACGCGTCTCGTCGTCTTCAGAAACCCCGCGATCGACCGCTCGACGCGCGTTCTGGTCGTCGCGCCGCACCCCGACGACGCCGAAATCGCCGCCTTTGGCCTCTATGCGACGACGCGTTCCGACGTCGTCACGGTCACGGCCGGCGACTACGGCGCGATGAACTACGGCGGCCTGTTCCCGGACACCGGCGAGCACTACCGGATCAAGGGGCGGCTGCGGACCTGGGACAGCTTGACCGTGCCGTTCCTGGGCGGCGTTCCGCTCAACCGGGCGCGCAACCTGGGCTACTTCGACGGCGTCCTCCGCCTCCTCCACGAGCGGCGTCCCGAGGTCGTCGCCTCGATCCTCGCCGAGCTCGACGAGCCGGGCCACTTCCGCCGGCTGAACACCGAACCGCAACTGGCCACGCGGCCGTTCACGTCGAACTGGCCCGAACTGGTCGCTGACCTGCGGCGCGAAGTGGAGTGGACGGGCGCCGAACTGATCGCGGCGCCGAACCCGCTCCTCGACAACCATTCGGACCACCAGTACACGACGGTCGCCCTGATCGAGGCGCTCGAAGGCGCCGGTTGGGACGGACGCCTCCTCCTCTACACGAACCACCCGACCCGCGCCGAGCCGTATCCCCTGGGACCGAACACCGCGCTCGAGTCGCTGCCGCCGTGGTTCGGCGATCCGATGCCCTTCGATTCCGTCCTGTCCTGGCCGGTCGACGAAACGACCCGCCGGCTGAACTACCTGGCGCTCGAGGCGATGCACGACCTCCGACCGTTCGACCACCGGGTCGTGACGCCGCTCTCCGAGCGCGGCCGGGACCTCGCGGCCGAAGCGTTCTGGCGCGCCCTCGGCCGTCACGACAAGCTGCCTGGCTATCTCTACGACTACCTCCGCCGCGGGCCGCGGCCGAACGAGATCTACCTCGTGCTCGACCTGGATCAGGCGGTCCGGCTGAAGGAGCGCTTTCTCGACATCGAAGCGGCGAGGCAGCGCTAGCAGGGTCCGCCGCCTTGGGGCTGCGCTGTCGCACAGGGAACAGGCCCCGGATGCGGGCGGCATGCCCTCGTCCCGAAGTTTGTTCCATGCAAGCCCGTGGCGAACGTCGCGCTGCATTAGAGCGGCAAACCATCCCGCCCGGCATCGTTGCTCCTCCGTCGAAGTTGGCCCGAACCGCTCCCTCGTCCCGCCTTGCCGGACGGGCTCCGGACCGCGGGCCGCGCCAGCCGCGGTCGCCAATGCTGCTACACTCTCGCCGTCGCGACCTTCGGGCGCAACGCCGTCAGGATCCTGAAGCCTGGAGGCGGCCCGGGAACGGAGAACTCATGAGAAGCCTCGTGCCAGCCGCAATGCTCGTTGGCGCCGTCACGCTTGCACCCGCGGGCGGGGCCGCCGCGGACCTCGCCGTCGGCGATGCCGCGCCGGACTTCACCCTCCCCGGCACGGACGGCGCCCAGATGACGCTGTCCTCCTTCGCCGGCCGGAAGAACGTCGTCCTGGCCTTCTTCCCGAAGGCCTTTACCGCCGGCTGAACGATGGAAATGGAGGGATACCAGGCTGGTATCTCCGACTTCACGGACAGTGATTCCGTCGTCTTCGGCATCAGCACGGACAAGCTGGAGGACAACAGCAGGTTCGCCGCGGAACTGGAGCTTGACTTCGTGCTTCTGAGCGACGCCGGCGGTGAAGTCGCCAGGCAGTACGGCGGGATGATGGAGAACTTCCCCACGGCCGCCAACCGCGTCACCTACGTGGTCGGCAAGGACGGCAGGATCGCCTGGGTCGGCAAGGGCGCCGAGGCCATGGACCCGGCCGGCGCGAAGAACGCCTGTCTGGGTCTCGAGTAGCGGCGCTCAGCCCTGCGTCGCGCCCGGCGCCGCTTCCGCGCGGGGCTGGTACAGCTCGACCCGGTTGCCGTCTCCGTCCAGGATCCAGGCAAACAGCGCGTTAGCCCTCGTCGTCCCTGCGCAGCGGCTCGACGCCCCGCTCGCCGAGGTGCGCCAGCACGGCGTCGAGGTCGCGAACCCGCAGGTTAACCATGAACGGCTGATCGCCGTACATGTCGCCCTGTTCGGCGCCCTTGTTGCGCGCCATCCGCGGCGGCGGACGCTTCGCCTTCATGATCGCGAACGTCGTGTCCATGACCCGGGCCGGATCATCCGGGTCGGACGCCACGTAGCGGACGTAGAAGGCGCCGAACTCCTCGCTGCCCTCGAACCGGATGTCGAGATGCTCCGCGTACCAGTCGGCGAGCCGCCCGGGATTCTCGCTGAAGACGAAGGCGCCGCCGACGCCGTCGATCAGGCTCACGGCGCCCCGCCGGTCGTCGTCGGTTCCATCCGCGGCCCGATCCGGATCCACGCGCTGACGGTCTGGCGGCTCACCGGGTCGCGGACGGAGACCAGGAGGTCGTGCAGTCTCCGGCGCAGGGTCAGCACCGTTTCGTAGGGCACGACGGCATCCGGCGCCGGCCGCGTCCCGCCGCCCAAGCTGAGCGGGATGACCGGAATCCGCGCCTGCTGTCCGTGGCGGTCGACGGCCGCAAAGCGGAGTTCCAGCCGGGACAGATACCGCCCCTCGAAGGGAAAGGCGGGAAAGTGGCCCACCGGGATATGGACGGTCACCGGCGCCAGCATCTTGCGGCGAAACGGTCCGGTCGGTTCCGGCTCGCCGATGTCCACTCTCAGCGCCGGCTCGCCGGGCGTACGGGTTGCGCCGGGGAACAGCAGTCGACCCTGCGTCTCCATGTCGGCCTCGGCTCGGCGCGAGAGATCGACGTAGCCACTGCGGGAACGCACCCGCAAGCCGCTCCGCCGCAGCTCGACCCGCACGTCGTGCGCGTGATCGTCGCGACGGTACTCCGGCACGAAGCCGAGCCAGTAGTAATTCGAGGTGTCTTCGCTGGCTCTGCCGAGCGCCCCGAGATTCGCCCCGGCCAGGTAGGCCCTGCCGCCCGTCCCCCTTGCGATCCGCCGCAGGTTCTGCCAGCGCGCCAGGCTCGGCCGCGTCTGCTGATCCACCGGATAGACGGTGTAGCCGACGACGTTGGCGGTGTCGATGAGCGCGTCGAGGATGTTCCAGTCCGAACGGAGACCGATTCCCCCGCCAGCCAGCCGGAACGAGCCGACCGGCCAGTCACCCGCCACCAGCAGCAGGACCTTGCGGCCCTCGGGTGCGTCGAGCGACCGCATCGTCGAACTGACGGCGGTGACGGAAAACTCAAGATTCCGCGCCAGGCTCTCCGTCCGCGCCTCGCTTGCGGCGCTCGGCAGGTCCATCGACGCGTACGGCAGGTCCGCGGCGACGGAGGTCAGGTCCTCGTCGACACGACTGCTCGACGGCGAACCGTCCTCCCTGTTCTCGGCGACGCGCGACTGGTCGATCAGCCGCGGCGACCTCAACAGGCCGCCAAAGGGGCGGCCACGCTCGAGTTCCTCCAGCGCCACGCGCGTCCGCCGCCGGTCCGTCGTGAACGGGCTGAGAACGCGTAGCCGGCGGCGGCTCTGCACGACGACCGCGACGTGATCCCGCGGTGCGAGGTTCGCCAGCTGGTTCGCGAACCCGCGGACGACGGGCCGCCTGAACGTCACGTGCGTGTGATCGTCGTCGACGAACAGGAGGTAGTTCGTCGCCACGGCGGCGCCCTCGCCGACCGCCGGCGGCGCCGCCTCGCCGCCGGACTCGACGGCCCGGTTCTCCAGGATCTCCGTGAAGTAGTCGATTTCGACTTCGACGCCGCCCACGAAGAGCCGGAAGTCCTCCGCTTCCAGCCCGTGCACCCGGGCGCCCGAGCGATCCTCGACCACGACCTCCAGGTTGACCACGCGGACGTCGATTTCGTCGCCGAAGACCAGGTCAGGCGCCGGCGCCCCCGACGGACGGGAAGGCGGCTGCGCTCCAACCGCCTGTGCCCACGCGAGAGTCAGCAGGACAGCGCCTGCCAGCGAACGCCCCATGTCCGCTCGGATTCTGTCACGGATTCCGCCGCCCCCTTGTCCGGCGCCGCGCTGGCGTCAGCGCGACCTCACGGCCACGATGTCAATGGCAACCGTGGCGCGGCGAAGGCGCCGAGGCCTTGAAACCGGCCAGCGCCCGGCGCATCGGGGAACCCACCCTTGAATGCAGCCGTGCCGGGAAGGGCCGCTTCAACTCTCCGTCGCTTCCGGAGTTGCCCCGTACCTCGCGCGTCGCCTGAGCGAACGGATCGGCGGATTCGAGCGTCCGTCGGGCTACTGACGTCCCGCGTCCAGGAAGGAGCGAAGGTCCTCCCGGCTGACGGAGGGTTCGCCCGGGGCGACGTTGTCCAGACGGCCCTCGCCGAGCCAGATCTCCAGGCGGCGCACTTCTCGCTCCAGGTGGCGGAAGCTGTCGACGACGAAGAGTAGCGGCTGCAGCGAGTCGATCTCGAAGCTCTGGTTCACCACCCATTCGAGCTGGAAGGGAAGCCGTTGCACCTTGGCGGACTCCAGCGAGTGGGCGATCTCGCTCGCCGAACTCAGAAGACCGCTGCCGTAGACGCAGAGTCCGGCGCCGCCCGGACGGCGCATCAGGCCGAACTCGATCGTGAACCAGAAGAACCGCGCCAACGCCCTGAGCGCGCTTTCGAGACGGCGGCTGTCGCCGTCCCGGGCGCGGAGCGCCGCTGTCCGCGCCGCTTCTCCGAACCGAACCAGCACGTCGGCGAAGGCCGGATCCGTGTGCATCGGCACGTGTCCGGCCAGGTCGTGGAAGATGTCCGGCTCGGGCAGATAGTCGAGCCGGGCGCCGTCGCGCACCGTGATCGTGGTCGGGAACTCCCGGCGCCGCAGGCAGTCGAAGAACAGCCAGGCCGGGACGTAACCGCTGACCGCCCGCGCCCTGAACCCGCTCAGCGGCTCGAGGAAGCGGTTGATGTCATCGAGCCGGGGAACACGATCCGGATCGAGGCCCAGACGCGCCAGACCATCGAGGAAGCGGGGATGGCCGAAGCGCTCCCACTTGCCGGCGAGCGACCGGTACAAACGGCGCCACGTCTCCTGGTTCGCTTCGCTGTAGAGCGCGTAGGGCTGCTCGACGAACAGGTCGCCCCGGTTCTGCGCGCGCTCGATGAAGGCGGCCCGGCCGGTCGTGAGATCTCCGCCGTCGACCAGGCGCCCCGGCGAGGCCTGGACGGCGCCGGCTACGGACATGGCCCTCCTCCTCTCACAGGTTCCCCCTCGCCGCCTGCTCGCGCTCCAGCGCAACGAACAGGCTCTTGAAGTTGCCCGCGCCGAAACCGGTGGCGCCGTGCCGCTCGATGATCTCGTAGAACAGCGTCGGCCGGTCCTCGACCGGTTTGGTGAAGATCTGCAGCAGGTAACCGTCCTCGTCGCGGTCGGCGAGGATGCCCAGTTCCGCCAGGCGATCGATCGGCTCGTCGATCTTCCCGACCCGCTGCTCCAGGTCCTCGTAGTAGACGGCCGGCACGTGCAGGAACTCGACGCCGTTCTCGCGCAGCCGCGTGACCGTGCCGAGAATGTCGTTCGTCCGGCAGGCGACGTGTTGCACGCCGGGACCTTCGTGGAAGTCGAGGAACTCCTCGATCTGCGACATCTTCCGGCCCTCGGCCGGCTCGTTGATCGGGAACTTGATCTTGCCGGCGCCGTCCTGCATGACCTTCGACATGAGCGCCGAATAGTCGGTCGAGATCGCCTCGTCGTCGAAGTGGACGAGCTGGCTGAAGCCCAGCACCCGCGCGAAGAATGCCGCCCACTCGTTCATTCGCCCCAATTCGACGTTGGCCACCACGTGGTCGACCGCCTCCAGGCCGCAGGTCCGGCCGGCGACCGCGCCGGGGATCGCCGGCGCCGGTCGGAAGCCGGGACCGAAGACGCCGCCGTAGCCCCGGCGATCGATGAACTGAAGGACGCAGTCGCCGTAGAGACGAATCGACGCGTGGCGGAACTGGCCGTGGTCGTCCTCGGCGGTCGCCGGCGCCGCGGCCGCCTCCGCGCCCCGGGCCACGGCGACGTTGAACGCCGTGTCCGCGTCCGGCACGGACAGCGCGATGACCGCAACCGAGTCTCCGTGCCGACGCACCGAGCGCGCGGCGCGATGCGAGGAGTGCAGACCGCTGGTCAGCAGCAACCGGATGTCCCCCTGCTCGACGAGGTAGGACGCGCGCGTCCGTTCGCCGGTCTCCAGGCCGCGGACCGCGGTGCACTCGAAGCCGAAGGCGTGGCGGTAGTACGCTGCCGACTGCTTCGCGTTGCCGACGTACAGTTCCAGGTGATCGAAGCCGAGGATCGGAAAGACGTCCTCGTCCGCGACGGCGCTCGCCGCCGGACAGTCGGTCCTCTCCGTCTCCTTCGTTTCGGTTGTCGTCAGACGCATGCTTCGTTTCCCTCCGGATGTCCGTTCCCGCCGCCTGCCCCGGAGGCTGGCGGCGAACCTCGCCACCGCCACGCGCATGGATTCCGGTTCCAGCGTCGAAAAGCTCAGCCGGACCGCGTTGCCCGGCGCGTCAGAGTCGTGGACGTCAGCGAACGCCGTCGAGGGGACGAAGGCCACGCCGTGCTCGACCAGAGCCCGCTCGAGCAGTCGCTCTCCATCCGTGCCCGGAGGCAGTTCGACCCAGACGAACATGCCGCCGGCCGGTTCGGAGAACGCACAGCCGTCGGGCAGTTGATCCGCGAGCTCTTCAAGCAGGGCGTCCCGGCGTCTCCGGTACGTGGACCGCAGGAGTTCGAGATGGCGGTCGACGTCCAGGTCGGCCAGCAGGCGCCCCACGGCAAGCATGGTCAGCCTGGAGCATTCGAGATCGCCCGCTTCCTTCACGGCCGCGAAGGCGTCGACCAACGGCGGCGGCAGACGCATCCAGCCGAGACGAAGAGCCGGCGCCAGGATCTTCGAGAACGTCCCGACGTGAATCACCCGTTCCGAATCGAGGGAGGCGAGCGGCCGCTCGAACTCTCCGTCGCAACACAGCAGGCCGTATGGATCGTCCTCGACGATCGCGAAGTCGTAGTCCCTGGCCAGCACCACGAGTCGCTCGCGCTTGTCCCGTGTCAGACACGTCCCGAGGGGGTTGTGAGCGTCCGGAATCACGTACGCGAAACGCGGACGCTCCCCCGCGAGCAGGCGCCGTTCCAGGGCCTCCACGTCGAGTCCGTCGTCCAGGCTGCTGGGAAGGACGAGGAGCCGCGGCGAGTGCGGCGTCAGCGCCTCGCGGATGCCGGTGTAGACGAAGCGCTCCAGCGCGACGCACTCGCCCGGCGCCGCCAGGGCTTCCGCCGCCACCTGAAGCCCCTGCTGGGCGCCCGCCGTGATCAGGATCTCCTCCGGACGGCAGGGAACTCCGCGCCTCCGCATCAACAGCGCCACCTGTTCCTTCAACGCTCCGCTGGGGGGGCCGTACTGCACTGAGCAAGGGTCCGCCAAGAGCTCGACCAGCTTCTTGCCATACGCATCGCCCGGAAACAGATCCACCGCCGGCAAGCCGCCGGCCAGCGACATCACGTCGCGTCGGGAGACCCGGTTCACCAGACGGCGCAGCAGAGAACGTTCACGTCCGCGGAGCCAGGGCGCCAGAAGCTGCTCCATCGCCGGCTTCTCGGGATCCCGACCGCCGAGGAGGGCAGGAAGGACGCCGTTTCTGGTGCGACGATGTACCTCAACAGCCATGTTGCGGACGCTATCAGAACCAATAGCGATCTACAAGTGCAGATTCCACCCCATCCGCCCTTCAGCCGGGCCGGCACGCACTCTGTGCAAGAATCCGCCCAATGGAACCCAAGAGCAACCGCCCGAGCGCCGAGCCCCAGCGCGCGGGCGGCCGCCCCCTCGACGCCACCGACTACGCGATCCTCGAGTTGCTGCAGGAGGATTCGAACCGCACCGACGCCGACCTTGCCCGCCGCGTGGACCTGTCCGCCTCGGGCCTGAAGAAGCGGCTCCGCAAGCTCGAAGACCGCGGCGTGATCCAGCGCCAGGTCACGCTGCTGGATCGCCAGGCCGTGAACCTCGGACTGCTCTGCTTCGTGCAGGTCTTCCTCACTCACCACCAGGCGGACGCCGTGCGTGGCTTCAGCCAGGTGATCAGCGAGCTTCCCGAGGTCCTCGAGTGCCACTTCCTCACCGGCGAGCACGACTACCTGCTGAAGATCGTGGCCCGCGACTACCGGCACCTCGAGCACATCCTCAAGGATGAGCTCGCGGCGATCCCCGGCGTCGACCGTCTGCTCACCAGCATCGTTCTGAACGAGATTAAGCGCACGACCGCGCTGCCGCTCGCGTCCCGGACCCAGCCCATGGCCGCGGCGACGGAGGAAGAGCGCGAGCGCCGATGAGCCCGCTTGCTACCCTCCCGCTCCGATGAACGGCGCCCAGGCCATGCTTCGGACCGCCGCCAACGCCGGCGTCGAGGTCTGTTTCGCGAATCCCGGCACCTCCGAGATCCACCTGGTCGCGGCGCTCGACGAAGTGCCCGGCGTGCGCGGCGTACTGGCCCAGTTCGAGGGCGTGGCCACCGGCGCCGCCGACGGCTACGGCCGGATGGCCGGCAAGCCCGCCCTGACCCTGGTCCACCTCGGACCGGGTTTCGCGAACGGGTTCGCAAACCTCCACAACGCGCGCCGCGGGCGCACGCCCCTTGTCAACGTGATCGGACACCACCCGACGTGGCACCGGAACTACGACCCGCCCCTCAACACCGAGGTCGAGAGTCTGGTCCGGGCGGTGTCCGACTGGCAGCGCACCGCGGCCTCGGCGGAGCACGTCTCCCGCGACATGGCCGACGCCATCGCGGCGGCGCGTCGTCACCCCGGACGGATCGCAACCCTGATCGTGCCCACGGACTGCCAGTGGAACGAGGCGGTCGGTCCGATCGTGGAACCGACGCCCCCGCCCGCCGCCAGGATCGGCCCCGAAGCGGTCGAGCGGGCCCGCGTAGCCGCGCTGAAGGGCGAACGGACGATGCTGATGCTCGGCAGTTCCGGCTTGACGGAGGCCGCCCAACGCGAGGCGGCGAAGGTGTGGGCAAGAACCGGCTGCCGGCTCGGCGCCGAGACGTTCTGCGGACGCATGGAGCGCGGTCCCCATCTGCCGCCGCTGCCGCGGGTTCCCTACTTCCCCGAACCGGCGGTGGAGTACTTCCGCGACGCCGACACGGTGGTCCTGGCCGGCGCGCTCGATCCCGTCGCCTTCTTCGGCTACGAGAACGGCGTCAGCCGATTGATTCCCGAGTCGACGGAGGTCGTCGTCCTCAGCCACCCGACGGAGGACAGCGGCCACGCCCTCCGGGAACTGGCCGAGGCGCTCGAGGCGGAGGAAGAACCGCCGGCGCGGCAGGTCGCGAGGCCGCCGGCGCCGGCCGGACCGATCGGAGTCCGCGTCGCCGCTCAGGCGATCGCCGCCACCCTGCCCGAACGGGCGATCGTCGTGGACGAGGGGATCACGGCCGGCGCCGGCTTCTATCCTGCGACGGCCGCCGCGCCGCCCCATACCTACCTCCAGGAGAACGGCGGGGCGATCGGCATGGGCCTGCCGGCCTCCCTCGGCGCCGCGATCGCCTGTCCGGACCGCAAGGTGCTGACCCTTGAGGGCGACGGCAGCGGTCTCTACACGATCCAGGCGCTGTGGAGCCAGGTCCGGGAGGGCGTCGACGTCGTGAACCTCGTGTTCGCGAACGATGTCTACCGGATCCTCCAGGTGGAACTCCACCGCGCCGGCGTGACGGAACCCGGACCGCAGAGCGTCAACCTGACGGACTTGTCCGGTCCCCGCGTCGAGTGGCTCGATCTGGCCCGCGGCTTCGGCATGCCGGCGGTCCAGGCGCGGACCGGCGAGGAGCTGACGGCGGCGCTCGAACGCGGCTTCGCCGAGCCGGGTCCCTGCCTGATCGAGGCGATCGTCGACGATACGGCCCTGGCCGGTTGAAGTACTCGGTCACTCTCCTCCCCGGGGACGGAATCGGCCCCGAGGTCAGCAAGGCGATGGTCCGCGCCGTCGACTTCGTCACGGGCGGCCGCGTCGACTGGGAACCCGTGGTGGCCGGCGGCACGGC
Source organism: Candidatus Multivorans sp. (assembly GCA_965203495.1). GTDB lineage: Bacteria > Acidobacteriota > Thermoanaerobaculia > Multivoradales > Multivoraceae > Multivorans. Next base: position 209,206 of record CBDBDB010000011.1, read on the forward strand.
GGTCGACCAGGGACTCTCCCCGCTGCCCGACGAAGCGATCGACTCCATCCGCCGCAACCGGATCGCGATCAAGGGACCGTTGCAGACGCCGGTCGGCGGGGGCTGGCGCAGCGTCAACGTTCTCCTTCGCCAGGCGCTGGAGCTGTTCGCCTGCGTGAGGCCGGTGCGCTCCCTGCCGGGGAACACCCTGGCCCGCTACCAGGGCATCGACCAGATCATCGTGCGCGAGAACACCGAGGGGCTCTACAGCGGCCGCGAGCACGAAGTCGTCGACGGCGTCGTGGAGGCGCTCAGGATCGTGACCCGAAACGCCTCGCGGCGGATCATGCAGTTCGCCTTCGAGTACGCCCGCGGCCACGGCCGCAAGAAGCTCACGATCGTGCACAAGGACTCGATCACGCCGCTCTCGGACAACCTGTTTCTGGACTGCGCGCGCGAATGCGAGCGGAAGTACCCCTTCTTCCGGGTGGAGTACCTGCCGCTCGACAACCTCGCGCTCGACCTGGCCACGGATCCGACCCGCTTCGACATGCTCGTGATGGGCAACCTGGACGGCGACCTGATCAGCGACCTCTGCGCGGGGCTGGTCGGCGGCCTGGGGGTCGTTCCGGGCGCGAACTACGGCGAGGGCTGCGCCGTTTTCGAGGCGGTGCACGGCACGGCGCCGGACATCGCCGGGCGCGACCTGGCCAACCCGATCGCCCTCATCCTGTCGGCGGAGCTGATGCTCCGCTACGTCGGCGAGCCGGACGCGGCCGACCACCTGCGCGCCGGAGTCGAGCGCCTGCTGGCCGCCGGCGAGTCGCTCACCCGCGATCTGGGCGGAAAGGCCAACACCTCCGAACTCACGGACGCCCTGCTGGCGGAACTCGACGACGAAGCGCGGGCGCGCGAGGACGGCCGATGACCGCGAAGGTCGAGACCGCTTCCGGGCCGGATCGGAGCGCGGCCCGGCCCCGGGTCGCGCTGATCGTCGGCAGCATCGGCATCGGCGCCGAAACCGCGCCGCCGGTGCTCGCGATCCTGGAGTCCGTCGGCGTCGAATTCGACTTCGTCCGCGTCGACGTGCCAACCGCGGTCCGCCGCAACACGGAGGCCGTCCTCGGCGAGGCGGCCGACACGATCCGCGACTGCCGCGTGGCGCTGAAGACCCGCCTGATCGGTCCGGGCCGCGACGCCGCGCGGGTGGGACCGGGACCGTGGAATCCGAACGTCGCTCTGAGACAGATGCTCGGGCTCTGGGCCAGCGTGCGTCCCGTCCGGGCGATAGACGGGCTGCCGACGCGCTATCCCGACCTCGACGTGCTGCTCATCCGCGAGATCACGGAGAGCGTCTACCGGGGCATCGAACACGAGATCGTGGATGGCGTGGTCGAGAGCATGAAGGTGGTCAGCCGAGCCGCCTGTCGGCGCATCGCGGACTACGCCTTCCGCATCGCGCGGCGCCACGGACGCCGCAAGATCACCGCCATCCACAAGGCGAACATCATGAAGCGGAGCGACGGCCTGTTCCTGGACACGTTCCGGTCGGTCGCCGCCGGCTACCCCGACATCGAGGCGGACGACTGCATCGTCGACGCCGCCTGCATGCGCCTCGTGCTGAATCCGTACGACTTCGACGTCATGCTGATGGACAACCTCTACGGCGACATCCTGAGCAACCTCGGCGCCGGTCTCGCCGGCGGCATCTCCACGGGCCACGCGATCAACGTCGGCGACGACTGCCACGTCTTCGAGGCCGTCCACGGCGACGCCCCGCACCTGATCGGGGCCGGCCAGGCGAACCCGCTGCCGCTGCTCACGCCGGCCGTCGCCCTGCTCCGGCACTTCGAGCTCGACGAAGAGGCGGATCGCATCGACCGGGCGGTGACCGCCGTGCTCAAGGAAGGCCGGAGGCTGACCCCCGATCTGGGGGGCCGGTCGTCCACCTGGCAGATGGCGCGCGGCGTCATCGCGGCGATGGATCGGGATCCGCCGCCGTCCCCGGATGGGCCAGAAGCCGCGACAGTCCGGCGCGCACCCGCTCCACTTCCGCGGGACGCAGATACGGCGTGAGCACCTCGAGATCCGCGAGGTCGGGCTGGCCGATCGGGCCGGTCGACAGCGCTCGCAGCGAACGCACCTGACGTTCGCCCAGACGGATCAAGGCTGGTCGAATCGTGTCCGGTCCCAGGGTCGGCTTCGGCGGCGCCGCCGCGGTCCGGCGCTGGACCGCCTTGGCCAGGTCGATCTGAAGCGCGAACCAGTCGCGCACCGGCTTCGGATCGAGGCCGTAGCGGACGGCGCTCCGTTCCGCCGCGTCCAGCACCGCGCGTTCCCGCTCCAGGTCCTCGATCGGCAGGCCACGCGCAGACTTCCACGAGGCGATCGGCGGCATGAAGGCAAGCCGGCGAGCCGTCAGGTCGAGGAGATGATCCAGTTCGTCACGGCGCCTGCCCCGGCCGAACCACTCCTCGCGGCGGTCGTCGAGCCATGCCTCGGCGCCCTGAACCCAGCGGTCCACCGCCGCGCCCAGTTCATCCGCGCGTTGCGGAGCGACCCAGAACACCTTGCGGTCGAGCGGCGGTTCGCAGCGACGACGCCAGCCGTCGCGGCCGAAGTGCTCTACCTCGAACGAGTCGGTAACGAAGGCGTCCACCTCGCCTCGCTCCAGGCGACCGGGCAGCGAGAGATTGTCGTCCACGGCCGTGATCTCGCCGCCGACAAAGCGCTCCCGTGTCCAGCGCTCCAGGACGCCGCCGCGATTGACGGCCAGGCGGAGCGGCGGCTCCGCCGCGGCCGCCGCGCTGACCACGCAGGGCCCCCCGGCCGCGACCGCCCGGCTCATCCACCCCAGCGCGGCCCGGCCGGGCCGCCAGGTGACGCCGCTCGTCGCAAGATCGAATTCGCCCGCGGCCATCGACGCAGCCAGGTCAGGCCAGTCGAAGGAGCGGAACTCCACGTCGAAGCCGAGGTCGAAGGCCAGTCGTTCAGCGACCTCGATATCGAAGCCGACGCGGACCGCCTCCTCGGCGGCCGACGCCTCGACGGTCGAGAACGGGGGGTAGTCGCCGCTCGTGCCGACCCGGAGCACCGGCTTCGCGGGAACGTCGGTCGGCGCCGTCGCGGAGGCCTCGTCGAGTTCCGCCGCCGTGAAGCGCACCGAAGCGATCCAGGGCGCCTCGCCCGGAATGAAGTGACCGTAGGCGGTGGCGACGAAGGCGCCGTCCGGCAGGAGTTCGAGTCCCGCGTACGCCGCGTCCGCGGCGTACCGGTTGTCCATCAACCGCACCCGCGCCTCGCCCGCCCAGCGCTCGCGGTCCCCGCGCCGCAGGTCCTCGTAGCGCCCCAGCCAGCCGATCCAGTCGCCATGCCAGGGACTCGACGGTTCGCGGTCCCGGAACGTGACGAAGAGACGGCCGTCCGGCGCGTAGCGGCCGACGTGCCGATCGCCGGTGAGCGAAGACGGCAGCTCGATCGGTCGGCTCCAGGTCCGCCCCTCGTCGGCCGAGAAGACGACGAAGGAGTTGAACCGGCGGCTGTTCTCCCTCAGCAGCACGGCGATCTCGCGGCCGTCCGGCGAGCGGATCAGGCCCGGCTCGGACAGCTGCGCGTCCGGGCGCCGGGCGATGACCTCCGGCTCGGACCAGGAGAGACCGTCGTCGAGCGAGATCGTCTTGTAGACCTTGAACTCGGGCGCGAAGCCGGGGACCCTCTCGTCGCGGGACGCGGGCCGTCGGAAGAACCGTCCGTCGTCGTGAAACAGAGCCATCAGTTCACGGTCCAGGCTACGCAGCCGCTCGACCGACGCCATCGCGACGACGCCGCCGAAGTGGCCGATCGGCTCGAGATCGGTCCAGGTCTCGCCATCGTCTTCCGAGCGCGCCATCCGCACCGGGTAGAGCCCCGAGAACAGGAGCAGGCGCCGCCGGCCGTCCGCGAGGTCAACCGGAAAGACGGTCGGCGTTTCCATCGACGTCGCCCAGCTCGCGGGAGTCGGCAGCCGCTCGCTCCACGTGAGCCCGCCGTCCTCGCTCCGCTTCATGACGATTGGGCCGGCGCCGTGGCCCTTCGGGTAGACGGCCAGGATCGAGCGCCGGTCGGCGAGCAGCACGGTCGTCGGATGGCCCAGGTACTGCCCCGGTTCCCGGTCGACCTCGACCTGGCGCCGGGTCTCGTCGGCCCAGTCCACCCAGCGGAGCGTCTCGTCGCCGGCCGGCCGGCATGCCATCGCCGCCGGCAGCAGGAGCGCCGCCAGCGCAGCAGCGTTCCGGGCCGGGGCCGCGACGCTCCCCGCCCCGGCTTCCCGAGGTCTCCGGCGGCGTGCGACTTGCGCCGCCATGAGGGTAGCCGCTTCCGGCGCGACCGGCCGGGGCCGCGGTTCAGGCATCCGCGGGAATGTAGCAGCGAGCCGGGCCTTGGCTATCCTCGGATGCCGTGCGCAGCGCCGCCTCGATCGCGGGGGGCCTTGCCGTCGTCTGGCCGTCCATGTCGAACCCCCCCGTTCTCGCCGTTCCGCCTCCGGGCGCCGAAGCGCGCTCTCCGGAGCTCCAGGCCAGACTGGAGGCCGCTCTGGCCGCGATGCCGTCCGACGCAAAGCCCCGGACCGAGCTCCTGGCGCCGGACGGCCAGGCGATGTTCCTGAATCGGCTCGTTCTGGAGACCTCGCCGTATCTCCGGCAGCACGCGCACAACCCGGTCGACTGGTTCCCCTGGGGCGAGGAAGCGTTCGAGCGGGCGCGGGCGGAGGACAAGCCCGTCTTTCTCTCGATCGGCTACTCCACCTGCCACTGGTGCCACGTGATGGAGCGCGAGAGCTTCGACAACGTCGAGGTGGCGCGGCTGATGAACGAGCTGTTCGTCTGCGTCAAGGTGGACCGGGAGCAGCGGCCCGACATCGACGACATCTACATGACGGCGGTCCACGTCACCCGGCAGCGGGGCGGCTGGCCGATGTCCAGCTTCCTGCTCCCCGACCGCCGGCCGTTCTTCGGCGCCACGTACTTTCCGCCCGGGCAGTTCGTCGATCTGATGCGCCAGGTGGAGTCCGCGTGGCGCGAACGGAGGGACGAGCTGGAAACGAGCGCCGCCCGGATCGCCGACCTGGTTCGGCGGATCACGGCGGCCCGCGGCGCGTCGAAGAACCTGGGGCGCGCGGTGATCGGCGAAGCGGTCCAGGTCCTCGTCGCCAGCACCGACCGGGTCCACGGCGGCTTTGGCGCCGCGCCGAAGTTTCCCAACGAAACGAACCTCCTGCTGCTGCTCGAGGAGGCGCTTCGCACGGGCGATCGGGCGCCGCTCGACGCCGCCCTGCTCAGCCTGCGCGCGATGGCCCGCGGCGGCCTCCACGACCAGGTCGGCGGCGGTTTCCACCGGTACTCGGTGGACGGGCGCTGGCTCGTGCCCCACTTCGAGAAGATGCTCTACAACCAGGCCCACCTGCTCCGCGCCTACGCACTGGCCTACAGGCTGACCGGCGATCCGCTGCTGGCGCGGGTGGCGCGCGAGACCGCGAACTACGTCCTGCGCGACATGACCTCTCCGCGGGGCGCCTTCCACTCCGCCACCGACGCGGACAGCGAAGCCGCGGACGGGGAATCGGTCGAGGGCGAGTTCTTCGCGTGGACCAAGGAACAGATGCGGCAAGCCCTGGATCCCGACGACGCCGACCTGGCGGTCCGGCTCTTCGGCGTGACCGAGGCGGGGAACTTCGAACACCGGAACATCCTGTTTCTCGACCGGGCCCTGGACGAGAGCGCCGCCGATCTCGGACTGCCGCTGGACGAGTTGCTCGACCGGCTCGACGCCATTCGCGAACGGCTCTACAGGGTCCGGGAGCGCCGCCCGCATCCGCTGCGCGACGACAAGGTCCTGACGTCCTGGAACGGGATGATGATTCGAGCCTTGGCCGAGGCCGCGGAGGCCCTGTCCGAGCCGTCCTGGGTCGAGGCCGCGGCGCGGGCGGCGGACTTCGTGTGGCGGCACAACCGCCGCGACGACGGCGGCCTCTGGCGCGTCTGGCTGGACGGCGAAGCGTCGACTCCCGGCCTGGTCCAGGACTACGCCCACCTGGTTCATGCCTTCGTCGCTCTCCACGACGCGACCTCGGACGACAAGTGGCTCGAACGGTCCTCAAGGGTCTCGGCGGAGATGATCGAGCGCTTCCGGGATCCCGGTCCGGCGCCGGCGGAGGAAGAGGCCCCCGCCGCGCCGCGCCTCGGCGGCGGCTTCTTCATCGCGGAGCGGGAAAGGGCCAACCTGCTCATCGCGCAGCCCAGGAGCCCGACGGACGGCGCCGTTCCTTCCGGCAACTCCGTGGCCGTCCGCGCCCTCGCCGAACTCGGGCGCCGCACCGGCGACCGGAACGCCGCCGAGGCCGCGCTAGCCACCGTCGCCGCGTTCGGCGCCAACATCGAGAGGATGCCGACCGCCTACACGTACATGCTGACCGGACTGGCCGTCGCCCTCGACGGCGACGCCGGCCCCAGGGCCACCGCCGCCGCCGGCGCCGTCGCTATCGCCGCCACCCTGCGACACGGCGCCGACGCCGGCGCGGTCGACGTCGACATCGACCTGACGATCAAGGAAGGCTGGCATCTGAACGGACCCGAGCCGCTCCGGGACGACCTGATCGGCACAACGATCCTGGGGGCCGGCGGCCGCTTCGAGATCACCGGTCTCCGGTACCCGCAACCCCGGCGGACCCGGTTCGACGCGCAGTCCGGCGACGTCCTCGTCTACGAAGGCCGGCAGCGCATCTCCCTGAGCCTCGCGCCTGTCGGCGGCGTCCCCGACCCGCCTCCCGTCTCGATTCCGGTTTCCCTCCAGCTCCAGGCCTGCAACGACCGACTCTGCCTCCCCCCCGAGACGGTGGCACTCGAGGTCCCCCTTGCCCGCTTGCCTGCGACAGACACCGCCGCGCACCGGGTGCGCCAACGCCCTCGTCGTCCTTCCGTGTGAGTTCCTTGCGAGGCAGCGCGGCCCGCGGGCGGCGAACCCTTGCCTGAAACCGGCGGCCGGCTACGGCGCGGCGATGCAGTACAGGTTGCCGCGGCCGCGCAGGTAGATCGCGTCGCCGACGATGGCCGGCGAGGCGTCGAAGCGGTCGTCGAGCTCGTTTTCGGCGAGGACCTCGAAGATCGGCCCCGCCTTCGCGACCAGGAACTCGCCGTCCCGGCTGGAGAAGTAGACGCGGTCGCCGACGGCCACCGGCGAGGCGTAGACGTTGCGAACCGCGCCCAGCCTCTGGTTCCCGTAGTGGGCCTCGCCGGTCGCGGCGTCGTAGGCGGAGAGGATGCCGCTGTTGACCTTCGTGAAGTAGATGACGCCTTCGTGCAGCAGCGGCGAAGGCACGTAGGGCGTGTCCCGGTCCACGGACCACGCCACCCTGTCCGTGCCCGTGATGTCGCCCTCGGCGCCGTCGAGCCGAACGGCGAGCAGCTTGCTGCCGCGGAAGCCGCTCGTCAGGTAGACGACGCCGTCGGCGGACACGGGCGAGGGAATCGCGTTGAGCGTCATCCCGGTCGTCTCCCAGATCGTCTCGCCGGTGGCGGCGTCGTAGGAACGGACCCGCCGCGTTGCGCTCGTCACGACCTGCGTTCGCCCGCCGTGCTCGACGACCAGGGGCGTCGCCCAGGCGGTCATCTCGTCCCGCTCGCGCCGCCAGATCTCCTCCCCCGTGTTCTTGTCGAGCGCAACGACGAAGGACTCGTCCTCGTGGTCCCAGACGACGAACACGCGGTCGCCGTGAAGCGCCGGCGAGCTTCCCTCGCCGAATCCGAACCGGGTCCTCATGTCGCCGAGGTCGCGGCGCCAGAGCTCGGTCCCATCGAGATCGAAGGCGTACAGGCCCTGCGAACCGAAGAAGGCAATCAGCGTCTCGCCGTCCGTGACCGGCGACCCGGCGGCCCAGGCGCCGTCGGGATGAGTGCCGCCGTGGGGCGCCTCCGTGCGTACGGTTCGCTGCCAGGCCGTCGCCCCGTCTTGGCGATCCAGGGCGTGGACCTCGTAGCTCAGGACCTGGTCGGGAGGGATGCCGTCACGCCTGCCGGCCGGCCGCGGGTTCGCGGCCTTCTCGCCGGTGGGCACGGCGGTGGTCAGGAAGAGACGATCGCCCCAGACGATGGGCGAGGACAGTCCGAGACCCGGCACGGCCTTCTTCCACCGCACGTTCCTGTCCTCCGACCAGTCGATCGGTGGATTCCCCGCCGGCGCCGACCCGGCGCCGCTGGGGCCGCGCCAGGCCGGCCAGCCCGCTTCCCCATCCGAACTCGCCGGCGGCGCCGCCAGCGCGATGCCGGCCGGCAGGGCCAGCGCCGCCGCCAGCAGGACGCACTTCACGTGCAGAGCTCCGTTCGGACGCATGATCGGCACGGCGGCTGCTACAGGCTCTCGTGGATGGACGCGATGAACACCGACTCGTTGATGAAGCCGGCGCCCCAGCCGTCCCACTCGTCCGGCAGTCCGGCGGCCTGGATGTCCTCGAGCGACTTGCCGGCTTCCATCCCGGCCTGCACCGTGGCCACGCACTCCGCGAGCATCCGGTGGTAGGTCCGCAGGTCATCGACCGTGGACAGCGGTCCGTGGCCCGGAATCACCTTCGCGTCCTCCGGCAGGCGGTCGAGCACGCCGCCGATGCTGTCCCGGAGCCCCACCGCGTTGCCGCCGCTCGCCACGTCGACGAAGGGGAAGCGCCCGGCGAAGAACTGGTCGCCGAGGTGAATCACGTTCGAGTCCATGAAGTAGACGAAGCTGTCTCCGTCGGTGTGTCCGCCCTCCAGATGGCCGATCATGATCTGCTCGCCGTTGAAGTGAATCGACACGCCGATGTCGTACGTGACGACCGGCAGCGCGACCCTGGGCGCGGGCTCTCCCGACTGACCGCGCGGCCCGTCGCCCGCCGCGAGCCTGTTGCGCACGTTCGCGTGGGCGACGATGAGCGCCTCTTCGCCGAAGACGACGTTGCCGCCGGTGTGGTCGCCGTGGAAGTGGGTGTTGACGACGAACTCCAGGTCGCCGGTCGAGATCTCCGCGATCGCGGCCCGGATCCTGCCGGCAAGTGGAGCGAACTGGTCGTCGACCATCAGGATGCCGTCATCGCCGGCCGAGACGCCGATGTTGCCGCCGGCCCCGGTCAGCATGTGGACCGAGCCCGCGACGGGCGCCGCGGCGACCTCGACATCGTCGAAGCTGCGCTGTGCGCCAGCGGGGCCGGCGAGGAGCGTCGCGGCCGCGCCGGCGGCTACGGCCAGAGAACGGATGCGAAGCGTGGCAAGGACCATCTCGTGTTCCTCCTTCATCAGTGCGAGAGAGCGTACAGAACCAGGTTGACGCCGAACGGATAGGACTTCGTCAGCGAGAAGCGTTCGAAGAACTCGCGCGACTCGCCTTCCCGCTCCCAGCCGTCCGCGATGTCCGTGTTGTGGGTCATCGCGACCATCAGGCGGCCACGCTCGTCGAAGATGCCGCGGAAGTGCGGCTCGGCGGAGCGCTGGCCCCGTTCCGACGTGTCCGCTCGGCCGGTCATGTTCCAGTACTGTATCGACGGGATCTGCGGCACTTCGTCGACCGTGAAGAACGTGCTGAAGATCGGGTGATCCAGCGGAATGTCGACGATCGGGTACTCGCCCGGCGGCAGCACCCGGCCGATCTGACGCGCCCAGCGGTCCCAGGCGTCCGGGCCCCAGAAGTCGTCGACGTAGAGGAAGCCGCCGGCCAGCAGGTACTTCCGCAGATTCTCCGCCTCGACGTCGTCGATGCCGATCGTGCCGACGTCCGACATGAACAGGAACGGAAACTCGAACAGCCGCGGATTGTCGAGGGTCAGGACCAGGTGCTCCGGGTCGCCGAAGGCGGTGCGCTGGATCTCGACCGTCGTCAGCTGGGCCAGCCGGGTCATGAAGTTGTACTCGGAGTCCGGGTAGTCGGTGAACCAGCCCTGACCGAGCCATTCGTCGATGACCTGTCGGTACTGGCCGCGGCAGAAGACGAAGCCCTCGAGGTACCGGCGGCCTTCCTCCGGGTAGCGCGCCGGCGCCGGGCGCCACCACTGAGCCGGCAGCAACGAGGCGAGAAGCAGGGCGAACGCGGCCGCGGCCGTCGGCGCCAGCCACCTTCTTCCCGACCCTGCCCTGCGCTTCATCGGGACGATCGTATCCCGCGACGGACAGTACAATCGAACGTCACCGTCCATTCCAGGCGCCCGACGTCCACCGGGAGACCGAATCGTGAACCCAGAGTCCCTGTCCCGCCGCACTCTGATCGCCGGCGCCGCTTCGGTCGCCGCGGCCGCCGCCGTTCCCCAGGCCATGCCCGCCCAACAGGAGCGAGCGGTCAGGAACGGGAGGATCCGCCAATCGGTGTGCCAGTGGTGTTACGGCCGCATGCCGCTCGAGGAACTGGCCGCCGCCGTCAGCGCGATGGGTCTCGAATCGATCGAGATTCTGGGACCCGAGGCCTTCCCGACCCTGCGGAAGCACGGCCTTTCCTGCGCGATGACGAACAGCCACGGCATCGCCGCCGGCCTGAACGATCCGGCCAACCACGAGGCCTGCCTGGAGGCGATCGGGGCCGGCATCGACGCCGCCGCCGAGGCCGGCTTTCCCAACGTGATCACGTTCTCGGGCAACCGCAACGGCATGTCGGACAGCGAGGGTCTGGAGAACTGCGTCACGGCTCTGCGGCAGATCGTGGGACGCGCCGAGCGGAAGGGCGTCACGATCTGCATGGAACTGCTCAACTCCAGGGTCGACCACGCCGACTACATGGCCGACAACATGCCGTGGCTGGTCGACCTGGTGGACCGCGTCGGCTCCGACCGCTTCAGGATCCTCTACGACATCTACCACGCGCAGGTCATGGAGGGCGACGTCATCCGGACGATCCGCAACCACCACCAGCACATCGGCCACTACCACACGGCCGGAAACCCCGGTCGCAACGAGCTCGACGAGAACCAGGAGCTGTACTACCCGGCGATCATGCGCGCGATCCTGGAGACCGGCTACACCGGCATCGTGGGCCAGGAGTTCATTCCCAGGAGCAGCGACCAGCTCGCCGCTCTTGCGCATGGCGTCAGCGTCTGCGACGTCTGACGAACGCAACGCCGCGCGGCGTCAACCCGGGGCAGAGGACCGGCCGGCGGCGCCGCCTCAGGCCGTGCGCGTCGGCGGCGTCGGATCGCGGCGGCTCTCATCCCGGAGGCTCTCATCCCGGAACAGGGCAGCGAAGCCCAGCATGGTCAACAGCGCCAGCGCCGACAGCGAGTACCACAGCGCCGAGTAGTCCAGCGCCCCGGCGTCGTTCGTGAACGCCTCGGAGAGGAACTGGAGGACCGGCGCCGCCAGCACCGGCCCGAGACCGAGAATCACGATGCCGAACACGGTCTGGGCGGAGTGCCGCACGTCCGGCTCGGCGATGCGGTCGACGTAGATGAAGGCGGCGGCGAAGAAACACGCGTAGCAGAGGCCGTGGAGCGCCTGACTGGCGACGATCGCCTCCACGGGCAGGAAGTCGCTGCCGAAGATCGCGTAGCGGACGCAGTAGGCGAACGTCCCGAGGGCGATCACGCCCCGGAAGCCGAAACGCGCGAGCAGCCAGCCCGTCGCCACCATGACCGCGATCTCGGCGAACTGGCCGATGCTCATCGCCGGTCCGATCCGGCTGTCCGGAAGCCCCAGGACCTCGCTCATGAACGGCGCCGTCTGCATGAAGTAGATCTGGTGGATCACGGCGATCGGCAGGCTCGCCGCGACCAGCACTGCGAACGAGCGCCGACGGAACAGCCCGAAGGCCTTGGCGAAGGCGAGCTTCTCCTCCGCGTCCCGTCGCGGCGGCGTCGGCGGCAGGAAGAGGCAGAACAGGGCGTATCCGAACGCCAGCACGCCGCTCCAGATCAGCGAATCGACCAGCCTGGCGGTCGCATCCGCGGCCTCGGTCCCGGCGTAGAAGGGCGGCAGCCAGGAGAAACGGACATCGGAGAGCAGCCAGAACAGCGGGAACGCCCAGCTCGCGGCGATCCATCCGATCGTGCCCCAGACCCGCACCTTCGGGAACTGGCGGTCGGGATCGTCCAGATGCGCGAACGCGAGCGAGTTCGAGAGCGCCAGGGTCGGCGCGTAGAGGACCGAGTACGCCACGGAGAGCCAGAGCCAGGCGGCGAAGCTCGTCTGGTACGCGGTGACGATCTTGATCGCGCCGCCGGCCAGCAGCAGCGCCGCGAGGACGCGCTGGGTCGAGAACGAGCGATCGGCGAGCTGACCGGCAACGAACGGCGCGGTGACGGCGCCGATCGAACTCGCCAGGCCCAGAATCCATCCGACCTGCCCGGGGCTGAACCCCAGGCCGCCCTCGGCCCGATCGGCCTGGAGGTAACGGGCGAGAACGGGAAGCCAGACGCCCCAGACCCCGTACTGCAGGAGCATCATGACGGACAGCCGGAGGTACGTCTGACGTTTCACCGCGGACATCCTACGCCGTCCGGCGGTCGGCGCCGCGCGCCGCCCGCTTCCGCCCGGATCGGAAGGGCCGCGGCGCCGGTCGTATGATCCCGCTCAGCCATGATGGCCACACTGGCGCTCGCCGCCACCCTCGCCGCGGCGCCAGGCCGCCCTGAGGACGCATCGCCGGCATTCGTCGAAGTCGCCGCCGACGTCGGCATCGACTTCGTCCACTACAACGGCATGACCGGACAGCTCTACACCGCCGAAGTGGTGGGCGCGGGAGTCGCCCTCTTCGATTACGACAACGACGGCGATCTCGACGTCTACCTCGGCCAGGGGCGCGCCTTCGACGGCGACGAGAATCGGACGTCCGTCTTCCCGCCGCCGGCCGCCGAGCCGACCGACCGCCTGTTCCGCAACGACCTGGCCGACGCCGGAGTACTCCGGTTCACCGACGTCACGGCGGAGGTCGGACTCCACGAGCCGGGGTACAACATCGGCGTCGCCACGGCCGACGTCGACCGGGACGGCTGGGTCGATCTCTACCTGACGAACCTGGGCGCCAACCGGCTCCTCCGCAACCTCGAGGGCCGCGGCTTCGAGGACGCCACGGAGGCCGCCGGAGTCGGCGACCGCCGGTTCAGCGTGCCGGCCGTCTTCTTCGACTACGACGCGGACGGCTGGCAGGACCTCTACGTCGGCAACTACCACCGCTTCCACCGCGCCAACCGCAAGCGCTGCTTCCTGACAGGCGGCAGGCCGGACTACTGCGGCCCGCTCAGTCAGCCGGCCGAAGCCGACCGGCTGCTCCGCAACCTCGGCGACGGAACCTTCGTCGACGCCACGGTCCGCTCCGGCCTGGGCGACGACGCGGTGGAGGCCGGCACGGCGCTGGGCGCGATCGCCGACGACTTCAACGGCGACGGCCTCGTCGACCTCTACGTCGCCAACGACCAGATGGCGAACCGCCTGTGGCTCAACCAGGGCGACGGCACGTTCGTCGAGGACGCCGTGTTCGCGGGCGCCGCGTTCGACCGGGACGGGCGGCCGCAGGCCAGCATGGGGGTCGCCGTTTCCGACTTCGACGACAACGGCGCGCCGGACATCTTCCTCTCCCACCTGGTCCGCGAGCACAACACGCTCTACCTGAACGACGGCGACGGGCTCTTCGACGACCGCAGCCGCGAGGCCGGCCTGATCGACGCCAGCTGGCCGATGACCGGCTTCGGCGCGGCCAGTCTCGACGTCGACGGCGACGGCACGCTCGACCTGTACGTGGCGAACGGGGCGGTGCGACGAATCGAGGCCCAGGTCGACGCCGGCGACCCCCACCCGCTGCGGATGGAGAACCAGCTCTTCCGCGGCCTCGGCGGCGGCCGCTTCCGGGTCGTGCCCTCGGCGCGCCGGGAGCGGCCCGTCCACGTCGAGGTCAGCCGCGGTCTGGCGGTCGGCGACCTGGACAACGACGGCGACCCGGACCTCGTCCTCACCAACAACGCCGGCCCCGCCCGCGTGCTCCTGAACCAGCGCCGGCCGATCCGCGACTGGGCGGGCCTGAGACTGGTCGAGGCCGCCGGCGACGACCGACAGGGACTGGTCGACGTCTACGGCGCCCACGCCCGCCTCGCCCACGGCGGCGGCTGGCGGAGAGTTCACACCGACGGCAGCTACGTCGCCGCTCGCGATCCACGGCTGCTGTTCTTCCCGCCGGCCGCCGAGCGGCCGGCCGACGAGAAGGCCAGCCTGCTTGTCCAGGTCCGCTGGCCCGACGGCGCCGTGGAGGAGACGGAAGTCGAGGTCGGCCGCTACAACGTCGTCAGACGGAGCGACGCCGCCCGGGCGAGGCGCCCTTGAGCCGCCGGCGCCTTCGCCAGGCGCCGGCGGCCGCAACGGTCGCCGGACGGTCGGTTCGCGGGTCCGGCGCCGCGGGCCCTCGGCGGCCCGGCGGACGCGTGCCGCGGGCGTCCAGGCAGTGGCGGCGCCGGGCTGGGCCCGCGGTCGGCGCGGCCCTCGGTTTCTGCTGCCTCGCCGGGGCCGGCGCGCTGGCCGCCCTGGCGCCGCAGGCCACGGACGGCGCGCGCAAGGTGCGGGCCTTGCTCTCGGTCGAGGCCGTGCCGGACCCTTCGCTCGACCACCTCGACGCCGGAACGCGCGGGCGGATGGCCGACGATCGCGCCGCGGTCGGCGCGGCGCTCGCGGCGGCGGCGACCGACGAGGAAGCTCAACTCGCGGCCAACTCCTTCGGCGATCTCTGTTTGCGATATCTCCACCACGAGCTGCACGGCGCCGCCGCCGCGTGCCTGGCGCAACTCCGCCTTCTGGCGCCGAGCGACTTTCAGTGGGCCTACTACCAACTGCTGCTTCACGATGCCACCGGCGCCCTGGGACTCGCCCGGCTGGCGGCCCGTACCGCGCTCGACCTGCGTCCCGACGACACGGCGACCCTGATCCGCGCCGGCGACCTCCACCTCGAGGCCGGCGACCTCGATGCGGCCGCGGCGGCCTGGGAGCGGGCGCTCGAGGTTCGCCCCGAGAGCGCCGCGGCGCGGTTCGGTCTCGGCCGGGTGGCAATGGACCGGGGCGAGATCGGGCGGGCGATCGCCGCCTTCGAGGAGGCGCTGGCCTCGCAACCGGAGGGAAGCGTCGTCCACCACCACCTGGGAATGGCACTGCGGGCGGAAGGCGACGCCGCCCGGGCCCGCGCCGAGCTGGCGCGCAACCGCCAGGTCCCGATCGCTATCGTCGATCCTCTCCGGGACCGGCTCCGGATCTACGGCATGAAGACCGAGGGCCGGTTCGACCGCGCGGTGCGCGCCTCCCGTTCCGGCCGGAACAGCGAGGCGATCGTCCTGTACCGCGAACTTCTGGCCGAGGACGGCGACGATCCCGAGGTTCACTTCAACCTCGCCCGCTCCCTGATCGAGACCGGCGACCAGACGGCGGCCGAGGAGCATCTCCGGCGCGCGATCGAAGCGAACCCCTCGCACGGCGCGGCGCACTTCAATCTCGCCCTCCTGCTGGGACGAACCGGACGGAACCGCGAAAGCGCGGGCCACCTGGAGCGGGCCGCCGACATCGACCCGGAGAACCTGCAGTGGCGGATGATGCGGGCTCGGTCCCGCGCCGATGCCGGCAACGCCGCCGGCGCCCGCGCCGAACTCGAGGAGATCGTCCGGCTCGACCCCGGCGCCATCGAGGCCCACCGCCAGCTGGCGGCCATGCTGCTCGAGGCGGGCGAACCCGGCCGGGCCGCCGAGCGCCTGGAGGCCCTGGCGGCGTTGACCCCGGACGACCTGCGCGTCCACTTCAACCTGGGTCTGGCAAGGTTCGGGTCCGGGCGGTTCGCCGCCGCTCGCGAAACTCTGGAGACCGCGCTCGAGCGCTTCCCCGGCGACCTCGCGGTGCGCCACCTGCTCGCCCGTCTTCTCGCCACCAGCCCCGACGCGACCGTGCGCAACGGCGAGCGGGCGGTGGATCTCGCCCGCTCGGTCGTCGAGGAGCAACCGGCGCTGGACCACCTCGAGACGCTGGCGATGGCGCTGGCGGAGGCCGGGCGGTTCGACGAGGCCGTCTCCTGGCAGCGGCGGGCCCTGGACCGCGAACGGGAAACCGCGGGCGCCGCCTCGCCGCGACGCCTTGACCGTCTCCGCCTCTACCAGGAGCGGCGCCCGCTCCGCGCGCCCGGAGGCGCTCGCTAGTGGTCCGGCCCGGAAGCCGCGGCGGCGCCGGCGGCCGCCGATCGTGGCTGCTGACCATCGCGCTGCTCGCGCCGACCGCGGTTGACGCCCGGCAATCTTCCGACCGAACCGCCGCCATCGACGCGAGTCACCAGCGGATGCTCGAGGCGTTGGAGGCGATCCGCGTGGAAGACCTGGACTCCAACCCCTGGCTCGGCGAGGCCCCGACCCGGGCCGCGCGCGCGGCGCTCGCGGCGGCCGCCGACGCGCCCGACGCCACCCGGTTTCGGCTGCTGGTCGACCTGGCGGAACAGGAACTTCGACTGGGCGACGAGGCGGCCGCCCTGAACCGCTTCGGCCAGGCGCGCGATCTGCTTCGCGAGCGATCCGGGTTGGCCGCCGAACTCGGCGGAGAGGCGACCGAGGTCGTGTTCCGACTCGCCGTCGCCTGGCTTCGCTACGGCGAGCGCCGGAACTGCGCCGGACGGCACGGGGCGCAAGGCGCCGAGGCCTGCATCCTGCCGATCCGCGGCGACGCGGTCCACGACGAACGCGAGGGTTCGGAGCAGGCGGCGCGATTCCTGCGCGAGTACCTGGCGGCCGTGCCCCGGAACTCCGTCCAGCAAGTCAAGGCCAGGTGGTTGCTGAACCTCGCCCACATGACTCTGGGCGACCACCCGGCCGCCGTCGAACCCGAGCACCGTCTGCCCCTCTCGGCCTTCGGTTCGGAGGCCGACTTTCCTCGCTTCGTCAACGTGGCGGCCGAGCTCGGGGTCGACAGCTTCAACCTCTCGGGCGGCGCCGTGGTCGACGACTTCGACGGCGACTTCGACCTCGACCTGTTCACGACGACCTTCGATCCGGCCGGCTCGCCCCGGCTCTTCCTGAACGACGGCCGGGGCGAGTTCGCCGACGCCTCGGCCGCGGCGGGACTCGACGGGCTCTACGGCGGACTGAACGTCGTCCACGGCGACGTGGACAACGACGGCGACGTCGACCTGTTCGTGCTCCGCGGCGCCTGGTTCGGGCCCCACGGCAGGCACCCGAACTCGCTGCTGCTGAACGAGTCGACCGAGGCCGGCGAGTCCACGACGCCGGTCTTTCGGGACGTCACCTTTCTTGCCGGCCTCGGCGAGGCCCACTATCCGACCCAGACCGCCGCCTGGGCCGACTTCGACAACGACGGCGACCTCGACCTCTTCATCGGCAACGAGCACGGCCCGGCGGTCGACGCGCCGTCACAGCTCTTTCGCAACGAAGGGTTGGCCGAGGACGGCGTTGTCCGTTTCCGCGATGTCGCGCCGAAAGCCGGCGTCGCCGTCCGCGCCTTCGTCAAGGCGGCGGTGTGGGGAGACACCGACGACGACCGCTTTCCCGACCTCTACCTCTCCGTGCTGGGCGGGCCCAACCGCTTGTATCGCAACCGCGGCGACGGCAGCTTCGAGGACGTCGCGGCCGGGCTCGGCGTCGCCGGGCCCCGCCAGAGCTTCCCGGCCTGGTTCTGGGATGTCGACAACGACGGCGCCCTGGACCTCTTCGTCTCCAGCTACACCGGCGACCGCGGCGGCCTCGGCTTCGTCGCCGCCAGCTACCAGGGCTATCCCGGTCCGTGGGAGTCCGCGCGGCTGTACCGGGGCGACGGCGAGGGCGGCTTCGAGGACGTGACGGCGCGCAGCGGCCTTGACCGGCTGCAGTTGCCGATGGGTTCGAACTTCGGCGACCTGGACCAGGACGGCTGGCTCGACTTCTACCTCGGCACCGGCTATCCCGACTACGAGGCGATCATGCCGAACGTCCTCTACCGGAACCTGGCGGGCCGCCGGTTCGTGGACGTCAGCCTCGCCGGCGGATTCGGCCACCTGCAGAAGGGCCACGCCGTCGTCTTCGCCGACCTCGACGGCGACGGCGACCTCGACGTGTTCGAGCAGATGGGCGGCGCGTATCCCGGGGACCGCTTCGGCGACGCCCTGTTCCGCAACCCGGGCTTCGGCGCCCGCTGGCTGGCCCTCGAGCTGGTGGGAACGGAGAGCAACCGCTCGGCGATCGGCGCCCGCATCCGGGTTGACTTCGCGGACCCGGACGGCGGCCGGCGCTCCGTGCACCGCCGGGTCAACGGCGGCGGCAGCTTCGGCGGCAACCCGCTGCGCCAGACGATCGGCCTGGGACTGACGGAGGCGGCGGTCGGGATCACGGTCCACTGGCCGACAACGGGCCGTTCGCAGAGCTTCGCCGACGTCACGCCGGACCGCCTGTACCGCCTGGTCGAGGGAAGAGACGAACTCTCCGCTGTCGACGCCCGGCCCTGACGCTCAAGCGACGCCCGAACTCCTCGCCATTCCTTCAAGACGCTGGACTTCGAACCAACAACTTGGACCCGAACGTCCCGGCCGCCCCCGGACGGCCCACGATTTGACTTGCCGCCATTCGTCAGTGAAGATTCGGGACATTCTGTTCACATTTCATCGAACCAACCAAGGAGGATGACCTCGATGAAGCGATTCTTGGCGGCCGCGTCGCTGCTGCTTCTGCCCGTCGGCGCCTTGGCCGACGCGCCGGAAACGGCAACGATCAGCGGCCAGATCGTGGACCCCGGCGGTTCCCCGCTGCCCGGCGTGAGCGTCACGCTGAGCGGAGAGCGCGGCGACAAGTTCGGCGTGACCGACGAGAACGGCGCCTACCGCTTCGTCGGAGTGGCCCCGGGCGAGTACACCCTGGACGCCAGTCTCGAGGGCCTGGGCGAGGCGACGGCCCAGATTCGCGCCGTCGCCGGCGACCGCACGTCTCTTGATCTGACCCTGCAGGCGGCGATCGAGGGCGAGGTCACGGTCACCAGCGAGGCGCCGATGGTCGACAAGTTCAACGTCTCCGCCGGCGCCACGGTCTCCGGCGAGATCGGCGACCAGATCGGCGGCGTCACCCGCACCTACTACGGCGTGATCAACGCGCTTCCCGGCGTCACCGCCGACGCGGAGAACGACGACATCCAGCAGACTCGCCCCTCGGTCAATGGCGCGCACTTCGCCGACCAGGGCGTCTTCATCGACGGCGTCGACACCACCTTCGCCAAGTTCGGCGGCAGTCGCGTCCGCGTCCCCACGACCGCGCTGACCGAGGTCTCCATGGAGGCTGGCGGGTCGTCCGCCGAGTACGGCCGCTACGTCGGCTCCAACACGAACGTGGTCGTCAAGTCCGGCACGAACCGGTTCCATGGCGACACCCTCTGGAATCACCAGCGTGTCGACTGGGGCGCCGACTACAAGGATCAGCCCTCGCTCGCCGAGCGGCAGACCAAACCCTATCCGGCCGACTGGTTCAGGCGCTGCCACGGCGACGAGCGGGACCAGGGGCGCGGGCTGATTCCCGGCGGCACGGACGGATCCCGCGAGCTGGCGCCCTGCCGTGCCGGGGGCTCCGAATGGGCCGGCGCCAGCGACGGTTTCGAGGTGTCCTTCGGCGGGCCGCTGGCGCGGAACAGGTTCTGGTTCTACACCGGCTACAGCGAGTTCGACGACGCATACGCGGATCGGCTGATCGGCGGCGACCCCTACGACATCAGCCTCGTCGACGACACGCGCATCCTGAAGTTGAATCTGCAGGCGAGCGACGCGCATTCGATGAACGCTTCCTGGATCGAGACGCCGACGTACCGGAACTACTTCAATCCGCAGTCGTTCGACTACTGGGTGCCGACGCCGCACGAGAACGACAGCGAGTTGCTGACGGCGAACTGGAACTGGGCGGTCTCCGCCGACTGGTTCCTCGAAGCGAAGCTCGCCCGGCAGGAGACGCAGGAGAACAAGTTCACGGGCTGCTACAACACGCTGGCGCAGGAGAACCCGGACGTCCTCAGCGTGGGCGGTCAACCGATCCTCGACTGGCTCGGTCTCGGCCACCTGCCGCAGGTCCCGGCCGAGATGGTGACGACCTGTCTGCAGGCGAAGGCGCTCGACCGCGGTCCGGAAGCGGGCCACTCCGAGCGCGACACGTCGGGCGGGGACGCCAACTGGCCACTGCGATTTCCATTCGATCCAGCCAAGGGCTTCTTCTGGCCGGGCAACAACTACAACGTCTACGTCGACGGCGAGAACCTCGGCGCCTGGCACAACGGCTGGATCCTCTCGGACGGCTTCGGCTTCAACGCGTTCCCCCGCGAACAGGCCAACGTCGGCCTGACCCAGTTCGTCGGCGCGAGCCATGAACTGAAGTACGGCATCGACTACCAGGACACGAAGTGGGAGGGCGAGAACGCGCGCACCTCCTTCATGAACGGCTGGGGCTACGACTCCTACAACCCGTTCGGCTACGGCGGCGCCGGCGGCCTGGGCGACGACAGTTGCTCGTTGACGCGCACCGTTGCAACGGGTCCAGACAACCCTCACTGGTCCGGGCTCACGACCAGAGGGCGTGGCTGCACCTACGTCGACTACAACTCTCCGAAGCTGAGTTGCCAGGGCGACGTCGGTTCGGAGCTCGTGCCGATCGAGATCACGCGGGTCGACGGCCAGATCCATCGCACGCCCTGGAGCCACCGGACAAGCTGCATCGGTCGCGGCACCGGCGACGCCGAAATGGCGGACACCGCCCTCTACCTCAGGGACCGCTTCACGGTCGGCGACCACTGGACCTTCAACATCGGCGTTCGCGGCGAGATCCAGGAAGGCTGGAACGACATTCGCCGCAAGGTGGTGGACGCCACCTACGTCGATCCCCGGTTCAACATGACCTACGACGTGAAGGGCGACGGTCGGTTGCTGTTCTCGCTCAACTGGGGCCAGTACCACGCGATGCTGAATCAGGCCTGGATCTCCGGCGGCGGCGACACCGCCGGCGGAATGCACGACCAGTGGAACGGCTACGAGGGCTTCGAGGTGTGGCTCTTCTGCGATCCGATCGAGGCGAACGTCTTCTGTCCCGTTCCGGACCGCGAAGACACGCGGAAAGCCGGCACGGTCGGCGCGAAGCTGCCGGGCTACAACTTCGCCTGGAGCACGCTGGTCCCAGGCCTGATGTGGGACGCGGTTCGTCCTTGCCGGGGCGACGGCGACGTCGCCGGAGTGAACTGCGAACTCTGGGAGCACGACATCGACCCGTACTACCGGGACGACCTCATCGTCGGTCTGGAGTGGCAGTTCGCGGCGGACTGGGCGCTTGACGTGAAGTACATCGACTGGCAGATGCAGGACATGATGTTCTCCAACACCCAGTACGACCATCAGTCGCGGAACATCTACATCACGGCCAACTACCACGACCTGGCGAAGATCGTGACCGCGCTGGCGGACGCACGCGAAGCCACTGGTCAGGAACGAAACCTCAATGACGAGGCTCTGGCCCGGGCCGCGCCGGCGAAGAACGCCTATCGCGGCCTGCAGATCCAGCTCAACCGGCGTTTCGCCGACGGCTGGGCCCTGTACAACAACGTCTCCTGGTCGGAGACCGATACGACCGGCGCCGGCGCGTGGTGGAACAACACGAACAGCAACTATCTCGAGAACCTGAGCGTCGTCCTGACGGAGGGACACATCGAGACATGCAACACCGGCCAGGCGATTCCCGACCGTCGCACCGGCCGCACCGAGCTGTTCCCGGTGGATTGCGCCCAGGCGCTCGCGCAGTGGATCGGCTATCCCGCGTCGATGATCAACCGGCGCGGATTGAACGCCACCTACGACCGGACATGGATTTACAACACGTTCGGCTTCAAGACCTGGCGCATCGGCAATAAGGACCTGACGCTGGGCGGCCACCTGACGTTCCAGACCGGCACGCCCTGGGTCCGCACCGAGACGACGCCCATCGACTTCGAAGGCGCCACGCGCACCCAACGCAATCCCAACGATCCGAAACCCGGCACGCCAAACGACAGCGTGACCTTGAACCTGCACCCGCCGGGCACGCAGGGCCGGTTCACGTCGGACGAGTACACCGTCAACCTGAGCGGCACCTGGGGCTTCCCCATGGGCTTCCGCGACCTGCGGGGCGAGGTCCGGGTCGATGTTCTGAACGCCACCGACCAGCAGCGACGACGCAACTGGACCGGTAGCGGTGAGGTGTACCCGGTGCGGCGCTTCTTCCAGCGTCCGCGCCAGGTGCGCGCCTCGTTGAGGCTCCGCTTCTAGGAACGGAACGGCTATCCGCGCTGGACCCGGGCGTTCGGCGTTCACGGGAAGAAAGGGGAGAGGGCCGCGGCTCTCTCCCCTTTTCCGTACTCATCCGCCTGCTGGCGAAACGACCATCCGTCGACCACGGAGCGTTCGTCCTGAAGCCGACCTGTCTCGATCCGACGCCTCAGTGTCCCACGGACGGCTTCCCGCGCTAGCAGGGTCCGCCGCCTTGGGGCTGCGCTGTCGCACAGGGAACACGCCCCGGATGCGGGCGGCATGCCCTCGTCCCGAAGTTTGTTCCATGCAAGTCCGTGGTGGAAGTGCGCGTGGCGCCGAGAGTGGTCAGGCGCCCGCCCGGCAAGGCGCGCCGAGCGGCAACCTCCGGCCAACGCCGAGCCGTTCAGAAAACCGGATCCCCTGTCCCCTCTTTTGACATTCTCTCGAACGGTTCTATAGTGGCTTCACATCTACATGCCACCTCGTCCGAGGTGATCTCGGGGGAACCCGAAGGAGGAGTCCGATGAAGCGACTCGCAGCGGCACTGTTTGTGGCGTCGTTCGTTCCGGTCGGCGCATTCGCCGACGCGCCGGAGACCGCGACTGTCAGCGGCGCAATCCTCGATCCGGGAGGCGCCGTCCTGCCCGGAGTCAGCGTCACCCTGTCCAGCGGACGGGGCGACAAGTTCACGATCACGGACGAGAACGGACAGTTCCGGTTCGTTGCCGTGGTGCCCGGGGAGTACGAGCTGACGGCCGAACTGGAGGGTCTGGGCGTCGCCCAGGCGTCTTTCCACGCCGCCGCCGGCGACCGCCAGGAGGTCAACCTCACGCTGCAGCCGGCGATCGAGGGAGGGGTCGTCGACGTCACGGCCGAGACGCCGATGGTCGACAAGTTCAACGTCACCGCCGGCAGCACCGTGACGTCGGAGATCGGCGAGCAGACCGCCGGCACGACCCGTACCTACTACGGCGTGATCAACGCCCTGCCCGGCGTCACGTCCGACGCGGAGAACGACGACATCCAGCAGACGCGGCCATCGGTGAACGGCACCCACTTCGCCGACCAGGGCGTCTACGTCGACGGCGTCGACACGACGTTCGCCAAGTTCGGCGGCAGCCGCGTCTTCCTGCCGACGACGGCGCTGACCGAGGTGTCGATGGAGGCCGGAGGATCGTCGGCGGAGTATGGCCGGTACATCGGCTCCTCGACGAACGTCATCGTAAAGTCCGGCACGAACCGCTGGCACAGCGACGCCCTCTGGCAGCATCAGCGCGTCGACTGGGGCGCCGACTACAAGGATCAGCCCTCGATCGCGGAGCGCCGGACCCGACCGTTCCCGGTCGACTGGTTCCGCCGCTGCCACGGCGACGAACGAGACCAGGGCCGCGGCCGGATTCCGCCGAGCGTCGTCGACGAGGTCTCGACGGTCAATCGCGAGGCCTGTCTGCCCGGCAGCGACGAGTGGGCCGGTTCCAGCGACGGCTACGAGTTCTCCACCGGCGGTCCGATCCGCCAGGACCGGTTCTGGTTCTTCCTCGGGTTCAGCGAGTTCGACGACGCCTACTCCGAGCGTCTGCTCGGCGGCGACCCGTACGACAACAGCCTTCACAACGAGGCCCGCATCCTGAAGCTGAACATGCAGCCCTCGGCGTCCCACTCCCTCGCCGCGTCGGCGATGGACACGCCCGTGTTCCGGAATTACTTCAACTGGCAGTCGTACGACTACTGGGTGCCGACGCCTCACGAGAACGACAGCGTGCTCGCCACCGTCAGCTGGAACTACGCCATCTCGAGCGACTGGTTCATGGAGGCGAAGATCGCCGAGCAGGAGACGCAGGAGAACAAGTGGCTGGCCTGCCACGACAGCCTGCAGCAGGAGAACCCGGCGGCACAGGCCGTGGACGGCATTCCCATTCTCGAGTGGCTGTCCCAGGACAACTACCCCGAGACGCCGGCGCGGATGGTGGAGCGCTGCCTGCAGGCGAAGTCGCTCGACCGCGGCCCGGTCGCCGGGCACACGGCGACGAACACGTCGGGCGGCGACACCTCATATCCGTTGCGGTTCCCCTTCGATCCAAGCAAGGGCATCTTCTACCCCGGCAACAATTACAACGTCTACAGGGACGCGGAGAACCTCTCTTCCTGGCACAACGGCTGGATCCTGTCGGACGGCTTCGGCTTCAACGCCTTCCCGCGGGAACAGGCGAACGTCGGTCTCACGCAGTTCGTCGGCGCCAGTCACGAACTCAAGTACGGTCTGGACTACCAGGACACGAAGTGGGAGGGCGAGAACGCCCGCGTTCCGCTGCTCCAGGGCTGGGGCTTCGACCCGACGAACCGCTACGGCTTCCTCGGCGCGGGAACGATCGCCGACGACACCTGCGCCACCGCGTTCACGCGGACCGGGACCTCGACGCCCCGGGGCCGGACCTGCTACTTCACGGATCACAACACGCCCTTCCTGACCTGCGACGGCAACGCCCCGGACGGCATGCCCCACCGACCGACGAAGATCGAGCGCGTGAACGGCAAGATCGTGCGCACGCCCGGCACCTGCGTCGGCCGCGGCAGCGGCGACAGCGAGGTGCGCAACGTAGGCTTCTACGTCCGTGACCGTTTCGAGATCGGCGATCACTGGGTCGTGAACCTCGGCGCCAGGGCGGAGGCCCAGGAGGCCTGGAACGACGTCCGGCGCATGGTCGTGGACGACACCTACGTCGACCCGCGAATCAGCCTCGCCTACGACGTCAAGGGCGACGGCGCCCTGCTCCTGTCCGCCAACTGGGGTCAGTACCACGCCATGCTGAACCAGGCGTGGATCTCCGGCGGAGACTCGGACGTTCCCAGCCTGCACGACCTGTGGAACGGCTACGAGGGCCACGAGGTCTTCCTGTTCTGCGATCCGGCGGACGTCCTGACGTTCGAGTACCTGATGTCGGTGGGGCTGACGAACTACGGCTGCCGGGTCCCGTCGCGCCGGGACTCGATTCACGCCGGCACGGTCGGCCAGCCGCGTCCGGGCTACAACCTGCCTTGGGAACTGACGATGCCCGGTCTGATGTGGGACGCGGTCCAGGACGGCATCTTCGACTACGACGTGCAGACGTACTACAAGCAGGAGGGCATCCTCGGCCTCGAGTGGCAGTTCCGACCGAACTGGGCCCTTGACCTGAAGTACATCGAGTGGCAGTTGCAGGACATGATGTTCTCCAACAACCAGCTCGACCACAAGAGCCGGAACATCGGCGTGACGGGGAACTACCACGACCTGTACGACATCCTCGTCGCGTTCGACGACGCGCGGGCCGAGACCTGGGCCGCGCAGGGACACGACCCGGCGGACCGCCCGGCGCAACTGAATCGCGAGGCGCTGCAGATGGCGAACCCCGCGAAGAACGCCTTCAGGGGCGTTCAGCTCCAGTTGAACCGCCGCTTCGCGGACGGTTGGGCGCTCTACAACAACCTGGCCTGGGCCAGCACGGACACGACCGGCTCCGGCGCGTGGTGGAACAACACGAACAGCAGCTACCTCGAGGCGGCCCACGTCGTGCTGAACCAGCAGAACATCGACAGTTGTCAGGCGGCCCAGACGCGGCCGGACCGTCGCACCGGCAGGACGCCGCTCTATCCGGAGGACTGCGTCGCCCGACTGACGGACTGGCTGGGCTATCCGGCGAGCATGATCAACAAGCGCGGCGCCAACGGAGTCAGCGACCGCGAGTGGATCTTCAACACGTTCGGGTTCAAGACCTGGCGGCTGGGAGATCAGACGATGACCTTGGGCGGCCACCTGACGTTCCAGACCGGCACGCCGTGGGCCACGTCATCGAGCGCGGGCTACGAACGGCCCTGCGGCCCCAGACCCGCGGGCATCCCGGCCGCGATTCCGCTCTGCCTTCCGGTCGACGTGACGGACAAGAACGCGGATCAGCGTCCGGGCACGGCGAATACGGGCGCCGGCTTCAACCTGCACCCGCTGGGGACGGAAGGCCGCCGCACGTTGGACGAGTACACCCTCAACCTGACCGGCGCCTGGGCCTTCCCCCTGGGGTTGGGCGATGCCAGCGGCGAGCTCCGGGTCGAGGTGCTGAACGCGACGAACCAGCAGAGGCGCCGTTCCTGGAACAGCGCCGGCGAGGTCCTGCCCGTCCGCCGGTTCTTCCAGCGACCGCGGCAGGTCCGCGCCAACATCAAGTTCCGGTTCTAGTCTAGAGGACCGGGATCGCGGCCAGGGACCTGAGTCCCTGATCAGGAATCAAGGGGAGAGGGCTTCGGCTCTCTCCCTTTTCCGTTGTCGCGCGGCCGCGAGAGCTTCAGGCGCGGACTCAGTCCCGGACGATGGAAGCCCCTCGGCTCCCAACCCCCGGCCGCGGCTCGACTCGACGGCCCTCGCGGGGAGATGAACCGCCTCGGCGCGTGCGCGGTCCGCGCGGAGATGAGCGCTACCCGAACACGATGGCGCGGTTGTCGACGACGAGGACGCGGTGCTCGAGGTGGGCCTGAACGGCGCGGGCGAGGACGACGCGTTCCAGGTCCCTGCCCCGGCGGACCAGGGTGGTCACCGAATCGCGATGACTGACCCTCGTCACGTCCTGTTCGATGATCGGTCCCTGGTCGAGCTCCGCCGTCGCGTAGTGAGCGGTGGCGCCGACGACCTTGACGCCCCGCAGATAGGCCTGACGGTAGGGACTGCCGCCGGGAAACGCCGGCAGAAACGAGTGATGGATGTTGATCACCCGGTTCGGGAAGCACTCCAGGAAACGAGGCGTGAGCACCTGCATGTAGCGGGCGAGCACGACGAGGTCGACCCGCGCCTCCTCGAGGATCTCGATCATCCTCTCTTCCTGCTCGCTGCGCGTTTTCCGCGTCACCGGCAGGTGGTGGTACGGCAGCCCGTTGTACTCGGCCTCCGCCGCGTGGTCGGGATGGTTGCTGATGATGCAGACCGGCCGCCCGGGCAGTTCGCCCAGCCGCCAGCGGGACAGCAGGTCGTGCAGGCAGTGAGCCGGCTTCGAGGCCAGCACGCCCACGCGCTGTTCCTGGTCCGAGAATGCGATGCTGCTCCTGACCGAGAAGTGGTCGCCGATCTCCCACTCAAGCAGCGGCTGAATCGTCTCCCGGTCCAGATCGAAGTGGTCGATCTCGAAATCGAGCCGTTGGAAGAACCTTCCGATCTCCTCGTCCCGGTGCGTCTCGGACGAGCGGATGATGCCGCCGTGGTCGTTCACGAAGCCCGTGACCGTCGCGATGATGCCGATCGCGTCGTCGCAGCTCAGCAACAGGGTTGCCGTCACGTCGCTGCGCGCCGGCGAAGCATCGTGTCCGTCTCTGGCCACTGACGCTATGATCGCACACAATGCGAGCACTCGTCAGGTGAACGAGTGGCAACTGACTTGCATTGACAACGGGCCATGTTGATGTCGAGGACGGCCGGGACGACAGCCGCGCTGTGGGTTTGGGCCGCGACTGCGCTTGCAGGCCAGCAGACGGTGACCTTCGAGGCGGAGGGCGCGTCGGAGGGCGACCTGCGCGGGGAACTGGAACTCCGGATCGGCGGGGAGAACGTCGAGATCCGGGACGTGGCGCGGGCTGACGGCAACTGGCGGACGCTGGTCTACGTTGACATGGCGCTGACCACGCCGGGACCGGTGTTTCGGCTTGCCGAGGCGCTGCACGAGCAGTTGGACGCGCTTCTCGTGGTCGGCAGCCTGGAGATCGTCGTGGCCGACCCGATGGCAAGGACGATTCTGCCGCCAACCCGGAACCGCGAGCTCGCGGCGGCTGCGTTGAACCGCCTCGCCGCGGGCGAAGAGGCGGCGAGCGCCCTGGCCGTGAGGCGGCGCCTGTTCGCCAGCGAGCGCGAGGTCGAGATCGCGAGGCTGCGGCGGCAGACGGCGGCGGGAGGCGGAGAGCTGGAGTCCGAACTCCAGGCCGTGCTGCGGCAGCTTGCGACGGACGCCATCCGCGACGAAGCGGCGATGCGGCGAAACCAGATCGACGAAATCGTCTCCTTCCTGGCGGCGCGCGAGGACCAGAGACGCGAAGCCCGGCGTGACGCGGAAGGCGACGCCGGAGAAGCGCCCAGGGCCCGCCGTCACCTCGTCCTGCTGGCGGACGGGCTCGTCGCGGATCCGCTGAACTACTACCTCCGGCTCCTGCCAACCGCGGGCTCGTTCGCCGTCGAGGCGGCGATCATGCCCGGCCTTCGTCCGGTGGCACGCGCGGCGGCGGCGTTCGGCTGGACCGCGGCGCCCGTCGCCTTTGCCGCCGGCGAGGACGACGACGGTCTCGACATCCGTTCGAACGAAGTGACGGCGGGCTTCACGCTGCGCTTCGATCGACCGCGCTCCGGCATGGCGGGAACCGTCGAAGAGGAACTGGGCCTCTCCGTGCAGCCGAACGAGTGGACGGCGGCCGCCGATGCGACGGGCGGCGAGGTGCTCCTGAACAAGGTCGCCATCGCGGACTGGATCGAACGGCTCCCCCTCCGCTTCGAGGCGAGCTTCGAACTGCCGGACGGGACGGATCCGGCCGCCGAGTTCTACCTGGGAGACGGCACGGGCGAACGCGAGATCAACGCCCCGACCGCGACTCCCGGAGCGGGTTCGCCGGAGGACGTGGCGGAGATGAGACTGCGGCGCGCCTTCGCGGGCGAACTCGACAGCGAGTTCGAAGGCGGCGACGCCGGAGTCGAAGTCGCGGCCTCGATCCGGATCGAGTCGGTATCGGCCGAACGGGTTGTCGGCCGGCTGACGAGCACCATCCTGCGGCCCGCCGGATCGCAGCCGGCTGACGCTTCCGGATGGCGGGTCAGCACCGGACTCCACCGCGAAGACGGCGGCGTCGTCACGAGCCACGGGGTTCCGTTCGCCGCCCCCGGAGCGGAGAACCTGACCTTCGAACGCCCGCTCCAGCTGCCGGCGGGCACGGATTCGGCGATCGTCCTGGCCGAGAACCTCCGCGAGGGACGCTGGGGTTACGCGGTCGTCGACTTTCTCGACCTCGTGGAACGGGCCAGCGACCCGGGCGACGCGGCCCGCTCGCGGGCGATCAGCCTCCGCCCGGAAGATCCCTTGAAACGGCGCGGCCGCGCGACGTTCGTGGCCGACGTTCTCGAGTCCTTCACCGACCAGGTCGAGCGGGTCGTCTTCTACTTCAACGGGCGGCGGGTCGCGGACCGCGATCGGCCGCCGTACCGGGCGCGAATCGACCTTGGCGGCGGCGATCGACTCGGCCGGGTCGAGGCGGTCGCCTTCGACGCCGGGAACCGCGAGCTCGACCGCCACGAACTTATGGTGAACCAGCCGCCGCACGCCTTCTGGGTCCGCATCACCGATCCCGGGGAGGGACCGCTGGCCGGGCCGGTGGAAGTCGCCGCCGAACTCAGGCTGCCGCGCGGCGGCAGTCTGATGGAGATGCGTTTCTTCGTGAAGGACCGTCTTGCGGGGACGGCGACCGAGGCGCCGTTTCGACGCGAGGTGCTGGTCCCGGTAGGAGATCCGGAGTCCTACCTGCGGGTCGAGGCTCAATTGACGGACGGGCGCATCGCCGAGGACGTGCTGTTCCTGAGCCATCCGGGCCTCTCCGCCCGCATCGGGGTCGAACTCGTCCAGCTCTACGTCGTGGCCACGGATCGCTCCGGGCAACCCGTAAGGGACCTGACGGCCGGCGACTTTTCCGTCTTCGAGGACGACCGCGCCCAGGAGCTCGAGTCCTTCCGGATCGCCTTCGACCTGCCGCTGACGCTGGGGCTGGCGATCGACACCTCGAGCAGTCTGTTCCTCCGCATGCCCGACGTGAAACGAGCCGCCGTCGAATTTCTCGACGCGCTCGAACCGAGGCGCGACCGCGCCTTTCTGGTCGGCTTCGGCACCGAGCCGCGACTGGTGCGAGCCGCGACCTACAACCTGAACGCGGTGCGCGGCGGCATCGGTGCGCTCAGGCCGCGCGGCCGCACGGCTGTCTGGGGCGCGCTGTCGCTGGCGCTGGACCAGCTCGAAGGTCTGCGCGGCCGCAAGGCGCTCGTCGTCTTCTACGACGGCGACGACGAGGACTCCGACGCCGCGTTCAAGCAAAGCCTCGAGCAGGCGCGCCGCGCTCGGGTGCCGGTCTACCTGGTGCTGATGAACGACGAGGCGGCGCGCACCGACGGCCGGAGCTTCAGCACCCGCACCTTCGTCAGCAAGCTCGAACGGATGGCGAGAGCGGGAGGCGGCCGTGTCTACTACGTGCGCCACGACCAGGATCTGGAACCGATCTTCGACTCGATCAGCCGCGAACTCCGCAGCCATTACCTCCTGACCTACTACCCGAAGGAGGAGCCGGGCGGTCCCGACTGGCGTGAGGTCAGCGTGGAACTCGGCCGTGACGACGTCGTGGCCCGGACGATCGAGGGACGAGAAACAAGGTAGGAGGAGGTGGTCCTCGGAGGATCAGGGCGTTGGCGGTCGGCGGCCCTGCCGGCGGTCCTGTCGATGCCGCTTGCCGGTCTGGCCGCCGCCGCGGCCCAGACGCCGCCTCGAGACCGGACGCTGCATCGGGAGTCGGAGATCGTCTTCCAGGCGCCGCGCGATTCGTCCCGACCGCTCGACGCAACGATGCTCGACGTGCTGGAGAACGGCGAAGCACGAGAGGTCACCGCGGTCGACCGGGTGCTCGAGAGGTGGCGCATCCTCGTCTACTTCGATCTCGCGGGCTCGACGCCTCAGGGGGTCGAAGCCGCGGCAGCGGCCATTCGCGATTCCGCCGACCGTCTGACCGCGCTCGGAGACGTCGAGATCGTCACCGCCGACAGGATCCCCGATGTCGTGCTCGAATCCACCGCGGCGCCGGAAGAGGTACGCGCCGCCGCCGAAGACGCGATGGCCCGGGCCGCCGAGGCGGGAGTTCTGCTGAACCGGCGCCGGGACCTCCAGGCCGCAAGGGACTCCGAGGTTGGCGTTCCGCGCGCGGCCGACATCCTCGAGGGGTTCCACCTGGAGCTCGACACGCTGAGTCGGCAGCGAGCGAACCTGCTCGAATCGCTCGAAGGTGGATTCCAGGTCCACGGTCCGCCGCGATTGCTGTTCCTGGTGCGGAACGGCACGGACCTGAGCGCGGACGCCTTCAGCCAACGTCTCCTTGGCGACGTGACGCCCGCGTTCGAGCGAGCGGCGGCCGCCGAGCGGCGCCGGCAACGGAGCCTGACCCGCGCCGTCGCCGCCATGGGTTGGCGCGTCTACCCGCTGCATGCCGCAACGGAGGACGAGACGGCGGACGAGTTCCTGCCCGGCCGTCAGGCGTCGTCGGAGGCGTTCGCAAGCGCCAGCGGCGGCAGAGTGCTGACCGACCTCGAGGACATCGAATCGACTCTGGCGCTGCTCGGAACGTCCTGGCGAGTTCGTTATCGGTCTGCTGGCGTCCTCGACGGCGCAGCCCATCCAGTCGATCTGCGACACCGCCCGAGCGCCTCGGCGGGCGCCTCGCCGCCCGAACCGAACGCCCGTCGCTGGGCGACGGTCGCCGCGCCGCGGGAGCTGATCGCCCTGCGAGCCGCCCGGGCGCTGGAGGCCCTCGCCGAGGCCGAGCCGAATGCCGGCGCCGGCGCCGGGGATCTGGCGGTTCGCGGCCGCCTGATGCCGCGGGGCGGCGCCCGGCGTTCGGGTGAGACGACCGTCGAACCGGTCGCTGTCGATGGTCTCGCCACCGTCGGCGGGGCGCCGGCGGCGAGCGACGCGCTGCGCATGACGATCTACGGACGCGGTCTGGACGCGCCCGCCTTTGTGCTTCACCTTTCGGGCGCCGGCGTCCCGCTGGACGGCGGCGCGTGGCGTTTTCGCGCCGACTTCGACCTGCCCTCCGCGATCGACGAACTCGTCCTGATGGTCGAGGATGTGCGGAACGACCGATGGCGAGTCGTCATGCTGGAGGCTGGATCGAGTCCGCTCGACGACCGGAGCGACGTCGAGTTGCTGGCAGCGGGACCTGGCCGCGAACCGTCCACGTTGCATTCGGCGTCCTCCCCGGACGGCGGCGCGGCATCCGCTCCCGCCTACGACGCCCTCGCCGCGGCGGCGCGGCATCAGCCGAACGCCGCGGTGATCCGCCTGTTGCCTCCCCGCGGGCAGCGCTCGGGGCTTCGGGGCAAGCAGTCGTTCACGACGGTCGCAACGACCGACGCCGTGCGCAGGGTCGAGTTCCACGTCGATGACAGGAAGGTCTTCGACGACAGCCGGAAGCCGTTCGAGGCGACGATCGACCTGGGCGCCGAGGTCAAGCCCCACACTGTTCGCGTCACCGCGTGGGACCGCTCGAACCGACTGCTTGGCGGCGACGAGTTGCGGATCAACCAGCCCTCGCAAAGCGCCGGGATAGAGATCGCGGCCGTCGAACCGGGGCCCGGCGGCAGCTACGATGTGGAAGCCCGGATCGATCTGGCCGACGACTGGCTGCTGGACCGGGTCGAGTTCTACCGGAACGACCGTCTGGCCGCGACGATGACCCGACCTCCCTTCCGAGCCGTGCTGCCGGGGCCTGCCCTGCCCGGCGCCGACTTCGCTCGGGTAGCCATGGTTCTCGACGACGGGACGATGTTCGAGGACGTCGAGTTCCTGGCGCCGGGGACGGCGGTCGACGAAACGGTCGTCAACCTGGTCGAGGTCTACGTCGTGGTGAACGACGAGAACGGCAAGCCCGTCGACACGCTGTCGGCCGAGGACTTCGTCCTCCGGGCCGGACGGCGCGAGATCGCGATCGAGCGCTTCGCCGTGGCCGAAGACGTGCCCCTGACGCTGGGACTCGCCGTGGACAGTTCCGAGAGCATGTACATCCTGATGCCGGAAGCGAGGAGGGCGGCGGCTCGCTTCCTGGGCGGCGTGCTGACCTCGATCGATCGGGCGTTCCTGGTCGATTTCAGCAGTCGTCCGCGGCTGGTCGCGGACACCACGGCCGATGTCGCGGCACTGATCGGCCGCCTGGCGGAGATCCGGCCCGACGGCAGCACCGCGCTCTACGACGCGATCCAGTTCAGTCTCGTCCACCTCGCCACCGACCAGGGCCGCCGCGCGCTGATCGTCCTGACCGACGGCGACGATTCGGGAAGTCAGAGCGGCTACCGCGGAACGTTCAGGACGGCGAGGAACGCCGGCGTGCCGATCCATGTCATTTCCATGAGCGACGGGATGGAACCCGCCGGCCGCGGTTCCCGCAAGCTGGATCTGGAGGGAATCGCGGAGGCCAGCGGCGGCCGCGTGTACTACGTGAGCGGGATGGAGGCGGTTCTTTCAGCCTACGAACGGATCGGCGAGGAACTCCGCAGCCAGTACATGCTCGGCTACACGACCGAGGCCCCGCTCAGCGCGAAGGAAGTCCAGTCGCTGACGGTCGAACTCCGTCCCGGCAGGGAACGAAACCGCGAAGTGCGGATGACGGTGGGCCGTGGCCGCGGCTGATCGACCCGCTACGGCTCGGCGATCACCGGATTCTCGAGCGCCCCCAGGCCGTCGATCTCGATCCGCACGACATCGCCCGGCGCCAGGAACTTCGGCGGATCGAAGGCCATGCCCACTCCCGCCGGAGTGCCCGTGCTCACCACGTCGCCGGGTTCGAGGGTGCACATCGTCGAGATCGTCTCGACCAGCCTGGAACAGTCGAAAACGAGTTCCCGCGTGCTGGAGTCCTGGCGCAGCTCGCCGTTGACCCAGGTGCGGATGCCGAGAGCGTTCGCATCCTCGACCTCGTCGGCGGTCACCAGGTACGGCCCCATCGGACCGTGCGTGTCCCAGCCCTTCCCCAGGATCATCGTCGGCGCGCGACGCTGCCAGTCGCGGACGGACACGTCGTTGACGATCGTGTAGCCCGCGATCGCGGCGTGGGCGTCCTCCGCCGCGAGGCCCCGGCAACGCCGACCGATGACGAAAGCGAACTCGCCTTCGTAGTCGACCGCCGAGGACGCGCGCGGGATGTGAATGGCGCCGCCCGGCCGGTTGACGCAGGTCACCTGCTTGTTGAACACGGTCGGGAACTTCGGGAGCCGCTGGCCGGTCTCGGCCGCGTGGTCGGCGTAGTTCAGTCCGATGGCGAGGAACTTGCGGGGCCGCGGCACCGGCGCCAGCAGCGCCTGCTCGGCCAGCGGCGCTTTGCCGACGCCGGCGTCGACGGCGCGACGGGCCGCCGCCACCGCCTCTTCGCCGGCCGCCAGGAACCGGCACATGCCGCGCGGCAGTTCGGGCACGGCGACGCTCAGGTCGACGACCGTCTCTTCGTCCACGAGGACGCCGACGGCCGACCGGCCGTCCCGCAGCAGGGAAAGAAGCTTCACCGTCCGGCCTCCTCGTCCGGGGCCGTCGTCCGCGGCAGAGCCAGAGCGACGATCTGCGCCTTCTCCTCGCCGCCTACGGCAAGAGCGATGTACTGGCGTCCATCGATGGCGTAGGACATCGGCGTACCGGACGGAGCGAGGTCGAGTTCGATCTCGTGGATGACGTCGCCGGTCTTCTTGTCGTGCGCGCGCAGGACGCCGCCCTCTGCGGCGGCCTCGTTCCCAACGTTCGACAAGCCGCCGCCCTGGGCCTGGAAGAGCAGCGTCTTCGTCAACAGCGGGCCGGCCGCGGGCGGCGCGCCGAGCGGGCCGGGATCTTCTCCCGTCAGTTCTTCGACCTGCCGGCGCGGCCCGTCGCCGAGCGGCCGCATCCAGGCGTGCTCGCCCGTGTTCAGGTCGATCGCCGTCA
Source organism: Candidatus Multivorans sp. (assembly GCA_965203495.1). Taxonomy (GTDB): domain Bacteria; phylum Acidobacteriota; class Thermoanaerobaculia; order Multivoradales; family Multivoraceae; genus Multivorans. Next base: position 244,113 of record CBDBDB010000011.1, read on the forward strand.
TCCGGCCGTACGGCGGCTTCGTCAGGGGCAAGCCCATCGGACCGGGCAGGAACCAGGCCCCGACGCCGCTCATCCCCCGAATGTAGCGGAAGTTCGAGCGGGCGCCGTCCGGCTCGACGAGCTTGACCACGATCGGCATCGTGAAGGAGGGAATGTAGATCGTCGCGGTCTCGGGATCGACCGCGGCGCCGAACCAGTTCGCTCCCCCGCCCCAACCGGGCAACTGCAGGGTTCCCTGAAGCGACGGCGGCGTGAACAGCGGACCGTGGACCCACTTGTCGCGGATCGCCTTCGCCGCATCGTGAAGTTCGGGCGTGAACGAGATCAGCATGTCGTCGCTCTCGAAGCCCTGGTGCTCGACCGGCGCCGGCTTCGCCGGAAACGGCTGCGTCGGCGAGGTCCGCTCGCCCGGAACGTCGGTCTGCGGCACCGGCCGCTCCTCGATCGGCCAGACCTCCTCGCCGGTCCGACGGTCGAAGACGTAGACGAAGCCCTGCTTCGTGATCTGGGCGACCGCCTGGATCTCCTTGCCGTCAACCGTGATGTCGACCAGGTTCGGCGCCGCCGGCACGTCGTAGTCCCAGAGACCGTGGTGGACGAACTGGAAGTGCCACACCTTCTCGCCGGTCGCGGCGTCGAGGCAGACCAGGCTCTCGGCGTACAGGTTGTCGCCGAGGCGATGACCGCCGTACCAGTCGTTCGTCGGCGTCCCCGTCGGCAGGTAGACATAACCGAGCTCCGGGTCGGCGCTCATCAGCGTCCAGACGTTCGTGTTGCCGCTGTACGTCCAGGATTCGTCTTCCCACGTCTCCACCCCCGGCTCCTCGTCCTGGGGAATCGTGTGGAAGATCCACTTCTGCTCGCCGGTGCGCGCGTCGAATCCGCGGACATGGCCGGGCGGCATCTCCTTGCCTGTCGGACCGTCGGAGATCGACGAGCCGACGATCACCGTATCGCCGACGATCATCGGCGCCGAAATCACCGAGTAGATGCGGCGCGGCGTCGGACGGCCGAGTCCCTCCGTCAGGTCGACCTTCCCGTTCTCCCCGAAGTCGCCGACCGGCTCGCCGGTGTGAGCGTCGATCGCCCACAGCCAGGCCTGGTTCGTCGGCATCAGGATCCGCTCCTGCTCGCCGTCCGTCCAATAGCCGACGCCGCGGTGGTTGTAGCCGAGGTTCGTCGGTCGGCTGCGCCGCCAGTCCTCCGTGTCGAGGACCCACTTCTGCTCGCCGGTCTCCCCGTCGATCGCGGCCACCTGACCGTAGGAGGTCGCCACGTAGAGCACGCCGTCCTTCATCAGCGGCGTCACCTTGTACTCCCCCGGCTGGAGTACCCGAACCCTCTCCGCGGCCTCGACGTTGTCGGGGGACTCCCAACGCCAGGCGACCTGGAGATCGGCGACGTTGTTGCGGTCGATCTGCGCCAGCGCGGTGTACTTCGTGCTGCCGCCGTCGCCGCCGTAGGACGGCCAGTCGCCGCCAACGACGCCGTGCTGGGCCCCGGCCGCGGCGGAAGCGAGAACCAGCGCCGCCAACATCAGCGCCGACGTAGCGGTTCTTCGTGGTGATCCGGTCAAGGGTCTCTCCTTCGGTCGTGCGCGATCGGGCGATCATACCGACGTCCGGCTCCGGCATTCCCGCCGCCAGACACGCCGACCGCCCGCGGACACGCTTTCCTTGCCTGGCCTCAAGCCCGATCCGCCCCCGTTTGCCATATGCTTGCGCCTCGCCGACCGACCGTTCGGACGCTTCAACGACCCACCCGATGCGCACCGCCACCGCGATCGTTCCAGCGACGGCCGCGCTGCTGGCTCTGGCGCCGGTGTTGGGTCAGGACGCGGCCAGAGATCCGCGGTTGCCGGAGGCCTCGCGACGCCTTCAGCAGTACCTCCGCATCGACACGACGAACCCGCCGGGCAACGAGAGCGAGGCGGTCGCGTTCTTCGCGGACATATTCGAGCGCGAGGGCATCGCCTACCAGATCGTGACGCCCGAGCCGGGCCGCGGCAGCATCCTGGCGCGTCTCGCGGGGGGGCCGGCGCCGGGCATCGTCCTGCTCCACCACATGGACGTCGTGCCCGCCGACCCGCGCTTCTGGAAGCACGACCCGTTGTCCGGAACCTGGGAGAACGGCTACCTCAACGGCCGCGGGGCTCTCGACACGAAGGGCCTGGGCATCATGCATCTGGAGGCCTTTCTCGCCCTGGCCCGCTTCGGGGCGCCCCTCGAGCGCGACGTCGTCTTCCTGGCCACGGCGGACGAGGAGGCGGGCGGCCGGCTCGGCACCGGCTGGATCGTGCGCAACCGGCCGGACCTGCTGGAAGGCGTCGGTTTCGTGCTGAACGAAGGCGGCGCCGGGCGGACCCTGGGCAACCGCGTGGCCTTCAGCGTCGAGGTGACGCAGAAGGTGCCGATGTGGCTGCGGCTGACCGCGGTCGGACCCGCCGGTCATGGGTCGAGTCCCTCGACCCGCAGCGCGGCGACCGACCTGATCGAAGCGCTCGAGCGGCTCCGCCGGGACCCGTTCGTCCCCCGCATCGTGCCCGCCGTCGGCGACTACTTCCGGGATCTCGCCGCACTCGAGGCTGCGGCCGCCGAGCTCGCCGACCCGGAAGGCCTGATCGCGGCGCCCGATCGCCTGGCCGCGCTGCACCGGACGAATCCGATGCTCCACGCGCTCACTCGGAACACCTGCGCCGTCACGAAGCTCAAGGCCTCGAGCAAGATCAACGTCGTGGCCCCCGCGGCGACCGCGGAACTGGACTGCCGGTTGCTTCCCGACCAGTCGCCGCGCGCCTTCATCCGTGAACTGAGGCAGAGGCTCGACCAGCCGTCCATCTCGATCGACGTCCTGATGTCGTTTCCGCCGGCCGTCTCTTCGACCGACACGGATCTGTTCCGCGCCATCGAGACCGTCACCGCGCGCCGTTTCCCCGGCTCCACCGTCCTTCCCGCGGTCACCGCCGGCTTCACCGACAGCCATTTCTTTCGCGATCTCGGGATCGTCGCCTACGGCTTCTCGCCGGCCGTCATCCCGGCCGGCGACCAGGGAGGCGTCCACGGCAACAACGAGCGGATCTCGGTCCGGAACGTCGAGCGCGGCTGGCGCACCATGCTCGATCTCCTGGAGACGATCGCCGTCGCGCCCGGCCGCCGCGGAAGCGCGCCAGGCGCCGTCACGCCGACCGCCGGCGGCCAGAACTGAATCGCCATGAAGACCTCGCGCCGCCCGACGGCCGCCGCCGCTTGTCTTCCTCTGCTCATGGCCTGCGCCGTCGAGCCGTCCGACCCGTTCCTCGTCCGCACCGACGCCGGACCCGTCCAGGGCTTCGCGCCCGAGGGCGCCAGCGACGTAGCGGCCTTCCTCGGCATCCCCTTCGCGCAGGCCCCCGAGGGCGACCTGCGCTGGCGTCCTCCCCAAGCGGTCGAGCCCTGGACGGAAGCTCTCCAGGCCGGCGAGTACCGTCCCATCTGCCCGCAGAGCCGCGCCCAGCTCCCGCAGAGCGAGGACTGCCTCGTCCTGAACGTCTGGACGTCGGCCGCGCGCTCGGACACGAACTCCATGCCGGTCATGGTCTGGATTCACGGCGGCGGCTTTCGCGCCGGCAACGGCCGGCTCGGCGAAGCTCCCGCGACCGGCCGCGGCGTCGGCCTGGCACGCCGAGGCGTCGTGGTGGTCAGCATCCAGTACCGGCTGGCCGCCCTCGGCTTCTTTGCGCATCCCGCCCTGGCCGCCGAGGCCGCGATCTCCGGCGAGCCCGAAGGCAGCCACGGCGTGCTCGACATGATTGCCGCCCTGGACTGGGTGCAGCGGAACGCTGCGGCGTTCGGCGGCGATCCGGACCGCGTGACGATCTTCGGCGTCTCCGCCGGCGGTATGGCCGTCAACACCTTGATGAGCGCGCCGGCGGCCGCGGGCCTGTTCCACCGCGCCATCGCCCAGAGCGGCTACGGAACCTGGCGGCTGCCCCACCTCAGCGAGGCCCGGTGGGGCCTGCCCTCGGCGCGCGACCAGGGGGCGGCGCTGATCGCCGGCGCCTTCGATCTCGGCGACGCGCCCTCGGCCGCCGACCTGCGCGCGCTTCCGGTCGAGGAACTGATCGGCCTCGGCGTCGGCTTCTGGGTTCCGATCACGGGCGACGTGCTCCCGGACGAACCCGGCATCGTGTTCGCCCGGGGCGAGCAGAGCGACGTGCCCTACATTTCTGGCGGCAACAGCTTCGAGGGAACCATCTTCAGCGCCTTCGCGCTGGCGGGGATTGTCCCGTTTTCTGTTGAACTTCGGATGGCGGCTCGTGTGTGTTGAAGAATGTTAAGCGGCCTTGGTTTGGTGGTCAACGTGACGTGCTCGTCGTTCGAGAGCACGGATGAGTTCTGGCATGTCTCGGTAGCCTCTGACGCGGTGGAAGCGTGATTGCGCATCGACGAGGGCTGCGGCGACCCAGCGCTGGATCATGGCGCCGCCCCGCCAGCGCTTGACGTTGCGGGTGTAGCGCCCGACGGAGCTGTTGAGGCTCTCGATCGGATTGGTGCTGCGCATGGTCTTCTGGAGAGCTCCGGCGAGGCCGAGTTCGAGCACGGTGACGGTCTCCTCCATGCCTTCCCGTAGGGAGGCCGCTGCGCCGGGGTGCTCCCGCTCGAGATGACTGGCGAGCTGCCGCAGACGCCTCAAGGCCGTCTTGGCGGATTTGCTGTCCCAGGCCTTGCGGAGCGCCCGGCGAATCGAGGCTCGCTTCTCTTCGGGCAGGTGTTCCTCGACGTTCCGGGCCTTGTGGACCTGGCAGCGCTGCACCGTCGCGGCGTCGCCGAAGACCTCCCTGATCGCGCGGCGCAGGGCCTTGCTGCCGTCGATGACGAACAGCAACGGCTTCGCCGTCGAAAGGCCCCGCTCCACCAGGTCGGCGAGAAGAGCGCGGACCACCGCCGTGTTCTCCGTCGAACCCTCGCGAAGGCCAAGAACCCGCTTGTGACCGGACGACGAAACGCCCAAGGCGATCAGAATGCAGTGGCCACCGATGTACTTCGCGTCCACGCACAACACGCGGATGTCCTCGTCTTCCAGCGACGACGACAGGAACTTCTCCATCTGCCGCATCGACAGCGCCTTGAAGCGACGAGACACCGAACTCCTGGAAGCCGAACGACGGTCCGAACCCGCTGCCGCCGTGTCCAGCGACCGCCGGTAGTTCCGCGTCGACACGCCCGAAGCGATCGCTTCCATCGTGTGACGGTCCATCGCGTCGCGAGACGACGCCCACTCGAACGACTCGAGACGCACCTCGCCCTCCGGACCCCGTATCCGCAGACGCTGAATCTCCATCCGGGCGCCGCCCAGCGTCACCTGACTCGGAGCGCTGCCCGCGCGCCACACCGAACGAGCATCCTGGTGACGACCCTTCGCCCCGCACCGCAACTCCCGCTCCTTCTCCATCAACTGCGCCAAGGCAGAACGGCCTGTCTCAACGCACAGATCCTGAAAGCTCGACAGACCGTCGAACAACGAGGACGATGCCTCCAACAGACCAAGCCCCGAGCTGCTCCTTCTCCCCGACGACGAGCTGCTCCTTCTCTCTTGCCGATTCCCTTCCCGACTGCCATGATTCGCCATGGGTGGCGTCTCCTTTCTTTCGCTGGAACCGGCCCGCTCACCGGGCCGGGTGAGTTGAGCCGCCACCCTACTCCCAAAGTTCAACAGCCGGCGGGACATCCCCCGCTGGCGGCCGACGACTGGTTCGCCACCTTCGGCGCGCGCGAGGGGCAGGCCAGATCCCTCTACGGAGCGGACGGCGAGACCGACATGGACGCCGAGCGGGTCGCCGCCGCCACCCTGTTCGGCGACCAGCGGTACGTCATCTCGGCCCGCTATCTGGCGGAGCAGATGAAGACCGTCTCTTCGCCGGGGCGCGCCTACTACTTCCGGTTCCTGCCCGAGGCCCAACGCGCGGCGCTTCCCGGCGCGCCGCACGGTTCCGAGGTCGCCTACGCCTTCGGCGACACGGGCCGCCTGGTTCCGGCGCGCGCGAGGGGCAGGCCAGATCCCTCTACGGAGCGGACGGCGAGACCGACATGGACGCCGAGCGGGTCGCCGCCGCCACCCTGTTCGGCGACCAGCGGTACGTCATCTCGGCCCGCTATCTGGCGGAGCAGATGAAGACCGTCTCTTCGCCGGGGCGCGCCTACTACTTCCGGTTCCTGCCCGAGGCCCAACGCGCGGCGCTTCCCGGCGCGCCGCACGGTTCCGAGGTCGCCTACGCCTTCGGCGACACGGGCCGCCCCGAGGACGAGCGCTACCCCGGCCCGGACGGCGAAGCCTTGGGCGACGCGATGGCCGGCTACTGGACCCGTTTCGCCGCTTCCGGCGACCCGAACGGCGACGGCGCCCCCGAGTGGCCCGAGTACGACGCGGAGAGCGACAGCTGGATGGTGTTCGACGCGCCCGAGCCCAAGGCGACGCCGGACGTGCTGAAGGACCGGCTCGACCTGCTGGAAGCGGTCTACCTGGAACGAATCGGCGCGGAGTGAGTTTCAGGCGCGACGCCTGATCAGACCGCCTTCCCGCGCCCAACGGCGGAGCCAGAGCTCGGCTTGCCAGCTGGTGATCCCCAGGACGTCGGCGACGTCGGCGGCCCGCCGCGGGCGCCACAGGAGCGGCCGCGCTTCGCCCTGAAACGCCCGCAGCAGTTCCGCGGCCGCGGCCTCGGGGATTGTCCCGTTTTCTGTTGAACTTCGGATGGCGGCTCGTGTGTGTTGATGAATGTTAAGCGGCCTTGGTTTGGTGGTCAACGTGCCCTGCTCGTCGTTCGAGGGCGCGGATGAGTTTGGGCATGTCTCGGTAGCCTCTGACGCGGTGGAAGCGTGATTGAGCATCGATGAGAGCGGCAGCGACCCAGCGCTGGATCATGGAGCCGCCCCGCCAGCGCTTGACGTTGCGGGTGTAGCGCCCGACGGAGCTGTTGAGGCTCTCGATCGGATTGGTGCTGCGCATGGTCTTCTGGAGAGCTCCGGCGAGGCCGAGTTCGAGCACGGTGACGGTCTCCTCCATGCCTTCCCGGAGGGAGGCCGCTGCGCCGGGGTGCTCCCGCTCCAGATGACTGGCGATCTGCCGCAGACGCCTCAAGGCCGTCTTGGCGGATTTGCTGTCCCAGGCCTTGCGGAGCGCCCGGCGAATCGAGGCTCGCCTCTCTTCGGGCAGATGCTCTTCGACGTTCCGGGCCTTGTGGACCTGGCAGCGCTGCACCGTCGCGGCGTCGCCGAAGACCTCCTTGATTGCGCGGCGCAGGGCCTTGCTGCCGTCGATGACGAACAGCAACGGCTTCGCCGTCGAGAGGCCCCGCTCCACCAGGTCGGCGAGAAGAGCGCGGACCACCGCCGTGTTCTCCGTCGAACCCTCGCGAAGGCCAAGAACCCGCTTGTGACCGGACGACGAAACGCCCAAGGCGATCAGAATGCAGTGGCCACCGATGTACTTCGCGTCCACGCACACCACGCGGATGTCCTCGTCTTCCAGCGACGACGACAGGAACTTCTCCATCTGCCGCGCCGACAGCGCCTTGAAGCGCCGAGACACCGAACTCCGCGATGCCGAACGACGGTCCGAACCCGCGGCCGCCGTGTCCAGCGACCGCAGGTAGTTCCGCGTCGACACGCCCGACGCAATCGCTTCCATCGTGTGACGGTCCATCGCGTCGCGAGACGCCGCCCACTCGAACGACTCGAGACGCACCTCGCCCTCCGGACCCCGTACCCGCAGACGCTGAATCTCGATCCGGGCCCCGCCCAGCGTCACTTGGCTCGGAGCACTGCCCGCACGCCACACCGAACGAGCATCCTGGTGACGACCCTTCGCGCCGCACCGCGACTCCCGCTCCTCCTCCATCAACCGGGCCAACGTAGACCGGCCTGTCTCGACGCACAGCTCCTGAAAGCTCGACAGACCGTTGACCAACGAGGGCAATGACTCCAACAGACCAAGCCCCGATCCCGACGACGGACTGCTCGGAGTGCTCCTTCTCTCTTGCCGATTCCCTTCCCGACTGCGATGATTCGCCATGGGTGGCGTCTCCTTTCTTTCGCTGAGACCGGCCCGCTCATCGGGCCGGAGAGCCGCCACCCTACTCCCAAAGTTCAACAACCGACGGGACATCCCCCGGCCCCGCCTTCAACCGGAAAGAGAGCCGAAGTGGAAGCTTCGCAACCCGGCAGAACCGTCTGGCGAGCCTCGAACCGCAAGGGCCGCCGCAGCCGCCTCACCTCGCCGCGACGCTCCAGGACCCGCAGCCATCGCTTCGCCTGGTCCTGCGTAACGTCCAGCGCGCGAGCCAGTTCGGCGTATTTCATCGGCCGCAGCAACACGCGGAGCGCCAGGAGCATGGCCCGCCGCTCCAGCCACTCCGCCGGTTCCATCTCCCGTTCGGCCGCAACCGGCTCGCCCGGCGGCGGTTCGGGGTCGACTCCCGGTCTGGCAGGCGCCGCCGGATCCCCCGGCAGCAATACGTACAGCACCGCTCCCCGACCAGCCGTCGAACGCCGGGTTCGCTTTGGGAGGGATCGTCTCATGGCTCAGGCGTCGGTTCCGGACTTCGTCGCGGTCCGCCCGCGTCCCCGCTTCCGAACCGCGATTGCTCGCGGCGCGCCAACCGGATTTCGACCGTGGCCGTCAGGGCAGCAGGGCCTTGAACACTCCGTCCGTCGGATCACTGTAGTACTCGACATTCACCTTGGTCCAGAAGTCGTCCGGCAACTCGTTGAGCGCGCGGCGAGCGCCGACGGGCATCAGCAACGTCGTGGCCCGCTTGTCCACGGCCAACTCGGCGATGGCAACGGGATTGGCGAGGACGTCAACGCTCCCTCCGAGATTCAGAGGGCCCACGACAACGGCGCCGCCGCGGGCGCCGCGATCGAGGAGCGCGCCGACGAGAGCGGCCAGTACGGGCATGCCGAGTCCGACGCCGGACCTGTCGGGATCGAAGGGTCGCAGCTGAATCGAATACTCATGGGCCCGAGGGTCACGGTGACCCACGAGTTCCTTCGCCGCGCGGTACAGGTTCTGCTCACCCACCTGGACGCCCTGCCGAAAGGCCTGGGGTACGGGGTGGTTGAGAATCTTCACTCCGCTGCCAGGCCCGGTCGCGACTTCTATCCGGTAGAGGCCGGCGCCGGTCTCGCCATCGCTGCCGGGTCCGATCCCCCAGACCTGCCCTGGCGGAAGCGGGTCGCCGTCGATCGCCTCGTCGCTGTGCAACTCAGGCGTCGCAACGAATTGCTCGACGCCGTCCATGCCCAATCTGAAGGAGAAGTGCGTGTTGCCGAACTCGCTCCTGAGACAGCGCTTCTGCTGCTCCTTGACTCGCCTCCGCGACTCCAGCGCGAGGCGGACGATCCACTCCAGGTCCTCATCCTCCATCGGCATCTCGGGATCGGGATAGAGGAGCTTCAGGAGGCCGGAACAGGTCTTGTTGACGGCTTCGATATCCCGACCGCTCAGAGCCCCGCCCCAGAAGACGCGGTTCTGCAGGGCGCTCAACCGGCTCGACTGTCGGGACTGATTCCAGCACTCGCTCAGGAAGTCGCAGACCAGCCCGAAGTGGTCCGTCAGATGGTCATCGGGATTCAGTTTCGGAAAGTCCCAGCCGGGCGCGTAGGCGTGAATCCGATCGTGGAATGCCGTGTCGTCCCGCATCTCCCTGGGCAGCGGGCTGAGCAGGTGACCGATACGCTGTTGCTGTTCGACGTCCACGTCGAAGTTCCCCACCATCACGATGCAGCCGTCCGCCCGGATGCTCTCCTTGCCGCGACTGAACTCGCCGGAGGCCATGTACCCCTTCATGATGTTCACGCCGTCCTTCTGGTCAAAGGAGACGCCGGAGACCTCGTCGAAGCACACGACGTCGTACTGGCAGACCAGGCCGCGCTGCCCGTTGGCCATGTTCACGAACATCCTGGCGACGGTCGCCTTGCCGCCCGAGAGCAGGTGCGAGTACGGCGACACCTGCTGAAAGACGTGACTCTTCCCGGTGCCGCGAGGACCAAGCTCCACGAGGTCGTAGTTCCGCTCGACGAACGGAACCATTCGGAGCAGGGCCACCCGCTTTGCGCGATCGTCCAGCGCCTCCGGTTCAAGACCGACGGAGCGGATCAGGAAGTCACGCCACTCGTCCGTCGTGAAATGACGCCGGCCGCGCGCCAACACGTCCAGTACACGCGGTTCGGACATCTGAATCGGCCGCAGAGCCGAGATGCGGAATGGATTCCCGCGCTCGTCCACCGCGACGACCGCGTCGTACTCGAGCGTCACCTCGGCGTAGAAGCCGTCGGTCAGCATCCGCTGGTTGTCCCTGACGATCGAGTCCCCGACGGCGGCGTCCCTCAGGCCAAGGCTCGGCAGTTCCGCGACGTAGCGATCGTTGCGCGCGTCGAGCCGGGCCCGTACGACGTCGATCAGCTTGACGGAACCCTTCTCCCTGGCGCGCGACTTGAACACCTCCCGCTCGCTCGGCCGCACCGTCCGCCCTTCCAGCTGTTGCTGGACGACGACGAGACCTTCCTCGATCTCCTTCGCCTCGACGCTCGCGCAGTAACGGCCCAGGAGAAACTCGACGACGTAGGTCGGCACCGGGTACGTCCGGGCATAACGCCGCACCAGGTCCTTCCGCACCAGATAGCCGGGAAACGCTTCCGCGCCAAGTTCGTCCAGACGGTCCATCTCGAGGTTCAGCGAGTTCACGAGTCCTCTCCCACGGCGGTTTCGCGCCGGTCGAGGATCCGACCCTCGTCATCGACCAGGACGAGAACGAGCCGCGACTGTTCGTGGTCGTCGTCCGAGAGCAGGAGACTGGCGGAGCCGTCCGCGTCGAGCGGCCTGGCGCCGGCCGCGACGGACTGGCGCAGGTCCGTCTTGAGGCGCAGGTCGGCCGAAACCTCCGACCCCTCGGCCATGGCCACGACGAGACAACGGAATCCGCGCCAGACGATCCCGTGCACCCGGGCCGCCGCTTCGCGCCGTTCAACGGCGCGGACCGCGAGGTCGGGAACAAGGCACTCCTGAATGCTCAGCCCTCCGTGGGCGTACTCCACGGACCGTCGGAACGCCCCGGCGCCACGCGCCGTCCCGAACGACTCGTTCGCGTTCCAGTGCCACGGAGCGATCAGCGCATCGGGCCGGGCGCCGCCCGCGACAACCGCACAGCGCGCGCCCCGACTGACAGTCAGATGTCTTGGCAGCTCGACCTTGGGCAGACCGCCGGGAATCAACAGCCAACCGTGATCGGTCACCACCCGCACGGCCTTCCAGCCGACATCCAGCAAGCGGGCGACGCGATCGCTCAGAACGTCCAGTTCGTCGCGCAGCTTGCGGGCAAAGTCGAACGCGTCGAGTTCGTGCCCGAGCTTGTCGATGGCGCCCCCTTCCATCCAGCCGTACGCGGGACTGCCCAGCGGCGCGTCGAGCGTTCCGGCGTCCAGCACCTGATAGCCGCGCTCGCGCATCGCTTCCCGGAGCGGCTCGGCCTCGACTCGCAATCCCGTCGCCTTGAACCTCGGCGCGAAGTCGCCGCCGAGCTCGGCCCCGACGATGTCGGCCGCCACCGGGGACGCCGCCGGTTTGCCCGTAGCGGTAAGCGTCGGCAGCGCCGCCCAGCGATGGCGAAGCTCCGTACCGAAACCGCGCGCTTCAAGCAGGTCCGCCAAGGAGCGAGCCAGCTCGTAGCGCAGACCGTCGACGAACAGCAGGCACATGCCTTCGTCCGCTCCAACCGGGGGCTGCACGCCACGCACCGGCAGCGCCTCCCGCCCGACGGCGTCCTGAAAGGCGTGAGCGCCGTCTTCGAGCCATGGCAGCAGCAAGCGCCGGACAACCGCCGCCAAGAGGTCCCTGTCTCCGACGCCAGCAAGGGCCAGAACGTCGCGAACCGCGGCATCGACTGTCCATCCGATCTCGACATAGACCGCCGCGACATCGTCGGGCGTGGCGCCGCCCGGAATCGTTCCCGCTCCGTCGGCCAGACGCGTCAGCGGCGCCAGCGCTTCCGCCAGAGGCGAACGGCCGAGGCGTCGCCAGACCCAGCCGCGGCGGACGCCATGCTCCTGCTCCAATCCGCGGATCCGGCGGCGGGCCTTCGCGTGCTCCAGGCCGGGAACCTCCGCAAGGGCGTGACGCAGGCGTTCTTCCTCCGCGTCGTTCAGATCCGGCCAGCGTTCCGGCTCGAAACGCAGCACGCCCGACGGGCGGCTCCGCAACAGCACGTCGACCACATTCGGGTAACTCGCGGGCGCTTCGAGAAACCGCTCCCATACCGGCGCCCATCCGCCCTCGCCGGAGCCGAGCCGTTCGCCGGCGGCAACGTCCGGATCGGTCTGCGGGTCGAAGTTGAGCTCGTCCCGGCAGCGGCCGCGGAAGGCGCTCCACTTCGCCGGACCGAGCCGGGACCGCATCGCGTCGCCTTCGCTCAGCCATTGAAGCACGTCTCGCAGCGGGTCGGGACTCAGCAGACGGTGGAAGCGGTCCGCGTCCAGACGCCTGCCTTCCAACCGTCCGAGCGGCGCCACGGCGACTTCCGGCAGCGCCTGGAGCAGGGCCTGCCTCGTGCGGACGTCGTCCGCGACGTCCAGGCCGAGGGACTTCGGCGAACCCAGGAACGCCCGGACCGTCCATTCCCGGCCGTTCGGGTGGGCCCAGACCGCGCCTCGGTAGAGCATCTCGACCAGGGGCTTCAAGCGGGATGGACAGTCGTCGCCGGCCAGGAGCTGCTGGCGCGAAACGGCGGGCAGATACAGCACGGGCGTTCGTCCCGCCGCCCGCGCGGCAGACCCGATTTCGCCATCCACCGCCGTCCGCAGCCAGATCGCGGGACCGGTCCTTGCCGCTTCCTCGTACTCGCCCAGAACGAGAAACTCGGGCAGACGCTCCCGCAGGGCGCCGACCAGGGAACGCCATTCCTCGCCAGGATCCAGCCAGAGCACCGCGACCGGCCGTTCGTGACCATCAAGAGGACCGGCCTTGTCGCACAGAGCGGCGATCAGGCGGTCCAGGACCGTGTCGGCGGCTGTCGCCGAAGCGCTCATCCACCAGCCTCTTCCGGACCGGCGGCGAAGATGGTCAATCGCAGCTCGGCATCGTCGAAGAGCTCGTACACGGGCTGCCGGCCGCTCAGCTCCTCGCTGCGCTCGAAGATCGCCCCGACGCCTTCGCCTCGACGGTCCATCAAGGCGGTCCGGGAGGTCCGCAGATCCGGTATGTCCTCCGGCACGGGGCAACGGGCCAACAGACTCGCGATCGTCTCGTTCCGGCTGGACTGACGGTAGGCGAGCGATTCAACGGTAAGGGTGTTCGGCAGCCCGCCAGGCGAGAACAGCTCCAGCCGGTCAGAGAACATCTGCAACCGGATCCTGGATCCGCGGACGGCGTAGTCGCGGTGAGCCACGGCGTTGACCACCGCTTCGAACACGGCGGTCATGTCGTACTGCGGAATGTCCATCCGTCCCATCGTTTTCCGCGCCCTGATTTTCCGGTTCCTGGCGACGAAGCGGCAGGCGCCGGCGACCTGTCGGTCAAGCGGCCCCTCGATGTCCCGCGCGTCGAGCTGGTAGTAGGGTCTGCCGATCGCATCGGCTGCCGAAGCGCCATGGTAGGCCACCGCCTGAATGTAGGCGTGCGGCAACCACCGTTCCGGGTTGCGAGAGCAGAACAGGACCCCCGCGACCGTGGGCCGCAGCGCCTCGCCATCCCCGGCCGCCAGAATCGCCAACTTGCGGGCAAGCGTCTCCCGGTCGTCCCGGGACCGCGAGGTTCTGAAGCGATCGATCAGTTCGGGTTCCAGATCATCCCGCGAGACGCCCGGAACGATCTGCTCGTCGAAGCGGATCAACCTCTCCTGGCTGCGCTGCTGAAGAAGCCGCGCCAGGTACTCCGTGTCCAGTCGCCGCCTTGAACTGCCCACGCGGCGCAGGTAGCCACCGGGACTGCGATGCACGAACAGACTGCGTTCCACGTTCACGCGAAGTACCGGCACGTTCCGACCGACGGCATCCGGAAGCTCGTACCAGTCGATCTCCGGATAGAGGGCCGGCTCTATCGAGTCACGGACCAGTTCCGCGACGTAGCGCTCCAGAGCGGCCTGCCGCTCGGGGTCGATGCCCACCACTTCCCGGGTCCTGTCCCGCACGCCCAGAATGACCGCCCCGCCCGCGCCGTTCGCGAACGCCGCCAACTCGTCCGCCAACTCCTTCCGCCGCGGCCCGGCGATCTTCGACCCGGCAAAGACGACCTCCTTCAGCTCGAGCGAACCGTCCTCTCCGCGCCCGATGCGTCGGCGGAGTTGCTCCGGGGATTCACGCATGGTCCTTTTGACTCCAGGCGGCTTCCTCCCGGCCCTTCGTCCCGGCGTCACGGCGAGTGCCGACCTCATGTCGCGTCCGCGCGGCTTCCTTCGCGTCTCGCGTGTAGTGCAGGTCGTTCCAGCGAATGCCATCGTACTCGTCGTCCGGCGACGCCATCCAGTCCGTTCGGTCGGCCTCGGCGCCTTGGCCGGGGCAAGAGTGGAACCAAGGGAAGTCATCCCTGGGGCGGTGGCTCTCTGGCTCCGTGCCGCGATCCTTCTTCCAGCCGATGTTCGGCTTGACGCGGAGGATGCCGGCGCCCTTGCGGCCGCCGGACTGGAGCTCGGCTCGCATGAAGGGGCGGATGTTGAGCCGCACGCCGTCGTCGAGGTACGGCGCCCACCCGAGCGGCTGTTCGTGCAGGGGCCGCCAGCGGACAAAGATGTCGTATGGCGGTTCGCCCTTCAGGATGAACTCCAACTGGCGCTGGAGGTCGAGGGCTGCAGCGAGCCGGGCGTCGGCGCCTTCTTCGTCCTGGCTCTGCGCCGCGCGCTGCCGGCCTGTCCACTCGCCAAGATGACGGTAGGCGAGCGCTTCCAGAGTGCGCCGCCCCTCGCCTTCCGGACCGCAGAGGCGGTGGCAGTTGACAAGGGCGTGGAAGCCGTCCTTGCGGCCGTCCCAGATATGCCAGACGAAGGGCCGGTCGTGAAACCGCTTGCAGTGCTCGGCAAAGAACCGGTCACGGAGCCAGTCGCCAAGCGACGGGGCCGATCTTCTGTCGCCGGCGCCAGCGGCAAGGAGCCGCCGCTCCGTGTCGTCCGACCATTCCTCGCCGTACGACGCCCGGAGAAGGGCGCGCAACCGCTCTGTCGCTCGCGCCTCCCCGGCCGCGGCGTGGAGGCAGACGATGCCGTCCGCGTCGGCCAAGTCGTCCAGTTCCCGGCAGCGCTCGACCCACTCTCGCGCTTCCGCGGCCAGACGCATCTCCGCGTCGCGTTCCGCCGGCCAGCGGTAGCCGAGCAGACGAGCGACGGCGACGTGGAGCACGGACGCGTCCGCCCGGAGCGGACCGTGAGCGGTCCGTTTCCGCTTCTCGTCCCAGACCACCGAACCGCAGGGGTGACCGTGAAACAGCCACTGCGTCGGGTCGTCGGAATACGGCTCCGGGAGGCCGTTCGGGTAGCTCTCGGCGGCGACCCTCCGCCAGCGGTCGAGGTCGAATGGGGCGTTGACCAGGTTCGCGTTCGTGACGTTCAGTTTCTGGTCGAACTGCCTGATGGCCGGCCCGTACTCGTCGGACGAACAGAAGCACCAGACCGCCGGCAGGTGCTCCGGGTCCGTGACCGTCAGGACGGCGACGTTGTTGTCGAAGTACTCGCCGGTATAGCGGGTGACCGGCAGCGGTCCCATCTGGGCCACGGCGATCCCGTCACGGTTCCACGCCCCCCCCCCCTGTATACGTACGCCTTCGCTCTGTTGAAGGGGACCTTCTCCTTCTTTCCAGTGCAGGACATGTTCGCGTCCTCCCATATGGCGCGTTCGCCGGATGGTGCTTTGCTGAAACTCCCAGTCGGAACCCCGGTCCGGCATCTCCCAGAACTTCCTTCCGAAGCAGGCGTAGTCGGCTGTCGCGATGCCTTGATGACCATAGGCGTAACGGCCCAGCAGGGTCTGGCCGGCCAACGGAACCTGAAGCAAGACCGCGTTCGGGTTGCTCCGCTGATCCCGCTGTCGCGACAGCACGACCGTGCCGCGGGACGAATCGGCGCGCGACGGTTCGGCCTTGACCGAACTCGCTTCGGAACGTGGCGACGGGCTGCCTGACGCGGGATCTTCCTCCGCCGCATCCCGCGACGCACCGAGCGCTGTTTCGGCGGACTCCAACTCGCGCGACGAACGACGCGCGCAGTCGTCCGCCCGCAGCAGTTCCGCCTTCTCGCGGGCGCGAACCGGCCTCTGGCCGCGGGGAGCGGAAACGTCGATGCCGGCCAACCGACCGTCGGCGGCCGGCGCTTCGCCCGACAGGACGACCAGGGCGACATTCACGACCTCGCCGCTGATCGTCTCGAACGCTCCTGTCCCCAGGCGCGCCGCCAGCCGCCATCTCCGCTCGTCGAGCAGCCGCTCGCGCAGCTTCCGGTAGCTCCTGAGGAACAGCCAGATCTGCGGGACGACGAGCGCCTGGGCGCCCTTGCCGCCGAGCCAGGACAGGCCGCGGGAGACGAAGGCCGTGGCGAGGTCGGCCTTCGCGTCCGGGTGCTGCTCGGCCAGGAAGCTCCGCAGCGCCTCCGCCTGCTTGCCGCGCCCCAGGTACGGCACGTTCGTCACGACCAGATCGAACTCGCCAACGAGAATCCGCGCGGCGCGGGAGATGCCTTGCGCCGCAACCGCCCGCTCGCGGACTTCGTCGTCGGCATCCTCCCAGGCGATCGCCCGACTCAGGGCGCGCTCCGCCGTCGCGTAGTCGGCCTGGTAGAGGTCCTTGTCGACACTCCGCGGGTCGAGGAGCGAACCCAGGGCGGCTGCCTGCGCGAAGAGGCCGTAAAGGCGGTCGAGAGCCCCTTCCAGTGCCTGCTCGCCTTCCGCGAGCTTCAGCCACTCGCCCCTGGAGGCACTGACCGACAGGCCGGTGCAGGCCACCTGAAGCGGCGGCAGCTCGATCGGGCGGCCCACCAGCTTCCACGCCGCCAGCGCGAGGTTGAACGCCGCGATCTGAGTGCAGCGCTGGTCGATTTCAAGACCGAACAGGTTGTCCCGCAGGACGGCCCCTACCGCGGCCTCGACTTCCAGATCTTCTTCCTCCATCCGCAGCCGCACGAGGAGTTCGAGGCCCTCGACGAGGAAATGGCCGCTGCCGCAGCAAGGGTCCAGCACGCGAAGATCGGCCGCCCGGCGCGGCCACCGGCGGAAGACGCCGGCAGCCGGCCGCCATGGGCCCGTCGAGCCCTCGACGGCGTCCTCGTTGTCCTCGTCGGCCGGTTCGCGGACGAACCGCAGGTACTCGAAGTCGTAGCCGTCGAGGCCGCCCCGTGCCTCGATGCGGACGGCCGCCGCGAGTTCCGCTTCGCTCGACGCCGCGCCGGCCAGTGCGGGCCGGTCGGCCAGCAACTTGCCGGCCCGCCAGGCCCCGATCGTGTTGTGGAACAGGAACCGGACCATGTAGCTCTCGGTGAACAACTGGGTCACCGCCGGCAGTTCGTCCGGGCCAATCTTCGTTCCGGCCGCGTTCACCTCGTTCTTCCGGTCGGCCTGCCAGTACTGGTAGGTCCAGCCGAGAGCGTCGCTCGCGGCGAAGACCTCGGCCGGCAGCTTCCCCACCAGCCGCTCCAGCCCTTGCCGCACCTCCGGCGCCAGCGTCACCGCCAGCGCCGGATCGTCCGGCCGGAAGATGCGCGGCAGCATCCCGGCCGCGAACTCCTCGGCAACCTGCCAGCCGTTCGTCGCCCCTCCTTCCCGCGCCAGCTCCGCACACTCGTCCAGCGACACGGAAACCCCCGACCGGGACTCCACCAGCAACCCGTTCTCCGCCAGAAACCGCGCGAACAGCATCCGGTGCCAGTGCTCGTAGGCAACCTCGTGAGCGAGTCGCCCGATCTCCTGCGCTCCGCTTCCCCGGTCCCGCGCGTCGCCCAACTGCCGACCGTGAGCGCGAAGCCGCCGCCGCAGCCCACGCTCCTCCGCCGACATCGACTCGTGCGGCCGCGCCGCGTCCACCGCCAGCGCCCGCAGCGCCGCCCGCGCCCCGGCCTCGCCTTCGGCCCGCGCCGAACGGACAGCCTTCTCAAGCTGCCTTCGCAGTACAGGATCGAGCGGCGCAGTCACGTCGCATCGCCTCGAGCCAACTCCGAGACGCGCGCCTGGCCAGAGCCGCCCGGCCCCTTCCGGAGCGCCTCCTCGGTGTCGTCCATGAAGGCGCGTCGCTCATACCCCGGCGGCGGCGCCTTGAATTCATCTTCGCCACAGCTGAAGCAGGTCGCCTTCTCCTGCCCATGCGAAAGACCCTGCCACTTCTTGCTCGAAAGTAGCTCCGCCTCGCCGACTCCCCGCCTCTGCTGCTGGAAGAGACTCTTCACGGGCACTCGCACGTCGGCAATCACGAAAAGGTCGCCGCCGCGCATATGACCCAACTCCCGACGATGGCGCCGTCTGGGCGTCCATATCACGCTGCCGCCATGGCGGCCCTCGTTCACCGTGACGACGTTCGCGAAGTTCTCGTACGACCTGACCCAGGTCAGCGCGTCGAACAGGTCGACATCTCGATTGAAGGCGACCATGAAGAGATGCATGAACTCGCCCTTCAGGGATTGCCAGGGCGCAGCATCAAGCAAGTCGGCGCAGATCGCGATCGTGAAGTCGCCCCAGGCGGGATGCAGGAATCTGTACCACCTCCGGCCCCTGAGCATCGCCCAGCGAACTCCGTCGCCGGATTCCCCGCCTTCCTTCTCGCGGTCGCGGCAACTCAGGGCGGATGCCAGGCCCGTCTCGACGTGAGCCGGCAGCGGCTTGCGAACGCGGTACCAGCGGACGCTTGTAGGCCCTGGATCGTGGTGTCCCACCGGGACCGCCAGTTCGGCTTCGTTGACGAACCACCTCCTGGCGACGCGGGTTGAGCCTCGAGCGGCATACACCGGCTTGAGTTGACGCCAATGGAGGCCGCTCAGCGAAGCTATGCCGGTCTTGGCAACCAGATCGCGAACGGTGCGGGCCTCGGGTTGCGGAACGGCGAGTTCGGGAAAGACCGCGAGATCGGGCCTCTTGACGGGGCTTGCGTGATGCGGCGCCTGAAACGCGCTGGCAATCTGCTCAAGGACTGCATTGCTTGCCTCCTGCGCTACGACCGGAAACGACTTGAAGACACACTTGTCCGACACGCGCTTTCGAAGCGTCTGGCCAACGCGAACGAGAAGCGAGTCGCCGAGCTGTGCCTCGGTCAGATGGAGGTTCTGCGGCAAACAGGCGTCCAGGATGCCCGCCTGCCGCACAGTGCGAGGAACCTCCGCAGAGTCGGCGTCACCCAGACCGATGTCGACACGCTCCCGCAGGAAGTCGTCACTCGTGAGCGTTTCCGGGCGACAACATTTGAGAGCAGTCGCGAGCTTCTTCCGACCAACGCCAAAGGTGCGTTCGGGCCTCGTCGACCAACGGAGAATCGAATCGATTGCCTCCCACGCCGGTTCGGGCAGATGAATCCGGGACCGCCAATGCCACCGGTCCACGAACGGCACGGCGCCCAGCCCGCGGTCGGCCAATCCCGTGAGGATCGACTCGCCACCGTCGACCGCCGTGATCAGCAGGAGAACGTCGCAGTAGAGCGCGTAGTCGTCGCGGTCTACTTCAGCCGTATCTCCGGCCGCCGCCAGCGGGAGGAAGTACGCCTCATGCGGCGCAATCTCCCAGTCCGTCGTCCGACGGACGACCAACTTCTGTTCGGAGGGCGCTCTTCCGTCCGGAGCGGAAGCCTGATCAAGGTCGAACTGACCGAGTCTGCCTGCGCCGATGACGTCAATCTGACCCAAGATCTGCCACGTCAATGGCCCTTGTTCAGGACTCCACTTCGCGGGGAGGTCGGACTGCGCCGCCGAGACGTAGAGATACGTCGCTACGCGAACAGGCAGGCCGACCGCCGGTATCTCCCAGGGCCTCGGCGCCCACTCGGCCAATCCTCTTCCAGACGTGGGACCCCATAGCAGTCGATGGAGAGTCGGCTCCATTACGAACCTCCAGGGTCGTGACCGAGGAGCAAGAGCCGCGCACGGCCATACTCCCGGAGGGCCAGGGGATCCCGCGACGCTTTCCGTGCCATGGCCGCAGGGACAAACAGGCATTTCCGAAGCAAGTCCCGCTCGATGTTTGCCTCGCACCCGAGCGCCACGCCGGCGGATACCGTGTGGTCAGGGTCTCTGCGAGCCTTCAGTATTCGGGGTTTCCGGCCGGCCGGGAACAAGCAGGTCGCCAAGCCAGCATGGCGGCCCGCCAGGTAGACGTGAGCAAGCCCGCTCTCGTTCAAGTCTCTTGCCCGCGACCGCGACGGCAGAAGGCGCCCGGCGCCGGCGAGAAGCTTGATCGTTCGCGGCGCCTTGTCGGCGAGGAGTGCACGCGGCGCCATCAACGTGCCATCGGGTCGGTCTGACCGCCGCAAGCTCCTCGCCACCTGGCGCCGATCTCTGGACGCGAGAACCGCCGCGACGAGCTCGTCGAGCTCCCACGGCCACTGCTTCAGACGATCCGAGAAGTCACCGGGCGGGTAGAGGACTGCGGCCCACTTGTCGACCGCGCCCAGCAGCGACGCGACGTCGCCGTGCCTTCCGTCAGGAATCGCCCGCAGTGTCCACCAACTCGGTGGAGGGCCGGCATCGCCCACCCGCGGGTTCTCGACACGGTCATGGTGACCCCAGAGTGCCCTCAGGACATCGCCCAGATGGTGCCAGAAAGCCGCTCTGAGGAAGGACAGGTACTGTGCCTTCCACAGCGGGTCTCGGTCATGGCGGCCGCCGTTCAGGTCCTCTGGCCAGGTGTTCATCCAGGAACTGGAATCCCCATCGCCTTCGACGTGCGCAATGTGCCGGAGCCGGTCCGAGAGCCACTCCTCAGCGAGGGAGTCGTCCTCTCCGCAGGCACAGACCGGGCGCAAGGCAGCCGCCCGCACTACGGCTCTCCAGAGCGAAAACTTCCAGGGCGTCTCGCGGAAAACGTAGGCGATTGATTCACGGATCTCCGACAGGTCGGCGCGCGCCGCATCGCGGTCGGACGGCAACCAGACCCTGACGAGCCGATTGGCCGCGAATGCCCGTCGCGTGTCAGGACGAACCTGGCGGTCGTCGATGTCGAACCGGGCGAGTTCGTGGAGCCGCTCGAGGCGACGACGGGCCCCGTCGCCGAATCGTTCCGCGAGGGTATCCGTACCGAGCTCGCTCAGCCGGGCGACCAACGTGGTAACGAACGGGCCAACTTCGTTCGGACCCACGGCCGTTCGTCGAAGGGCGGCCGCCAAGGAATCCTGATCGTCTGGCAAGGAACGCAACCAGTCGCTCAACTTGCGTACTGAACCTTGAGCGCCGGACTCGCCGGGACGCCGTAGCTTGTCGCAGGATTTGCGTTTCTTCTTCCACCCGTGCGCGACCAGGTACTCACTCACCAACTCCTTCAACTCCGGAGGCCCTACCTTGTCGAGATTCAGGTAGAGGTTCGATGGCGATGCCCTGCCGCTGGCGAGCGCGATGGAGTCGTCGCCGGCCAGCACGCCCCAAACGTCGTCAACCAGCCCGAGAAGACCGTTGACGGACCTCGAAAAAAGGGTCATGTCGTCGGCGAATCTGAGCACGGCGCGCCGATCGGAACCTTCCCCGCGCTCCAGTTTGCCGAGAAGCTCGCTGTCGGCGGCGTGAAGCACTACGTTCATCAGAAATCCCGATATCGCAAGCCCGATAGGAAGGCCCTGATTCCCTTCAGGAGGCAACTCAGGCAATGCGCAGCAAGGGCGCCAGGCATCCTTCGGAATGTCTCCTGAGCGCACACGTACTTGTTCGAGCGCATCAACGAGCCGGTTCCCCAGAAACTGGAGGACCTCCTGGCACGCCAAGGCGTCGCAAACGGAACCGGGGAAGCCGCTCATTTCCTCGACCGGCGCGGCGACGCTCATGCCGCAGATGCCGTCCCGCAGTCGAGCGAGGCGAACGGAAGGGTACGCAAGTTGCAGATCCAGTGTCGCCCAATACGCGCTCGCTTCACCGCCTGCTTCGATGTTCCACCACAATTCCCTCGTCCACCGCGGCAGCCATGCCTCGTCGTAGTGGTCGGGTTGCTGGAGTGCCCCGCCGTAGTCGCGATCGGGTATCGTCGCCTTCGTCATCCGCGCCACGGTCCAGTGAGCCACGCGCCGATAGAGGCCGTGGGAGCGGGCGTAGGGCAAGTACGCCTGGCTCGTGAGCAACGGGAAAGGGCCTCTCTTCCAGCGACCGGGAGGGGCGATCCGCCGGTCCCAACGAATCGGCCGGTACCAGCGGTTGCCGAACACGAAGTTCTCGAGCTGGCTGTCCAGGCCAGGGGCCAGCAACACGAGGAACGCCATGAACGCGACCTGGTCGCGCACGGAGGGCATCGTGTAGTGGCGCAAGCAGGCACCCCGCTTCGGATACGGGACCTGAAGCCATTCATCCGGCGCCCACGTCCCGTTTCGCAGTTTCTGACCAAGCGAGCGCAGCTCGCGCTCTGGATGCAGACGCCAGCGAGCGAGTTCGGGCTGAGGAGCAAGGTCGCCGCCGCGATACCAGCCGTCCACACGAAGCCAGGCACCGTGAAGAACCATCGGATGGCAAAGCGCACCGAGCGCCGCAGTCTGAGTCCCCGTCCTGCCTGCCATGGCCTCAACGAACCTTCGGGGATGTCTCGCGTCCACGGGCAGCATCGTGCAAGGCCTTGACCTGTGCGGGACGACAAGTCTCCGCAACGACTTCGTCGGGCACGACAACGCCGAGTCCGGGGAGCGAAGCAAGGAGGCCGAGCTTCGAGATGACGAGGAAGTTGATCAGCACGCTGGCATCGAGCGCTGCGTGAATCACGACGACCGCCCCCTCAACGCCTCCCAATCCACCGGCAGGGGCGCCGCCGGCGATCGAAGGTCGATCCCGGCCTGGGCGACCAGTTGTTCGAGGGTGTTCTCGTCGACGGCTACGCTCTCGCCGAGTTCGCAGAGCCTTCGCCAGGAGATGAGTTCGCGGCGAAGCGCCTCGATGCCGAGCACAATCAGACGATTCCGACCCAGAGGTCGAAGGCGTCCTTCCTCCGGATCCGCGAGACCGAGCGCCCGGGCCGTGTCGCGGCCGACTTCGGCGTCCTGCTCCCGGAGTCGGGCCAGACGTTGCTCGCCAATGACCCGCAGGCTCTTCAGGCGGTATAGAACAGGCAGCCGACTGACGCCGAAATGGTGCGCCACCAGCGCCACGTCATGGATGCGGATTTCCTGGCTGCCCGGCGGAGAACGTCGTTCCGCCAGACCCCCGCCCTCGCCGTCGAAGACATGGCGTCGGGCCCGGCTCGCCGCTCCTTTCGCGAGGTAGACGAGGAACCGCCGAAGGCCCGCGGCGGGGAGCAGCCAGGCGGCAGCGAAGGAATTGGCCCGGACCTCCAGCAGGGAGTCCCGGTCCGCGGCATGGCTGACGTTCGCCTGGCGGTTCCGGTCGAACAGCACATGGGCGTACTCGTGAGCGAACGAGTAGCGCCGGCGGTTGAAGGCATGCCGACGATTGACCGCGACCAGCAGGCCCACACTGTCATCGAGAAGCGTCAGACCCGAGACCTCTTCAGGCATTCGCACCTGCGCGACGCGGATTCCCTGCATCTCCAGAAGGTCCACCTGGTCCGGCAATGGGCGCTCTTCCAGGCCGAGCCGCCGCCTCTCGGCCCCTGCGGCGCGCTCGCCCTGTTGCACCGCCTGCCACTTGCTCCGGAGCGAACCGGACGCGTAGCTGGGAAGAGCCGCACCGTGGGAGTCGATATCGAGGATGCGCTCAAGGTGAGACATCGCCCGACCGAAAGTCAGCGCCTCGCTCAGAGCTTCCCGCAATCTCGTGTCGGCGCCGAGTTCCGGGTGACGCCGAAACAGGACGACGGTGGCATTCCGCTCCTGGAACGTCTCGGCAAGGAAGTCCGCGGCGCTCCTGCCGAGGAGCGCCGCCAGGCGATGCAATTCAAGGCCGGACACCGCCCGTTTCCCGGCCTCGATCTGGGAGATCGCCGGGCGGGAGACGCCCAGTGCCGACGCCACGGCGCCTTGGGTCATGCCGACCGCCTCCCTCGCGGTCCGGACCCGTGCGGCCAGTTCGCCTGCGGACAACGCCATGTTTACTCCCCTCGTCCGGTGAGGCGACGACCATCAGAGCCGCCGACAACAAGCTCGCCGTACGATAATCGAACTTCGTTCGTCAACTTCTGCCGCCACGAATCCGGACACTCGACCTCCGTCGCCTCACCGCAGGATCACCGGGCCCTTCCGCACTGCCTCCAGCAGCTTCTCTTCCTGCTCGCGCAGCCAGTCGCGCACGGCCGCTTCGTCGGGAAGCGTGCCGCGACGGATGGGTACGGTGACCGGCGCACTTGAGTCATCCTCGCCTTGAGCGCTCTGCGCCGCCGCGATCAGCGCCTGGGACGCGCGCTCGCGGACCGCGTGGACTTCCGTCCGCCACGCGGAGAGCGAACGGTCTTCGAGACTGGCGAGCAGTTCCTCGACGGTGGCTATCGGAATCTCGGCCGGAGGCGTCAAGCGGCACTGCCGGAGGATCGCTTCCTGCTCGCTCGCCCCCAACCGCCGCCAGGTCGCGTCCGGGGCAAGCTCCTCCGTTGCGGCGGCCACGGCATCGGCGAGTTCGCGCCTCCGGGTCGTCAGCTCCCCACGCAGCAAGCCAGTCAACCGCCCCGAGAGCGGCGCGAGGCGGTCGGTCTCTTCAAGAAGCGAACGCTGCTCTTCGATCGCCCGGAGTTCTTCTTCCATCGCCTCAGCCCCGGAAAGGCCCTGAGCGTGCCGCCGCAGGCCCGTCGCCAGCCGCCAGGCCGGTTCGCGTTGCTGACGCCGTTCGTCGAGCGCTCGCCAGGCGGCTATCGACGCGCCGATGCTCTCGCGCTGCCCGTGGATCGCGGCCAGCTGATCGGCGCCGCTGCGGCGCGAGAGTTCGTCAATGAAGGCGGTAGGCGGCACGGGCGGCAGGGGCGGCGCACCGCCGGCGGACTTCGCAAGCGCGAGGAGCTGGTCGAGAAACGGCCGAGCGCAGCGAGTCTCCTCCCCGCTCGGCGCGCGGATGTCGAGTTCCTGGAACAGACCGCGCAGTTCGATCCGCTCGGGCACCGTGAGGACGACCTTCTCGGTGCGGAACTCGGCGGCCTTGATGCCGGCCTGGTCCAGCGCGCCGACCGCAACGTCGACCCCGTTGCGCACCACCCGCAGGTGTCCGCTTCCGTGCAGGGCAACCAGCACGGCGTCGACGGCGTCCTGGGACCAGCCGAAGGGCGCGGCACGGAGCGCCCGGTGCAGCTTGGTGCCTCGCGCACCCGCGGCCGTCCTCGCCAGCACTTCGCGGGCGACCGGGTGGTCGACTGTCTGCTCGTCCCAGCCGACGATACGAAGCGGGGTGTCCGAACCGTCGCGCGCACGACGAAGCGCGACGTCCCAGGCCCGGTGATCCGCCTTGTCGAAGTCCGGAAAGAGCCTCGCCAGCGACGCCTCGGCGCCGCGCTCGATGCGCTGCCGGAGATCCTCGCCGTACACCTCCGCGCCTCCGCCCTGGTAGACGGTCGCCGCGCGCAACACATCGAGGACGAGTTCGGCCCGTTGACGGGAGGCGTCGTGCCGCCGGCTCTCCATGCCGGCCTTCGCGTCCCGTCCTTCGGGCGACGCGGGGCTGCCCTTCATGTCGAGCACCCTCTGCGCCCGCCTCCACCGCCAGGATCCGGTTTCTGAACTCGTCCGCGTTCCGCCGCGGCAGCCAGACGAACAGAACCGGGCTGTCGGTTCCCGCGCGCCGCGCTTCCTTCTCCACCGCGCTTCGTCGCGCCGACCAGCCGTCGCGCCACCAGACGGTCACCGCTTCGGCATCGAGCGCCGGCGCCGAATCGCCGGCGTGCAGCTTCACGGCACGACGCATCTTCGATTCGCCGTGCATCAGTCGAAGGGATGCCGCGGCAGCGTCAACCCGGCTGCCGAGGAGCTGGTTGCGGACGCGCGAGATCTCCATCTCGTCCTGTCGCATCGCCGCGATTTGCTCCCGGTAGGCGCGATCCCACTCCGCGCCTTCGGTGGTCTGGAGCCGGTACTCGTCGCCGACCTTGAGGAGCTCGCCGCGCTCCGCGAGGGATTCGAGTTCCGTTTCCACGTCGCGCCGAAACGCCGACGCGTCCGCCGTGATGTCGTTCACCAGCAAGTCGGCCAGAGTGGACGCCGTGGCTCGCACCCCCTGATCGACGGCCTCTTCCCTGGGCAGCTTCCCGATCAGAAACGCCAGTCCGCAAAGGTCGCGGCGCAGACGGCCTTGCTCTGTTGCGTCGTCAAGCCGTCCGATGCGGGTGTCGAGCTCGCCAAGCAGGACGCCCGTGCTGACCAGGTCGGCCGCCAAGGCATCGAACAGGTCCGATGCCGGGATGGCCGCCCCCAGTTCCCGCGACGCGAGGGCGTTCAACGAGTCGTGGAGAATCCGCAACTGAGAACGGAGTTGGCTGTGAGCGCCGCCAGCATCCACGGCGCGGAAGCACGCCTCCCAGAACCGGCGACGGGTCGGCAGCAGCGGGTAGTCGTCGACTCGGTGGGCGGCGTCCTCCGAGCGGGCGCCGATGCGCGTGTTCTGCAGGTGCCGGGCCACCTCGCCGGCGTGATCCTCGAACAGCTTCTCGATCTTGGGAACGGCGCTCGGCTTCTTGGCGAGCAGAACCTGGCGGGTCACGGCTTCGACATCGGCGTCGATCAGTTCCACCCGAATGACGAACCGGTCGCGGAGCTTGGCCAGATGCGGCGTATCGGCCGAGAGCGCCGACTGGCCGGCGCCAATCAGCATCAGGCGGCTGTCGAAACGGGTCTGGATCGCTTCCGCGAGTTCGGTGACCGCCGACGATCGATCCTCGTTGGCGCCGATGTACTGCTGCACCTCGTCGAGCACGAGCACCGTATGCGGCAGGTCGTCACCGTCAGAGAGCGCGCGCCGGGCGGCATCGACGAACTCTTCCGTCGTGATGTCCTCTCGGGTCGGCGGGAACTGCGCCTGCAACGCCTGCAAGACGGTCTTCTCGTCGCTGGCGGAACCGGGAACGGCGTCGGCGACCGCTCGCCCGAGCACGGGACTCACATAGAGGTTGTTGAGTTCCCGCCGCCAGTCCTTGCCCTTCGCCTCAACGGCCGTCCGCACCGCGTCGAGCAAGCCCTCGCCACGCAGCCAGAAGCAGAACCGCGCCTGCGCGTACTCTTCGGGCCAGCCGCACGCCCGCAGGAAGATCGAGAGAACGGTCCGGCGCACCCAGTCGTTGCCGCCAAGAAGGGTGCCCGCCGCCGCGACTGGCGGGCGGCCGGATCGCCTGGCCTGGGTGTCGAGCTCGCGCAGCGACGCCTGAACGTCTCCGGGCAGGGAGTCTGCAACCAGGCCGCGGGCGGTGGCGCCGTCGGCGAACGCGGTGTTCTCCCACAGATGCGCCGCCATCTTCAGCAGATGCGACTTGCCGCTGCCGAAGTACCCGCTGACCCAGGCCGCGTCCTGGCGCGGAGCGCCGACGTTGCGGAGATACCGGTCGAGGATTCGCTGCAGGGCGTCGCCGAACCGGCCGTCGCAGACGAAGGTCGTCAGCTCTTCGCGAAGCACTTCCCGATCCCGGTCGTCGGCGACGCCGATGCGGGCCTGTCCATTGTTCGCGAGGCGGGCGCCGCGCGGGTCGCGATCGAGCAGTTCGTGGATCTTCACGGCAGGTCCACCTCTTCGTCGTGCAGCGTGATGGCCTGGGCCAGGTAGTTCCAGCCGTCCCGGGCGTCGAGCAACCGGAAGTTGTTCTCCGTCTTGCCGCCGGGAAAGAAAACGACCAGCCGGCCACGGATCGAAGGCTCCACGGAACGGATGAGGTCCGACACGCGGAGGAAGCCGTAGAGCGAAGCGACGCCGAGCAGGGCAACGACGGCATCGTCGCCCGTCTCCTCCAGCGCGATGGTCAGCTTCTGCGCCGACTCGACGCGAAACTCGCCCTCAAGCTTCATCTCCAGCAACGACGGGTCCTCGAAGTAGGCGTCCCGGTACTCGTCGCGAGCCATCCACTCCGCGAACCAGGACGTGCTGTCCACCAACGTCCAACCGTGCCCGGCGCCGCGAGTCGCCTGCTCGAACTCGCCGATCCTTGCCCTCAGCATCCGCTCCATCTCCTTGTC
>CBDBDB010000012.1:0-99718 GCA_965203495.1 Candidatus Multivorans sp.
ATCGACGTCATCGATCCGGCGACGGAACAACCGATCGGCCGGATCAGTCTCGGCGGCGCGGCCGACGTCGACAAGGCCGTCGCGGCGGCGAGGACCGCTTTCGAGTCCTTCTCGCACACCAGCCGGGAAGAGCGCGTGGAACTCCTGAGCCGGATCGTCGCCGGTTACCAGGCCCGGATCGGCGAGATGGCGGAGACGATCTCCATGGAGATGGGCGCCCCGACCTGGCTCGCCAAGGCCGCCCAGGCGCCGTCCGGCCTCGGCCACTTCGCCGGCGCCCTGAACGTCCTGAAGGACTACGCGTTCGTCGAGACCCGCGGCACGACGAACATCGTGAAGGAACCGGTCGGCGTCTGCGGCCTGATCACCCCCTGGAACTGGCCGATCAACCAGATCGCCTGCAAGGTGGCCCCGGCGCTCGCCGCCGGCTGCACGATGGTCCTCAAGCCGAGCGAGGCGGCGCCCCTCAACGCCATCCTGCTCGCCGAGATCCTGCACGACGCCGGCGTGCCGCCGGGCGTCTTCAACCTGATCAACGGCGAGGGACCCGAAGTCGGCGGAGCGATGTCGGCCCACCCCGACATCGACATGATGTCCTTCACGGGTTTCCACGCGCGCCGGCATCGACGTCGCCCGCCAACGCAGGCGCCGACTCGATGAAGCGCGTCTCCCAGGAACTCGGTGGCAAGTCGGCGAACATCATCCTGGACGACGCGGACTTCAACGAAGGCGATCAAGGCCGGGACGTGTTCGGCAGTGCTGCATGAACTCCGGCCAGTCCTGCAACGCGCCGACGCGCATGCTGGTGCCGGCAGTCGCGCATGGACGAAGCCGGCGAGCCATCGCCAGGGCGGCGGCCGAAGCGAAGGTCAAGGTCGGTCCGACCCGAACGGCCACGGACGTCGACGATCGGCCCGGTGGTCTCCGAGCGTCCAGTTCGAGAAGATTCAGGGCCTCATCGAGAAGGGCATCGAGGAAGGGCGCCGAGGCTCGAAACCGGCGGAACCGCGACCGCCCGGACGGGCCTCAACCGGGGCTACTACGTCAGGCCGACAGTGTTCTCCCACGTCACCAACGACATGACGATCGCCCGGGAAGAGATCTTCGGTCCCGGTCCTGTCGCCATCATCGGCTACGAGGACCGACGAGGACGCCGATGCGCATCGCCAACGATACGGTCTACGGGCTCTCCGAGCTACATCTCAGTCCGGCGACCCGGAGCGGGCCAGGGCGCATCGCGCTCGCGCATCCGCACCGGCAACGTGCACCTGAACGGCGCCCCCGCCGGACCAGCAGGCGCCCCGTTCGGCGGCTACAAGCAGTCCGGCAACGGCCGGGAGTGGGGCGACTACGGCTTCGAGGAGTTCCTCGAGGTCAAGGCGGTCATGGGAGCGTTGCCGAAGGCGAGCTGAACCGGCCGTCATCCCAGCGGGCCGAATCGGCCGGCCGGGTCGAGCGCCCGCCGGACGCGGCCCAGGAATTCGCCGCCGGTGCGGCAGCCGAGGATCGGCCGGTTCGCGGCGTCTGACGGCGCGCGCAGCGCCAGGGCGGTCAGTTTCGTCCCGGCGAGGGCGCCGTCGAGGGCCGGCAGGTCGGCGACGCGCTCGGCGGGCCAGGCGACGAACGCCTGCTGGATGCGGCGCTGTAGACCCTCTGCCGCGCGGGACGCGTCGAGGTCGATCAGGACCCGTTCCAGGGCGCCGGCCGTAGCGGGAGTCAGGGGGAGCTTGAGAACCGAAGCGTCGGGCGGCGCCCAGCTGAGCTCGCGACGGGCGCGCCAGAGCCTGGCGTCCGCGTCGCCCGACAGGGTGGCGACGTCCGTGTCGAGAAGATCGGCGGTCCGCTTCAGTCGAGCGTCCAGAGCGGCGCCGCGTCCGCCGATCCGGATCTCGACGTCCCAGCCGGCCGGACCATGAACCAGGTCCAGGCACTCGAGCTCGACCGCGCCGGCCCCGACCCGGCCGGCGGCCGCGATGGCCTCGTCGAACGCCACGCCGGCGACGCGCAGGGTGGCGCGGCGTTCAGGGTGCGGGAACACCTTGAACGTGCACTCGGCGAGCACGCCGAGACGGCCCAGGCTGCCGACCAGCAGCTTCGGGAGGTCGAAGCCTGCGGCGTTCTTCACCACCTTGGCGCCCCCGCGGACGATCTCTCCGCGGCCGTCGATGAAGGTCACCGCCAGCAGGAAGTCGCGCAAGCCGCCATAGCGGAGCCGGCCCGGGCCGTTCGCGCCGGCGGCGACCGCGCCTCCCACGGTGCCGCCGGCTTCCGTCAGCAGCGGATCGAACGGCAGATACTGCCCCTCGGCGGCCAGCCGCGCTTCGACCTCGGCCAGCGGCGTGCCGGCCAGGCGCCGTCACGGTGTACTCGCTGGGCAGATATTCCGTGATGCCGCCGAGAGCGGACAGGTCGAGCACGTCGGCGCCGTCCACGGACCAGAGCGCCGGCTTCGTGCCGCCGCCGCGCGGCACGATCCGCGCCGCCGCCCGCACGGCCTCGGCCGCTTCGGCCGTCGAACCCGGACGACCGGACGCTCCCGTCATCCGCGCGACATGACGCCGACTGCCTCGAGCGTCGGGAAACAGACTGGGTCCGCCGACGTCCCCGTCGACATCCGGTTGGAGTCTCGCAGGCGGGAACATCTTGCCCCGATTCGCCAGCTCGCCGGGATCGATCGCCAGACGCATGCGGCGCATCGCGTCCAGATCGGCATCGCCGAACATCTCGCCCAGGTATTGCCGTTTCTCCATCCCCACGCCGTGCTCGCCGGTGATCGAACCGCCAAGGTCGATGCAGAGCCGGAGAATCTCGCCGGCCAGTTCTTCGGCCTTCTCCAGTTCGCCTTCGACCCGGCCGTCAAAGAGGATGAGCGGGTGCAGGTTGCCGTCGCCGGCATGGAAGACGTTCGCCACCCGGATGCCGCGCTCCTCGCCCAGACGCTGAATCCTGGTCAGAGCTTCGCCCAGGCGGGACCGGGGCACGACGCCGTCCTGCACGATGTAGTCCCGGACTCAGCCTCCCCACCGCCGAGAAGGCGCTCTTGCGGCCCTTCCAGATGCGCATCCGGTCCTCCGGATCGCTGGCGACGCGCTCGAGGTACGGCTTCGATTGCCTGACCACGTCCAGCAGCAGCTCGCTCTCGGCGGCGACCTGCTCTTTCTCCCCTTCCAGCTCGACGATCAGGAGCCCCTCGGCATCCAGCGGGTAACCGGCGCCGACCGCCGCTTCGGCCGCCTCGATCGCCAGGTTGTCCATGATCTCCATCGCGCCAGGCAGCAGGCCCGAAGCCACGACCGCGGCGACCGCCTCGCCGGCGGCCGCAAGCGAGTCGTACGCCGCGAGCAGGGTGAAGAAGGTCTCCGGCTTCGGCAGCAGGCGAAGCGTGATCCTGGTGGCGATCCCGAACAGCCCCTCGGAGCCGACGAACAGCCCGACCAGGTCGGGGCCCACGCCCTCCAGGCTGTCGCCGCCGAGTCGGACCACCTCGCCGTCCGGCAGCACGACCTCGACACCCAACACGTGGTTGCTCGTCATGCCGTACTTGAGGCAGTGGGCGCCGCCCGAGTTGAAGGCCAGGTTGCCGCCGATCGTGCACACGGACTGGCTCGAAGGATCCGGCGAATAGTGGAGACCGTGGCACGCCGCGGCGTCTGACACGGAGAGGTTGACGACCCCCGGGCTCGACGACGCCGTCCGACGCAACGGATCGACTTCCAGGATCCGGTTCAGCCGGTTCATGGCGATGACCACGCCGTCGTGGACCGGCAACGAACCACCGGACAGGCTGGTGCCGCTGCCGCGGGCGAGGAAGGGCACTTCGGCCGCCGCACAGAGTCGAACGACACGGACGACCTCGTCCGACGTCTCGACCAGGACGACGGCCCGCGGTCGTGCCCGGAACGCCGTCAACGCGTCCGACTCGTAGGCGGCCAACGGCGCGGCGCCGGTGAGGACGCGGTCCGCACCAAGGCGCCGGACGAGGGCATCGACAAAGCTCGCCGCGTCGGCTGCAGCCATCTGCCGACTCAGCCTAGCAAGACGCGAGCGGCGCGTGCCACGACATCCGTGAACCGCTCCCCGCGGGCGCCGCGGGCGGTCAGCTGTCCCTTACTACTCGACGGAAATCGGTTTGTCCGGCCCGGGATCCTGGCCTTGGTCGGACGAGGCCGCGCCGGAGCGAGGAGGACACACGACCGTCAGCGTGAACTCCGTGACCCGCCACAGATCTTTCCGCCACAGAGGCTTCAGCCACTTCGGGAGGACCCTGATCGCGGGCGTGATCTGGCCCCGATTGTCCGGCGACACGTTGTGGTAGAACTCCACCCGCAGGGGGATGTTGTTCGTCTTGCTGCAGAAGTTCTCATCCGGGCCGATCACGGAGCCTAGGGGTCGGGGTACGGCCGAACTTGACGCCGTGAACGAATGACGTTGAGTCAATCGCCAGCGTGGTATGCATCGGCCTGTTCCCGACGTACGCTTGCAGGCTTGTTTCGCGGATGCCGTTGTTTCCAATGTCGGCCTTGATGCCGCTCAGGTGTCCCAGCCTCACGTTGTGGGCCGTCGTGTCGGTCGTGTAGTGGCCGTCGTCCTTGTAGGCGTCGATGAGGATCGTCGCCCCGGCGCCGGCCGCGGGCCGTACGAACGTGCCGCCGTTCACGACCTCCTGCTCCGTCCCGGTCAGGGGGTCCACGATCCTCGCCCAGACCTTGAGGAAGCCGTCACCCAGCTGACACGGACGTGTTCAGGCGGGTGTACGTCGGCGCCGCCGCCGTTCCACCGGTGGTGTAGCCGCACTTGCGGAGCGGCGTGACCGGCTTCGGAAGAATGTTCGGCAGGATGCCGACGCGGCCGGTCGCGGTCTCCTTGAGGTAGACGGCGCCCATGCCGGCGGTCATCTTCACGCCGTCCCCGGCGCTCGCGATCTTGATCGCGTCGTCCTTGCGCGCCTTGTAGACCTCCTTGTCGACGAGAAGGCCGACCGCCGAGTTCTTCGCGTCCGTGATCCAGAACCAGCCGCCGTCCATGATCGGACCCAGTTCGAAGGATGCCTTCTCCGCGACGCAGGCGAGACCGTTCTCCTCGCTGA
The DNA here is from genome assembly GCA_965203495.1 of Candidatus Multivorans sp. Taxonomy (GTDB): domain Bacteria; phylum Acidobacteriota; class Thermoanaerobaculia; order Multivoradales; family Multivoraceae; genus Multivorans. Next base: position 5,087 of record CBDBDB010000012.1, read on the forward strand.
ACAACGCGCTGACGATGCCGTCGGCGTTCGGGGTGAGTTCACCGGTACGGGTCACGCCGCCGCAGGTGGCGAGCCACGTCACCTTCTTCGCGCCCTTGGTCGCCGTGGCGATGAATCCGCCCCCGCCCATGTAGTGGGAGAGCGAGTGGGTGCAACCGGTGCAAGTGGTCGTCACCTGTCCGACCGCCGCCGCGGGAATCGCGCCGAGCGCCAATGCAATCGAGAGGTGCTTGATCAACTTCATCGGTCTGTCCTTCCTTGAGGGGCTTGCGCCACCGTGTTCGGATTCGAGGTTTCGGGTTCGAGCGTGTCTCAGGTTTGGGCGCGGGCGCTCGACTCGATTCGGACCGTCGCGCGGTCCTCGACGACCGCGGCGCCGCCAACGTGACGCGAACCGGCGCCCTCGGTCGCCGCGCGCCTACCGTGGGTCAGAACACGCACGGCGCCCGACCCGCGCTCGAACGCCCGCGGCGGAAGTGAGTCAGAACGCCGGCTGAAGACTCGGCGAACTGCTGCTTCTTCGGAAGGCCGCTTAAGAATTTCGGGGGGGGGGGGGGGGGGGGGCAGAGACAGCTCTGGCGACAGAGCACGGTTGCGCTCGTCTCCATCCAGTCATACCGACCTGCCCGTGCTCGCTCACGTCCACACCCAACCAGAGAAGGCGGCATCCTGCCACAGGCCGTGTGCGGACGCAAGGCAGCGCCGCTGTCGGGTGCGCTGTCGCGCGGGGGACACATTCCGGAAAGCCGACAAGGGCTCCGGAAAGCCGACAAGGGCGGCGACGCACCCAGTGCGAGGCGGCTGCCTCCTCGCAAACCCGCGGCGAAACAGACTGGATGCGCCGACGTCCCCGTCGGCATCCGGTTAGCGTCTCACAGGCGGGGAACACCTTGCCCCGATTCGCCAGCTCGGCGGGATCGATCGCCAGACGCATGCGGCGCATCGCCGGCGGCCGCCAGCGAGCCGTACGCCGCAAGCAAGGTGAAGAACGTCTCCGGCTTCCACGTCAGCCGAAACGTGATCTTCGTGGCGATCCCGAACAGCCCGACCAAGTCGGGGCCCACGCCCTCCGGGCTGTCGCCCCGAGTCGTGAACCGCTCGCCGCGGGCGCCCGCGGGCGGCCAGCTGTCCCCTTCTACTCGACGGGAAGCGGGTTGTCCGGCCCGAGATCCTGACCCTGGTCGGACGAGGCCGAGCCGGAGCCGGGAGGACACACGACCGTGAACTTGAACTCCGTAATCCGCCACAAGTCCTTCCGCCACCGAGGTTTGAGCCATTGCGGGAGGACCTTGATCGCGGGCGGGATCTGGCTCCGATTGTCCGGCGACACGTTGAGGTAGTGCTCCACCGGCAGGGGAATGTTCTTCGTGCTGCTGCAGAAGTTCTCGTCCGGGCCGACAACGATCGTGGGGCCGGGCATGCCGTGGACCCTGACGCCGTGAACGAAGGTGTCCGAGTCAACCGTCAGCGTGGTCGCCAGCGGCCCGCTCCCCCCGACGTACGCCTGGGTGGTCATTTCGCGGATGCTGTTGAATTTATAGTCGGCCTTGATGCCGCTCAGGTGCCCGAGCCTCGCGCGGTGCTTCGTCGGGTCGGTCGTGTAGTGGCCGCTGTCCCCATACGCGTCGACGCGGATCGACACCCCGTCGCCGGCCGCGGGCCGAACGAACGTGCCGCCGTTCACGACCTCCTGCTCCGTCCCGGTCAGGGGGTCCACGATCCTCGCCCAGACCTTGAGGAAGCCGTCACCCAGCTGACACGACGTGTTCAGGCGGGTGTACGTCGGCGCCGCCGCCGTTCCACCGGTGGTGTAGCCGCACTTGCGGAGCGGCGTGACCGGCTTCGGAAGAATGTTCGGCAGGATGCCGACGCGGCCGGTCGCGGTCTCCTTGAGGTAGACGGCGCCCATGCCGGCGGTCATCTTCACGCCGTCCCCGGCGCTCGCGATCTTGATCGCGTCGTCCTTGCGCGCCTTGTAGACCTCCTTGTCGACGAGAAGGCCGACCGCCGAGTTCTTCGCGTCCGTGATCCAGAACCAGCCGCCGTCCATGATCGGACCCAGTTCGAAGGATGCCTTCTCCGCGACGCAGGCGAGACCGTTCTCCTCGCTGAACAACGCGCTGACGATGCCGTCGGCGTTCGGGGTGAGTTCACCGGTACGGGTCACGCCGCCGCAGGTGGCGAGCCACGTCACCTTCTTCGCGCCCTTGGTCGCCGTGGCGATGAATCCGCCCCCGCCCATGTAGTGGGAGAGCGAGTGGGTGCAACCGGTGCAAGTGGTCGTCACCTGTCCGACCGCCGCCGCGGGAATCGCGCCGAGCGCCAATGCAATCGAGAGGTGCTTGATCAACTTCATCGGTCTGTCCTTCCTTGAGGGGCTTGCGCCACCGTGTTCGGATTCGAGGTTTCGGGTTCGAGCGTGTCTCAGGTTTGGGCGCGGGCGCTCGACTCGATTCGGACCGTCGCGCGGTCCTCGACGACCGCGGCGCCGCCAACGTGACGCGAACCGGCGCCCTCGGTCGCCGCGCGCCTACCGTGGGTCAGAACACGCACGGCGCCCGACCCGCGCTCGAACGCCCGCGGCGGAAGTGAGTCAGAACGCCGGCTGAAGACTCGGCGAACTGCTGCTTCTTCGGAAGGCCGCTTAAGAATTTCGGGGGGGGGGGGGGGGGGGCAGAGACAGCTCTGGCGACAGAGCACGGTTGCGCTCGTCTCCATCCAGTCATACCGACCTGCCCGTGCTCGCTCACGTCCACACCCAACCAGAGAAGGCGGCATCCTGCCACAGGCCGTGTGCGGACGCAAGGCAGCGCCGCCGTCGGGTGCGCTGTCGCGCGGGGGACACCTTCCGGAAAGCCGACGAGGGCGGCGCCGCACCCAGCGCGAGGCGGTTGCCTCCTCGCAAACCCGCGGCGAAACAGACTTGGTGCGCCGACGTCCCCGTCGGCATCCGGCGCGACGCGCCGGCTCCGGACCGCGTGTCGCGCCGGCCGGCGTGCCGCCGGAGCAGCCGATACCGGCTAGTCGCCGAGCGGCATCACGATCCAGAGCAGGATGTAGACGACGATCCCGGGGAAGGCGGCCGAGAGGATGGAGGCCAGGACGTAGAGCAGACGGACGCCGGTCGGGTTCCAGCCCAACCAGGCGGCGAGGCCTCCGCAGACGCCGCCGATCAGGCGGTCGGAGGCGGAACGATGGAGGGGGCGGGACTGGGTGGCTGTCGCGGTCACGGTCGGTTCCTCCTGGAGAGAGAGATAGCTGCTCACGTTCAACTACGGATTCCGAACGACCTGGGTTCCACGCCGCCAGCTTCGGTTGATGCATGGCCGGCCATGCATAGGATGAGTCCGATGGCCGAGCAGGAGAAGGCGCCGGAACGGCTCGGAACGCTGCGGAGCCTTGCACGGGCCGCTCGATCCTGGCGGACGCTGTCGGTCGTCCTGCTCTCGTTCTCCTCCGGCATGCCGCTCGGCCTGGTCTGGATCGCGATACCGGACTGGATGCGCGACGCCGGCATCGACATCCGTCTGGTCGGCCTGTTCACCCTGGCCCAGGCGCCGTGGACCTTCAACGTGGTGTGGGCGCCCCTCATGGACCGGTTCCCCCCGCCTTTCCTCGGTCGGCGCCGGGGATGGGCCGCGATCGCCCAGGTCGGTCTGCTCTTCGGCACGCTCGGCCTGTCCGGCGTCGGCGATCATCCGGACGCCCCTTGGCTGGCGCTCGCTCTCACCCTGACGATCGCCATGGCGGCCGCCTCCCAGGACATCGCGGTCGACGCCTACGCCGTGGACGTGCTCCGCAAGGAAGAGCAGGGCGCGGCGGTTGGCGCCCGGATCGGGCTCTATCGGATCGCCATGCTCGTCGCCGGCGGCGCCGCCATCTCGGTTGCCGGCCGAACCTCGTGGCCGCTTGTCTGCGTCGGCCTGGCGGCGCTCTACCTGCCAACGCTGGCGATCACGATCCTGGCGCCGGAGCCGAAGAACCTTCCCCCCGGCCCCAGGACGCTCCGGGACGCCGTCTGGCGGCCCTTCCTGGGCTTCCTTTCCCGCCATCGGGCGGTCGAGATCCTCGCCTTCGTCGTCCTCTTCAAGCTGGGCGACAACATGGCGCAAGGTCTGCTCCGCCCGTTCCTGATCGACATGGGCTACTCGGCGGACCACCGCGGTCTGCCCTTGGCCACCATCGGCACAACCGCGACGATCGTCGGCTCGATCGCCGGCGGCCTGGGGACCAACGTGATGGGCCTCGGCAGAGCGCTGTGGATCTTCGGCTTTCTCCAGATCTTCTCCAACGTCGGGTACGTCCTGCTCGCCAACCTGCCGATGCGGCCGGGCCTCCTCTACGGCGCGATGGGTTTCGAGTCCCTGTGTCAGGGACTCGGCACCGGCGCCTTCTCCGTCCTCCTTCTGCGCATGACGCAGAAGCGCTTCTCCGCCACTCAGTACGCTCTGTTCTCCACCCTGTTCGGCATGGCGCGGATCGTCTCGGGGCCCGTCGCCGGCTTCATCGTCCATTCGGCGGGATGGTCCAACTTCTTCCTGCTCACGATCCCGCTCGGCCTGCCCGGTCTCTTCATGCTCAGTCGCTTCGTCCGACCGAGCGAGCGCGAACCGGCGTTCGAGGTCCGCCAGCAAGAGGCGCTGCCGCCGCGGTCGCCGACGCGGCTCGCCGTCCACGGCCTGACGTACGGCGCGCTCACGCTGGCCGGCGCCGCTCTCCTGCTCACGGGTCTGGCCGCTCTGGAGGCCGCGCGCGACGGCCAGCTCGCCGACTTCCGCTTCGGCGCCGCTCTGCTCTCGACGGCAACGCCATCGGACCTGTACGGCTGGCTGCAACTGGCCGGTCTGATCGCTTTCGGCGTCGGGATCGGCCTGTTCGCGGCCGCGGTCCAGGCGGCGCGGCACGGCGCGGGGCGCGAACGGTAGTCACCCGCCAAGAGGCGAGCCGCGCCGAGACCAGCCGCCCCGCCGCCGAGAGGGATCAGCACCTCGGCAGGCGACAGACCGCCTACCGAGCGACCTGGCCCACCCGCAGCACACGCTGCATCGTCGTCGGTTCGTCGGGATAGAGCTTCGATACGTACTCGCCGTAGCCGTTGAAGATCGGCGTCTTGAACGTCTCATTGCCGCCCAGCCAGTGGGAGATGTCCTGGCGCCAGCGCGGATGCGGGATGTTCGGGTTCACGTTCGAGAGGTAACCGTACTCGTGCGGCTGGACCTGCCAGAAGATCTTCGGCTCCTCAGCCACGAACTCGATCCGGACGATGGACTTGGGGTTCTTGTAGCCGTACTTCCACGGAACCACGATCCGCAGCGGCGCGCCGTGCTGCTTGAGCAGGGGTTCGCCGTAGATGCCGGTCGCGACGAACGCCAGTTCGTTCATCGCCTCATCCAGCCTCAGCGCTTCGAAGTAGGGCCAGTCGTAGCCGAAGCCGCGCACTTCCGATTCCCGGATACCCGGCATCTGGTCCCTCTTCAGAGCGGTGAAGAAGCGCACGTGGCGAGCGGAGGACTTCGGGCTGGCCTTTTCGATCAGCTTGCTCAGCGGGAAGCCGCTCCAGGGCACGTTCATCGCCCAGCGCTCGACGCAGCGGAAGTGGTACAGGCGCTCCTCGTGCTCGAAGCCGAAGACGTCGTCCAGATCGAGCGTCATCGGGTTGTCGCACAGGCCCGTGACCTCGACCCGCCACGGCTCGACGGTGAATTTGCCGGCGAACTTCCACACCGGGCCGCCAGTGCCGGCAAGGAACTCGTAGAAGTTGTTGTGGCCGCCGGCGACGTCGCGGGGCGTCAGCTCGCCGCCGACGCTCGCCGGCGGCGCCGCGAACTTCTCGTTGCGCTGAGGTCTGGCGCCGGGCGCGGCGCCGTACACGTCGGGCCGCTCCAGCGCCGGCTTCAGCTTGTCCTCGATGGGAGGCGCCGGAGGCGGCGCCGGCGCCCGCTGGCGGAGGCGGAACTGGGCGGCCAGGGGCGACGCGCCGGCCACGCCGGCCGCGGCGGCGGCCACGAACCTGCGCCGATCCATGTACACCTCCCGCGACGTCGGCTCACGGCGCGGCAGCGAGATGCCGGCATCGGAGGGCAGGTAACGGGCGGGGTCGTGCTTCCTTATCCACATCGTGCCGACGCCGAACGGGGCGGACAAAGTCGCCGCTGGGTTCGGAGCTTCCTCCTGTTCTCTCGCGCTCGGCGGCCGGGCGCTGCACGCAAGCTTACCAGCCTGACCAGCCGTTCCCCGCGCATCAGGCCAGCGCCTCGACGAACTGCGCCGCCCATTCGTGGACGGAATGCCGCCGCACGACCTCGCGCATGGCCCTCATCCGGCGCGCTCCATCCTCCGGGTCCAGCGTGACCGCCCGCTCGATCGTCGCGGCCATGGCGTTAACGTCGTGCGGGTTCACCAGCAGGGCGTCGGGCAGTTCCGCGGCCGCGCCGGCGAACTCGCTCAGCACGAGAACGCCGTCGTCTTCGAGCCGGGTGGCGACGTACTCCTTGGCCACCAGGTTCATGCCGTCGCATAGCGGCGTCACCAGCATGACGTCGGCCACCAGGTAGAACGCGATCAGCTCCTCGAACGGCAGGTTGCGCCGAAAGTACTGGACCGGCACGACGCCGAGTTCGCCGTACTCGCCGTTGATCTGGCCGACGAGCTCTTCGACGTCGCGGCGCAGGATCTGGTACTCCGAGATGCGCTCCCGGCTCGGCACGGCGACCTGAACCAGCAGGGCGTCACGAATCGACCGATCCTCGCGCCCCAGCCATTCGAGGAACGCCTTGAGCCGAAGGTCGATGCCCTTCGTGTAGTCGAGGCGGTCGACCGAGAGGATGATCTTCCGACCCCGGCGCAACTGCTGGAGCTCCTCGGCCCGCTCCCGGATCTCGGGCGACAGCGCCGCGTTCGCGTAACGATCCGTGTCGATGGAGATCGGGAAGGCGCCGACGCGAATGTCGCGCCCGCGGCAGCGGATCGTCTCGCCCCGCGGCTCGGCCTCGATCAACCGGTCCGCGAGCCGCGTGAAGTTGTCGGCGCCGGCCTGGGTCTGGAAGCCGACCACGTCCGCGCCGAGCAGTCCCTCGAGCAACGCGCGCCGCCAGGGCAGGCGCAGGAACAGCTCGACCGGCGGGAACGGAATGTGGAGGAAGAAACCGGAGCTGATGTCCGGCCGCAGTTCGCGCAGCATCCGCGGCACGAGCTGCAGGTGGTAGTCCTGGATCCACACGCGGCCGCCAGGCGCGGCGCGGCGAGCCGCCTCCTCGGCGAAGCGCCGGTTCACCGCCACGTACGGGTTCCACCAGTGTCGGTGGTACTCGGGCGGCCGCACGGCATCGTGGTAGAGGGGCCACAAGGTCGAGTTGCACATCCCCTGGTACGAGCCGGCGACTTCCGCCTCCGACACCGGCACCGCCACGTTCAGGATGTCCTCGTGGCGGAACGGCTCGGGCGCGTCGTCGGCGCCGCCGGTCCAGCCAACCCAGCACCCGCCCGCCTCGCGGACGATCGGCGACAGCGCGCTGACCAGGCCGCCGGGACTCTGCGTCCAGCGCGGCTCGCCGCCCACGTCCTCGCGACGCACGGGGAGCGTGTTCGCGACGATCACGAGCTCCGACCGCTGAGCAGCCGGAAGATCCAGGGTGGCCATCGGTTTCGGTATCGTAAGGGATCTCGGAGGCGTCCCGTGTGAACCAGACAGCGCATCCTCCGCATGTCGCATGGGAACTCCTGAAAGCCGGTTCCGGGATGTCCCCGCCGACGTCGTGGGCTCTGTTCCTGGACGTCGACGGAACGCTGATCGAGATCGCCGAGGCGCCCGACGCGGTCCACGTCGAAGAGCGCGTCGGCGGCCTGCTGGCGCGCCTCAGCGGTCGCCTCGACGGCGCGCTCGCGCTCGTCAGCGGACGCCCCCTGGACGTTCTGGACGGTTTCTTCGCACCGCTGGAACTGCCGGCGGCCGGGCTGCACGGCCTGGAACGGAGGTCCGCCGACGGCCAAGTCAACCGTGCGTCCGGCGCCGCGACGCTCGGCCCGGCCCGCCGCGAGCTGGAGCGATTCGCCGCTACGCACCCCGGCGCTCTGCTCGAAGACAAGTCCGCGACCTTGGCTCTACACTACCGTCGCGCGGCCGGCGCCGAGACGGCAGCTCGCGAAGTGATGGAGAGGGTCCGCGCCTCTCTGGGGCCTGCCTACGGAGTCCAGGAGGGCAAGATGGTGCTGGAACTGAAGCCTCATCGGCCGAACAAGCGCACCGTGGTCGAGGATTTCATGGCCGAGGCGCCGTTCCGTCACCGTGTGCCCGTCTTCATCGGCGACGACGTCACGGACGAAGACGGATTCGCCGCCGCGCGGAGCTACGATGGCGTCGCGATCGTGGTGGGACTCGAACGCGACGCCCGACGCGAGAGCAACGCCCAGTACGGTCTGAGCGGCGTGGGCGAGCTGCATCGCTGGCTGGAGGCGCTTCAGGAGAGTCTCGAGAGCCGATGACGAAGGACGGCGTCCGGCCGCTCGACGGCGGCGTGATCGGCAACTGCGGCTTCGGGGCGCTGATCGACCCGCGCGGCCGGATCTGCTGGTCCTGCCTGCCCCACTTCGACGGCGACCCCGTCTTTCATTCGCTCCTGGGAGGAAGCGGCGACAGCGATGCCGATCCGGAGGCCGGCGGTTTCTTCGACATACTGCTCGAGGGGTTTCGGGAAAGCGCGCAGCATTACCTCGAGAACACGGCGACCCTGGTGACGACGCTCCGCGACGGCGACGGCGCCGCGGTCCGGATCACGGACTTCGCGCCTCGGTTCGAGCAGTTCGGTCGCTCCTTCCGGCCCACGATGATCGTCCGCACGATCGAGCGGCTCTCCGGGGAGCCGCGCATCCGCATCCGGCTGCGGCCCCGGTTCGACTACGGGTCGCGGCGCCCCGAAACGACCCGCGGCAGCAACCACATCCGCTACGTCGGACCGGCTCTGACCCTCCGGCTGACCACCGACGCGCCGGTTTCGCTGATCACCGACGAGATCTCCTTCGTCCTCGAACAGCCTCTCACTCTCCTGCTAGGGCCGGACGAGAGCCTGACCGAGCCCGTGGACTCCGTGGCCCGCGAGTTCCGACGCCGAACGGAAACCTGGTGGCGAGAGTTCGTGCGCCACCTGGCGGTGCCCTTCGAGTGGCAGGAGGCGGTGATCCGCGCCGCGATCACGCTCCAACTCTGCAGCTTCGAGGAGACCGGCGCGGTGCTTGCCGCGATGACCACGTCGATCCCGGAAGCCCCCGACAGCGGGCGCAACTGGGACTACCGGTTCTGCTGGCTGCGGGACTCCCATTTCGTCGTCCAGGCGCTCAACCGCCTGGGCGCCACCCGGACGATGGAGGGCTACCTCGGCTACATCACGAACCTGGCCGCGGCCGCCGAGGGCGGCGTCCTGCAGCCGGTCTACGGCATCAAGTTCGAGCGGGAACTCGCCGAACGCAGCGTTGACGACCTGCCGGGCTACCGCGGCATGGGACCGGTGCGAGTCGGCAACGACGCCTGGCGTCAGCTCCAGAACGACAGCTACGGCAGCGCCATCCTCTCCGTCACCCAGAGCTTCTTCGACCGGCGCCTGGTCAAGCCCGGCAACCGGCGCGTCTTCGGCTGGCTGGAGCAACTCGGCGAACAGGCCGTGAACCTGTTCGACCAACCCGACGCCGGCCTCTGGGAGTTCCGGCGCCGGAGCGCCGTCCACACTTTCTCGAGCGTCATGTGCTGGGCCGCTTGCGACCGGCTCGCCCGCATCGCCAACGCCCTCGGCCTCGCCGGTCGGCGAGATCACTGGTCGGGGCGCGCCGCGGCAATCCGCAAGCACATCCTCGACAACGCCGAGACCGGAGGACGCCTCGCCGCCACCCTCGACGGCCAGGGGATCGACGCCAGCCTGCTCCTTCTTCACGACCTCGGCTTCCTCGAGGCCGAAGACCCCCGCTTCGCGGCCACCGTCGAGTCCCTGGAACCGCTGCGCTCCGGCCACAACTTCTTTCGCTACCGGGAAGACGACTTCGGCGCGCCGGCTACATCCTTCGCCGTCTGCAGTTTCTGGTACATCGACGCGATCAACGCCCTCGGCCGCCACGATCAAGCCCACGAGCTCTTCGAACGGATGCTCGAACGGCGCAACCCGGTGGGACTCCTTTCCGAAGACCTCGACCCGGAGACGGGCGAGCTCTGGGGCAACTTTCCCCAGACCTACTCGATGGTCGGCCTGATCAACTCGGCGCTGCGGCTCAGCCGGCCGTGGAGTGAAGCGTTCTGAACACCGGCCCCGGCCGGCTTCCTGGCGAAGCGGCGAGCCCATGTCGTGTCCCCGTTGTAGCCTCCAGGAACGAGGCCGCCCATGAACACTCCCCTGCTCCTCCACGAAGAACTCCTGCTCCTCGCCCTGCACGACGAGAAGGGCACGCTGGGCGGCGCCCACACGAGCATCGGACTCGGCGGAGCGATCGCCGCCGAGTTGCTGCTCCAGGAACGCATCCGCGTTGACGAATCGCGCCGCTGGCGCAAGCTGGTCGAGGTCCGCGACAGCCGCGGCGCCGACGACCCGATCCTGAACGAGTGCCTGGAGAGAATCCGGTCCGCCAAACGGCGGGCTTCGATCCAGACCTGGATCACCCGCTTCTCCTCCACGAGGAAGCTGCACCACCGGGTCGCGGAACAACTCTGCGCACGGAGCATCCTGCGGGCGGACGAGAGGGAGATCCTGCTCATCTTCAGACGCCGCGTCTTCCCGGAGATCGACCCGGGTCCCGAACGGCAGATCATCGAACGCCTGCGGGCCGCGATCTTCGGCGACGACCGGGAAGTCGAACCCCGCACCGTCGTCCTCGCCTCGCTGGCGCATGCGATCGGCCTGCTCAACCCGATCTTCGACCGCAGGGAACTGAGGCCCCGCAAGCAACGGATCAAGAGCCTCGCCAAGGGCGACGTCATCGGCAAGGCCACGTCGGATGCCGTCGAGGCCGCGCAGGCGGCCGTAGCCGCGGCCGCCGTCATGCCCGCCATCATCGCCGCTTCCACCGCCTCGCACTCCAACTGAAAGTTGCCCAAGCTCTACGCCGAGATAGCCTCTTGGTGGCCGCTGATCTCACCGCCCCACGAGTACGAAGAAGAAGCCGGAATCTACCGCCGGCATCTGGTCGAAGCGTGTGAGATCACCCCCCGAACCGTCCTTGAACTCGGCAGCGGCGGCGGCCACAACGCGTCCCACCTCAAGGCGCACTTCGACATGACCCTCGTCGACCTGTCGCCCGCGATGCTGGCGATTAGCCGGGAACTCAATCCCGAGTGTCGCCACATCGAGGGCGACATGCGGACGGTCCGGCTCGACCGAACCTTCGACTGCGTCTTCGTCCACGACGCAATCGACTACATGACGACCCTCGAGGACCTGCGCGCCGCCATCGAGACCGCTTGGCTCCACTGCCGCCCCGGCGGCGCCGCCCTCTTCGCGCCCGACCACCTGCGCGAGAACTTCCAGCCCGGGACCGACTGCGGCGGCGCCGACGGAGCGGACCGGAGCGCGCACTTCCTCGAGAACACCTGGGATCCGGATCCCGCGGACACGACGATCACCACGGACTACGCCTTCGTGCTGCGCTCGGGCGACGACAGCGTCGACGTCGTGCACGACCGGCACGTCACGGGCCTCTTCCGCCGCGCCGACTGGCTCGGCCTGCTGGCAGACGTGGGGTTCGAAGCCGAAGCGACGCCCTGCGACCACTCCGCGGTCGAACCGGGGGAATACGAGCTGTTCGTCTGCAAGCGCCTCCTCGCCGAGTAGCGCAGTCCTTGGCGGCGCCGATTCGTCTTCCGATCTCTGACCGCCTTTCGTCGCCTTCGACCCGACCTCGCGCCCGACGCGACCCGCATCCACGCCCATGCCCGTCCTCGCCAGGAAGCACAACGAGTCCAGACCGGGCCCCAGGCTCCTCGTTCTGATGACACTCTTCTTCACCGGCCGGGACACGGGTCTCCTGAGCATCGAAGGGCTCCACGGCTCGCCCGTCTCGATGGCCTATGCGGTCGCGCTGGCTACGGCCGCCATCGCGACGCTGGTCGCCCCGCGCCGGCGCGCCGGGAGCGATACGTCACGGGAAGCGGAGACGCCGCAAACCGGTCCGGTCTGGCACGAGTCGACGCCGTTCACCGATCCCTGGTACCAGGTTCCCGCGACCTTCTGCGTGTTCATCCTGGCCTCGAGGTTCGTCCTGGACCTGGTCGCCGAGCCGCCGACGACCGACCAGGCCATGTAGTTCCTGGCGGGGCTGGGCATCGTGACTCTCGCCGTGGTCTTACTCCGGACTGGCGCCTCCGACTCGACGAGGCGGCCGAAGGACGAGCAAGCGAACCCGGCCGGGGAGGCGGCCATGTCGGACGAGGGAAGATCGGCCGTAGGAGAGACGCTTCGCGACCCTTGGTTCGGTGTGCTTGCCGGGTCGATCGCCCTCTTGCAGATCGCCCGAGCCGGGCTGGAGGCGATCGAGGAGGACCCGGAGTCGCCATTGGCCACGGTGTGGCTTTTCCTGCCTCCCGCCGCGCTTCTGTTGATGAGTCTGGTGAGTTCCGCGGCGTCTCGAAGCCGACGGACACGACAAGAGGCAACGCCGGTCGTGGAGGCCGGAGCGGCGCCCGCACCGGAAGAGGCGACCTCGACACCGGCCGACCAGTAGCCAGACGACTATCCTGTCGGCCACTCCCTGACGTCGACCGCGGCCATCGGGTAGTCCCGCACGTTGGCCGTGGCCAGCGCGGCGCCGACGCCGACGGCGGCTGCGGCGATCAGGCAGTCCGCCTGGTGCAGGGTCACGCCTCTCTCGGCGAACTCCCGGCGCCAACGGCCGGCCATCATCCCCTGGGCCTTGCCCAGGGGAGCAAGACGAAGGCCTCGGAACAGCCGCGCCGCCGCCAGTTCTTCGCCGGGTAGGATTCCGTGCCACACTTCGTCCACCGAAACAACGCATACCCACGGCTCGTCGCCTTCGCGGCGCAGTGCCGCCACCCGCGCAGCCGCCCGACGGCCTCGGAGAGCTTCGATGAGTACGGTCGAGTCGAGCAGCAGGCGGCTCAAGATCAGCCTGAGCGCCGCCCATCGCCGCGCCGCTGGCGGCGCACCCACTCCGCCGGGTCGTCGTCCCAGTCGTGGCCGGTGTCGGCGATGCCGCCAAGCGCCGCCTCGATGTCGTCCCAGCGCAGTTCGTCGTCGAGCCCCCGTTCGATGAGCTGAGCGATGAAGGCGCTCCGCTGTCGCGGACCGGCACGCCGGTCAAGCTCGGCCACGAGATCGTCGTCGAGCGCGATGTGCAGCCTCATGGGCCGAAGTTAGCACACAACAGACCGGACGGCGCATCACGGACGAGTCGCTCCAGTTCCTGTCACGGCGCGTCAAATGCGGTAGCTTGTCCGTCGCGATGCGCCGCCTGTTTTCGCTGCTGATCGTCGCCGCATTGGCGCCCGCCGCGTGCGGCTCGCCGCCACACGTCAGCGCCGACCTCGTCTACCGACACAGCCGGGACTTCCCGTCGCCGCAGCGGCTGCGCCAAGGGTGGACCAGGGTCTGGGTCGGCAGGGAGCTGGAGCGCGTGGATACCCTCGTCCATCGCGTCATCGTGATCCCCGAGTTCGCCGGCGACCTGATGATCATGCCCGGTCGTCAAAGGGAACGCATGACGGCGGAGATCGCCTGTCCGCCGCTCGACCATCCCGTGTGGGAAGAACTGACGCCCGGCCAGGACATCGCGATCGACTTGGAAACGGCGGACCGTGGCCGGTTCACGTCAGTGTCGTGCCGGGGCGGGCTCAGGTAGAACCTGTTCGTCGGCGACTGTTCGACGCCATGCTCGTCGCCGCGCCCCAACGCGGCGCGGGGCGCCCACGCCGCCGCCGTTCCTCCAACGCGCTTCTCGTCAGTTCGCGTCAACGCCTCCCGGCGCCAAGCGGTCGGCCAGCGATTCCATCGACGGTCGTCCTTCACGGATCTCGGCGATCCTGTCTCGCCATCGCCTCGGAATCGCATCCAACCCGAACCGCGCGCCAAGCAGCGCGCCGACGATCGCGCCGTTGGTGTCCGTGTCGCCGCCGAGCTCGATGACGGCGCACAGGGCCCGTTCGACGTCCGTGGCCCGCCAGAACGCCACCAGCCCGATGAAGAGAGCGCGCAGCGTGAAGCCCCTCGAGCGATCGTCGAGATGCATCCCCTGCATATCGACGATCTCTGCGTCAGCGGCCTCGCGCACCGTCTCCCGGACAGACTCGGGAACGCTCGCCTCGTAGCCATGACGCTCCAGCTCGGCCAGCGAAGCCCGGACGCCGGCGGCGCCGACGTCGAGCAGCTCTTCCGGCGTGATCGACCCGCCGCGCAGTGCCGCGGCTGCCGCGAGGTTCAACAGCGCGCACGACCAGCCGCAACGTCTGTCCCAATGCGTCGGCACGGCGCTGACGATGCTGTTGCGCACCAGCGCCGCCGCATCGTCGCGCCAGCGAATCGCGATCGGCGTACACCGCATCGCCGCGCCGTTCCCGGCCTGCCAACCGCTCCACGCCGTCTCCGACGCTTCAAGAATCGACATGCCGGAAGGTTCGCGGGCGCTGCCGGACAGGCCCCTCCGGGCCAGGACCTGCGGCCTGTCTCCTCCGTACAGCTTCAGGACGCGCCTGGTGAGACCGCCCATGCCGAGACCGTTCGTCTCCGCCCAGTCCCAGAACCGGCGTCCCAGATCGTACGGATCGAGCGGACCTCGCGCGGCGGCCTCGGCGATGACGATCGCCTGGGCCAGATCGTCGTCGTCCGGATAGCCGCCACTCGCCTCGATCTCACGGACGCCCGCGGGGAACCGTTCAGCGATTCTCCGCCTCGACCAACCCTCCTGGACGATCCCGAGAAGGTTGCCGGCCGCGATGCCGACCATCAGACCGCGCGCACGTTCGACCGAGCCAGGCGTCGCATCGGACGTGGAATCAAGTGCGCTCATCACAAAGTCCCTCGTTCGCCTTCACGTAGTCCCGGATGAACCCGTGTGGGTGGTAGCAACGGTCAGAAACTGAGCCAAACGCCGCTCAGAAAGTGAGCCACCTCGGCCGTGTTTCAAGTGTACGGGAGTGCTCCTCCTCGTTCTCCTTCCAGGGGTCAGCAGTCGTAGCGGTCAGAGGCAGCCGGGGCTGTCCCAGTTGCTCGTAATCGGGAGCGGGGCACATTGTCAGTTGCCACAAGTGGGACATTTTCGGCTGCCATTGACAGGGCTTCAGGGCTTCAATGAGGCCGGGGCGCGCGCGCCCCGGAAACAGGGTAGTCGCAACCGACTGAGGTCGCTAGTCTACACACCGACCTTGCGAGCGGTGGCCGCAAGTTCCAGCAGGAACCGGTTCCCTGCGCCGAACGAGACTCGTGGCTCAGCTCCAAGTGCCTTGTTTTCAATGATCTGTCCTTCTTCGAGATGTACCCGGGTTCGCCAACGCTTCCCAGCGCTCGCGGGGCCATCGGCAAGAGCGGACGGAGTACGGGACGACGAACACAACTCACGCGATCAGACGATGGGATTGTCCCGTTTTCTGTTGAACTTCGGATGGCGGCTCGTGTGTGTTGAAGAATGTTAAGCGGCCTTGGTTTGGTGGTCAACGTGACGTGCTCGTCGTTCGAGAGCACGGATGAGTTCTGGCATGTCTCGGTAGCCTCTGACGCGGTGGAAGCGTGATTGCGCATCGACGAGGGCTGCGGCGACCCAGCGCTGGATCATGGCGCCGCCCCGCCAGCGCTTGACGTTGCGGGTGTAGCGCCCGACGGAGCTGTTGAGGCTCTCGATCGGATTGGTGCTGCGCATGGTCTTCTGGAGAGCTCCGGCGAGGCCGAGTTCGAGCACGGTGACGGTCTCCTCCATGCCTTCCCGTAGGGAGGCCGCTGCGCCGGGGTGCTCCCGCTCGAGATGACTGGCGAGCTGCCGCAGACGCCTCAAGGCCGTCTTGGCGGATTTGCTGTCCCAGGCCTTGCGGAGCGCCCGGCGAATCGAGGCTCGCTTCTCTTCGGGCAGGTGTTCCTCGACGTTCCGGGCCTTGTGGACCTGGCAGCGCTGCACCGTCGCGGCGTCGCCGAAGACCTCCCTGATCGCGCGGCGCAGGGCCTTGCTGCCGTCGATGACGAACAGCAACGGCTTCGCCGTCGAAAGGCCCCGCTCCACCAGGTCGGCGAGAAGAGCGCGGACCACCGCCGTGTTCTCCGTCGAACCCTCGCGAAGGCCAAGAACCCGCTTGTGACCGGACGACGAAACGCCCAAGGCGATCAGAATGCAGTGGCCACCGATGTACTTCGCGTCCACGCACAACACGCGGATGTCCTCGTCTTCCAGCGACGACGACAGGAACTTCTCCATCTGCCGCATCGACAGCGCCTTGAAGCGACGAGACACCGAACTCCTGGAAGCCGAACGACGGTCCGAACCCGCTGCCGCCGTGTCCAGCGACCGCCGGTAGTTCCGCGTCGACACGCCCGAAGCGATCGCTTCCATCGTGTGACGGTCCATCGCGTCGCGAGACGACGCCCACTCGAACGACTCGAGACGCACCTCGCCCTCCGGACCCCGTATCCGCAGACGCTGAATCTCCATCCGGGCGCCGCCCAGCGTCACCTGACTCGGAGCGCTGCCCGCGCGCCACACCGAACGAGCATCCTGGTGACGACCCTTCGCCCCGCACCGCAACTCCCGCTCCTTCTCCATCAACTGCGCCAAGGCAGAACGGCCTGTCTCAACGCACAGATCCTGAAAGCTCGACAGACCGTCGAACAACGAGGACGATGCCTCCAACAGACCAAGCCCCGACCCCGACGACGAGCTGCTCCTTCTCTCTTGCCGATTCCCTTCCCGACTGCCATGATTCGCCATGGGTGGCGTCTCCTTTCTTTCGCTGGAACCGGCCCGCTCACCGGGCCGGGTGAGCCGCCACCCTACTCCCAAAGTTCAACAGCCGGCGGGACATCCCCTCAGACGATTGTAGCGGCCCTCTCGGGCTTCTCGTAGGACTTCCCCAAGCTCTCGACTCGGAGTTCGACCTGCTCCGCGGGCCCCAGGTCGAGGATCAGCACGTGGTCTTCGGTCGGCCGGATCAGGCCGTCTATTCGAGCCGTCATGTCGGCTCGACGCCTGGCCGTCAGGCGGCACTGGAACACAGAGAGCTGCAGCCATTTCCCGTAGCCCTTCATCGCCTTGAAGATCTGCCGCCACCGCCTCGGATCCGCGATGTCGTATGTCACTACGTACAACCGCTCTTTCGCCACGCGCCGTCACCGAGCTACGGTCAAATTTCGTGTATGGGGGGTGATTATCAGGCGGCGTTTCTGTTCTGATCGGCCGTCTCTCTTTGTTCGATGCCGTCAACGAAACGGACATCTCGGATCACTTTGGCGACCATCTCGAAGCCTCGTAGTCTTCGCCACCGGTGCTGGGCGGAGATGCCGAGCTTGAAGGTCATGGCCAGCATGGTGTTTCGGCTGACGCAGCCCTTGGTGCGTGCGGTGCGGTGGCGGATGGTGGCGAACGTCGATTCGATGGGATTCGTGGTGCGCAGGTGCGTCCAGTGTTCGGCGGGGAAGTCGTAGAAGGCGAGGAGTTCCTCTCGATCCTTGAGCAGGCAGTGGGTCGCCTTCGGGTACTTGGCCTCGTAGGTTTCGAGGAACCAGTCGAAGGCCGTCTCCGCCTTCTCTCGGGTCGCGGCCATCCGGATCTCGTGCAGGGCCTGCTTCGCCCTGGGCTGAGACGACTTCGGCAAGCAGTTCAGGACGTTCCGGGTCTTGTGGACCCAGCACCTCTGCGCCCTCGTGCTCCCGTAGACCTCCTCGAGCGCCTGCCAGAAGCCCGTTGCACCGTCGCCGACGGCCAGCTTCGGAGGGTCGATCAGGCCCCGGCGCTTCAGGTCCAGCAGCACTTCGCGCCAACTCTGGGCGGACTCCCGGACGCCGTCCTCCACCGCGAGCAGGCGCTTTTCCCCGCGTTCGTTGGCGCCGATGATCACCAGCATGCACAGCCGCCCCGAAGTACCCCGCAGACCGCTGTAGATGCCGTCAGCCCACAAGTACACATAGCGCTCGCCGCTCAGGTCGCGCTGCGACCACGCCCGGTGTTCCTTCTCCCATTCCCGCTTCAGGCCGCTCACCACGTTCGCCGACAAGCCCCCGGCATCCTCGCCGACCAGCGCCGAAAGAGCCTCTCTCATCTCCCCCGCGGCCACGCCCTTCAGGTACAGCCAGGGAATCGCCGCGTCCAGCGAACGACTACGCCGAACGTACGGAGGCACCAGTGCCGAACGGAACGTCACCGGAGAACCGTCCCGGCTGCGAATCCGGGGAATCCGCACAGACACCGGACCGATCCCGGTCACGACCTCACGCGCCGGCTGGTACCCGTTCCGAACCACCGCCGAACGACCGTCCACCAGCCGCCTCCCAGCGGTCGACGAGAGCAACTCCGCCAACTCCGCCTCCACGGCAACTGCAATCAGCTTCTTGGCCCCAGCCCGAAGAACGTCCGTCAACGCGTCCTTGAACGACCCTCGCTCCTCCAGAGAAATCACTGTACTGTCCGTCACGGCGTGCCTCCTTTGCTGTCGTCGATTCAAGAAAACCGATCTCAGCAGGGCACGCCGCCTCACTCAACCCCCATACACGAAATTCGACCATAGCTCGCCGTCACCTCGGAAGATAGTGAGGGTAATCCCGAATCTCGCCTTGGAGGAACCTCGTCAACAACCTCGCCTGAACCTCGATCAGCCGCCGCATCGTGACCCGGTAGCCGAACACGGGGTGAGTCGTCTCTTGCTCCAGGCGACGCTCGAAGGCGGCGATGAAAGCTCGTCGTCCACGGGGCCTGAGAGCGCACGCATTGCCGTTCCAGACGAAGTGGGAGGACCGAACCTCCCCGTTGTTGATCACCTGCACGACGCTGGAGTCCGCCACGATCGGGCGGAAGGGCTCCATCAGGTCAAGCGCCAACGCCGGCCGACCATGGCGGGGCTGATGGTAGAACCCCAGATAGGGATCCAGGCCAACCGAAGAGACCACGTTCGTGAAGACGCGCGCCAGAAGCGCGTAGGCAAGGGACAGCATCGCGTTCACCGGATCCGTGGGCGGCCTCCGATTCCGCGTGGCAAACGAGAACTGCTCCACCTCCGGGCCGGTCGACGGCGCGAGCATCCGGTCGAAGCAACGGAAATAGATCGCAGCACCCTCGCCCTCGACCCCAAGCAACTGCTGGACATTCACTGCGGTCTCGGCCTCCGTGGCGACTCGCTTCAGGCGGCCGAGGGCACGGTCCTTCTCGCTTCCTTCCCCCTTCGCCGCCCTCCAGTTGCGCCGAAGCAGAGTGCGCGAGTTCCTCACCTTCGCCCGAACCAGGCCGCGCGCCAGATCGAGACACCGGCGTCCGTCAAACGCCGCGCGGTACTGAGCCTCGCGGACGGTCACGTTGCGGTGACCGGTTCCAACCGTATGGCCCACGAACCAACCGCCGGTCGTGAACCAGGACACGGGGATCTCCTCCTGCATCAGTGCATGCAGCGCCGGTGTCGTGACCGACGCCGGGCCGTAGATGGCCACGTCGGAGACTTCGATCAGCGGCACTTCCGTCTTTTCGCCCTCCACGTCCACCACCAGCCGTTCACCGCTCTTGCGCAGCCGTGCACGCGGTTTCTGCACGTGGAGGGGCCGAGCGGCGTCGTCCGATGGGTTCAACGGTCTGGGCGGCCCGCCGAGGCGAAACAGGTTCGTCTCGTCCGGAAGGCAGATTCCCGCGAGCGAGCAACGAGGACACTTGGGGCTGTCCCGCAGGGGCGGCGGGCGGCGGCTCGCCAGCGCAGCCGACCGCAGTCCCGCGATCGCGTCGTTCGTCCTCGCGCGAAGCTGATCGTCGAGGACCACCGGAACTCTCTCGCGGGAACCGACGTACCAGAGCGCGCCCTGCTCGACCTGGTAACCGTTGTCCTCGAGAATCATCGCCTGCGCACAGACCTGAACCCGCTCCGGCTCGTAGGCGCCCGCCGCCACATGCGGCCGCTTGCCTTTCTTGAAGTCGACCGGCATGGCGACCCCGTCATCGAGATCCACTACGTCCATCTTCGCGATGATCCCCAAGCGCTGTGAGGACATCGTGACGCCCCGCGCCCGACGGACAACGTCATCCGCTTCTTCCGGCGCCGGCAACCGCCCTGAGCCCTCGTCCACACGCCGGTGCGACCTCCGCCCCTCGGCCGTGTCCCCACTCTCGGCCCACTCGCCTTCCACCCACTCCAGGTAAGCGAGCCGCGGGCAGTAGACCCACTCGTTGACCATACGGACCGGCACAAGTTCCTCGCCGCGACCAGGGGGGATGTCCCGTCGGTTGTTGAACTTTGGGAGTAGGGTGGCGGCTCTCCGGCCCGATGAGCGGGCCGGTCTCAGCGAAAGAAAGGAGACGCCACCCATGGCCAATCATCGCAGTCGGGAAGGGAATCGGCAAGAGAGAAGGAGCACTCCGAGCAGTCCGTCGTCGGGATCGGGGCTTGGTCTGTTGGAGTCATTGCCCTCGTTGGTCAACGGTCTGTCGAGCTTTCAGGAGCTGTGCGTCGAGACAGGCCGGTCTACGTTGGCCCGGTTGATGGAGGAGGAGCGGGAGTCGCGGTGCGGCGCGAAGGGTCGTCACCAGGATGCTCGTTCGGTGTGGCGTGCGGGCAGTGCTCCGAGCCAAGTGACGCTGGGCGGGGCCCGGATCGAGATTCAGCGTCTGCGGGTACGGGGTCCGGAGGGCGAGGTGCGTCTCGAGTCGTTCGAGTGGGCGGCGTCTCGCGACGCGATGGACCGTCACACGATGGAAGCGATTGCGTCGGGCGTGTCGACGCGGAACTACCTGCGGTCGCTGGACACGGCGGCCGCGGGTTCGGACCGTCGTTCGGCATCGCGGAGTTCGGTGTCTCGGCGCTTCAAGGCGCTGTCGGCGCGGCAGATGGAGAAGTTCCTGTCGTCGTCGCTGGAAGACGAGGACATCCGCGTGGTGTGCGTGGACGCGAAGTACATCGGTGGCCACTGCATTCTGATCGCCTTGGGCGTTTCGTCGTCCGGTCACAAGCGGGTTCTTGGCCTTCGCGAGGGTTCGACGGAGAACACGGCGGTGGTCCGCGCTCTTCTCGCCGACCTGGTGGAGCGGGGCCTCTCGACGGCGAAGCCGTTGCTGTTCGTCATCGACGGCAGCAAGGCCCTGCGCCGCGCGATCAAGGAGGTCTTCGGCGACGCCGCGACGGTGCAGCGCTGCCAGGTCCACAAGGCCCGGAACGTCGAAGAGCATCTGCCCGAAGAGAGGCGAGCCTCGATTCGCCGGGCGCTCCGCAAGGCCTGGGACAGCAAATCCGCCAAGACGGCCTTGAGGCGTCTGCGGCAGATCGCCAGTCATCTGGAGCGGGAGCACCCCGGCGCAGCGGCCTCCCTCCGGGAAGGCATGGAGGAGACCGTCACCGTGCTCGAACTCGGCCTCGCCGGAGCTCTCCAGAAGACCATGCGCAGCACCAATCCGATCGAGAGCCTCAACAGCTCCGTCGGGCGCTACACCCGCAACGTCAAGCGCTGGCGGGGCGGCTCCATGATCCAGCGCTGGGTCGCTGCCGCTCTCATCGATGCTCAATCACGCTTCCACCGCGTCAGAGGCTACCGAGACATGCCCAAACTCATCCGCGCCCTCGAACGACGAGCAGGGCACGTTGACCACCAAACCAAGGCCGCTTAACATTCATCAACACACACGAGCCGCCATCCGAAGTTCAACAGAAAACGGGACAATCCCCGACCAGGCGCCGGCGGCGGCAGATTCAGAGAAAGTTGGGACTCGCGGGACATCTCACCGACTCCTTGCCGGAACCACGACCCGGTCCGCAGCCCACGGTACAGATCGAGAGAGAGCGCCGCACCCATTGCGGCGCGTAACGCGTCGCGCTACAGGTGCTCGGCGAGGATCAGACACAAGGGACTTCGGGCGTTGTACGAGCGCGACGAACCGTCCTGGCTCCCCACAGCCTTGGTTCCTCGTCTCAGGCGCATCCTCTTCCGGCTGCAGGAGGCGGATCATCCGGGAAGAGCCGCAGCGCCGGGCTTCCGGCTTCTTCCTCTGAAGGGCAAGCGTTCGGACCAGTGGAGTGCAAGGGTCTCTGGAAACTGGCGTGTCGTGTTCCGATTCAAGAACGGCGAGGCCGTCGACGTCGACCTGGTCGATTACCACTAACGCGAGAGGAGAACAACGGCCATGAGCACTCGAGAGAATAACCGTGTTGGCCTGACGATGAACCCACGACACGTGGGTGAACTCATCCGCGAGAGCATGGACGAGGTCGGCTTGAACGTGACGGCTACAGCAGCCCGTCTGGGTTACGAACGGGGGACTCTGTCGCGCCTGTTGAACGGCAAGGTCGGCGTCTCCGCGAAGATGGCTCTGGCACTGGAGGACATCGGTTGGGGAACCGCGGTCCATTGGATGCGGATGCAGGCCAGCTACGACCTGGCGCAGGCGCGTCGACAGCGGGCCGCCGAACCGAAGCGCGCAGCCGTGGGCGCATAGCCAAGCGCGATACGAGAACAGCTACGGCAGACCACGTCCTGCAGCCACGAAGAGTCCGAGACCGAAGTGACTGCCGTAGCCGATGGCCAGCGGCCCTTCGATCTCCTCCGGCAGCACGATGTCGAGCAGCGCGCCAGCGGCGTCAGGTTGAGCCTCGCGTCCACGGGACCGAGAACGGCGAAAGTGGGCCGCGCGGAGCGGGGTTCCACCGACGTCAATCGTCGTCAATTCGTCGACCTCGATGCCGGCCGCACCAAGCCCCCGACGCTGCAGGACGCGGGATACGTCGCCCCGGTAACCGTCCGCCTTGAGGTATCCGGCGGCGAGAAACGGCGTCACACTCCGCCACGTGCGAGACGTGGCGAAGATGCGGGCACCGCCGGCGAAATCGGCGGGCCTGCCAAAGCCCTCCAGAGCAAGACGCCACTCCTTGACGCTGCAGGGATCGACCTCGTCGCCCAACGGTCGTTGTCTCGGCGACAACCAGAGGCGCGTGATGCGATCCAGGGCGCGACGAACGCTGTCGTTCATGCCGCCAGCGATGTAGATGGACACATGGTCGATCCAGCCGTCGCCGTCGGCGTCTTCCGGGAGCCAGAACGCGTGCGAGTGAGACGGGTCCCTTAGCGGCTTGCCGGCGCCGTCGCGACCAGAAATCTCGCGCGGCGCATTTGGAATCCAACGTCCGGCGTTCGCTTCGCGTTGCCAGCCGAACTGCGCGAGTGCCGCCCGGCGCATCAGTTCGGCAATCCGAACGGCGTCTTCGATGCGAGGCAACGGGCGGCCGGCTAGCAGGAATCGGGCGACAGTCGGCGAATCTCGTACTGTCACTGACGCACGTGGCCGGCGACGACTCCGGACAACGACCCCCGGGCCGTTTCCGGGCTGCGTGCGTAGACGACCTCGCGTGCGGCAGGCGGCAGGCTCCATTTCCGGTCCCGGTAGTCGGCGGTGTCGAGGGAGAGCGCGTCCACCAGCCGGGCCGGGAGCGTATCCGCGCCCGCTTTCCCGCGAAAGGACTGCTCAACCTTCTTGCGGAGTGCGGCCTCGCTGAACTGCTGCTTCGACGAAGCCCGAATACGGTCCGCTTCTTGTCCGATCAATCTCTCGCGCACAGCCCGATAGGACGCAGCAGAGCGTGGCGCCAGCAACCGACACAACTCCCATGCCTCGCCGTCGGTCGGTCCCGTCGATCCCATGCCCTCGTAACGGCCACGAAGACCAGATTCGGCGGGTCGACAGTTCGGGGCTTTCTCCGGTTCCGTCATCGGCCGGCACTCGGCCCAGCTCTCCGCGCGACCGAGGTAAGTCATTCCGGCGACAAGGTCCGTAACAAGGCCCAGCAAACTCTCATTGAGCGAGACGTTCCCCCAGACGACCTGGACCTCAGCGCCATCGGGAACGTGCAGAAACGCATCGAATACAAGAGTCTTCGATTCCTCCTTGCCCTTGCGGATGGGCATGTAGTGACGGCTGTGGGCGTGAACGCCGCCTTCCGGGAGATGGAAGACCGGAGAATCCTCCGACAGGTCTTCCATCAACCTCGCGAGATCCTCCTCGCCCCAGCGCTCCCGGTCGCCCTTGCGCCAGTAGCACGCGATGAGCGCCCGCAGAATCCGCCACGGTTCCGGCGGCCAAGCGACGTCCGCCTCGTTCACGTTCCGACCCCACTGAGTGGCGTGGTAGCGCCCAGCCGGAAAGCGGAATGCGAGTCCGAACACGGGGCCCTACTTCTCGTAGGTAACCACAAGGACTCGGTCTTCGCCGAACTGCCCCGCGGTACCGACGGCAGCGATCAGGCTCGGCATGGCGCTCGCGATGGCGTCGAGCGCTGGCAGTTCGAACGCGGACGGGCGCGTCACGAAGACATCGACGACCTCCAGATCGCACGCGGTGCGGAAGCGCAGACCTTCGCGAAGCACCTTCTGGATCTTGAAGAGGGCCAGGAAGATCAGGAGCCTCTCCACATTGTCGCCGAGTCCGTAGGCGCGAATCTGTCGCAGATCCAGGTTGAAGTAGGCGGTCAAGCGCTCCGCCGTCCATTCGTCGCGGGCGAAGGGCACGTGGGGATGTCCCGCCGGCTGTTGAACTTTGGGAGTAGGGTGGCGGCTCACCCGGCCCGGTGAGCGGGCCGGTTCCAGCGAAAGAAAGGAGACGCCACCCATGGCGAATCATGGCAGTCGGGAAGGGAATCGGCAAGAGAGAAGGAGCAGCTCGTCGTCGGGGTCGGGGCTTGGTCTGTTGGAGGCATCGTCCTCGTTGTTCGACGGTCTGTCGAGCTTTCAGGATCTGTGCGTTGAGACAGGCCGTTCTGCCTTGGCGCAGTTGATGGAGAAGGAGCGGGAGTTGCGGTGCGGGGCGAAGGGTCGTCACCAGGATGCTCGTTCGGTGTGGCGCGCGGGCAGCGCTCCGAGTCAGGTGACGCTGGGCGGCGCCCGGATGGAGATTCAGCGTCTGCGGATACGGGGTCCGGAGGGCGAGGTGCGTCTCGAGTCGTTCGAGTGGGCGTCGTCTCGCGACGCGATGGACCGTCACACGATGGAAGCGATCGCTTCGGGCGTGTCGACGCGGAACTACCGGCGGTCGCTGGACACGGCGGCAGCGGGTTCGGACCGTCGTTCGGCTTCCAGGAGTTCGGTGTCTCGTCGCTTCAAGGCGCTGTCGATGCGGCAGATGGAGAAGTTCCTGTCGTCGTCGCTGGAAGACGAGGACATCCGCGTGTTGTGCGTGGACGCGAAGTACATCGGTGGCCACTGCATTCTGATCGCCTTGGGCGTTTCGTCGTCCGGTCACAAGCGGGTTCTTGGCCTTCGCGAGGGTTCGACGGAGAACACGGCGGTGGTCCGCGCTCTTCTCGCCGACCTGGTGGAGCGGGGCCTTTCGACGGCGAAGCCGTTGCTGTTCGTCATCGACGGCAGCAAGGCCCTGCGCCGCGCGATCAGGGAGGTCTTCGGCGACGCCGCGACGGTGCAGCGCTGCCAGGTCCACAAGGCCCGGAACGTCGAGGAACACCTGCCCGAAGAGAAGCGAGCCTCGATTCGCCGGGCGCTCCGCAAGGCCTGGGACAGCAAATCCGCCAAGACGGCCTTGAGGCGTCTGCGGCAGCTCGCCAGTCATCTCGAGCGGGAGCACCCCGGCGCAGCGGCCTCCCTACGGGAAGGCATGGAGGAGACCGTCACCGTGCTCGAACTCGGCCTCGCCGGAGCTCTCCAGAAGACCATGCGCAGCACCAATCCGATCGAGAGCCTCAACAGCTCCGTCGGGCGCTACACCCGCAACGTCAAGCGCTGGCGGGGCGGCGCCATGATCCAGCGCTGGGTCGCCGCAGCCCTCGTCGATGCGCAATCACGCTTCCACCGCGTCAGAGGCTACCGAGACATGCCAGAACTCATCCGTGCTCTCGAACGACGAGCACGTCACGTTGACCACCAAACCAAGGCCGCTTAACATTCTTCAACACACACGAGCCGCCATCCGAAGTTCAACAGAAAACGGGACAATCCCGGGCACGTTCCCGAAGCCTCTGGCCGTGTCTCCCTTCGGGTCGACGGAATCGTTCTTGACGCCTCCGCTGACGGCGCGTCTGGCGCCGTCCGCTTCCACAAAGGCGGACAGCGACCGCGGCAACCGCAGCCGCCCTCCGGCCAATTCCTTCTTCGCCAAGAACACTCCGTGAAGCAGGGCGTTCGTGTCGAACTCGAGGAGCACCTTGGCCAGCTCACTCAGGTCGACCCGGCCTTGTTCGAACTGAGCCAGCCGCTCCTTGAGCAAGTTGAAGACCGTCTTGTCCTTGCCTTCCAGAATGTAGGGCGAGTTCAGGCGATGAGCTTCGATCAGAGAGTTGGTGAGGTGTTTCCCCTTCGCGTCCTGTACCTGCACGACCGGCAGGCCCTTCAGCGGCTCGACCCAGTCGTTCACCGCGTCGTCCCAGCAGACAGTCTCGAGGCGGTTCGCCATCGATTAAGCGCTCTCCACCAGTACCGTCTGGCCTGTCCCGTTGGGGGACTCGTAGACCGCGTGGCCGAGGTTGGGGAAGCCGGTAGGCTGGAAGCGGGCGCCCTGAACGGGCCGGAGCTGCGCTTCCAGCAGAAGTCGCGGTTCGTTGGCGAGTTCGGCAAGATCAAGCGGCATACGGCGGTTCCTCCGGGGAATGAGTTGCAGCGTCGGGAGTCGAACCGGGGTAGGCCCGGCGAAGCAAGAGGCCCAAGGCCCGCTCGGAGATCGGAATCAGCATGGCCGCCGCCAGGCGATCGGGCCGCGAACCGACACCGATTCGGCTGCTGCGCCGTGCGCCGGCCTGGCCTCCGGTCCGAGTTCGATCGAATGCGGACGGCAAGCCGGAAGACCGGCATCTCGCGAACGCGTCCTGGACCGCTCGGTCAACAGCTCGGCCGTCCCGGTCCTTGCCGCCGGAACGCAGACGGCCGACCAGGCCAGTTGGAACCGGGACGGATCCCTCCCGGGGAATCGCGCCCGACCGCCGCAGGGACTCGTCGGTGGCGAAGACGGGCTTGAGGGCCGCGTAAGCAAACGTCGTTTCGGCTGCGTCGCGTCCGGCGCCACCGGCGCCAGTACCGTGTCCTGAAGGCCGTTCCGGTTGAGCCCAGACCAAGCCCGCGAGCAACGAGGAGCACCGGGCGTCATCGAAGTCGCCGGCAAGGAAAGCCATCACGTCGGACAAGCGCGCGAAGCTCGCGCTGTCAAACGGCTTTTCCGCCGCCCCCCGAATGCGCGCCTCCACGAGGCGGCGCTCCAGAACAGCGGTCATGTTCGAAATCAGATCTCCGTGTCCCCAGACAACAGTCGGAGGCCGTTCGTCGACTGCCCAGGTCCGTCGCTTCCGCAACCAGCGGCCCGAATAGAAGGTGTCTCGCTCGAACCCCTTCCCGGGCCCGTTCGTCAGCGGCGCGAAGTGCGCGGCCATCGGAGGCGCCAAGGGGTAACCCAACGTACCGATTGCAGGGTCTTCGTCGCCCCGGGAAGACAGAGGTCGGACGCCGATCCCGGCAAGGGCTGAAGCCACCCGAAACTCGGGACTGTCGTCGTTCGCATGGAGCAACCAGGCGCGGGACAGCAGAGGCGGAGGCAGCACGATCTCGCGACCCCTGGGACTACTGCCGAGCCACGCGGCCAATCGTCCGATCGACTCCAGAACCGCGCGCACGGAACTGGACGAGCACGCCGGCGCGAGCAACTCGAACGCTCTGTCTTCGAGAACCTTCACCGCATTGCGCACGGCCGCCGACCGGTTTCCCTCGCGACCATAGCGGCGCACCTTCTCCAGCCAGTTCCCCGCATCCAGGTCTCTCAGGAGTTCCGCGCCAGAAGACGTCTCAGCCCGCCTTCGTCCGATCTCGGCTGCGTAGTAGTTCTTGCCGGCGCGCATGAAGAACCCATAGCGTTGAAACTCCGAGAACCCCCGGCTCACGCCAAGAGCGCCGATCGCACGTGCAAAACCGAGACCATCGCCGGCAGTCCTTCCGTTCGTAACCGCACGCTCCTCGCCAAAGAGGGCTTCGATCTCGCATGATCGGGCCGCGCGGTTCCAGAGAGGGGCCCAGAACTCTGCGCGTGCTTCGGATTCGTCCACGGCTTCCACCCCGCCCCACCCCGCACCGGAAGGGGCTACGGTGAACGGAAAGCTGGCCCGCGGCATCGCGCTGCTCTCGTGACGCCGGGCGGCCGAACAGGCAAAGGTCGTTGCCCCTTCAAGCATGAGAACATAGTCCCAAGGATTGACGGTCGAGTCGCCCTCGTAGCCGACCGTCGCATTGGGACCGCCAGCGCCACCGGGCGAGAACTGCCCAACGGCAGCTCCCGACAATTCATGGACCGAAGCGGCAAAGAGCGAACCGTGCAGCAGCTGCATGCTCTTGGACCGCGGCTCTCCCGACGATGCCTCAAAGATGCCGACAGGCTTGGATTGTGAAAACAGCCGTCGCATGTAGTTGGGGGATGTCCCGTCGGTTGTTGAACTTTGGGAGTAGGGTGGCGGCTCTCCGGCCCGATGAGCGGGCCGGTCTCAGCGAAAGAAAGGAGACGCCACCCATGGCCAATCATCGCAGTCGGGAAGGGAATCGGCAAGAGAGAAGGAGCACTCCGAGCAGTCCGTCGTCGGGATCGGGGCTTGGTCTGTTGGCTCTTCAGGGTTTCGTGTGGAATGTAAGAGAATCGGGGTAGAGGTCGAGTCCTCCGAGTTTGAAGTAGATGGCGGTGCGGTATCGGTCTCGATTTCGATAGCCGCGGGCGGTTTTCTTGAGCGACTGGATGACCGAGTTGATGCCTTCGAGTCGTGCGTTGGTGACTCCTCGTTCGATGGCGTTCAGCACTCCCTCGAGGTGAGCCTTCAGCATCCGCGCCACGTTCTTCATCGGCGCCAGGCGGCTGCGAATGGCCCAGGAGTACCAGCCATTGAAGATCGCGCGCGCCTCCGCCCGGTCACGGGTCTCCCACATCATCATCGCCACCTCTTTCAGGTGCCAGCAGCGAGCCGTCTTCGACGTGCCGGAGATCAACTCCTCGAAGCGGAGTCTGTGGCCCGCCGGCACCCGATCCGGGTGGTACAGCCACAGATGGCGCGTCGAGGCCAGGCTGTCGTCGCCTGCCTTCTGCAGCTGCCGGTGCTCCTGACTGCGGACCTTGTTCACGGCGTCGCCTAGGTGGGCCGCCACGTGGAACTTGTCGAACGCGATCTTCCGACCGCCATCCGGGAGACTCGACACCGTCGCCGAGATGTACGCCGGCCACATGTCCATCGCCACCGTCTCGATTCTCGACCGCGCGGCCTCCGACAACGACGAGTAGTACGAAGCCAGCGCCTCCTTGCCGCGACCGTCCGCCACGTGGTGCACCCGAACCTCGCCCTCGATGTCCGCCACCACCGTCACGTACTCGTGGCGCTTCTGAAACGACGTCTCGTCCACCCCGAGAACCCGAGAGGCCGGAACCGGACCGCGACGTGAGAGACCGCGCTGCACGGCACGATCCTGAACCCCCGACACCTGGTCCCAGCTCAGGTCCAGCAACCTCGCCACGGCCGAGATCGAAGCCTCCTTCAACCAGTCGATCACCAACGCCTCGAACAACGCCGTGAAACGAGAACCACGGTCCGACCACGGCACCGAAATCGTCCGCACCCCGTGCTCAGGGCAACGCACCCGAGGAACCTCCGCCGTCAGAATCGTCCGGTACTGGCACGTCGGAAGATGACGCCAGCTGCGACGACGGGTGTCGTAGCGACTCGCCGCATGCCCGCACTCAGGACAGCACAGAGATTCCCCGACGCCAAGAACCGCGAGCACCTCCACCTCGCCCACGTCGAGCCGAAGCTCGACGCCCGTCACCTCCCAAGGACTGCTGATTCCGAGAATCTGACCATACAAGTCTGTGTCACGCATGCCATGAGACTACACCGGATCCACCATCAACCCGGAAGAGCCGGTCTGTTGGAGTCATTGCCCTCGTTGGTCAACGGTCTGTCGAGCTTTCAGGAGCTGTGCGTCGAGACAGGCCGGTCTACGTTGGCCCGGTTGATGGAGGAGGAGCGGGAGTCGCGGTGCGGCGCGAAGGGTCGTCACCAGGATGCTCGTTCGGTGTGGCGTGCGGGCAGTGCTCCGAGCCAAGTGACGCTGGGCGGGGCCCGGATCGAGATTCAGCGTCTGCGGGTACGGGGTCCGGAGGGCGAGGTGCGTCTCGAGTCGTTCGAGTGGGCGGCGTCTCGCGACGCGATGGACCGTCACACGATGGAAGCGATTGCGTCGGGCGTGTCGACGCGGAACTACCTGCGGTCGCTGGACACGGCGGCCGCGGGTTCGGACCGTCGTTCGGCATCGCGGAGTTCGGTGTCTCGGCGCTTCAAGGCGCTGTCGGCGCGGCAGATGGAGAAGTTCCTGTCGTCGTCGCTGGAAGACGAGGACATCCGCGTGGTGTGCGTGGACGCGAAGTACATCGGTGGCCACTGCATTCTGATCGCCTTGGGCGTTTCGTCGTCCGGTCACAAGCGGGTTCTTGGCCTTCGCGAGGGTTCGACGGAGAACACGGCGGTGGTCCGCGCTCTTCTCGCCGACCTGGTGGAGCGGGGCCTCTCGACGGCGAAGCCGTTGCTGTTCGTCATCGACGGCAGCAAGGCCCTGCGCCGCGCGATCAAGGAGGTCTTCGGCGACGCCGCGACGGTGCAGCGCTGCCAGGTCCACAAGGCCCGGAACGTCGAAGAGCATCTGCCCGAAGAGAGGCGAGCCTCGATTCGCCGGGCGCTCCGCAAGGCCTGGGACAGCAAATCCGCCAAGACGGCCTTGAGGCGTCTGCGGCAGATCGCCAGTCATCTGGAGCGGGAGCACCCCGGCGCAGCGGCCTCCCTCCGGGAAGGCATGGAGGAGACCGTCACCGTGCTCGAACTCGGCCTCGCCGGAGCTCTCCAGAAGACCATGCGCAGCACCAATCCGATCGAGAGCCTCAACAGCTCCGTCGGGCGCTACACCCGCAACGTCAAGCGCTGGCGGGGCGGCTCCATGATCCAGCGCTGGGTCGCTGCCGCTCTCATCGATGCTCAATCACGCTTCCACCGCGTCAGAGGCTACCGAGACATGCCCAAACTCATCCGCGCCCTCGAACGACGAGCAGGGCACGTTGACCACCAAACCAAGGCCGCTTAACATTCATCAACACACACGAGCCGCCATCCGAAGTTCAACAGAAAACGGGACAATCCCTGTAGTTGTTGGTGAACTCGAACCGACCGTCGTTTCCACCGGTTCCGAGCAGCTGAGGGAACCGGAGATTCTCGCCAGACAGGACAGGCGCCGCGTCGAGCCATGGCAAGGCGCTTTCTGGAAGCCTGGCCCGCAACGTCTCCACAAGTTCGACCTTTGCATCACCCGCCGGTCGACTGCTCAGGCCGAGCGAACTCAGGACCTCCGTTGCGACCCCGATAGCCAGAGAGAACGGCCGGAAACGCTCCGCGACGGGCCAGGAAATCAAAGTCCGAAATCCGTCCTTGTTGTCCTTGGCGTAGAAGCCGCTTCCACCGTTCCAAGGCGCAATCACGGGGCTCGGCGCGTAGCCGTGAAGAAAGAACTTCACGACCTCCTCCCGGCCGAGCGAAGTCCGCAGATGAAACCGCTCGTTTTCCCACCAACCCCGCGCCTCCTCGTCCGCCGGCTTGCCGGTCACGTGGTTCGTCCCGGACGAGAGCACTCGGAGGACACCGAGCGCCTTCAGGTAAGAAGCGAGAGGCGTGGGACGACACCCGTCGAGCGTCAACTTTTCAGTCATCGTCAACCTCCGACGCTGTCTCCTTTGCGGACGCCCGCCAGTCGGCGATGCGCAACAGAGTCTCCAGCCATGCCAATTCAAACGGTCCGTGGCGCGCGAGGAGCTCCCTGGTGCGCTCCGTCCAGCTTTCTCTTGTCGTCTCGTCCCAGCCGAGTTCCATGATGGAGAGCGTCAGGGGCGCGCCTTGCCACCGTTCGCCCTCGATCAGATCGACCGCTGGCAGTTCGTCACCTTCCCGGATCCCTCTTGCAAACCTGACGGCGGCTTTCTCAGGTTCTTGCGGCGCCTGCTCCCGCGGCAAGGCCCGTACGTTCATGCGCACCTTGCCGTGATGCGCGGCGATCAGATAGGCCGTCAAGTCGGCCTCCCGCGACCAGTTTTCATGAGCGAGAAACGCCAAGGCGGACGCCAGTTCGTGACGAAAATGCCCACGCTTGTGGCGCAAGTTCGACTTCGAGGTCTTTGCCAGGAGGTCGCCTTCTGGGATCTCGCGCCCGTTCAGCCCTCGCCGCATCGTGTCCTGGAAGACTTCGTGGGCCTTACCCACGTCATGCCAGCGCGCGGCGCGCACAAGCAGCTTGCAGGTTGGCTCGTCCACTCCGATGGCATCGTTCAGAGCGTACGACTCCTCAACCACGTGTTGGAGGTGGTCGGCCAGCAGGATCGGGCGGCTGGCTTCGCTCCTCGGGTCGCCGTCGTGACCGTCGGACGCACCGAGGCGCTTGGCGTCCTCGCCTGCCGATGTCACAGATGTCGGAGCGTGCTTGCTGTCGCCTGTGAATCCCAGAGCCGCCCCGTATCCTCCCGCCTCCACGTCGACCAGCAAGGTGATCCCGGGCCAGGGCGCCTCACGGAACGGGACCCACCCGGGCGGGTTGCCGCCTGCATTGCCTTCGCGACGCCTCCATTGTGGATCCCGAACGAAGAAGGCAGGCCCGGTGGCCTTCTTGCGAGCGGCATTGAGCCACTTCCGCGCCTGCCCGATGGGCACGGCGCAAAGTTCGTCCGAACTCGGTGCCGGCGGTGCGCCGTTGTCGGCAACAGGCAACTCACGCCAAAAAACCCGGATGTCGGTATCCTCGGCGTCGCGAACGTACGGCGAGATGTCCAGATCGAATCCGGTGAGGTCTGAGTCCGTGTCGTAGAGGTCGTCGAGATCCTTGCGACGAATGACGCGGCGCGGGGTCGCGACGGCGTCGGGCGGAGGGAGACCGGCTGGCGCCACATCGGTCAGTCTGGCGAGTTGGCTCCGGGATTGACGCAAGTCTCTTGCTTCGTAGGGTCGCGACAGCGCGGTCGCCTGCTTCTCGTCGGCTGGGACGCGATCAAGCAGATCGATCCAGTACACGTCAGCGCCGCCGACCACCTCGGCTCGCCGATTCGCGCGGCCGAACCTCTGAACCATGGAGGCCCAAGGGGCAAGCTCGGTGACCATCGCGGCTGCGGAGATGTCGACGCCCGCTTCCACAGCCTGAGTTGCAATGACGATGACGTCGGTATGGTTGTCCCGGTCGCGGATCTTGGCCATCTCACGTTCCCTGTCGGCGCGGCGAAACCGCGAATGCAGCAAGGACAGCGTAGGAACCGGCTTCTCGCTCTCTTCCAGGATCGAGTGAACTCGCGAAAACAGCGCTTGGGCCCGCTTGACCTGGTTGACGATCACGAGCGTCATATGGCCGGTCCGATGAACGTCGGCCACGTGGTCCGCGAGCCTCGCCACGTACTCCTTCTCATGCTGGACCGAGCTGGACACGGGCGCCACGGGAGCGCGGTGGAGGTGCTTTGGCGCACGGGCGAGCTTCTGCAGCCTGACACCTTCGCCCGCGTCAGGATCAACCCGCATCACGCTGTTGGGGGCAGGGTGATCCACCGTGCTGAGCCACTCGGGCTCCAGGGTGGCCGATATCCAGAGACTTCGGCAAGGGCGCGCCCGGTCGTTCCGTTCATGGCGGCGAGATGCCTCATCGCGTCGAAACGCTTCCAGTT
Organism: Candidatus Multivorans sp.; assembly: GCA_965203495.1. Taxonomy (GTDB): domain Bacteria; phylum Acidobacteriota; class Thermoanaerobaculia; order Multivoradales; family Multivoraceae; genus Multivorans. The sequence continues at coordinate 38,921 of CBDBDB010000012.1, forward strand.
GAGCGGACGTTGCGCGCCCAGCTCCCATCAGCTGCACTTCGTCGAAGACCCACTGCGTGTCCTGGTGCAGAAGCGCGAACTCCATCGGCCACAGCGCTCTGGAGGAAGCGTAGCCACGCATCAATGCACGGCTGAGAAGCATGTCCTGTGTGCCGACGAGCACCGCGGGTCGCTCGGGCGCCTCAAGCCAGTTGTTGGCTTCCACGCCCCCCATGAGCACGTGGACGTCGCCCGGTCGAGGGAGTCGGCCTTTTCTGCCTGGCTCTTCCGGGTTGATGGTGGATCCGGTGTAGTCTCATGGCATGCGTGACACAGACTTGTATGGTCAGATTCTCGGAATCAGCAGTCCTTGGGAGGTGACGGGCGTCGAGCTTCGGCTCGACGTGGGCGAGGTGGAGGTGCTCGCGGTTCTTGGCGTCGGGGAATCTCTGTGCTGTCCTGAGTGCGGGCATGCGGCGAGTCGCTACGACACCCGTCGTCGCAGCTGGCGTCATCTTCCGACGTGCCAGTACCGGACGATTCTGACGGCGGAGGTTCCTCGGGTGCGTTGCCCTGAGCACGGGGTGCGGACGATTTCGGTGCCGTGGTCGGACCGTGGTTCTCGTTTCACGGCGTTGTTCGAGGCGTTGGTGATCGACTGGTTGAAGGAGGCTTCGATCTCGGCCGTGGCGAGGTTGCTGGACCTGAGCTGGGACCAGGTGTCGGGGGTTCAGGATCGTGCCGTGCAGCGCGGTCTCTCACGTCGCGGTCCGGTTCCGGCCTCTCGGGTTCTCGGGGTGGACGAGACGTCGTTTCAGAAGCGCCACGAGTACGTGACGGTGGTGGCGGACATCGAGGGCGAGGTTCGGGTGCACCACGTGGCGGACGGTCGCGGCAAGGAGGCGCTGGCTTCGTACTACTCGTCGTTGTCGGAGGCCGCGCGGTCGAGAATCGAGACGGTGGCGATGGACATGTGGCCGGCGTACATCTCGGCGACGGTGTCGAGTCTCCCGGATGGCGGTCGGAAGATCGCGTTCGACAAGTTCCACGTGGCGGCCCACCTAGGCGACGCCGTGAACAAGGTCCGCAGTCAGGAGCACCGGCAGCTGCAGAAGGCAGGCGACGACAGCCTGGCCTCGACGCGCCATCTGTGGCTGTACCACCCGGATCGGGTGCCGGCGGGCCACAGACTCCGCTTCGAGGAGTTGATCTCCGGCACGTCGAAGACGGCTCGCTGCTGGCACCTGAAAGAGGTGGCGATGATGATGTGGGAGACCCGTGACCGGGCGGAGGCGCGCGCGATCTTCAATGGCTGGTACTCCTGGGCCATTCGCAGCCGCCTGGCGCCGATGAAGAACGTGGCGCGGATGCTGAAGGCTCACCTCGAGGGAGTGCTGAACGCCATCGAACGAGGAGTCACCAACGCACGACTCGAAGGCATCAACTCGGTCATCCAGTCGCTCAAGAAAACCGCCCGCGGCTATCGAAATCGAGACCGATACCGCACCGCCATCTACTTCAAACTCGGAGGACTCGACCTCTACCCCGATTCTCTTACATTCCACACGAAACCCTGAAGAGCCTTCTGCCTTTCACTTCCGCGAGCGCCCCGAACCACTCTCTGACCGCGTCCGCCGTCTGCTCAACCAGTGTCCGCATCGGCAAACACCAGACAAGTCGCCGGGGCGTCCGCTCGGGACTCCGTAGTCGATGCGCAGCCCACCCCAGCGTTACGGCCGCCGTTTTTCCTGAACCAGTCGGGGCAATCAGGACCCTTGGCCAAGCGGCGCCGGTCGTCAGCTCGAGTTGCCACTTGTCGGGGCGCTCACGTTCACCAAGAGCGAGCCGGTACAGCTCCGCGCCGTCAGGCAGTTCTTCCGATTTCTCAGAGATGCTCACAATCCGTCTCGGCCAAGAATGGTACCACATCAACAGGGACCTCATCGTCAAGCTCGCCCTTGACGTTCGGCACCAGCTGTCGCCCAGCCTCCCTCTTCTGGAGAATCTCCGCCGCGGTCGCGTCCAGTACGTGTAGCCTTGAAGAACCGTCGGGGTGTGTAAGGCTCGCGGCCCACGCCGCGCCTGGATTCTTCGCGATCATGTTCCGCCAGAACGCCGAAACGCATCGCACGTCGTAGCCCGAGCGAGCTGCCAGGTACACGCCGACATAGTCGGCTTCAACCTCGAACTTCGGCGCGTGATAGAAAGCCCCGAGGTCGCTGTAGTCTTGGTAGATGCCAGTCGCCACGGTCGCGACGGCCCCCACCAAGGCGCCGAGGAACCGGTTCGCTCGCACGGCCGCAAGATGCCCGTAAGCGTTGTGGGCGAGTTCGTGGCCAAGCAGGTACGCGAGTTCCTCGTCGGTCTTGACGAACTCCATCGCGCCGGTCGTGACCGCAACCGACGTCCCGTCCGCGAAAGCGTTGATCTCGGGATTCTCCAGGAGAGCGGCTGAGTAGTTGCAGTTCCGAGTGCTTGCCATGTAGAGCGGTGTCTCGATTCCATCTCGAAGAACCGTCAGGGTGTAGTGAGGCAACATCGGGCTGCGTCTCAGTCGTCGCTCCGCGGGCCGACCGGTTCCGACATTCTTTCCATCAATGGCCACAATTCGGTCGCCGGCCAGTAGGCCGGCCTTGTCGGCGGGCGATTCAGCAACGACATGAGTGACTGTCACGTACTGACTCGGGCCATACTTCGCAGTCCAGGCGCTACGGTACGGTTGAGGCAGGGTCGCAAGGTTGGCGTACCAGTAGCCCGCCATGAGTCGCGTCTTCAAGCAGCGACCCGCGTTGGCGCTAGTGAGGCGATACCAGACATTCTGGAGCCTCTCGAACTGCTCCATGTGCTTCGTCGCCGCTTTCGCGACCGTCGCGCTGTAGGCTGCGGGGCTGACGGTCGGCGCCGATGTCGTGGTTGAGACGCAACCGAGCGCACTCAACGCCACAGCGGTGGCAAGTCTCTTCATGTTTGGTCTCCTTCAAGCAGTGTGCGGAGGCCTCGGTCCAAACACACAGCTGTCACCGGCCGCCGCACGGCCGCTCGGATCAAGAGCGGCGAGAACGACGCTAGCGCCTCGCAGTCTCAGAACCTGACACTCGACGCCAGGAAGCGCAGGTCGGACGCAGATCAGCGGTATTGCGCCGCCGCTTGCTCCAGCCTCTCCCGCACCAATGCCGCAAGTTTCGGTGGCGCCACGACCTCGACGTCCGGTCCGTGGCGGAGGATTTCGCCGAGGAGTTCATCGACTTCGGAGTAGGGAACGGTCAGTTCGATCCCGCCGTCCGGCAGGCGGCGGCTGCGCTGCCTGCCGTGCCAGCGTTCGTCGCCCACCCAGCGGGCTCGTTCGGGCCGGAAGCGAAGGCGCGCCTCGCCCTGGACCGGGCCGCTGAACAGGCCGTAGCCGGCCCCGAAGACATCGATCAGCTCCTCGGTCGGGACGTCGCATGCAGCGGCGGGGAGAATCTCGGCGGAGGACATCCGGTCCAGCGCAAACGTACGCAACGACTGCCTGCCCTCATCCCAACAATCGAGGTACCACTGGTCTCGGTAGTAGACGAGCCGCTGAGGCGACGTCTTGCGTCTGGCGGTCTCGCCGGTCGAGCGAGCCTCATAGATGAACGCGAGCTGGCGTCGTTCGACGACGGCCGAGGCCGCGGTCTCGAACCCGCGTGACGGCACGTCTCGTCCGTGCGCGCGCAGGATGCGGAACCGGTGAGACGGGAATCGCTCCCCGTCGCGGTGGCCGCGGTCAAGGATCGCCTTGAGGCGGCCGCGAAGCGGAGCGATGAGGTCTTCCAGAAGGCCGGGCTGGACCTGGCTCAGCAGTTCGTCCATGACCAGCAGCGCCTCGAGTTCGTCCCGACGAAACCACAACCCGGGAAGCTCGAACGATCTCCCATCCCGGTCGTAGCGGTAGCCCTGGCCCGGCACGTTGACGACCGGTGCGCCGAGTCGGTCGCGCAGCATGGCGATGGTGCGAAACAAGGTCGAGCGGGAGCATTCGAGTTCCGCCATCAACTCGCCGTCCGACACGGCGTGCCGACGCCGTTCCAACACTCGGTGAAGCGCGACAACTCGCTCCAGGCGGTTCAATTGGGATCCTCCCTCTTCGCGGGCGAAGCATCGTCCGTGAAGGTCAAGTTCGGAGGGCCGCTCGAGACGGTTCGGATCGTCCAGGAAACGGCCCCTGCCTGAGCATGCCGGCGAGAGCCGCCGTCGGGCGGACTTGCCCGGAAGGATGGCAAGGTCATGACAACGAAACCCCGCCGCGGCCGCAAGCCGGGGCGGGGTTGTCGGTCTCACGAAGCGACCGGACGACTGGAGCTACTCGCCGCCGCTGACCGTGCCCTCGCCGGCGTCGCCGGCCGCCTCCTGACGCTGCTGCTGACGGTACCGGCGGAGCAACTGGCTCTTCTCCTCTTCGCCGAGCGAGTCCCAGTCAACGCCGAGACGCTCCTTGACGCGCTTCTTGAATTCATCGAGGTTGAACCGCTGCTGACTCAGGAAGCCGGTGCTGGCCGGCTCGTACCCGGGCTCCGCGTCGGCGTAGGAGACGAAGCCGAACATCATCTCGGAGGTGGTCGGGCCGCCGTAGACGACGGTCTGGGCGGGGTCCGGGTTCGACGGGTTGTCCGCCGAGTTGTCCCAGGCCATCGTCAGCTCGATCTCGGTGCCGGCCGGGACCCTCTTGCCGCCCGGGCGGTACTTGTAGTGGGTCTGCCAGTTGAAGTCGTACCGGGGCACGTCGAGGAGGACCTCTTCCGTGCCGTCCGGGTACTTCGCAACGTAGCGGGCCGACTTGCCGCGCAGGTGCATGTGCGGCGTGTAGCCGAGCAGAAGGACGTCGCGCTCGAACGTGTGGTTCGCCGTGGCGACGTAGTTCGGATCGCCGGCCGGAATCTCGAAGTCGAACTTGCCCATCGGCTCGTTCTGCATCACGTAGTCCGGCTTGTAGTCCTTCGGATAGAACCGAAGCGCCACCGAGGAACGGTCCCAAGCGCCGGTGCCCGGCCCCGGTTCCTTGTGGTAGTGCATGTTCCAGCGGATCGTGGTTCCCGGCTTGACCAGGGTGCCGAAGCCATCGTCATGCACGGTCGGGTCGTTGCCCGGGGCGATGCCGCCGAAGGGACGCGCGATGATGTGGTGCACGACCGGGCCGCCCGGACGGAACTCGACCGCCTTGATCCAGCGCGGCTCCGGCAGCATCTCCTCCGTGATCACGGTCTCGAAGTTGACGTACTGGTCGCGGACGTCGTCCTCGACGAAGAAGTCCTCGCCCATGTCCATGACCAGATCGGGTTCGCCGATCGTCCAGCCGTCGTTGGCCTCCCAGACCTTGGCCGGAGGCGCGGCGGCCGCGTCGCCCATCGGCGCTCCGCCCTTGGCCCAGGCGATCAGCGCCGCCTTGTGCTCGTCCGAAAGCGAGCGCTCGTTCTCGAACACGCCGTGGTGCCGCGGCGCGGCATGCCACGGAGGCATCAAGCCTGCTTCCACCTGGCGGGCGATCGACCGCGCCCAGGGCCGCGTCTCCTGGTAGCTGGTGAACGCCATCGGCGCCACCATGCCGCCCAGGTTCGCGCCGTTCGCGCGGTGGCAGACCTGACAGTTCTGCTCCAGAATGCTCTGCACTTCGCCGTACCAGGTCGGCGTGGCCGTCGGAGCGTCGTTGTTGTTCGCCGCCGCGAGCGGAGCGGCGAGGGCGAAGACGGACAGCAAGGTGATCGCCTGTTTCATGGGTCCGTTGTCTCCCAGGTTGATTCCGAGTGTGGTGGTGACGAGGAGCGTAGCACAAGAACCCGGAAGTCAAGCGCCCGGGAATCAAGGCAAGCACGCCGCCGGTCGACCGGCGTCCAGGTCCGCGTGCAGGGCGGCGCCGAGTTCGGCCACCTCGACCCGGGTCAGCTTCGAACCCGGGCCCTGCTCTTCGACCCGGGCCAGCGTGGCCCAGGCGAGACGAACGGGAAGCGCGGTGAACTCCAGGTAGCCGCGGGGCGCGCCCGCCCGCTGGAGCCGCGCCACGTACTCTCCCGCCACTTCCAGGTCCGAACGGGCCAGTTCGAAAGCAAGCGTCCGGTCGCGGCCGTCTCGAATGAACGACCTGCCTTCTCCCTCGTCCGTCGCCGCGTCCTTGAGGATGTTCACGAGCTGCAGCGCCTCGCCGAACGACGCCGCGCGGCGCCGAAGCGCTTCCGCCGCCGGCTCCAGCGGCGCGCCGAGCAGGAACAGCTCGGTCAGCATCTCGCCGACAATGCCGGCAACGACATAGCAGTAGTCCCGCAGTTCGGAGATGCCGTCGAGGCGGAGCTCGCCGTCCCGGTCGGCGCGCTTCACGATGTGCGCCATGCCCACGCAAGTGCGGCGAACGTGACGACCGATCACCGACCGGGCGCGCGGATCCAGGCCGCGATACGCCGAAAGCACCTCCTCCGTCGCCTCGAGCAGCTCCAGGTAGCCCTCGTGAGGCGAAGGCGGCTCGGCGAGCCATGAGGCAACCAGGGCGGCCGCTCCGCCGCCCGCCGTGTCGCCCGTATCGTTCAGCAGGTCGGCGAACCGGAACAGCGCCTCGACCCGCTGCTCCCGGCGCCAGACCGCCGCGTCCTCGAGCGTGTCGGCGATCCGCAACAGGAGGTACCCGAGGGTCACCTGATCCCGCGTCGCGCCTTCGAGTCGGGGAATCGACAACGCGAACGTTCGGCTTGTCTTGACCAGAAGATCGTCGAGGTCCGCCATCGGCAGGCGGCCGAGTCTACCGACGACTGGCCGGCGCCGCGGGCCGACGACGAGGTGTACGTCACCGGCGGTCTCCAGCCGTGCGATGCCGCCGTCGTCGGCGGGCTTCAGGTTGCCACCGAAGGCATGGCCGTGCGCAGCGCCGCCGCCGGAACGCCGTAGCCGAAACTCCGCAAGGGCCGGGTTGCGCCGTCAGAGCGGGCGGGCGGACCGACGCGGACGGTCGGGTCCGCCGCCGGCCTCGCTCATCGGTCGATCAGCCAGGAACCTCCGCCGCCTGCGCTTTCCGGTACGCGGATCTGGCCATGCAGCGGTCGCCGTAGGCCTCCAGCGCCGGCGACTCCGGGAGCATCCCGAACATGCGCAGGAAGACGGCGCTGCTGCCCAGCATCACGTCGGCGGCGCTGAACCGGTCGCCCAGGATCCACGGACCGTCGCCCAGCCCGTCCTCCCAGACCTCGATCGTCCTGGCGAAACTGCCCCAGCCCAGCCGGCCGGGGTTGAACGCTTCGTCATGGCGCTCCTCGGGCACGACGGTCCGCAGGCCCGATTCGAACATCGCCGGTTCGATCATCGCCGCCGAGTAGATCAACCAGTGCACGAAGCGGGCGCGCAGCGGATCGTCCAGCGCCGGCGCCAGCCGGCCGGAGGCGTAGCGGTCGGCGACGTAGAGGCAGATCGCCGACGAGTCCCAGATCTTCGCCTCGCCGTCCTCGAGCGCGGGCACCTTGCCCATCGGGCTGGCGGCCAGGTGTTCCGGAGTCCGCTCCGGCTTCGTGACGTCGACGTGCACGAGTTCGTAGTCGACGCCCGCCTCTTCGAGCATCCAGACCACGCGGCTGGCCCGCGTACGCGGGCACCAGTAGAGCTTCATTCGTAGGCCTCCGAGTCCAGGTGCTCGGCGCCGGCCGGCGCCCGGCCGATTTCCCTCATGTTCGTGAAGAAACCGCGGACGTCGAGTTCGACGGTGACCGGCGAGTCGCCGTCGTTGCGCCAGAACCAGCCGTGGTTGCCGGAGTAGCCCGCGGTCAGTCCGCCGCGGCCGCCGGTCACGTCGAACTCCTCGGCGTAGCGGACCGGCTCGTCGTCCAGATCGTTGAAGGGGTCGGCGTGGAAGTCCGAGTAGAGCGCGCCGCCGTCGGTCCGCCAGGAGTAGACGATCGTCATCCCCTCGATCATCTGCAGCTTGTACTCCATCTGTTCGTTGACGCCGATCTCGATCGTCGCCTTCTCGGCCCGCAGCTCGCGATGGCCGGCCATCCGGGCCGAGAGCCCTTTCTCGGCCTCCGCCATCGGCTCGGCGCCGGCCGCTTCGACAAGCCGGTCGAGGCCGAGCAGGCCGCCAATGCGGGTCGGGTCCATGCCGTACTCGGCCGGCAGAATGACGACGACGAAGACGACCGCCGCCGCGGCGAGCGTGATCGCGAGGGTCTTCAGCAGCTTGCCAGGGGCCGGTGTTCCGAGATCGCCGCCCGGAGCGGGAGTGGAGTTCGTCATGACATGAAGTACCCCGTCAACTGGTAGGCGACCAGCAGGAAACCGACCGTCATCAGCGCCGCGTTGGCCGCGAAACCGTGAGACTGGAAGCGGCCGCTGGCTCGCCAGAGGTTGAAGCCCAGCAGGATGACGGCGAGGGCGGCGAACTGCCCCAGTTCGACTCCCGCGTTGAAGGAGAGGATGTTGCCCACCAGGCCGCTGCCCGAGATCTCCACCGGCTGCAGCTTGGTCGCCAGGCCGAAGCCGTGGAACAGGCCGAACACGAGCACGGCCGCCCGCGTGTCGATCCTGACTCCAAGCGCCCGGAACCCGCCCAGGTTCTCGAACGCCTTGTACGCCACCGACAGGCCGACGATCGCGTCGATCAGAAACGGATTCGCGTGGATGCCGCCGAGCACGCCGACCAGCAGGGTCACGCTGTGCCCGACCGCGAACAGCGTGACGTAGAGCGCCACATCGCGGAACCGATAGAGGAAAAAGATGACGCCCGCCAGAAACGCCAGGTGGTCGTACCCGGTGACCATGTGCTTGGCGCCCAGGTACATGTAGGGGCCGACCGCCAGTCCCTCGTTGTTCGTCAGGAAGATCTCGTCCTGGTCGGCGACGCCGTGCGCCCACAGGCCCGACGAGAGGAACAGCGCGGCCAGCGCAAACAAGGCCGCCCTGGTCCTGGTCCGACGACGGCTCATGCAACTCCATCCGCGCAACGGCCGCCGCCGAGCCGGCCAGGCGCCCCATCCGCCACGGATGCGACCGTCATTCTCGCGCACCGGCAGAACGGTATCAGCAGTCAGGGAGACGGACTCGCCGCGCCGACGCGCATCGAACCGCCGGCGGCGTTCGCGGCGGCAGGTGGCCGACACGCCGTCGAGCCGACGCGAGGGAGAAGGTCCCGCTACAGCGAACGCGGATCCGCGAAGTCGGCAGGGAGATCGGCGCACCATGCGGACCAGCGCCTTCAGAGTCGCAACCGCAGCGACGCGCGGAACGCCCGCGGCTCGGCCGGGCTGAGGAAGCGCGGATTCTCGAAGTCGTCGCCGAGCGCCTCGTCGGGTTCCCCGAGAGCGCCGAAGGTCTCGTACTCGCTGTCCGTCACGTTGGACACCTCGAGGTCGAGGTCGAGCGACGGAGCGAGTTCGATGCGGCTCCAGAGGTCGCCTCGCCAGGCCGAGCCGACCGGCGCCAGCAGGTTCGCCTCGTCGCCTCGCAGGTAGCGAGCGGAATCGCCGTGCAGCCGCGCCCCCAGCACAACGCGACCGGCCATCGTCAGGGCGGCGCCGGCCCGGAACTGCCGGCGCGGCACGCCGGGCAGGAAGTCGCCCGGCTCGACCTCGATCTCCCCGTCTTCGGCCAACGGGTGCGGCGGGCTCGACAGGGTCAGGCGGTCCTCGAAGGTCGCGTCGAGCAGTGTCCAGGAGGCATCCCAGTTCAGCCGGCCGCGGCTGCCTCGCATCCACAGTTCGATCCCCCGCCGGCGAGTCGCGTCCACGTTCCTGAAGTAGCCGGCGCTGGCGCCGGCGCCGCTGGACACGAAGATGATGTCGTCCCGACTCTCGCCGTGGAACAGGGCCGCGCTCCACCGCAGCGCGCCGCCGGTTCCGCGCAGGCCGAACTCGGCGCTGGTCGTCACCACCTGGTCGAGCGGCGGGTCGGCGACGAAGGCGTTCGGCAGCCGGCACGGATCGTCCGGATCGGCGCAGGTCAACTCGACCGGCGTCGGCACGCGGGACGACTGCGACACGTTGCCGAACAGGAGCACCGACGAGCTCCCGTTTCCTCGCAACTCCCGGACGAAGCCCGCCGACGGCGCGAGCCGCGAAAAGCCGTGGTCGCCGTCGAGCGCCGTGCCCAGTTGATCGTCCAGCTCGACCCGGCTGTCGTTGTAGCGGGCCTGGAGGGTCCAGGTCAGCCGGTCGCCCGCCGTCGTCCAGTGCCGCAGCCCCCACAGGCCGACGTGACCCGTCACGGCCCGCAGCCCCACCTCGGCGCCGGGAAGCGGCATGCCGCTGCCGATCGTCGTCCTGGTGTCGGTAAGCGAGGCAAGCTCCGTCTCGAAGGCGAAGTCGGCGCGACCGCCGTCCCACGAGGCGCCGGCGAGCCACCGGCCTGAACCCGTCAAGCCGGAGATCTGGATCGAACCGCCCAGACCTTCCTGCTCGGTGCGGCTCCGGTTGTTCACCGCGTCGAACTCGTCGTGATCGTCGCCGTCGCGGTGGTTGTCGCCATCGTCGGGGCGGTCGTGGTCGTCGTCGCCATCATCGTCGTCGCCTTCGAACGCGTCCGCGTTCCAGGTGGCGACGTCGCTCGCGCGAAGGTAGATCCGCGCTTCGAGTTCGAGACCGGAGGCCAACCGCCGACCGATCCGCAGCCGCGGAAAGAACAACTCGTTCCAGGTCCGATCAGGATGCGTGAAGACCGCGTCGCGGTCGACTTCCAGCAGTTCCACCGGCGTCACGCCGTTTCCCACGAGGTCGTTGTCCGCCACGCCAATCGCAAGGTCGATCCGCTCGCGCTCGCCGCGATGCGAGATCTTCGCCAGTGCCTGCCGCAGCGAACTGGGCGAGGCGTCGCGCCAGCCGTCCTCCTCGAAGGAGCGACCGCCGAAGAACCAGCCGCCTTCGTCGTCGGGGCCGAAGGCGGCGCCGGCGTGGAACTCGCCCGCCCGGCGGCCGAAGGAACCGGCCTCGAGCCCAAGGTCGAGTCGCTCCGAGTCGAAGCCGCTCCGCGTGGTCAGGGCGAGCGCCCCGCCGAGCGTGTTCAGGCCGAACATCGGGTTCGCGCCCGGCAGGAGTTCTACCCGTTCCGCGGCGAACGTCGGCACGAGGTCCCAGGCGACGACGTCGCCGAACACCTCGTTGACCCGCACGCCGTCCTCGTAGACCGAGAGGCCCTGGTTCGCGCCCAGGAGCGGCGACGCCCCGTAGCCCCGGTAGAGCACCTCGGACTGCAAGGCGCTTCCCTGCGCCGGCGACAGACTCACGCTGGGCAGTTCCGCCTCGAGCAGGGCGCCGACGCCCGCCGCGGCGGACAGGTCGAGCGCCTCCCGCGCCACCCGGTGGACGGTCCAGGGCGCGCGGTCGGGCGACTCTCCCGCCTGGTCGAGGGGAGCGAGGCCGATGACGTCGATCTTCTCGTCGAACTCGCCCCGAGCGGCCGCCCGGTCCCCTTCGCCGGAAGCCGCTTCCCGCTCGACCGCCGGAGCGGCGCCCGGCGGCCAGACCAGGGCCGGCAGCAGGAGGCGGATCAGCAGCAGTCGCGTCACGGGCCGCACTCCATGGCGGCCATGCGCGGGTCCGTCGCCGCGGGGCTGCGCTGTCCCGGAAGGCCGACGAGGGCGTCGGCGCACCCAAGGCGGCGCCGTTTGTTCCACGAAAGACATGGAGGAACGGTCAGGACCCTACCGCCAGCGGCGGTGGCCCCAGAGGTACTGGTCCGGGTCGCGGCGGATCGCGGCCTCGAGATGTGCGTTCAGCGTCGCCAGAATCGCCGCGACGTCGGCGTTCCGGTCGCCGCTCCGCGGCTGCTCGATCAGGCGCGACAGGGTCAGTTCGAAGGTCCACTTCGCCGTCCGGCGGCAGACCGCGAAGGCGAGAGGGGCTCGGGCGACCAGGTGGAGCATCGCCGCGGTCGTGTGGGTCTTCGCCGGATGACCGAAGAATGGAACGTCGATCCCCTGGCGGGCGTGCTGATCGACCAGCAGCGCCAGGATCTCTCCGTCGGCGAGCAGCTTGAGGAAGCGCCCCGGATCCGGGTCGTACTTCGGGATCATCCGGAACCCGCGCCGCGGCCTCCGGTCAAGCGCCAACTCCTGCACTAGCGGGTTGGTCATCGGCCGGGAGATGCCCGCGACCGGCTTGAACCGCGACAGCCACTGGCCCGCGATTTCCCAGTTGCCGAAGTGACCGGAAACGACGACCAGGCCACGGCCCGGCTCCTCCAGCACGGCCGCCACGTCGTCGGGAAGGACGACCCGCAGCCGCTCCGGGTCGTCGAGCACGAGCGACGACTTCATCGACTCGACCAGCACCATGCCCATGTGACGGGCGGCGCCGCGGCCGATCGCCCGCGCCTGCCGCGCGTCGCCGGCCACGCCAGCGCGCAGGATGTTCGAGATCGCCACGCGACGCCGCGGCCGGTCGGCCGCCCACCACAAGGAACCCAGCGCCGCGGCCCAGCGGGCGGCGGCGGCGGGCGGCAGCAGATCGACGCCGAACAGCGCCAGTCGCGCCGCCCAGTACTCGAGGAGGTGAAGCACCCGGGCCGGAAAGACTGCGCTCAGGCGCCGTTCCGCTCCAGCAGAGCGACAATCTCGCCGACCGCGCGGGCCTTCACGACCTGCTTCGGATCGAGCGCGATCCCGAACTCCTCCTCCACGTCGTAGAGCACGTCGAGAATGGTCAGGGAGTCGAAGCCGAGCGACTCGATCGGCGTCTCCGGCGCCACCGCGTCCCAGTCATGCTCCTCGACCGCGCTGTCGCGCAGCACGTCCCGCAACCGGGCGAGGATCTCGGCGCCGCGGTCAGCGTCCATGGGCGGATCCTACTCCGTCTGCCCGTCAGCGAGCAGCTCGACGGCGGCCGCGCGGGAGGCGTCCGTCACGTGTTCGCCGGCGAGCATGCGGGCGACCTCCTCGATGCGGCGTTCGCGGTCGAGGCGGCGAACATCGACTCGGGTCCGGCCGGCGTGGACCACCTTCTTCACTTCGAGGTGGAGGGCGCCGCGAGACGCCACCTGGGGCAGGTGGGTCACCGCCAGGATCTGGCCGCCGTCGGCGAGGCGCTGGAGCTTGCGGCCGACGATCGCCGCCTCGGCGCCGCCGACGCCGGAGTCCACTTCGTCGAATACGAGCGTCGAACCCTCTGCCGGACCGCCGCCCCGCACCGCGGTCTGGAGCGCCAGGAACACGCGCGCCAGCTCGCCGCCCGAAGCGACCCTGGACAGCGGCCGCGGATCCTCGCCCGGATTCGCGCTGAACCGATAGGCGACGCGGTCGACGCCCCGGGCGTCGAAGGCGATCCGCTCGCCATCCATCTCGAGCGGGCTGTCGGCGCGAAGCTCCCGGTCGATCTCTACCTCGAACGTCGCTCGCTCGAAGGCCAGGTCCAGCAGGTGACCGAGAACCTCGCGCTCGAGATCGCCGGCCCGTTCGCGCCGGGCGGCGGAGAGCGTCTCGGCCCGACCGGCGTACTCAGCGAGACGCGTCGCGGCTTCCTCCTCCACCTCCTCCCGGCGCACGTCCGCGGTTTCCAGTTCGAGAAGCTCCTCCGTCAGGCGGCGGCCGCGCTCCAGGACATCCGAGCTGTTGCCCCCGTGCTTGCGGGTCAGACGCTCGATCACGCTCAACCGCTCCTCGATCCGGTTCAGGCGAGCCGGGTCCGACTCGCGGCCGGCCGCTCGGCTCCGCAACTCCTGCCCGAGGTCGTTCACGGTCGCGCCGACCCCGGCCAGGGTCTCCGCCCAGGACTCGGCCTCCGGCAGCCAGCGCGCGATGTCCGAAAGTGCGTCTCCGGCCTGAGCGACTCGACCGTCGACCGCCAGGTCGTCGTCGCTGAGCAGGCCGATCGCCCGGTGCAGCGCGGCCGCGATCGATTCGGCGTGGCGGACCGCCTCGCGCTCGACCCGCAGTTCCTCGTCCTCGCCGGGCAGCAGATGCGCCGCGTCGATCTCCGAAGTCTGGAACTTCAGGAGGTCGATCCGTTCCTGGCGAAGCTGGCCGTCCAGGGAGAGCCGTTCGAGCCGTTCCGCCGCCTCGCGCCAGGCGCTCCAGGCTTCGCGGCAAGAATCGATCAGCGCCGCCAGCGAGTCGCCGCCGGAGCGGTCGAGCCAAGCCCGCTGGAGGTCGGGCGACAGCAGGCCGAGTTCGTCCCGCTGGCCGAAGATGCGGATCAGACGACGGGCCACGGCCGAGAGCAGTTTCGCCGTGACCGGATGGTCGTTGACGAACACGCGGTTGCGTCCTTCCCGGGTCACCTCCCGGCGCACCAGGAGGTGGTTGCCGTCCGCCGGCACGCCGGCCTCTTCCAGCCGACCGCGCCAACCGGCGCCCGCGGGTTCGAAGACGCCGCTCACCGCCAGCGTGCGGGCGCCCGTGCGGATCATCTCCGAACTCGCGCGCCCTCCCGCGAGCAGCGAGAGCGAGTCGACGACCAGGGACTTGCCAGCTCCCGTCTCGCCGGTGACCACGTTCAGTCCGGGCCCGAACTCGAGGTCCGCCCGTTCGATGACGGCCAGGTTCCGGACGTGCAGAGAGCGCAGCATGGCCGGGCCTACTGGTCGGGCACGAGTTCGCGGGCGCGCGCGGCGGCCTCGATGATCGCCTTGATCAGCGTCACTCGGAGACCGCCCTCCTCCAGGCGCAGAATGCCGTCGACGGTACAGCCCGCGGCGTCGTCACCTCGTCCTTGAGCAAGGCCGGGTGGCGGCCCGTGTCGACCACCATCTTGCCGGCGCCGAGGCAGGTCTGAGCCGCAAGCTCGATCGCCATCCTCCGCGGCAGTCCCGCCTTGACGCCGCCCTCGGCCAGCGCCTCGATCACGATGTAGAGGAACGCCGGTCCCGAAGCCGACAACCCCGTGATCGCGTCCATGTGCTTCTCGTCGGCCACCACGGTGCGGCCAAGCGGCAGAAACAGACGCTCCGCTCTCGCCACGTGGTCGGCGGACGCGAAACGACCCGGCGACAGCGCGGTCATGCCGGCGCCGACCCGGCTCGGCGTGTTCGGCATCGCGCGCACGACCGGAACCCCGGCCGGCACGCGATCCTCGATGTAGGACGTTCCGACCGACGCGAGGATCGAGACGAGGATCTGGCCCGGATGGAGCACATCGCCGATCTCCCGCAGCACCCGGTCCGCCGCCTGCGGCTTGACCGCCAGAACCACGATGTCGCCGAACTCGACGGCCCGCCGGTTGTCGACCGCGCCCTCGATCCCGAACCTCTCTGCCGCGGCCGCGATCCGCTCGCCGTGGGCGGCGGTGGCGAAGATCGACTCCGCCGCGACGGCGCCGGCGTCGAGCCAGCCGCCGATCAACGTCCGGCCCATCTCGCCCGCGCCGATCACCGCGACCCGGGGTTCGCCGCCCCGAGCAGTCTCCCTGTCGATGCTCGTCGTCACCTTCCTGTCTCCCTCGGGATGACCGCGGAGCTGGCGTGCCCGCGGAAGGCGGCGATTCTGCCCCACTCAGCGGGCGGCGCCCGGCCGCCCGCGCATCAGGCGCAGGAAGAACGCCCGCGCCACGTGGCCGGCGATGCTCGGGTTCTCGCGCAACCGGCGGGTCGAGTACGCGTACCACTGTCGGCCGTAGGGCACGTAGATGCGCACGCGGCGCCGTGCCTTCGCCAGTCGGTCGCGACGCTCCTCGGTCACTCCCAGCAGCATCTGGAACTCGTAGCGGTCCCCCGCCAGGCCGCGACGCTCGATCATCGCCGCCGATTCCCGCAACAGCCGGTCGTCGTGAGTGGCGATGCCGACGAACGCGCCGCGATCGAACAGCGCCTCGAGCGACGCCAGGAAGTTCCGACGCACCTCGCCGCGGTCCCGGATCGCCACGCTTGGCGGCTCGACGTAGATGCCCTTGCACAGCCGGACGTTGGCGCGTTCGGGAAGCGCCGCGATGTCGGCGAACGTGCGGTGCAGGTAGGCCTGGAGCACCACGCCGACCGCGTCGCCGCCGGCGCCGGAACCGGTCGGTCCTCCAGCCGCGGCACGCGTTCGCGAAGCGGCCACGGCCTCTCGGTAGAGGTCCAGGGTGGCCGTGGTGCACGTGTGGTCCTCCATGTCGATGCGGACGAAGGCGCCGCGGGACTCGGCGCGCCTGACCAACCTGAAGAGGTGCTCGCGGCAGAGGCCGCGGGAGATCTTGAGGCCCAGCAGCGTGAGCTTCACCGATACGTTGCAGTCGAGACCCCGGTCGGCGAGCGCGTCGATCAGGTCGAGATAGCGCTCCGTTCCTTCGGCGGCGAGCTCCTGGCTCTCGACCTCCTCGCCCAGCAGCGCCAGGGTCCCGGCGAACCCGCGGCGGTTCAGCGCGGCGGCGCAGTCGAGGGCATCAGCCGGTTCGTCGCCGGCCACGTACGGCGCGGCCGCCCAGCGCACCAGAGGCGGCGGCATCAAGGGCAGGGACCAGCCGACCACCCGCGAAAAGACGGTCACGGGGTCTCCATCAGCAGCGGGCGACGTGCTCGTGGGCGTGATAGCTGCTGCGCACCAGCGGGCCGGCCTCGCAGTGGCTGAAACCCAGTCCGAGAGCGAACCCGCGGAGCCGGGCGAACTCGTCCGGGTGCACGTAGCGGTCGACCGGCAGATGGTCGCGGGTCGGCCGCAGATACTGGCCGACGGTCAGGATCTCGGTTCCGGCCGACCTGATGTCCCGGATCGTCGCTTCGAGCTCGGCCGTCGTTTCGCCCAGCCCGGCCATCAGACCCGTCTTCACTCTGCCCTCGAAGCCGCCGCCGTCGCGCCGGCCCGCCGCCTCCGCCAGGAGCGCCAGGCTGCGCTCGTAGCTGCTGCCGGGCCGCGCTCGCCGATACAGCCGGGGCACGGTTTCCATGTTGTGAGAGAAGACCTCCGGCCGAGCGTCGAGCACGATGTCCAGAGCGTCGTCAACGCCCCGGAAGTCCGGGGTCAGGACCTCGACCGCGGCCCCGGCGAGTCGCTCCCGGATCGCGCGGATCGTGTCGGCGAAGTGCCCGGCGCCGCCGTCCGGGAGATCGTCCCGGTCCACCGAGGTGACGACCACGTGGCGCAGGCCCATGGCGGCCGCGGCTTCCGCCACCCGACCCGGTTCGTCCGCGTCGACGCCGGGCGCGGGCCGGCCGGTGTGGACCGCGCAGAACCCGCAACGGCGCGTGCAGGTGTCGCCCAGGATCATGAACGTCGCCGTGCCGTGTTCGCCCCAGCACTCGTAGATGTTCGGGCAACGCGCCTCCTCGCACACCGTGTTCAGGTCGAGGTCTTCCATCAACCGACGTACGCGGCGATACGGCGCCGGCGTGCTGAGCCGGATGCGCAGCCAGTCCGGCCGCGGCGCCCGGTCGGCGGCGGCGGGCCGCGGAACGCCGATGGAAACGAGGTCGTTCACGCGCCGCGGCTCAGCAGTCAGGCGGCCGACTCTCGAGCGGCCGCGCGTCGGGCCCGAGTCCGGCGCCGTGCAACGCCGGTCCCAGGCCGATCCTGGTCGGATCCACCAGAACGAGGCGGCGCTCGAAGACGCGCGCGAAGTTCTCCGCGCAGCGCCCCGCGACATCCTCCAGACCAGGCCGGCGACCGGTGAGCTCCTCGATGGAGGTCATCACGCCAGCATCGAAGCCGCAGGAGAGGATGCCGGCGAAGTCGCCGAGATCGGTGGTGACATTGAGCGCAAAGCCGTGCGTGGCGACCCAGCGCCGAAGGTGGATGCCGATCGAGGCAATCTTGCGGCGACCGACCCAGACGCCGATCCGCTCCCGTTCTTCGCCGCCCGCGGCGGCGACGCCGAATGTCGCCAGGGTGCGCACCAGGACCTCCTGCAGGTCCCGGACATAACCGCGGACGTTCCGGCGGTCCGCGCCAAGATCGATGACCGGGTAGCCGACGAGTTGTCCCGGCCCGTGGTACGTCGCCCTACCGCCGCGGTCGCACTTGGCGACTTCGATGCCCCGCTGCCGCAGCCAGTCGGGGGGCGCCAGGACATCGCTCCGGTCGCAGTTCCGGCCGACCGTGTAGGTCGGCGGATGCTCGAGCAGAAGCAACGTATCCGAGGCGTCGGGTTCGCCGTTCAGAAGCTGCCGCCGGAGCCGGTGCTGCAGGTCGACGCCGGCCTCATGGCTCACGCGCCCCAGATAGACGGAGCGGATTGTCGCCCCCTTGCTCGGCTCCATCGTCGGTGAGGTCATCGAGTCCACTCCGCCAGCAACCGCTCAAACGCCTTGGCGCCCGCTCTCATTCCTATCACTGGCGACGGCCTGAGGACGGAGTCCGGACGAGCCCGTTCGAAGCCGACACCTTCGTCAGGCAGCAAGGAGAAACCAGGCGCGGACCAGCCGGCGCCTCGCCCCGGTTCCAGCAGCGACGCCGGTTGACATGTTTTTCACATGAAACTACTGTTGAACGCATGTCCAAGATGGTCCAGATTCGGAACGTCCCCGAAGACACTCACCGCCTCCTGAAGAGCCGGGCAGCGATGGAGGGAGTCTCCATGTCCCGTTTCGTTCTACGCGAGATCGAGCGGATCGTCCGCCGGCCGAGCCGCCGGGAAGTGCTGGACGCCATTCGCAGCGAGCCGCCCTTGACCCTCGACGAGACGCCGGCCGACGTCATCAGGGAGGGTCGAGAGTCCCGAGAGTGGTGATCGACGCCTCCGCGGTCGTCGAACTGTTGCTGGACACCGCACGCGGACGCCGCCTGAGCTTGAGGCTATCGGCGGAGTCGATCGAGATTCACGTTCCTCATCTGGTGGATCTGGAGATCGCGCAGACGCTTCGAAGCTACGTGCGGCGCGGCGCCTTCGACGCCGAGCGCGGGGCCCGGGCCCTGGGTCACTGGCGCCGCCTTCGGGCGGAGCGCTACGGGCATCACCGGTTCCTGGATCGCATCTGGGAACTCCGGCACAACGTCTCGGCATATGACGCGGTCTACGTCGCCCTGGCCGAAGCCCTCTCGATGAGCCTGCTGACGGCGGACCGGCGGCTCGCCGGCGCTCCGGGGCTCGAGAGCCGCATCGAACTGATCTGAACGAGGCTGCCGAGGTGCAGGATCGAGGGGCTGAGCGCGTGCCGCCGCCAACGGAAGAAGGACCAGAGCGTCAGACGGAGCGCCCGCCCGCCGGCCGCGGAAACGAAGGCGAGAAACCCCGAATCGGCCTCGTTCTCACCGGCGGCGGGGCGCGGGCGGCCTACCAGGTCGGACTGGTGCGGCGCCTGGCGAGACAGCTTCCGGAGTTCCACTTCAACGTATTGACGGGCGTCTCGGCCGGCGCGATCAACGCCTCCTTCCTCGCCTCGCACACGGGAAGCGCCGCGGAGGCGACCGAGGACCTGATGGAGACCTGGCTCGATCTGACGCCCGATCACGTATTCAGGGACGACGGCTGGTCGTTGGGGAAGATGGTCCTCCGCTGGCTGTTGAACTTGGCCTCCGGCGGTCTGCGCTACCGGCCTCAGGTCCGCGGCCTGGTCGACACCTCGCCGCTCGGCGAACACCTCGCGAACGTGCTCGGCGTCGAGGCGGTCAACGGCCGCGTGTTGCCGGGAATCGCCAAGAACCTGGCGCGCGGCCGGCTGGACGCGGTCGCCGTGACCACCGTCGAGTGGTCGACGGGGCAGACCGTGACCTGGGTTCAGGGCCGCGACATCCGGACCTGGGAACGGCCCAAGCGCCGCTCGGAACGGGCTCTGCTGACGCTGGACCACGTCCTCGCCTCCGCCTCCCTGCCGCTGATCTTCCCGGCCGTGCGGATCGGCGCCGCCTGGCATGGCGATGGCGGCGTACGTCTGACCTCGCCGCTGTCGCCGGCCCTGCACCTGGGCTGCGATCGCCTGATCGCGGTGTCCACGCGCCACGAGCCCCTGGCGCCCCGGGCGGCGGCGGCCGCCTACCCGCCGCCGGCCCAGTTCGCGGGCGTACTCCTGAACGCCGTCTTCCTGGATCAGCTCGACCAGGACGCGAACCGGATGGAACTCGTCAACGGCCTGCTGGCCCGACTGCCGGAGTCGGAACGAGCTCCGCTCCGCCTCGTCGACCTGGTGCTGCTGCGCCCCTCCGAAGACCTCGGCGGCATCGCGAGCCGGTTCGAACCCCGGCTGCCGAAGGCCTTCCGGTTCATGACCCGCGGCCTCGGCACCCGCGACACGACGAGCCCTGACCTGCTCAGTCTCCTGATGTTCCAGCCCGACTACATCCGGGCGTTGGTGGAAGTGGGCGAAAGGGACGCCGAAGCGCGCCGACACGAGATCGCCGAACTCGTCCGGCGGTAGCCCGCGGTCCAGGCCCGAGACGCGCGATCACGACTGGGCGAACGGAAGCCGAAGCGCGCCGACGCGAGATCGCGGCGCTGCCGGGCGGCCGCCTACGCGATCGTGATGTCCTGGCAGAGGTAGACGTCCTGGATGTGGTTCAGGAGTTCGACGCCTTCCGCCATCGGCCGCTGGAACGCCTTGCGGCCGGAGATCAGTCCCTGGCCGCCGGCCCGGCGGTTGATGACCGCCGTTCGCACCGCGGCCGCCAGATCGCCGGCGCCGCCGGAGGAACCGCCGGAGTTGATCAGCCCGACCCGGCCCATGTAGCAGTTCGCTACCTGCCAGCGCACCAGGTCGACGGGGTGGTCGGACACCAGGTCGCCGTAGACCAGGTCATGGGTCTTGCCGAAGCCGACCGCCGGGTAGCCGCCGTTCTTCGTTGCCTGCTTCTGCTTGATGATGTCCGCCTCGATCGTCACGCCGATGTGGTTCGCCTGCCCGGTCAGGTCGGCCGCGTCGTGGTAGTCGACGCCGTCCTTCACGAACGCGCTGTTCCGGAGATAGCACCAGAGGATGCAGGCCATGCCGAGTTCGTGAGCCTGCTGAAAGCATTCGGCGATCTCGACGAGTTCCTCGCGGCAGACGTCGGCGCCGAAGTACACCGTGGCGCCCACGGCGACGGCGCCCAGGTCCCAGGCCTGCTCCACCTGCGAGAAGAGAACCTGGTGGTAAGTGTGCGGGTAGGTCAGGCTCTCGTTGTGGTTGATCTTGACGATGAACGGAATCCTGTGCGCGTAGCGGCGACCGATGCCGCCCAGCACGCCAAGCGTGGAGGCGACGCCGTTGCAGCCGCCCTCGACCGCCAGCCGGACGATGTTCTCGGGATCGAAGTAGATCGGGTTCTGAGCGAACGAAGCAGCTGCCGAGTGCTCGATCCCCTGGTCCACGGGCAGGATCGACACGTAGCCCGTGCCGGCGAGACGGCCGTGGCCGAGCAGACGTTCCAGGTTCCCCAGCGTACGGTTGTTCCGGTCCGAAGGCCCGAACGCCCGATCGACGATGTCGGGACCCGGCGCCGTCAGGAGGTTCTTCGGAATCCCGGTGCAGACGTGTCCGAGGAGGCTCTCCGCCTCACTGCCCAGAAGCTCTTCGATGCGTGCGATATCGGCCATTGGTTCTCCCTGGTCCAGAGACCCGGCGGGCCGGATCGGGCGGCATTCTAGCCTGCGGAGGCTGTCAATTCAGGCTGGCGGCCAGCGACCGCCGTGCCGCTTCCGGGCGCTCCAGCAGCTCCAGCAACCGGAGCAGCAGGTCGAGGGCCGGCCCCCACAGGCGATGTCTTCCGACGTGGTAGACGGCGAGCGGCGCCGGCCGCCCCTCGATCTCGAACGTCCGTTCCTCCACCAGCCGGGGGTTCCGAAGCGCGGAGAGCGGAATCCGGACGCTCGGCGCCTCCGTGTTTCCCCCGTCGTCCTCGGGAGACGGAACCGCGACCACGCAGGCCCGCAGCCGGTAGCCGTCGGCGCCGCCGACCTCGTCCAGCTCGCCGAGCCGGAGAATTCGCGACGGCTCGACGCCGAGACCGACGCCGCCGAGACGAGCCACGGTCGGCCAGGGATCGTCGCCCTCGAAGGCGGCCGCCGGAAAGCCGAGCGGAGGCGACTCGTTCGGTTCTTCCCGCAGCAGCGTCCAGAGCTCGGCCGACTCGACGTACAGAGGCACGACGACGGCGACGCCGGCGCCTTCGCCGTCCGGCGCGGCGGGCAGCCTCCGGGACGACTCGAGCCGGCGCTGAATCTGGAGGATCCAACTCACGGAACCGACCCTATCCACAGCACGTGGATCGAGGCCGGATCCTCGCCTCCGTCCAGGGTCAGCCCCAGTCGAAACACGTCGACGGACCGACGCGACCACCACATCCGTCGGCGCGCTTCGGGCGAGTCCAGGAGCAGACGGACCGACGCGCGTCCCGACGGAAGGGATGCGCTCTCCTCGACTTCGCCGCCCACGATCTCCAGGGCCGCGTCCGCCGGCTCCACGAGAATCCGAAGCCGCGACCGGCGCGGCCCGCCGTTCGCTTCCCGGCGGCCTGGCTCTTCCGGTTCCCACGCCAGGAGCAACTCGGCCGACCCGCCTTCGATCAGAAGTCCCGACTCGCCGAACGGAGCGATCCCGCCGGCGACCGTCCGCAGCCACGCGCCGCCGACGAACAGGTCAGCCGGCTCCCCGGTTCGCGGACGCTGGCCGATCTCCATCGGCAGGAAACGGTGGAAGGCGCCCTCGAACGCCGACGACGGCCCGAACGCCGCGCCGGGCCGCAGCCAGAGCGGATGCAGAAAGAGCGCCGAAGAGACGGCGACCGCGGCAAGCCTCGCTGGTCCGAGCCGGCCGGCGAGGAACCAGAACATCGGCAGCACGGCGCCGACGCCGCCCGGCCCGGCGAGCGCCGACTCGTCGCCGAGGTCGAACGGAAGGAAGGCGACACGCGCCGCGACCGAGGCGAGGCCGCCAAGCAGGAGCGCCCGCCGCCAACCGGCGGCGAACAGACCGCCGAGCGCGGCCCACGCCAGCGGCGCACAGTACGGCGCAATCCCGATCGTTCGGCCGGCGAGTGCCTGGAGCAGGATCTCGGGACCGATGCCCGCGACCGCCCGAAGGTCCGGCCCGCGATGGACCGGCCGTGCCGACGCGGACGCCGGGTCCCGGCGCCACTCCTCCGCCTCGAAGTCGACCGCCGGGAAACCGGTCGAAGGATCGAAGACCGCCCGCTCCACCGCCGCGAAACCGCCGCGCGCCAGGGCCGAGACGCCAAGAGACGCGCCGGCGGTCAGCGCCGCCGTCAGGGTGAAGGCGAGAAAGGCGCTCCCGCGACGCGGCTGACGGAGCGCCAGCCAGGCCGCCGCCGCCAAGGCCGGCGCCAGGCACGGACCATCGACCGAAGCGACCGCGGCGAGGGCCAGGAAGAAGCCGACGAGAGACCAGCGCAACGTCTCGCCTCGAGACGGCCGCCGCCCACCCGTCGCGTCAACGACCAGCGCCCATGCCAGGGCCGACGTCGCGAGGCGAAACGTCCCCGGCGACGACGCCGGCAGCAGAGTGAAGACGGTCGTGCCGACAACGCACAGGGCGATCCAGGCCGGGGCCAGGGGACCGATTCGCCGCTCGAGCGCAAGGGCCGAGCCGGCCGCCGCCAGCGCCAGCAGCAGCCAGTTCAGCAACGCGGGCCCTCGCCGAGGAAGAATGCGGACGAAGGGCGCCGCCAACGCCATGTAGGCCGGCGGCCGGGCGAAACCGACCCGGGGCCCGCCGGCGCCGCTCTCCAGAGCGATCGCCTCGGGCTCGCTCCCGAAGAGCCGGACGTAGCGGTCGTAGTCCGCGCGAGCCCAGGTCAGGTCGCCGTCCCAGGCCAGGCTCAACGCCGCCGCCCGGAACGTGGCTTCGCGCTCCCCGGCCACGGCGTCCGACCGCATCGTCGTTGCCAACAGAGCGAGCATCAGCCCGGCGAGCAGGATCCAGGACCAGCGTCGCGCGACCGTCCCGTGGATCACAATTCGCGGTCGAACGCCGTGGCGCCGCAAAGCGTCATCGAACCGCCGCCGAAGAGATGCGGCTCGAACCGCAGCCGGGCGCGGCCGATCGGCCGCCGCAGCCCGATGGGGATCCGGCACGCGTCGCCCGGCGGCAGGTCCCGCGGCAGCGGAATCCACGGCCGGCCCCGGAACAGGTCCCTGCCGCCGCTCCAGAGCTGGGGCTCGAGCACCACGCCGCCGTCCTGGTTCCGGCCCGCCAGCCAGGTGGCGAAGCCGGTGTTCGCGACGACGAGTTCGATCGAACGGCGCTCGCCATCCGGCCAGGGCGGGTCGCAGCCTTCGACCTCGATCCGACCCGGCAGCCACCCCCACGTCAACGAGGTGGGGGCCGGGAACCGCGGGGGGCGCCGCCGCGGCGGCCTGGGGACCGGCGCGCGCGACCACTCGTTCAAGGCTTCCAGGACCATCCGCGCCGTGGAAGCCGGCCGATGCTCGCGCTCGATGAAGGCGCGCGCCGCCGCGCCCATCCCGGCCAGCCGGTCCGGCGCGGCGAGAAGACCCCGCAGCAAACCCGCGAGCGCGGCGGCTTCGCTGCCCGGATCGTCCTCGAGCGGCGCCTTGATCACGATGTCGTCCGGCAGTTCAACGAACTGGGCGTAGTCGGAGACCACCGCCGTCCGGCCCAGGGCGAGGACGCGCAGCAGCGAGGCCGACGTCTCGCCCGCGCTCGGGTAACGCAGGTTGAGGCACAGATCGCAGGCGGCGATGGCGGTCGGGAAGGCGGCCGGGTCGAGGAATCCCGTCACGGCGACCCGTTCCCGGACTCCCAGCTCCCGGGCCAGGGCGCCGAGATCGAGCTCCGCCGCGACCTCGCCCGTCACCAGGGCATGCACCCGCTCCATCCCCGGCTCGGCGAGAAGGCGCAACAGCACGTCGGTGCGCTTGATCGGCGTCTGGAAGCCGAAGGCGCCGATCAGGACGGCCGACCGAGGAACGCCGACTTGCCGCCGCCAGGCCGCCGCCTGCTCGGGCCTGGGCGGAGCGGGCGCCGGCATCGGCATCGGCACCCGGCGCATGGGCGGCAGTCGGCCCTCCGCCCCCGGTCCCGACTCCGCCTCCCGGCCCAACTCCTCCTCCAGAAACCGGAGACCCCAGTCGCTGTGGGTCAGCAGGCCGCGCTGCCGCAACAGCAGGGACCGGTGAGCCGGCATCTCGAACAGCCGCGCCCGGCCATGGCCGCCCCAACGGATCGACAGCGCCGCGGCGGCGCCCTCCCAACCGTGCTCCTCGCCGAGGCCGCTGACGTAGGAGTCGAGATCGCCAGAGGCCAGGGTCGTCTCGACCAGCAGGTGGTGCAGGCGCAGGTCGTGCACGGTCAGGACTCCCGGGGAACCCAGGGCCAGCCGACGGACGCCCTCGTGGTGGACGTTGTTGCCCATCTGGTAGAAGGCCAGCCGTCCAACCGGATCGAACTCTTCGACATCGACCACGCGGTAGCGGTCCATGACCTCGGACGCGACCTGCTGCCCCGGCAGACGGACAAGGCGCAGGTCGGACAGGGGCGCCAGTTCGTCGAGCAGGTCGATGCTGTAGTCGGCGATCCCCGACCTGACCGGAGGCAGAGGCGACACGAAGTCGACCGCGGGGACGGCCGTGCTACCCATCGGCCGCTTCGAGCTGCTGACCCAGCCAGGCGTCGATGAACGGATCGAGGTCGCCGTCAAGCACCCTCTCGACCGCCGAAACCTCCAGGGTGGTCCGGTGATCCTTGACCATGCGATACGGGTGCAGCACGTAGCTGCGGATCTGGGATCCGAAGCCGATCTCCATCTTCTGACCCTCGCGCTCCGCCTGCTCCTCGCGGCGCTTCTGCACTTCCCTGTCGTAAAGCCGCGCCTTCAGGATCTTCATCGCCATCGACCGGTTCTTGATCTGGCTGCGCTCGTTCTGGCAACTGACGACGATGTTGGTGGGCATGTGCGTGATCCTCACCGCGGAGTCCGTCACGTTGACGTGCTGCCCGCCGGCGCCGGACGATCGGAAGGTATCGATGCGGATGTCCTTGTCCTCGACCTCGATGTCGATGTCGTCTTCGACCTCGGGGTACGCATAGACGGACGCGAACGAGGTGTGGCGCCGTTTCGCCGCGTCGAACGGCGAGATGCGCACCAGCCGATGGACGCCGCTTTCGCCTCGCAGACGGCCGAAGGCGTACTCGCCTCGAACCGCCACGGTCGCGCTCTTGAGCCCCGCCTCGTCGCCGTCGAGCCGCTCCAGCAACGTGACGTCGAAGCCGCTCCGCTCGGCCCATCGCAGGTACATTCGCAGAAGGATCTCCGCCCAGTCCTGGGAATCGGTCCCCCCCTCCCCGGGATGAATCGCAAGCAGGGCGCTGCGGTCGTCGTCTTCTCCCGAAAGCTTGAGCTCCAGGTCGAGCGCCGCCGACTCGCGCCCGACCCGCTCGATGAAGGCGCCGAGTTCGGCGTCGTCCTCGGCCCCCGGGGCGTCTTCGGCCAGCAGCTCGAGCCAGGCTTCGATCTCGTCCCGGTCTGCGTTCAACCGTTCCAGGGTCGTTCGCCGGCGTTCAAGAGCGCGGCGACGGCGCAGCAGCGGCGCGCCCTTCCTCGGCTCGTCCCAGAAGCCGGGCTGCTGCATCTCGTGATCGAGCGCGGCCAGCTGCTCATCGAGCTCCGCCGGGTCAAAGATACCTCCGCAGGCCGTCCAGACGGTCCCTCAGATCGGAGAGCGAGCGATTTGCGTCAGCCGCGGCAGTCATCGGCGCAGTATGGCAAAGCCCGCAAGCGCCGCGCAAAGCAGCGGCACGAGCAGCGGCGTCCGCGCGAAGGGAGTCAGTCCGTTCAGGGGCGCGATCCGCGCCTTCATCACCATGACCTCGTCGATCGGCGAGGCCGACGCCAACTGGCCACGTCGGTCGATCACGGCCGAGATGCCGGTGATCGCCGCCCGGACAAGAGGTCGGCCGGTCTCGGCCGCCCGGAAACGGGCGGGTCGAAGATGTTGGTGGGGCGCCCACGTCCGGCCGTACCAGGAGTCGTTCGTGATTGTGACCAGAAGGTTCGCGCCGCGCCGCACCCGCGCCGCCACCTGTTGCGGAAAGACGATCTCGAAGCAGATCGACACCCCCAGCCGGACGCCGTCCGCATCGAGGAGCCGCACCTCCTCGCCGGCGGAGAAACCGCCGGCCTGGCGCGCCAGCTGGCGGACCGCGGGCAGCAGCCGGCCGAAGGGCACGTACTCTCCGAACGGCACGAGGTGCATCTTGTCGTAGGTCTGGCGCCGGGCGCGACCGGAACCGGGGCTCAACAGGTACGCCGCGTTGAACGCGCGGTCCTCCTGGTCCGACCGGTCCCGGCGAGGGCTGTTCAGAAGCAGGGAGCAGCCGCCGGCGACGATCTCCTCGACGCGGGCGGCAAAGGCGCCGTCCCGTTCCAGTTGGTACGGCCAACCGGCGCTCTCCGGCCAGACGACGAGTCGCCCGGGTTCACAGGCCTCGCGGCTGAGCGCGAAGAGCCGCTCGACGTTCGAGGCGAGGTCGGCGAACTGCTCGTCCGCCCCCCCATCAGCCATCGCCGCGGTCGGCATGTGGATGTTCGGCTGGACCACCGCCACGTTCAGACCGCGTTCAACGCCAGGCCGCGGATCCAGGTTGGTCCAGCGCGCGATGAAGAGGAGGGCCGCCACGGCGAGCAAGACGGCCGCGGCCCCGCGGCGGCTCTCCCGGACGACGAGGCGAAACAGGGCAAGACCGGTGGCGGAAACCAGGAACGAGAGGCCATGACTCCCGATCCAGCGCGTCACGTCGAGAGCCCCGGGGACGTCCACCCAAGCGTACGCCAGCAGGTTCCACGGGAAACCGGAAGGACCAAGCCCCCGAACCCACTCCAGAGCGACCCAGACGGCCGGCGCAAGCAGCAGGGCCGACGCATCGCCGCGGGCAAGCAGCCGACCCGCGAGCCAGCAGAACAGGCCGTGGTAGAGGCCCAGGTACAGCGCCAGCAGCCCCAGGAGCAGAGCCGAGACGACGCTGGGCAGACCGCCGTACGTCTCGAGCGTACCGGCGATCCACGGTATCGCCACCAGCCACGCCACGGCGCCGTGCAACCAGCCCAGAACCAGCCGGCGCCACGAACCGCCCGGGCCGGCGGCGACGGCGAACAAGGGCGCCGCCGCGGCGAGCGGCGCCAGCCACCCGGGCCGCTGATCGAAGCAGAACGCCCACCAGACCCCACCGCCCGCGCTCAGCCCGAGCTGGAACCACGACGACCGAAACGGCGACGGCCGCCCGTCCCGCGAAACTCCAGAACCGCCGTTCAGTTGTTCGGAGCGATCCAGGTCTCGAGTCCGTACTGTTTGGCGAGTCGCTCGGCCGCGGCCTCGGCGGCGCCCCGGTCGTCGAACGGTCCCACCCGTACCCGCTGCATCACCTGGCCGTCCAGCGTCTGCAGCGACACGAACGCACGGTGTCCGTCCGCCCGCAGCTTCCGCTCCACCGAGGCTGCCTGCTGGACGTCGGTACTCGAGAACACCTGGACAACGAGGGCGGTTCCGACGTCCTGGCTCGGTGCGCCGGCGCCTTCATCGTCGGCCGCGCCGAAAAAACGGACGACCGCGGCCGGCGCCGCTTCCGCGGCGGCCGCAGGCGGTCCGGCGAGAGGCACGGCTTGCCCGGAGGCGGCCGATTCCCCCTGCCGCACACCGGCGACGGCCGCGGCGTTCGACTGGCCCCACCACGCTCCCGCGGCGAAGGCGGCCACGATCGCCAGGACCAGAAGCGCTACGAACGCGGCAATCTGGGTATTGCCGAGGGTGACCTCAACCGGTTCACCGGCTTCGCGGCTCACTCTCGCGGCGCGGGCGGCGTCTCGCTCACGAAGGAGCCGAAGGCCCTCATCAGCTCCAGCGGCAACGGGAAGAGAATGGTCGAGTTCCGTTCCGCGGCGATATCCGAAAGCGTCTGCAGGTACCGCAGCTGGAGCGTCACCGGATTCGCGCTGATCGCATTGGCCGCCTGGGCGAGAGACTCGGAGGCCTGGAGTTCGCCGCTCGCGTGAATCACCTTGGCGCGCTTCTCGCGCTCCGCCTCGGCCTGCTTGGCCATCGCGCGCTGCATCTCCTGCGGCAGGTCGACATGCTTGACCTCGACCATGGAGACCTTGATGCCCCAGGGATCGGTCTGCTGGTCGATCACCGTCTGGAGCTGGTCGTTCAGCTTCTCCCGTTCGCTCAGCAACTCGTCCAGCTCGGTCTGGCCCAGGATCGACCGCAGCGTGGTCTGCGCCAACTGACTGGTCGCGAACAGAAAGTTCTCGACTTCCACGATCGCCCTGGTCGGTTCCAGCACGCGGAAGTAGACGACCGCGTTCACCTTCACGGACACGTTGTCCCTGGTGATGATGTCCTGCGGCGGCACGTCCAGCACGACGGTGCGCAGCGAGACCTTGACCATGCGGTCGAGCGGCCACAGCACCAGCACCAGACCGGGGCCCTTCGGCTTCTCCAGGATCCGGCCCAGCCGAAACACGACGGCGCGCTCGTACTCGGCCAGGATGTTGATCCACCTGGTGAGCAGGAAGAGGCCGGCAACGATGAGGAAGCCAATGAACGGAAGGGTGCTCATGCGGATTCAGGTCCTTTCTTGACAGTGGTTCACGAGTCGCTCAGCGGCGCCACGCGCAGGGTCATCCCGTCCACCTGGACGACCCGGACGCGGTAGCCCTCGGGCACGGCGACCTCCGCTTCCGCGTTCCAGATCTCCCCGTGCAACCGGACCTTGCCCGGAGCGCCGACGGTGATGCCGGAGCTCACCAACCCGAGTTCGTCGAGCAGTCCCTCGCTTCCGGTCGCTACCCTTCTGAACTGCGCCTTGAGTCCCAGGCGGCCCAGGGCCAGCGCCACCAGCCCGATCGTGATGCCGACCGCAACGATCAGCCGCAGGCTCGCCCGCAGTGCGGGATCGACGTCCCGGAACAGCATCATCGCGCCGAGACAGAACGAGATCGCGCCGGCCAGGGTGAGCATGCCGAAGCTCGGGATCTTGATTTCCAGTACCCAGAGAACGCCGGCCAGCAAGAGCAGAGCCAGCCCGGCATGGTTGATCGGCAGCACGGACATCGCCCAGAGTCCGAGGATCAGACAGATGGCGCCGACCACGCCCGGAAAGATGGCGCCTGGGTGGGTGATCTCGAAGATGAGGCCGATCGAGCCCAGGGACATCAGCAGGATCGCGACGTTCGGATGCGCGATCGACGAACGGATCCGCTGGAAGGCGGACATCTCGACGCGGCGGACCGTGGCGTCGCGGGTCCTGAGCGTCTTCTCCCGGCCCCGCTTCTCGACCACGCGGCCGTCGAGCTCGACGAGCAGCGACTGCAGGCTGGGCGCGACCAGATCGACGAGGCCTGCTTCGAGCGCCTCCTCGGCCGAGAACGACCTGCTCTCCGTCACCGCCTCTTCGGCGAGCTTCTGATCGCGTCCGCGACGGGCCGCAAGCGATCGAACGGTCGCGGCCGCGTCCTGAACGACCTTGTCCCCCATCGCGCCCGGGATGTCTCCGCCTCCGCCGGCCACGGGATGGGCGGCGCCCGTGTTCGTGCCGGGCGCCATCGCCGCGACGTCCGCGCCGAGCAGAATGAAGAAGCCGGCCGACGCCGCCTGGGCGCCGCTCGGCGAAACGTACGCGACGACCGGCGTGTCGGCCTCCAGGAACGCGGTGAAGACGGCTCGCATCGCCTGCATCTCGCCGCCCGGCGTCGACAGCTCCACCACCAGCGCCTCGGCGCCGGCCAGATCCGCCTCCGCCGTCACCTGCTCCATGAACTCAGCCACGACGACCTGAATCGCCGAGTCGATCCTCGCCACGAGGACCTCCGCGACCTCCGCCCCTGCCTCCGCTTCGAGATCGGACCCGTCCGCCGCGTCCCCGTCGGCCGGCGCCGTCGCCTCCGTCCCGGCTTCCGGTTCGACGGCGCCGCCCTCCTCTTCTTCCGACGCCGGCCCGGCGGCGAGCAGCGCCAGCGGGAGGAAGACCACGGTGAAGGCGAGGACCAGCCACGCCAGACCCGCGAGGTTCGGAGCGTTCATCGCCAGGAGTCTACTTGACGGCAAGCGGCAAGAATGGTCGGGGCGAGAGGATTTGAACCTCCGGCCTCACGGTCCCGAACCGTGCGCTCTACCAAGCTGAGCTACGCCCCGCACCGGCCCTGCAGAATACGGTTACCCAGCCCGGAAGTCCAGTGGCGACGACTTGGCAAACCCGGGAGAAGGCGTCAGGGGAGAGGGCACGACAGGCGCCGCGGCAGGGCTGAGGGCGGCGAATCTCCGCGCCGGGCTTGAACCCGACGCGGAGGCCGCCTTGACGTCGTTCCCCGAACCCGAAGGACTCGTACGAGAGGCCGGGCAGGCCCGGAAGACCGGCTGTCCCTCTCCTACTCGACGGGGAACGGGTTCTCCGGCGTCAGCTCCTGGCCCTGATTGGCCGAAGCGGATGAAGCGGATCCAGAGCCAGCAGGACACACGATCGTGACTGTGTGCTTCGCGATCGCGTTCCCCACGCCTCTGGGCTTGTTGGTGATCAACTTGATCTGGGGAGTCAACTTGTTCCGGGTTTCGTCAGCGGCAATGATGTACACATCCAGCCGCAGGGAGACGTTGGCCGTCTCGCTGCAGAAATCCATGTTCGGGCCGATCTCGACTTTAGCGCCGTCGTTGTACGAACCGATCGTGACACCGTACTTTTCGGAGCCTTGCCTGAAGGAGCCAGCGGCGAGTTCGCTGGGGGGGTTGCCGGACCGCGCAACAGCTGTCACGGTCTGGATGGTCGTGTCGGCGCCTGGGTTCGCCGCGAACTGCGCATGCCCCATCCTTGGATCGCCCGAGCCCGTCCGGAAATGACCGCCTGGCTTCATCCATGGGATGACTCTGTACTCCACCTTACCTCCAACGCCGGGTCGGGTCACTCTGGCGCCGTCCATGATCAGCGTCTTCGCACCGGTCCTGCCATCGGTTTCAAGCCCATAGGCGACCGCAGAGCCGTCACCCAGCTTGCACGAGGTGCTCAGTTTCTTTGCGCTGCTTCCACTGCCGGTGAAGCCGCACGGCCTGATCGCCGCCGGAGGCTTCTTCGGCAGGATGTTCGGCAGGATGCCGACGCGGCCGGTCGCGGTCTCCTTCAGGTAGACGGCGCCCATGCCGGCGGTCGTCTTCACGCCGTCGCCGGCGCTCGCGATCTTGACCGCATCGTCCTTGAGCGCCTTGTAGACCTCCTTGTTCACCAGGAGGCCGACAGCCGAGTTCATCTCGTCCGTGATCCAGAACCAGCCCCCGTCCATGACGGGACCGACCTCGAAGGAGGCCTTCTCTGCCATGCAGGCGAGGCCGTTGTCCTTGCTGAACAACGCGCTGACCATGCCGTCGCTGTTCGGCACAAGTTCACCGGTACGGACGATGCCGCCGCACGAGCCGAGCCAGGTCACCATCTTCGCGCCCTTGGTCGCCATGGCGATGAATCCGCCGGAGCCCCTGTAGTGCGAGAGCTGGTGGGTGCAGCTGGTGCAGGAGGTCGTCACCTGCCCGACCGCCGCGACGGGAATCGCGCAGAGTGCCAGCGCGATCGTGATGTGCTTCATCAACTTCATCAGTCTGTCCTTTCTCGAGGGGCTTTCGCCGCCGTTGTTTCAGGCCTGAGCGTGTTTCGGATCGAGCGCGGGCGCTCGGACTCGGTTCGGACCGTCGCGCGGTCCTCGACGACCGAGGCGCCGGCAACCTGATGCGAACCGGCGACCGCGGTTGCGGCGAGCCTGCCGTGGGTCAGAAGACCCACGACGCCCGAACCGCGCCCGAACGCCGGCGACTGAAGCGGGCCCGAACGCCGGCTGGAGACCCGGCGAACCGCTGCTTCTCCCGGAGGCCCTTCAGAAAATCCCGGGGGGGGGGGGTGAGACAAGTCCCTGACGACGGAGCACGGTTGCGCTCGTCTCCATCCAGTCATCCTGACCTGTCCGTCTTCGCCCACCGTCCTCGCCTCTGAGGCGGGATGATGCCACAGGTCGCGCGCGCAGGCAAGCCGAATCCGCAGCCCGCCCTTGGTCCCAGGTCAGGGAGAGAAGAGGGCGCGACAGACACTGCGGTAGGCTGATCGAAGGGATGCCCGAGAGAGGCTTCAAGAGGCTGGGCTCGATGCTGCTCAGGCTCGGGTTCTGATCGAGGAGTCACGGTGGCGCAGCAGTGGCAGGACTGGTGGAACCAGGCTCGGCACGACCTGAAACACGCCGAAGCCGCGCGGCGCGACGGACGGCACGACTGGGCCTGCTTCGCGGTGCACCAATCGGCCGAGAAGGCCGTCAAGGCGCTTCATCTGGCGCACGGGCAGGAAGCCTGGGGGCACGCGATCGTCAGCCTTCTGGCCGATCTGCCGACGCCCGGAGCTACGGTCAAATTTCGTGTATGGGGGGTGATTATCAGGCGGCGTTTCTGTTCTGATCGGCCGTCTCTCTTTGTTCGATGCCGTCAACGAAACGGACATCTCGGATCACTTTGGCGACCATCTCGAAGCCTCGTAGTCTTCGCCACCGGTGCTGGGCGGAGATGCCGAGCTTGAAGGTCATGGCCAGCATGGTGTTTCGGCTGACGCAGCCCTTGGTGCGTGCGGTGCGGTGGCGGATGGTGGCGAACGTCGATTCGATGGGATTCGTGGTGCGCAGGTGCGTCCAGTGTTCGGCGGGGAAGTCGTAGAAGGCGAGGAGTTCCTCTCGATCCTTGAGCAGGCAGTGGGTCGCCTTCGGGTACTTGGCCTCGTAGGTTTCGAGGAACCAGTCGAAGGCCGTCTCCGCCTTCTCTCGGGTCGCGGCCATCCGGATCTCGTGCAGGGCCTGCTTCGCCCTGGGCTGAGACGACTTCGGCAAGCAGTTCAGGACGTTCCGGGTCTTGTGGACCCAGCACCTCTGCGCCCTCGTGCTCCCGTAGACCTCCTCGAGCGCCTGCCAGAAGCCCGTTGCACCGTCGCCGACGGCCAGCTTCGGAGGGTCGATCAGGCCCCGGCGCTTCAGGTCCAGCAGCACTTCGCGCCAACTCTGGGCGGACTCCCGGACGCCGTCCTCCACCGCGAGCAGGCGCTTTTCCCCGCGTTCGTTGGCGCCGATGATCACCAGCATGCACAGCCGCCCCGAAGTACCCCGCAGACCGCTGTAGATGCCGTCAGCCCACAAGTACACATAGCGCTCGCCGCTCAGGTCGCGCTGCGACCACGCCCGGTGTTCCTTCTCCCATTCCCGCTTCAGGCCGCTCACCACGTTCGCCGACAAGCCCCCGGCATCCTCGCCGACCAGCGCCGAAAGAGCCTCTCTCATCTCCCCCGCGGCCACGCCCTTCAGGTACAGCCAGGGAATCGCCGCGTCCAGCGAACGACTACGCCGAACGTACGGAGGCACCAGTGCCGAACGGAACGTCACCGGAGAACCGTCCCGGCTGCGAATCCGGGGAATCCGCACAGACACCGGACCGATCCCGGTCACGACCTCACGCGCCGGCTGGTACCCGTTCCGAACCACCGCCGAACGACCGTCCACCAGCCGCCTCCCAGCGGTCGACGAGAGCAACTCCGCCAACTCCGCCTCCACGGCAACTGCAATCAGCTTCTTGGCCCCAGCCCGAAGAACGTCCGTCAACGCGTCCTTGAACGACCCTCGCTCCTCCAGAGAAATCACTGTACTGTCCGTCACGGCGTGCCTCCTTTGCTGTCGTCGATTCAAGAAAACCGATCTCAGCAGGGCACGCCGCCTCACTCAACCCCCATACACGAAATTCGACCATAGCTCCGGGACCACCTCACGCTCCAGATGACTGGCGATCTGCCGCAGACGCCTCAAGGCCGTCTTGACGGATTTGCTGTCCCAGGCCTTGCGGAGCGCCCGGCGAATCGAGGCTCGCTTGTCTTCGGGCAGGTGCTCCTCGACGTTCCGGGTCTTGTGGACCTGGCAGCGCTGCACTCTCGCATCGTCACCGAAGACCTCCCTGATCGCGCGGCGCAGGGCCTTGCTGCCGTCGATGACGAACAGCAACGGCTTCGCCGTCGAGAGGCCCCGCTCGACCAAGTCAGCGAGAAGAGCGCGGACCACCGCCGTGTTCTCCGTCGAACCCTCGCGAAGGCCAAGAACCCGCTTGTGACCGGACGACGAAACGCCCAAGGCGACCAGAATGCAGTGGCCACCGATGTACTTCGCGTCCACGCACACCACGCGGATGTCCTCGTCTTCCAGCGACGACGACAGGAACTTCTCCATCTGCCGCGCCGACAGCGCCTTGAAGCGCCGAGACACCGAACTCCGCGATGCCGAACGACGGTCCGAACCCGCGGCCGCCGTGTCCAGCGACCGCAGGTAGTTCCGCGTCGACACGCCCGACGCGATCGCTTCCATCGTGTGACGGTCCATCGCGTCGCGAGACGCCGCCCACTCGAACGACTCGAGCCGCACCTCCCCCTCCGGACCCCGTACCCGCAGACGCTGAATCTCGATCCTGGCGCCGCCCAGCGTCACTTGGCTCGGAGCGCTGCCCGCACGCTACACCGAACGAGCATCCTGGTGACGACCCTTCGCCCCGCACCGCGACTCCCGCTCCTCCTCCATCAGCCGGGCCAAGGCACAACGGCCCGTCTCGACGCACAGCTCCCGAAAGCTCGACAGACCGTCGACCATCGAGGGCAATGACTCCAACGGATCAAGCCCCGACCCCGACGACGGAGTGCGCGGAGTGCTCCTTCTCTCTTGCCGATTCCCTTCCCGACTGCCATGATTGGACATGGGTGGCGTCTCCTTTCTTTCCCTGAACCGGCCCGCTCATCGGGCCGGAGAGCCGCCACCCTACTCCCAAAGTTCAACAACCGACGGGACATCCCCGGTCTACGGGGCCGTGGCGTACTTGGACGCCGACGCATCGGTGGTCCGGCACGCCGAGGGCTGTTCGTGATCCGGGCTACCGGCAGCAGCGCCAGCATCGTGAACGAGCCGGATTTCAGGCCCCGCGCCTTCTCCTGAGACGAGACGAGTCGGGCCGCCAGCCAGCGTCAGTCCGGTTTGCAGACGCCGCAGGGTTCGTACCGCTCCACTGCTTCGTCCCGCTTCATCGGGATCCTGCTCTTGCTGAGGAAGCGGCAGCCCTCGCGGTGGTACTTGCGACCGGTGCGGGTCACGTAGACCGTAGCGCCTCCTCCGGCGGGACGCCGCGCTTCGGCGGAGGCTGACGCGCGCGGGTTCGAGCCGCCGACCGCCCGTCCCCACAGGCCTCTCCGGTTGTTCCGAGCCTCTCGCTCGAACAGCCGGAACGCTTCCATGTGGCGGAACGGCGACCGCGTGTAGGCGTGGCCGTAGCCTCGCCGGATGATCTCGGCGTTCACGAACGTGCCGTCGGCCAGGTACACGTAGGCCAAGGTGCGGCCGTACCGGTCCCGCCGCTCCTGGTCGTACTCGAGGCGCACCCGCTTTCCCTCGAGCAGCCGCTTCGCGAAGGCGCTTGCCTCCTTGCCGAAGAACTCGACCGGCCGGTTCGGGTGGACGGTCTCCGGCGTGTCGACGCCGATCAGGCGCACCCGGCCGACGCCCTCGACGATGATCGTGTCGCCGTCGACGACCCGCTCCACCAGCTGGCCGGGCGCCGCGGCAGCGGCCAGCAGGCCGAACAGGAACACAAGTCCGCTGCGGACGGGGAGAGAATGGCGGAGCAAGGGATGCACTTCGCGAGGGCGCGACGGGGGCATCGATGTCGTGCGGCGTTGCCGACAAGCCCGAAGTCAAGATTGTTTGACGCTCGGACGGGTGCATTCTGCAGGCGGGCGGGCGTCTTGTCCAGGCGGCTGCGGTTGTAGCCGTGGCTTCCCGTCCGTGTCAGAGTGACCGCCGGGTCATGAGCGAGGCCGCGCTTGAGGCATGGGGTTGGGCGTCCGATTTCGCGGAGTCCTTCGCGCGGTTCCTGGCGTCGACCGAGGAGACGGCGCCGTTCTTCGCGGCCCGTGTCGTGTCCATCTCGCGCGGCGTGTACCTTCTGGCGGCGGCCGAGGGCGAGATCGGCGCCCGGGCGCTGAAGCGGGTTCGGGCCTCGGCCGCCGGCACGCCCGCGGTTGGCGACTGGGTGGTTGTCGAGGGGGCCTCCGCGTCGGGAGTCGATCCGCGGATCGTTCAGGTGCTGGATCGCCGCAGTCGGCTGTCGCGCAAGGCGGCCGGTGCGCGGACACAAGAGCAGGTCGTGGCCGCGAACGTCGACGCCGTGTTTCTGGTGATGGGCCTTGACGGCGACTTCAATCCGCGGCGCCTCGAACGCTTCGTCGCCATGGTCAGGGAGAGCGGCGCGGCGCCGGTCGTCGTGCTGACCAAGGCGGATCTGTGCGGCGACCCGGAGGCCGGACGCGCACGGGCCGAGCGTGCGGCGCCGGGAACGACGGTCGTTGCCGTCAACGCCCGCGCGGGCGAGAACCTGGCGCCGCTCGCGGCGCACCTGGCGGCCGGCAGGACCGTCGCCATGGTCGGTTCTTCGGGCGCGGGGAAGTCGACCCTGCTCAACGCGTTATGCGGCGAGGCCGTGATGCGCACGGCGCCGGTCAGGGAGAGCGACGACCGCGGCCGCCATACGACGACGCATCGGAGGCTGGTTCCGCTGCCCGGCGGCGGTCTTCTGATCGACAACCCCGGAATCCGCGAGCTCCAGCTCTGGGCGGACGACGAAGGCAGTCTGGAAGAGACGTTCGACGACGTCGAGGAACTCGCCCTCGAATGCCGCTTCCGCAACTGCGGCCACGGTCAGGAGCCCGGCTGCGCGGTCCAGGCGGCGATTCGGGACGGGTCGCTGGACGCGGCTCGGCTGCGCAACTACGACGGCCTGCGGGAAGAACGGCG
Organism: Candidatus Multivorans sp.; assembly: GCA_965203495.1. Classification (GTDB taxonomy): domain Bacteria; phylum Acidobacteriota; class Thermoanaerobaculia; order Multivoradales; family Multivoraceae; genus Multivorans. The sequence continues at coordinate 76,491 of CBDBDB010000012.1, forward strand.
CCGGCTCGAACAGCGCCGCGACGAAGCGTCTCGCCGCGCCGAGGACCGGCGTCTGGGCGCGTACTACAAGTCGGTCCAGCGGGCGAAGAAGAACCGGCGCCGGTAGATGACGTGGGCTGCCAGGATACGACGTGCCGGGTCGAGCCGTCGAGCACGCCACCGACCGGCCGGCGGAGAGGATTCGGGGGCGACTGGCTTGTCGGAAGTCAGCGGCATGCGGCGACGCTCTCGGACTCCGCGGCCCGTCCCGCACGTTCGCCGGGAAGCAGGTCCGCGGGAGTAGCTACCCGAACAGTTCCTTCGCCGCCTTCGCCTCCGGCATCAGCCAGGCCGCGGCGCAATAGGCGGCAAGGGAGGCGGCCATCGCCGGGAAGACGGCGTGCATGCCCGGGATGTCGAGCAGCGTCCACAGTCCCAGCGTCAGGCCGCCGGCGGCAAAGGACCACAGCGCCGCCGCGCCGGCGCCGCGGCGCCAGGTCAGCAGCCCGTGGCAAAAGTCGGGCTGTCCGCCGTTTCGGCTATGCGATAGGATGGGTTCATGGCTATGGGCAAAAGGCGTCGTGAGAATCAGGAGCTTCTCTGGGTGTCTGGATCGGCTCTGCCGCGGAGTTCCGGCCATCCGTTCTACGAGCGTTTGGACCGTGTGCTGGAGTCGAGCGGTTTCGACGAGTTCGTCGAGTCGGAGTGTGCGGGGTTCTACGCGGAGCGGATGGGTCGTCCGAGTCTTCCTCCAGGTACGTACTTCCGGTTGTTGATGGTGGGCTTCTTCGAGGGTCTGGATTCGGAGCGGGAGATCGCCTGGCGTGCTCAGGACTCGTTGAGCATTCGTGGGTTCCTGGGCTTGAGTGTGACGGAGGGTTCGCCGGATCATTCGACGATTTCTCGCACTCGTCGTCTGATCGATCTGGAGACTCACGGCAAGGTGTTCAGCTGGGTTCTTGAGCGCTTGGCGGAGTCGGGTCTGGTATCGGGGAAGACAGTGGGCGTGGACGCGACGACGCTGGAGGCGAACGCTGCGCTGCGCAGCATCGTTCGTCGGGATACGGGTTCTGGCTACGAGGAGTTCGTGCGTGGCTTGGCAGAGGCTTCGGGCTTGGCGACGCTGACTCGTGCGGAGTTGGCTCGTTTCGACCGCAAGCGGAAGAAGAAGCTGTCGAACGAGGAGTGGGAGAATCCTCACGATCCGGATGCCGAGGTCACGAAGATGAAGGATGGCCGCACGCACCTCGCGTACAAGGCGGAGCAGGCGGTGGACCTGGAGAGCGGGGCCATTCTGGGTGTGACGCTGCATGGCGGCGCCAAGGGAGACACGGAGTCGGTCCACGAGACGTTGGAGGAGACGTTCGAGCAGGTGGAGTCGGCAGTCGGCGATTCGTCGGTGATCGAGGAAGTGATTGCGGACAAGGGCTACCACAGCAACGACGTTCTCGCCTCCATCGACGAGTTGGAGCTTCGCAGCTACATCGCGGAGCCGGACCGTGGTCGTCGTCGTTGGACAGGCAAGAAGGACTTGCAAGCCATCGTGTACGCGAACCGTCGGCGGGTCCGCGGCAATCGGGGCAAGCGGCTGCAGCGCCGGCGCGGCGAGCGCGTCGAACGTCCCTTCGCTCACCAGTTCGAGACCGGCGGCATGCGGCGCTTGCATCTGCGCGGCCGCGACAACGCGCTCAAGCGCCTTTACATTCATTCCTGCGGCTTCAATCTCGGTCTCCTGATGAGGAGCCTCGCGGGAGTCGGCACGCCACGATCGCTGCAGGGCCGTGTCACGGCAACTCTGGGCGCCCAGACTGGCTTGCTTGCAGCGTTCACAGCCCGATTCGACGGGCTGATGCAGTCGATCTGCGCCTCTTGGCGCGCACATCGCCTCGGCTTCCAACTTTGCGTCGCGTAGCGCTGCCCAGACTCAGCCTCGAAGCAGCAGTGGCACTCCGGGCCGAATCCACTTTTGCCACGGGCTGTCAGGCCAAGGGCGAGCGAAGGCAGGAAGCAGGCGGCGTAGAGGGCGCCGGAGAACGAGGTCAGCTCGACGATGCCGCCGGGCGGGTCGATGGCGAGAATCGCGGTAATGGCGGCGAACAGCACGACGCAGACCCGGGTGTTGCGGACGGCGTGTCGGTCGTCGGCCTGCACGAGCAGTCCGAGCAGGTCACGCTGGAAGGTCGAGGCCATGACCAGGAGCACGCTGTCGAGCGAGGACATGGCGGCGGAGACCAGGGCCAGGAACAGGAACGCCTGGATCACGGGCGGGAAGACGGCCGGATCGCTCAGCATCATCGGGATGACCCGGTCCGTGTCGGCGACCCCTTGACCGACGACGAAGTGGGCGTAGAGGCCGAGCGGCGTCAGCAGGCTGAAGACGACGAGGAAGCTCAGGGTCGAGACGACCAGCCCGCTCCTCGCGGCGGCTTCGGTCTCGAGGGCGTAGAAGCGGGATAGTTGCCGCGGTTCGACGATCAGCTTGACGGTGGAGGCGAACACGACGCCGATCAGCACGCCCAGCGGCTCCGCGGTATCCCAGCGGACGAGGGCGCCGTCGTCGATTCGGGCCAGGTCGGCGAGGCGGCCGATGCCGCCGGCGGCGTGGGTGATCGCGAAGAACATGAGGATTGCGGCAAGCGTCATCTGCATGCCCTGGAGCAAGTCCGTGCGCGCCACGGAGTGGAAGCCGCCGATCATCGTGTAGAGGACGACGACCAGGACGACGACGAACAGGGCGATGCCGTAGGTCAGGTCGAGCAGTTCGACAACCAGCGAACCGATGCCCTTGAACACCGCCGTCATATAGAGAAAACTGGAGAAGATGACGATCAGGGCGGCCGTGAAGCGGGCCGCCTGGCTGTTGAAGCGCAAGCCGATGTAGTCCGGGATCGTCACCGAGCCGAGGATCTCGGTGACGCCGCGAAGCCGCGGCGCCAGCCAGGCCCAGGCGACGAACGACAGGACGACCGCTGTCGGAACGATGAGCAGCCAGGCGACGCCGAAGGCGTACGCTCGGCCGGCGAAGCCGATGAAGCTGTTCGTGCTGGCGTAGGTGGCGAAGAAGGAGACTCCCAGGATGGCGCCGCCGAGCGAACGGCCGCCGACCAGGAAGTCGGCCAGATCGCGGGTCCGCCGCTGCCCGATCAGTGCGTGGCGGACGAGAGCGGCCGTGTAAAGCGCGAACAGAACGAGGATCAGCGCATGTTCACGCAGCCACATGGGTCGTTCTCAGGGTCGATGCTCGGCCGGCGGGGCGCCCGTCGGCCGGAGCCGTCGGTTCACAGGCCCATCTGGTCCAGGTACCAGCCGTCGAAGACCTGGATGCAGGCTTCGCTCTCTTCGTAAGCGGTTGGACGATAGCCGCGCGACGCGACGCCCAGCTGCGTGCGCGCGCATACCTCCCAGTCCTGGGCGTTTACGAGGCGCCAGAAGTCGACGGCGTCGCTCGGGTCGAAGCCGGGCGCGGCCGCAACGCCGGGGTCGAACAGCCACTCGCAGACGATGCGGGTGCGGCCGGCCTCGACTGGCCACAGCGTGTGCGTCACCACGTAGTCCCGGTGCAGGCTGATCAGCAGGTTGGGATACACGTGGTAGTACTGCACCGAGGTCCGGTCGGCGACTCCGATGGCCGGCAGGTCGGGCCGGTCGCTTCTGCCCGTCGCCGTCATCGTGTTGCAGCCGTCGTTCAGCGTCATCGGACCGCCGACGTGGTACCGGCCGACCTCCAGGTTGCCGCCGTTGCGGTAGTCCGACACCCGGTTCAGCTCCGGGTGGACGAGGGCGCAGTGGTAGCACTCGTTGTAGTTCTCGCACAGGATCTTCCAGTTCGCCTGCACGTCGTACTCGTGACGGTCGCCCCGGACCAGCCGGCCCAGCGTGAAGCGGGACAGATCCGGCAGGTCGGCGGCGACTTCGGCGAGCGGCGGCCCGTCCGCCGCCAGGGAGAGGAAGAAGAAGCCGTCCATCGCGTCGATTCGCGCGGGCGTCAGGCCGGCGCTCCCGGCGTCGAAGTCGTCTCCCATGTGGGGCGCGCCGATCAGCCGGCCGTCAAGGCCGTAGGTCCAGGCGTGGTAGGGGCACCGGAAGACCCTGGCGGCGCCCGCGCAGCCGTCGACGATTCGCGATCCTCGGTGACGACATACGTTGAAGAACGCCGCCAGCCCGCTGGCTTTGCCGCTTGCCGGGGCGCCGCCGTTGGCGCCGGCGTCGGCGACCGCCGCGCTTCGCACCGCGACAATCGATTCACCGCCGAGCTCGCGGGTCACGAACCGTCCCGGTTCGTCCAGCTCCTCAAGCCGTCCTCCGCACACCCACATGCGCGAGAAGATACGGTCCATCTCGTCGCTGAAGACAGCCGGGTCGGTGTACAGGCGGCCGTCCAGGGGTCGGGGCGCCTTGCGCGGAACGATGGGCGAATCCACGGGGCGCATCCTAGCCCGCGTACCTGACCGATCTCCTGTTGCGGCTGCGGATCCGCTCGCCGTTGCGGGACCTTCTCCCTCGCGTCGGCTCGACGACGTGTCGGCTACGCCCGTGCCGCCTCTCGGTCCGAGGGCCCCGTTTCAGCGGCGGCCAGGCGCCCTCGCTACGGACCTCGGTGAAGTATGCGTGCCAGCCCGCGTGTGCCATCATCCGGCCGTGCCGCGCGCCTTTCTGCTCGCCGTCCTCTTCGGCGCATCCGCGCCCCCGGTTGCGATTCAGGCCCAGGAGACGGGCATCGCAGGCGTCGTCACCGCGGGCGGCGTCGGACTCCCCGGCGTTGCCGTCGAAGCGCGGGACGTGGATTCCGGGAGGGCGGCGGACGTCGTCTTGACCGATGGCGCGGGCTTCTTCTCGATCGGGGGTCTGTCGCGGGGCGTGTACGACGTGACGTTCGCCTTGGCCGGCTTTCGACCGACGCTGCGTCGCGGCGTGCGCGTTGGCGAGGCCGCGATGGCGGCGAACCTGGCGGTGGAGCTGGTTGCGGAGTTCGACGAACGCCTGGTGGTGGTCGGCAGCCGCGCGCGGCCGCGGTCGGTGACCGAGTCGTCCGTCCAGATCGACGTCATCCCGGTCGAGGATGTCGTCAGCCAGGGCGCCAGTACGCTGGACTACCAGTTGCGGAACCTGGCGCCCTCGTTCAATGTCGCGACCCATCCGATCAGCGGCGCCGCATCGCTGGTGCGACCGGCCAGTCTGCGCAACCTGGCCCACGACCACACGCTCGTGCTCGTGAACGGCAGGCGCAGGCATCGCTCGGCGATCCTGGTCTGGTTCGGGGGCGTGACGGACGGCACTCAGGGGTCGGACATCTCGGCAATCCCCGCGACCGCGCTGCGCCAGGTCGAGGTGCTGCGCGACGGCGCCTCGGCGCAGTACGGCTCGGACGCGATCGCCGGCGTCTTGAACTTTCTGCTCAAGGACGATTCGTCGGGCGGCAGCCTGGAGGTGAAGAGCGGCGTGTACGGCGCGGGCGACGGCCAGGCGTACACGATTGCCGGCGACATCGGATTGCCGCTGGGGGAGAACGGCTTCGCTCATCTGAGCATGGAGTACGGCAATGCCGAGCCGACCAGCCGCAGCGTGCAACGCGCCGACGCGGCGGCGCTGATTGCCGCCGGCAACATGCATGTCGCCGACCCGGCGCAGATCTGGGGCGACTCGGAATACGACGACGACCTGAAGCTCTTCGGCAACTTCGGCAGGCTTCTCACGAACGGCGCGCAGGTATACGGGCACGCCAACTACGCCGAGAAGACGGCGACCCAAGGCTTCTACTACCGCAATCCCAACACGCGCGCGAACATCTTCAGCCTGGACGGCGGCCGCACCCTGCTCATCGGTGACGCGCTCGACGCGCGGGACGGCGTGCGCGACGGGTCGGCCGGATGCCCGATCGTGACGATCACCGACAACCGGCCGGACCAGGACGCGCTGGCGCGGGTGTTCGCCGACCCGGACTGCTTCTCCTTCCAGGAGATCGCTCCGGGCGGCTTCACGCCGTACTTCAGCGGCGTGATGACCGACATGTCGGCCGTGACCGGCGTGCGCCGGACGACGAAGAGCGGTCTCTCTTGGGATGCCGGCGCCAGCTACGGCTCCCACGAAGCGGACTTCTTCCTCTACAACACGGTGAACGCCTCGCTGGGGCCAGCGAGTCCGCGCGACTTCGATCCGGGCCTTTACCGGCAGGCCGAACTCGACCTGCACGTCGACGTCTCCTACGCGGTTTCCGAACGCGTTCACGTGGCCGGCGGAGCGGAGTGGCGTGACGAGCGCTTCACCATCCGCTCCGGGGAGCTGCCGTCGTGGCAAGTCGGACCGTACGCGGCGCAGGGCTTTGTTTCCGGCTCCAACGGTTTTCCGGGGTTCCCCGACTACACGGCCGGTACCTGGACCCGCGCCAACGCCGCGGTGTACGGCGACCTGGAACTGCGGGGTCCGGACGGCCGATGGACGGTGGGCGGGGCGCTGCGATTCGAGCGCTTCGACGTCTTCGGCGACACGACGAACGGGAAGCTCTCGGCTCGGTACGGCCTGACGGACACGGTCTCCGTTCGCGGCGGCGTCAGTACCGGCTTCCGGGCGCCGACGCCGGGTCAGCAGAACGTGTTCAACGTGCAGTCGACGATCAACCCGGAGACGCTCGATCTGGTCGACAGCGCCACGGTGCCGTCTACCTTCCGCGCCGCGCAGTTCCGGGGCGGCCGGCCCCTCGAGCCCGAAACGTCGACCAACGGGACGGCGGGGCTCGTGGTCGACACCGGTCCGTTCACGCTGACGGCGGACTGGTACCACATCGACGTCGACCGTCGGCTCGCCCTGTCCCAGTTCTTCACGCTGGCGGAAGAAGAGCGCGCCCTGCTCTTGTCGGAAGGCATCGCGTCGGCGCGCACGCTGTCCTCGTTCCGTTTCTTCGTCAACGACCTCTCGTCGAGGACGCGGGGGATCGACATCGTTTCGACCTGGACGCCGGCGGCCCTGGGCGGCGCCACGGCGTTCAGCCTGGCGTTGAACCACACGGAGACGCGGATCACGAAGGACTCCGATCTGCTCGGCCCCGGCGACGTGCTCGCGCTGGAACGGGGCGTGCCGGAGACGCGTTGGAACCTGGCGGTCAACCACCGAATCGGGCGAGTCGGCCTGCTGGGACGCCTCCACTATTTCGGCTCGTGGGTCGACCACCTTGACGCCCGCTCGGTGCGCCGGGCCGACGCGCCGGTCCTGGGCGGCCGGTACATCTTCGACCTGGAAGTCGGCGTACCCCTGGCGCGCGACACCACGCTCTCGATCGGCGGCCAGAACGTGTTCGATACGTTCTCGGATCGGATGGACCTGTTCGCCGCGCGGTTCGGCCTGCCCTGGAGCCAGTTCACGCCCTGGGGCCTGGGAGGCGGGTACTACTACGCGCGCCTCAACCACCACTGGGGCAGGTAGGAGCGGCGGTTCATGCCGCGCCGGCCGCCCCAGGGTACGCAGGCCGTTCAGCGTGCGCTGGCGCTGCTTCGCTCGTTCACGCGCGAAGCGCCGGAACACCGCCTGTCGGAGCTCGCGGCGGCACACGGTCTCCATCCGTCGACGGCGCATCGCCTGCTCGGCGCACTGGAGGCGGAGGGCCTGATCGGACGGAGTCCGGACAGCCAGGCTTACCGCCGATTGACGGGCGTCCCCGGCGCGGGAGACGCCGAGCCGTCGACGCGGCGCAACGGCCGGCGGCGGCTCGAACCGTTGCGGACGCCGTTCCATCGACGGACGGCGGCCCTCTGCGAGAGCGGCGCGTGGCGCGGCTGGTCGGATTTCGCGTGCGTCGAAACCTACGAGCCGACGCCTGAACGCGAGTACTGGGCGGTCCGCAACGCGGCCGCCCTGATCGACGTCTCGCCGCTGTTCAAGTACGAGGTCGCGGGCGCGGACGCCGAGCGGCTGCTCGACCGGGTCATGACGCGGGACGTCTCGAAGAGCCGCCCGGGCCAGGTGCTGTACACGTCCTGGTGCAACGAGGAGGGTCACCTGTTGCAGGACGGCGCCGTGCAGCGCCTCGCGCGCGAGCGCTTCCTGGTCAGCGCGGCGGAACCCTGCCTGCGCTGGTTCGAGGATTGCGGCTGGGACATGAACGTCGACGTGCGGGACGTTTCGGAAGAGATCGGCGTGCTCGCGCTCCAGGGCCCGCGAGCGCGGTCGGTAGCCGAGGCGGCGACGACGGGAATCGACTTCGGAGCGATGCGCCGTTTCGATCTCGCGGCGGGCGGGTTCGGCTCGGGCGTCGGCGGCGGCTCGGCGACGGTGACCCGCACCGATTGCACCGGCGACCTCGGCTACGAGTTCTGGGTGGCCGCCGACCGTGCGGAGGCGTTATGGGACGCCCTCGTCGACGCGGGTCAGGACCACGGGTTGCTTCCCGCGGGTCTCCTGGCGCTCGACATGGTGCGGGTCGAAGCCGGCCTGGTCCTGATCGGCGTCGACTACGTGTCCGCAGTGCATGCCGAGATCGAGGCGATGAAGGCGACGCCGGCGGAGGCGGGGCTCGGGTTCACCGTGGATTTCGACAAGGGCGCGGACTTCGTGGGCCGGCGGGCGCTCGAGTCGGAACGGGAGCGCGGGCCGGCCTGGGCCACGGTCGGCCTTGAGGTCGGCTGGTTCGAGCTGGAGCGGCTGTGGTCCGAGATCGACCTCCGTCCGCGGGTCGTCGGCCAGCCGGCGTCCAGGGAACCGACGCCGGTGTTCGCCCCCGCGGGATGGCAGGTCGGCCAGTGCACGAGCCGGTTCTTCTCGCCCCTGCTCAAGAAGTACGTCGGTCTCGCCACGGTGCGCGCCGACGCGGCCGCCCCGGGGACGGAACTCGATGTCGAGGTCGCCGTCGGCTACGGCCGGCGCCGGGCGCGGGCGCGCGTCGTTCGGCGGCCGTTCTTCAGTCCGCCGCGCGGGACCGCGGTCGATCCCATGGGCGGCGCCGACGGATGAGTGCGGCGCCGGCCGAGGGCATCGGCGGCGGTCGGTTCGATGCGATCGTCATCGGCGCCGGACACAACGGTCTGGTTGCCGCGGCCTACCTCGCCCGAGGCGGCCTCGACGTCGCGGTGCTGGAGTCCTCGCCCGCGATCGGCGGCGCCACCCGCAGCGAGGAGGTCCTTCCGGGCTTCCGGTTCAGCGTGTTCTCCTACCTTGTCTCGCTGTTGCGGCCGGAGGTCATTCACGAACTCGACCTGGTGCGCCACGGGCTGTTTCTCGTTCCCACCGCGAGCACCCTGAACCCGCTGCCGGGCGGCGACTGTCTGTTCCGCGAGGCGGATCCGCGGCGGACCTATCGCCACGTCGCCCGCCACTCGCGGCGGGATGCCGAGGCGTTGTTCGAGTACAAGCTCGAGATGCGCCGGATGGGCCACCTGATGCATCGGCTGCAGCGGGCGGCGCCCGACGAACTGGCGGCGGCGATCGACCGTCGCGTCGCCGAGCGTGCGGAGAACCTGGATGTCGACGCGTCGGCGGAGGTCGCCGACATCGCGCGTTGCTTCCTCGATCTGCCGGCGGCGCGGTTGCGCTCCTTCGTGCAGATGCTGACGATGAGCTCCGCCGATTTCCTGGATCAGTGGTTCGAGTCCGACGCGCTGAAGGCCGCGCTCTCGAGCAGCAGCGTCATCGGTTCCATGTTGTCTCCCCGCACGCCGGGCTCGGCATACGTGCTGTTGCACCACTACATGGGCGAGATCGACGGGGTCTACCGGGAGTGGGGGTTCCAGAAAGGCGGCGCCGGCGCGGTGGCGGCGACGATCGCCAGAGCGGCGCGGAGCCACGGCGCGGAGATCCGGACGCACTGCCCCGTGGAGCGAGTGCTGATCCGCGACGGTCGAACGGCCGGCGTGGCGCTGGCGAACGGCGACGAGTTGCGTGCCGGCGTCGTCCTGTCGTCGGCGGCGCCGCAGATCAGTCTCGGCCGTCTGCTCGATCCGGAGGACGTTCCGGGCGGCGCCGGACTCGTCGAGCGGGCGGCGCGGTGGCAGAGTCGCGGTTGCGCGGGCAAGGTGAACCTCGCCATCTCCGGTCTGCCGCGGTTCGAGTGCATGCCGGCGCCGGGACCTCACCTCGCGGGCGGGATCACGATCGCCCCGGGCCTCGACTACGTCGAGCGGGCCTGGGACGACGCGAAGTACGGGGGCTTCTCGGAGCGACCGTTCATCGACATGATCGTCCCGTCCGTGCTGGATCCGGACATGGCGCCGCCGGGCAGGCATGTCCTGTCCTGCTTCGTGCAGTACGCGCCTTTCGAGCTGGCGGCCGGCCCTTGGGACGACGCGCGCCGCGAGGCGTTCGGCGACGCCGTCGTGGGCGCCATTGCCGAGTACGCGCCCGGCATCGAGGACCTGATCCTGCATCGGCAGGTGCTTGTGCCCCCGGACATCGAGGCGATCGCCGGCATTCCGGGCGGCAACATCTTCCACGGCGAGTTGCGGCTGTCGCAGTTGTTTCTGCTGCGCCCCGACCCGGCGGCGGCGTCCTTCCGGACGCCGCTGCCCGGCTACTATCTGTGCGGCTCGTCGACGCAGTTCGGCGGCGGCATCTCCGGCGGTCCCGCCCGGCTGGCCGCGCTCCGGGTCCTGGACGATCTGCGCCGGCCAGAGACGGTCGGCCGCGGCAAGGGAGCCGAGAGGCCTTGAACAGACGGATCGCGATCGTCGGCGGCGGTCACAACGGACTGGTCGCCGCGGCCCTGCTGGCGCGTTCGGGGCGGGACGTCGTTCTGCTCGAGGCGCGGCCGGAACTCGGCGGGCTGGCGTCGACCCGGGAACTCATCCCCGGCCATCGCGTCGATGTCGGCAGCAATGACCTGGGGATGTTCCGTCGTTCCGTGATGGAAGAGCTGGAACTTGGTCGGCACGGGTTGGAACTGATCGAGGCTCCGGCGGTGGCCGCGGTTCCGGCGACGGCCGACTCGAGCGCCGTTGTCCTCTGGCCCGAGGTCGGACGCACGGTGGAGGAGCTGGGCCTGGCGAGCCGTCGGGACGCGGCCGCCTGGCCCGGCTTCGTATCGGAACTGGCCGAGTGCGCGGCGGCGCTTGAGCCGCTCCTTTCCCGGCCCGTGGAGCTCGCCGACATGGGGCGGCTCCTGATCGCCCCGGACGTCCTTCGGGCCCTGTCTTCCCCGCTCGACGAATTGCTGCGGGAGCGGTTCGAGAACCCCCTGCTGCGCGCCGGGCTGTGCGGAATGGCGCTCCCCGGGACCGGTCTGGGACCTCGCGCGAACGGTACCGGTTGGCCGCTGCTCTTCGACCGCGCCCTGGGCGATTCCGACCGATTCGCGCCGACCGTGCGCGCTCGGGGCGGCGCCGGAGCTCTGGCCTCCGCGTTGGCCGCCTCGGCCGCGGCGTCGGGCGCGGAGATTCGAACCGGCGCTGTCGTCTCTCGGATTCTGGTGGATTCCGGCCGTGTGGTCGGCGTGCGGCTGGCGGACGGCGAACTGATCGAGGTCGAGACGGTCGTGTCGACCGCGACGCCCTCGATCACCTTTCTCGATCTCATCGGCGCTCCGCTCCTTGGCCCTCGCTTCGTGCGGCGGTTGCTCAACGTGAAATACCGCGGCGCCGCCGCCAGACTTGCCCTGTCGCTCGACGGGCTGCCGGCGTTCCGCGGGCTGGAGCGGCCGGCGCTGACCGGCCGCATCGTCCTGGCCGAGCATCCGGACGACGTCGAGCGGGGGGCCGACGCCGCGAAGTACCGCCGGCTGCCGGCCCGTCCGTGGATCGAGGCGGCGCTGCCCACGGCGCTCGATCCGTCGCTGGCGCCCGCGGGGCGGCACCTGTTGTTGGCAACGGCGCACCATGTCCCGTTCGACCTGAAGGGCGGCTGGGCCGCGGGCCGCCGGGAGCTGCTGGCGCTGATGGCGGCCGAGCTCGAGCGGTGGGCGCCCGGCATAGGCGGTCTGGTCCGGAAGTGCGCGTTGCTGCTTCCCACGGACTACGAGGCGGACTACGGCGCAACCGCGGGCGGCCTCCACCACGGCGAGATGAATCCGTCCCAGAGCCTCTGGCTCCGGCCGACGGCATCGTCCTGGGCTGGCGAGGCTCTTCCGGTCGGCGGCCTGTGGCTGGGCGGCGCCGGTTGCCACCCAGGCGGCGGTCTGACCGGCCTGCCGGGAAGGATCGCCGCGGTCTCCCTGCTGAGGGGATAACCTCGCGCGGACCCGAGCAGCCCGTCCCGAGAGCGCGTGTCGCGAATGCGGCGCGACGTCCACGGGCTGCCAGACTCTGGAGATCATCGAATGAAGAACGTCCTTCCCTTCGTGTTCGCGCTCGGCACGGCGCTCTGTTGGGGCCTCTACGGTCCGGTCCTCGGCAGGGCGCGCCTGGTGGACGAGTCCATGTCGCCGTTCAAGCCCTATGTCGGCATCGGCATCGCCTATCTCGTCATCGCGATCGTCGGCGGCCTGATCGGCATGAGAGCGATGGGCGACAGCTTCGAACCGACCGGACCGTCCGGAATCTGGGGTCTTTACGCCGGCACTCTGGGCGCGCTGGGCGCTCTGTCGCTGACGCTCGCGATGTTCAGCGGCGGGGCGCGGATTCCCTACGCCGTCATGCCGGTCGTGTTCGGCGGCGCGGTAACGGTCACGGCGCTGTACACGCTCTACCGCGGCCGGGGTCAGCTCGAAGTGAGTCCCCTGCTCTGGGTCGGCATCGGCGGCATACTGATCTCGGTCGTCCTGATCACGACGAACACGCCGCACCCCGGGCCGCCGGGCGGCGACCACGGCGAGTCCACCGAGCGCGAGGCCGCGGCGGACGCCGCCGCCGGCGATCGGTGAACCATGCGGGCTGGAGCCGCCAACCTGTCCCGGGCTCCATGTCTGGCCCCAGCCCCAGCCTCGCCGGGACGCTGTGTCGTCGCGCTCGCCTTGCTTCGTCTTACGGCGCAGCCTCCCGACGGACCGCCTGCCGGCTGCGGATCGCGGCCCGGAGCGGCTTCACCGTGTGTGCGCCGTAGCCGACGAGGAACAGCGTAGACGCGATCAGGTGCAGGGCGATCCACGTTTGCCGCCAGACGTCGCCCGTGGCGGTCTGGATCAGGTAGCCGGAAACAATCATCGGGGCACAGCCCAGCAACAGGGACAGGCCGCTCCGGCGGCGGTCGCGGACGCGGCGTCGGACATGCCGCCAGACGTGGTCGCGCCAGATCAGGCCGACGGCGAAGACGAGCAGAGGCGCTGTCCAGACGTGCAGGCGCTGAACGTCCGGTTGCCAGGGGTGGCCGACCACGGCGAACTCGTTGACGGGCGCCGTGAAGTACCGCATCCACCCGTAGACCAGGCCCGTACCGCCGACCAGCAACGTAGACGCGTGAACCGTCCAGGCGGTCAGGCGGTTCATGGCACGAGGTCGCCGTTCCGGAACGGTTCTTCTCCGAGCACCCGATCGAGCGCCAGGATCCTCCGCACCGCGTTCGTCGTGGCGCGGGCGGTGAGCGTGGCCCCCGTCACCGCGTGGATCGACCGCTTGAGCCGCAGCTTCGAATCGATCCGCCGCCCGAGGAACTGGTCGTACCAGCGCCGGCGGGGGATGTACTCCTCCGGTTCGAGGAAGGACATGACCTCCAGGCGCGCGACCCGGCCTTCGGCGTCGACCACGACCATCAGGGTCGCGGCCAGCGTTCGGACCCGGTGGACATCGAAGTAGGCGATGCCTCCGCAGTCCGAGCGGTAGCGAACGACGAGCCGTGAATCGACTCTGGCGCCGGCCAGATCGGCGGCGCGTCGTCGTTCGTCCCGGGTGAGGTAGACGGTCTCTCGATCGACCCCGCAACCCGGAAAGGCGAGTTCCAGCGCTTCGTCGCGGGTCAGGAACGTACCGCCGGCAGCCGGCCGCGGCGTCCACAACGACAGTGTCAGGACGCCAACTGCCGCGGCCGCGAGCGAGGCGCGGCGGCTGATCGCGTCGAACCTCACGACGTGTCGTTCCTGCCCGCGGACTCCTGCCGCTAGAACAGATAGCCCATGGCCAGGTTCCATTCGTCGAACCCGGTGCGGCCAGGGTTGGTCCAGTCCTGATGGCCGACCTTGAAGACCAGCCGGTCGATGGGGCGCCAGGCCACGCCCCAGGTCAGGATCTCGCGATCAGAGGACGGGTCGGCCTCGAATCCGGCCGGCACGCGGACCTGGGTGTCGACCGACTCGACCCGGACGAAGGGTGACAGCGAAGCGCGGCCGCCGCGACGGGCGAGAACGTCGTAGGCCAGCTCGACGTAGTGCCCCTCCAGGCGCTCGCCGATCGAGCCGCTGCCGGCGATGCCCAGCGCCGCGTTCAGGCGGGCCGCGTCGCCGACGTCGCCCTGGGCCCACAGGCCGCGCAACCGAAAACCCCGGCGACTCCAGTCGAAGTGGACGTCGAGGATCTCGGTGCGGGCGTCGATCGTGGCGCCGTCGGCGTCCACCAGTCCCTGACCGGAGTTCCCGACGTAGGCGGAGACGCCGACGATCAGTCCGGGCGTCGCGGTGTAGTCCAGGCGACCGGTCCAGGCGAAGTCCTCCGCCTGCGCCTTTGCGCCCTTCTGGCGCCCGCCGCGGAGGCCGTTCGACGTGAAGCCCGCACCCCTCAGGCCGTTGACCACGTAGCTCCGGTAGGAGAACGGCCCGACGTCGCCGAAGATGCCGGCGCCGTTCTCGCGCCAGGTGCTGGGGATCAGGACTTGCTCCACGTAGGGGCGCTCCGCGCTCGGGAAGAGGGTCGGCTCGTGCAGTTCATTGAGCCAGCCCATGGGAAGCAGCAGGATCCCCGTGCGGAAGTTCAACTGCGGTTTCCACAGGTAGTCGATGTACGCGAACTCGACCGAAGCGCTGCCGGACCTGGAAGTCGAGGCATGTTCGAACTCGACCTCCGAGTTGAACACCCACCGCTCGTCGAACTTGTAGCCGACATAGACAATGGCGCGGAGGAAGTCGATGGTGTCGCCGAGGCCGGTCGATTCGCCGCTTTCGCGCTTGCTGGCGTAGCTCTCGAAGACCATCTCGCCGTAGCCGCCGATCGACAGGCCTTCGTCGACCCGGTAGACCTTCGATGCGGCGATGCCCAGGCCGTAGAGACCTGCATCGGCTTCGGTTCCCGCGACCGCCGCGGAGCCCAGGTTGAGCTTCTCGATCTCCTCGGCGAGGACTTCGATCTGGCGTTCCAGCTCGGCCATTCGCTCATCGGGCGCCTGGACGGCCAGGTCGGCGATGGTTCGGCGGAGGTTCTCGATCTGTTCTTCCAGCGTCGCGATGCGCTCCTCGGTGGAGTTCTGTGCCGCCGCGGGGGCGGCGGCCAGGACGACGGGGACCGCAAATGCCACGAGCGGCGCCAGCCAGCGCGTTCCCGGCCTTCCAGCGTTGATCTTCATCCGGTACCCTCCGGTCAGGGCCCCACGGGCCCCGGTCGCGAGGGCGGGCGGACCGCATGGACTGCCAAGCCGTCTGGTTCGCCCGCTCTCCAGTTTCGCCAGGCAACGGCGTTGCCTCTCGGCGAGTCGGGAGATAGTGGATCGTATTGGTCCTATTTGTCAAGGACCAAGCAGGCGAGAGCCGAACTGCTCGTCGGCCGTGAGCGATCGTGTCCGGGCGGCGAAGCGGATCCGCGCCGCCGCCCGGCAACCAGTCCGCGCCCCCGTTCTCGGGAGCGCGGATGGCGCGCTACTCGACGACGCGCGTGCCCGTCGTTGCCATGTCGCCGAAGTCGGTTGCGAACACGCCGGTCATCGTGTCGCCGTCGACAGTGCCCGTGAAGACCATGCGGACTTGCTGTCCGCCGGCCTCGACCTCCGCCGTGAAACCCAGCGTGCCGTCGTCGTTCCAGGAGACGTCCGTTCCCTCTACGTCGCCCTGAGGCGAGGTCATCGTGGCGGTCAGACCGCTCGCGTCGCCGCGGACGACCAGGGTGGGCTCCTGCGTTCCCAGCGGCGTCTCGATCGTCAGGTTCCAGGACCCGATGACCGCGGGCAGGGTCGGTGCGCCGTAGCCGCTGCAGGCGAACGAAAGCAGGGCGACGACGAGGGTCAGGAGCAGGGTGTTGCGGAGTTTCCCGATCTTGGGGTTCATGGTGGCCTTTCCGGTCCCCGTCGGGACCCGTGTCGATTGAATCGGCGCTTGGAGCTTCCGATCGCTCCGTCGCGAAAATCGCGCAGGCGGCGAATGATAGCCGAGGAGCGAGTTCGTCGGCGCTACTCGTTTTCCAACTGGCGGCGCATGTCGTCGAACATGGCCAGATCGGCGAGGGATGGTTCCGGGTTGTGCAGGTCGAGGCTGGCGAGCTTGTCGCGCACGATGTCGGCGACCGCCCAGCGCATGTACGGCTTGCTGTCGGCCGGAATCGCGTACCACGGCGCCCAGTTCGTCGTGGACGTACGGATCGCTTCGCCGTAGCCGGTCATGTACTCGCTCCAGAACCCCCGTTCCCGGACGTCGCTGATGGCGAACTTCCAGTGCTTGTCGGGACGGGCGAGTCGGCGCAGGAAGCGCGCCTTCTGCTCGTCGCGGGAGATGTTCAGGAAGAACTTGAGGATGACGGTGCCGTTGCGCGCCAGGTGCCGCTCGTGATCGACGATCGACTCCATGCGTTGCTGCCACAGTCCGTTGGGGTCGACGTGGGGGAGATGCTGCTTCTTCAGCAACTCGGGATGAACGCGCACGACCAGCACCTCTTCGTAGTAGCTGCGGTTGAAGACGCCGATGCGGCCGCGCTCGGGCAGACTGCGGGTGGTTCGCCACAGAAAATCGTGGTCGAGCTCCTCGCTGGAAGGCTGCTTGAAGTTGAACACCTGGCAACCGGCCGGATTGACGCCGGTGAGCAGGGCGTTGATCGTGCTGTCCTTGCCGGCGGCGTCCATGGCCTGGAAGATCAGCAGCAGCGCATGGCGGTTCTCGGCGTAGAGCAGCCTCTGCAGACGGCTGATGTCGCGCACGGCCCGCCGTCGCAACTTGCGGAGCTCGTTGTGTCGCGGGGCGTCCGGCGGCGGCGCCGTGGGCCAGTTCATCGGATCGAAGCGTTTCGTCCCCTCGGGAACCAGGTAACGCTGTGCTGGCTTCACGGTCTCGTTGAGAACGCCTGCGGAACCGCCTTCGCGCATGGATGCGACGTAGCTTAGCGCAGAAGGCGGCCGAACTGGCGGCCCCGTGCCGTGGATTTGCCGTAGACTCCCGTGGATCGCGGACCAACTGCCGGAAGGGAGCCTCATGAGCAGAGTCGACTGGTACTACCACCGCAACGGCTGAACGAGCTGCGTGAGAGCGTCCAGGTTGATGGACGCACGCGGCGCGGAGATAGCGGACAGGACCTCGGCGAGCCGGAAGCTGGGAAGAGCCGACGCGGAGGCGCTGCTCGCCGACGCGCGGACTCTCTACGTGGCCAGGGGCCGCAAGCGGACGGAGCTGCCGGCCTCGGATCCGGGCGCGGCCGACCTGATGCTCGGTCCCACGGGCAACCTGCGGGCGCCGGTGGTCAGGGTCGGCACGACGCTGATCGTCGGTTACCACGAGGAGGCGCTGAGCGCGGCCCTCGGCCCGGAGGGGGAGCGTTCGGGCTGACGACCGACTCGAGCTCGCCGCTTCGCGGCGGCGCTTGGATGCCGCAAGCGGGGTCGGCGCGCCATCGCCGCGGCCGGCGCGGCCAGCGCTCGATCAGTTGGTGCTCAGGGGCGTCACGTCCTCCGGGTTGTCGCCGTCGAACAGCAGGCGGCCGTCGACGAAGCGGGCGCTGGGGAGCGCGACCGCCAGCACTTCGCCCAACTGTTCGACGGCGTGGACGGTCAGCGTCTCCAGCACCTCGGCGGGGAGATCCTCCAGGTCGGCCTCGTTCTGCTTCGGCAGCACGATCTCCCGGATGCCGGCGCGTACCGCGCCCAGCACCTTCTCCTTGACTCCGCCGATCGGCAGCACGCGGCCGGATAGCGTGATCTCTCCCGTCATCGCAATGCGCGCTCTTGCCGCCCGGCCGGAAAGCGCCGAGACCAGGGCCGCGGCCATCGTCACGCCGGGCCGATGGACCGTCCTTGGGGATGGCGCCGGCGGGAACGTGGATGTGCACGTCGGTCTCGAAACTCCCGGCCGGGATCTTCAGCGCCCTGGCGTTCGACTTGGCATACGTCCAGGCCGCCCGCGCGGACTCCTTCATCACGTCGCCGAGCTGGCCGGTCAGCTGGAGTTCGCCCTTGCCGCGCGTCGTCTCGACCTCGACAAACATGATGTCGCCGCCGACCGGCGTGTAGTACATGCCGGTGGCGACTCCGACCGCGTCCCGTTCGAGGGCCCGCTCCGGCCGGATGCGGGGGGCGGCCCAGGAACTCCCGCACCTCGGCGACGCCGACGGTCGTCGTCGCGCCGTGTTCCTCCGCCTCGGCGGAATGGCCGCCCGGTTTCTCGGGCATCGACGCGAGCTTGCGCGCGACCTTGCGCACCATGCGGTCGAGCTCCCGCTCCAGTTGCCGGACGCCGGCTTCGTGGGTGTAGCGGGAGATGACCTCGCCCAGCGCCTCGTCGCCGACCTCGATCTGGTCGGGCGACAGCCCGCCGTTGCAAACGGCGCGGGGCAGCAGGAACTGGCGGGCGATGCCGAACTTCTCGCGTTCGGTGTAGCCGGAGAACTCGACGGTCTCCATGCGGTCGCGCAGCGGCGCGGGGATGTTCTGGGTGAAGTTCGCGGTGGCGATGAACAGCACCTGGCTCAGGTCGTAGGGGACCCCGAGGTAGTGATCGATGAAGGCGCCGTTCTGTGCCGGATCGAGCACCTCGAGGAGGGCGGCCGAGGGGTCGCCCTGGAGCGATGCTCCCAGCTTGTCGACCTCGTCGAGCAGGAAGACGGGGTTCCTGACCCCCGCCTGCTTCATGCCGTGGAGAATCCGGCCGGGCATCGAGCCGACGTACGTGCGCCGGTGGCCCCGGATGTCCGCCTCGTCGCGAGCTCCGCCGAGCGAGACCCGGACGTACTCTCGGCCCATGGCGCGCGCGATGGACTTGGCGATCGACGTCTTGCCGACGCCGGGAGGGCCGGCGAACAGCAGGATCGGGCCGCGGCTCGGGTCGTCTTTCGCCGCGCCGTCTTCTCCTTCTTCCGTCGCCTCGGTCTCGCCGTCGGCCCGCGGCTCTTCCCGCCGGCTTCGCCGGTCGTGCATGACCCGCACCGCCAGAAACTCGAGGATGCGATCTTTCACGCCGTCGAGTCCGTAGTGGTCCTCGTCCAGGATGCGGGCCGCGTCGACAAGGTCGAGCCGCTCGTCGCTCAGCTCGCTCCAGGGCAGTTCGCACACCGTCTCGATGTAGGTGCGGATGACCTGGGACTCCATCGACTCGCGACCCATGCGCTCAAGCCGCCGGAGTTCGCGTTCGACTTCCTTGCGGGCCGCCGCCGGCAGCGCCAGGTCGTCGACGCGGGTCCGGAGTTCTTCGAGATCGTCGGCGCCGTCATCGTCGCCCAGTTCCTTGCGAATCGCCTTCAACTGCTCGCGGAGGTACATCTCGCGCTGGCGGTCGCCCAGCTCTTCCTGGATCTGGGTGTTGATGTCCTCCTGGGCGTCGAGGACCTTGATCCGCCGCTGGACGAGCGTCAGCACCCGGCGCATCCGCTCCTCGACCGCGAGAGTCTCGAGCAAGGACTGGTGGTCGTTGGCCGGCAGCTCGAGATGACCCGCCACCAGGTCGGCGAGCCGACCGGAGTCGCTGACCGCGCGCAACGTCTTGGCGATGACTTCGTTCGGGATGCCGGACCGGCCGCCCAGTTCGGCGGCACGGTTTCGCAGTTCCTCGTCGAGGGCGACGAAAGCGAGGTCCTTCGGGTCCACCGGCAGCAGTTCCTCGGCCGGCGAGACGGTGGCGACGAGATGCTCCCTGGCTTCGTCGATGCGCAGCACGATGCCCCGGTGGAGGCCGACGACGACCGCCTGGGTGCCGCGCAGCCCGTGCTGGAGCTGGACGACTCGGGCGACGACGCCGATCGTGTGCAGGCCGAGGGGGTCGACGTCCTCGCTCTTCTCGCGTTGGAGCAGGGCGAAGAAGCTGCGCTCGGGATGTTCGGCGGCGGCCTGGATCGCGCTCAGCGTGTCGGTCCGTCCGATCTCCATCGGCATCGTGACGCCCGGGTAGATGACCATGTCGCGGAGGACGATGACGGGCAGCTCCGGCTTGGGCGCCTTTGCCCGCATGGCCAGCGGCCCTTCGGGCAGCGCTTGTTCCTCGGGCGGGGCGTTCCTCGTCGGCTCGTGGTTCTCGTGCCGATCGTCGGGTTCAGTCATGAGTCGGGCCTCGCGATTCGGGGCGGTTGTCGTGCATGTCCATCGGAGCGGACGGGCCTCGGATCTTATACCTCTTCGCTTAGGTTGTGGAACCCTTAGTGTTTTGCCGTAAGGTTCGGCGATCCAGCCACTCATCCTTGCGTCGCCAGCGGTCGTTCAGCCAGTTCGACGCCTCGGCCGGTTCCACCGCGACGATCGGAATTCTCTC
Source organism: Candidatus Multivorans sp. (assembly GCA_965203495.1). Classification (GTDB taxonomy): domain Bacteria; phylum Acidobacteriota; class Thermoanaerobaculia; order Multivoradales; family Multivoraceae; genus Multivorans. The sequence goes on from CBDBDB010000012.1 coordinate 96,895, forward strand.
CCACGCCACCTCCACCGATCCCGCCGCGCCGCCGAGGAACTCCCAGAAGCTGGAGGGCCGCGGGTAGGCAAGCGTGAGGTCGACGATCGAGCCGCCGCCCGGCGCCAGCGCTTCGATCATGGCGGCGAGGCCGCCGGCGCGGGGAGACAGCAGGTGCTTGTAGCGCCCGTCGCCGTCGCCTTGGCTGCCCGCATCCCGCTTGGCGACGGTGAAGCGCGTGCCCTCGGCGAACGAGAGGATGGCCGCGGGGGATCTGAGCAGTGCGGCGGCGGCATCGGTCACCCGGCGGCGGTCGTCGTCGCGTCGTCGCCCGGGATCGATTCCGCGCCGTGCGCGGCGGCGGAGAACCGGGAAGTCGAAGGCGAAGATGATCAGTCCGAAGATGGGCACGTAGAGGAGTTCCCGCTTGCACAGGAACGTGACGATGGGACCCCGCGTGGCGATGAGACTCTGGACAAGGAAGACGTCGGCCCAGGAGCAGTGGTTCGAGAGGACGATGTGCGGCCGCGTCGGGTCGAGGTTCAGCTCGCGGAAGCGCCAGGCGGCGCGGGAGATGCGCCGGAGCAGTGCGTTGTCGACCCGGACGGCGGCGCGGTAGATGCGCGCGGCGGCCCGCCGGAACCTGCGTCGCGTCCGCGCCGCCCCCTTGGTCGGCAGCAGGAAGAGCAGCAGCAGCGCCCAGAAGGTCAGGTTGAGCGTGATGGCGACGAGGCAGGCAGCCGCCCTCAGATGCTGCCGCGACGTCAAGTCCTTCGGGGCGGCCAGAGCAGCAGAGTGTTCGTGCGGCGGACGTACTCCCGGTAGCCCGGATCGTCGCGCCATTTCCGATTCGCCCTGGCTTCGAGCATCCGTACGCCGCTGATCCTGGTCAGGAGCAGCCAGACGAAAACCGGCGACGCCAGCGTGGCCAGTTGCCAGTCCTCGAGGGCCGGCGCCGCGATCACCGCGATGCCGATCCACAGCACGATCTCGCCGAAGTAGTTCGGATGGCGTGACCAGGCCCAGAGACCCGATGCGATGTACCGGTTCCGGTTACCGGGCACGGCCCGGAACCGGGTCTTCTGGGCGTCGGCGGTCGCCTCGACCGCGAAGCCGAGAGTCCACAGGACGAGTCCGGCCCCGAGGGTCCAGTCGGGCGGCGGGCTCTCGCTGGCGAGCAGAGCTGCCATTGCCGGGGCGGCAGTCAACGACACCCACAGGCCCTGCAAGGTCCAGGTCATCAGGAAGACGGGAAAGTTCGGCTTGATTCGCCTGAAGCGGCGATCCTCGCCATCCCGGCGAACGCGCAGGAAGAGGAAGGCCCCCAGCCGCAGAGCCCACACCGCGACGGCCGCGGCGATGACGAGCGATCGGGGGTCGAAGTTGCCGCGGATCAGCAGGGCGGCCGCGGTCACGACCAGGAAGGTGACGCTCCCGGTCAGGTCGAAGAAGCGCTCCGTCTGGAGGAACCAGGCCGGAATGAACGCGACCCACTGGACGGCGAACGCCGCGGCAACGAGGATCGCGAAAGCCGGCGCGCCGCCGATTTCCACGCCGCGGCTGCCGCCGGCGGCCGCCATCAGGGCGCCGGCGCCGAGCGCCCCGACGATGCCCAGCCAGGGAACGGACTTCGCCATGGGCTGAACCTAGCAGGGTCCGCCGCCTTGTGGCCGCGCCGTCGCGCAGGGAACAGGCCCCGGATGCGGGCGGCATGCCCTCGTCCCGAAGTTTGTTCCATGCAAGCCGGCGCCGCTCTGGCGGCCGGCTTCATGCGAACTGAGTCTAGTACGGCATGTCGTCGTCGCCGAGACCGAAGTGGTGGCCGAGTTCGTGAACCAGGGTGTCGCGCACTTCGCGCACCACGTCCGCCTCCGTGTCGCAGATCCACAGGATCGGCAGACGGTAGATCACGACCCGGTCGGGCAGCGAACTGTAGCCGCTGCCTCGCTCATCGAGCGGCACGCCGTGGTAGAGCCCCAGGAGGTCGTCCTCATCCGGGTCGAGCCCGACCAGGAGCAGATCTTCCTCGCTCGGTTCCTCTTCCACGACGACTGCGACGTTGTCGATGAGCTCGGCGAACGCCGGCGGCAGCGTGTCCAGCGCGCGGGCAAGCAGATGCTCAAATCGCGGCAGGTCCACCTCGATCATCGGCGGCAAGCCTTCCATCGTACGGCGGATCTTGTCCACCGCCGCCAGCCCGGCCGCGGATCAACCGACTGTTCCCTGGGCGGCAGCGTGTCGTGGCTCAGAGATGTGAGACCGGCATCGTGGCGCTTCCCCCGTTGCAAGGAGAAACCTTCCACGAAACCGGGGCCAAGCCCAGGGCGATTCACAGCGGCTTGATGACCTACGAGTCTCGTATGTACTGAGCGAGCTATGGTCGAATTTCGTGTATGGGGGTTGAGTGAGGCGGCGTGCCCTGCTGAGATCGGTTTTCTTGAATCGACGACAGCAAAGGAGGCACGCCGTGACGGACAGTACAGTGATTTCTCTGGAGGAGCGAGGGTCGTTCAAGGACGCGTTGACGGACGTTCTTCGGGCTGGGGCCAAGAAGCTGATTGCAGTTGCCGTGGAGGCGAGTTGGCGGAGTTGCTCTCGTCGACCGCTGGGAGGCGGCTGGTGGACGGTCGTTCGGCGGTGGTTCGGAACGGGTACCAGCCGGCGCGTGAGGTCGTGACCGGGATCGGTCCGGTGTCTGTGCGGATTCCCCGGATTCGCAGCCGGGACGGTTCTCGGGATTGTCCCGTTTTCTGTTGAACTTCGGATGGCGGCTCGTGTGTGTTGATGAATGTTAAGCGGCCTTGGTTTGGTGGTCAACGTGCCCTGCTCGTCGTTCGAGGGCGCG
>CBDBDB010000013.1:0-103828 GCA_965203495.1 Candidatus Multivorans sp.
CTCTTCGTGCCGGTGGCCGGTGGAGGCCAATCCGGGCCGGAGGAGCGGTGCGTTGTCGAAGGACCTGCTCGGTATGCGTGTACGGACGGGGACAGTGAACGCGGCCACCTGATCCACCTTCGAGTCGGGGCGCGATCACGGACGGAGGCGCTTCCGGGTCCACCGCGAATTCCGCTGTTGGGTTCCGTGCGCGATGTCGTCTTGGTGGACGAGGACGTGCCGCTGGGAGAAGGGCGGCCTCGCGACGGATTCCCGGTGATTCCCGGAGGGTACGTTCTGGACGCGCCTGATCGGACTGAATGGGCCTGTTCTGTCGGCCGAGGGGCCTCATCTTCGTAGTCTGGCCGTGACAGGCGATTGGCTGGCGCTGCAGTCGATCAAGCTGGCGCCTGCGGACACCCGGGACTTTGACCGCGGCTTCACCGAGCCTTGGGCCTCGTCCGAAGACCCGCTGATCGTCTACCGGTGGGACGGCCGCGAGATTCGGAGGCTGCCCGGTCTTCGAGTCTTCCAAGTGTATCGCGAAGACCGAGCCGACGGCTATGGATTCAGCGCGGACGGTCGAGCGTTTGCCGTGTATCGCGCGAAGCGCGGAGCGTTCGACGTCTACGGCCTGGACGGCGTCGTGGTCGACGAGACGCTGGAGCTGGAGGAGCTGACGCCAGGGTTCAGGCCGAACGATTTCGGTTTCATTGACGCCGACCGCCTGTTCATGTGGCAGCCGGAGATGTTCGGACGGGATCAGGTGGAGTGGTTGCGAGTGTTGACTCGCGACGAGACGGGGCGGTTCGTTTCAAGATCGATCATCCACAGGGACGGCCTTTCGGAAGTCGTGGGAATCGCTCGAAACGGCACGATGCTCCTCTCCGGAGTTCACGGATACGACATCGTCAACTCATCGGGTCAGTTGGTGTGGCGACTGGACCGGAGTATTCTGGAGTTGGGGCTGGAGTTGGGGCTGGAGCCTGACGTTCGCCGTTGGCAGGCGAGCTTGTTGCTTGACAGCCCGTGGCAAAAGTGGATTCGGCCCGGAGTGCCACTGCTGCTTCGAGGCTGAGTCTGGGCAGCGCTACGCGACGCAAAGTTGGAAGCCGAGGCGATGTGCGCGCCAAGAGGCGCAGATCGACTGCATCAGCCCGTCGAATCGGGCTGTGAACGCTGCAAGCAAGCCAGTCTGGGCGCCCAGAGTTGCCGTGACACGGCCCTGCAGCGATCGTGGCGTGCCGACTCCCGCGAGGCTCCTCATCAGGAGACCGAGATTGAAGCCGCAGGAATGAATGTAAAGGCGCTTGAGCGCGTTGTCGCGGCCGCGCAGATGCAAGCGCCGCATGCCGCCGGTCTCGAACTGGTGAGCGAAGGGACGTTCGACGCGCTCGCCGCGCCGGCGCTGCAGCCGCTTGCCCCGATTGCCGCGGACCCGCCGACGGTTCGCGTACACGATGGCTTGCAAGTCCTTCTTGCCTGTCCAACGACGACGACCACGGTCCGGCTCCGCGATGTAGCTGCGAAGCTCCAACTCGTCGATGGAGGCGAGAACGTCGTTGCTGTGGTAGCCCTTGTCCGCAATCACTTCCTCGATCACCGACGAATCGCCGACTGCCGACTCCACCTGCTCGAACGTCTCCTCCAACGTCTCGTGGACCGACTCCGTGTCTCCCTTGGCGCCGCCATGCAGCGTCACACCCAGAATGGCCCCGCTCTCCAGGTCCACCGCCTGCTCCGCCTTGTACGCGAGGTGCGTGCGGCCATCCTTCATCTTCGTGACCTCGGCATCCGGATCGTGAGGATTCTCCCACTCCTCGTTCGACAGCTTCTTCTTCCGCTTGCGGTCGAAACGAGCCAACTCCGCACGAGTCAGCGTCGCCAAGCCCGAAGCCTCTGCCAAGCCACGCACGAACTCCTCGTAGCCAGAACCCGTATCCCGACGAACGATGCTGCGCAGCGCAGCGTTCGCCTCCAGCGTCGTCGCGTCCACGCCCACTGTCTTCCCCGATACCAGACCCGACTCCGCCAAGCGCTCAAGAACCCAGCTGAACACCTTGCCGTGAGTCTCCAGATCGATCAGACGACGAGTGCGAGAAATCGTCGAATGATCCGGCGAACCCTCCGTCACACTCAAGCCCAGGAACCCACGAATGCTCAACGAGTCCTGAGCACGCCAGGCGATCTCCCGCTCCGAATCCAGACCCTCGAAGAAGCCCACCATCAACAACCGGAAGTACGTACCTGGAGGAAGACTCGGACGACCCATCCGCTCCGCGTAGAACCCCGCACACTCCGACTCGACGAACTCGTCGAAACCGCTCGACTCCAGCACACGGTCCAAACGCTCGTAGAACGGATGGCCGGAACTCCGCGGCAGAGCCGATCCAGACACCCAGAGAAGCTCCTGATTCTCACGACGCCTTTTGCCCATAGCCATGAACCCATCCTATCGCATAGCCGAAACGGCGGACAGCCCGACTTTTGCCACGGGCTGTTGAGGGAGCCCTTCGGTTGCGCGACACGAGCGCGCCTGCTTCGGGCTCGCGGCGGGATCAGGTGATCGTCCGCTTCGGCGGAATCGACGAGGACGAGAGCGAGGGATGGGACCTTGCGGAACCGGTCGTTATCGGCGCCGAGACTCAACCGCTTGCCCAGGTCTCGGCGGTGGCGCGACTCCCCGCGGGCGCCGCGGTCGACCGCTCCGGGCGCTACATGCTGGTTGACCGCGCGGCAGGACCCCAGCCTCTGGAGGTGATTGCGGCGCGCGGAACAGTCGAGCCTTGACGTCGAGCCTTGACGTCCGGACAGCGCGGGTCGCCCTGGAATGGGTCTTCGTCAGCGCGAACGCCCTGCATGGCGTCATTGTCGAGAGGCGACGGCGGGGGGATGGCGACCGCGCTTTCCGCGCCCGTATCCCCCGCACTGGGTGCGGCGATGTTTGTTCCATGCGAGTGGCCCCGTCGTGCTTCGCCAGGGCGGGCACTGCGGCTGGACGCCGCGGCGTGGCTTCTGGCGAACGCGCCGGATTCTCGAGGGGAACGACTGGCTGGGGCCGGAGGTTGCGGCCGCTGCTTCGGCGCAGAGGGTGACCTTGGCGCAGGGGAAACGTCAGGGGCCGGTTCGTCTCCTTGGCGGAAGATCGGCGTGGCGGATTTTGCAAAGGGAGACACTGATTCGGGAGCGGTGCGCGCCGGGGGAGTTCCAGATGAGTCATGGAGGTTTCGGTTTCATTGCATCGTTGACGGTTGTGGCGGTTCTGGCGCCGGGTTGCTGCTCGTTGGCTGCGGTCCAGGAACCCCGCAAGCCGGATCCTGAGCCTGCGGCGCAAGCGTCGGACGACCATCGGGGGCCTGTCAATCAGGACCGCCATGGCACGGCCGGCGGTTCGGAGAGGCTGGTCTATTACCGGGCGGACGAGGGCTTCGTGCCGAACCGTCTGGACGTGGAGACGGGGACCCGTGTCGTGCTGGTTGACGAGACGGGCGGCCGGCTGGCGCCGCGGTTCGGCGCCGGCGGTCAGGGGGCGGTGTCGACGGATGCCGTCGCGCACGCGGCGCACGGGGACCATGGCGCCGGCGGTCCTGGCGCCACCCCTGGGGGCCAAACGGTCGGTCAGGCGGGCGACGGGGTTCACGAACATGGCGAACACGCCGGTCACGACCACGGCGTCAGTCCCGTCTGGGAGCCCGCCGCCCCGGGCGACGACGGGTCGGTCCGGTTCGCCTACACGTTCGAGACGAGCGGCTACTTTCGGTTCCACAACGCCGGGTCGCCTGGCGATGGCGCGTTGGTGGCGGCGCTGACTCGGCCGGACGAGAAGCCTGCGCCGCTGGTCATGGACCTGGACGCGTTGCCTTCGGCGCGTCCGCCGGAGATGACGTTCGAGGACTACACGGCGCTGCTGACGGACATGGAGAAGGTGCGCGAGTCCATGCGGACGTACGGTCCGGCGCGGACTCTGGAACTTCTGCGGCTGGGCGAAGTGGAGACGGGTCTGGACTGCCACGGCGGCGCGCATCACTTGGGCCGGATGGCGTTCGCGGAGTACGGCGCGGCCGCCGCTTTCGGTCTGGCGGAGAGCTGCCAGTCCGGCATGCGTCACGGGGTGATGGAGCAGCTTTTCGCGGGTCGGGGGATCGCCAGTCTGGCGGAGGACGTCGACGTTCTGTGCCCTGAGGCTGGCGCCGCGTTCGGTCGTCACCAGTGCCTTCACGGGGTCGGCCACGGGGTGATGGCGTGGACGGCGTACGAGCTGGAGGACGCGCTGGAGATCTGCGGTCGTCTGGGCGCCGGGCCTGGCCGTCGTTCCTGCTACAGCGGCGTGTTCATGGAGAACGTGGTGAGCGGTCTGTCGGGGACGGTGGGTCAGAAGTCGAGCTACGTGGATTCGGAGGATCCTCACTTCCCCTGCAACGTCTTGCCGGAGCGGTACGTGAGCGACTGCTACTGGTTTCAGACGTCTCAGATGCTGATCGTCTTCGATCAGGACCTGGAGGCGGTTGCGGCGGCCTGTATGGAGGCGCCGTTGATCGCTCGGCGTTCCTGCTTCGGGAGCTACGGTCGCGACGTGGGCGGCGCGCACCGTCAGAACCCTTACCTGGCGGCTCAGTACTGCGGGTTGCCGGAGAGTCTGCGGCACCGGAGCGACTGCATCGACGGCGCGGCGCGGACGATTTTCTGGGACGAGACGGAGCAGGACGCTGGCCTCGCCCTCTGTGCGGAGGTGGAGGAGCCGATCGTTGGCGAGGCCTGCTTCCAGTCGATCGTCAGCCAGGCCCACGCGGTGGCGCCGGATCTGGGCCCGTTCTGTGGTCGGCTGCCGGACCGGTGGCGGGAGCGTTGCCTGGCTGCTGAGGACCGGGATGTGCGCCGAGACAGTCAGTCGTCCCTGTCCTCGAAGTAGCGGGCAACGGCGCCGGTCGCGGCGAGTTCGTTGGCGGCGTAGCGGGCGGCGGTCTTCGGGTCGTTTCACCTTCCGGCCTGCATGAGTTCGGCCGTGGAGGCGCCTCTGGCGACGAGGGAGCGGGCGCTGCCGATCCGCAGCGAGTGTCCGCTCAGCCGTCCCTCGACGCCGGCGTCGAGGCCGCGCTTGCGGATGACCTGTCGCAGCGTGCTTTCGCTCAGGGCCTTGTCGTTGACGCGGGCGCCGCCCTTGGGGACGCCTCGGAACAGCGGCCCGGAGGAGACGCCGGAGGCCTGCCTCCAAGCGTTGATGGCCGCCATCGTTGCGCGGCAGACGTAGAGCGCCTTGCCTTCTCCGTTCTGGTCCGTCTTGCTCCTTGGCAACCGGAGGCAGCCGCTGCCGTCTTCTTCGCTCTCGACATGCTCCACTTCGACGGCCGCGAGTTCGCTGATCCTCAAGAAGGCGTCGCTGCCGAGTCGCAGCAGCGCGGCGTCGCGCAGGCCGATCATCGTGCCCTCTGCGGCGGCGAGGCGCGCCGCCGCGTCGACGTCTTTCCGCCTCAGGCCGTCGACCGGTCCGCCGGTGCGTTTGGCGTGCCTCCGCTTGAGGATGCCAAGCGTCCTGGCGGTCAACGGTCCGCGCGGATCCGTTGTGCCGTCCATCCGCGCGGCGGCGCCGATGGCTGCGTGAGTTAGTGACAGCGACGCCGGGGCGAGCCCGCGATCGGCTTCCGCTTCGAGAAAGGCGGCGACGGTCGCGTCGTCCGGCGCCCGGTCGCCCAGGAAGGCGTTGAAGCGGTTCATGGCGTGGGCGTAGGCCCGGTGCGTGTTCGCTGCGTAGGCGTCCTTGAACATCATGTCGGGGGCCGGGCGTGGTTCGTCGGGCGTTCCCGGACAACGCCGTTTTCATCCTTGCGGCGCCGCCGTCAATGCGCAGGCATTTTGATGCAGACAAATGCGATTGTCATGGAACAAATCGCGGTTGTCAAGCTCCTGAATCGCGTCGGCGGGGCGATCTCGTGCATTGTGCCGGCCATTTTGGCCGGTTCGGGCGCTTCTTCGACCTGCCAGTCGGCTGGTCGCGGCCCTCCATCCCCGCCTCGGGCGGCTGGTTCCGCCTGGTTCACGCCTTTCCGGGCGCCTTTGGTCTTGCTAATCGCATTTGTCCGCGAATGAACGCCAGGAGGACGCAAGGCCATGAGACGCGCCAGCACCGTACTGCCGTTGCTTCTGCTGCTTCTGTCCGGAGCGGCCTCGCTTCACGCCAGGACGTCTCTGTCCGTTCCGGGCATACCCGACTTCCGGCTTCCGTCCGCCGGCGCGGTCGACACGGTGTTCCCGGCGGCAACCGGTGGCCGCGCGCCGTACGCGTACAGCGTGACGGGGCTGCCGCCCGGCCTCTCCTTTTCGGCTTCGACTCGTCTGGCCCGGGGAACGCTTCCAACCGTCCTGGTCGAGACGACCTACCGGATCACCTACAGCGCGCGGGACAGGGCGGGCGGCTCCGCTTCGGTGACGTTTCGGGCCACGATCGTGCCGCCGGCGCCGCCTCCGCGTCCGCCGTTGTCGCTGTCGGGCGTTTCGGACTTTCGCGTTCCTTCGGGCGGCGTCGTCGACACCGTGTTTCCGGCTGCGTCTGGCGGGAGGACTCCGTACTCGTACAGCCTTGCCGGATTGCCCGCCGGGATCTCGTTCTCGTCGTCGACGCGGCGGGCGAGAGGCAGGTTGCCGACGGTGTTGGTCGACACGACGTACCGGATCGTCTTCTCGGTGAGCGACGGCGCCGGTTCAAGGGCTTCATCCACGTTCACGGTCGTGGTGACGGCGCCGTCCGCGCCTCCTCCTCCGCCACCGCCCCCACCTCCTCCGCCGCCTCCGTCACCGACTCCGCCTCCGCCGCCACCACCACCTCCGCCTCCGCCACCACCAACGCCGCCGCCCCCGACCCCGACCCCGGCTCCTCCTCCGTCCGGCGGGCCGGGCGTCAAGCGGGGCGTGAACGTGTCGTCGGCGCGCACCTACCTGCTCAAGTTGTCGCGGAGCGTGAAGGCGTCGGTACAGTTGACGGGAATGACGATCGACTTCGACTGCACGGTGGCGGGCAGTGCCTGCACGAACCGCGGCGGCACGCTGGACGATTCATGGAACGGGACGCTGGCCGCGGGCACTCACAAGATCGTGGTCTATCCCTACGTGAACGGTCCGGGGAACTTCACGTTGAGCGTGAGCGCGAGGTCGACAGGCACGGGCGGCAGCTCGGGCAGCGTGACGAAGACGACGACGCTGGTCAACGCGAGCAGGACGGCCGTGTCGGAGGAGGAGACGTTCCGCTTCAGACTGGACGCGGCCGCCGATGTTGACGTGGCGCTGACCGGGATGACGATCGACTTCGACTGTCGGGTCGGCGTCTCGGACTGCAGCAACCACGGCGAGAGTCGGGACGATTCGTGGAGCGGCAGCCTGGCCGCCGGCGCGCATGGGGATTGTCCCGTTTTCTGTTGAACTTCGGATGGCGGCTCGTGTGTGTTGATGAATGTTAAGCGGCCTTGGTTTGGTGGTCAACGTGCCCTGCTCGTCGTTCGAGGGCGCGGATGAGTTTGGGCATGTCTCGGTAGCCTCTGACGCGGTGGAAGCGTGATTGAGCATCGATGAGAGCGGCAGCGACCCAGCGCTGGATCATGGAGCCGCCCCGCCAGCGCTTGACGTTGCGGGTGTAGCGCCCGACGGAGCTGTTGAGGCTCTCGATCGGATTGGTGCTGCGCATGGTCTTCTGGAGAGCTCCGGCGAGGCCGAGTTCGAGCACGGTGACGGTCTCCTCCATGCCTTCCCGGAGGGAGGCCGCTGCGCCGGGGTGCTCCCGCTCCAGATGACTGGCGATCTGCCGCAGACGCCTCAAGGCCGTCTTGGCGGATTTGCTGTCCCAGGCCTTGCGGAGCGCCCGGCGAATCGAGGCTCGCCTCTCTTCGGGCAGATGCTCTTCGACGTTCCGGGCCTTGTGGACCTGGCAGCGCTGCACCGTCGCGGCGTCGCCGAAGACCTCCTTGATTGCGCGGCGCAGGGCCTTGCTGCCGTCGATGACGAACAGCAACGGCTTCGCCGTCGAGAGGCCCCGCTCCACCAGGTCGGCGAGAAGAGCGCGGACCACCGCCGTGTTCTCCGTCGAACCCTCGCGAAGGCCAAGAACCCGCTTGTGACCGGACGACGAAACGCCCAAGGCGATCAGAATGCAGTGGCCACCGATGTACTTCGCGTCCACGCACACCACGCGGATGTCCTCGTCTTCCAGCGACGACGACAGGAACTTCTCCATCTGCCGCGCCGACAGCGCCTTGAAGCGCCGAGACACCGAACTCCGCGATGCCGAACGACGGTCCGAACCCGCGGCCGCCGTGTCCAGCGACCGCAGGTAGTTCCGCGTCGACACGCCCGACGCAATCGCTTCCATCGTGTGACGGTCCATCGCGTCGCGAGACGCCGCCCACTCGAACGACTCGAGACGCACCTCGCCCTCCGGACCCCGTACCCGCAGACGCTGAATCTCGATCCGGGCCCCGCCCAGCGTCACTTGGCTCGGAGCACTGCCCGCACGCCACACCGAACGAGCATCCTGGTGACGACCCTTCGCGCCGCACCGCGACTCCCGCTCCTCCTCCATCAACCGGGCCAACGTAGACCGGCCTGTCTCGACGCACAGCTCCTGAAAGCTCGACAGACCGTTGACCAACGAGGGCAATGACTCCAACAGGGGGATGTCCCGCCGGCTGTTGAACTTTGGGAGTAGGGTGGCGGCTCACCCGGCCCGGTGAGCGGGCCGGTTCCAGCGAAAGAAAGGAGACGCCACCCATGGCGAATCATGGCAGTCGGGAAGGGAATCGGCAAGAGAGAAGGAGCAGCTCGTCGTCGGGGTCGGGGCTTGGTCTGTTGGAGGCATCGTCCTCGTTGTTCGACGGTCTGTCGAGCTTTCAGGATCTGTGCGTTGAGACAGGCCGTTCTGCCTTGTGGCAGTTGATGGAGAAGGAGCGGGAGTTGCGGTGCGGGGCGAAGGGTCGTCACCAGGATGCTCGTTCGGTGTGGCGCGCGGGCAGCGCTCCGAGTCAGGTGACGCTGGGCGGCGCCCGGATGGAGATTCAGCGTCTGCGGATACGGGGTCCGGAGGGCGAGGTGCGTCTCGAGTCGTTCGAGTGGGCGTCGTCTCGCGACGCGATGGACCGTCACACGATGGAAGCGATCGCTTCGGGCGTGTCGACGCGGAACTACCTGCGGTCGCTGGACACGGCGGCCGCGGGTTCGGACCGTCGTTCGGCTTCCAGGAGTTCGGTGTCTCGTCGCTTCAAGGCGCTGTCGATGCGGCAGATGGAGAAGTTCCTGTCGTCGTCGCTGGAAGACGAGGACATCCGCGTGTTGTGCGTGGACGCGAAGTACATCGGTGGCCACTGCATTCTGATCGCCTTGGGCGTTTCGTCGTCCGGTCACAAGCGGGTTCTTGGCCTTCGCGAGGGTTCGACGGAGAACACGGCGGTGGTCCGCGCTCTTCTCGCCGACCTGGTGGAGCGGGGCCTTTCGACGGCGAAGCCGTTGCTGTTCGTCATCGACGGCAGCAAGGCCCTGCGCCGCGCGATCAGGGAGGTCTTCGGCGACGCCGCGACGGTGCAGCGCTGCCAGGTCCACAAGGCCCGGAACGTCGAGGAACACCTGCCCGAAGAGAAGCGAGCCTCGATTCGCCGGGCGCTCCGCAAGGCCTGGGACAGCAAATCCGCCAAGACGGCCTTGAGGCGTCTGCGGCAGCTCGCCAGTCATCTCGAGCGGGAGCACCCCGGCGCAGCGGCCTCCCTACGGGAAGGCATGGAGGAGACCGTCACCGTGCTCGAACTCGGCCTCGCCGGAGCTCTCCAGAAGACCATGCGCAGCACCAATCCGATCGAGAGCCTCAACAGCTCCGTCGGGCGCTACACCCGCAACGTCAAGCGCTGGCGGGGCGGCGCCATGATCCAGCGCTGGGTCGCCGCAGCCCTCGTCGATGCGCAATCACGCTTCCACCGCGTCAGAGGCTACCGAGACATGCCAGAACTCATCCGTGCTCTCGAACGACGAGCACGTCACGTTGACCACCAAACCAAGGCCGCTTAACATTCTTCAACACACACGAGCCGCCATCCGAAGTTCAACAGAAAACGGGACAATCCCCTCCAACAGACCAAGCCCCGATCCCGACGACGGACTGCTCGGAGTGCTCCTTCTCTCTTGCCGATTCCCTTCCCGACTGCGATGATTGGCCATGGGTGGCGTCTCCTTTCTTTCGCTGAGACCGGCCCGCTCATCGGGCCGGAGAGCCGCCACCCTACTCCCAAAGTTCAACAACCGACGGGACATCCCCCGCGCATGCCGTCACGGTGTATCCGTACGCTCGGGGTCCCGGAAACTACTCCCTCGCGGTGACCGCGACGAGAACGCTGCATCGGGTGGTCCAGCCGTTTGGCGCGCCGGAGATCAAGCTCTGCGACGACGACGAGGACGGCGCCGATGGATCTTGCACAAAGATCCATGATTCGATCACCGTGACGGCGCCTCCGCCGACGTTGAATCCGCCTCCGCCGACGTTGAATCCGTCTCCGCCGCCGCCTCCTCCTCCGCCGCCACCACCGCCGCCACCGTCACCACTGCCACCGCCACCACCGCCAACCGATCCGGCCGATGACGCCATAGACGCGTGCTATGCCACGTCTCTTGTCGACTCGGCGAGGGTCACTTCCAATCCTCTGGAAGACAACCGCGCACTCGGCTCGGACCACGGTGGCCGCAACACAGCGAGGCCGCATCATCGCGGTGTCGATGTTCGCGCCTCTCGGGGCGATGCGGTGATGACACCGGTCTTCGGGAGGGTGACGGAGGCCGTGGGCGGCCACGGGACGAACGCCTGGGACTCAGAGGAGAAGAAGTTCGCGAACACATACCCGTCGAACGGGAACTTCGTGCGGATCGTGGACCTCGCCGGAAGGGAGCACGTCTTCCTCCACCTGCACACCGTCGGGGTCAAAGAGGGAGCCCCGGTCACGGCCTTCCAGCAGATCGGGACCGCCAACAACAGCGGGGACTCGCACGGAGATCACCTGCACTACACGATCTGGCGCGACAGCAGTCACCAGCAGCTCCTCGACCCCGAGAGCTTGCTCGGTGCATGCGAGTAGTTTCTGACGAAGGAAGGAGAACTGAGATGGCCATGATGAGAACGGCTCTGATCCTGACGTGTCTGCTCTTCGTGCCGGTGGCCGGTGGAGGCCAATCCGGGCCGGAGGAGCGGTGCGTTGTCGAAGGACCTGCTCGGTATGCGTGTACGGACGGGGACAGTGAACGCGGCCACCTGATCCACCTTCGAGTCGGGGCGCGATCACGGACGGAGGCGCTTCCGGGTCCACCGCGAATTCCGCGGTTGGGTTCCGTGCGCGATGTCGTCTTGTTAAGAGAGGACGTGCCGCTGGGAGAAGGGCGGCCTCGCGACGGATTCCCGGAGGGTACGTTCTGGACGCGCCTGATCGGACTGAATGGGCCTGTTCTGTCGGCCGAGGGGCCTCATCTTCGTGGTCTGGCCGTGACAGGCGATTGGCTGGCGCTGCAGTCGATCAAGCTGGCGCCTGCGGACACCCGGGACTTTGACCGCGGCTTCACCGAGCCTTGGGCCTCGTCCGAAGACCCGCTGATCGTCTACCGGTGGGACGGCCGCGAGATTCGGAGGCTGCCCGGTCTTCGAGTCTTCCAAGTGTATCGCGAAGACCGAGCCGACGGCTATGGATTCAGCGCGGACGGTCGAGCGATTGCCGTGTATCGCGCGAAGCGCGGAGCGTTCGACGTCTACGGCCTGGACGGCGTCGTGGTCGACGAGACGCTGGAGCTGGAGGAGCTGACGCCAGGGTTCAGGCCGAACGAGTTCCGTTTCATTGACGCCGACCGTCTGGTCATGTGGCAGCCGGAGATGTATCGGACGAGATCAGCGATATCAGGTGGGTGGCTGCGAGTGCTGACTCGCGACGAGACGGGGCGGTTCGTTTCAAGATTGATCTTCCACAGGGACGTCCTTGCGGACGTCCGGGGAGTCGCTCGAAACGGCACGATGCTCCTCTCCGGAGTTCACGGATACGACATCGTCAATTCGTCGGGTCAGTTGGTGTGGCGACTGGACCGGACGGGCTGGACGGGTATTCTGGAGTTGGGGCTGGAGCCTGACGTTCGCCGTTGGCAGGCGAGCTTGTTGCCTGAGGGAGCCCTTCGGTTGCGCGACACGAGCGCGCCTGCTTCGGGCTCGCGGCGGGATCAGGTGATCGTCCGCTTCGGCGGAATCGGCCAGGACGAGAGCGAGGGATGGGACCTTGCGGAGCCGGTCGTTATCGGCGCCGAGACTCAACCGCTTGCCCAGGTCTCGGCGGTGGCGCGACTCCCCGCGGGCGCCGCGGTCGACCGCTCCGGGCGCTACATGCTGGTTGACCGCGCGGCAGGACCCCAGCCTCTGGAGGTGATTGCGGCGCGCGGAACAGTCGAGCCTTGACGTCCGGACAGCGCGGGTCGCCCTGGAATGGGTCTTCGTCAGCGCGAACGCCCTGCATGGCGTCGTTGTCGAGAGGCGACGGCGGGGGGATGGCGACCGCGCTTTCCGCGCCCGCATCCCCGCACTGCAGAGGGTGACCTTGGCGCAGGGGGAAACGTCAGGGGCCGGTTCGTCTCCTTGGCGGGAGATCGGCGTGGCGGAGTTGTGCGAAGGGAGACACTGATTCGGGAGCGGTGCGCGCCGGGGGAGTTCCAGATGAGTCATGGAGGTTTCGGTTTCATTGCATCGTTGACGGTTGTGGCGGTTCTGGCGCCGGGTTGCTGCTCGTTGGCTGCGGTCCAGGAACCCCGCAAGCCGGATCCTGATCCTGCGGCGCAAGCGTCGGACGACCATCGGGGGCCTGGCAATCAGGACCGCGATGGCACGGCCGGCGGTTCGGAGAGGCTGGTCTACTACCGGGCGGACGAGGGCTTCGTGCCGAACCGTCTGGACGTGGAGACCGGGACCCGGGTCGTGCTGGTTGACGAGACGGGCGGCCGGCTGGCGCCGCGGTTCGGCGCCGGCGGTCAGGGGGCGGTGTCGACGGATGCCGTCGCGCACGCGGCGCACGGCGACCATGGCGCCGGCGGTCCTGGCGCTACCCCTGGCGGCCAAACGGTCGGCCAGGCGGGCGACGGGGTTCACGAACATGGCGCACACGCCGGTCACGACCTCGGCGTCAGCCCCGTCTGGGAGCCCGCCGCCCCGGGCGACGACGGGTCGGCCCGGTTCGGCTACACGTTCGAGACGAGCGGCTACTTTCGGTTCCACAACGCCGGGTCGCCTGGCGATGGCGCGTTGGTGGCGGCGCTGACTCGGCCGGACGAGAAGCCTGCGCCGCTGGTCATGGACCTGGACGCGTTGCCTTCGGCGCGTCCGCCGGAGATGACGTTCGAGGACTACACGGCGCTGCTGACGGACATGGAGAAGGTGCGCGAGTCCATGCGGACGTACGGTCCGGCGCGGACTCTGGAACTTCTGCGGCTGGGCGAAGTGGAGACGGGTCTGGACTGCCACGGCGGCGCGCATCACTTGGGCCGGATGGCGTTCGCGGAGTACGGCGCGGCCGCCGCTTTCGGTCTGGCGGAGAGCTGCCAGTCCGGCATGCGTCACGGGGTGATGGAGCAGCTCTTCGCGGGTCGGGGGATCGCGAGTCTGGCCGAGGACGTCGACGTTCTGTGCCCTGACGCTGGCGACTCGTTCGGTCGTCACCAGTGCCTTCACGGGGTCGGCCACGGGGTGATGGCGTGGACGGCGTACGAGCTGGAGGACGCGCTGGAGATCTGCGGTCGTCTGGGCGCCGGGGCGGGCCGTCGTTCCTGCTACAGCGGCGTGTTCATGGAGAACGTGGTGAGCGGTCTGTCGGGGACGGTGGGTCAGAAGTCGAGCTACGTGGACTCGAAGGATCCCCACTTCCCCTGCAACGCATTGCCGGAGCGGTACGTCAGCGACTGCTACTGGTATCAGACGTCTCAGATGCTGGTGGTCTTCGACCAGGACCTGGAGGCGGTTGCGGAGGCCTGTATGGAGGCGCCGTCGAGCGGGCGTCGATCCTGCTTCGGGAGCTACGGTCGCGACGTGGGCGGCGCGCACCGTCAGAACCCGTACCTGGCGGTTCAGTACTGCCGGCTGCCGGAGAGTCTGCGGCACTGAAGCGACTGCATCGACGGCGCGGCGCGGACGATCTTCTGGGACGAGACGGAACAGGACGCTGGCGTCGCCCTCTGTGCGGAGGTGGAGGAGCCGATCGTGGGCGAGGCCTGCTTCGAGTCGATCGTCAGCCAGGCTCACGCCGTGGTGCCGGAACTGGGCCCGTTCTGCAGCCGGCTGCCGGACCGGTGGCGGGAGCGTTGCCTGGCTCGCTGAGCGACGGCCGGCGTCCGGGATCGGTTCCCTGCGCGACAGCGCGGCCCCACGTCCAGGGCGGCCGTCGGCCCGCGGGCGACTCTCCTGGTTCAGCGCGAGGTCGCGCGGAGCGCTTGGCGGCGGTCTGCACCCGCGCCGTTTTCTCGAGCGCCGGCGCGAACAATCGCAAGGCGCATGCGGGCTGTTAAGTTAGCGAGCAGGGATGGGCGCCCGACTTCCAGGGAATTCGACCTTCAGTCACCTCGACCGTCGCGGCCGGGCCGCCATGGTCGACGTCTCGGCGAAGGACGTGACGCGGCGCGTGGCGGAAGCGTCCTGCCGCGTTCTGCTTTCCGGGCAGACGGTCGAGCGGCTTCAGAGCCTGCCCAAGGGCGATGCGGTGACCGTGGCCCGGATCGCCGGCGTTCAGGCGGCGAAGAGCACGGCGAACTGGGTTCCCCTGGCCCATCCTCTGCCGCTTGACCAGGTCGAGGTGGAGGTCGAGCCGGTCGAGGGCGGCGTCAGGATCCGCAGTCGCGTCGTGGCGACGGCCCGCACGGGCGCCGAGATGGAGGCCCTCACGGCTTGCGCCGCGGCGGCTCTCGCTCTCTACGACATGGTCAAGTCGGTGGAGCGCGGCGCCGTGGTCACGGATCTGTTGCTCGAAGCGAAGAGCGGCGGGCGAAGCGGCGACTACCGCCGCGGCTCGAGCTCCCGGTCGGACTAGCCGGCGTCCCGCCGATCATGCCGATCAGGTTTGGCCTCGACCGCCTGCTCGACGACGCCGGCCGCATCAGGGGTCGTCGCTACGCGTTGCTTTGCCACCAGGCGTCGCTCAGCCAACGCGGAGTTCACGCGCACGTGGCGCTGGACGCGGTGCAGCCGGCGGCCGTGTTGCTGGGACCGGAGCATGGCTTCTTCGGCGTCGAACAGGACATGGTCGCGTCGACGAACGAACGGGATCCGTGGACCGGCCGCCCGGTCGTCTCGCTGTACGGCGGCGACGTCGGCAGCCTGCAGCCCCGGCCGGCCGTCTTCGACGGTTGCGATCTGCTGGCGATCGACCTTCAGGACGTCGGCGCGCGCTACTACACGTTCGCGGCCACCGCGGTGTGGGCGGCCGAAGCGGCGCTCCTGGCCGGCTGCGAGGTCTGGGTGCTCGATCGGCCGAATCCGCTGGGCGGTCTGGAGGTCGAGGGCAACCTCCTGGATCTCGATTTCTCGTCCTTCGTCGGCGCCTTCCGGATGCCGCAACGGCACGGTCTGACGATGGCGGAGATCCTCCTGCTGGAGGGACGCCGCCGCGGCTGGGACCGCCGTTCGCTGACCGTCTTCGAAGTCGAGGGCTGGCGCCGGGGGCAGACGTGGCGGGAGGTCGGGCGGCCCTGGACGGCGCCGTCCCCCAACATGCCGACGCCGGAGACGGCGCATCTCTATCCGGGCCTGTGCCTGTTCGAGGCGACCACGGTCTCGGAGGGTCGGGGCACGACGAGACCCTTTCAGCTCCTTGGCGTCCCCGGCGCCGACGCTCCCGCGCTCGCCGGCCGCTGCCGGGAACGCCTGGCGGCGGCCGGGCTCGCCGGAGCGTCCGTCGTTCCCGCGATGTTCAGGCCGCAGTTCCAGAAGCACGCCGGCGCCGTCTGCGCCGGAGTCGAACTGCGCCTCGAGGACGCCGGTGCGTTGCGGCCGGTGCGGCTGGGCTTCGAGTTGCTGCTGGCCTTTCGCGACGTTCTCGGCGCGGACTTCGAGTGGCGAAGCGAGCCGTACGAGTTCGTCGCCGACACGCCGGCCATCGATCTTCTGGCGGGAACGGATCGCTTCCGAACCGGACTCGACGCCGGGGATGCCGTCGAACGCTGGTTCGCCGCCTGGGAGGACGATCAGCGGGCGTTCCGGTCCGAGCGGGATGCGGTCTTGCTGTACTTCTGAAGCGCTGCAACAATCCGCCCCGATGCCGAGGGTCCTGATCGCCGACTCGCTGGCGCCGGCCGGCATCGACGTCCTTCGGGAGAACGCCGACGTCGATGAGCTGCGGGACGCCGACCGACCGCGCCTGGCCGAGCTGATCGCGGACTACGACGCCGTCATCGTGCGCAGCGGAACGCGGATCACGCGCGACGTGCTGGAGGGCGGCGATCGGCTCAAGGTCGTGGGCCGTGCCGGCGTCGGCGTCGACAACATCGACATCGCCGCCGCGACGCGGCGCGGCGTGCTGGTGATCAACGCGCCGACGGCGAACTCGCTCTCCGCCGCCGAGCACACGTTCGCCCTGCTGCTGGCACTGGCGCGGCGGATTCCGTCCGCCGACGCGTCACTCAAGGCGAAGCGCTGGGAACGGAAGCGTCACGTCGGCACGGAACTCCACGGCAAGACGCTGGGGATCATCGGGTTCGGCCAGATCGGCCAGCGGGTCGCCCGGCGCGCCCGCGCGTTCGAGATGGACGTGGCGGCCTGCGATCCCTATCTCCAGGCCGAAGTCGCCGAGCGCCTCGATGTCGAGCCGATGTCGCTCGACGGCCTGATGGCGCGCTCGGACTTCATCACCTTCCACACGCCGCTCACCGATCAGACCCGGAACATGCTGGACCGGCGGCGCATTGCGTCGATGAAGGACGGCGCGGCGGTCATCAACGTCGGCCGCGGAGGCGTCGTGGACGCGGAGGCGCTGCTCGAAGCGCTGGACACGGGCAAGCTGGCGGGCGCCGGCCTCGACGTGTTCCCCGAGGAGCCACCGACGGATTACCGCCTCGCGGCGCATCCGAAGGTGGTGGCGACGCCCCACATCGGGGCCCAGACCTCGGAGGCGCAGGAGCGCATCGCCACCGAGACCGCCCGCATGGTGCTTGCCGCGCTCGGCGGTTCGCTCGCGGTGTCGGCGGTGAATCTGCCGTTTCGTTCCTCGGGCTCTCGCGGAGAACCCTTCCTGCGCCTGGGCGAACAGCTCGGCCGGCTGGCCGCGATGGCTCTCGGCGGCAGCCTGCGGCGGGTCCAGGTCGATCTGTGGGGCATCGACAGCGAGCTGCGGAAGTCGGTTGCCGTGGCGGCGCTCAAGGGCGCCCTGATTCCGTCCTGCGGCGAGGGAGTGAACTACGTCAACGCCGAGCGGACGGCCGCCGAGCGCCGAGTCGAACTCGTGCAGGCCACGCACAGCGACCAGGCTGCCTACGCTCACCTGGTGCGCGTGCGGGCGGTCGGGGCCGAGCCGACAGCCGGGGCGTGGGCCGCCGACGGCGTGGCCGAGGTCTCGGGCACGACCTATCGCCACGGCGAGATGCACGGCGATCTGCGGGTCGTCTCCTTCGGCGGATTCCGCATGGAATTCAAGCCGCAAGGCCTGCTGCTCGTCGTTCGCAACCTGGACGTGCCCGGATTCGTCGGTCGCCTCGGCACGCTGCTGGGGGACGACGGCATCAACATCGCCGACATCCACTTGGCCCGCGAGCCCGGAGGTCACGCCCTGGCCGTCCTGCGGCTCGATCAGTCGCCGGACGAGGAGTGCCTGGCGGCGCTCCTGGCCCTGGACGATTCGGTCTCGGTCGACCTGTTCGACCTCTCCTGAGAGTCGACCGCCCGCAGGAACTCGCGCCAGGCGCGGCCGCGGTGGCCGATCCGGTCCTTGACCTCGTCGCCGAGTTCGGCGTAGGTCCTGGCGAGTCCGTCGGGTTCGAACACCGGATCCCATCCGAAACCGCCCTCGCCCCGCGGCGGATGGACCAGCCGGCCAGCTGTCGCGCCCTCGGCGATGACCTCGCGGTCCTCGTCGACGAGCATCAGCGCGCATCGCGCCACGACGCTCGGGTCGCCCGCCCGGTTCGCGATCCGCGCGATGCCTTCGTCGCCCGTCGCCGCCAGCATCCACTTCACGAGGGGCCCCGGGAAGCCGTTCATGCAGGCGAGTTCCAGGCCCGTTTCCTCGACGACGACCGGCCGACCGAGCCGCCGCCAGGCGGTGTCGGCCTTGTGCCGCAGCACCTCGATCAGGTCGCCGGACTGGATCTCCGGCAGGTCGATGGCGACGGTCTCGATCGGAAGGCCTGTGATCCGTCGGGCCTCCCGCCGCTTGTGGGGATTCCCGGTGACCAGCGCCCACGTCGGTGCACCGCTCTTCCCGCTCGCGTCGTCGCAGTCTGGCATACTCCGCCCCCTTTCTCTGTACCGTATCGTCCGAGTGCGGCCTGGTGGCCGAAGCCGCGATGCCGAGTCACTTCATCTCGATAGCCGACCTTGAGGAAGGGCAGCTCGAGTCCATCCTCGATCTGTCCCTGCTGCTCAAGCAGAGGCCGGAAACGCACCGCGGGACGCTGGCCGCCAGTGCGGTCGGCCTGTACTTCGAGAAGTCCTCCACCCGCACCCGCGTGAGCTTCGAAGTCGGCGTGGCTCAGCTTGGCGGCCGGGCGATCTTCCTCTCGAGCCGTGACCTGCAGATCGGCCGCGGCGAGACGGTGGCGGACACGGCGCGGGTGCTCTCCCGCTACCTCGATCTCCTGATGCTGCGCACCTTCGACCACCGGACGGTGGTCGAGATGGCAGAGCACGCGACCGTGCCGGTCATCAACGGCCTGACGGACAAGCTGCACCCCTGCCAGGCGCTCGCCGACCTGATGACGGTACGGGCGGAGTTCGGCGACCTGCGCGGCCGCCGGGTCGCGTACGTCGGCGACGGCAACAACGTCGCCCATTCCCTGATGATCGCCTGCGCCCGCGCGGGCGTCGATTTCTCCATCGCCTCCCCTCCCGGCTACGAGGTCGACGGCGGCTGTCTGGAGGCGGCGCGAGGTTTCGCCGCCGGCACGGGCGCGACAGTCGAGACCGGCGCCGACCCCGTAGCCGCGGTGACCGGCGCCGACGCCGTCTACAGCGACGTCTGGACCTCGATGGGTCAGGAGCGGGAGCGGTCGCGGCGCCTGGCGGACTTCAAGGGCTACACGGTCGATGAACGGCTCATGGACCGGGCGGGGGACGAAGCGATCTATCTCCATTGTCTGCCCTGCCACCGGGGAGAGGAGGTGACCGCGTCGGTCGTCGACGGCCCCAGGAGCCGCGTCTTCGATCAGGCCGAAAACCGCCTTCACACGCAGAAGGCGGTCATGCTCCGGTTGCTCGACCAGGCGTAGAGGGCAAGCCGCCGGCGGCTCGCGACGCGCACCCGAAGGCGCCGCGGAGGGCTCAACCCGGGTTGACCAGGATCGCGTCCATGCCTGCTTCCCGCAGCGTTCGCCGCACCTCTTCCGCCGCCTGTTGGCGACGGCGTCTGACCTGCACTCGATACCAGCCGTCGGCCTTCCGGATCCTGACGTCGTCGATGCGCAGTTCCCGGCGCAGGCGGCGGGCCAGCGCCACGGCGCCGCCGCGCTTCCGAAAGGCGCCGGCCTGGATCGTGAAGCCGCTTGCCCGCTCGCGGTTCGCTCGGCGTCCGACCCGGTCGGCGGCCGGGTACGAGATCGGCAGCTTCCGTTGCTTCGGCGCCAGGCGGACGACCTTGATCCGGACGTTGGCCAGGCCCTTGCCGAACATCTCCAGCTTCCTGGCGGCGCCGACCGAGAGATCGATGATCCGGCCCTTGACGAAGGGGCCGCGATCGTTGATCGGCACTCTCAGCTTCCTGCCGTTGTCACGGTTCAGGACGACGACAACCGTGCCTAGCGGCAGGTGCTTGTGCGCCGCCGATATCCGGTTCATGTCGTAGATCTCGCCGCTGGCGGTCGGTCGGCCGTGGAACTTGCCGCCGTACCACGATGCCAGTCCGGTCTGGGTCGTTCCGCGGTTCGGCGCCTTGAGCGCGCCGGTCGAGGCGCATCCGGTCAGCAGGGCGGCGAGGACGACGGCGAGTGCCGCCGCGAGCGGGTCGCGAACTCGGTTGCGGCGGGGCTGGCGCGGCCGGCGCATCGTGCCGTCTACACCCGGAGCGCCTCGGCCGCCGCGGGAGTGCGCCGCGCCAGCGCCGGTTCGACGGCTTCGACCAGGAAGTCGTCGACCTGCTGGGCGGAACGACCGGTGAAGGCGTCGGCGTCGACCAGCGATTCCAGTTCGCGTCGCGAGAGTCCGAAGGCGCGGTCGCCGGCGATCAGATCGAGCAGGGGATTCGGTCCGCCGGCGGCGACCCGCGCGTAGGCCTCCAGGCTGTGCCGCCGGATCCGTTCGTGAAGGTCCTGGCGATCGCCGCCGCGAAGCGACGCCTCCATGAGAAAGGTCTCGGTCGCCATGAACGGCAGTTCGCGCTCCACCCGAGCCGCGGTGGCCGCTTCGTTCACGCGGAGGCCGCCGGCAATGTTCGCGGCAAGCAGCAGTACGGCGTCCGTGGTCAGGAAGCAGTCCGTCAGCACCAGCCGACGGTTGGCCGAATCGTCGAGGCTGCGTTCCAGCCATTGGGCGCCGGCGTTCAGCGCGCCGTGCAGCGAGTCGCTCATGATGCGGCGCGACAGGGAGCACATCCGTTCCGATCGCACCGGATTGCGCTTGTAGGCCATCGCCGAGGATCCCACCTGGCGCTCGTCGAACGGTTCGGAGAGTTCGCCGACTCCCTGGAGCAACCGGATGTCGCCGCCGAACTTGTGACAGCTCTCGGCAACCCCGGACAGCGCGTGCAGGACCTGGCTGTCCTGCTTGCGCGGGTAGGTCTGGCCGGTGATCCGCCAACTCGCCTCGAAGCCCAGCGTCGCGGCGATCCTTGCGTCCAGTTCCCGCACCTTGCCGTGATCGCCGCCGAACAGGGTCAGGAAGGACGCCTGCGTGCCGGTCGCGCCCTTCGCGCCTCGGCACCGCAGCCGGTCGCGCCGGCGGGCGACCTCCTCGAGGTCGGTCAGGAAATCCTGGAGCCACAGACAGGCCCGCTTGCCGAGAGTCGTCAGTTGCGCGGACTGGAAGTGCGTGTAGGCGAGCGCCGTCGTCGCGCGTTCCCGTCGGGCGAATGCGGCCAGCTCGGCGACCACGGCCGCCAGCCGGCCCGCGACGAGGTCAAGCGCGTCGCGGACGATCAGCGCGTCCGCGTTGTCCGTGACGAAAGCGGACGTCGCGCCGAGGTGAAGGATGCTGCCGGCGTCGCCGCTGACCTCGGCGAAGTGGCGCAGGTGGGCGACGACGTCGTGCCGGGTCTCGCGTTCGAGCCTTGCCGCCCGATCCAGGTCGACGTCGTCCTCATGCTCGCGGAGCGCCTCGAGCTGCCGCTCGGTGATCGGCAGCCCCAGCGCTGCCTGGTTTTCGGCCAGGCAGACCCACATCCGCCGCCACGTCCGGTACCGGCGCCGGGACGAGAACAGCCTGGCCATTTCCGCGCTCGCGTAGCGCTCGTGGAGGGGATTCCGCGGGGCCTCCGCGGGACTCGTTCCGCCCTCCGCCATGGCCTCAGTCTACCAGCGCGGGCGACGCCGAAGGCTGGCTTCAGCCTCGGCGGAGCTGCCGCAAAGAAGCGAATACACGCTCCGCCTCGGCACGCAGTTCCTCGAGTCCGCCGTCGTTCTCGATCACGAAGTCGGCTGCGGCCCGGCGTTGCTCGCTGGTGGCCTGGGCAGCCATGCGGGCCTCCGCCTGGTCGCGGTCGAGGCCGCGCTCGACGGCGCGGTCGAGGCGAAGCTGCTTCGGGGCCTCGACCGTCACCACGGCGTCGTGTCGTCCGCTGCCGCCGCCCTCGGCGAGCAGCGGTACCTCGAAGACCACGATCGCCCCATCGCCGGCGGCCTCCAGAACCTCCTGGCATCGCTGGCCGACGAGGGGGTGAATCGCCCGCTCCAGGCGCTTGCGGCTTGCCGGGTCGCCGAACGCCAGGCGTCCCAGGGCTTCCTTGTCGACGGCGCCGTCGGGCTTCAGCATCTCCGGGCCGAAGAGCTCCGCTACCGCGGCGGCGCCGCGCTCGCCGGGTCCGTACAGATCGGCCACCAGCGCGTCCGTGTCCGCGACGATGCAGCCCAACTCGGCCAGCATCTCGCCGACCGTCGACTTGCCGCTGGCGATGCCGCCGGTGAGACCAACCTGTAGAGGCGCCATGACGAGCGAGGATACGCGGAAGCGGCGGCTGACGGACCGGCGTTCGTCTTGACAAGGCCCGCCCCGGACTCTACGATCCCCGTTCCTCTGCGCGGGGAGGTTGCGGTAGGGGTATGCCCGTTCCCGCCGTCGGTCCATGCGCAACGGAGCGTCGGCCTGCCGGAAAGCCACGGTTCGCCGACGAGTGGTTGAACGAATGACAGCGATCACCAAGGCGAGGACGCCTAACCGGACCTACAGCCCCAAGGCGGGCGAAGTGGAGCGCCGGTGGTACGTGGTCGACGCGTCTGGCGTGCCGCTGGGACGTCTGGCGACGCGTCTGGCGCGCGTTCTGACCGGCAAGGACAAACCGACCTGGGCCCGTCATGTCGACGTCGGCGATTTCGCCGTCGTCGTGAACGCCGAGAAGGCGGTTCTGACGGGCGGCAAGGACGAGAAGAAGATCTACTACCGGCACAGCGGGCAGCCCGGAAAGCTCAAGTCCGAAACGGCCCGACGCCTGCGCGGGCGCAGGCCGACCCGATTGGTCGAACTGGCGGTCAGGGGCATGCTTCCCAAGAACCGTCTCGGTCGGCGCCAGCTGCGGAAGCTCAAGGTCTATGCCGGCGCCGAGCATCCGCACGAGGCGCAGCGGCCCGAAGCGATGGCGATCGCCGGAGAAGGGAGCGCAAGTTGACGGAGACGAGCTATGGAACAGGCCGCCGGAAGACGGCCGCCGCACGGGTCTTCCTGCGCGAAGGCGCTGGCGAGATGACCGTCAACGGCGTGGGGATGGACGAGTACTTCGGCAGCGAAGTACTGAAGATGATCGTCCGGCAGCCGCTGCAGGTCGTCGAGAAGGAAGGCGAATTCGACATGTGGGCCACCGTCCGCGGAGGCGGCAGCTCCGGTCAGGCCGGGGCGATACGTCACGGTCTGTCGCGGGCGCTGGTGGAGTTCGAACCGACGTTTCGCGAATCGCTCAAGACGGCCGGGTTCATGACTCGCGACCCGCGACGCAGGGAACGCAAGAAGTACGGTCAGAAGGGTGCGCGTGCGCGCTTCCAGTTCAGCAAGCGGTAGCGGAGACAGGTTCTTGGCTCACGTGACGATGAAGGAGATGCTGGAGGCCGGAGTGCACTTCGGCCACCAGACGAGACGCTGGAACCCGAAGATGCGGAGCTTCATCTTCGGTCGCCGCAACGGCATCTACATCATCGATCTCCAGCAGACGCTGGATCGCTTCCGTCAGGCCGCCGACTACGTCGAGCACATGGCTCGCATGGGACGCCGTCTGCTCTTCGTTGGCACCAAGCGCCAGGCGCAGCAGGCGGTCGAGGAGGAGGCGCGCCGTTGCGGCCAGTTCTACGTCACTCATCGCTGGCTTGGCGGAACCTTGACCAACTTCGTGACCATCCGCGCTTCCGTGGAGCGTCTCCAGGAGACGGAGCGGAAGCTGGCCGACGAGGAGAGCCTGCTGACCAAGAAGGAACGTCTCCGGCTCGAGCGCGAGCGGGACAAGATGGTTCAGAATCTCGACGGGATTCGCGACATGGAGCGGTTGCCGGATGCACTGTTCGTCGTCGATCCGCGACGTGAGCACATCGCGATCGCGGAGGCGAACAAGCTGCGCATTCCCGTCGTGGCCATCGTCGACACGAACTGCGACCCGGAACTGGTGGACCACGTCATTCCGGGCAACGACGACGCGATCCGGACGATCCGGCTGTTTGCTGGCCGCATTGCCGACTCCTACATCCAGGGCGCCGCTGCCCGGGGCAAGGACAACGGCGGCGCGGAAGCGATCGAGCCGGTGGAGACTGCCGGCGATGCGGAGGCCGAGACCGATGCGGCGGTGGAGACCGCTTCCGGGTCCGAGCCCGAGGCCGTGTCCGAGTCGGCGCCGGAACTCGATGTCGCCGAACCTGCGTCCGAGAGCGGCGAACGGGCGGCCGAAAACGAGAAGGCCGGCAGCGACGCCGAGGCCAACTGAGCGCGGCGCGACTTCGGCCCGAAAGTCCGTTCCAGCGGGGTCGAAGACCAGATGACGTTCGAGTCCGGGGCGGTTGCCGCCTCGCGGGGGAGCAGGAAATGAGCGCGACAGTGACGGCCGGCATGGTCAAGGAGCTGAGGGAACGGACCGGCGCCGGCATGATGGACTGCAAGAGGGCGCTGCTGGAAACCGGCGGCGATCTGGAAGCGGCGATCGACGCCCTGCGGAAGAAGGGTCTGGCGTCGGCGGCCAGGAAGGCGGGCCGGGCGACCAGCGACGGCCTGGTCGTCTCCTACATTCACGCCGGCGGCAAGATCGGCGTGTTGCTGGAGATCAACTGCGAGACGGACTTCGTGGCGCGGACGGACGACTTCCGGCAGTTGGCCCACGATCTCTCGCTCCACGTGGCCGCGAGCCAGCCGCGATTCATCGGCCGTGACGAGGTGACGGACGACGCGCTGGAGCGGGAAAAGAGGATCCACCGGGAACAGGCCCTGGAGTCCGGGAAGCCCGAGCGCATCGTGGATCGCATCGTCGAGGGCCGCATGTCGAAGTTCTTCGCCGAGAACTGTCTGCTTGAGCAGCCTTTCGTCAAGGACACTGGACGGACGGTCGAGGATGTGCTGAAAGAGGCGATCGCCAGGCTGGGCGAGAACATGCGCATCTGCCGATTCGCCAGGTTCCAGCTCGGCGGCGACTCGACCGTAGCCAGCGCCTCCGCGCCGGCCGCCGATCCATCCTGACGGTTCAAGTGGCCGAGCCGGCATACCGCCGCATCCTTCTCAAGCTGTCGGGCGAAGCCCTGATGGGCGACAAGCCTTTCGGCATCGACGAGACGGTGGTTGGCCGGATCGCGCGACAGATCCGGGACGTGTTCGACCTCGGGGTCGAGATCGGCATCGTCGTCGGCGGGGGCAACGTGATCCGCGGTCTGGCGGCAAGTCATCGCGGGGTGGAGCGGTCGACCGGCGACTACATGGGCATGCTGGCGACGGTGATCAACAGCCTGGCGTTGCAGGATGCACTGGAGAAGGCCGGCGTCGCCACGCGGATACAGACGGCACTCGAGATGAAGAGCGTCGCCGAGCCGTTCATTCGCCGTCGCGCGATTCGCCACCTGGAGAAGGGACGGGTGGTCATCTTCGGCGCCGGCACCGGCAACCCGTATCTCACGACCGACACGGCGGCCGCGCTCCGCGCGAACGAGATCCAGGCCGAGATCCTGCTGAAGGCGACGCAGGTGGACGGCGTCTACAGCGCCGATCCCCGTCGCGATGCCGGAGCGGAGCGCCTGCCGGAAGTGACCTGCCAGGAGGTTTTGGAACGCAACCTCGGGATCATGGACGCCGCGGCCATCTCCCTGTGCCGGGAGAACGACCTGCCGATCTCCGTGTTCGACCTGGGGGTCCCCGGCAACATCCGCCGGGCGGTTCTCGGCGAGAAGGTCGGTTCGCTCGTCACCTGACGCCCGTTCAACCCGTAGAATCCCGCCGGGGAGGCTGAGCAGATGCAGGAGCTGTTCTTGGAGATGGAGCTCAAGATGAAGGATGGCGTCGACCGCCTTCACGCAGAGCTCAAGACGCTGCGTACCGGTCGCGCTTCCACCGCGATGCTCGACGGGGTGACTGTGGAGTACTACGGCACGCCGACGCCCCTGAACCAGCTCGCCAGCCTCTCGGTTGCCGACGCCACGTTGCTGGTGGCGCAGCCGTTCGACCCGACGCAGATCGCGGCGATCGAACGGGCGATCCTGGTCGCCGACTTGGGGCTGAACCCGTCGAACGACGGCAGGATCGTCCGCATCCCGGTGCCTCCGCTCACGGAGGAGCGGCGCCGCGAGATGGTGAAGCGAGCCCATGACATCGCCGAGCGCTTCCGCAATGCGGTTCGCGCCGTCCGTCGCGAGGGCAATGAACGCCTGAAGCAGATGGAGAAGGCGAAGGAGATCTCCCAGGACGACGAGCGCCGGGGCGAAAGCGAGATGCAGAAGCTCCACGATCACTACGTCGCCCAGGTGAACCTGGCGCTCGCGAACAAGGAGAAGGACATCCTCGAGGTCTGAAGCTCCGGGCCGTCCGTCCTTCTCCTCGATGTGGTCGGCAGTCTCGAGTTGGCGCTTGAGCGGACCTTCGAACGTGCCTGAAGGTCGCGACGGAGGTCGGTGGCGGCTGGGGTTCCAGCCGGTGAAGGAGATCCTCCGGGGCCAGCCGCATCGAGTGGCCGAGGTGCTCGTCTCACGGTCCGCGGGCGACCGCCGCCGGACGATCGAGGGGCTCTGCGAGCGGCATCGCGTGCCGGTCCGGAACGTCGCGCCCGGCGAGCTGCGGGCGCGTCTCGTGGAGGCTGGCCAGGATCAGGCGGCGGCGCGTGGCTTCGCGGCCAGTCTGGTGGATGCGGAACGCGGCGGATCGACGGCGGCCGCCATCGACCCCGGTCTCGTCGTCCTGGTCGAGGACGTCCAGGATCCGCGGAACCTGGGCGCCCTCCTCCGTGTCTGCGAGGGCGCCGGGGTCGGCCGGGTGCTGATCCGCGACCGTGGCGCGGCACCCCTGTCCGCGGCTGCCGCTGGCGCGGCCGCGGGGGCGGTCGACTGGCTGACCATTGAACGGATCACCAACAGCGCCCGTGAGATCGAACGCCTCAAGCGGGAGAGCTTCTGGGTCTACGGGGCCGACGCCGCCGGCGAACCGCCATGGACCGTGGATCTGAGCGGCCCGGTCGTCGTCTGCATCGGCGGCGAGTCGCGGGGACTTCGCCGGCGCACGAGAGATCTCTGCGACGGCCTTCTCGGGTTGCCGATGCGTGGCCGGGTCGAATCCCTCAACCTGTCGACCGCAGCTGCCGCGCTGCTCTACGAGACGGTGCGCCAGCGTCTTGTCAGCAGGTGAGGCCTGGCGTAGACTCCGGCGTCGCCGTGGCGCCAAGCGCCTCGCAAGCGAGGGCCGGCATAGCTCAGTGGTAGAGCAACTGCCTTGTAAGCAGTAGGTCCTCGGTTCGAATCCGGGTGCCGGCTCCATGGGGAAGCTGCCGGAGGTGTGGCCGAGCGGTCAAAGGCAACAGACTGTAAATCTGTCGGGCAAAGCCCTACGGTGGTTCGAATCCATCCACCTCCACCACTTTCTTTCTTCTTTTCTTGCGGGTGCGCGGGAGTAACTCAGGGGTAGAGTCACAGCCTTCCAAGCTGTTGGTCGCGGGTTCGAATCCCGTCTCCCGCTCCATGTCCGCGCGAAGCGCGGGTCTTCCGACCCGCTTCCGGCGGAGGTTCTGCCGATGAGGTGCGGTCGTTCAGTTCCCGGGCTGGTCGCGTTGTCCGCCTCGGTCATCATGTTCCTGTCTGCGCCCGGACGGGGCAGCGAGGCCCAGGGGGTCAACTACCCCGGCGGCGCCGGTCCGGGCGCCGCCCGCAAGGTCGTCCTGATCGCCGGCGACGAGGAGTACCGCTCCGAGGAAGCGATGCCGATGCTTGGCAAGCTGCTGTCGGTTCGGCATGGGTTCGACTGCGTCGTGCTGTTCTCGATCGATGCCGAGACCGGAGCGATCGATCCCGAGGAGCAGACGAACATCCCGGGTCTGGAAGCGCTCGACGAGGCCGACCTGATGGTGATCGCCGCGCGTTTTCGCGAGCTGCCCGACGCGCAGATGAAGCACATCGTCGACTACGTCGAATCGGGACGGCCCATCGTGGGCTTGCGGACTGCCACCCACGCCTTCTTCTACCGGCGCAATCCGGACAGCCCGTACGCGCACTGGCACTTCCGCAGCGAAGAGTGGCCGGGCGGATTCGGCCAGCAGGTACTTGGCGACACCTGGATCAACCATCACGGCCGCCACGGTCAGGAGAGTACGCGAGGCGTGGTCGCTCCGGGCGCGGCGGACCATCCGATTCTCCGCGGCGTCGACGACGTCTGGGGCCCGACCGACGTCTACGGCCTCCAGAACCTGGGCGACGACGCGAACGTCCTGCTGCTCGGCGCCGTGATCGCCGGCATGTCGCCCGACGATCCGCCCGTTGAGGGGGAGAAGAACGACCCGATGGTTCCGATTGCATGGACCCGGTCCTACACCGGCGCGGCCGGCAAGACCGCGCGCGTCTTCATGACGACGATGGGCGCCTCGGTCGACTTCGAGAGCGAGGGACTCCGCCGGCTGCTCGTGAACGCCGTGTACTGGGGGCTCGGCATGGAGGACCGGATTCCGGACCGCAACGATGCCCGGGTCGTCGGCGTGTACGAACCGACGATGTACGGCTTCGGCGACCACGCCGTCGGCGTCATGCCGTCGGTCCACGCGCTGCCGTAGTCTCGGTGCGCCCGTTCCCGCGGCGTTGCGAACGCCTCTCTCGCGAGTGCGCCGGCGCCTGACGACGGACCGATCCGACCTGAGGGAAGCACGATGGAGATGGAGACCTTCGATCTGGAGCGGCAGCAGTCGCTGTGGGAACATCGCGTCGACGTCAACCTGAGCGAGAGCGGCGTCGAGCCGTTGACGCTGGACGGCCTGGCGGCGCTGGGTTTCGATCTGGACGAACTGCACTCGACGCCGATCGAGTACATCCAGTCGAACGGCACGCCGGAACTCCGCACGCAGCTCGCCGACCACTACGCGGGGGCGACGGTCGATCATCTGCTGGTGACCACCGGCTCGTCCGAGGCGAACTACGTGGCCGTTCAGGTCCTGGTCGAACCGGGAGACGAGGTGGCGGCGATCGTGCCGAACTACCTGCAGGTCGGTCTGGCGGCCCGTGGTCTGGGAGCGAAGGTGCGAGACGTCCCCTTGGTCCCCGGCGCCGACGAGTCGACCTGGTCGCTCGACTGGGACGCGTTCGAGACCGCTGTCTCCGAGCGGACCAGGCTGATCTATCTGAGCCATCCGAACAACCCGACCGGCCATGTGTTCACGCCGTGGGAACTGGACCGGATCGCCGCCGCGGCGGAACGGGTCGGCGCCTGGGTGCTGTCGGACGAGGTCTACCGCGGCGCCGTGCATGACCTGGCGCCCGGAGAGGAGGCCCCCGGCATGTGGGGAAGGGGCGAGCGCGTCGTCGCGGTTTCCAGCCTGTCCAAGGCGTACGGTCTCCCGGGCGCTCGCCTGGGCTGGATGGTCGGTCCGTCCGAGTTCGTCGAGCGCTGCTGGTCAAGGCGGGACTTCACGACGATCGCTCCCGCGTCCCTGTCCGACGTGATCGCGCGTTTCGCTACGGCGCCTTCCAACCAGAATCGGCTGTTCGAACGCGCGCGGCGGATGATGCGCACCAACCGTGCCGCCTTCCGCGACTGGATCGCCCGGCAGCGCGGCGCACTCGCCTATCGGGCGCCGCGGGCCGGCGCCTACGGCTTCGTGCCGTTGGTGGCGAGCGGCCGTCCGGCGGACTGCGTGGCCTTCGCCGAACGACTTCGACGCAACCGCAGCGTCCTGCTGGTCGCGGGCCGCTGGGCCGGCATGCCGGGCTACCTGCGCTTCGGTCTGGGTCTTCGGCCGGAGGCCTTCGAGGAGGGCCTGCGCCGGGTCGAGCTGGAGCTCCGGGGCACGGGCTAGCTGGAGTCGCTTCGTGAGCAGCACTCGGCTTCGGCGCGCCGTCCACTTCGTTCCGGGCGGCAATGAGCGCATGCTGGCCAAATCCCTGGGGCTCGAGGCCGACACGCTGATCCTCGATCTCGAGGACGCGGTGACCCCGGATCGCAAGCAGGAGGTTCGACGCGAGGTGGCCGGCTGGCTCAGGGCGACGGACTTCGGCGGCAAGGAGCGGGCGGTGCGGATCAACGACCTGATGACGCCCTGGGGTCGCCGGGACGTCGAAGTCACGATGGAGCACCCGCCCGACGCCTACGTTGTACCGAAGGTGAGCGGCGTCGACGACGTGCTGCGGGTCGATCGACTGGTCGCCCAACTCGAGATGGCTCACGGCCATGACCTGGGCGGCATCGCGCTGATCCTGATCGCCACGGAGACGGCCGGCGGAGCGCTGAACCTCGCTCGCCTGACCGCGACCAATCGCGTCTCCGCGCTGACCTGGGGCGCCGAGGACCTGTCCGTCTCCATCGGCGCGAGTCGACGTCGGGACGAGCGCGGCGAGTACCTGGACGTGTTCCGCTACTGCCGGTCGATGACTCTGCTGGCTGCTCGTGCCGGCGGCGCTCAGCCGATCGACAGCGTGTTCACCGACATCGGCGACCTGGACGGTCTGCGGCTCGACTGCCAGCGGGCGGCATGGATGGGATTCGAGGGCAAGATGACGATCCACCCGAACCAGATCCCGATCGTCAACGACGTGTTCACGCCGAGCCAGGCGGAGATCGCTTCCGCGACCGCCCTGGTTGCGGCGTTCGAAGAGCACCGGGCGCAAGGCCGGATGGCTTTTCGCCACGAGGGCCAGATGGTCGACGCCCCGCACCTGCACCGCGCCGAACGGGTGCTCGATCGCGCCCGCCAGGCCGGCGCGGTCCGGGGCGAGTGAGACCGGCTTCGCACTCCGGGCCCCCGGTTCGATGGCGGTCCTGACCGCCCGTTGGACCGCCGAGATGGCGCTCTGGACTCAGGGCGGCGCCGCGTCGTCTTTACGGGCCGTTCACGGATGAGGCCTACATTGCGGTCGCAATGATCCGTCCCATTCGGGCAGGGGTTCCAGCGGCCCTCGCCGTCCTCGCCGCGGCGTGCGCCGGCGCCGGGGATGCGTCTCGCCACGTCATCCAGAACAAGGGATCCGACACCCTGGTCAACGTCGCGCAGGCGTGGGCGGAGGAGTACGCCAAGGTCACGGCCGAAACGGCCGTGGCGGTATCGGGCGGCGGTTCGGGAACCGGCATCTCGGCGATGATCAACGGCACGGTCGACATCGCGAACTCGAGCCGCCGGATGACCGAATCGGAACGGGAGCAGGCGCGGGCCAACGGCCACGATCCGATCGAGTACGTCGTCGGCTACGACGCCCTGGCGGTCTTCCTGCACGAGGACAATCCCCTCGCCGACATGTCGCTCGACCAGCTGGCGGACATCTACGGAGAGGGCGGCAAGACGGAGCGCTGGAGCCGGTTGGGCGTGAAGCCTCCCGGTTGCCCGAGCGACAGGATCGTTCGGGTGAGCCGCCAGAACAACTCGGGCACCTACTTCTATTACCGCGATGCGATCCTGGGCGACCGACGCGACTTCAAGCTGGGGTCGCTCGACATGCACGGGTCCAAGGACGTGGTCGACCTCGTCGAGCACACGCCCTGCGCGATCGGCTACAGCGGTCTTGCCTACGCGACCGAGCACGTCAGCATGCCCTGCATCCGGGCGGCGGAAGGCGGGGACTGCGTGGTTCCGACGGTGGCCACGGCGATCGACCGTTCCTACCCGATCTCGCGGCCGCTCTTCATGTACACGGCGGGAGAGCCGCGGGGCGCGATCCGCGAGTACCTCGACTGGGTGCTGAGCGATGTGGGCCAGTGCATCCTGCACCGGAAGGGGTACGCGCCGAGGGCCGTGCTGGACTGCTCGTGAACCCGAGTCCGGACGTCGAGACGGCGCCGGCCGCCGCCCAGAGCGGGATGAAGACGGTCGTCGCCGCGGATCGCAGGGACCTGGCCTGGTGGGTCGACAAGGCCGCCCAGATCCTCGTTCTGCTTGGCGGCCTGTCGGCGATCGTCTTCATCGTCGGCATCTTCCTGTTCATCGGCCGCGAGGGCGCCGGGTTCATCTTCGAGGGCTTCAGTTTCCGTGAGTTCTTCCTGTCGCCGCGGTGGACGCCGACCTCGAACCACAACCCGACCTTCGGCGCCCTCGCGCTGATCGCCGGCACGGCCTCCGTGACCGGCCTCGCCATGGCGGTCGCCGTCCCCTTCTCGCTCGGCGCCGCGATCTACATCGGCGAGTTCGCCGCCGGAAGAGGTCGAGAGACGCTCAAGGTGCTGGTGGAGCTGCTCGCGGCGATTCCCTCGGTGGTCTGGGGGTTCGTCGGCCTGTCGATCATGAACCCGCTGATCGTTCGGGTCTTCGACGCTCCGGTCGGCCTGAACGTACTGAACTCCGGGGTCATCCTGGGGCTGATGGCGGCGCCGATCATGACCACGATCGCCGAGGACGCGCTGAAGGCGGTGCCCGACACCTATCGGGAGGCGGCCGAGGCGATGGGCGCCACCCGCTGGCAGGTGATCTTCAAGGTGGTGCTGCCCGCCGGCCGCAATGGCCTGGTGGCGGCGACCCTGCTCGGCGTCGGTCGCGGCTTCGGCGAGACGATGGCCGTCCTGATGGCGAGCGGACACGCGGTCAACCTGCCGACGAGCCCGTTCGACGCGGTGCGCGCCCTGACCGCGACGATCGCCGCCGAACTGGGCGAGACGGCGGAGGGTTCGGAGCACTGGCAGGCGCTGTTCACGCTCGGGATCTTCCTGTTCCTCGTTACCTTCGCCATCAACTTCCTGGCCGACATCTTCGTGCGAGGCGGTTTGCCGGGCGGCCGCCGGCGCGGTCGTCGCCCGGTCGCCTCGGCGAATCCCTGACCAGCGCCGAAGGGGCCCCGATGTTCGAAGCGACCGAAAGGAACCGACGCAACCAGTCGGTCGAGAGCGGGTTCCGGATCCTCTTCCTGTGGATGACCTGCATGCTGATCCTGCCGGTCGTTCTCATCCTCGGCGTGTTGATCCACCGCGGCGGGCCCGCGCTCTCGGTCGAATTCCTGTTCACCCCGCCCACCGACGGCATGACGGCGGGAGGCATCCTGCCGGCTCTGATCGGCACGGTATGGCTCGTCGTCGTGGCGTTGCTCGCCTCGGTGCCGGTAGGCGTCGCCGCGGCCCTCTACCTGAGCGAGTACGCCCCGGACAACCGTCTGACCCGGGCGATCAACCTGGCGATCATCAATCTCGCCGGCGTGCCCTCGATCGTCCACGCGCTCTTCGGCGTCGGCGCCTTCGTCATCTTCTTCCGTTTCGGCACGAGCATCCTGGC
Organism: Candidatus Multivorans sp.; assembly: GCA_965203495.1. GTDB lineage: Bacteria > Acidobacteriota > Thermoanaerobaculia > Multivoradales > Multivoraceae > Multivorans. The sequence goes on from CBDBDB010000013.1 coordinate 33,186, forward strand.
CGCCAGCCTGACGCTGGCGGTCATGACGCTGCCGGTGGTCATCGTGTCGACCCGGGAGTCGCTTCAGACCGTCCCCCGCGCCTTCCGCGAAGCGTGCTGGAACATGGGCGCCACCCGCTGGCAGACGATCCGGAAAGTGGTGCTGCCGAACTCGATCAGCGGCATCCTGACCGGCGTCATCCTGGAGGTGTCGCGGACGGCCGGCGAAACGGCGCCGATCATGTTCACGGGCGCCGTGTTCTTCTCCCCGTTCCTGCCTCAGAGCGTGCTCGACCAGACGATGGCGATGTCGCTGCACCTGTTCGTCATCCAGACCCAGGTGCCGAACGTGCCGGAGCACGTGCCGTTCGGCGTCGCCCTGGTGCTGATCTCGATGGTGCTGGCGATGAACGGGCTGTCGATCGCGTTCCGCGTCTACCTGCGGGGCCGCAAGAAGTGGTAGCGGGGCGGGACCGCGCCGCGGCCGCGCCGGCGATCGGCGTCGCGGATCTGACGATTCGGTACGGCGGGCGATTGGCGCTCTCGGGCGTCACGCTCGAGGTTCCGCGCAACGAGATCTTCGGCATCATCGGGCCCGCGAACAGCGGCAAGACCTCCTTTCTGCGTGCCGTCAACCGCATGGATCTGCTGACGCCGGGCATGACGGTCGAAGGCAGCGTGTCCGTCGAAGGGAAGGAAGTCCGCAGCTGGAGGAACGCGTACGCCCTGCGGCGGCGGATCGGCGTCGTGTTCCCTCTGCCCGTCGGTCTGCCGATGACGATCTACGACAACGTCGCGCTGTCGGCGCGGCTGCGCGGCGGGAGGAAGCGGGCCGACCTCGACGTCGTCGTGGAGCGTTGCCTGCGGCGGGCGGCGCTCTGGGACGAGGTCAAGGACCGCCTCGACTCGCTGGGCAGCCTGCTCTCGGGCGGCCAGCAGCAGCGGCTGACGATTGCCCGGGCGCTGTCGCAGGACCCGTCGATCCTGTTGCTCGACGAGTTCTCGATCGCGGTCGATCCGGTCACGACGATGCGGATCGAGGAAGTGCTGGCCGAGCTCCGCGCGGAGATGACGATCGTCATGGTGACGAACCTGGTCCAGCAGGCGCGCCGGCTCGCCTCGCGGACCGCCTTCTTTCTGACCGGGCAGCTGGTCGAGATCGGCGAGACCGAGGCGCTGTTCGAGGGCGGCGCCCGGGATGCCCGCACGACCGCCTACCTCGAGGGCAAGTTCGGATGACCGCGGCGGCGCCTCCGGCCTCCGGAGCGACCGGCCCGGCCGCCGCGATCCTGGTGGAGAAGCTGAGTCTCTGGTACGGCGACTTCCAGGCGCTGTTCGAGGTGGACCTCCGGGTGCGCGCCGGCGCGATCACCTCTCTGATCGGTCCCTCGGGCTGCGGCAAGACGACCTTGCTCCGGTCGGTCAACCGGATCAACGAGCGTCTTGGCTACGTCCGGACGACCGGCGGCATCCGGCTCTGGGGGCTCGACATCCACGATCCGTCGGTCGAACTGGCCCAGCTTCGCAGGCAGGTCGGCATGGTCTTCCAGCGCCCGAATCCGCTGCCCCTGTCAGTGCGCGACAACGTCCTGTTCGGGACCCGGGTTCACCTCCCGGACGGACGTCCGCCGTCGAAGGCCGAGAGCGACCGGATCGTCGAGGAGGCGCTGCGCGACGTCCTGCTCTGGGACGAGTTGAAGGACGCGCTCGACCGGCCGGGCACCCAGTTGTCGCTGGAGCAGCAACAGAAGCTGTGCATCGCCCGCCTGCTTCCAGTCAAGCCGAGGCTCCTGCTGATGGACGAGCCGTGCTCCGCTCTCGACCCGGCCGGCGCCGAGGCGGTGGAGGAGCTGATCTGGAAGCTCCGGGGCGACTACACGATCCTGATCGTCACCCACAACATGGCGCAAGCACGGCGCGCGAGCGAGGAGTGCGTCTTCATGCTGCTCGGCAGGATGGTGGAGCACAGCGACACGGCGTCGATGTTCCTGAACCCGGGGAACAGCCAGACCGCGGACTACATCGAGGGGCGGTACGGCTGAGGCCGCCTCCGTCGCGGGCCGTGCGGGGCGCGCGCGGACTCTCGAACTTGGCGGCCGTTCCACTGTGGCATCATCGACGGCCGCTTCAGGACCCCGAAGGGAGGCGGAGGCGCTGGTGTGCAGGTACGGTCTGACGGACGACGCGCACGGGATGGTCGTGGCGCGGCGGATCCCGCACGATCCTCCGGGCCGGTCGCCGCGCGGCACGATCGCCGGGCGCCGACGCCTCACGGCGGTCGGCGTCGTTCTGGGAGGGCTCGCCCTGGCGTCATCGCCGATGACGGCCCAGTTGCGCGCCGGCGCGGCCGCGGTCGAGATCACGCCGCCGGTCGGCGCCCTGCTCTACGGTTACGGCGCGCGCGGCACGAACCGTTCCGAGGGAGTCCACGACCCGCTCTACGCGCGCGCGCTCGTTCTCGAAGCGGACGGCGAGACGGTGGCGCTCGTGACGCTCGATCTCGGCTCGATCCGCAAGGAGAACACCCTGCCCGTGCGGCAGGCGGTCCGCGACGCCGCCGGCTTCGACCACGTGCTGCTGAACGCTTCTCACACCCACTCCGCGCCGCTGTTCGAGGCCGACTTCCCGAGCGCCGCGCGGCCGTGGGTCGGGGAACTGGAGCGGAGGATCGCCGCCGTCGTCCTGGAGGCTCACGCCGCTCTTCGCCCCGCGCGGGTCGCGGTGGGCTGGGGTCGTGCCAGCGAAGGTCACAACCGGAGGCGTGTCCTGCCCGATGGCAGCGTCGAGATGCTCTGGCGCAACCGCGAGCGCCTGCCGACCGCGCCGCTCGACGACTCCGTCGGCGTGCTGGCGGTTGACGGCGCGGACGGCAAAGCGATCGCCACCGTGGTCAACTTCGCCGTTCACCCGGTCATCCTGGGGCCCGAGAACATGCTTGTCTCGGCGGACTATCCGGGCGCGATGGCGGCTCTGGTCGCCGAGCGGGGAGGCGGCGTGCCGATGTTCCTCCAGGGTGCCGCCGGCGACATCAATCCGTTCTGGGACAAGACGCCGCCCGCGGAAGGGGGCTTCGAACAGGCCCGGATGACGGGAGAGCGCCTCGGTCGGGAGGTGCTTCGCGTCCGCGCCGATCTGGCGGCGGCGCAGGCGTTCCGCGATCCGGCGACCCTGTCCGTCAAGCGCCGCCTGGTGACGCTCGATCCGCGCTGGGATCTGGACTCGCCGGTGGTGGAGCAGGGCTTTCGGCGCCACGGGCTGGAGGCGTCGCTTCGGAGGTACCGCGCGCGCTTCCCGCGCGAGCGGGAAGCCGAGGTGAACACTCTGGTCCTCGGCGAGCGGGGCGAAGGTCAGTTCGCTCTCGCCACCTTCCCGGGCGAGTTCTTCGTCGAGCACCAGCTCCGCCTGCGGGCGGCGGTCCAGGCGCCCCACGTCTTCTTTGCCGGCTACACGAACGGCGAACTTGCCTACTTCCCGACCATCGCCGCGGCGGCGCAGGGCGGCTACGGTGGCCGGGAAGCTACGGTCGTCGAGGTCGGGGCCGGCGAGAAGCTGGTCGATCTGGCCGCGATCTCGATCCTCGAGCAGGCGGGCTGGCTTCACGACGCGCCCCCTTGAGGTCGTCCGCTCCAACCTGAATCGCCCCTGAAGGAGGCTTCGTCATGGCATCTCTCACCCGCTGTTCGGATCACGGCCCCCTCGCGCGGCCCCGGTTCTCTCCTTCATTGCCGGCGACGCTCGGCGTGCTCGCCGTCGTCGCCTGCGGCACGGGGAACGAACCCCCCGCGCGGCAGCCGGCGGTCTACAGCGCCGCCGCGTTTCACAACACGACGTCCTACGGCGGCGCCTCGTTTTCGGCCGACGAGAGCCGCCTGCTGATCTCGAGCGACATGACCGGCGTCTGGGCGGTCTACAGCGTACCGGTGGCGGGCGGTGAACCGAGACCCCTGACCGACAGCGCCGGTCCGGTGTTCGCGCAGAGCTACTTTCCGGACGACGACCGGTTTCTCTACAGGGGCGATCAGGGCGGCAACGAGTTGAACCACCTCTACGTCGGCTCGGACGGCGCCGGGGACGTTCCCGAAGGCGGCGTCGACCTGACGCCGGGAGACAACGTGCGCGCCTCGTTCGCCGGCTGGCGCGGCGACGGCGAGGCCTTCTTCGTCCGAACCAACGAGCGCACGCCGTTCGCCATGGACCTCTACCGCTACGACGTGCCGCCGCCGGGAACCTGGAACTTCGAGCGGGAACTCGTGTTCGAGAACGACGGCGCCTTCAACCTCGGCGATGTCAGCGACGACGGCCGCTGGCTGGCGCTCGACAAGCTGACCAGCAACTACGACAGCGATGTCTACGCCTACGACCTGATGGCGGGTCGCCTGGTGCACGTCACCGAGCACGAGGGCGAGGTCGAGCATTCGTCCGGCGGCTTCACGCCGGACAGCGCGCAGCTCTACTACGGTACGTACGAGCACGGCGAGTTCAACCAGATCTGGTCCTACGACCTTGTCGGCGGCTCCCGCGAACTGGTGCTCGCGGCCGACTGGGACGTCTTCGGCGTGTCGTTCTCCGAGACCGGCCGGTATCGAGTGTCGGCGATCAACGAGGACGCTTCGACTTCGGTCGAAGTGCTGGACACCGAGACCGGCGCCCCGGTCCCGCTTCCCGACCTGCCCGACGGCGACATCGCGTCGGTCCGCTTCTCGGCCAGCGACCGGCTGATGGCCTTCTATCTGAGCAGCGACCGGGCGCCCTCGGATCTCTACGTCCACGACCTCGAACAGGGCGGAGAAGCAGTCCGTCTCACCCGGAGCCTGAATCCCGAGATCGACCCGGACGACCTGGTGACCACCGAGGTCATCCGCTATCCGAGCTTCGATGGGCTCGAGATTCCGGCCATCCTGTGGCGGCCGCACGGGGCGTCGGCCGAGAAGCCGGCGCCCGCGATGGTCTGGGTGCACGGCGGGCCGGGCGGTCAGACCCGGCGCACCTATCGGGCCGAGATCCAGCACCTGGTGAACCAGGGCTACGTCGTTCTGGGCGTGAACAACCGCGGTTCGTCCGGCTACGGCAAGACCTTCTTCCACATGGACGACAGGAAGCACGGCGAAGTCGACCTGCAGGATTGCGTGTGGGCCCGCGCCTGGCTCGAGTCCCGGGACTGGGTGGACGGTTCGCGGGTCGGCATCATGGGCGGCAGTTACGGCGGCTACATGGTGGCGGCCGCGTTGGCCTTCGAGCCGGACGCCTTCGATGTCGGCATCAACATCTTCGGGGTCACGAACTGGATCCGGACGCTCGAGAGCACGCCCCCGTGGTGGCAGGCGCAGAAGGTGGCGCTGCTCGGAGAACTGGGCGATCCGGCGACCGATCGCGAGCGCCTGGAGCGCATCTCGCCCCTGTTCCATGCCTCGAACGTGGTCAAGCCGCTGCTCGTCGTCCAGGGCGCGAACGACCCCCGGGTGCTCCAGGCGGAGAGCGACGAACTCGTCGAGGCGGTGCGGGCCAACGGCGTGCCGGTCGAGTACGTCCTGTTCCCGGACGAGGGACACGGTTTCCGGAATCGGGTCAACCGGATCGAGGCGTCGGAGCGCTACGCGGCGTTCCTGGCTCAGCACTTGAGCCCGTAAGTTCCCCGGAACTCTCCGGCTCTACTGTCTTTTCACCGGAGGTCGCCGGGCCCGCAGGCTTCACCGAGGTCCGTAGCGAGCGGATCCGCGACCGCAGTAGGAGATCGGTGAACCATGCGGGCTGCCAGCCGCGACGGAAGCTCAAGCGCTTCGCCGCCGGCAGCGACGATCGCGGCGGACGGTCCGCCGTCAGCGTCGGCGCCGCCGGCGCCGAGCCGACGAGGGCGGTCAACGGCCTTCTCGAGTCGCCTCCCGCGTGCCTCCGCGCGGACGGGAGGGGACCGGCGTCGAGCGCCGGCGCAACGCGCGACGGTCTTCACCTTCTTTTGACCGTTTGCGCGGCGGGTCTTCACAACCGAACCGAAGAATCGTCGCTCAGGACCACGGAGGAGGACCGCTTGAGCCTGCATCGTCTTTTCTCGACCACCCGCGGGAGCGCTTCGTTCCTTGCGGGACTGCTGTTGGCGGCGGTATCGGCCTTGCCGGCCGCCGGCTTCTTCCCGCCGGTTGAACCGGGCATTCCGAATCGTCCGGCGATCCTGCTGGAAACCAACTTCTACGTCTTCGCCTCGGCGCTCGGACTGACCGAGCCGGATCTCGACCTGACATTCGACGCCAAGGGCTACACGAGCCCGTCGACGGTCTACCTGTACTGGGAAAACCGGGCCACCGAAGCGAGGATGCACTACAGCCAGGCCGCGAACGGGTTCGGCGGCGCCGAGACCGACGTGTTCGGCCGGGCCGTGGACGTATCCGACCTGGGTTCGTTGCTGGGCGCCGGCGCCAACGCGTTCCGGCTGTTCGGCAGCGGCGGCGCCCTGGGCGCCCTGCCGTCCTCCGTGCCGAGGGCGACCGGCCTCTACCAGTTCGTGCTGGAGATTCGCGACGAGGCCGGCGAGAAGGTCATCGCCCGCGGCAACGCGATGTACAGCCACGTGGACGCGGTGGTCCACAAGGTCGGCGCCATCACGTCGAGCGAGACCTGGACCAGCAACAACGCCTACTACCTGAACGGTCCCACCTTCATCGACGGCGGAGCGACGCTGACGATCCAGGCCGGCGCCGTCGTCTACGGCGGCAACGTGAATCAGGGAGTGCTGGTCGTCAAGCCCGGAGCGAAGATCATGGCGGTCGGCACGGCGCGCATGCCGATCGTCCTGACCTCCGAGTTCGATGTCGGCGAGCGCGAGCCGGGCGACTGGGGCGGCCTGGTCATCAGCGGCGCCGCTCCGTGCAACACCTGCCCGCGCGAAGGCGAGGGCGACTCCGGCCTGTTCGGAGGAGACAACCCGACCGACTCGAGCGGCCGGCTCTCCTTTGTCCGGGTCGAATTCGCGGGCATCCGTTTCACCGATCAGAACGAGCTGAACGGCATCGCGCTGCAGGGCGTCGGCAGCGGCACCCGGATCGATCACGTTCAGGTTCACCACAACGCGGACGACGGCATCGAGTTCTTCGGCGGCACGGCCGACGCGAAGTACGTGCTGATCACGGACGCCCAGGACGACAGCATCGACTGGACCTACGGTTGGCGGGGTCGGATGCAGCACGCCGTCGTCCTGCAGCGCTTCGACGACCACGACAAGGGCATCGAGGCCGACAACAACAGCCGCAACCACAACCTGGAGCCGCGGTCGAACCCGACGATCTTCAATCTGACGATCTCCATGCGGCGCGATTCGGGCGACCCGGGCATTCTGCTGCGCCGCGGCGCGGCGATCACGCTGCGCAACGCGATCGTCATGAACGCCAGGGACTACGCGGTCGACGTCGACGGGGACGTGAGCGAGGGGCTGGTCGGCAATCTGCTGACGATCGACAACAGCATCTTCTTCGACAACCGCAACGGGTTCTCCAACGTCGACCTGATGGCCTCGAACATCACGGCCGCCGACCCGCTGCTGCCGGACTCCAGGAACCGGATCCAGCCCGACCTGGCGCCCCTGGTCGGCTCGCCGGCCCGCTCGGGCGCGGCGCCGGCGCCGGTCGCGGGAGACGGATTCTTCGACTCGGTCGACTACATCGGCGGCGTCTCGCCCGATGACCCTTGGGTCGACGACGGCTGGACCACCTTCTCGGACAACTAGCGGCCCGTGGTGGAAGTGCGTGTCGCGAATGCAGCGCGACTTTCGCCACGGGCTTGCATGGTACATGCCGTTTCAGGGCCAGACAGGAGCGATTTGCACGATGCACGAATTCCATACCCGCGTCTTCCATACCCGCGCCGACGCGGGTTCAACGACACGGCGGCTCGTCGGTCCGGCGGCCGCGATTCTCGCCCTTTGCCTCTTCGCCGGCGGCGCGGCGCGCGCTCAGGTGGGCGCCGTCACGGGAGTGATCCTCGACGGCCGCAGCGGCGCGCCAGTGCGCGGCGCCACGGTTGCCCTCGACGGCGGTTCGGCCTCGGCCGCGACCTCGGTCGATGGCATCTTCCAGCTTGACCTTCCGGTCGGGACGCACGCGGTCGTCGTATCGGCGGAGGGCTACGAATCCCAGCGGATCGTCGATGTCGCGGTCGAGGCGGGCGGTCTGGCCCAGGTCAGCGCCGTGCTCATGCCCGCGGGCGACGGGGGCGAGGAAGTCGCGCTCTCGGCGTCGATCACCGTCGAAGCGACGGCGATCGACGCTTCGGCTTCGGCCCTGCTCGCTGAGCGCAAGGCGGCTTCCGAAATCCTTGACAACATCGGCGCCGAGGAGATCTCGAAGAACAGCGGTTCGGACGCCGCCGACGCGCTCCGGCGGGTCACCGGCATCTCCCTCCAGGACGGCAAGTTCGCGTATGTCCGAGGACTTGGCGACCGCTACGGCGCCACGACGCTGGACGGCTCGCGGATTCCCTCGACCGAGTTCGAGCGCAAGGTCGTGCCGCTCGACCTGTTCGACGCGGACCTGCTGGACCGCGTCACGGTCCGGAAGTCCTACTCGCCGGACCAGCCGGGCGATTTCGCGGCCGGCGCGATCGAACTCGTGACCAGGAGCTTCCCTGCCCGCCAGGTACTCTCGGTCGGCGTCTCGGCCGCCGGGAACTCGGAGACCACGCGCGAACCGTTCCTCGCCGATCCGATCGGACTCGGTTCGTCGGGCGCCGGCGGCCAGCCGTTGCCCGACGACTTCCCGGACCGGGCGATCGTCCGCCGGAGCCGCTTCCTCGGAATCGGCTTCGGCAGCGCTGAACTCGAGCGGATGGGCGAGCGGATCGCGGGACGCTGGAGCCCCAGCGACAAGGACGACGCGCCCTTGGGCCGGGGCGGCAAGATGGCCTACGGCAGCACCTTCGGCGGCTTCGGCCTGATGCTTGCCGGCAACTGGGACAACAGTTACGAGACCCGGCACGAACAGCGGACGTTCTACGCGGTGGGCGCCAACAACGCGCTGACGCCGCTTCACGACTACGACCTCGACTACGGCGTCGAGCAGGTGAAGAGCTCGTTGATGGGGAACTTCTCGATGCGGGCCGGCGACAGCGGCCAGATCGAAATCCGCTCTCTGCGGACGACCCTGAGTTCGTCCGAAGCGCGTCTTCAGGAGGGATTCTTCTCGGACATCGACAACGACATCGAGGACAAGCGGTTGCAGTACGAGGACCAGGAGGTCTTCAACCTGCAGGTCGGCGGCGATCACTACCTGGCTGGTGTCGGCTCGAACGGCAGCACGCTGACCTGGCGGGGCTCGACCTCGACCGCCGACACCCACGAGGATCTTCGGCAGACGATCTACGAACTGTTCGACGACGGTTTCCGGCTGACGAGCAACGGCCAGAGCGGCTTCATGTACTACAACGACCTCGAGGACGAGATCGATGACTACCGGGCGGACTGGGAGACGTTCTTCTCGAACGGCGACAGCTTCGGCGGCCTCAAGCTCGGGGTCCGCCAGTGGACGAACGATCGGACGTTCGGGGGCCGCCGTTTTCGGATGTTCCCGCGACACACCGAGGACATCGACCTGAGAGGCACGCCGGAGCAGATCTACGTGCCGGAGAACATCGACTTCTTCGGATTCCAGCTGACCGAGGTGACGAACGCCACGGACAGCTACCGGGCCGACTGGGTGGTGGACGCCCTGTACGCCCGGGTCGACGTCGGTTGGGAAGACTGGCGGATCGTCGGCGGCCTGCGGATGGAGGACTCCGACCAGAACGTGATCACGATCGACCGGACCGCCCTGGGCGGCGCCGAGACGACGACGAACAAGTCGGACTCCGACGTGACGGGTTCGTTCAGTCTGATCCGGAGCCTCGGCGCGACGCGGAACCTGCGGTTCAGCGTCTCGCGGACGGTCAACCGGCCGGAGTTCCGCGAGGTCGCGCCGTTCCGGTTCAAGCACATCGTCGGCGGCTTCGTGGTCGTCGGCAATCCCGACGTCGAGCGCGCCCTGATCGACAGCTTCGACGCCCGCTGGGAGTGGTTCCCGTCAGCCGGCGACGTGGTGGCTGCGAGCGTGTTCTACAAGGACTTCACGGATCCGATCGAGAGCGTTGTCATCTCCGCGGTCGAGCCCACGGAGACCTTTCGGAACGCCGAGGGCGCCCGGAATCTGGGCGTCGAGCTCGAGTTCCGTCGCAGCCTGGGTTTCCTGGGGGACGGAGGAGAGGACTGGACGGGGATCCTGAACTACACGTTCGTCGACTCCGAGATCCGGATCGACGCCGGCGCCACGACGCTGACGAATTCCGTGCGGCCGCTTGCCGGCCAGCCGGACAACCTGGTCAATCTCGGCGTCGAGTGGTCTCCGGAAGAGGTCGACACGACCCTTCGGGTGCTCTTCAGCATGGTGGACGAGAAGATCCATCTTGGCGGCGTGGAAGGTTTGCCGGACGTGACCGAGTCCCGACGGAACACGGTCGACGTGGTCTGGCGCCAGGGTCTGGGCGCCGGTCTTGACCTCAAGCTGGCGGCGACCAACCTCCTCGGCGAGGAGCGCGAGTGGAAGCAGGGCGGCGAGGTCTTCCGCCTCCTTGATCCGGGCAGGGGCGTGAGCCTCGGGGTCGGTTACTCGTTCTAGCCCGCCGAGGTCCGTAGCGATGGCGCCTGGCTGCCGCTGCGGCGGGGCCCTCGGACCGAGAGGCGGCGCGGGCGCAGCGGACACACCGTCGAGCCGACGCGAGGGAGAAGGTCCCGCCACGGCGAGCGGATCCACGGCCGCGGCGGGAGATCGGTGAAACATGCGGGCTGGCCAGGAAGCGGCGAGAACGGGAAAGACGGCGGTCGTCATCCTTCGGGCCGGCCGTCGCCTGCCTGGCGTTCAGAAGTCGACGTGCAGCAGCAGGCCCGCGAAGTCGGCCGATCCGGTTCCTGCCGGGTCGGTCGATACGTAGTTCAGGAATGCCCGCAGGTCGCTGCGCAGGCGCCAGTTCAGTCCGACGGTGAGGCTTCGCCTGCTGCCGCCCGCGACGGGACCGTCCACCAGGTCGACATGGTCCCAACGGAGCGCGACTTCCCAGGCGCCGCCGCCGGTCGGAAACGGCGCGCGGGGCGTCAGCCGTCCGAAGGTGCGGGAATGGCGCTGGTACGGTCGGTTCTCGCCGGTGAGGAACCAGCCGGCCTCGACGTAGTGCCCGACGAGCCGCGCTTGGCCGCGACCGTGGATCAGGTCGACTTCCGCACGAAGAGATTCCGCCTGGAGCCACAGGGCGCCCCTGCTCATCGCTGCCTCCATTCCCCAGAGGCTCACGGCGTTCAGGGGCAGATGGCCGGTATCGACGAAGCGCGGCGCGAGTCCGGTCGCGGTCCGTCCGCGAAACCGGGCGCCGCCGGCGGTCGGCCGGCGGTAGGAGGCGCCAACGCCCAGGTGGAGCAGTGCGCCGCCTTCTCGAGCGGGGTCGAGGGCGAGGCCGGAAACACGGCCGCTCCAGTTCCATGCGGACTCGTCGCCGAGGTCGAAGCCCTCGCTGTCCTTGAAGGCGCCGACAGCCCAGCCGAGGCGATCTCCGGCGGCCAGGCCGTGGACGAGGATCCCGGCGTTGCGAAAGGGCGCCAGCGACGTCACGGATGCCGGCCGCTCGATGAAGGCCGCGACGTTGGAGGAGGTCAGCGCCGAGAGGCTGAACGGCTCCTTCAGGTGGCCCAACCGCACACCCGGGGCCGCGCCTCCCGGCAGCACGCCGGCGTAGACGTCGGTCGCGGCCAGATCGCCGCTCGCGAAGTCGTACTCCACCTTCAGTTCGAACATCCCGCGGAACTGACCGAGCAGCAGCCCGCGCGTTCGGCGAAGTCCGACGCCGTCCTCGAAGGGAAACGACGGCGCCGTATCCGGATGAGGAGACGAAGCGCCCGCCTCGATGTCCATCCGGCCGCCGAGACGCAGCCAGGTTTGCTCCGCGGCCGGCGCCTTCCGAGCGTCGCCGACGGTGAGCGGGAGGACAAGCAGGAAGGGAAGCAGGCCCGCGCCGCCCGGCATGCCGGGATCGTGACACGCGACGGCGGGCGCGTCCACCGTCGGAGAGGTCTTGTTTCCGGGCTTTATCGGGCGTTCACGAAAGAGCGGCTAGCCTTGGCGCGGATCGTTTCCGCACACCCCGGGGGTCGTTGCATGGATGCGAAGAAGGTCGTGGTCATCGAGGATGATCCCGACATTCTCGAGTTGATCGAGTACAACCTTCGCCGTGAGGGTTTCCAGGTCGCGACGGCAACGAGCGGCCGCGGCGGCCTCTCGGCGATCGGTCGAGAGAAGCCGGACATCGTGCTCCTCGACCTTCTGCTCCCTGGTCTGGACGGGCTGGACGTCTGCCGTCGGTTGCGGTCGGTGGCGACGACGCGCGATGTCCCGGTCATCATGGTCACCGCCCGCGGCGAGGAGCGGGACGTGGTGGAAGGTCTGGCCGCCGGGGCCGACGACTACGTCCACAAGCCGTTCAGTCCGCGAGAGCTGATCGCGCGGGTCCAGGCGGTGCTTCGGCGGGGCCCCCTCCGGGAGCGCGACCCGGAGCGGCGGGTGATCCGGGCTTCGCTGGAGATCGATCCGGTCAAGCATCGAGTCAGGATCGACGGCCGCGCTCTCGAACTGACGCCGACCGAGTTCCGGTTGCTCCACGTGCTCGCCTGCCATCCCGGCAGGGTCTTCACGAGGTCTCAACTGGTTGATCGGGCGATCGGCGACCGGGTGGTGGTCATCGATCGCAACATCGACGTCCATGTGAGGGCCGTGCGCAAGAAGCTGGGGGACCGCCGCGAGTTGATCGAGACCGTGCGCGGCATCGGCTACCGCTTCCACGAAGAGGAGAGCTGAGCCGCGAATTTCGCCGAGCGCCGCGACCGCGCCGGGATCTCGGCGAGACATGCGGGCTAGAGTCGCCCCTGGACCCGTGATTCGCTCGCCCCTCTTCCTGAAGCTGGCCCTGAGTGGAGGGGGGCTGCTGGCTCTGGGTTTCCTGATCGGCGGCGGACTGGGCGCGGGCCTGCTGGGCGCCGTGCCGACCGGCCTCCTCTTCCTGGCGGGTCTGGTCCTGGTCGGTATCGGGGCGCGGCGGCTCACGGGCAGGGCGCGGCGCGCGCTGAGCAAGACCGGCGTCTCCGAGCCGCCGCCGGGCGGGCGCTGGCCGGCCGACGAATTCGCGCTCCTCGAGTCGCGCCTTGAAGCGAACCGGATCCGGTTCGCGGAGCAGCTCGAAGAGCTCAGGGCGGACAGGAACCAGTTGACCGCTCTGCTTGGCAGCATGGTCGAGGGGGTGGTGGCGATCGATCTCGAGCGGCAGGTGCTGCATCTGAACGCGATCGCCGCCAGGTGGTTCGGCCGGGTCGTGCCCGAGTCGGCGATCGGCCGTCCGATCTACGAGCTGTCGCGGCAGCCGGAGCTCGCCGGGGCGCTGATCGAGGCGATGGAGAAGCGCCGCGAGGTCAGGCGGTCATTCGGTCTCGTCGGTTCGACCGGCCGCGACGCGAGTCTCGGTAAGTTCGAGTTGACGGCGTCGCCTCTGCTCGCGGCTTCGGACGGCGGCGAGCGGGTCGAGGGCGCGGTCGCGGTGATGCACGACATCTCGGAGCTGGAGCGTCTGGAGGGACTGCGCCGCGACTTCGTGTCGAACGTCTCCCACGAGTTGAAGACGCCGCTCACCGCCATCCGCGGCTACGTGGAGACCCTGCTCGATCCGGGGGACATGGACCGGAAGACGCGGCGACGCTTCCTGCGCAAGATCCGCAAGCAGAGCGCCCGTCTCGGCGCGCTGGTATCCGACCTGCTGACCCTGTCGCGGATCGAGTCTTCGGCCGATCGCCCCGAAAACGTCGTCGACCTCCGGTCTCAGGTGGGCGAGGTGCTGGGCCTGCTGAGGCTGTCGGGCGAGGAGCGGGGCCTGAGACTGGTCCTCGATTGCCCCGACCGGCCCGTGACCGTGCGCGGCGAGGAAGAGGCGCTCCGGCAGGCGCTGTCCAATCTGGTCGACAACGCGGTGAAGTACTCGACGGTCGGCGGGCGGATACTGGTGCGGCTGCGGGCCGACAACGGCCGCGCCGTTCTCGAGGTCGAGGATGAGGGCCCGGGCATCTCGGCCGAGCACCTCGACCGGATCTTCGAGCGCTTCTATCGCGTCGATCGAGCGCGCTCGCGGCGCCTCGGGGGGACCGGCCTGGGGCTCTCGATCGTGAAGAACGTCGTGCAGCGACATGGCGGCGGAGTCGAGGTGGAGAGTGAATGGGGCCGCGGTTCGGTCTTCCGCGTCTGGTTGCCGACCGTGGCCGAATAGGCGCTTCACGCGCTCTTCACACGCCTGCGCGACAGTCCGGCGGGTCGCCCGCGGGACGGGCGATCCGACCGGGTCGCCGGCGCCGCGCTTCGCGCCGCCGGGATTCGCAACGACGGCGCCGCGCCGTCTCGGGAGCGTGCTCGTGAGAATCCACCTTCAGCGTGATCTGGACCAGTTGACGCGGTCTCTGCTGGGCGTGGCGGCGCTGGTCGAGGACATGACCGCCAAGTCGCTGCGGGCGCTCAGGGAACGCAGCGTCGACCTGGCGCACGAAGTCCAGCGCCAGGACCGGGAGATCGACGCCCGCGAGATCGAAGTCGAGGAGGAGTGCCTCAAGATCCTGGCGCTGCACTCGCCGGTGGCATCGGATCTGAGGCAGGTCGTGACCTTTCTCAAGGTGAACAACGACCTCGAGCGGGCCGGCGACCTGGCGCGCAATCTGGCGGAACGGGCCGAGAGCCTGGCCGTGGCCGAGTCGGTGGATGTGCCCGACGAGATCTGGGCCATGGCCGAGCGGATTCCGAAGCTGCTGCGCTCGGCCCTGGACGCCGTTGTCGGCGGCGACACGGAACTCGCCCGCTCGGTCATCGCGGAGGACGAGGTCGTCGACCGAAGCCACGAGGCCATGTACGGCGTGGTGGCGGCGATGATCCGGGAAGAGCCCGGTTCCGCGCCGGTCTGCATTCAGTTCCTGTCGATCTCGCGCTACCTGGAGCGGATGGCGGATCTGGCGACGAACATCGCCGAGGATGTCGTCTTCCTGGTCGAGGGCGAGGTCGTGCGTCATCGTGCGCCGTAAGGGGGGGTTTACGGCTGCCGCGGAAGCGGCTAGACTCCGCCTCTTCCCGCGAAGCACCGCAGGAGTCGACTCCTGGGTGCGGGTAGCAATGCGTGTCGAGGGTCGACCTCGGGAGCGAAACGGGGGGCCCGAACACACCAGAGACTTGAAGGCGGGGAATCCTGAGACGGCTGCCCACGTGGCTCAGGGGTAGAGCACTTCCTTGGTAAGGAAGGGGTCACCGGTTCAAATCCGGTCGTGGGCTCCAGACAGGCTTGGCCAGGCAGAACACCAACACGGACAGTTGAGCCGCTGAGGCGGGAGAGGCAACGAGCGTCATGGCGAAGGAGAAGTTCGAGCGGACGAAGCCTCACGTGAACGTGGGGACGATCGGTCACGTGGATCACGGCAAGACGACGCTGACGGCAGCGATCACGAACATACTGGCGAAGCGCGGCGGTGCGGAGTTCGTGCCGTTCGACGAGATCGACAAGGCTCCGGAGGAGCGTGAGCGGGGCATCACGATCGCGACGGCTCACGTGGAGTACGAGACGGAGCGTCGTCACTACGCTCACGTGGACTGTCCTGGTCACGCGGACTACGTGAAGAACATGATCACGGGCGCGGCTCAGATGGACGGCGCGATTCTGGTGGTGTCGGCAGCTGACGGTCCGATGCCTCAGACGCGCGAGCACGTGCTTCTGGCTCGTCAGGTAGGTGTGCCGTACATCGTGGTGTTCATGAACAAGTGCGACATGGTGGACGACGAGGAGCTTCTGGACCTGGTGGAGTTGGAGCTTCGGGACCTGTTGTCGTCGTTCGAGTTTCCGGGCGACGACATTCCGATTGTTCGCGGTTCGGCGTTGCGGGCGTTGGAGGAGGGGGATCCGGAGAGTGTGTGGGGTTCTCGGATCGTGGAGCTTCTGTCGTCGGTGGACTCTTACGTGCCGACTCCGGAGCGTGCGGTGGACCAGGATTTTCTGATGCCGATCGAGGACATTTTCACGATATCGGGTCGTGGCACGGTGGTGACGGGCCGCGTGGAGCGTGGTCGCGTGACGGTGGGGGACACGGTGGAGATCGTGGGGATTCGGGACACGTCTTCGACGGTGGTGACGGGGGTGGAGATGTTCCGCAAGCTGCTGGATTCGGGCGAGGCGGGGGACAACATCGGTGTTCTGCTTCGCGGCACGAAGAAGGACGAGGTGGAGCGTGGTCAGGTGCTGTCGAAGCCGAAGTCGATCACGCCTCACACGAAGTTCAGCGGCGAGGTGTACGTGTTGAACAAGGACGAGGGCGGTCGTCACACGCCGTTTTTCGACGGTTACCGTCCTCAGTTCTACTTTCGCACGACGGACGTGACGGGCGTGGCGAGTTTGCCGTCGGGCACGGAGATGGTGATGCCTGGCGACAACGTGGCGTTGAACGTGGAGTTGATCGCTCCGATCGCGATGGAGAAGGGCGTGCGCTTCGCGATCCGCGAGGGCGGTCGCACGGTGGGCGCCGGCACCGTCACCGACATCGCCGAGTAGGCGGAACGGGCTCGAGTTGGGAGATTCAGGCCAGTAGCTCAATCGGTAGAGCATCGGTCTCCAAAACCGAAGGTTGGGGGTTCGAGACCCTCCTGGCCTGCCAGACCTTCCTTCGGGGATGCGGACGGCGGGACGGTTCGGGCGTCCGGGCGAGGCGGAGGCCGGGTTTCAGGGAACAGAAGAGGGAGTCGGAAGAACGCAGATGGCCAGTGTCCGCAGACTCGGTGTCTTCCTGGGCGAAGTGCGCACCGAGATGAAGAAGGTGACCTTCCCCTCGCGGGAGGAGGTCGTCGGCACGACGGGCGTGGTGCTGATCACGAGCGTCATCTTCGCCATCTTCCTGTGGGTAGCCGACGTCGTCATCCTGCGCCTCTACAACGGTCTCAACAACCTTCTCCTGGGTCAGTGATCCGAGTTCGGCCGACGAAGGGGGGCGCGCGATGAGCGAAGTCGAGACGGCAGTCATGGACGGCGTGGAAGCCGCGGAGGGCATCGCCGACGAGGCCTCCGAGCCGCGGCGGCAGTGGTACATCGTGCACACCTACTCGGGATACGAGGAGCGGGTTCGGGAGACGCTGCGGCAGCGGGCCGAGGCTCACGGCATGGGGCATGCGTTCGGCGAGGTGCGCATTCCCACGGAGACGATCGTCGAACTGAAGGGCGGCAAGAAGCGGGAGACCCAGCGCAAGTTCTTCCCCGGCTACATTCTGGTCGAGATCGAGTGCGAAGCGCGGGGCGACGGTCGCCTGAAGATCTCCGACAAGGCGTGGCACGTGGTCAAGGACACGCCCAAGGTCACCGGTTTCGTCGGAACCGGCAAGGAGCCGACGCCGCTCGGGCAACACGAGGTCGACGCGATCATCGAGAAGGTGGTCACCGCGAAGGAGAAACCGAAGCCGAAGTACCTGTTCGAGAAGGGCGAACTGGTGAAGATCGTCGATGGTCCGTTCAACAACTTCACGGGCACGGTGGAGGAGATCAACCTCGAACGGAACACGCTCAAGGTGATGGTGACGATCTTCGGCCGCCAGACGCCGGTGGAGCTCGAGTTCCTTCAGGTCCAGAAGACCTGAGGAAGCGCGTCTTGAGCGGACGGAAGGCTGACGGCGGTTCAGGCACAACCAGGCAGGAATGACGATGGCGAGGAAGACGACACGCAAGAGGGAAGTCGGTCAGATCAAGCTGCAGATCCCCGCCGGCGGAGCGACGCCGGCGCCTCCGGTCGGACCCGCTCTGGGTCAGGCGGGCCTCAACATCATGGACTTCTGCAAGGTCTTCAACGCCAGGACGCAGGGCGAAGCCGGTCTGATCATCCCGGTCGTGATCACCGTTTACGCGGACCGTTCCTACTCGTTCATCACGAAGACGCCGCCGGCCGCGGTTCTTCTGCTCAAGGCGGCGGCGCGGGACAAGGGGTCGTCCGAGCCGAACCGGGACAAGGTCGGCAAGGTGACTCAGGCACAGCTCGAAGAGATCGCCCGCGCGAAGATGCCGGATCTGAACGCGGTCGACCTGGAGGGCGCCTGCCGGATCATCGCCGGCACCGCCCGCTCGATGGGGCTGGAGATCGACGCCTGAGCGGCGCGGCGAGATCGGGACAGAGGATCCAGAGGAGAACGCGAGTGGCCACTCGAGGCAGGAAGTACAGGGAGGCGCGGGCGGCGGTGGACGACCGGCCGCACGGTCTGGAAGAAGCGCTGCGGCGGATCAGGGACGGCAGCTTCGCGAAGTTCGACGAGACGGTCGAGATCGCGGTCCGGCTGGGGGTCAATCCCAGGCACGCGGACCAGATGGTGCGCGGCGCAGTGGTCCTTCCGCACGGCACCGGCCGCACCGTCCGGGTGCTCGTGTTCGCCTCGGGCGAGAAGTTGCGGGAGGCCGAGGCGGCGGGCGCGGATCACGTGGGCGGCGAGGAACTGGCGGGCCGAATCCAGGACGGCTGGCTGGACTTCGACGCCGTGGTGGCGACTCCGGACATGATGCGGGTCGTGGGCCGGCTCGGCCGCATACTCGGGCCGCGCGGCCTGATGCCGAATCCGAAGACCGGCACCGTGACGTCCGACGTGATGAAGGCGATCGAGGACATCAAGGCGGGCAAGGTCAACTTCCGCGTGGACAAGGCGGGCGTCGTTCACGCCCCGCTCGGCAAGGTCTCGTTCGACACGGAGAGGCTGGTGGAGAACGCGACGGCGTTGCTCTCCGAGATCATGCGCGCGCGTCCGAGCGCCGCCAAGGGCACGTACCTGCGTTCGGTCAGCGTGAGTTCGACGATGGGGCCGGGCGTGCGAGTCGACTCGTCCGAAGCCGCGGCGGTCGAGGCCGCCTGATCGTTCGGGCCGGTCACGAGGAGGTCCAGGGAGTATGGCGCTGACACGGGAAACGAAGGCCGAGTTGCTGGCCACCTACCAGGGCGACATGGCGGCCGCGCCGCACGCGTTCCTGGTGGGCTTCTCCGGCATCACGGTGGGGCAGGTCGACGATCTGAGACGCCGGGTGCGAACGGCCGGCGGCAGATACTCGGTGGTCAAGAACCGGATCGCCAGGCTCGCGTTCGAAGACAGCAGTCTCGGCGCGCTGTCGGATCACCTCGTCGGGCCGACCGCAATCGCCTACGGCGGCGACGATCCGGTCGGGTTGGCCAGGACGCTGACCGAGTTCGCGGAAGACGTGCCGGCCCTGGAGTTCAAGGCTGGACTGGTGGACGGCCAGCAGGTGTCGGCGGAGACGATCCGCGAGATAGCCAGCCTGCCCAGCCGGGAGGCGCTGGTCGCGAAGCTCCTGTTCCTGCTCCAGTCGCCGATCGCGCGGCTGGTGCGGGGGCTCGGGGACATCGCGCCGCAGTTCCTCCGCGCGTTGAACCTGATTGCAGGTCAGAAGGAAGCAAGTCGGGAGAGTGGGGGCTGATTCCGGCCCTGTCAAGGAGGTTGGAAACGCGGCGCCCAGCCGGCGCCGTTGAACCATGAGGGAACCAAGAAGATGGCAGTAGAAGCAGCTGATCTGATCAGACAGATCGACGAGATGACCGTCCTGGAGCTCAACACGCTGGTCAAGGAGCTTGAAGAGCACTACGGCGTGTCGGCGGCGGCGGCCGCGGTCCCGATGGCGGCCATGGCGGGCGCCGGCGAGGCTCAGGAAGCAGAAGAGAAGACGGAGTTCGACGTCCAGTTGACCTCCTTCGGCGACAAGAAGATCGCCGTGATCAAGGTCGTGCGCGAAGTCACCAGCCTGGGTCTCAAGGAGGCCAAGGATCTGGTCGAGTCGGCGCCGGTCGCGGTCAAGGAGGGCGTCTCGAAGGAAGAGGCCGAAGAGGTCAAGGGCAAACTCGAGGAGGCCGGCGGTCAGGCCGAGGTCAAGTAACCATTTCGGCTGGCGATCTTTCCCGGGGTCGGCCTGGAATCGGGCTGGCCAATCTCGACCCGGCGTCCGGGTTTCTTCTCGAAGCGAGCGCCGGGGCGGCAGTCGTGCGTTTCCCGCCCCGTGCAGAGGATCTGACGTAGAGGACTAATCGAAGCATGACGGACACTTCAGTTGCGCAGAACGGTCACCGCAACGGCAACGGGCGGACCGACTTCTCGACCATCGAGACGACACTGGCGATTCCTGACCTGATCGGGGTGCAGCGTCGCTCGTACGATCGTTTCCTGCAGATGAGCCTGCTCTCTGAGGAGCGGGCGAACCACGGTCTTCAGGCCGTCTTCACGGGCATCTTCCCGTTCTGGGATTTTCGGGAGACCTGCTCGCTCGACTTCGTGAGCTACTCGATCGGCGACTGGCAGTGCCGCTGCGGCGACCTGAAGGGTCTCGAGTACCTGCGGATGTCGTGCACCAACTGCGGCTCGAAGATCATGACCGACCACCCGCTCGAGGACAGCGTCGGCTGTCCGAGCTGCGGCGCGGTCAACGCGAACCGGGTGACCAGGTGCGACAAGTGCGGCGGGCCCGTCGAACTGCAGCTCAAGTACTCGATGCCGGAGTGCCGGGAACGGGGCATGACCTACGGCGTGCCGCTCAAGGTCACGTTCAGGCTCTTCGTCTACGACAAGGACCCGGAAACCGGTCAGAAGATGATGCGGGACGCCAAGGAAGAAGAGGTCTACTTCGGCGAGATCCCGCTGATGACCGACACCGGCACGTTCATCATCAACGGCACCGAGCGGGTGGTCGTGAGCCAGTTGCACCGCAGTCCCGGCGTTTTCTTCACCCGCGACGAGCGAGTCTACCTGGCGAAGATCATCCCCTACCGCGGCTCCTGGGTCGAGTTCGAGTACGGCCAGAAGGACATCCTCGAGGTGCGCATCGACCGCAAGCGGAAGTTCCACGGCACCGTCTTCCTGCGCGCCCTGGGGCTGGAGACGAACGAGCTGATCCTGCGCCAGTTTTACACCGCGCTGCCCTTGAGCATCGAGGGCGACGGCGTGTACCGCCTCGGCATCGGTCCCGAGGTGCTGGAGCGGGAACGCCTGCGCGAACGCTCCAGCCGTGGCGTCCGGCGCCAGTACGACGTGTTTGCCGGTCTGACGCTGGACGAAGCGGCGATCGAGCGGCTTGACGCCGGCGACGACATCGAGGCGGAGGTCGGGCCGCGGGAGCTCGAGCCGGCCTTCCTGATCGCCGACGTGATCGACGAGGACACCGGCGAGGTGCTGCTCGAGGCGAACGAGCCGATTCCCGAGGATCTCGACCAGCGTCTGGACGGGCGCAACCACAGCGGCATCGAGGTGTTCTTCCGCGACTGGGAGCTGTGCGGCGCCACGATTTCGAACACCCTGGCCAAGGACACGACCCGGGACGCCAGGGAGGCGCAGATCGAGATCTACCGACGGATGCGTCCCGGCGACCCGCCGACCCACGAAAGCGCTCGTTCGCTGTTCTACGGGATGTTCTTCGACGCCAAGAGGTACGACTTCTCCCGGGTGGGCCGCTTCAAGTTCAACATCAAGCTCGAGACGGACGTGTCGGTCGACCAGAAGACTTTCTCCGCGGAGGACTTCTACCGGGTCATCGAGTACCTCCTGCAGCTGCAGAAGGACGTTGGCCGGGTCGACGACATCGACAACCTGGGCAACCGCCGGGTGCGCGCGGTCGGCGAGCTGCTCGAAAACCAGTTCCGGGTCGGTCTGGTGCGCATGGAGCGGGCGATCAAGGAGAAGATGTCCGTGCACCAGGACATCGACTCGGCGATGCCGCATGACCTGATCAACTCCAAGCCGGTCATCGCGGCGATCAAGGAGTTCTTCGGTTCGTCCCAGCTCTCGCAGTTCATGGATCAGACGAATCCGCTGTCCGAGGTCACCCACAAGCGGCGGCTGTCGGCCCTCGGGCCGGGCGGACTGTCGCGCGAGCGGGCGGGCTTCGAGGTCCGCGACGTGCACGCATCCCACTACGGCCGCAT
Source organism: Candidatus Multivorans sp. (assembly GCA_965203495.1). Taxonomy (GTDB): domain Bacteria; phylum Acidobacteriota; class Thermoanaerobaculia; order Multivoradales; family Multivoraceae; genus Multivorans. Next base: position 55,174 of record CBDBDB010000013.1, read on the forward strand.
CTGTCCCATCGAGACGCCCGAGGGGCCGAACATCGGCCTGATCTCCTCGCTGGCGACCTACGCCCGGATCAACGACTACGGCTTCATCCAGAGCCCCTACAAGAAGGTGGAGGGAGGCCGGGTCATCGACCACTTCAAGGTGATCAAGCCCGGCGACGGAACGTTCTCCCTGGGCCAGATCGTGTCGGCCGACGAACTCGCGGCGGAGAACGATCGGCTCGAGCGGAACGGGAAGCGGCGGGTGGAGGCCGAGCCGCGGGCCTTCTACCTCACCGCCTGGGAGGAGGAGAAGTACATCATCGCCCAGGCCAACGCCAGGATCGACGACAAGGGCTTCCTCGAGAACGAGCGGCCGGTGGCGAGGGCGCACGGCGATTTCGTCACGGTCGATCGGGAGCGCGTCGACTACATGGACATCAGTCCGAAGCAACTCGTCAGCGTCGCGGCGGCCCTGATTCCGTTCCTCGAGAACGACGACGCGAATCGCGCCCTGATGGGTTCGAACATGCAGCGCCAGGCCGTCCCCCTGCTGCGTTCGGATTCGCCGATCGTCGGCACCGGGCTCGAGGGGATCGTCGCTCGCAATTCGGGCGCGGTGGCGCTGTGCCAGCGTGCCGGCGTCGTCGATTCCGTGGACGCCGACCGGGTGATCGTCCGGGTCGAGGGCGCCGATCCGGAGACCGGCGAGCCGCGCGAGTTCGGCGCGGACATCTACCCGTTGACCAAGTTCCGCCGATCGAACCAGAACACCTGCGTACACCAGAAGCCGATCGTCGGCGAGGGCCAGCGGGTGGCCCGAGGAGACGTCCTGGCCGACGGCGCCTCGACCGAGCAGGGCGAACTGGCCCTGGGGCGCAACGTTCTGGTCGCCTTCATGCCGTGGCGGGGCTACAACTTCGAGGACGCGATCCTGGTCTCCGAACGCCTGGTGCGGGACGACGCCTACACCTCGATTCACATCGAGGAGTTCGAGATCGAGTCCCGGGACACGAAGCTCGGTCCCGAAGAAATCACCCGCGACATTCCCAACGTTTCGGAGTCGGCGCTGGCCGATCTCGACGAGAGCGGCGTCGTTCGAATCGGCGCTTCGGTCAAGGCCGGCGACATCCTGGTCGGCAAGGTCACGCCGAAGGGCGAGACCCAGCTCACGCCGGAGGAGAAGTTGCTGCGCGCGATCTTCGGCGAGAAGGCCGGCGACGTGCGGGACGCCAGCCTGAAGGCGCCTCCGGGCGTCGAGGGCACCGTGGTCGAGGTCAAGATCTTCGCTCGCAAGGGCGCCGAGAAGGACGCGCGGGCGCTCGAGATCGAGGAGCAGGAGGTCGGACGGCTGGAGAAGAACGTCCGCGACGAGACACGCATCATGCACGAGGAGCGGAACAAGAAGATCGCCGATCTTCTGGTGGGCCTCAAGCCCACCGCCGGGGTCAGGGACCGGGAAGGCGAGCGTCTCCTCAAGAGAGGCGAGAAGATCGAGTACGAGCACCTCGAGCGCCTGACGCGCCGCGAGATCCTGGCGTTGCCCCTGCGGCGGGAAGACCTGCTGAAAGAGGTGTCGGAGATCTACGAGCGCACCGACTCCTACGTCAAGGTCAAGCACGACGTGAACGAGAAGAAGATCGAGCTCCTGCAGAAGGGCGATGAACTGCCCCCCGGCGTCATCAAGCTCGTCAAGGTGTTCGTGGCGATGAAGCGCAAGCTCCAGGTCGGCGACAAGATGGCCGGCCGCCACGGCAACAAGGGGGTCATCTCGCGCATCCTGCCGGAAGAGGACATGCCCTACCTGCCGGACGGCACGCCGGTGGAGATCGTGCTGAATCCGCTCGGCGTGCCCAGCCGGATGAACGTCGGCCAGATTCTGGAGACGCATCTGGGCTGGGCCGGCAAGTCCCTGGGCGTGAAGTTCGCGACTCCGGTGTTCGACGGGATCCAGGAATCCCGGCTGAAGGAACTGCTGAACGAGGCGGAGCTGCCGTCTTCGGGCAAGACGACGCTGTACGACGGCGTCACCGGCGAAGCCTTCGAACAGAAGGTCACGGTGGGCTACATCTACATGCTGAAGCTGTCCCACCTGGTGGACGACAAGATTCACGCTCGGTCGATCGGTCCCTACTCGCTGATCACCCAGCAGCCTCTCGGCGGCAAGGCCCAGTTCGGCGGTCAGCGCTTCGGCGAAATGGAAGTGTGGGCGCTGCAGGCGTACGGCGCCGCCTACACCCTGCAGGAGCTGCTCACGGTCAAGAGCGACGACGTCGAGGGTCGCAGCCGCGCCTACGAGGCGCTGGTCAAGGGCGACGTGCCGGAAGACCCCGGCCTGCCGGAGTCGTTCAACGTGCTGGTGCGCGAGTTGCAGAGTCTGTGTCTTGACGTCGAATTGATGAAGGTCTAGGAGGTCGCGGGTGCAACCACTGTCCAGTTTCGAGAAGACGCAGTCGGCCAGGGACTTCAACGCGATCAAGATCGCGCTGGCTTCGCCGGAGAAGATCCGCTCCTGGAGCTACGGAGAGGTCACGAAGGCCGAGACGATCAACTACCGCACGTTCAAGCCGGAGCGTGACGGTCTCTTCTGCGCGAAGATCTTCGGTCCGATGACGGACTGGGAGTGTCTGTGCGGCAAGTACAAGCGGATGAAGCACCGCGGCGTCGTCTGCGACAAGTGCGGCGTCGAGGTCACCCGCTCGCGCGTGCGGCGGGAGCGGATGGGACACATCGAGCTGGCCAGTCCGGCCAGCCACGTCTGGTTCTTCAAGGGCCTGCCCAGCCGCATCGGCCACCTGCTCGACCTGACTCTGCGCAACCTCGAGCGCATCCTCTACTTCGAGAGTTACGTGGTCATCGATCCCAGCGACGCGGAGCTGGAGGAGAACGAGCTCGTTTCGGAGGAACGCTACCGGGAGCTGCGCGAGGAGTTCGGCCCGGACGGATTCGACGCCCGGATGGGCGCGGAGGCGATCAAGGAACTCCTGGCCCGCATCGACATCGACGAGCTGGCGGAGGAGCTTCGGATCGTCATGCGCTCCGACACCAGCAAGATCCGTCGTCTGAAGGCGGCGAAGCGGCTCAAGGTGGTCAACGCGTTCCGCCGCAGCGGCCACCGTCCGGAGTGGATGATCCTGGACGTGATCCCGGTCATTCCGCCCGAGCTGCGGCCCTTGGTGCCGCTGGACGGCGGACGCTTCGCGACGAGCGATCTGAACGACCTCTATCGCCGCGTGATCAACCGGAACAACCGGCTCAAGAAGCTCCTTGAACTGCGCGCGCCGGAGGTCATCGTCCGCAACGAGAAGCGGATGCTGCAGGAGGCCGTCGACGCCCTGTTCGACAACGGCCGCCGCGGCCGGGTGCTCAAGGGCTCGAACAACCGTCCGCTCAAGTCCCTGTCCGACACCCTGAAGGGCAAGCAGGGCCGCTTCCGCCAGAACCTGCTCGGCAAGCGGGTCGACTACTCGGGCCGCTCGGTGATCGTGGTCGGTCCGGACCTGAAGCTGAACGAGTGCGGACTCCCCAAGAAGATGGCGCTCGAGCTGTTCAAGCCGTTCATCTACAGCTGGCTGGAAGAGCGCGAGTTCGTCGGCACGATCAAGGCCGCCAAGGAGATGGTCGAGCGGGAGGAGGAGGTCGTCTGGGACGCACTGGACGAGGTCATCCGCGATCATCCCGTGCTCCTGAACCGTGCGCCCACTCTTCACCGTCTGGGCATCCAGGCGTTTCAGCCGGTGCTGATCGAGGGCAAGGCCATCCAGGTCCATCCCCTGGTCTGCGCCGCGTTCAACGCGGACTTCGACGGCGACCAGATGGCGGTTCACGTGCCGCTCTCGCCCAAGGCCCAGATCGAGAGCCATGTACTGATGCAGGCCTCGAACAACATCCTGAGTCCGGCCCACGGTCGGCCGCTGGCGGTTCCCAGTCAGGATCTGGTCCTGGGCGGCTACTACCTGACCATGCCGCGGCCGGGCGCGCGAGGCGACGGACGAACGTTCGCCAGCGTCGGCGAGGTCCTGTTCGCGCTCGAGAACGGGGTGGTCGAGACGCAGACGCCGATTCGTCTTCGCCTGAGCGGCCCGTACATCGATCTCGGGGCGCGGAACGACACGCAGGACATCGTCCATGCCGAGTTGCGGCGCCTCGACGGCGAAGTCGTCGAGACCACGGTCGGTCGGGTCATCCTGAACGATCACCTGCCGGACGAACTGCCGTTCATCAACGGTCTGCTGCGCAAGCGCGGCCTGCAGGATCTGGTCGGCTACTGCTTCATCCGCCACGGCGCCGACCTGGCGGTCCGCATGCTCGACGAGATCAAGGAGATCACCTTCCAGTACGCGACCCGAGCCGGCATCTCCTTCGGCGTCGACGACATGGTCGTGCCGTCGACGAAGGAGAAGCTGATCGAGGAGGCGCGCGGCGAGGTGCTGGAGATCGAGAAGCAGCGGAGCGCGGGCGTCATCACCGCCGGCGAGCGCAAGAACAAGATCATCGACATCTGGCATCGGGTCACCGAGGACGTCTCGAGCGAGATGTTCCGCGAGATGAAGGACGTCGAGGCGGAACGGGGCGAGTTCAACCCGATCAACCTGATGGCCGACTCCGGCGCCAGGGGCTCCCGCGAGCAGGTGCGGCAGTTGGCCGGCATGCGCGGCCTGATGTCCAAGCCGTCGGGCGAGGTGATCGAGACGCCGATTCACGCGAACTTCCGCGAGGGTCTGTCCGTCCTGCAGTACTTCATCTCGAGTCATGGCGCCCGCAAGGGTCTGGCCGACACGGCGCTCAAGACGGCCGATTCGGGCTACCTGACGCGCCGTCTGGTCGATGTCGCGCAGGACGTGATCGTCACCGAGGAGGATTGCGGCACGATCGACGGGATCGTCGTCGGCGCGATCATGGAGGGCGGAGACACTCTCGAGCCGCTGCGCGATCGCCTGGTCGGCCGCGTCAGCCAGGAGGACATCTTCAACCCGTTGACCGGCAGGCAGCTCCTTTCGGTCGGCGACGGGATCACCGAGAGCATGGCGAACGACATCCAGGCGGCCGGCATCGAACGGGCGAAGATCCGCTCCGTGCTGACCTGCGAGACCCGCCGCGGCGTCTGCGCCGCGTGCTATGGCCGCAACCTCGCGACGGGCCGCGGCGTGGACATCGGCGAGGCCGTGGGCGTCATCGCCGCCCAGTCCATCGGCGAGCCCGGCACGCAGTTGACGATGCGGACGTTCCACATCGGCGGCACCGGCCAGCTCGTCGCGGAGCAGTCGCGGCACGCGGCCCGCAACAAGGGCTGGGTCAAGCTGATCAACGTGGCCACCGTCGACAGCCGCGAAGGCGATTCCGTCGTCGTCAACCGGAACGGCAAGCTGGTTCTGGTCGACGAGGCGGGCCGCGAACTCGAGCGCCACCCGCTGACCTACGGCTCCCACCTGCTGGTGCGCGAGAACCAGGAAGTCGGTCCCGGGACCGACCTGGTCGAGTGGGACCCCTTCACCTCCGCCATCCTCTCCGAGGTCGGGGGGCGCGTGGAGTTCCACGACATCGTCGAGGGCGAGAACGTGAAGGAGGAGACGGACAAGGTCACCGGGCTGTCGCAACGCATCATCGTCGAGGCATCGCAGAACGAGAAACGAGCGCCGGCGGTGGTTGTCGGCGGCACGGAGGAAAAGCGCTACCTGCTGCCCGTCGGTTCCTTCCTGTGGGTGAGCGACGGCGACGAGGTCCATCCCGGCGACACCCTGGCGAAGATCCCGCGGGAGACGACGAAGACCAAGGACATCACCGGCGGCTTGCCGCGGATCCAGGAACTGTTCGAGGCGCGAAAGCCGAAGGAACCCGCGATCATCGCGGACATCGACGGCATCGTCCGCCTGGGCAAGGAGATCGTCAAGGGCAACCGGGTGATCACCGTGGAGAACGAGGCGGGCGAGGCCCAGGAGTACGCCGTCGCCCGCAACGTCCACATCAACGTGCAGGACGGCGAGTACGTCAGCGCCGGCGACGTTCTGGTCGGCGAGACGATGAACGTGGACCCGCGCGACATCCTCAGAGTCAAGGGAGTGAGAGAGACCCAGCGCCATCTGGTGGACAAGATCCAGGAGGTCTACCGGTCGCAGAGCGTGGCGATCAACGACAAGCACATCGAGGTCATCGTCCGCCAGATGATGCGTTCGGTCGAGATCGACGAGGTCGGCGACACGGACTTCCTGATCGACGATCAGGTCAACCGCTGGCTCTTCCGGGAGGAGAACGAGCGGGTGACCGCGGCGGGGGGCACTCCGGCGATCGGCCGGCCGCTGCTGCTCGGGATCACGAAGGCTTCGCTGTCCACGGAGAGCTTCATCTCGGCGGCCAGCTTCCAGGAAACCACGCGCGTGCTGACCGAGGCCGCGATCAGCGGCAGGGTGGACCATCTGCGCGGACTGAAGGAGAACGTGATCGTCGGGCGGGTGATCCCGGCCGGTACCGGGATGGACTACTACCACGACTTCCACATCGAGGATGTGGCGTATCCGACGCCGGAGATCGCGACCGACGACCTGTACAACTACGACTTCCCGGAGGAGTTCATCCGCACCTTGCCGCACGTGCTGAGCGAAGGCGACAACTGAGGCCGGAGAGTTGCCCCGGTTCCCCGGTTTCTGCTAGCGTTCGCGCTCTTGTGCGGTTCGCGCGGGGCGAGCCGAGAGACCGTTCCAACTTCACTCACCTTACTCAGCGAATCAGGCTCTGAACCGGGCGTTCGCCCGGTGCCGCGCGTCTCTGGCGTCCTGTGCGGTTGGCTGGCCTGCTCGTTTCTGGTCGTCCCGGGGCGACTCGGTCTGGCGCGTGGCGCCGAGTCCTCTGGAACGCCGGGATGCCGGCGCCGGGGCAAGAAGAATCCGCTGGAGCAAGAACAAACATGCCCACCATCCGTCAACTGGTCCGAAAGGGCCGCCAACGCCAGGTGGCGAAGACCAAGAGCCCGGCGCTCCAGGCTTCGCCGCAGAGGCGGGGAGTGTGCGTCCGCGTGTACACGCAGACGCCGAAGAAGCCGAACTCGGCGCTGCGCAAGGTGGCGCGCGTGCGCCTGACGAACGGCATCGAGGTCACGACCTACATTCCGGGCGTGGGGCACAATCTCCAGGAGCATTCCATCGTTCTCATTCGCGGCGGCCGGGTGAAGGACCTGCCCGGCGTCCGCTACCACGTCATTCGCGGCACCCTGGACGCGGTCGGCGTCGATGATCGTCGTCGAGGACGCTCGAAGTACGGCGCCAAGCGCCCCAAGGCCTGATTCACTGGAGCCTCTTCATGCCTCGACGCCGCGAAGTCCCCAAGCGCCAGATACTCCCCGACCCGCTGTACCACTCCCAGCTGGTCAGCAAGTTCGTCAACGTCCTGATGAAGGACGGCAAGAAGTCCGTCGCCGAGCGCATCCTCTACGATGCCCTGACGACGATCAGGGAGCGGACCGGGGAAGAGGATCCGGTCGCCGTCTTCCAGAAGGCGATCGACAACGTGAAGCCCGCGGTTGAGGTCAAGTCGCGGCGTGTCGGCGGTTCGACGTACCAGGTGCCGATGGAAGTGCGGCCCGCGCGCAAGCTCGCCCTGGCCATGCGGTGGCTGATTCTGGCGGCCAAGGGTCGGGGCGAGAAGACGATGAGATTGCGCCTGGCCGGCGAACTGCTCGACGCCGCCGAGAACCGCGGAGTTGCGATCAAGAGGAAAGAGGACACCCACCGGATGGCAGAAGCGAACAGGGCTTTCTCCCACTACCGCTGGTAGCGAACGGCTCGGGATCCGCCCGGCGCGGAACCCGGTCGCGTTCCCGACCGCCGGTTGTCCACGGCCCGTCCCGTTGCGCCGCGCCTTCCCGCGCGGCGCCGGTTCCCGCGGCGCCCCCTGGAGACTCGTCACGAATCCCGCCCGCCAGACCCGCCACTCAATCAACCCCGCCTTTCAGTCAACCGTTCGTTCCCCACGCCATGCCCGCCGCCACCGCCAGAAGAGTCCCGCTGCAGAAGACCCGGAACATCGGGATCATGGCGCACATCGACGCGGGCAAGACCACGACGACGGAGCGCGTCCTCTACTACACGGGCGTGAACTACAAGATCGGCGAAGTGCACGAAGGCACCGCGACGATGGACTGGATGGAGCAGGAGCAGGAGCGCGGGATCACGATCACGTCGGCCGCTACGAGCTGCACCTGGCGGGACCACCGGATCAACATCATCGATACGCCTGGCCATGTCGACTTCACGGCCGAAGTGGAACGTTCGCTGCGGGTGCTCGACGGGGCCGTGGCGGTGTTCGACGCGGTCGCCGGCGTCGAACCCCAGAGCGAGACCGTATGGCGCCAGGCCGACCGGTACGGCGTGCCGCGGATCGCGTTCATCAACAAGATGGATCGGATCGGCGCGGACTTCGATCGCTGCGTCCGGATGATGCGCGAACGGCTCGGCGCCGCGCCCGTCGTTCTGCAGTTGCCTCTTGGCCGCGAGGACGCCTTCGCCGGGGTCATCGACCTGGTCGAGATGTCGTCCTGCATCTACGAGGACGAGAGCCTGGGAGCGCGGTACGCGATGACCGCGATTCCCGAGGAGTACGCGGACCTGGCGCTGGCGGCTCGCGAGGCGATGGTCGAGGCCGTGGCGGAGACCGACGAGGAGCTGCTGGAGAAGTACCTCTCCGGCGCCGAGGTCACGAGCGACGAACTGCGGGCGGCCCTGCGCCGGGCGACGGTCGCCAACAGCCTGCAGCCGGTGTTCTGCGGTTCGGCGTTTCGCAACAAGGGCGTACAGCCCCTGCTGGACGCGGTCCTCGACTACCTGCCGTCGCCGCTCGACGTGCCGATGATCGAGGGGACCGTCGAGGGCGACGAGATCGCCGTCCGCGAACCCTCGGATGACGCGCCGTTCAGCGCTCTCGTGTTCAAGATCATGACCGACCCGTTCGTCGGCCAGCTCGCCTATCTGCGCGTGTACTCCGGCCGGATCGAGACGGGGCAGTCCGTGCTGAACGCGAACCGCGGAGGCAAGGAGCGCGTGGGCCGGTTGCTCAAGATGCACGCGAACAAGCGCGAGGAAGTCAAGCGCGTCTGGTGCGGCGACATCGTGGCCGCGGTCGGTCTCCGCAACGCGACGACGGGCGACACGATCTGCGAACCCTCGGCGCCCATCGTCCTCGAGTCCATGGACTTCCCCGAGCCGGTCCTGTCCGTCTCGATCGAGCCGAAGACGAAGGCGGATCAGGAGAAGCTGGGTCTCGCGCTCGAGAAGCTGATGCGCGAGGATCCGACGTTCCGGGTCCACACGGATCCGGACACCGCCCAGACGCTGATTTCGGGAATGGGCGAGCTTCATCTGGACATCATCACGGATCGGCTGATTCGGGAGTTCCGCGTCGGCGCGAATGTCGGCCGGCCGCAGGTGGCCTACCGCGAGACGATCACCCTGGAGGCCGCCGGCGAAGGACGCTTCGTGCGTCAGTCCGGCGGTCGGGGGCAGTACGGTCACTGCATGCTGCGGGTGCGGCCGTTCGAGGGCGACGGGCTGGAGTTCAAGGACTCGACCAAGGGCGGCGTGATTCCCAGGGAGTTCATCCGGTCGATCGAACAGGGCGTCGCCGAGGCGCTCGAGTCGGGTCCTCTCGCGGGTTATCCGGTCACGGGCGTCGCCGCCGAGGTCTACGACGGCAGCTCCCACGAGGTCGATTCGTCCGAAGTCGCGTTCAAGATCGCCGGTTCGATGGCCTGGCGCGACGCCGCGAAGGACGCCGGCCCGGTGCTGCTGGAGCCGGTGATGGCGGTCGAGATCACGACGCCCGAGGACTACACGGGCGACGTGATCGGAGACATCAGTTCGCGCCGGGGCAAGGTGCTCGGCATGGAGTTGCATGGCAGGACGCAGATCGTCAACGCCCGCGTCCCGCTTGCGGAGATGTTCGGCTACGCGACCGACCTGCGTTCGTCGACTCAGGGCCGGGCGAACTACTCGATGCAGTTCGAGTCCTACGAGCCGACGCCGCGCACCGTGAGCGAGGAAGTCGTGGCCAAGGCCGCCGGCTGAACGATGGCGCCGGGATCAAGTGAGTTAGCGAGGAGTTGAGCATGGCGAAGGAGAAGTTCGAGCGGACGAAGCCTCACGTGAACGTGGGGACGATCGGTCACGTGGATCACGGCAAGACGACGCTGACGGCAGCGATCACGAACATACTGGCGAAGCGCGGCGGTGCGGAGTTCGTGCCGTTCGACGAGATCGACAAGGCTCCGGAGGAGCGTGAGCGGGGCATCACGATCGCGACGGCTCACGTGGAGTACGAGACGGAGCGTCGTCACTACGCTCACGTGGACTGTCCTGGTCACGCGGACTACGTGAAGAACATGATCACGGGCGCGGCTCAGATGGACGGCGCGATTCTGGTGGTGTCGGCAGCCGACGGTCCGATGCCTCAGACGCGCGAGCACGTGCTTCTGGCTCGTCAGGTAGGTGTGCCGTACATCGTGGTGTTCATGAACAAGTGCGACATGGTGGACGACGAGGAGCTTCTGGACCTGGTGGAGTTGGAGCTTCGGGACCTGTTGTCGTCGTTCGAGTTTCCGGGCGACGACATTCCGATTGTTCGCGGTTCGGCGTTGCGGGCGTTGGAGGAGGGGGATCCGGAGAGTGTGTGGGGTTCTCGGATCGTGGAGCTTCTGTCGTCGGTGGACTCTTACGTGCCGACTCCGGAGCGTGCGGTGGACCAGGATTTTCTGATGCCGATCGAGGACATTTTCACGATATCGGGTCGTGGCACGGTGGTGACGGGCCGCGTGGAGCGTGGTCGCGTGACGGTGGGGGACACGGTGGAGATCGTGGGGATTCGGGACACGTCTTCGACGGTGGTGACGGGGGTGGAGATGTTCCGCAAGCTGCTGGATTCGGGCGAGGCGGGGGACAACATCGGCGTTCTGCTTCGCGGCACGAAGAAGGACGATGTGGAGCGTGGTCAGGTGCTGTCGAAGCCGAAGTCGATCACGCCTCACACGAAGTTCAGCGGCGAGGTGTACGTGTTGAACAAGGACGAGGGCGGTCGTCACACGCCGTTTTTCGACGGTTACCGTCCTCAGTTCTACTTTCGCACGACGGACGTGACGGGCGTGGCGAGTTTGCCGTCGGGCACGGAGATGGTGATGCCTGGCGACAACGTGGCGTTGAACGTGGAGTTGATCGCTCCGATCGCGATGGAGAAGGGCGTGCGCTTCGCGATCCGCGAGGGCGGTCGCACGGTGGGCGCCGGCACCGTCACCGACATCGCCGAGTAGGCGGCACGGGGTGCGTCAGGCGATCGACGAAGGTTGGGATTCGAGGGAACGATGAACGAGAAGATCCGCATCCGGCTCAAGGCCTTCGACTACCGCATTCTGGATACGTCGACGCACGAGATCGTCGACACGGCTCGGCGCAGCGGCGCCCGCGTCGTCGGGCCCATTCCGCTGCCGACTCACATCGCCCGTTATACGGTGAACCGTTCCCCGCACGTGGACAAGAAGTCGCGGGAACAGTTCGAGATTCGCACCCACAAGCGGTTGCTCGACATCTTCGAGCCCACCAGCCAGACTGTCGACGCGCTGATGAAGCTGGAGCTTCCAGCCGGCGTCGACGTCGAGATCAAGGCGTTCGGCGCCTGAGGCGCCCAGGAGAACGAGGAGAACGGGCGGTGAGCGCCAACAACAGCCAGACGAAGGGACTGCTGGGCCGCAAGATCGGCATGACGCAGATCTACGCCGAGGACGGGGCCGCGGTGCCGGTGACGGTGCTCGAGGTCGGTCCGTGCCGGGTCGTGCAACGCAAGACGGAAGCGTCCGACGGGTACGAGGCGGTACAGATCGGCCTGGTCGAGAGCCGTCCGCCCAGACGGATCACGGAAGCGCGCCGGGGTCACTTCCGGAAGGCCGGAGTCGATCCGATGCGCCATCTGGCCGAACTGCGCGTCGATGCGACGGACGAATCGCGGCCGGGCGACGAGATCGAAGTCTCCATCTTCGAAGTCGGTTCCCGGGTCGACGTGATCGGCGCCGGCAAGGGCAAGGGGTTCCAGGGCGTCATGCGCCGCCACGGCTTCGGCGGCGGCCGCGCCACCCACGGCTCGATGTTCCATCGCGCCCCCGGCTCGGTCGGGCAGTCCGCGAGTCCCTCTCGCGTGTTCCCCGGCATGCGGTTTCCTGGCCGGATGGGCGGCAAGCGGGTGACGACGAAGAAGCTCGTGGTGGTCAAGGTGGATGCCGAGAACCGCCTTCTCTATCTGCGCGGGGCGGTTCCGGGCGCCCGCAGCGGTCTGGTCATGGTTCGGAGTTCGGTCTGATGCCCGAGATCGCCGTCAGGAGTCTCGACAACGAGGCCGTCGGCAAGGTCGACTTGCCGGAGGACGTCTTCGCCTACCCGTACAAGGAGCACCTGATTCATCTGGCGGTGGTCGCTGTGCGCGCCGCGTGGCGGGCGGGAACCCACAAGGTCAAGGCCAGGCACGAAGTCCGCGGCTCCGGGGCCAAGCCGTACCGCCAGAAGGGCACCGGCCGCTCGCGTGCCGGAAGCCGCCGCTCTCCGCTACGGCGCGGCGGCGGCGTCGTGCATGGGCCTCATCCCCGCAGCCACCGCAAGAAGCTGTCCCGGAACGAGAAGCGGAACGCGCTCAAGTCGGCGCTATCGAGGAAGCTCGTCGAGGAGCGGATCCTGGTGATCGACTCGCTTGAGCTCGAGAGCCACAAGACGGCCGCCTTCGCGGCCCGTCTGAAGGACCTCGGCGTCGACGGCAAGGCGCTGATCGTCGATGACCGCGGCAACCGGAACCTGATGCTGGCTTCGCGCAACCATCCGCGGCTCAAGGCGGTCGATGCGATGGGCGTCAACGTGTACGACGTCGTCGATCGGCGCCATGTGCTCTTCAGCGAGACCGCGATCGGGCGCCTTGCCGACGTGCTGCGGCGGCGAAGGCGGCGGGACGGGAGCGAGTCATGAGGGTGCAGGACGTGCTGCTGCGGCCGCTGATCACCGAGAAGTCGACCGAGTTGCGGGATGGGAGCAACGTCATTGCCTTCGTGGTCGACTCCCGGGCGAACAAGATCGAGGTACGGAAGGCGGTCGAGACCCAGTTCGCGGGCGTCAAGGTAGCTGAAGTCCGGATCGCGAACGTGCACGGCAAGGTGCGTCGCCGCGGCCGGTTCGTCGGCCGAACCCCCGACTGGAAGAAGGCGTACGTACGGCTGGCCGAGGGCCAGATCGACCTCTTCGACAACGTGTAGCGAGAGCCGCGATGGCGATCAAGAAACTGAAACCGACGAATCCGGCGAGCCGCTTCCAGGAATACGCGCGGCGCGACGAGGTCACGACGAACAAGCCGCACAAGCCCCTGGTCGAGGGCAAGAAGCGGGTCAGCGGCCGGAACAACAAGGGCTGGCAGACGATCTGGTTTCGCGGCGGCGGCCACAAGCGCCGCTATCGGCGGATCGACTTCCGGCGCGACAAGGTCGGCGTGCCGGCGAAGGTGGCCAGCATCGAGTACGACCCGAACCGCAGTGCGTTGATCGCTCTCGTGCACTACGCCGACGGCGAGAAGCGCTATATCCTGCATCCCCAGGGACTCAAGGTCGGGGCCACCGTGCAGTCCGGAGAGGGATCGGAGATCGATGTCGGCAACTGTCTGCCGATTCGGTTCATCCCCTTGGGCACGGTCATCCACAACATCGAACTGAAGACGGGAGGCGGGGGCCAGATGGTGCGCAGCGCCGGCGCCGGCGCCCAGTTGATGGCGAAGGAGGGGGCCTACGCTCAGGTGCGGCTTCCTTCGGGAGAGGTGCGGCGGGTCCACATCGACTGTTCGGCCACGATCGGACAGGTCGGCAACTCGGAGCACTCGAACATCTCGCTCGGCAAGGCGGGTCGGAATCGCTGGCGGGGGCGCCGGCCGCACAACCGCGGCGTGTCGATGAACCCGGTCGACCACCCGATGGGCGGCGGCGAGGGCAAGGCGTCGGGCGGGCGGCATCCGACGACGCCCTGGGGCAAGCCGACGAAGGGCTACAAGACGCGGAGCAACAAGCGCACGGCCGGGATGATCGTCCGGCGGCGGGCACGCCGCAAGTAGGGCGGCGGCAGCGCGGAACAGAGGCACACGGCATGGCACGTTCACTCAAGAAGGGTTTCTTCATCGACAATCACCTGTACGACAAGGTGGCGGCGATGAACGCGACTGGCGATCGCAGGGTAATCAAGACCTGGTCGCGACGTTCGACGATCATTCCGGACATGGTGGGACACACCGTAGCCGTGCACAATGGCATGAAGTTCATTCCGGTCTTCGTCAGCGAGAACATGGTCGGCCACAAGCTCGGAGAGTTCGCCCAGACGCGCACGTTCCGGAGTCATGCGGGCGGCAAGAGGGAGCGCAGGGCGCGTCCCCGCTAGCCCCGGGCGAAAATCCCCACAGGCAGAGAGAAACGATGGAAGCAACAGCCCGACTCAAGTACCTGCAGGCCTCCCCGCAGAAGGTGCGCCTGGTTGCGGACCAGATCCGAGGCCGTGACGTGGAGGAGGCTTCGGCCCTGCTGCAGTTGAGCGCCAAGTCGGCGGCGCGGCCGATCTACAAGCTGCTGCGCTCGGCGGTGGCCAACGCCGAGAACCGGGAGCCGGGAGTCGATGTCGGCGATCTTTACGTCAAGGAGATCTTCGTCGACGGCGGACCGACCCTGAAGCGTCTGCGTCCGCAGCCGATGGGCCGCGCCTTTCGCATTCTCAAGCGGCAGAGTCACGTCACGATCAAGGTCGACTCCCGCCTCGGTCAGGCAGGGCCGAGCCGGGACTAGGAGCGTTCATGGGTCAGAAGACACATCCCTACGGTTTTCGTCTGGTCTACAACCAGGGCTGGCACTCGCGTTGGTATGCCGAGCGCGACTACGCCGGCACCTTGAAGTCGGATATCGAGTTGCGGACCGGACTGAAGAAGCGGCTCATGCATGCCGGCGTCAGCCAGATCGACATCGAACGGGCCGCGGACAAGCTGCGGGTGACGATCTACACCTCTCGTCCGGGGATCATCATCGGTCGCAAGGGCGCCGAGGTGGACAAGCTGCGCGACGATCTGAGCCGGCAGATGGGCCGGGAAGTCCATATCAACATCCAGGAGATTCAACGCCCGGAACTCGACGCCCAACTTGTTGCCGAGGCGATTGCCGGTCAGCTCCTGCGCCGGGTCGCGTTCCGGCGGGCGATGAAGAAGGCGATGGAGTCGGCGTTCCGTTTCGGCGCCAAGGGCGTCAAGATCATGGTGTCGGGCCGACTGGGCGGCAACGAGATTGCCCGTACCGAGTGGTACCAGGAGGGGCGTCTGCCGCTGCACACCCTGAAGGCCGACATCGACTACGGATTCGCCGAGTCGTACACGACCTACGGCGTCATCGGAGTCAAGGTCTGGGTCTACCGGGGCGATCTGTCGCGGGAGCGGGGGCGCCGGACGGCGGCCTAGGGCCGAGCGCTGGAATCCGAAGGAGCAACGAGCGATGTTGATGCCGAAGAAGGTCAAGTTCCGCAAGCACCACCGCGGCCGCCGTCGCGGCCAGGCCAAGGGCGGCGCCGTCGTGTCCTTCGGCGAGTACGGGCTGCAGGCGCAGGAGGCCGGCTGGGTCACCGCGCGTCAGATCGAGGCCGCCCGAATCGCGATCACGCGCCACATCAAGCGGTCGGGCAAGGTCTGGATCCGGGTCTTCCCCGACAAGCCGATCACCAAGAAACCACTGGAGACGAGAATGGGCAAGGGCAAGGGCAGCCCCGAGGAGTGGGTTGCGGTCGTACGCCCGGCTCGCATCCTCTACGAACTCGAGGGCGTGTCGCCGGAACTCGCCAGGTCGGCGATGCGGCTCGCTTCCCACAAGCTCGGAATCAAGACCAGGTTCGTCGCCCGTCACGGCGTGCGGATCTGAGGCGGCGGGGCGATGAAGGCGAGCGAACTCAGGGACCTGACGGGGGAGGAACTGCGCCAGAAGGAGGGCGAACTGGCCGATCGGCTGTTCGCCCTGCGGCTGCAGAAATCGATCGGACAGCTTGAGAAGCCAAGCAGAATCAGGAACACCCGGGTCGAACTGGCGCGGGTTCTGACCGTTCTGCGCGAGAAGGCGAAGTGAATGACATGAACGCTGAGCAGGAAACGCGGAAGAACCGGACGAGGGGCCGCCGACAGGTCCGGGTCGGCAAGGTCGTGAGCGCGAAGATGGACAAGACGGTCGTGGTGGCGGTCGAGAAGACGGTGATGCACAGGCTCTACCACCGACTGATGAAGAAGTCGTCCCGGTTCGTCGCCCACGATGAAGCGAACGACTGCCGCGAGGGAGACGTCGTGTCGCTCATCTCGACCCGACCGCTCTCGCGCCGGAAGCGCTGGCGCGTGCAACGAGTCGTCAAGCGGGCGGAAGGGTAGGCAGGCCCATGATCCAGATGGGAACGATGCTCGATGTCGCCGACAACTCCGGAGCGAAGCGCATCTCGTGCATTCAGCTGCGGGGCGGTTCCTCGGGCCAGTACGGAGCGCTGGGCGACGTGATCACGGCATCGGTCAAGGAAGCGACGCCGGAAGGCACGGTCAAGAAGGGCCAGGTCGTCCGCGCGGTCATCGTGCGCACCCGCAAGGAACGGCGCCGTCGCGACGGCAGCTACATCCGGTTCGACAACAATGCCGCGGTTCTGATCAACGAGGCGCGCGAGCCGATCGGCACCCGTGTGTTCGGACCGGTCGCTCGCGAGCTTCGGGAGCGGCGCTTCATGCGGATCGTTTCGCTGGCGCCGGAGGTGATCTGACATGCGCCCAGGCAAGAACAGGAAGAGAGTGAAGATCAGGAAGGGCGATGAAGTCCTGGTCATCGCTGGTCGCAACCGCGGTATGCGCAGTCGTGTGCTGCGGGTGCTCCCGGCTTCCAACCGGGCGATCGTCGAGCGCGTGAACATGGTCAAGAAACACGAACGGCCGAACCCGCAACGCCAGGTCCAGGGCGGCATCTTGGAGCGGGAGGCGCCGATCCACATCTCGAACCTCAAGGTGATTTGCCCGGACACGGACAAGCCGACGCGAGTGGGCCGCCGTCGCCTCGAGGATGGCAAGCTGACCCGGTACGCGAAGGTCAGCGGCGCGGTGCTGAACTGATGGTTCCCCGACTCAGAGCCCTGTACGAGGACGAAGTGAGGAAGAGCCTCCAGCGGGAGTTCGGCATCGCCAACCCGATGGCGGCGCCTCGGCTGGAGAAGATCGTTCTCAACATGGGCGTCGGCGAAGCGATCCAGAACATCAAGACGTTGGAGAACGCCGTGCCCGAACTGGCGCTGATCGCCGGACAGCAGCCCGTGATCACGCGCGCCCGGAAGTCGATCGCCGCCTTCAAGCTGCGCGCGGGAATGCCGATCGGCTGCAGGGTCACCCTGCGCCGGAACCGGATGTGGCACTTCCTCGACCGGTTGATCACCGTTGCTCTGCCGCGGGTGCGGGATTTCCGGGGCATTTCGGATCGGAGCTTCGACGGTCGGGGCAGCTACACCCTGGGCATTCGCGATCACCTCATCTTCCCCGAGGTCGACTACTCCAGGAGCGACGGCGCCAAGGGCATCAACGTGACGCTCGTCACGTCGGCGGAGTCGGACGCCCAGGCACTGCATCTTCTGCGGGGTCTGGGCATGCCGTTCGCCAGTTGAGCGTCGGCGACCAGGCGCCGAGCAATCCGAGCAATCCGAGCAATCCAAGGACGCACCGATGACCGTAACCGATCCCATCGCGGACCTTCTGACCACGATCCGCAACGCCCTGATCGTCAAGCACGACCGCACCGAGGCGCCCGCGTCGAAGCTGAAGATCGCGTTGTGCCGGGTGCTGCGCGACCAGGGCTACATCAGTGACTACGAAGTGTTCGACTCGCCTCCCGGCCGGACGCTGCGGATCTTCCTTGCCTACGACCGGGAGGGGGCGCCGGCGATCACGAAGATCCGCAAGGTCAGCAAGCCGGGACGCCGCGTCTATCGCGCAGCCGACGATCTGAGGCCCGTGCTGAACGGTCTGGGGGTCGCGATCCTGTCAACTTCGCAAGGTCTTCTGACCGACGCTCAGGCGCGGCGGCGCCGGGTCGGAGGCGAGATCCTGTGTGAGGTGTACTAGAAGATGTCACGGGTAGGAAGAGCGCCGATTCCGTTGCCGGAGAAGACGACGGTCGCGGTCCATGGCGGTACGGTGACGATAGAGGGACCCCGGGGCAAGCTGCGGCAGCCGCTCCAGCCGGGTATCGAAGTGCGCGTGGAGGACGGCGTGGCGACCCTGCACCGTTCCGGCTCGACCGGCGAGGAGCGGGCCCGGCACGGTCTGGCGCGTGCGTTGCTGGCGAACGCGGTCGTCGGCGTCACGGAGGGCTTCCGAAAGGAACTCGAGATCGTCGGCGTTGGCTATCGGGGGCAGGTCAAGGGTCGCGAAGTGCATCTGGCGCTCGGGTACTCCCACCCCGTGGTCTACCCGGTTCCGGAGGGCGTCGAGGTGGCCATCGACGAACGAGCGAACCGCATCGCCGTCTCCGGCGCCGACAAGCAGCAGGTGGGGCAGGTCGCCGCCGACTTGCGCAGCCTGCGCAAGCCCGACGCCTACAAGGGCAAGGGCATCCGTTACCGCGGCGAAGAAGCCCGGCTCAAGGTCGGCAAGGCGGCGAGCGCGTAGGACAGGTCTGGCGAAGAAGAAGAGAGGGCGGAAAGAACAAGGCATGAGCGACCTGCGCAGAAAGAGAACGCTTGACCGCGGCCGCCGGCGGCAGCGGGTGCGATACCGTGTCCGCAAGAAGCTGCGCGGCTCGCGGGAAAGACCGCGTCTGGCCGTGCACAAGAGCCGGCGTCACATCTACGCTCAGTTGATCGACGATCGGTCGGGCGCCACTCTCGCGTTCGCGAGTTCGCTCGAGTCGGCTCTGCGGTCAGGGCTTGAGGGTTCGACGGGAAGCTGCGATGCTGCGCGGGCCGTGGGTCAGGCCCTTGCCGAGCGCGCCAGGGAGAAGGGCTTCCGGGCGGTCGTCTTCGATCGCGGCGGATTCCTTTATCACGGCAGGATCCAGGCGCTTGCCGATAGCGCGCGCGAGGGAGGCCTCGAGTTCTGATGGGCTGCGGGGCCGCGACAAGAGAGCAAAAGGAGTGAACAGTGGCTAGGGACATCGATCTCGACAGCGAGTTCTTCGAGCAGGTTGTCGATATCAACCGCGTGACCAAGGTCGTCAAGGGCGGCAAGAACTTCTCGTTCACGGCCCTGGTCGTCATCGGCGACGGCGCCGGCCGCGTGGGTTACGGTTCGGGCAAGGCCAAGGAGGTTCCGGCCGCCATCCGAAAGGGAATCCAGATCGCCAAGCGCAATCTGGTGCAGGTGCCGCTTGCCGGAACCACGATTCCGCACGAGACCGTGGGCGTGTTCGGCGCCGGTCGCGTCATGCTGAAGCCGGCCTCGGAGGGGACCGGAGTGATCGCCGGCGGGGCGGTTCGCGCCGTGGTCGAGGGCGCTGGCATCCAGGACATCCTGACCAAGTCGCTGGGTACGACGAACCCGCAGAACGTGGTCAAGGCGACCTTTGCCGGGCTCATGTCGCTGCGCAACGAGAAGCAGGTTCGAGCGCTGCGCGGCCTGGAGTCGCTTGACGGCGCGGAGGTCGGCTCGATGAATGGAGACAGTTCAACAAGTGGTGACAGTTCAACAAGTGGTGACAGCTCAACAAGTGGTGATTGGGGAGGTGCCGAAAGTGGCGGGCAAGACGATACGGATTCAGCAGGTGCGGAGCCCGATCGGGAGGCCGAAGCCGCAACGTGAGGCGCTGCGCAGCTTGGGTTTGAGGCGTATTCGCCACGTTGTCGAGCGCGAGGACACCCAGGCAGTGCGAGGCCTGGTGCGGAGGATCCCGCATCTCGTCCAGGTCCTGGAGGACTGAAGTGAAGCTGCATGATCTCAAACCGGCGAAGGCCAGTCGCCGCCCGCGGAAGCGGGTCGGCCGAGGTCCGGGTTCGGGCACGGGCAAGACCGCCGGCCGCGGCCACAAGGGGCAGCGTTCGCGGGCGGGCTTTTCGAGGCGCGCGGGTTTCGAAGGCGGTCAGATGCCTCTGATTCGTCGGGTGCCGAAGCGCGGCTTCACGAACATCTTCCGCACGGAGTACACGGTGATCAACGTGGGCGATCTCGATGGTCTCGGCGACATGATCGACGTCGAACTCCTCGTCTCCCGCGGAAGGGTGCGCCGCGGCATGAAGCTCAAGGTCCTCGGCGACGGCGACGCGCCGTCCGGGGTGACGGTGCGGGCTCATCGGTTCAGCGCCTCCGCGCGCGCCAGGATCGAAGCCGCGGGCGGCGTCTGCGAAGTGATCGGCTGACGGAGAAGCTCGTGGGCGTCGAGAGTTTCCGCAACATCTTCGCGATTCCGGATCTCCGGAATCGCGTGTTGTTCATGCTGGGCCTGCTGGCGGTCTACCGGATCGGCTGCATCATTCCGACTCCGGGCATCGACTTTCTGGCCCTGAGCGAGTTCATGGAGCAGATGCAGGGCACGGTGCTGGGCTTCGTCAACACCTTCACCGGCGGCAGTCTGGGCCGCGTGGCGATCTTCGCCCTCGGCATCATGCCCTACATCTCGGCTTCCATCATCCTGCAGTTGCTGACCGTCGTCGTGCCCTATCTCGAGAAGCTCTCCAAGGAAGGCGAGATGGGCCGGCGCAAGATCACGCAGTACACCCGCTACGGGACCGTGGTCATCTCGATCATCCAGGGGACGACCATCGCGTTCTTCCTGGAGAACCTGACGTCGCCGGGAGGAGCGAACCTCGTCCTCAACCCGGGTCTCGGGTTCAAGTTCGTCACCGTGCTTTCGCTGACGACGGGCTGCGCCTTCGTGATGTGGCTGGGCGAGCAGATCTCCGAACGGGGGATCGGGAACGGCATCTCGCTCATCATCTTCGCCGGCATCGTGGTCGGGCTTCCCGTCGCCGTGCAGGGCCTTTTCGGCCAGGTCAAGAGCGGCGCCATGTCGCCGATCAAGATCCTGGCGCTGTCGGTCTTCATGCTGGTCGTCGTGGCCTTCATCGTCTACATGGAGAGAGCGCAGCGGCGGATTCCCGTACAGTACGCCAAGCGGATCGTCGGCCGCCGGCAGTACGGCGGACAGAGCACGTACCTTCCGCTGCGCGTGAACACGGGCGGCGTGATTCCGGTCATCTTTGCGAGTTCCGTGGTTACCGTGCCGGCGACGGTCGCCGGGATGATCGAGTACGAGCCGATCCAGCGGATCGCCACCGCCCTGCAGTGGGGGCAGCCGGTCTATTACCTCCTCTACGTCGCGGCGATCATCTTCTTCTCGTACTTCTACGTTTCGATCATCTTCAACCCGAACGACCTGGCGGAGAACATGCGGAAGTACGGCGGTTTCATTCCGGGCATCCGCTCCGGCCGGCGGACCTCCGAGTACATCGACCGCGTGTTGACCCGCTTGACCCTGGTCGGCTCCCTCTACCTGGCGGGCGTGTCCGTGCTGCCCGAGTTCATGATCGCCGGATTCAAGGTCGGGGGCATTCCCTTCGTCGGCGCGACCCTGGACAACTACGCGCCGCTCTGGCTCACCGAAGGCATGGGAATCAACTTCTACTTCGGCGGCACCTCGCTTCTGATCGTGGTCAGCGTCGCGATGGACACGCTCCAGCAGATCGAGAGCCAGCTCGTGATGCGGAACTACGAAGGTTTCATGAAGCGGGGCCGCATCAGGGGGCGCCGTGGCTGATTCGTTGCGCATCGTCCTGCTCGGGGCGCCGGGCTGCGGCAAGGGCACGCAGGCCGCGCGCCTGGCGTCCATGCTCGGCGTTCCCGCCGTCTCGACCGGCGACATGTTGCGTGCGGCGGTCGCCGCCGGCAGCGAGCTGGGTTCGCGGGTGGAAGCCGTCATGGCATCGGGCGGGCTGGTCGACGACGATCTGATGGCCGAAACGGTCAGGGACAGGCTGAGCCGATCGGATGCGGCCGCGGGCTTTGTTCTCGACGGCTATCCGCGGACCGCGCCGCAGGCCGCCGCGCTGGACGAGATCCTCGACGGGCGTCGGATCGATCACGTCGTGACGATCGACGTGCCGGACGAGGAGCTGGTCCAGCGCATCGTTCTCCGCGGCCGCGGAGCGGACGACCGGGAGGAGGTCGTCCGCGAACGGTTGCAGGTCTACGCGGCGCGGACCGAGCCTCTGATCGCTCACTACGAGGAGCTCGGGCTGTTGCGCCGGGTCAACGGCGCCGTCCCGATCGAACAGGTGACGGCGGCGATCGAGTCCGCTCTGAACGGGACGGCGAGGGCCTGACACCGGTAGAATCGGGAGTTGGCGGGGAACGAAGGGAACGGTGGCGTGAAGAAGGAAGAGGCGATCGAAGTGGAGGCCACGGTGTTGGAGACGCTGCCGAACGCGGTCTTCAAGGTCGAACTGGACAACAAGCATCAGGCCTTGGCCCATATCTCGGGAAAGATGCGCAAGCACTTCATCCGCATTCTTCCGGGCGATCGTGTGCTGGTCGAGCTTTCCCCCTACGATCCTGGTCGCGGCCGGATCGTGTACAGGTTGAGGACCTGACGGCCAGTTCGGTTGTTCAGTGCCGTTCAGAGGAGTTCCATCATGAAAGTGCGAGCGTCAGTCAAGAGGATGTGCGTCAAGTGCAAGGTGGTCAGGCGCCGCGGCGTGATCCGCGTCATCTGCCAGAACCCCAAGCACAAGCAGCGGCAGGGCTGAAGAGAACCAGGAGAGTTCACATGGCAAGAATCGCGGGGATCGATCTACCGCAGAACAAACAGGTCGGCATCGGCCTCACCTACATCTACGGAATCGGGCGCTCTCGGGCTCGCGTGCTCCTGAACGAGGCCGGCGTCGAGGCGATGGTCAAGGTCAAGGACCTGACCGAGGACGAGACCGGCCGCATTCGTCAGGTGGTTCAGGATGCCGGAGCGGTCGAGGGAGACCTGCGCAAGGAAGTCACCCAGAGCATCAAGCGGTTGATGGAAATCGGCAGCTACCGAGGCGTCAGGCACCGCAAGGGCCTGCCGGTTCGAGGCCAGCGCACGCACACCAACGCTCGGACCCGCAAGGGGCCGCGGCGCGCCACGGTGGCTGGCAAGAAGAAGGTCGGGAAGTAGGAGACGGAGGGCCGGAGAGGGTCAACCACATGGCAAAAGCAAGAAAGAAGGAAAAGCGCGTCGTGCCCCACGCAGTGGCGCATGTCAACGCGACGTTCAACAACACACTGGTCTGCATCGCGGATCCGGACGGCAACGTCCTCACGTGGTCTTCGTCGGGCCGCAACGGCTTCAAGGGATCGCGCAAGGGAACGCCCTTCGCCGCCCAGGTTGCGGCTCAGGCGGTCGGCTATCAGGCCAAGGACATGGGCGTGCGGACGGTCGACGTGCTGGTCAAGGGGCCGGGCGGCGGCCGGGAATCCGCGGTCAGGGCGCTGCAGGCGACCGGCATCAGCATCCGGTCGATCCGCGACGTCACGCCGATTCCCCACAACGGCTGCCGTCCCCGCAAGCGGCGTCGGGTCTGAACCCGGTTCGCTGCCCCATGGTTCGCGAGTAGTCAACGTTTTCATCTGGAACGCAATCGAGACAGGTAGGAGTGAACATGCTCTGGAAGGGATTCCAACGCCCCAAGCGCGTCGAGATCGACACCGAGACGCTGACCGACAGCTACGGGAAGTTCTCGGCTCAGCCGTTCGAGCGTGGTTTCGGCGCGACGGTCGGCAATGCACTGCGTCGCAGTCTGCTGTCCGCGATCGAAGGCGCCGCAATCACCGCCGTGCGCATCGATGGCGCGCTGCACGAGTTTTCTTCGCTCGAAGGCGTCGTCGAAGACGTCACGGACATCATTCTCAACCTGAAGCAGGTTCCGCTCCGGTCTCTCGACGGTTCGACCCGCGTGATCTCCCTGGACGTCACGGGGCCGCGCGCCGTCGCCGCCGGCGACTTCGACACGGACGCCAGCGTCGAGATCCGGGACGCGGCCAGCAAGGTGGCCACGCTCAACGAGCGGGGCCGCCTTCGCCTCGAGGCGCAGGTCAGGAACGGCCGCGGCTACGTCAGCGCGGACCGCAACCTCGAACAGTCGATGGGCATCGGCTGGATTCCGCTCGACTCGGTGCACAGTCCCGTGAAGCGCGTGAACTACCGCGTGGAAGCAGCCCGGCTCGGTCGAACGACGGACTATGAGCGGCTGATCGTCGAGGTCTGGACCGATGGGACGGTGACGCCGGAAGAGGCGATGTCGCGCGCCGGCACGTTGCTGCGCGACCACTTGACGATCTTCATCAACGCGGAGGAGAGCCTGATCACGGGGGCCGTAGCCGAAGAAGAGATCGACGGCGGCGACCTGGGCGTCCTGCTCCACAAGGCGATCGACGAT
Source organism: Candidatus Multivorans sp. (assembly GCA_965203495.1). Classification (GTDB taxonomy): domain Bacteria; phylum Acidobacteriota; class Thermoanaerobaculia; order Multivoradales; family Multivoraceae; genus Multivorans. The sequence continues at coordinate 79,575 of CBDBDB010000013.1, forward strand.
CTGAACCTGAGCGTCCGGTCCGCGAATTGCCTGCGCAACGCGAACATCAACACGGTCGGCGACCTGGTCGTGCGCAGCGAGAAGGAGATGCTCGACACCAAGAACTTCGGGCGCAAGTCGCTCGAGGAGATTCAGGAAGTACTCGGCAGGATGGGCCTGTCCTTCGGCATGGAAGTTCCCGAGAAGGCGGAGAGCGGACTGCAGGCCTAACGCCTCGCTGAACCGTTCCGGAGCTTCTCCGAGAAGGAGCGAAGAGAAGATGCGTCACGGAGTTGGCTACAAGAAACTCGGCCGGACGACGGCCCACCGCCGGGCCATGTTCCGCAACCAGCTTGCCTCGCTGGTCGAGCACGGTCGCATCCGGACGACCCTGGCCAAGGCCAAGGCCCTCCGGCCGGTCGCCGAGAAGATGATCACTCGCAGCCGCGAGGACACCGTCCACGCCCGACGTCTCGTTCGCCGTTGGCTCCCCAACCGCGACCACGTCAAGAAGCTCTTCGACGAGATTGCCCCGCGCTACGCCGACCGTCCCGGCGGTTACCTGCGCATCACCAAGCTCGGCCCCCGCAGAGGCGACGCCGCCGAACGCGCCGTCATCGAGTTCGTCGACGCCGACGAGTAGCCGTCGCGCCGTCGGCATGGCGGCGCCCGCGGCGTTCGAGCGTCGGCTCGGCGTTGGCGACCGAGGAGCGGCCGGTGGCGAGAGCGGCCGGTGGCGGGCAGCCGCTACGCGCTGTACAGAATCCGTTCTCCCGAGTCTTCCCGCCTCAGTTCGCCCAGGTCCTCCAACCAGCGCAGATGCGCGATCGCTTCGCCGGTCGCGAACCAGCGCTGCATGATGGGGAAGTCGTCCCAGGACCTGGCCCGGATGTCCCAGGTCATTTTCCCGGCGGTCTGATAGGCGTCGCGGCTGCCGTTCGCGCGCAGGATGCCGAGGATCTCCTGGCCGCGGCTCTCGTGGTGCTTGCGGAGTTCGCGGCAGCGGCCGTGGAAGTCGTGGATCAGACTGCGGTGGCCGGGCAGGCAGAGTTCGACGTCCAGCGACTCGACCTTGGCGATGCTGGCGAGATAGAGCCCGAGCGGGTCGTGGTCGTCGGCCCAGGCCTGGATGTTCGGCGTGATGTCGCCCAGGACGTGGTCGCCGGCGATGAAGAGCCGCCTGGCCCGGTCGTAGAGCGAGATGTGTCCGAACGTGTGCCCCGGCGTGTCGATGACCTCGAGGCGGTAACCGGCGATCTCGATCAAGTCGCCTTCGTGCAGCGGGGCGTATTCGATTGTCTGTCCGCTGAAGCGCGCGCCCGGGTGGCGACGGAAGGACTCGGCCAGTTCTTCCGGGGGGAAGCCGCTGCGTCTGAGGTAAACGCCCATCGGGCTGTCTTCGGACCAGCCGCCGTGGGCCCGGCCCATCGTCGCGGCGTCCACGGCGCCCATGGACGCCGTGCGGCCCGGATGCAGGAGGTCCGGGATCAGGCCGTGGTGGTCGGCGTGGAGGTGGGTCGCCAGGAAGTCGGTCTTCTCCAGATCGACGCCGATCTCGTCGAGGCCCGCGGCCAGGGCCTCGCGGCATTCGGGTCGGTTCATTCCCGTGTCGATGACGAGGAAGCGGTCCTCGTCGGCGAGGACGTAGCAGTTCACTTCCTTGAGCGGGTTTCTCGGCAACGGCACGACGACCCGGTAAAGCGAATCGAGGATCTTCTCGGCGGCTGCTTCCGTCATGGGCGTGGAGGTTAGCAAGCGGGCTACGATATTCCCGTCCGGAATGAAGGGAGATCCAGGATGCCGCTGATCGAGAGCCACGTTCCCGTCGACACCAGTTCGCCTGTCCTCGAGACGACCGTCGGCGGGATCCTCCGCGACGCCGCGGCCAAGGCGCCGGACCAGACGGCGCTGATCGAGGGCGTGCCGGGCGCGCGCCGAGCCTGGACCTACGCCGAACTTCTGGCGGACGCGGAACGCGTCGCGCGGGCGCTTGCGGCCCGTTTCGAGAAGGGCGACCGGGTTGCCGTCTGGGCGCCGAACATTCCGGAGTGGGTGCTGCTCGAGTACGGCGCGGGCCTCGCCGGCCTGGTCCTGGTGACGGTCAATCCGGCCTACCAGCCGAAGGAACTCGAGTACGTGCTGCGCCAGTCCCGGTCGTCCGGCATCTTCTACCTGCGCTCCTTCCGCGGCAATCCGATGGAGGAATCGCTGAAGCAGGTGGCCGACGGACTGCCGGAACTCAGGGAGCTCATCGCTTTCGATGAGTTCGAAGAGTTCGTGGCCTCGGCGCCGGACGACGTCGAGCTTCCCGACGTGATCCCGGATGACCCGGTCCAGATTCAGTACACGTCGGGCACGACCGGTTTCCCCAAGGGCGCCTACCTTCATCACCGCGGGATCACGAACAACGCCCGTTTCGTCGCCGAGCGCCTGGGCGTCAAGGTTGGCGACACGTACGTCAACCCGATGCCCCTGTTCCACACGGGCGGCTGCGTGCTGGGCGTCCTCGGCCCGTGTCAGCGGCAGGCGACCCTGGCCAATCTGGTCATGTTCGAGCCGGGTTTCATGCTGGCGCTGGTCGAGGAACTGAGCGCCACGCACCTGCTTGGCGTGCCGACGATGCTGATTGCGGTGATGGAGCATCCCGACTTCGCCAACCGCGACCTGTCGTCCGTCCACACCGTCTGCTCGGGAGGCGCGACGGTTCCGGCCGACCTCGTTCGCCGGATCGAGAAGACGCTCGGGGTGCAGTTCTCGATCATCTACGGGCAGACCGAGGCGTCTCCAGGCGTCACGCTGATGAAGCCGGACGACAGCGAAGAGGACAAGGCGAACACACTCGGGCCAGTGCTGCCGCAGACGGAGATCAAGGTGATCGACCCCTTGACCGGCGCCACCTTGCCGATCGGCGAGCAGGGCGAGCTCTGCTGCCGCGGCTACCTCGTCATGCTCGGCTACTTCGAGATGCCCGACGCGACCGCCGAGACGATCGACGAGGATGGCTGGTTGCACACCGGCGACCTGGTGACGATGGACGACCGCGGCTACACGACGATCACCGGCCGGCTGAAGGACATGATCATCCGCGGCGGCGAGAACATCTATCCGCGCGAGATCGAGGAACTGCTGTTCGAGCACCCGCGGGTCGCGGACGTCGCCGTGGTCGGCCTGCCGGACGAGCGCTGGGGCGAGATCGTCGCCGCCTTCGTCCGCGACGCGGACCCGGAAGAACCGGCGAGCGACGCCGAACTTCACGCCTACTGCCGCGAGCGCCTGTCTCCGCAGAAGACGCCCAAGGCCTGGCGCCGGGTCGACGAATTCCCGCTTACGCCGTCCGGCAAGATCCGGAAGTTCGTGCTGGTGGAGGAGTGGAAGAAGGAGACCCTCGGCGCAGCCTGAGGCGGCGCGCGGCAGTTACGCGAAGCGGATCCGATCTGACATGATCGCCGCTCTTCGCGCAGACTTCCCGTCGCCGCCGCGCCGACGGAGCGACGGTTACCGCATGCAGGCTCTCAGATCCAACGTCGATGTCCGGTCGGAGCAGTTCAGGAAGAACCGCGCCGACCTCCTGGAACAGCTGGACCAGGTGAACGGCCTGCTCGAGCAGGTGGCCGGCGGCGGTGGACCGGAGGCGATGAACCGCCTGCGGCGCCGGGGCAGGCTGCCGGTGCGCGAACGCGTGGCGAACGCGCTGGACCGGGACAGTCCGTTCCTCGAGATCTCGCCGCTCGCAGCCTGGAACTCCTACTACACGGTCGGTTCGGGCTTCGTGCTCGGCGTCGGCGTGATCTCCGGCACGGAATGCGTGATCCTCGGTCATGACCCGTCGGTGCGGGCCGGCGCGTTCAACGAGTTCAACTCGAAGAAACTGATGCGCGGTCTGGAGATCGCGCGGGTCAACCGGCTGCCCTACGTCCAGTTCGTGGAGTCCGCGGGCGCCGACCTGCGCGGCAACACCGGCGATGATCCGGACGCGCAGACGAAGCGCACGCTCGGCCACTTCGCCGAGTCCGGCCGCCTCTTCTACGAGATCTCGGAGCTCTCCAAGCTGCGCATTCCGACCGTGTCGATCGTCTTCGGCGCTTCGACCGCCGGCGGCGCCTACCAGCCGGGCATGAGCGACTACAACATCTTCGTCAAGAACCAGGCGATGGTCTCGCTCGGCGGTCCGCCCCTGGTCAAGATGGCGACCGGCGAAGACGCGGAGCCGGAGAGCGTCGGCGGCGCCGACATGCACTGCCGCGTCTCGGGCCTCGGCGACTATCTCGCCCAGGACGAACTGGACGGCATCCGCCTGTGCCGCGACGTGATTGCCCACCTGAACTGGCGCAAGGAAGGCCCGGGCCCGAGCCTGCCCGCCGATGACCCGGCGCTCGATCCCGAGGAGCTGCTCGGCCTCGTCTCCCGTGACCTGCGCTCCCCGCTCGACATCCGGGAAGTCATCGGCCGGATCGTCGACGGATCGCGGTTCGAGGAGTTCAAGCCGCTCTACGGACCGACAATCGTCTGCGGCTGGTCGTCGATTCACGGTTACCCGGTGGGCATCCTGGGCAACAACGGCGCGCTGTTCTCCGAGTCGGCGGAGAAGGCGACCCAGTTCATTCAGCTGTGCAACCAGGTCGACGTGCCGCTCCTGTTCCTCCACAACATCACCGGCTACATCGTCGGCACGGACTACGAGCAGGGCGGCATCACGAAGAACGGCTCGAAGATGATCAACGCGGTCTCGAACTCGACCGTGCCTCACCTGTCGGTCATCGTCGGCGCGTCGTACGGCGCCGGCAACTACGGCATGAGCGGTCGCGCCTACGGCACCCGCTTCACCTGGATCTGGCCGACCGCGAAGATCGCGGTCATGGGGCCGGAGCAGATGGCCGGCGTGATGACGATCGTTACCCGGGCGGCCGCGAAGCGACGCGGCATTCCCTTCGACGAGGAGGCGGACCGGAAGCGGGCCGCCGGCGTCGTTCACTGGGCCGAGCAGCGTTCGCTGGGGCTCTATGCGACCTCCCGGGTGTCCGACGACGGAATGATCGACCCGCGCGACACCCGCACCGTGCTCGGCTTGTCCCTGTCGGTCTGCCACAGCCGGGCAGTCGAGGGGGCCAGAGGCTATGCCGTCTTCAGGATGTAGCGGCGGCGTGATCAGCCGGCTCCTGGTTGCCAACCGCGGCGAGATCGCGCGGAGGATCTTCCGTTCGGCGCGCGCCATGGGCATCGCGACCGTCGCGGTCCATGCCGACGGCGACGCCGACGCCCCCTTCGTGGCCGAGGCCGACGAGGCGATTGCGCTTGACGGGCGGTCGTCGTCCGAAACCTACCTGGACATCGGCAAGGTGCTGGCCGCGGCCGCGCGGACCGGCGCCGACGCGGTTCATCCCGGCTACGGCTTCCTGTCCGAGAACGCGGATTTCGCCCGGGCGGTTGGCGAGGCCGGTCTGGTCTGGGTCGGCCCATCGCCCGAGGCGATCGCCGCGATGGGCGACAAGCTGTCGGCCAAGGCGCTGATGCGCGAGGCCGGCGTGCCCACCCTACAGGCCGTCGAACTCGGCGCCGGCGCCGACCTGGCCGCGGCGGCGGCTGAAGTCGGTTTCCCGGTTCTCGTCAAGGCGGCGGCCGGCGGCGGCGGCCGCGGCATGAGAGTGGTCGAGTCGGAAGACGAACTGGCTGACGCGGTCGAGGGCGCGCGCCGCGAGGCGGAGGCCGCGTTCGGCGACGGCGCCCTGTTTCTGGAGCGCTGGCTCGCGTCGTCGCGGCACGTCGAGATTCAGATTCTGGGCGACCTGCACGGCAACCTCGTTCACTGCTTCGAGCGGGAGTGCTCGATCCAGCGCCGTCACCAGAAGATCATCGAGGAGGCGCCGTCACCGGTCGTGAGCGAGGACCTGCGCGCCCGCATGGGCGCCGCGGCGGTGGCCGCGGGACGGGCGATCGACTACAGCTCCGCGGGCACCGTCGAGTTCCTGGTCGAGCAACCGGCGGACGGCTCGGCGCCGACGGACTTCCGATTCCTGGAAGTGAACACCCGTCTGCAGGTCGAGCACCCGGTGACCGAGGAGATCACCGGTCTCGATCTGGTCCGCGAGCAATTGCGGATTGCCCGGGGGGAGCGTCTCGGTTTCGGCCAGCACGACCTGGCGATCGGCGGCCACGCGATCGAGGCGCGGCTCTACGCCGAGGATCCGGCGAACGACTTTCTTCCCCAGACCGGGCGGGTCGAGCTCTGGCGGCCCGCGTCCGGAACGACCGCGCGGTTCGACTCGGGCGTGGAAAGCGGCAGCGACGTCGGCATCGAGTTCGATCCCATGCTGGCCAAGGTGATCGTCGCCGCGCCGAACCGTCGCGAGGCGGCGCTTCGGCTCGCCCGGACTCTCGAGACGACGCGGGTGCAGGGCATTCGGACCAACCGCGATTTTCTCGTCGCGACCCTGCGGTCGCCCGAGTTCCTGGCCGGCGACACGACGACCGACTTCATCGCGCGGGTGGCGCCGGACCCGGTGCGCCTGCCGTCGCCCGATGAGGCAGCGGCCGCCGGCATCTGCGCCGCGATGGCCGCCCAGCACGATCGGCGGCGGGCGGCACGCATCCATCCGACGATCAGGAGCGGGTGGCGCAACACGGTCATGCCCTACGAGCGCGTCGAGTTCGAGACCGACGCCGGGGATCCGCTCCTGATCCAGTACCGGATCCAGCGCGACGGTCGGTTCGATGCGCTTGCCACGGCCGGCGAGGGCGAGCCGAGGCGTCACGCCGTCGAGTTTCGGCAGCGAACCGACGACGGCGTCGAGGTGGTCATCGACGGGCTCCGGCTGCGATCGACCGTCACGTCCCGCGGCGACCGCTGGTTCGTCCACGGCCCGCGGGGCGACGTCGAACTGCGCGAACTGCCTCGCTTCCCGGGCGCCGGCCCGGAGGCGGTCGCCGGCGGTCTGACCGCGCCGATGCCGGGCAAGGTGATTGCGACCCATGCCGCGGTCGGGGATCGGGTCGAGTCGGGTCGACTCCTCCTGGTTCTGGAAGCGATGAAGATGGAGCACCGCGTCACGGCGCCGGCGGCGGGCACGGTCTCGGAGTTCCGTGTCGTCCAGGGCGAGCAGGTCGGCAACGGCGAACTGCTCGTCGTCATCGACGAGGACGACGCCTAGCCAGGTCGCTGGGGAGGATCCGCATGTCGAACCAGCCTGGTACGGAGTGCACGCTCTACGACGTCAGGAGCGGCGCCGCCTGGATCACGCTGAACCGTCCGGAACGGAGGAATGCACTGTCGCCGACGCTGGTCACGGAGATCCACGACCACCTGGTCGCGGCGCAGGCGGACGCCAGCGTGCGCTCGATCGTCATCACCGGGAAAGGCTCGGGCTTCTGTTCGGGCGCCGATCTCAAGCGGCGGCCGGGCGAGAGGGCGCCGGAGCGGATCGTGCCCTTCCCGGACGTGCTGACCGCGATCTGGGAGGGCGAGAAGCCGGTGATCGCCGCGGTGAACGGCCACGCCTTCGCCGGCGGTCTGGGCCTGGTCGCTGCCTCGGACCTCGTGATCACGGCCGAAGAGGCGATGTTCAGCTTCAGCGAAGTGCGGATCGGCGTCATTCCCGCGATCATCGCGGTCGTCTGCCTGCGCAAGCTGGGTTCGCACCATGGCATGCGGTTGTTTCTGACCGGCGACCGGTTCAGCGGCCGCCAGGCGGTCGAGTACGGCCTCGCCCACAAGGCGGTTCCGCGCGACGACCTGATGGCGACGGTCCAGGAGGAGATCGACGCGATCAACCTGGGCGGCCCGAACGCGGTCGTCGAGTGCAAGAAGCTGGTCCGGACAGTGCCCGACATCTCGCTTGCCGAGGGGTTCGAACTGACCCAGGGCTGGAGCCGGCGCATGTTCCTGAGCGAGGAGGCGGCCGAGGGCATGGCGGCCTTCCGCGAGAAACGTAGGCCAAGCTGGGCCGCGGCGGTCGGGACCGGCGGAGAGGCCTCGTGACGATTCAGACCGTGCGCCGCTACTGGACGGGTTTGCGGGACGTCCTCCTGGTCCGGCGGATCCGCGAGGCCTGAGGCTGCACGGAGTGGTGCGTCGTCGGTTGTCTCCGCGCGGGTCGCGGCCGATTCGCTGGCGTGCCGGCCTTCCGGCCGGCATCGGGATTCTGGGACTCGCCCTCGTGGCTTGTGGGCCTGCACGGAACCTGCCGATCCCCGAGCAACCGATCGCCTACGACCACCAGGTTCATGTCGAGGCTGGTCTGGAGTGCGTTCGCTGCCATCGGGGCGCGGAAGAAGGGGTTCACGCGGGGATGCCGTCCGTGCAGGCCTGCGCGGGCTGCCATCGGCGGGAGATTCCCGATCATCCCGAGGTCCGTAAAGTGATGCTCGCCAACGAGAACCGCGCGCCGATCCTGTGGGCGAAGGTGAACGTGATTCCCGACACGGCGATGGTGCACTTCAACCACGGGGCCCATGCTCGGGCGGGGATCGAGTGTCTGACTTGCCACGGCGACGTGGCTTCGATGACGGTCGCGGCGCCGGTGCGGAACGTGGCCGACATGGGCTGGTGCGTCGAGTGCCATCGCGAGAACGACGCCAGTGACGACTGCCTGGCGTGCCACCGGTGACGATGGCATGAGCGGCGGCGACGGCGGGCGGGGCGAACCCCGGGTCACGATCGGCCGGCGGGACTTCTTCAAGGTCTACGCGGCGGCGGGCGTGGCGGTGCTGGAGGGCTGCCGCCGGCGTGACCGGGAACTGATCGAATCGCCCGCGAGGAGAAGCGCCGCCCTGCCCGGCGCCTCGGTGTGGCGCCGCTCGATCTGCGAGCAGTGCGGCGCCGGCTGTGAGATCGACGTGCGAACGGTCGACCGGCTGGCGAAGAAGATCGAAGGCCTGCCGTCCGGGTTCGTCAACGCGGGCGGCGTCTGCGCGCTCGGGCATTCGGCCCTGCAGGAGCTGTATCACCCGGACCGGGTGACGGCGCCGATGCGACGACGCGCCTCCGGCGAACTCCAGCCGGTTTCGTGGGAGGAGGCGCTGGAAGCGGCCGCTTCGGCGATCGTGAAGGCGCCTGAGCGCGCCACGCTCGTTTCGGGTGCGCCGGCGGGGCCGCTGCTCGGCTTGTGGCGGCGCTTCGCGGCTCAGGTCGGGGCGCCGCCGCCAGTCCACTGGCAGCCGGCCGACGCGGTCGTCGAGCGGGAGGCGGCTCGGCGCGCGTTTGGCGAGGCGACCCGCCCGGCCTACGACCTGGCAAGGGCCGACTTCGTTGTTTCCTTCGGCGCTCCTTTCCTCGATCGTTGGCGGAGTCCCGTTCACTTCGGCGCCGCCTGGGCCGAGCTCTCTTCCGACCGGCACGGCAAGCTCGTGCAGGTCGAGGCGCGACACTCGCTGACCGCCGCCAACGCCGACGATTGGCTGCCCGTGCGGCCGGGCAGCGAGGGCGTGTTCGCGCGCGGCCTGGCCGGGCTGTTGCTGGAATCCGGCACGCTTCGGGAAGATGCGCGAGTCGCCTATCGGGCGCTGTATCCCGCGGCGCCGCCCGACCTCGCGGCGACCGCCGAGCGCTGCGGCATCGATGCCCGCCGGGTCGAGCGGCTCGCGGCCGAGCTTCTGCGCGCCCGGCGGCCTCTGGCGATGGTCGGAGGGGCGGCGCTCGAGGGCGAGAACGGCGTCGCTGCCGGCACGGCGGCGCTTGCGCTCAACCTGCTGCTGGGCGCGGCGGGACGCGAGGGCGGCGTCTTTGCCGGCATCGACTTCGGCTTCGAGGAACGGCTGGCCGCCGGCGCCGCAGCGGCGGCGCCGCCGACGGCGCTGGCGGACCGGCTGGCCGCGGACGGCGAGTCGGGCGTTCTCGTCATGGCGGAGGCCGATCCGCTGCACGGCGCGCCGGGGCTTGAAGCCGCCTTCGAGGGCGCCGGCACGGTCGTCGCCCTCTCCGCCTTCCTCGACGACACGACGTTGCGGGCCGATCTCGTGCTGCCGGTCCAGACCGATCTGGAGCGCTTTCAGGCAGTGGAGCCGGACCCGGTGCGCGGCGTTCCGGCCCTGCTCGTTGCCTCGCCGACGGTGGCGCCCCGCGGCGAGGCGCGGCATCCCGGGGATGTGGCGCTGGCCCTGGCCGCGGCTGCCGGCAGTGTGTTGCCCTGGCCGGGATTCCAGGAGGCGGTCGAATCGGCGTTGAGCGACGCCTTCACGGCGACGAGGTCAGCCGACGCCGGCGCCAGCGACCCAATCGCCTTGCCGGCGTCGCTGATCGCCGGCGCGCTGAACGCCCGACAGTTCGTGCGCCGGACGACGGATGCCGGCGGCCTGGTGGGGACGGCAGAGATGAGACGCGCGCCGGTTCCGGGCGCTGGCGGCGCGGCGCCGGACGGAGTGCTCGACCCGGTTTCGTTGCCGGCGCCGGCCGCTCCCGTCGGTGTCGAGTCCTTCACGCTCGTTCCCTTCGAGTCGCCGAAGCTGGGCGACGGCCGCGGCGCGAACCGGCCCTGGTTGCAGGAGTTGCCGGACCCGCTGTCGACGGTGATGTGGGGGTCCTGGGCGGAGATGGCGACGGCCGACGCGGAGCGTCTTGGCGTTCACACCGGCGACATCGTGCGGCTGACCGGAACCACGGCCGAGATCGAACTGCCGGCGATCGTGCTGCCCACGGTGCGGCCGGGCGCCATCGGCGTGCCGGTCGGAGGCGGTCATGCGAACTACGGCCGCTACGCCCGCGGCCGCGGAGTCAACGTGAACGTCCTGCTCGACCCTGACCGCCGGGTCGCCGGCGTCGGCGCGTTCGCCCGGGGAGGCGTGCGGGTCCGTATCGAGAGACTGCGCCGGCCGCGCCGCGCCGAGCGGGTCGTGATCTACGGCCGCGGCCTGCGCCGGGCCGAGGAGATACCGGTCGGCTGGGCGCCGCATGACTCCAGATCGGCGCACGCCGCTCCGCGGGAGAGCGGCTTCGTGCGCCGACTGAGCCGGCCTCGGCGCGAGCCCGTCGCGGCGACCCGTGAGGAGAAGGCATGACGCGTTGGGGCATGGCCATCGATCTCGACCGCTGCACCGGCTGCGAGGCCTGCGTCGTCGCCTGCGCGGCCGAGAACAACATCCAGACGGTCGGCGAGGAGCAGGCCCGCGAGGGCCGGGCGATGCACTGGCTGCGGATCGAGCGGTACTACGAGGGCGAGTTCCCCAACGTCCGCACGCGCTTCATGCCCGTGCTCTGCCAGCACTGCGGCGCCGCGCCCTGCGAGCCGGTCTGCCCCGTGTACGCGACGTACCACAACCCCGAAGGGCTGAACGCGATGGTGTACAGCCGCTGCATCGGCACGCGGTTCTGTGCCAACAACTGTCCCTACACGGTGCGCGTCTTCAACTGGTTCGACGCCGAGTTTCCTGCGCCGCTCGACGCGCAGCTGAACCCCGACGTCAGCGTGCGCCCGGGCGGCGTGGTGGAGAAGTGCACGTTCTGCGTTCAGCGCATCCAGGCCGGCAAGGACGAGGCGGCGCAGGAGGACCGCGAAGTCGCGGACGGCGAGATCAGGACGGCTTGCCAGCAGTCGTGCCCGACGAAGGCGATCGCGTTCGGAGACCTGGACGACCCGGACAGCGAAGCGTCGAAGTGGGCCGAGTCGCCCCGGGCCTTCAGCCTGCTCGGCGATCTCGATACCCGTCCCGGCGTCGTCTACCTGAGCGGCAGGGAATGGCGGCCGCCGGCGGAGTGATGGATCGGACCGGGCCACCGGCCCAGGCAGTCGACGTCGAGCTGCTCGGCCGTCTCGACCGGCGGCGTCCGGGCCTGCTCGTCGGCTCGCTCGCCAGCGGCGCCCTCGCCCTGGTGTTCTTCGCCTGCTGGGGATACCAGATCGCGAACGGCATCGGCGTCACCGGCATCAACCGGCCGGTGTTCTGGGGCTTCTACATCATCAACTTCGTCTTCTGGATCGGCATCAGCCACGCCGGCACGCTGATCTCGGCGATCCTGCGGGTAACGAAGGCCGAGTGGCGGCGGCCGGTCACCCGTTCGGCGGAGGCGATCACCCTGTTCGCGCTCGCGATCGGCGGTCTGTTCCCGCTCATCCACCTCGGCCGGGTGACGATCTTCTACTACATGATCCCGTACCCCAACAGCCGAATGCTGTGGCCCAACTTCCGTTCGCCGCTGGTGTGGGACATCGCCGCGATCACGACCTACATCATCGGCAGCGCCCTCTACCTGTTCCTGCCCCTCATCCCGGACGCGGCGGTCATGCGAGACCGCGCCGCGGCCGGTTTCAGGCAGCGCTTCTACACCGTCCTGGCGCTCGGCTGGCGCGGCACCGCGCAGCAGTGGCACAGTCTGGAACAGGGGATTCGCATTCTTGCCGTCGCCATCATCCCGGTGGCCGTGTCGGTCCACACGATCGTGTCCTGGGACTTCGCGATGACCCGGACGCCGGGCTGGAAGAGCACGATCTTCGGTCCGTACTTCGTCGTCGGCGCGATCTTCTCCGGGATCGCGGTGCTGATGATCGCGATGGCGCTGCTGCGCCGCGGCCTCGCGCTGGAGCGGTTCCTGACCGACCGGGTGTTCAACAACCTGGGGCTTCTGTTCGTGACGATGTCGCTGGTCTGGGGCTACTTCACGTTCGCGGAGCACCTGACCGTCTGGTATAGCGGCGACCTGTCCGAGAAGCTGGTGCATCGGGTCCTCCTGCACGGCGACTTCGCGGCGCCGTTCTGGACGATGGTTGCGGTCAACCTGGTCGTTCCGGTGGCCGTGCTCTCTTTCCCGCGCGGCCGGCGGCCGCTGCCGACTGCGCTGGTCGGCTGCGGCGTGCTGGTCGGCATGTGGCTCGAGCGGTTCCTGATCGTCGTCCCCGCCCTGTCGACGCCGCGGCTGGCCTATACCGTGGGCGGCTACATGCCGAGTTGGGTGGAACTCGGGATCATGGTCGGGGCGATCGGCGTCTTCGCTTGCCTGTACTTCACGTTCACCCGGTTGCTGCCGATCGTCTCCGTGTGGGAGATGCGCGAGGGCTGGAGGCACGCGGCGCTCGGCGCGCGTCGGAGGACCTCCGGGACGGCGCCGATGTCCGCGACGGCGTCGTCTGGGCCGGGAGGAGGGGCTGCATGACGGCGGCCGCGCGCGACCATCTCGTCGAAGCCGCGTTCGAGCGCGTGGAGGACGCGCGAGCAGTCGTCGAGGCCGCTTTGGAGTCGGGCGTTGCGGCCTCGCAGGTCGAAGTGCGCAGTCCGACGCCGCTGGAAGAAGACGAACTGCCGCTTCCCCGGCCGAAGTCCCGGGTCCTCCTGTTCGCCCTGGCCGGCGCCGTCCTCGGCGGCCTGGCCGCGTTCGGCCTCGCGGCCGGCGCCGCGCTTGCCTACCCGCTGCCGACGGGCGGCATGTCGATCGTCGCCGGTCCGCCGGTCGGCGTGGTGACCTACGAGGGCGCCGCGCTCGGGTTGATCGTCATGACGGTCCTGCGGGTCCTGTGGGAAGGCGGGCTGACGCCGGGCCGGGCGATCCGGAGCGGCCGCGGCCGGGCTTCGCGGTTGGACCGCCATGTCGCCGAAGGCAGAGTGCTGTTGCGGATCCACGGCCTGAACGACGAGCAGGCCGGACGGCTGCACGAGTCGTGCCGCGCCGCGGCCGTGGAATCGGGTTGAAGCCCGGCGTCCTGCCCTTTGGGCCGCCGGTCCCTTCTTGTCTGGCTGCCGAGCGGGGCTCGCGCCGGCTGCCGGACCGTCAGGTCAGAATTCGAATCGAACGCCCGCCTCGAATCGGCGCGGTTGCGTGTAGGCCATGGCGGCGCCCAGCTTGATGCCATCGAAGCAACCTTCGACTTGCGTGCAGACGGCGGCCACGTGCTCGTCGTCAAGGACATTGAACACGGTGCCGATCACTTCGAGGCGCATGTCGCGGCCGAAGCCGAAGCCCTTCGATACCTGCAGGTCCATGCCGTACAGGTCGTTTCCCGCACGGCTGCCGCGTCGCTCGGTGAAAATGCGCTCGTACTTCTCGGACGCCTTCGTCGGCGCGTAGACGTCGGCGGAGTGCCAGAAGGCGTTGAAACCCAGCGTGAAATCGAACGGCAGGTCAACGTAGCCGTTCATCTTCACTCGGTGGCGGCGGTGATCCGACAGGAAGCCGTAGGTGTTCTCGAAGTGGTCGGGATAGATGTCGAAGGCGAAGTCCGAGTTCCGCGTGTTCTCGACGTTGCCCCTCGACTCCGAGTTCGTGTAGGAGGCGAGGACGTGGAACCAGTCCGCGAACCGGGACTCGAAGTTGAGGACGAAACCGCTGTAGTCGCGCGTCAGGAGGGGATGTCCCGCCGGCTGTTGAACTTTGGGAGTAGGGTGGCGGCTCACCCGGCCCGGTGAGCGGGCCGGTTCCAGCGAAAGAAAGGAGACGCCACCCATGGCGAATCATGGCAGTCGGGAAGGGAATCGGCAAGAGAGGAGCAGCTCGTCGTCGGGGTCGGGGCGGAGGTGGTCCCGGTTCGTTGGACAGTTTCGGAGCGAAGCCAAGGTGTGGTTCATGGGTATGTGAGTCAGGCATCCGCAGTCGTAGTCGGAGCTGCGGAAGCCTGTGGAAAACCTGTGGAAGCCTGTGGAATACGGCCGTTGTCGCCTGCATGGAGCTGGTCTGTGGGAACGTGATGCTCGGCGCCGCGGTAGACCTCGGCGGGGGTGAGGCCGTCCAGTGCCGAATGAGGACGGAGACCATTGTAGTAGGCGATCCACCCGCCAATGACCCGGCGCGCCTCGATCCCATCCGAGAGCTCGTGCAGGTAGACCGCCTCGTACTTGAGCGACCGCCACAACCGCTCGATGAACACGTTGTCCAGGCAGCGGCCCCGACCGTCCATCGAGATCCGGATGCCGGCTTCCTGGAGACGGCCCGTGAACGTCGCGCCGGTGAACTGGACGCCCTGGTCCGTGTTGAAGATCTCGGGCTGGCCGAAACGGCTCAGCGCGTCTTCGAGGGCCTCGACGCAGAAAGACGCGTCCAGAGTGTTCGACAGCCGCCATGACAGGACACGGCGAGTCGCCCAGTCCATGGTCGCCACAAGGTACAGGAAGCCCGAACGAACCGGGATGTACGTGATGTCCGCGCACCAGACGTGATTCGGACGACTGATCGGCAACTCCCTGAGCAGATACGGGTAGACCTTGTGCGCCGGATGCCGAACGCTGGTCCGCGGCGCCTGGTGGATCGCCGCAATCCCCATCAGCCGCATCAGTCGACGCACCCGGTGACGACCGACGCGGATTCCCTCCCGGCGCAGGTGGCGAACCAGCTGCCGGGAACCGTAGAACGGGTACCGCAGGAACAGCTCGTCGATCCGGCGCATCAGCGCCAGCGTCTCCTCGCTCTCGCCCTTCGGACGGTAGTACAGCGATGAGCGCGAGAGGTCGAGCAGACGGCACTGACGGGAGACGCTCAGCGCTGCGTCCTCCCGCTTCATCATCCTCCTGCGCTCGGGACGGCTCAATGCCCGAGCCCTCTCGACAAGAAATCCCGCTCGACCGTCAACTCCCCGATCTTCGCGTGCAGGTCCCTGATCTCCTCCTCGTGCTCCCGGCGACGAGAAGGACCGCCTGAGAAGGTCTCTCTCAGCCCCTCGACCGCCTTCCGCTTCCAACTGCTCACCTGGTTCGGGTGCACACCGTGACGCGACGCGATCGCCGCGATCGGCTTCTCCTCACGCAGAGCCTCCAACGCCACCTTCGACTTGAATGCGGCCGTGAACTTCCGACGCTTGCCCGTCATTCCCGGTCCCTCCTGAAGGTCAAGGACTACACCTTAGCCACCTGTCCAGTTTTCCGGGACCACCTCAGGCTTGGTCTGTTGGAGGCATCGTCCTCGTTGTTCGACGGTCTGTCGAGCTTTCAGGATCTGTGCGTTGAGACAGGCCGTTCTGCCTTGTGGCAGTTGATGGAGAAGGAGCGGGAGTTGCGGTGCGGGGCGAAGGGTCGTCACCAGGATGCTCGTTCGGTGTGGCGCGCGGGCAGCGCTCCGAGTCAGGTGACGCTGGGCGGCGCCCGGATGGAGATTCAGCGTCTGCGGATACGGGGTCCGGAGGGCGAGGTGCGGGGATGTCCCGTCGGTTGTTGAACTTTGGGAGTAGGGTGGCGGCTCTCCGGCCCGATGAGCGGGCCGGTCTCAGCGAAAGAAAGGAGACGCCACCCATGGCGAATCATCGCAGTCGGGAAGGGAATCGGCAAGAGAGAAGGAGCACTCCGAGCAGTCCGTCGTCGGGATCGGGGCTTGGTCTGTTGGAGTCATTGCCCTCGTTGGTCAACGGTCTGTCGAGCTTTCAGGAGCTGTGCGTCGAGACAGGCCGGTCTACGTTGGCCCGGTTGATGGAGGAGGAGCGGGAGTCGCGGTGCGGCGCGAAGGGTCGTCACCAGGATGCTCGTTCGGTGTGGCGTGCGGGCAGTGCTCCGAGCCAAGTGACGCTGGGCGGGGCCCGGATCGAGATTCAGCGTCTGCGGGTACGGGGTCCGGAGGGCGAGGTGCGTCTCGAGTCGTTCGAGTGGGCGGCGTCTCGCGACGCGATGGACCGTCACACGATGGAAGCGATTGCGTCGGGCGTGTCGACGCGGAACTACCTGCGGTCGCTGGACACGGCGGCCGCGGGTTCGGACCGTCGTTCGGCATCGCGGAGTTCGGTGTCTCGGCGCTTCAAGGCGCTGTCGGCGCGGCAGATGGAGAAGTTCCTGTCGTCGTCGCTGGAAGACGAGGACATCCGCGTGGTGTGCGTGGACGCGAAGTACATCGGTGGCCACTGCATTCTGATCGCCTTGGGCGTTTCGTCGTCCGGTCACAAGCGGGTTCTTGGCCTTCGCGAGGGTTCGACGGAGAACACGGCGGTGGTCCGCGCTCTTCTCGCCGACCTGGTGGAGCGGGGCCTCTCGACGGCGAAGCCGTTGCTGTTCGTCATCGACGGCAGCAAGGCCCTGCGCCGCGCAATCAAGGAGGTCTTCGGCGACGCCGCGACGGTGCAGCGCTGCCAGGTCCACAAGGCCCGGAACGTCGAAGAGCATCTGCCCGAAGAGAGGCGAGCCTCGATTCGCCGGGCGCTCCGCAAGGCCTGGGACAGCAAATCCGCCAAGACGGCCTTGAGGCGTCTGCGGCAGATCGCCAGTCATCTGGAGCGGGAGCACCCCGGCGCAGCGGCCTCCCTCCGGGAAGGCATGGAGGAGACCGTCACCGTGCTCGAACTCGGCCTCGCCGGAGCTCTCCAGAAGACCATGCGCAGCACCAATCCGATCGAGAGCCTCAACAGCTCCGTCGGGCGCTACACCCGCAACGTCAAGCGCTGGCGGGGCGGCTCCATGATCCAGCGCTGGGTCGCTGCCGCTCTCATCGATGCTCAATCACGCTTCCACCGCGTCAGAGGCTACCGAGACATGCCCAAACTCATCCGCGCCCTCGAACGACGAGCAGGGCACGTTGACCACCAAACCAAGGCCGCTTAACATTCATCAACACACACGAGCCGCCATCCGAAGTTCAACAGAAAACGGGACAATCCCCGAGGTGCGTCTCGAGTCGTTCGAGTGGGCGTCGTCTCGCGACGCGATGGACCGTCACACGATGGAAGCGATCGCTTCGGGCGTGTCGACGCGGAACTACCGGCGGTCGCTGGACACGGCGGCAGCGGGTTCGGACCGTCGTTCGGCTTCCAGGAGTTCGGTGTCTCGTCGCTTCAAGGCGCTGTCGATGCGACAGATGGAGAAGTTCCTGTCGTCGTCGCTGGAAGACGAGGACATCCGCGTGTTGTGCGTGGACGCGAAGTACATCGGTGGCCACTGCATTCTGATCGCCTTGGGCGTTTCGTCGTCCGGTCACAAGCGGGTTCTTGGCCTTCGCGAGGGTTCGACGGAGAACACGGCGGTGGTCCGCGCTCTTCTCGCCGACCTGGTGGAGCGGGGCCTTTCGACGGCGAAGCCGTTGCTGTTCGTCATCGACGGCAGCAAGGCCCTGCGCCGCTTGATCAGGGAGGTCTTCGGCGACGCCGCGACGGTGCAGCGCTGCCAGGTCCACAAGGCCCGGAACGTCGAGGAACACCTGCCCGAAGAGAAGCGAGCCTCGATTCGCCGGGCGCTCCGCAAGGCCTGGGACAGCAAATCCGCCAAGACGGCCTTGAAGCGTCTGCGGCAGCTCGCCAGTCATCTCGAGCGGGAGCACCCCGGCGCAGCGGCCTCCCTACGGGAAGGCATGGAGGAGACCGTCACCGTGCTCGAACTCGGCCTCGCCGGAGCTCTCCAGAAGACCATGCGCAGCACCAATCCGATCGAGAGCCTCAACAGCTCCGTCGGGCGCTACACCCGCAACGTCAAGCGCTGGCGGGGCGGCGCCATGATCCAGCGCTGGGTCGCCGCAGCCCTCGTCGATGCGCAATCACGCTTCCACCGCGTCAGAGGCTACCGAGACATGCCAGAACTCATCCGTGCTCTCGAACGACGAGCACGTCACGTTGACCACCAAACCAAGGCCGCTTAACATTCTTCAACACACACGAGCCGCCATCCGAAGTTCAACAGAAAACGGGACAATCCCCGCGTCAGTCCCGGCAGGTTCGCCATCACGTAGTGGTCGCAGTCCGCGCCGGCTGCCGCGGTGGGCAGGTTGCCGTTGCACGTGTCCTCGAAGATGTCCAACGTCTCCTTGTCAGCCCAGATCAGGCCGATGGAGGAGCTATGGTCGAATTTCGTGTATGGGGGTTGAGTGAGGCGGCGTGCCCTGCTGAGATCGGTTTTCTTGAATCGACGACAGCAAAGGAGGCACGCCGTGACGGACAGTACAGTGATTTCTCTGGAGGAGCGAGGGTCGTTCAAGGACGCGTTGACAGACGTTCTTCGGGCTGGGGCCAAGAAGCTGATTGCAGTTGCCGTGGAGGCGGAGTTGCTCTCGTCGACCGCTGGGAGGCATTGCTGTCCCGTTGACCGAGTTGAGAAACGGGCCTGAATCCGTCTCTTGCTGTATCATTGGTTGTCGTCGGAAACCCCAATGACTACAAGGAGGATTCAGGCCCATGGCGTATCGTAGCACGGTGTTCGGACAGCTGCTCAGGATGGTGTCGAGACATGAGTTCGAGAGAGACGCACGGACACTTGACACGGGGAGAAAGCTCCGATCCATGAGCCGGTGGAGTCAGTTCGCGGCGATGGCGATGGTTCAGTTGTCGGGGCGGTGCAGTTTGCGGGACGTGGTGTCGAATCTGGATGCCCAGAGACGCAAGCTCTACCATCTCGGAATCGGACGAGTCGCTCGAAGCTCGCTTGCCCGCGTCAACCAGAACCGGTCTCCCAAGCTCTTCGAGTTGCAGTTCGAGCGCCTTCTGGGTCGCTGCCGCGGCATGGCGCCCGGCCACAGGTTTCGCTTCAGGAACCGGCTCGTGTCTCTGGACGCGACGCACATCGACCTGTGCCTCGGGCTGTTCTCGTGGGCCAGGTACAGCAAGAGCAAGGGGGCGATCAAGGTCCACGTCGGTCTCGACCATGCCGGCCATCTGCCGTCGTTCGTGAGGGTGACGGACGGGAAGGGGAAGGGGAAGACGTCGGACATTGCGATCGCCCGGACTCTGCGGCTGCAGCCGGGGAGCATCGTCGCCGCAGACCGGTTGTACCAGAACTTCAGCTGGCTGAAATCCCTTGATGCACAAGGGGTTTTTCTGGTCACCCGGCTCAAGCGGAGGGTGAAGTACGCGGTCCGTGAGCGTCGTGCGTACGCTTCCGGTCGCGGCGTGACTTCGGACCAGACGATTGAACTGACGACCAGGAAGGGCCAGAAGGACTGTCCGATTCCCCTGCGGCGGGTCGGCTACCGGGACGCCGAGACCGGCAAACACTACGTGTTCCTCACCAACAACTTTCAGCTCGCGCCAAGGACCATCGCGGACATCTACAAGGCGCGTTGGGAGGTCGAGCTCTTCTTCAAGTGGATCAAGCAGAACCTGCGCATCAAGAGCTTTCTCGGCACGTCCCGCAATGCCGTGCTGACGCAGATCTGGATCGCCATGTGCGTTCACCTGATGCTTGCCTACCTGAAGTTCGCCAATCGTCTCAAGTGGAGCCTCAGCGAGATCCTGCGCCTGCTTCACCTCAATCTGTTTGAACGACGGACACTCAATGACCTGTTACAGCCCCAACGAGAACCGCCGGGACCAGAAAACGCTCAACTTCAACTCGCCATACCACGAAGTTAGTGGGACAGCAATGGCTGGGAGGCGTCTGGTGGACGGTCGTTCGGCGGTGGTTCGGAACGGGTACCAGCCGGCGCGTGAGGTCGTGACCGGGATCGGTCCGGTGTCTGTGCGGATTCCCCGGATTCGCAGCCGGGACGGTTCTCCGGTGACGTTTCGTTCGGCACTGGTGCCTCCGTACGTTCGGCGTAGTCGTTCGCTGGACGCGGCGATTCCTTGGCTGTACCTGAAGGGCGTGGCCGCGGGGGAGATGAGAGAGGCTCTTTCGGCGCTGGTCGGCGAGGATGCCGGGGGCTTGTCGGCGAACGTGGTGAGCGGCCTGAAGCGGGAATGGGAGAAGGAACACCGGGCGTGGTCGCAGCGCGACCTGAGCGGCGAGCGCTATGTGTACTTGTGGGCTGACGGCATCTACAGCGGTCTGCGGGGTACTTCGGGGCGGCTGTGCATGCTGGTGATCATCGGCGCCAACGAACGCGGGGAAAAGCGCCTGCTCGCGGTGGAGGACGGCGTCCGGGAGTCCGCCCAGAGTTGGCGCGAAGTGCTGCTGGACCTGAAGCGCCGGGGCCTGATCGACCCTCCGAAGCTGGCCGTCGGCGACGGTGCAACGGGCTTCTGGCAGGCGCTCGAGGAGGTCTACGGGAGCACGAGGGCGCAGAGGTGCTGGGTCCACAAGACCCGGAACGTCCTGAACTGCTTGCCGAAGTCGTCTCAGCCCAGGGCGAAGCAGGCCCTGCACGAGATCCGGATGGCCGCGACCCGAGAGAAGGCGGAGACGGCCTTCGACTGGTTCCTCGAAACCTACGAGGCCAAGTACCCGAAGGCGACCCACTGAGGTGGTCCCGGAAAACTGGACAGGTGGCTAACATTGCTGTCCCGTTGACCGAGTTTGAGAAACGGGCCTGAATCCGTCTCTTGCTGTATCATTGGTTGTCGTCGGAAACCCCAATGACTACAAGGAGGATTCAGGCCCATGGCGTATCGTAGCACGGTGTTCGGACAGCTGCTCAGGATGGTGTCGAGACATGAGTTCGAGAGAGACGCACGGACACTTGACACGGGGAGAAAGCTCCGATCCATGAGCCGGTGGAGTCAGTTCGCGGCGATGGCGATGGTTCAGTTGTCGGGGCGGTGCAGTTGTTTGCGGGGGGATGTCCCGTCGGTTGTTGAACTTTGGGAGTAGGGTGGCGGCTCTCCGGCCCGAATGAGCGGGCCGGGTCTCAGCGAAAGAAAGGAGACGCCACCCATGGCGAATCATCGCAGTCGGGAAGGGAATCGGCAAGAGAGAAGGAGCACTCCGAGCAGTCCGTCGTCGGGATCGGGGCTTGGTCTGTTGGAGTCATTGCCCTCGTTGGTCAACGGTCTGTCGAGCTTTCAGGAGCTGTGCGTCGAGACAGGCCGGTCTACGTTGGCCCGGTTGATGGAGGAGGAGCGGGAGTCGCGGTGCGGCGCGAAGGGTCGTCACCAGGATGCTCGTTCGGTGTGGCGTGCGGGCAGTGCTCCGAGCCAAGTGACGCTGGGCGGGGCCCGGATCGAGATTCAGCGTCTGCGGGTACGGGGTCCGGAGGGCGAGGTGCGTCTCGAGTCGTTCGAGTGGGCGGCGTCTCGCGACGCGATGGACCGTCACACGATGGAAGCGATTGCGTCGGGCGTGTCGACGCGGAACTACCTGCGGTCGCTGGACACGGCGGCCGCGGGTTCGGACCGTCGTTCGGCATCGCGGAGTTCGGTGTCTCGGCGCTTCAAGGCGCTGTCGGCGCGGCAGATGGAGAAGTTCCTGTCGTCGTCGCTGGAAGACGAGGACATCCGCGTGGTGTGCGTGGACGCGAAGTACATCGGTGGCCACTGCATTCTGATCGCCTTGGGCGTTTCGTCGTCCGGTCACAAGCGGGTTCTTGGCCTTCGCGAGGGTTCGACGGAGAACACGGCGGTGGTCCGCGCTCTTCTCGCCGACCTGGTGGAGCGGGGCCTCTCGACGGCGAAGCCGTTGCTGTTCGTCATCGACGGCAGCAAGGCCCTGCGCCGCGCGATCAAGGAGGTCTTCGGCGACGCCGCGACGGTGCAGCGCTGCCAGGTCCACAAGGCCCGGAACGTCGAAGAGCATCTGCCCCGAAGAGAGGCGAGCCTCGATTCGCCGGGCGCTCCGCAAGGCCTGGGACAGCAAATCCGCCAAGACGGCCTTGAGGCGTCTGCGGCAGATCGCCAGTCATCTGGAGCGGGAGCACCCCGGCGCAGCGGCCTCCCTCCGGGAAGGCATGGAGGAGACCGTCACCGTGCTCGAACTCGGCCTCGCCGGAGCTCTCCAGAAGACCATGCGCAGCACCAATCCGATCGAGAGCCTCAACAGCTCCGTCGGGCTGCTACACCCGCAACGTCAAGCGCTGGCGGGGCGGCTCCATGATCCAGCGCTGGGTCGCTGCCAGCTCTCATCGATGCTCAATCACGCTTCCACCGCGTCAGAGGCTACCGAGACATGCCCAAACTCATCCGCGCCCTCGAACGACGAGCAGGGCACGTTGACCACCAAACCAAGGCCGCTTAACATTCATCAACACACACGAGCCGCCATCCGAAGTTCAACAGAAAACGGGACAATCCCGTTTGCGGGACGTGGTGTCGAATCTGGATGCCCAGAGACGCAAGCTCTACCATCCTCGGAATCGGACGAGCCGCTCGAAGCTCGCTGCCCGCGTCAACCAGAACCGGTCTCCCAAGCTCTTCGAGTTGCAGTTCGAGCGCCTTCTGGGTCGCTGCCGCGGCATGGCGCCCGGCCACAGGTTTCGCTTCAGGAACCGGCTCGTGTCTCTGGACGCGACGCACATCGACCTGTGGCTCCGGGCTGTTCTCGTGGGCCAAGTTCAGCAAGAGCAAGGGGGCGATCAAGGTCCACGTCGGTCTCGACCATGCCGGCCATCTGCCGTCGTTCGTGAGGGTGACGGACGGGAAGGGGAAGGGGGAAGACGTCGGACATTGCGATCGCCCGGACTCTGCGGCTGCAGCCGGGGAGCATCGTCGCCGCAGACCGGTTGTACCAGAACTTCAGCTGGCTGAAATCCCTTGATGCACAAGGGGTTTTTTCTGGTCACCCGGCTCAAGCGGAGGGTGAAGTACGCGGTCCGTGAGCGTCGTGCGTACGCTTCCGGTCGCGGCGTGACTTCGGACCAGACGATTGAACTGACGACCAGGAAGGGCCAGAAGGACTGTCCGATTCCCCTGCGGCGGGTCGGCTACCGGGACGCCGAGACCGGCAAACACTACGTGTTCCTCACCAACAACTTTCAGCTCGCGCAAGGACCATCGCCGGACATCTACAAGGCGCGTTGGGAGGTCGAGCTCTTCTTCAAGTGGATCAAGCAGAACCTGCGCATCAAGAGCTTTCTCGGCACGTCCCGCAACGCCGTGCTGACGCAGATCTGGATCGCCATGTGCGTTCACCTGATGCTTGCCTACCTGAAGTTCGCCAATCGTCTCAAGTGGAGCCTCAGCGAGATCCTGCGCCTGCTTCACCTCAATCTGTTTGAACGACGGACACTCAATGACCTGTTACAGCCCCAACGAGAACCGCCGGGACCAGAAAACGCTCAACTTCAACTCGCCATACCACGAAGTTAGTGGGGACAGCAATGGGTGGCTAAGGTGTAGTTCTTGACCTTCAGGAGGGACCAGGAATGACGGGCAAGCGTCGGAAGTTCACGGCAGCATCAAGTCGAAGGTGGCGCTGGAGGCTCTGCGTGAGGAGAAGCCGATCGCGGCGATCGCGTCGCGTCACGGTGTGCACCCGAACCAGGTGAGCAGTTGGAAGCGGAAGGCGGTCGAGGGCTGAGAGAGACCTTCTCAGGCGGTCCTTCTCGTCGCCGGGAGCACGAGGAGGAGATCAGGGACCTGCACGCGAAGATCGGGGAGTTGACGGTCGAGCGGGATTTCTTGTCGAGAGGGCTCGGGCATTGAGCCGTCCCGAGCGCAGGAGGATGATGAAGCGGGAGGACGCAGCGCTGAGCGTCTCCCGTCAGTGCCGTCTGCTCGACCTCTCGCGCTCATCGCTGTACTACCGTCCGAAGGGCGAGAGCGAGAGACGCTGGCGCTGATGCGCCGGATCGACGAGCTGTTTCCTGCGGTACCCGT
>CBDBDB010000014.1:0-96298 GCA_965203495.1 Candidatus Multivorans sp.
CCCGGCCTCGGCGGCGAACCGCTCGAGGAAGTGCTCGACCAGCGCCGGGATGTCCGCGCGCCGCTCGCGAAGGGCCGGTACGTGAAGCGGAATGACGGCGAGTCGAAAGTAGAGGTCCTCGCGGAACCGGCCCGCGGGCAGCTCGCTCTCTTCCAGGTTCTTGTTCGTCGCCGCCAGCACCCGTACGTCGACCTCGATCGGCTCGGAGCCGCCCACCCTCTCGAACCGCTGCTCTTCCAGAACGCGCAGCACCTTGGCCTGGGTGTTCAGCGACATGTC
Organism: Candidatus Multivorans sp.; assembly: GCA_965203495.1. Lineage (GTDB taxonomy): Bacteria > Acidobacteriota > Thermoanaerobaculia > Multivoradales > Multivoraceae > Multivorans. Next base: position 280 of record CBDBDB010000014.1, read on the forward strand.
TGCGATCTCGTCCAGGAACAGGGTGCCTCCGTCGGCTTGCTCGAACCGGCCGCGGCGGTTCTCCGAGGCGCCGGTGAAGGGCGCCCTTGACGTGGCCGAACAGTTCGCTCTCGATCAGTTCCTCCGGGATCGCGGCGCAGTTCACCTCGACGAAGGCGCGGCTGCTGTCGCCGCGAAAGGCTGTGGACTGCGGCGGGCGACGAGCTCCTTGCCGGTCCCGTTGTCACCGGTGATCAGGATCCGGCTCTCCGCTCGCGCGGCGAGCTTCCAGGTCGCTCCCCAGTTTCCGCATCGGCTCGGAATCGCCGATCAGGCTGCCGCTCCGGATCGAGCCGGATGGAGAGCTCCCGCACCTCTCGTTCGAGGCGGTTGCGCTCGAGCGCGTTCTCCACCGAGACGACCACCCGGTTCAGCGCCAGGGGTTTCTCCAGGAAGTCGTGGGCGCCGATCCGCATCGCCTTGACCGCCGTGTCGATGTTGCCGTGGCCCGAGATCACGATGACCGGCGTGTGACGAAGTCTCCTTCCCGAAGCTCCTTCAGAGCAGGTCCAGACCGTCGCGGTCGGGCAACCACACGTCGAGCAGCACCAGATCGAACTCGTCGCTCGACATCAAGGCGCCTGCCCGCTGACTGCGTCCGCGGCGGTGGTGACCGAGTGACCCTCGTCCTCGAGGATCCCCCGCAGGGTCTGCCGGATGCCGGCCTCGTCGTCGACGACCAGGATGCGCGCTCTTGCTCACGGTGCGTTCTTCACGGCTGGAGTGGCGCTACCGCTGTCAGTTCGGACTGAGGCAGTTCGCCATCGCGAAGATCGTGCCGCGTGGCTTGTTGTCCTCGATCCGAATCGAGCCGTTGTGGTCGCTGACGATTCGCTGGACGATAGCGAGGCCCGAGCCCCGAGCCGCGGCCCTTGGTAGAGAAGTAGGGCAGGAAGAGCTTCTCGCGCGCCGCCTCTGGGCACGCCGACTGCCGGTGTCGCGTCACGGAGAGGTCGAAGACGCCGTTGCTGCGGCCGGCGCGGACCGTGACCTGTCCGGGCCGGTTCGGTGGCGGCGATGGCGTTGTCGAGCAGGTTGACGAGGGCGGAGCGCATCTGGTCGGCGTCGAGTTTGGCGTGCAGGCCGCGGTCTGCCCGGCCTTCGATCTGGGCCTCCGACTTCGACGCCCGGGTTTCAGTTCGCGGTAGAGATCGACCGTCTCGCCGATCAGACGTTCGCCACGTCGACGTCGCGGGGCTGGGGCCGGCGCATGCGGGCGTAACGCGCGAACTCGATCGACCAGGGTTCAGCATGTTGCCGACCTCGCGCACGATGATCTGACGACTCCTTCCTCGATCGCGGCCTCCAGAGCTCGGCGTCGTTCTTCTTGCGCCTTGCGCAGCATGCCGTTCCGCGGCGAGCTTGATCGGCGTCAACGGGTTCTTTATTTCGTGCGCGATGCGCCGCGCCGCCTCGGTCCAGGTGGCGGCCTTCTGGGCGTCGAGCAGGGCGGTCAGATCCTCGATCACGATGACGTGGCCGAGCAGTTCGAAGCCGCCCCTGCCGCTCCGGGGCGCGCATCGGACTGGTCTTCACCTCCCAGCGTCTTCCAGTCGTCCTTGCCGCCCAGGCTGACTTCCCGACGCGCCGCGCGCCGTCCTGCGAGGACGGCGCGCGACCGGCGGCGTCCGGCAGGTCGGCGAACACAACTTCGATTCCGCGGTCGGGCAGCAGCTCGCTCAGGGCCTCCGGGCGGCGCGCCGGCAAGTACTGTGTCGCGTTCGGGCAGGCCCGAACATTTCGATTGCGGCGCGGTTGCAGGTCAGGATCCTTCCGTCGCGATCGAGCGACAACACGCCGGCGGGACCGCTCTCGAGCACGGCCTCGATCCGCGCACGCTCTGCGTCCAGACGGCGATTGGTGGCGACCAGATCGCGGTTCGAGTCCTGGAGCGCGTCCGTCATCCGGTTGAACGAGTCGACGAGCACCTGGACCTCATCGTCGGCGGCCGCCTCGACCCGGTGTTCCAGGTCGCCGCCGGCGATGCGCCGGGTACCGTCCGCCAACGCCTCGATCGGGTCGGTGATTCTGCCGGCGAGATACAGGCCGACCCAGCAGGAGACGAGCAGAATGCAGAGCGTGACGGTCAGGAAGAGGAGCCAGTAGGCGGCGCGAATCTCGTCGCGTTGCGCGTGCAGTTGCCGCCGGGACTGATAGGCGGCAACCAGCGTCTCCGTGGCGCCGGCGAGTTCGGCGTCGAGCAGCCGTCCGGCGACGGCCACCGTCGGCTCGTCGCCGCCGTCCCGCGCGGCCGCGGCCAGGATCAGCCGTTCCTCGTTCCCCGCGACTTCGCCGATCGCTCGGGCGGCCCCGGTGCGGACCGCTTCCAGCAACATGCCGCGGGTCGGTTCGGGCACCTCCGAGAGGGCCTGCGAGTTGACCGTGGCGTGGAGGAACGTCGTATCCCGGTAGACCGCCAGGTAGTCGAGGTCGGCTTCGGAGAGGGCCTCGCCCAGCGCCCCCAGAAGCCGACCGCGGCCACGCGGGTTGTCCAGGTCCAGGTTCGCGGTGTCCTGCAGAAAGCGCCGGGCGTCGCGCAGCAGCTCGTCCTGACGGGTCGACGTCAGGGCCTGGGAGACCTGGTTCGCGGGCGCCAGCAGATCGTCGATGTCGGTCCGGAACATCCGGTCGATCGAACCCTGGAGGAGTTCCGTGGCGTAGGCGAACAGAACGAGTCCGGGGATCAGCGACAGGCCGACGTAGGTGAGGATGAGCTTCGTGCGGAACTTGGCGCCGAGGCGCTGGCGGCGCCGCTCGATCCACAGCTTGGTCAGGTTGCGGACGAGCACGAACCCAACGATCAGGATCAACACGACGTTCAGGTTGCGCAGGGCGAACAGCAGGATGCTGTTGTTGAGCGCCGTGGGGTCGATCTCGCGGCCGCGCTGGAGCGCGTAGTAGCCCGCCGTTGGCGCCGCCAGGGCGAGAACCAGAAGCCAGACCAGGAAGCGGTTGGTCTTGATGAGTTCCCGCATGGGCGGGCGGGGCGCGGCGAAGCGCGAAATCACTCGCCTTCTCCGCCGCCGGTCCGGCGCTGGGCGGGGTGCAGGGGCGGCGTCTGGGCCCAGGCGGTGTGGACGCGGTCGGGGATCAGGCCGAGTCGGGTTCGGGTCCCCACTTCGGCGCGTACCCGCAGCACCAACCGCCCCGGCGGTTTCTCGGCCAGCTCGACCGCCGGCGCCTCCTCGAACGTCGTCAGCGCTCGCTCCAGGTCCTCCCGCGAGGTCACGACGCGGCTGGCGTAGAGCTCGCCGTCGCGCTTGAAGTTGACGTGGTACTCCCGGGTCAGGGCGTTGTACATCGCCACGACCTGCAGCCGGGTTGCGGCGACGGCCTCGTCGAACCAGAGCCGCCGAATCCGCCGGACCTGGATGTCGTAGGTGAATCCGGTCGGCAGTCCGCTCTCGATCTTCTCCCGGACGCGTTCGTCGATCGCCCGGACCAGCCGGAAACTGACCAGCAGGACCGGCCCATCGCGCACGGCGGAGAGTCCGGCGATGGCGGCCTCGGCGGACCGGACGGAAGCCTCTCGCGGCGGCTGGGCCGCGAGTTGGTCGCCGCCCGGAACGATCGACAGACTGAGCGCGCAGATCAGCCGCGCGCAGACCAGCCGCCCCGCCCGCGGGACTCTCATGAAGCGACCCTACCAGCGTTCGCCGCCGGCGGGCGCGGCTCAGGTAGGCGGGCCGAGGAACCCGGGCAGCCAGGTCGCCGGCTGATCGCCGTCGAGGGGGCGATCGGCTTGCGGGGGCAGCTCGTCGCCCCGCATCCAGGTCCAGCAACGGGGGCTGGCGAGCAGTTCTCCGAGCAACTCGTAGTGGAGCTGGTGCCCGCCCCGCAGAACCTCGAAGTGGCCCCAGATCGGCGCTCCGAGCAGCGTGAAGTCTCCCACGGCGTCGAGCGCCTTGTGGCGGACCGGCTCGTCCGCGAAGCGGAGAACCGTGTTCACCGCCCCGTGTTCGTCGAACACGATGCAGTTGTCGACCGATCCGCCCAGCCCCAGGCCGGCCCGCCGCATCTGCTCGACGTCCATCTGTCGGCAGAAGGTTCGAGCCGGCGCCAGGCCGCGCTCGAAGCCGGGCGGGTCGACGTCGATCCGCAGTCGCTGGCGTCCCACGGCGCAGCCTTCGAAATCGATCGTGTAGTCCAGGCGCAGACCGGGGTAGGGCGATGCCCGCAGCCACTTGTCGCCGCGGTCGATCTCGATCGTCGACGTGATGGCGAGGATCCGCCGGTTCGCGTTCTGGGACCTTGTTCCCGCCGCCTGCAGCAGCCGCAGGTAGGGCATTGCCGAGCCGTCGAGGATCGGCACTTCGGGGCCGTCCATCTCGACGACCAGGTTGTCGATGCCGAGAATGTAGACGGCGGCGAGCAGGTGCTCGACGGTCGATACCGTGACGTCGTCGCGACCGAGCGTCGTGGCGAGTTCGAGGGAACTGACGCTGCCGAGGTCGGCGGGGACTTCCACGCCGCCGGCATCCGTGCGGCGAAAGCGGATGCCGGCGCCGGCCGGCGCCGGCAGGATGCGCAGATTCGTCTGCCTGCCGGTGTGGATGCCCACGCCGGAGATTGCCGTCGGACGTCGGATCGTCTGCTGGCGAAACAGGCGGTCATGCGTGTCGCTGGGCCGATGATGGGGACGTCGGCCCGTTCCGTTGACGCGATCTGCCATCGAGCGCGTGTCTTCAGCACGGATCGTGCCAGCTCGGGGACCGACCGCGCTTCCTGCAAGTTGCTTGTTCTTCTCTGGTTTCGGCCGGCGGCGAGAAGGGGTCGACGATCCGGGGGTGTGGTGATTTCGCCACACTTCTGTGGCGCTTCGGCCGCATGGCGACTCCCGTCGCGAGCTGCCGGCGGCGTCCGCCGAGTAGACTCGCCCGGACGATGCTCTCCACCCCGGAAACGAACACGGATGGCCAAGCGCAGCAAACAGAAGCAGCGGTCGCTCGCGGGCGGAAACGCTCTGGCGGTCAATCGAAAGGCTCGGCGGGAGTTCCATGTCCTGGAGCGGTTCGAGGCCGGCATCGAACTGCTGGGAACCGAGGTCAAGTCGATCCCGGAGCGGCAGGATCCAGCTGCGCGACAGTTACGTTGCCTTTCGCGACCACGAGGCCTGGTTGCTGGACGCCCACATCTCCGCGTACAGCCACGGGAACCGGGAGAACCACGAGCTTGCGCGGCCGAGACGTCTGCTCCTGCATCGGCGTGAGATCGACCGCCTGTTCGGGCGGACCCGCGACCGGGGCCTGACGGTCGTTCCGTTGTCCGTCTACCTGAAGGGGGGGCGGATCAAGGTGGAACTGGCCCTGGCCGAGGGCAGAAAGCTGCACGACAAGCGCGAACGGGAACGGGAGCGGACTCTCGACCGGGAGGCCGGCGAGGTGTTCCGCGGTCGGCGCCGCCTGCGCGCGAACGCGCCGGAGGAGCCGCGGTGAGCGGCAGGACGATCGTCGTTCGCGGCGCGCGCGAGCACAACCTGAAGAACCTGACGGTCGAGATCCCGCGCGATCGACTGGTCGTCGTCACCGGCGTTTCCGGCTCGGGCAAGTCGTCCCTCGCCTTCGACACGTTGTTCGCGGAGGGACAGCGTCGCTACGTCGAGTCTCTGTCGGCCTACGCCCGCCAGTTCCTGCACCAGGTCGAGAAGCCGGACGTCGATTCGATCGAGGGACTCTCGCCCGCGATTTCGATCGAGCAGAAGTCCGTGTCCCGCAACCCGCGGTCGACCGTGGGGACGGTGACCGAGATCCAGGACTACCTGCGGCTGCTCTATGCCTCGGTGGGCGTGCCGCATTGCCCCGAGTGCGGCAAGGCGATTCGGCCGCAGACCGTGCAGCAGATGGTCGACCGGGTGGCCGGGATGCCGCGGGGGACGCGGCTGCTGCTGCTTGCGCCGTACGTTCGGGGCAAGAAGGGCGAGTACCGGCGCCAGCTCGAGCAGATGGTGCGCGAGGGCTTCCTGCGGGCGCGGATCGATGGCGAACTGTGCGAGCTCTCCGACGACCTGCCCGCCCTCGACAAGAACAGGAAGCACACGATCGAGATCGTGATCGACCGGCTCGTCGTGCGGCCCGGCATCGAACAGCGGCTCGCGGCGTCGTTCGAGACGGCCCTCGAGGTCGGCCGCGGCCTGCTCGTCGTGGCGCCCCAGGGACTGCCCGAGGAGACGATGTCCCAGCACTACTCCTGCGCCGACTGCGGCTCCAGCCTGTCCGAGATCTCGCCGCGCCTCTTCTCGTTCAACAGTCCCTACGGCGCCTGTCCCGAGTGCGGCGGCCTGGGTTCCTCGATGGCGGTCGACGAGCAGCGGATCCTCGACGATCCCGGGCGGTCGATCCGGTCCGGCGTGCTCAGGCCCTTCCCGACGAGTTCGTCGTCTTGGCGGCTCAGGATGCTCAGGACGGTCGCCGCGGATCTCGGCTTCGATCTCTCGACGCCGTGGCGCGAGCTGTCCGAGGAGGCGCGGCAGGTGGTGCTGCACGGCTCCGGCAGTCGGGAGATGGCCTTCGAGATCAAGGGTCGGAGGTCGTCCTACCAGTGGCGCGGCCGCTACGAGGGCGTGGTGCCGATGCTGACTCGCCGCCACGCGGAAACGGAGTCGGCGGGCGTTCGCGCGGAGATCGAGAAGTACATGTCGGTGCGCACCTGCGGCTCGTGCTCGGGCCGCAGGCTCCGTCCCGAAGCACTGGCGGTTACGGTCGGCGATCGATCGATCGACGATCTGACCTCGATGCCGATCGGCGACCTCCGGCGGGTGGTCGGCGCCTTGGGACTGGGCGCCAAGGAACGGCGGATCGTCGGCAAGATCCTGCAGGAAGTCGAGGACCGACTGACGTTTCTCGACGACGTGGGTCTCGGTTACCTGCACCTGGATCGGGCATCGGGAACCCTTTCTGGAGGCGAGAGTCAGCGCATCCGGCTCGCGACGCAGATCGGAAGCAAGCTCCAGGGCGTTCTCTACGTACTGGACGAGCCGTCGATCGGCCTGCACCAGCGGGACAACGCGAGGCTGCTGCGGACGCTGAAGGGAATGCGCGACCTCGGCAATTCGGTGCTTCTGGTCGAACACGACGAGGAGACGATCCGGGAGGCCGACTGGATCGTCGATCTGGGGCCGAGAGCGGGCGAGCACGGCGGCGAGGTGGTCGCGGAAGGACCGCTCGAGACAGTGGAGAAGACGAAGGGCTCGCTGACCGCCGCCTACCTCCGCGGCGAAGAGGAGGTGCCGGCGCCGGCGGCGCGGCGGCCGGGGAGCGGCGCCTGTCTGGGCATCCGGGGCGCGCGCCAGAACAACCTGGCCGAACTCGACGTCGACGTGCCGCTCGGCTGCTTCGTTCTGGTCACGGGCGTGTCCGGCTCGGGCAAGAGCAGCCTGGTCAACGAGGTCTTGTACAAGGCCCTGGCGCGCCACTTCTACCGTGCCGTCGATTCCGCCGGCGATCACGATCGAATCGAGGGCCTCGAGCATCTCGACAAGGTGATCGCCATCGATCAGAGTCCGATCGGCCGCACCCCGCGCTCGAATCCCGCGACCTACACGAACGTCTTCGCGCCGATCCGCGCACTGATGGCGAAGACGGCCGAAGCGCGGGCTCGGGGCTACAAGCCCGGCCGGTTCAGCTTCAACGTCAAGGGCGGCCGCTGCGAGGCCTGCGCCGGCGACGGCCAGAACAAGATCGAAATGCACTTTCTGCCCGACGTCTACGTCACGTGCGATGTGTGCGGCGGCCTGCGCTACGACCGCGAGACCCTGCAGGTCCGCTACAAGGGCATGAACATCGCCGACATCCTCGCCATGAGCGTCGAGAACGCGCGCGAGTTCTTCGCCAACGTCCCGGCCATCGACCGCATTCTCTCGACGCTGGACGAGGTGGGGCTCGGCTACATCCGCCTCGGCCAGCCCGCGACGACGCTGTCGGGCGGCGAGGCGCAGCGGGTCAAGCTGGCCACCGAGCTCGCGAGGCGGGCGACCGGACGGAGTCTCTACCTGCTGGACGAGCCGACCACGGGTCTCCACTTCGACGACGTGCGGCGTCTCGTCAGCCTCCTGCAGCGTCTCGTGGACCGAGGCGCCACGGTGCTGGTCGTCGAACACAACCTCGACGTGATCAAGAACGCGGACTGGATCATCGACCTGGGTCCGGAGGGCGGGGTCGGCGGCGGCAGGCTGGTGGTCGCCGGAACGCCCGAAGACGTGGCCGCCTCCCGCGAGAGTCACACCGGAGCGTTCCTGAGCAAGGCGCTGGCGACCCCGGCGCGCGCGCGAAGGGCGAGTTGAGGCGCTGAGCGTGGCCGCTCGCGGACCCTCCCCCTCCGGAAAGGCATCCGCCGACCTCGCCGGTCGCAGGCAGCGGCTGCAGCTCGAGACGCTCTACGACCTGGTCGTCGCGCTTCATTCCCACGAATCCGAGCAGGGACTGCTGGACGACCTCCTGCAGCGTCTCTGCACGACAGTCGACCCGGCGGCTGCCGCGGCCGTCACCCGCGATCGCTTCGGGGTCGCGCGGTCGGCGTCGACCGTCGGCTTCGGCGGCGCTTCCCCGGCCGCCGAGACGCTGCTTGCGGGCCCTTTGTGGGGCGATCTGCTGGCCCGCGACGACGTGCTGGCGCGGAGCGGCGGCTCGCTGGCGGGCCGCGAGTTCCGGTTCCTTCTGGCCGCGCCGCTCAAGTCCCGCGACGCCGTGCTGGGCTTCGTCGCCGTGCTCGACAAGGAGGTCCGAGGTCACGACGAACCGGGTTTCAGCGACGGCGATCGGAGGTTTCTCCGCTCCGTCGCGTCGCTTGCCGGGGTGGCCGTGGACGGCCTGCGTCAGGTGAAGCGACTGGTCGTTTCGCGGGAACGTCTGGCGGAGGAGAACAAGCTGCTCAAGGAACGCCTCGACGACCTGGCGGAGGTCGGCGGCCGGCGGATCGTGGCCCACGCGCCGGCGATGCGCCGCATCCTGCAAGTGATCGACCGGGTCGCGCCGCGGAGCGTTGGCGTTCTGCTGCGAGGGGAGAGCGGCACGGGCAAGGAGCTCATGGCGGCCTTCCTGCACCAGCGGTCGGAGCGGATCGGCCCGCTGGTGGCGGTGAACTGCGCCGCGCTGCCGGAGAGCCTGCTGGAGAGCGAGCTGTTCGGCATCGAGGGCGGCGTTGCCACCGGCGTCAGGGCGCGGCTCGGCCGCTTCGAACTGGCGGAAGGGGGCACCCTGTTCCTCGACGAGGTGGCCGACCTGGACGTCGCGCTGCAGGTCAAGCTGCTGCGCGCCCTCCAGGAGCGCGAGATCGTGCGGGTCGGGGGCCAGCGGGCGATCGCCGTCGACGCTCGCGTGGTTGCCGCGACGCACCAACCGCTGGAGCGGATGGTCGAGGAGGGCCGGTTCCGCGAGGATCTGTACTACCGACTGAAGGGAGTCAGCGTGGAACTGCCGCCGCTGCGGGAGCGGCGACGGGACATTCCGCACCTGATCCGTCACTTCGCCGAACGTTTCTGCGCTCGGGAGTCGATCGAATTGCCGCAGTTCGACCGAACGGCGCTGAACTTCCTGCTGGCGCACGACTATCCGGGCAACGTGCGGGAATTGCAGAACATCGTGGAAGGCGCGGTCTCGCTGGCCGATGGCGTCGTCGACGCGGCCCTGATCCAGTCGTTGACGGGCGACGCGGTCGGCCTTCAGAGCCCGGAACCGCTGGATCTCGAGACGGTCAAGCGCCGTCATGTACGACGGGTCATCGGGATGACCGGGGGCAACAAGAGCGCCGCCGCCAGGCTTCTCGGCGTCAACAGGCGCACCCTGACGCGCGGCGGCTACTGATCGATTCGGCGCCACCGGGTATGCCGCCGCCCTCGTCGGCATTCCGTGGCGCATCCTGACGCGCGGCGGTTACCGATCGATCGGACCGTTGGCGCGCCGGTCTCCCGCCGGTGTCCGGTGATGTGTGTGGGTCATAGTGGCCCACGATAGGACATTTTGCCCCTTGTGCTCCGTGGGTCGGGCGCCAAGTCTCGCCGGAGGTCCCCAAGGCCAAGCAGCCTTGACCTGCAAGAGACAAATTGTCCCGGTTCACGGTCCGGTCCCGGCCGGCGCCGGTCCCCGCAAACCCGCATGACGGCTGACCTTGCGGGCGATCCTTCACGGCTGGCAGGAGACTTGCTCCCTGACGAGGTTCACCTACGGGGAGGTCGAACATGATGGTAGGGTCGCCGTTCAGTTTTTTGGACCGTGGGCGCGCCGCCGCGCCGGCTTCGTGGGCGGGGAGCATCTCCGCCGGTGTGTTCTGGTCCGCGGTGGTTGTCGCCAGTTTCCTGTGGCTGCTGCTGAACGACCGGATCCAACCCGCGGTGATCTACTGTTTCAAGCTCTTCCTTGTCGCCTGACGCCCCGGCGCCGGAGGCGCCGGTCGGTTCTTTCCCGATGTCCGAACTCGGAGTTCTCGAAGAAACCCACCTGACCTTCAGGCTTGCGCCTGAAATGGAACTGGAGGTGCGGGCCCGCGCCTGCGAGATGGCGAAGTCCATCCGGATGAGCACCGACAAGGTCGAGGAAGTGGGCATGGCCGTCGTCGAGGCGTGCATCAATGCGATCGAACACAGCCGGGCGGCCGACGGGCAGCTTCATCTCGGGCTCGCCGTGCTGGGTTCCGCCGAGGCGGAGAAACCGCGGGTGCTCCGGATCACGATTCAGGATCAGGGCGTCGGCTTCGATCGCTCGAAGCTGGCGCCGCCCCGGATCGAGGACAACCTGAGATCGATCCGCAAACGTGGCTGGGGGTTGAAGATCATCGAGGGTCTGATGGACGAGGTGAACGTGCTTTCGGGCGAGGGCGGCACCTCTGTCGTCATGTTGAAGGTACTCTGACGCTCTGTTGAGCGAGGAAGTCTGGTTGGGACCATGACCGAGGGTCTGAAGTTGAACGTGGAGCGCCGCGGCGGTCTTGCCGTGATCTACACCGACGGTTACATCAACAACCAGGGCGGGGAGGAGATCGCGGAAGCGGCGTACGGCCTGCTCGACGAGGGCTTCAGGACCCTGCTGCTGAACCTCGCCGGGACGAAGATCGTCAACTCGATCGGCATCTCCATCCTGATCGAGATCATCGAGAAGATGATCGAAGTGGAGGGCCGGCTGTCCTTCTGCAACCTCACGCCGACGATCGAGAAGACGTTTCGCATCATGGGTCTGGCCCAGTACTCCAGCATCTTCTCCGACGAACGGGCGGCGGTGACCGAGCTTCAGGCCGAGGTTTCGTGACGTCGCCGGCCGTCGGCGCCGCTCGGGCGTCGGAGTCGACCTCGTCGTCCGGAACGCGTCTCGGCGCCGAACTCTGGCGGCTGGCGGCGGACGCGGAGACCGCGGACTGGGAGCGCGGCGCCGCGCAGACCCGGCTGGTCAGACATTGGTGCCGCAGTCAGGGCCTGGCTGGCGCCCAGATCCTCCATCGCGACGGCGGTCCGGTGGCGTCTTGGGGCGTGCTCGGCACGCGCGAACGGCGCCTGGATCACGGCCTGATCCTCTACTACGCCGTCGCGGACGATGCGGCGCGCGACAACTTCGGCGGCGGACCGGGAAGCGCGCCGGAGGAACGCGACCTCGCCGGCGTGCTGGCCCTGGGCCTCAGGCTGCGGGAATTGGCCGACGAACTGAAGGACCGGAAGTTCCAGGACAACTACAACGTCGTCACGTTGCAGGCCGTCTACGACGTGGGGCTGGCGATCGCCTCCACCCTCAACCTGGACGAACTGACCGAGGAGATCCTGCTGCGGGCGGTGTCCCTCCTGGACGCCCGGCGCGGCGCCTTCTACCTGCTGGACGAAGAGGGCCGCCTCGCGCTGGCCGGCACGATCGGCGGCGGCGCCCGCGAGACGATCGACGCGCCGCCGGCTGGCGCGGTATCCGGTCCGGAGACGAGCGGCCGTTTCGACGAAGCCGGCATCGAGGCGGTGGCGCCTGGCGTGATGCCGGACGCCGTACACTCTCTGGCGGTCCCCATCGAGGGCGACGGGGACAGCGGGAGCGTCGGCCTGCTGGTCGTCGCCGACAAGGAGAGCCGGACGGGAGTCGGTCCGTTCGCCGGGTCCGATCATCGGGCGCTCTCGCTGTTCGCCAACCAGGCCGGGATCGCCCTGACCAACGCGAAGCTCCATCGGCAGGCGCTCGAGAAGGAGCGCCTGGAGCGGGAAGTGGAGCTTGCGGCGGAGATCCAGCGCAACATTCTTCCGGCCGAAATGCCGAACATGGGCTGCTTCGAGACGGTCGGCTGGAGCCGGCCTTCGCGCCAGGTCGGCGGCGACTACTACGGTTCGCTCCGGTTCAGGGGAGCGCGCCGCGGCCTGGTGGTTGCCGACGTCACGGGCAAGGGCATGCCGGCGGCCCTCCTCGTCTCCACTCTGGACTCGGCGTTGCGGCTGCTGGTCGACGACTACCGATCGGGCGGAGAGGCCGTCGGGGCCGAACTGTCGCCGGAACTCTTCGGCCGCCTGAATCAGCACATCGTCGAGAGCAGCGCCAGCAATCGCTTCATCACCCTGATTCTCGCGGAGATCGATCCGCGAAACCGCGCCGTCCGCTACCTGAATGCCGGGCACAACCCCGGGCTTCTGGTGCACGGCGCCGGCGAAGTGACGCCGCTTCCGGCCAGCGGCCTGCCGCTCGGTCTGCTTCCCGCGGCGAGCTACCGGGTAAAGCCCCTGGAGATGGGCCCGGGCGACCTGCTTTGCCTGTACAGCGACGGGATCACGGAGCGCGAGTCCCTGGACGGCGAAGAGTACGGCCAGAAACGGCTCGAGGACTTCCTTCGCTCCCGCCGCGGGCGGCCACTGTCCGAGATCGTGGACGCCCTCGATGCGGACGTGCGGCGCTTTGGCGCCGGCCTGCCCCAGGGAGACGATCAGACCGTCGTCCTGATCCGTCGGGTGCGCGGATCGTAGAGGCGGTCGGCGCGCGGCCGGGCTCGGCGGCGCCTGATCCGTCGGGCGCCAGGGTCATGGCGTGCCGAAGACGAAGGGAGCTTTCCCTCGAGAGCCGACGATCCGGCACGGTGTTTGCCTATGATTGGTCATCATGCGGTTCCGGCAGTCTGAATCGGAGTGGACGCGAACCGGCAAGCGACGCGTACGGTCAGGCCGGGTTCCCGCGGCGCTTGCCGGGATCGCGTGCGCGTTCGGGGCGCTCGGCGTCGCGGCGCAGCCGCCCGGGCCGCACGACTCGTTCGCGTCGCAGCGCACGGCGATGGTCGAAGAGCAGATCAGGGGCCGGGGAATCGAAGAGCCGAGATTGCTGAACGCGCTCAGAACGGTGCCTCGGCACGAGTTCGTGCCGGATGTGTTGCGCGACGACGCCTACGGTGACGAACCGGTCCGGATCGGATCCGGCCAGACCGTTTCCCAGCCCTATCTGGTGGCGTTGATGACGGACCTTCTCGAGCTCGACGGCGACGAGAAGCTGCTCGAGATCGGCACGGGATCCGGGTACACGACGGCCGTTCTCGCACGGCTGGCTCGACGCGTGTACTCGATCGAGATCATCGACGATCTGGCCGAGAGGGCGCAGGGAGTTCTGGACGATCTGGGTGTCGGAAACGTCGAGGTTCGGGTAGGCGACGGCTACCGCGGCTGGCCGGAAGAAGCGCCCTTCGACGCCATCCTGGTTTCCGCCGCGCCCGCCGAAGTGCCTCCGCCGCTGATCGAACAGCTTGACGTGAACGGCATCCTGGTTGCGCCGGTCGGAGGACCCCTTCAGGACCTCGTGGTCATCCGCAAGACCCCGGAGGGACTCGAGCGCCGCCAGGTCGACGTCGTGCGGTTCGTGCCCATGGCGGGGCGCGCGCAGGAGGACCCGGAAGGCGAGAACGGAAACTAGCCCGCATGTTTCACCGATCTCCTGTTGCGGTCGCGGATCCGCTCGCCGTAGCGGGATCTTCTCCCTCGCGTCGGCTTGACGACGTGTCGGCTACGCCCGCGCCGTCTCTCGGTCCGAGGGCCCGGCGCCAGCGGCGGCTACGCGCCCTCGCTACCGACCTCGGCTAGCCGGGACCTTCCAGGAAGTGGTGGAGCAGAAGGGACTTGAACCCTCGACCCCCACGTTGCGAACGTGGTGCTCTCCCAGCTGAGCTACTGCCCCACGATAGGGTCTCCCCGACCTCGGGGGCGATCGATTGTAGCAGCGTTGGGTGTATGATCGAGCGATGAGCAACTCCACTAGGAACAAGGAAGGCGACGAGGACGGCGGCGGCAACGTGACGTCGATGGATCTGGCTCGGGAGGCGGTCGCCGAGGGGGTGGAGAAGGCCCGCTCGGCTGTCAGCCACGGCGTTGACGCGGCGCGTGAGCGGATGCGGGACTCTCCGTTGTCGGAACGGGTCAGGAAGGCCTCGGCCCGGGCGGGCGAGGCGGCCAGGGGCGGCTACGGCGCGGCCAAGGAGAAACTCGGCCACGGCTACGAACGGGCGCGCAAGGATCTGGATCAACTGGTCGGCGACGTGAACGTGTACGTTCGCGACAATCCCGGCCGGGCCGTGCTCATCGCTGCCGCCGCGGGCTTCGTCCTGGGTTTCCTGCTGCGTCGTGACCGGCGATCCTGAACAGCCGCCGATCGAAGACCGGATTGTCGGCGGCCTGACGCCGGGTCTTGACTGGGTGGCGCTGGTGCGGGCGTATCCGCTTGCGTCCGTGGCAGTGGCCGCTTCGCTCGGTTTCCTGATCGGACGGGCTCGCGGCCGGGAGATCCTGGGCATCCTGGGCGATCTCGCCGGCGAGCGGGTCGACGAGAGCGTGCGCAGCATCCTGATTCGTTAGAGGCTTGGCGGCCCGTGGCGACGTCGCACTGCCTGCGAGTCTGCCTCGCCGCGGTGTGCGAGGAGCGAACAGCCTCGCACTGGGTGCGCCGACGCCCTCGTCGGCTTTCCGGGTTGTGTTCCCCGCGCGACAGCGCAGCCCCGCGGCTGCGAACGCTGCCAACTGGCTAGCCGCCGAGGCCTTCTTCGCTGCGCCGTCTGCTTCACCTCTCCGACATCCACTTCGGGCCGCCGCACTACCGGCCGGCGGCCGCGGGCGTGGAGGCGTTGGTCGCCGACAGGCGCCCTGACCTCGTCGTCGTGTCGGGCGACCTGACTCAGCGCGCCAGGCCGGCGCAGTTCCGACAGGCGCGACGGTTCCTGCGGGGCCTGGGCCCGCCGTTTCTCGCCGTTCCCGGCAACCACGACGTTCCCATGTACCGGGTGTGGGAGCGCCTGCTCGACCGCTACGGCGCCTACCGCCGTCACTTCAGCCCGGACCTCGAGCCCGGCTTCCAGGATGCGGAACTGCAGGTCGTCGGGTTCAATACGGCGTTCAACCTGACGATCGAGGACGGGCGGTTCACGCCGTGCCAGTTGGCGGCCGTGAACGAGCGCTTTCGTCGTGACGGCTCGACGGAAACCAACGGGCGGGTGCGGATCGCCGTTGCCCATCACCCCCTGGCGGCTCTGCCCGAACTGATGGGATGGCGTACGGCGCGAAGGAGCCGCGAGGCCCTGACGGCGTTCGCGGCGGCCGGCGTCGACATCGTGCTGGCCGGGCACGTTCATGCAGCCGCCGTCGGCCTGGCGCCGGACTGCGAGAGGAGGCTGTGGCTGGTGCACAGCGGCACCTCCACTTCGAGGCGCGGCCGGGGTACGGAACGAGGTCGGAACACCTGCAATCTGATCACCCTCGACGCGGGGCCCCGGGACACGGCCCCCGCGCGTCGATCGGCGACGGTCGAGCGGATGCTCTGGTCGGAGCAGGGCCAGCGCTTCGAGACAGAGGCGGTTCACGACTGCGGGCTGGAATGAGCGCGGTAGATCCGCGGGCGTTCGACCGGGTGGCCGTCGAGGCCGAGACGCTGGACAACGGTCTGCGCGTGGCGCTCCTGCCCCGGAACGGCGCCGAATCGGTCGTCTCCGCTCTCTGCTACCGTGTTGGCGGCCGGGACGAGGCGCCGAACGAGTGCGGTCTGGCTCACTTCCTGGAGCACATGATGTTCAAGGGCTCGGCGGCCTGGGCGCCGGGCGCGATCGACCGTCTGACTCAACGGCTGGGCGGCACGAACAACGCGTTCACGTCGCACGACGCCACCGTCTATCACTTCCAGTTCGAGCGCGGATCGTGGCTGGAGGCGCTCCGGATCGAGTCCGATCGGATGCGGGGCCTGAGCCTCCTGCCGGCCGAAGTGGAGTTGGAGCGGGACGTCATCCTGGAAGAAATCCGGATGGTCGAGGACGATCTCTGGGAGGCCCTGGAACAGACGGTGGCCGGCCGGGTCTTTGGCGAGCATCCGTACGGGCGATCCGTGCTCGGCGCCAGGGAGAGCCTGAGCGCGCTGGGCGTCGGGGCGCTTCGCTCGTTTCACCGCCGGCACTATCGACCCGACCGGGCGGTCCTGGTCTGCGCCGGCGGTCTGCCCCAGGACGCGATGGAGCTGGTCGAGGCGGAGTTCGGCCGCGAGTCGACGAGCGCTTCCCATGGGAGAACGCGCGCGGACGTCGGATCGCCGGTCTTCGATCCGGTTCCCGGCCGCCGGTTCGAGTTGCGCCGCGGCGAGACCGCGAGGCTGCTGGTCGCCCATCCGGCGCCGGCGCCCGACGATCCGGCCCATGTCCATCTTCGATTGGCGCTCGCCGTCCTCTGCAATGGCCGCGCGAGTCGCGTCCAGCGGGACCTGGTCGAAGAGGATCCGCTGGCGCTCTGGGCCTCGGCCACGGTGACCGGGCACCGCCTGGGCGGCATGGCGGTCCTGTCGGCCGAAGCGGCGCCCGGTGTCCATCCCGAGCGCCTGGAGGAGGAGTTGTGCGCGCGGGTCCAGCGCCTCGCGGACCGTCCGCCGAACGCCGAAGAGCTGGAGCGGGCGAAGCGCATCCTGTTCGCGGACTGGGTGTTCCTGCACGAGTCGCTTGCCGAACGCGCCATGACGGCAGCGCTCGAGCAGGCCCTGTTCCGGCCGGGCTCCAGCCGCGACTCCTTCCGGGAGCTGGCGGCGGCAACCGCGTCCGATGTCGCCGGCGCCTGCGCGACCTGGCTGTCGGCGGAAACGCGGGTCGTTGGCTGGTCTCTTCCGGCCGCAAGGCCGGCTTCGTCCGGGCGCCGGGTCCGTGGCGACTGATCTCGAACCTTCGCGCCTCGACCTGTGGTCGGGCCGGCTCCGTCTGGCCGCGTTGCGGGTTCCGGGGGCCGACGTCGTGGCCGCGCGCGCATGGCTGCGGGGCGGCGCCCGTGGGGAACCGTCTCCAGGTCTTTCGCTGCTCACCGGCCGGATGCTGGTCGAGGGCACGGCGTCGAGGACCTGGCGAGAGATCGCCGAACAGGCAGAGGCCCGCGGCATCGCGATCGACGGGTCGGCCACGGCCGAAGTCCACGGGTTGGCCGTCGACGCGCTGGCGGACGACGCCGGCCTCGCCCTGGACTGGTTGGCCGAGTTGCTGCTCTCGCCGGCGTTCGCTCCCGATCGCTTCGAGCTCCTCCGCGACCAGACGCTGGGCGAACTGACGAGCCTGGCGGATCGCCCGGAAGTCGTCACGGGCTGGGCCTTCCGCGATCAGCTCTACCACCCGCATCCTTTGGCCACGCCAGGCCAGGGCACGCCGGAGTCCCTTGACGGGCTGTCCCCGGAGGACTGCCGACGGTTCCATCTGGAGGCCCTTGCGCGGGGCGGCGTCATCGCGGTGGCCGGCGCCGTCGACGAGCGGGAAGCGCTTACCCGGCTGGAACGCCTGTTCGGCGCCGCCGGCGGCTCGGACCCGCGTCCGGCGACGCGGCGGGCGCCTCCGCCGCGGGGCCGTCCGGAACGCCGGGTCGAAGTCGTCACGACGGCGCGCGAGCAGGCCCACGTGTACGCGGGGCACTTCACGGTGAACCGTACGCACCCCGATCTGCCCGAGCTGCGGGCGCTCGGGATCCTGCTCGGATCGGACGGGCTCGCCGGTCTGATCCCGAACCGCATCCGCGAGCGGGAGGGTCTCGCCTATGCGACGGGCGTGGACCTCCTGGCCGGGGCCTGCAGCGATCCCGGCGCCCTCTCCGTCTATCTCGGAACGCACCCGGATCACGTCGAGCGCGGCCTCGAACTCGTCCGGGACTCGCTCCGGCTGGTCACCGAGGCGCCGCCGGACCCGGAGGCTCTCGAGGACTGCAGGACCGGCATGTTCGGCCGCGAGTCCTTCGCGACCGAAACCGCGGGAGGTTGGGCCGCGCTGCTGGTCGACTCCCTACTCTACGGCCTGCCCAGCCATCGCCGGAGCTTTCGGCTCGAGAGGATCGAGCGGCTCACCCCTCGGGGCGTCTTCGAGGCCGCTCGACGGCACGTCGACCCCGCCCGCCTGCGGGTGACGGTCGGGCTGCCCGGCACGAGAGGGTGACGAGAGGCGGCTCGTCTGCGCGGCAGTCGCGCGCACGCAGGAACCGGCGCGGAATCAGGGAAGGCTGATGGTCGCTCTCGTTCCCGGCGCGACCGCAACCGGGACGGGACTCGCGGCCCGTCCCGTGGCCGCGAGCAACCAGGCGCCTTCGGGCGCCTTGCATGGAACAAACTTCGGGACGAGGGCATGCCGCCCGCATCCGGGGCCTGTTCCCTGTGCGACAGCGCAGCCCGACGGCGGCGAAACCTTGCACCGAGAGTGCCTTTGCGGAAGTGGGCGTGGGACCCGTCGGCTCGCCGGTCTGGCGCCAGAGTCCATGGAACTTCGGGTTAGAGTGCCGGGCCGGTGCAGCACCTGGTTTGCGGGCGGTAGTGCGTCGCTGTCGCCGCGCTGGCTTGCGGCGTCTGGCGTCTGAAACGCTGAGGGTGAACGGGCAGAGAGCATGCAACGGACCGTCCTGTACAGACGTCACGTCGAGTCGGGCGCCCGCTTCGGGCCGTTCGCGGGCTACGAGATGCCGATCCAGTACGAGGGAGTGCTGGCCGAACATCGCGCCGTGCGAGAGCGCGCCGGGATGTTCGACGTCTCCCACATGGGGGAGATCCGGGTGCGCGGCCCGCGGGCACTGCCCTTCCTGCAGCGGCTGACGCCGAACGACGTCGGCGCGCTGGCGCCCTCCCGCGCCCAGTACAGCGCGCTTCTGACCGAGCGGGGCACGTTCATCGACGACCTGCTGGTCTACTGTCTCGACCCGGAGGACTTTCTCCTCGTGGTCAACGCCGCGGCGAGGGAGCGAGACCTGGAACTGCTGGAGACGGCGGCCGCGGCCGACGGCGTCCGGGTGGACGACCAGAGCGACGAGACGGCCCTGATCGCGGTGCAGGGGCCGCGGTCGGCGGAGATCGTGGCCGACGTCGTGGGCGCCGAAGCGAAGGATCTCCGGTACTACTCGTTCCTCGACCAGGACGAGGAGCGGCGGATGGTGTCGCGGACCGGCTACACCGGCGAGGACGGCTTCGAGATCTACGCGCCGGCCGAGCGAGCGGAGGACCTGTGGCTGGAACTGCTGCGGCGGGGCCGCGGCGCTGGCCTGGCGCCGGCGGGTCTGGGCGCCAGGGACACGCTGCGGCTGGAGGCCGGGATGTTGCTCCGCGGCCAGGACATCGACGAGGAGACGACTCCGCTCGAGGCCGGGCTGTCCTGGATCGTCAAGTGGAAGAAGGGCGCTTTCGTTGGCCGGGACGCCCTGGCCCGGCAGCGGGAGACGGGCTGTCGGCGTCGGCTGGTCGGCTTCGAGGTCGAGGGTCGGGGCATCGCCCGGCATGGACATCGCCTGACGGTCCGTGACGCCCCCGGCTGTGCCGGTCCCGTGACCAGCGGCGCTTTCGCGCCCACGCTGGGACGGGCGATCGGCATCGCCCGGCTGGACTGCGACGGCCGACCGCCGGCGCCCGGCAGCGCGGCTTCCGTCGCGGTTCGCGGCCGACAGATCGACTGCCGTATCGTCAAGCTACCATTCTACCGGCGCCCCGTGGAGGGCGTCGGAGGCTGAAGAGGTTCAGATGATTCCCGACGACCGCCTGTACACGGCGCAGCACGAGTGGATCAAGGTCGAGGACGACGAGGTCGTGCTCGGCATCACGGACTTCGCCCAGCAGGAACTGGGCGACGTCGTGTTCGTCGAACTGCCGGCGCCGGGACGGGAGTTCGCGGTCGGCGCCGAGATTGGCGCGATCGAATCGGTCAAGGCGGTGGCGGAGATCTACACCCCCGTGGCGGGTCTGGTCGAGGCCGTGAACGAGAAGCTCGAGGACGCCCCGGAACTGGTCAACCAGGATCCCTGGGGCAAGGGTTGGCTGGTGCGCCTGCGCCTCGTCGAGGAAGGTCCGTGGGACGATCTGATGTCCGCCGTCGCGTACGAGGCGAAGTTGGCGGGCTGATCCGGACACGAGGCGATGAAGGGCCTGGAGACCGTCATCCTGTCGTCGAGTCTGGCGGCGTGGTCGGTCGGCATCCTGGCGCAGCTCGGGATTCTGCGGTGGAACCTCACGTTCGACCTGGCGCTCTACCCGCTGTACATCCTGGCCGCGTTCGCCGGCTGGTTCTTCGGCAACGTCTACGTTCACCGCTCGGGCCGCGATCGCCGGCTCGCGGGCCGGGCTCTGGACGAGGTCGTTCTCCAGGCGGCCCGCACCCGGCTCCTGTTCGTGCTCTACCTGTTCGGACCGCCGGGCTGGCTGTACCTGGTTCGGTCCATGGCCCTGCGGGAACAGCTTGCGGAGATGCCGCTGGTGCCGATCCTGACCCTCGGCGTGTACCTGACGCTGTTCTCGGTGCCCGTCCTGCTGCGGGGCGTCGCCGCGCCGCGGCGGAAGCTCGAACTCGACCGACGTGACGACTGAGATGCTCGTCCCGGCGCTCGAGGACGATCTCAGACGCCGCGGCTCGGTGTTGGTCGCCTTCTCGGGCGGCGTCGACTCGGGGCTGGTGGCCGCCCTGGCCCGGCGTGCTCTGGGCGACGGGGCGCTGGCGGTGACGGCGGCGGCCGAAACCCTCGCCGGCGCCGAGCTGGACCAGGCTCGGCGCCTGGCGAGGGAGATCGGCATCCGCCATGAGGTCGTGACCTACAGCGAGCTGGACGAACCGGAGTTCCGGGCCAACCCGAGACACCGTTGCTACGTGTGTCAGGGGATGCGCATGGACCGGATGCTGGAACGGGCGAGATCCCGGGGGTTCGCCACGGTCTGCGACGGCACGAACGCCTCGGATCCCGGCCCGAACCGGCCCGGTCTGCGGGCGGTGCGCGAACGAGGCGTCTACAGTCCGCTGCTGGAGCACGGCGTGACCAAGGCGGCTGGCCGCCGGCTGGCGCGGGCGCTCGGCCTCTCGGTCTGGGACCGACCGGCGAATGCCTGTCTGTCGTCGCGGATACCCCATGGCCAGCTCGTCACGCTGTCCAAGCTCCGCCGCGTCGAGGACGCCGAGGCGGAACTCCGGAGGCTGGGCTTCCGCATCCTCAGAGTCCGTCACGACGGCGATTCGGCGCGGGTCGAGGTGGGGAAGGGCGAACTGCCGGCGGCGGAGGGGCGGTGGCGCGAGATCGAGACGCGTCTGCTGGAGCTGGGTTTCGAAGAAGCGGCGCTCGACCCGCGCGGCTACCGAACCGGCGGCGCGGACGCCGCCTGAGCCGTCAGCGCGATGGAGCGTCAGCGACTCCTCGATCTGTTGCGCGGCGTAGCCGGCGGCGACGTCTCGCCGGAGGACGCGCACGAACAAGTGGCGCGTCTGCCCTGGCTCGACCTGGGGGCGGCCAGGCTCGACCTCGATCGGGAACTCCGGACCGGCCTGCCCGAGGTCGTCTTCGCTCAGGGAAAGAGCGACGAGGAGCTGCTTCGCATCGTGGAAGCGATGGCGGCGGACTCGGGCCGCGTGCTGGTCACGCGGGTGGAGGCGGCCGCCGCGGACGCGCTGAGCGCCGCGATCCCCGAGGGCCGCTTCGAGCCGCGCGCGCGAGTCTGGAGCGCCGGCCGCTTCAGGCCGCTGTCCGGGCGGCGGGTCGCGGTGTTGAGCGCCGGCACGTCGGACTTTCCGGTGGCGGAGGAGGCCGCGTCGTGCAGCGAGTGGCTGGGGCACGAAGTCGAGCGGATCCGGGATGTCGGCGTTGCCGGAATCCAGCGCGTTCTCGATTCGATCGACTCGCTTCGCCGGGCCGATGTCGCCGTCGTCGTGGCCGGCATGGACGGCGCCCTGCCGACGGTGGTCGCCGGCCTCGTGCCCTGCCCGGTGGTCGCGGTGCCGACCAGCGTCGGCTATGGCGCGAGCTTCGAGGGGATCGGGCCGTTGTTGACCATGCTCACGGCCTGCGCCCCGGGCGTCGCCGTCGTCAACATCGACAACGGTTTCGGCGCGGCGGCGCTGGCTCACCGCATTCTGTCCAGGAGCATCGCGTCGCCGTAGGAGTAGAAGCGAAAGCCGCTCCCTATCGCCTGACGGTAGGCGTCGAGAGTGCGGCGCCGGCCCGCGAACGCGCAGACCAGCATCAGCAGGGTGGAGCGGGGCAGGTGGAAGTTCGTGATCAACCGATCGACGACGCGGAACTCGTAACCTGGACGAATGTAGAGATCGGTCCGGCCAGCGCCGGCGGCGACCAGTCCGTCCGTCGACGCCGCGGTCTCCAGGGCGCGGACGACGGTCGTTCCGACGGCCGCCACCCGCCGCCCTTCGCGGCGCGCGGCGGCGACCGCCTCGGCGGTGGCCTCCGGGATCTCGAAGCGCTCGGCGTCCATCGCGTGCGCTTCCGGGTTCTCCGTCCTGACCGGCCGGAAGGCGCCCGGCCCGACGTGCAGCGTCAGGCTCGCTCGCCGGACCCCTCGCCGTTCGAGCGAATCGAGGATCGCGGGGGTGAAGTGAAGGCCTGCTGTCGGCGCCGCCACGGCGCCTGGCCGCGCGGCGAAGATCGTCTGGTAGCGCTCGCGGTCCCGCGGTTCAACCGGCCGGTCGATGTACGGCGGCAGCGGCGTCTCGCCGATCTCCGGGAGGAGAGCCTCGATCGGCTGCTCGAAGGTCAGCCGGAAACGTCCGTCCGCACGTTCGTCGACTCTCGCCGCGGGGCCGCCCTCGACCTCCAGCGGCGCTCCCGGAAACAGGCGCCGGCCGGGGCGAAGCAGGCACCACCAGGAAGCCGGCCCTTCCCGCTCCGCCAGCAGGATCTCCACCCGGCCGCCCGTCGGCCGCCGAGCCCGTAGCCGGGCGGGAATCACCCGGGTGTCGTTGACGACAAGCAGGTCGCCGGGTTCCAGCAGGTCCGGCAACTCGGCGAAGCGGCGCTCCTCGACAGTCTGGCCGAGCGTGAGCAGGCGGCTCTCGCCGCGTTCGCCCGGGTGCTGGGCGATCGCCTCCGGCGGCAGGCGGTAGTCGAAGTCCTCGGTCCTGAGCTTGCCGTCGGTCATGCCTTTCCCAGCCATGTGCGAATGGCCCATGGCGAGCGCCGTCTCGTCTCGCGGTCGCTTGCGCCGAACCCGGCCAGGCGGTCGTTCAGGCCATCGGCGAGCAGGCTCGAGCCGAGCACGGCGGAGGCGACCATCAGCCCGGGAAAGGCTGCGATCCACCAGGCCGTGGTCAGGTGGTTCTGGCCGTCGGCGATCATCGAACCCCAGCTCGGCTGCGGCGGCTGCACGCCGAGCCCCAGGAAGGAAAGCGCGGACTCGACCAGGATGCTGGCGCCGACCCGCAGGCTGGCGTCGACCAGCAGCGGCGTCGTCGCGTTCGGCAGCAGATGGCGGACGAGGACGCCGGCCGGCGAGCGTCCGGCGGCTGCCGCCGCGAGGGCGAAACCCTCCTGCTTCAGCCGCAGCAGTTCGGCCCGGACCAGGCGCGCGAGTCCCATCCAGCCGGTGCCGCCGATCAGCAGCACGAGGAACGTCGTGTCCGGCCGGTAGAGCGCCGCCAGCAGGAGCGCCAGCGCCAGGTGGGGGAAGCAGAGCAGGCCGTCCACCGTGCGCATCAGCGCCTGGTCGACGAAGCGTCCGCCGATCGCGGCGCAGGCGCCGACCAGCGTGCCCGCGGTCAGCGCCAGGCACGCCGCGAGCAGGCCGATGGTCAACGAAACGCGCGAGCCGTGGAGCAGGCGCGAGAGGATGTCGCGCCCCAGGGCGTCGCTGCCCAGCCAGTTCCTGCGCCGTTCGGCGATGCCCTCCTCCCGGTAGTTGGTCACGGAACCGAGCGGGACCCGGAGCGAACCCGAGCGCCGCTCGAGAACCAGGTCGGCGCCTTCCACCGTCGCCCGTTGCGCCAGCACCGGCTCGCCTTCGAGCGTGCGGACGACAAGCAGGGAGGACAGCGGCGGCCGTCGGCTCGATTCGGCGGCGTCGAACTGTTCCGCCGGATCGAATGGCGCCAGCAGCGGAGCGGCCGCGGCGAGCAGGGCGAGAAGGCCGAGGATCCCGATTCCGGTCCGGGCCGGCGCGGGCAGGGAAGATCGCCTCATGCCAAGCGGATCCTCGGGTCCAGGCGACTGAGGAGGAGGTCGGCTGCGAGCGACGCGGCGATGACCAGGACGGCGCCGTAGGCGGTGGCCGCGAGGACGACCGGAATGTCCCGCGACTGGATCGCCACGAGTGTCGCGGTTCCGAGGCCGGGCCACGCGAAGACGACTTCCGCCGCCACGGCGCCGGACAGCAGGAGCGGCGCCGATACGGAGGCGAGCTGAAGCAGGCGCGGTGCGGCGTGAGCGAGGCCGTGGACGAGCAGGATCCTGGTCTCGGACAGGCCGCGGGCCCGAGCCGCTCGACCGGCCTCGGTGGCCCGGAACTCGATCAGCGAACTCCGCGTGTAGCGGGCGATGTCGCCTGCCATCGACAGACCGAGGACCGTCGCGGGCAGCCACAGGTGCGCCAGCACGTCGAGAGCGGCGGCCGCCGGCCCGAGCTCGAAGGCCGCGGCGGAGGTCATGCCGCCGGCCGGCGCCACCCCCAGACCTGCCGCCAGCACGAGGACCGCCATCAGACCGACCCAGAATGTGGGAAGAGCGTAGACGACCAGGCTCGCGACGCGCACGCTCAGGTCGAGCCGCGAGTTCGGGCGGCTGGCCGCGGCCAGACCCAGACCGATACCCAGCAGGTACTGCGCCAGGAGGGCGGCGCCGGCCAGCAGGAGAGTGGGCGGCAGGGCATCGAGCAGAAGCTCCGCCGCGGGTTGGCCGGTGCGGTAGGACTGCCCCCAGTCCCAGTGGAGAACGACCGCTCCCAGCCAGCGGACGTACCGTACGGGTAGAGGCTGGTCGATCCCGTGGAGCGCGCGCAGCCGCTCCGCCTGCTCCGGCGGAATCCGCGGATCGGCGGGCGTCATCGGATCGCCGGGGGCCAGCGCCACGACGGCGAAAACGAGAGTCAGGACGATCAGAAAGAGAATCGCCGCGGCCAGCAGTCGGCGCAGGACGAAGCGGATCACCAGTGCGGTCGGAGGCCCGACAGCTCGTGGCGGAAGTGCGTGTCGCCCGGAGAGCATGCGGCGCGGCGTCCGCCGCGGGCCGTCAACGCCACGCCCACTCTTCCAGGTTGGCCAGCGGGCTCAGCGCGTTCGGCGCCACGGAGTCGAGTTCCGCGTTGAACGCCGCCAGCGTCAGCGGCTCCCACAGCACCAGCATGGGTTGGTCGTCGCGCAGGATGCGCTGCAGCCGGTGGAGATCGTCCAGGCTCGCCAGGGGGTCGAACCGGCTGGCGACGCTCTCGATCAACGCGTCGACCTCGGGATTGGCGTAGGCGGCGTAGTTGTGGCCGCCGCCGATCGACTCGCTGTGAAACGCGGGACGGAGGTCCAGACTGGTGTCGATCGCGAACCCGGAGACGGCGGCGTCGAAGTCGTTGCCGAGCAGCCGCGGCAGCAGTGCGTTCGGGTCGAAGCGTCGAGGCTGGGCGTCGATGCCGACGGCGCGCAGGTCGGCCTGGATCATCTGCATCGCGTCCCAGCGCGCCGCGGCGCCCGCGAACGTCGCCAGTTCGAATCGGAACGGCTCGCCGTCGCGTTCGAGGACGCCGTCGCCGTCGAGGTCGCTCCAGCCGGCCGCGGCCAGGGCGGCGCGGGCAGCCTCCGGGTCGTGCGGCCACGGTTCGAGCCGCGGGTCGCGCGCCCAGACGTCGGACGGGATCGGGCTGCCGCCGACCCTGGCGTAGCCGCGCCAGACCGTGTCGACGATCGCCTGGCGGTCGACGGCCAGCGCCAGCGCCCGCCGGGTCGCCGCGTCCTCGAACCACCGACGGCCCGTGTTCCAGGACACGAACGTGACCTGCCGGCTGGCGTAGGCGTGAAGACGGAGATCGGAGCGGCCTTCGATGCGTTGCGCGTCCGCGGCGCCGATGCCCGTCACCGCGTCTAGTTCTCCCGCGAGCAGCCGGGTCGTGAGCGCGGCGCTGTCGGCGGCGCCGCGCAGCACGACTCGGTCGAGCCGCGGGAGCTCGGATGCGAAGTAGTCCGGGTTCCCGTCCAGAACGAGTTCCCGGCCGGGCGTCCGGCTCTCGAGAAGGAAGGGCCCGCTCGCAACCAGGCGCTCGAAGAACCAATCCGGGTCGCCGCGCCACTCGGCGAACGGCCGCTCCGCCCAGGCATGCCGGGGAAGAACGGCCTCCGGCGCCACGTCGGCCAGCTGAGTCGGCGAGGCGCGGCTGAAGTGGAACCGTACGGTGCGCTCGTCGACCGCCTCGACGTCGGTGATCGCGTCCTTGGCGTAGGAGTGGATCCAGGCGACGTCCGGGTCGGTCTGCGCCTGCCATGTGAACCGGACGTCGCTTGCCGTCACGGGTTGTCCGTCGCTCCAGACGGCGTCTGGACGGAGCCGGACGGTCAGGACCAGGCGGTCGTCGGAGAACTCCCACGTCTCGGCCAGCGCCGGCTTCCAGGAGGGCGGGCCTTCCCGGTAGTCGGACTCCTCGCTCATCAACGGCAGCAGGATCTGGGACGTGATCGCCTTGTGACCGAGGGTCTGCTGGACGATCAACTCGTTCGGCGTCGGGTATTCGAAGCGCATGCCGACGGTGAGCCGCGTCGTGTCGCGCGGAGTGTCCGAAGCGCAGCCCCAACCGAGAATGACGACTGGTCCCGCCGCCGCCAGGAGCCGTATCGCGCCCACGGCAATCATCGTACACCGGCGACCGTCCTGTAGCGTTCGAGCGTGTGGCGCTGGATCGGCAGGGACGGGGACCAGCGGCGCCGGCGCGTCTGGGCGGCGGTTCTCGGCGCTTTCGTGCTTGCCGACCTCGCCCTGTTCGGCTGGCTGATCTTCCGGTCGCTGTCGGAGCGGGAGGTGAGTCGGATCGTGCTGGAAGCGCGAGCGGAGGCCGAGGAACTCGCCGAGCGCATCGCCGGTCGGGTAGAGAGCACCGGCCGCGACCTCTACACGGCAATGGCGACCGAGTCGGAGACGCGCCGCTACATCGATTCCGTGCTGGTGCAGCGGGACATCGTCGAGACCGTCGAGGTCTTCGACAGCGAAGGTCACCTGGTGTTCCGCAACCGCCGGGCCGAGACTCGCACCGACGGGGACGGCCCGCCGAACCTGGAGTCGCCGTCGCTGGTCGCGGAGACCGTGACCAACCAGGCGCCCTACGAGACCGTGGAGGCGCCGGTCGGCAATGTCGGCACCTTTCAGATCGGGATCTCGCGCACCGAGTTGCAGCAGCGGCTCGTGACCCTGCGCCGTGAACTGCTGCGTCAGACGGCAATCGTCGCCGTGCTGACCGTCGCACTGTTCGTGGCCGGCTACGTGCTCTACAGCCGCCTCTCGCGGCGGACCGCGCTGGCCGAGCGTCAGGCACGGGAGGCGGAACAGATGGCCTATGTCGGCACCCTCGCTTCCGGCCTCGCCCATGAGATCCGCAGTCCCTTGAACTCGTTGAATCTGAACATGCAGATGCTCCAGGAAGAGATGCCGGCGGGCGCCTCGGAGCGGCTGGTCGCGATCACGCGTTCCGAAGTCGGCCGCCTGGAGCGTCTGGTGTCGGACTTTCTGAGTTATGCGCTTCCGGACGAGCTGAAACTCGAGCGGACGACCGCGTCCGAACTCCTGTGCCACGGCGCCGACGTGGTTGCCGGCAAACTCCGGTCCGCCGGGATTCCGGTGAAGATCGAGGATCGCAGCGGCGGCGTTCCGCTCCAGGTCGACCGAGAGCAGATGAACCAGCTGCTGCTCAACCTGATCGACAACGCGGTGGCGGCAATGAGCGACTGTGACCGTCCCGCTCTCCGTCTCGAAGCGGAGGCGCGGCCGGGGTCGGTCGTGCTTGCGGTTGGCGACAACGGGCCCGGGGTCGATCCCGCGGACCGGGAGCGGGTGTTCGACCTGTTCCACTCGGGGCGTCGGGGCGGCACCGGCCTGGGCCTCGCGATCGTCCGCCGCATCGCGGCCACCCACGGCGGGGAGGCGCGGCTGCGGCAGGACGGGAGCGCCGGGGCGACGTTCGAGGTCGAGCTGCCGCTCTCGCCCGGTCCGTCGCGGCCGGCAAGGCCGCCGCGGCGGCGAGCGGAGCGGGACGGGGCGCGCGAAACGCCAGTGCTATAGTGCCCGTCACTGGAGGAGTCCTCCGTGAACGGTGCAGAAGGCTCGAGCCGCCGCCGCTTTCTCGGCATCTTGTCTCGTCTGGCGATGCTCGCGGGGCTCGTTGGCGGCTACGGCGCCTTCGGCGCGGTGCTCGGCCGCTTCCTGTATCCGGGCGGAGACGGAAGGGTCTGGCGGTTCGTCACGCCGCTTGACCGCTTGGCGGTCGGCGACAGCCTGACGTGGACGACCCCGGCGGGCGCCGAAGTCCACGTGACCCGCCGCAGCGACACCGGCGGCAGCGAAGACGTCACCGCCCTCTCCAGCGTCTGCCCCCATCTGGGCTGTCGGGTTCACTGGCAGCCGCGGCACGGCCGCTACTTCTGCCCCTGCCACAACGGCGTCTTCGACGCCGAGGGTCGGGGCATTGCCGGCCCTCCCGCCGGGTCGGCGCTCTCCGGCTACCCGGTTGACGTGAGGAACGGTCTGCTGTTCGTCCAGGTGACGCCGAAGCCGCTGGTCGTCCCGGGACGCCGGTCGTGAGCCGGATCGGGAGCTGGCTGAACGAGCGGCTCCCGATCGAGCCGGGGGCGCTCCGCGAGCTGACGAACGAACCGGTCCCCTACCACCTCAAGCGCTGGTGGTTCGCCCTGGGCGGCACGCCCGCCTACCTGTTCGTCGTCCAGATCGTCACCGGCGTCCTGCTCGCGTTCTACTACCAGCCCCACCCGTCGACCGCCTGGGAATCGGTCCGCTACATCACGGAGGAAGCCGCGTTCGGGTGGTATCTCCGGAGCGTTCACAAGTGGGCCGCGACACTGATGATCGCCGCCGTCGTCCTGCACCAGATCCGCGTGTACTTCACCGGCGCCTACCGCCGGCCGCGGGAACTGAACTGGATGGTCGGCATGCTGCTCCTCCTCTGCACCCTGATGCTCGGCTTCACCGGCTACTCGCTGGTGTTCGAGCAGCTGAGCTACTGGGGCGCGACGGTGTCCGCGAACATCGCCGACACGATCCCGCTGATCGGCGGCTTCCTGAAGCAGATGCTGCTCGCGGGAGAGGAATACAACGAACGCACCCTGAGCCGGTTCTTCGTGCTCCACGCGGCTGTTCTTCCCGGCCTTCTCGTCGCTCTGATCGCTCTGCACATCGCGCTCGTGAGGCTTCAGGGGGTCACCGAACTCCGCTTCCGGGACGAGCCGGCGAACGAGAACCGCAAATTCCCCTTCATCCCCGATCACCTCTATACGGAACTCGTCATCGGCCTGGCGCTGATGGTCGTGCTCAGCGCCCTGGCGACGCTGGCGCCCGCCGCCATGGGACCGCTGGCCGACCCTCGGAACACGCCCGACGCCATCAAGCCGGAGTGGTTCTTCTACGTCACCTTCCGCTGGCTCAAGCTGATGGGCGGAACCGCCGCGGTCCTCAGCATGGGGCTGATCGTGTTCGTCATGTTCTCGTGGCCGTTCATCGACGCCTGGTTGCGGCGCCGCACGCGCCTGAGCGAGGCAAGCGTCTGGATCGGCATCGCCGCGACGCTCCTGATCATCGGCATGACGGTCTGGGAAGCGCTGGCGCCGCACTGAGACAACTGGAGAACCCTGGATATGACTCTCGAGACGAAACGCTTCATCATCGGCGGCCTGGGCGCCCTGTTCCTCCTTTCCCTGCTGCTCGTCCAGCGCCTGGAGACGATCCGCAGGGCCGAGGAAGCCGGCCTCCGTCCCGCGCACATCGTCGCGCCGGCAAGCTCGGCGGCCTGCGTCGAGTGCCACCAGGAGACGAACCCGGGGATCGTCGAGCACTGGCGCGGCAGTACGCACGCCGAAAAGGGCGTTGGCTGCGTCGAGTGCCACCAGGCGGCGGCCGAAGACGCCGACAGCCACAACCACTACGGCGCCCAGATCGCGACGATCGTCACGCCGAGGGACTGCGGGGTCTGCCACCCGCACGAGGCTGGGGAGTTCGCCCGCAGCCACCACGCCGCCGGCGGCAACATTCTCGCTTCGCTGGACAACTTTCTTGCCGAGACGGTCGAGGGCGCGGCGCAGCCGTTCGATCCGCATTCGCCGACCCCGGGCCGTCCGCTGGAACCGGTCAACGGCCTGGCCAGCGCGTTCCTCGGCTGCCAGCAGTGCCACGGATCCAAGGTCGCCCTGCGGGCCACGGATGGCGGAACGCTCACGGTCGACGACCTGCGGCCCGACGAGGAGGGCGTTCCGACAGACGCGGAGGTTCTCGCCCGTGTCCTGCGGAACGACCACGGCCGCCCGCTGTTCGACCCCGGAACCTGGCCGAACACGGGAATCGGCCGCCTCAACCTGGACGGCTCCAGAGGCTCTTGCAGCGCCTGCCACAGCCGTCACGACTTCTCGCCGCGCCGCGCGCGCCAGCCCGAGAACTGCGGCAAGTGCCACCTCGGCCCGGACCATCCGCAGAAGGAGATCTACGAGGAGTCGAAGCACGGCGTTGCCTACCGCGACCTGAAGGACTCGATGAACCTCGACGCCGAGGACTGGGTGCTGGGCGTGGACTACTCGGCGGCGCCGACCTGCGCGACGTGCCACATGTCGGGCCATTCCCGAAACAACGGCCGCGTCACCCACGATCCGGGAGAGCGCATCTCCTGGACGAATCGGCCCCCGGTCAGTCTGCCGATGGACACGGACGCCGAGCACCGGATCGTCACCGAGGCCGATCCGGCCACGCGCAGGGAACGGATCGCGGACACGGCCGAAGCGAAGCGAACCCGGATGAAGGAGGTTTGCTCGCACTGCCACACTCCCGACTACCTGAACGCCTTCTACACCCAGTACGACGACTTCGTGACCCTCTACAACGAGAAGTTCGCCAAGCCGGGCAAGGCGATCGTCGCCGCCCTGCTCGAGCAGGGTCTGCGCAGCCCGACCCAGTTCGACGAGGAGATCGAGTGGACCTGGTTCTACCTCTGGCATCACGAAGGCCGGCGCGCCCGCCACGGCGCCTCGATGATGGCGCCCGACTACGCCCATTGGCACGGCATGTTCGAAGTCGCCGAGCGCTTCTACATGGAGCTCGTTCCGCAGGCGCTCGAGATGGCCGACCACGCCGAGGCCACCGGCCGGGCCCCCCAGGCACGGGCCGTCCGGCGAGTCGTCGACTCGATCCTGGAACGGCCGGAGCACGCCTGGTTCCAAGCCGGCGCGGAAGCGGAGTCGGCCCGGATCCGGGAGGCCATGACCGAGCGCTATGGACAGTCCTCTTCCGGTCCGCCGGCGCGGTGACCGCTCGAATTAATCTCCCGCTGGATTGACGCGCACCCTTCAGCATCATCATCCACTGGACAGCACTGGACAGCGCTTCGGCTTGCCTGCGCGCGCGGCCTGTGGCAGCATCCCGCCTCAGAGGCGAGGACGGTGGGCGAAGACGGACAGGTCAGGATGACTGGATGGAGACGGGCGCAACCGTGCTCCGTCGTCAGGGACTTGTCTCACCCCCCCCCCCCCGGGATTTTCTGAAGGGCCTCCGGGAGAAGCAGCGGTTCGCCGGGTCTCCAGCCGGCGTTCGGGCCCGCTTCAGTCGCCGGCGTTCGGGCGCGGTTCGGGCGTCGTGGGTCTTCTGACCCACGGCAGGCTCGCCGCAACCGCGGTCGCCGGTTCGCATCAGGTTGCCGGCGCCTCGGTCGTCGAGGACCGCGCGACGGTCCGAACCGAGTCCGAGCGCCCGCGCTCGATCCGAAACACGCTCAGGCCTGAAACAACGGCGGCGAAAGCCCCTCGAGGAAGGACAGACCGATGAAGTTGATGAAGCACATCACGATCGCGCTGGCACTCTGCGCGATTCCCGTCGCGGCGGTCGGGCAGGTGACGACCTCCTGCACCAGCTGCACCCACCAGCTCTCGCACTACATGGGCTCCGGCGGATTCATCGCCATGGCGACCAAGGGCGCGAAGATGGTGACCTGGCTCGGCTCGTGCGGCGGCATCGTCCGTACCGGTGAACTTGTGCCGAACAGCGACGGCATGGTCAGCGCGTTGTTCAGCAAGGACAACGGCCTCGCCTGCATGGCAGAGAAGGCCTCCTTCGAGGTCGGTCCCGTCATGGACGGGGGCTGGTTCTGGATCACGGACGAGATGAACTCGGCTGTCGGCCTCCTGGTGAACAAGGAGGTCTACAAGGCGCTCAAGGACGACGCGATCAAGATCGCGAGCGCCGGCGCCGGCGTGAAGATGACGGCTGGCATGGGCGCCGTCTACCTGAAGGAGACCGCGACCGGCCGTGTCGGCATCCTGCCGAACATCCTGCCGAAGAAGCCGGCGGCGGCGATCAGGCCGTGCGGCTTCACCGGCAGTGGAAGCAGCGCAAAGAAACTGAGCACTTCGTGCCAGCTGGGCGACGGCTCGGCGTTCGGCTATGCGTCGGGCACGAACGCCGTGACCGGCACGACGACCCGGATTCCGGACGGCGGCGCCATCACCCGTCCCGCCGGGAACGGTACCGTGACGTTCTACGTCTTCGGATGGATGAAACCCGGCGGTCACTTCGCTGGGGTCGACCAGAGTGGGGCCGCGATTACCGACGCAAGGCGGGGGCATAGCCAGTTCGCGAACATGGGTCCGGTTCCTGCTCCTGAACAGCGCCTCCACAACCTGGCGTCCCAGGCGTTTGTAGGCGGCGCCGGCGCGTTCGGGACCAGGCTCCGTCCGGGTACCAGCGTCACCAGCAAGTGGGGCGTCACGATCGGTGACTCCGGCTACGGCGCCAAGATCGACATCGTCAAGGACGACAGCTTCTGCAGCAAGACGAACAACGTTTCCCTGCCGCTGACGGTGGAGCTCCTCGCTTCTGGCGCCTCTGTAGGCGACAAAGCCAGGAACCAGGTGATCCCCAGGATCAAGGCGATCGCCCCCGTCGTTGCCAGAGAATCGACCGCCGGCGGCAACGTGATCGTCACGAGGAACCAGTTCACCATCGTGTGCCCCGCCGGTTCCGGCGCCGCTTCTTCCCACCAGGGCCGGGAACTCGTTCCGGAGAATCGGTTCCCCGTCGAGTAGGGGAACAGCCGATCTCCCGAGCCTGACGGGCCTTGCGCGAGTCCGTCGGGTCCGGGAACGACGTCGAGGCGGTTTCCGCGCCGGGTTCACGCCCGGCGCGGAGATTCTCCGCCCTCGGCCTGCCGCAGCGCCTGTCGCGCCCTCATCCCTGACGCCTTCTCCCGGGTTGCCCGGAGGTGGGACAAGGCGGCACGCCATGGGACCAGGTTGACAATGTGACGGTTCCCGGAGCGAGTTTGCCGTCTGTGTTACGGTCTGCCGCCGAAGGGGTTGTCGTGGCGGTGTCGTGCGGGCTCCGGCCGCCTCCTCCGGCAACGGCAAATGACGATGTTCGGCGCACCGAGCGAACGGCGCGCCGCTGAGAGAGAACGATGTACGCAGTGATAGAGACCGGTGGCAAGCAGGTCCGGGTCAAGGAAGGCGATGTCGTCGACCTCGAGCGTCTCGGCGGCGCCGAGGCCGGTTCGGAAGTGCTCTTCGACCGGGTGCTGATGATCGGCGGCGACGATGCCGATCCCGAAGTGGGCGAACCCGTCGTCGATGGCGCCAAGGTGCGGGCGCGGCTCGTGAGCGACCTGCGCGGCCCGAAGATCGTCGTGTTCAAGTTCAAGCGCCGAAAGGGCTACCGCCGGCGCCGCGGACACCGGCAGGAGCTGCAGCGGTTCCGGATCGAAGCGATCGAACGAGGCGGCGGGGCGTAAGGCCTTTCGCCGGAGCAAGGGAGGTCGAGGGAGATGGCGCACAAGAAGGGCCAGGGCTCGAGCCGGAACGGCCGCGATTCGAACCCCAAGAACCTGGGCGTGAAGCGGTACGCGGGCCAGAGCGTGAGCGGCGGCACGATCATCGTGCGCCAGCGGGGCACCCGCTTCTTTCCCGGCGAGAACGTGGGACGCGGCGGCGACGACACTCTCTACGCGCGCGCCGACGGCGTGGTCGAGTTCCGCAGCCGCGGCCGGCGCGGCACGGTGGTCAACGTCCATCCGGCCGGCTAGCCAGGCAGGCGTAGCGCCGCGGAGAGCGGCTGATGCACTTCATCGACGAGGCCGTCATCGATGTCCTCGCGGGTTCCGGCGGAGACGGCTGCCTGGCTTTCCGGCGCGAGAAGTTCGTGCCGCTGGGCGGCCCGTCGGGCGGCGACGGAGGCAATGGAGGCGACGTCGTTCTGGTGGGATCGTCCGGGCTCGGCACCCTCTACCGTCTCGGCTTTCCGGCCGCCTACCAGGCGGAGCGCGGCCGGCACGGCGAGGGATCGAACAGGACGGGCAGAAGCGGCAGCGACCTGGCGATTGCCGTGCCGCTCGGGACCGAGGTCCGTGACGCCGCCACCGGCGAGGCCCTGGGCGAGGTCCTCGCCGAGTCCGATCAACTCGTCGTCGCGCGGGGCGGCGCCGGCGGACGCGGCAACGCCCGCTTCAAGAGCGCGCGTCAGCGGGCGCCGAGGCGGGTGGAAGCGGGAAGGCCGGGCGAGCGGCGTCGCCTGCGTCTGGAGTTGAAGCTGCTCGCCGACGTTGGCGTCGTCGGCCTGCCGAACGCGGGCAAGTCGACTCTCATCAGCAGGCTCACCGCCGCGAAGCCGAAGATCGCCGCCTACCCCTTCACCACGCTGGTCCCTCAGCTTGGCGTGGTGGGGCCGCCGACATTGCCTGCCTTCGCCGAGCCGTTCGTCATCGCCGACCTGCCCGGACTGATCGCCGGCGCCGCCCAGGGCGCCGGCCTGGGAACTCGCTTTCTGCGCCACGTGGAACGTTGCCGCGTGCTTCTGCACCTGGTCGATCTCGGCCCACAGTCGGAGGAAGGAGCGGGCACGGTCCAGGCGGCCTTCGACACGATCTCCGCCGAACTGGGCGCCTTCGACGAGGATCTCCTCCGTCGATCCCGGGTCCTCTGCGGCTCGAAGCTCGACGTCGCGGCGCCGGACCGCCGGCGGGACCTGGCCGCGCTGGCGCGGAGAGAGGGCGTGCGGGCTCTCGAGATTTCAGCGGCAACAGGCGCCGGGCTGAATCCCCTGGCTCGCGAACTGCGCCGCCTCCTCGATGCCGGGGAGTCGGGCGGCGACGGACGTTCCGCGGGCGCCGCCGCGCCATGAGGATCGGCCTGTTCGGAGGCAGCTTCGACCCGATCCACAACGGCCACGTCCTGCCGGTGCTGGCGGCCCGGAAGGTGCTGGATCTGGACGTCGTCCACTACCTGCCGACCGCCAGGCCGCCGCACAAGCCTCAGGGAACGAGGGCGCCGGCGCTCGCTCGGAACACGATGGTCGAGCTGGCGCTCCTGCCTTACCCCGATCTCGTCGTTTCGGATGTCGAACTCGATCAAGGCCGGACCGCGTACACCGTGGACACGGTGGGGCGCTTTGCGGCCGATGATCCGGAGGCCGAACTGCACCTGCTGCTCGGCGTAGACAGCTTCAACGACCTGATGTCCTGGCGGCGCTTTGAAGACCTGATCCGCGCCGTCCGTCTGGTCGTTCTGGCCCGGCCGGGCGAGCGGGGCCTGGATCCGGCGGTGCGCGCGGCCGCCGAGGGGGCGCGTGGCTTCGACCTGGTCCGGCATCGCTCTGTCGATGTCTCGTCCAGCTCGATCCGTCGTCGGCTGGCCCGGGGCGAGGACGTGGATGCCGGGTTGATGCCGCCCGCCGTGCTGCGGTACTGTCGCAAGTACGGGTTGTATCGTTGACGCAAGCACAGACGCTCCAGGCCCGGTTGGGCGCAATCACTCCCGATCCCGAGGGCACTCCCGATCCCGAGGGCGCCCTTGATGCCGAGGAGCGTGTCCGCGCGGTCGCCGCCGCGGCGATTGGCCGGAAGGCGCGGGATCTCCGGGTTCTGGAGCTCACCGACGTCAGCGACTTCACGGACTACTTCGTCATCTGCAACGGCGCCAACGCACGGCAGGTGAGCGCGATCGCGGAGGCCGTGGAGCGACGGCTGCGGTCCCGCGGCGCCCGTCCCCTGCACCTGGAGGGGTCGGGACGCGGCCAATGGGTGCTGCTGGACTACGGCGACGTCGTCGTCCACGTGTTCGACCCCGAACGGCGGGAGCTCTATCGGCTCGAGCGCCTGTGGTCGGACGCGCCGGACCGGACGGCGGAGTTGGCCGCGGACGAAGGACCGCCCTCGCATGGCGTCCCTGCTGCGACTTGAGGTCAACGGACGGAAGCGGGAGCTCGCCGTGCCGGGGGGCGACGTCAGCGTGCTCGACCTGCTGGCGAGCCTCGACCGGCATCCGAAGACGGTGGCGGTCGAGGTGAACCGCGAACTCGTGCCGCGCGCGCGATTCGGCGACACCAGCCTCCACGACGGCGACCGCGTGGAGATCGTCCGCTTCGTCCAGGGCGGTTGACTGGCTGATGGGGTATAGTCGTGCGTCGCTGCCGGCCGCCTGAGCGGCTCGACGGAGGCGGCGCGGAGGCTGGGCCGCTAGCTCAATTGGCAGAGCAACAGACTCTTAATCTGTGGGTTCCAGGTTCGATTCCTGGGCGGCTCACCATGCCTCGCCCCGCTGCGGCTTCCGCGCCGCGATCGGGCGAAAGTGGCGGAACTGGTATACGCGCTAGACTTAGGATCTGGTCCCGAGAGGGTTGGGGGTTCGAGTCCCCCCTTTCGCACGTCACCTTGTCCCGCTTCGCAACCGGAACTGCCTGAATCTCCCCGTTTGACCATGACTGTGGTGGTCTCCAGGCGGGATGTCGGCGTATGCCTTCAGGAGTTCGAGATCGAGGCGCCGGCCGCCGAGGTGGACGCCGAGCACCTCCGGGTCGCCAGGGACTACCGCCGCGGCGCACGCATCGCCGGCTTCCGCAAGGGGAAGGCGCCGCTCGACCTGGTGAGGAAGCGGTTCGCGGATTCGATCGGCGAGGACGTGTCGAAGCGTCTGTTCCCGGAGTGCTGGCGTCGGGCGAGCGAAGAGAACGGTGTGCACGCCATGCTGCCGCCCAGCGTCGAGTCGAGGCCGGCGGAGCCGGGCCAGCCGCTGCGGTTCAAGGTGATCGTCTACGTCGAGCCCGACGTCGAGATCGGAGACAGCCGGAGCTTCGACCTGCCGCGGCCCGAGATCGAACCCAGCGAGGCCGAGGTCGACGAACTCCTGGAACAGGTGCGGCTGCAACGCTCGACCTGGACGCCGGTCGATCGGCCCGCGGTTCGCGGCGACCGGGTGCGAGGCCGGATCCACCGTGCCGCGATGCCCGGCTACGTTCCGGACGCGGCCGCCGACGACCGCGAGCGCCCGCCCGACGATGACCCCGACTTTCGCGGTCCGACGACCCACGACATCGACGTCGAACTCGGCGACGAGGCGGCATGGCCCGAGCTCACGGACAACCTGACAGGCCTCTCGGCGGGTCAGCGGACGGATTTCGAGCGGTCCGAGATGGACGACGACATCGAACGCCGCCGTCGCTATGAGGTCGAGGTCGGCGAGGTTCTGGAGCGCCGGCTGCCGGACGTGGACGATGACTGGGCGAGCAGCCTCGCCTCGACGGTCGAGACCGTCGATGACCTGCGGCGCCAGCTCCGCGAGCAGGTGCGGGCGCGCAAGACCGAGCAGGCCCTGGAGCGGCGCACCAACTCCCTGTTCGACCAGTTGAGGGAGCGCTATCCGGTGACCCTGCCCGAGGCGGTGGTGGACCGGGTGGCGTTGCGGATGGCCGGGGCCCTGGCGCGCGAACTGGTCCGCAACGGGTTCGACGTCGAACGGCGCCGGCTGCCCTGGGATCAGATGGTGGAGGAGGTCCGGCCGCGGGCCGAGAAATGGGCGCATGTCTCGTTCCTGCTCGACAGGATCGCCCGCGCCGACGGCGTCGAGGCGACGGCGGAGGACATCGAGCGGGCGCTGGAGGGGATGGCCCGGGCCCAGGAGACGACCCGCGGCCGGCTGCGGCGGGCACTGGAGCGGGAAGAAGGAAGCATGGAGAGGTTGAGGGACGAAGTGAGACGGGATCGAACGGTGGAGGCTCTCATGGCGGCCAATGCGCCGCCTGAGGAACCGTCCGCTCCGGCGGATGAACCCGACGCGGAAGGAGAGGACTAGAGCGATGCTGGTGCCGATGGTGGTCGAGCAGACCAACCGGGGCGAACGGGCCTATGAC
The DNA here is from genome assembly GCA_965203495.1 of Candidatus Multivorans sp. GTDB lineage: Bacteria > Acidobacteriota > Thermoanaerobaculia > Multivoradales > Multivoraceae > Multivorans. The sequence goes on from CBDBDB010000014.1 coordinate 38,822, forward strand.
ATCTACTCGCGCTTGCTCAAGGACAACATCGTCTTCCTGGGCAGGCCGATCGACGACGACGTGGCGAACCTGGTCATTGCGCAGATGCTCTTTCTGGAGTCGGAGAACCCGGACAAGGACATCTCGCTCTACATCAACTCGCCGGGAGGTTCGGTGACCGCCGGTTTCGCGATCTACGACACGATGCAGCACGTCAAGCCGGACGTCGCCACTCTCTGCGTCGGCCAGGCCGCGTCCTTCGCGGCGGTTCTGCTCGCGGGCGGCGCGAAGGAGAAGCGGATGGCGCTGCCGAACGCCAGGGTGTTGATTCACCAGCCCTGGGTGCAGAGCCTCGGCGGCCAGCAGACGGACATCGACATTCACGCCCAGGACCTGCTGCGGATGCGCGGCCGGATCGACGAACTGCTGGCCCTGCACACGGGAAAGTCGATCGAAGAGGTCCACGCCGACACGGAACGGGACAAGATCCTCACCGCCGAGATGGCCGTCGAGTACGGGCTCGCCGACCGCGTCGTCGAGCGTCGCGGGATCTCTCGATAGCCCGACCTCACGGCCGCGAACGCGGCTGGCCGGACGCCGGACGGAGCTTCGGCGGCGAACCCCGCGGTCCCGGCCGTGCTAGCATCCCGCGTCCCGCGCGGCCTGTGGAGATGCGTGCGAACAGGCCGAACGAGACCAGAGACGAGACTAGGGAAACTAGCCGGAACGACCGACCGTGGCAAAGAAGGACAGTGGCGACGACTTGAGGTGCTCGTTCTGCAGCAAGGGCCAGCGAGAGGTCAAGAAGCTCATCGCCGGCCCGACCGTCTTCATCTGCGACGAGTGCGTCGACATCTGCCTCGACATCATCGCCGAGGACCGGATGCTGGAACAGCGTCAGGAAGCGGCGCTGCCGAAGCCCCGGGAACTCAAGAAACTGCTCGACGACTACGTGATCGGCCAGGAACAGGCCAAGAAGAAGCTCGCGGTCGCGGTATACAACCACTACAAGCGGATCGACTTCGGCGAGCGGTCCCGCACCGACGTCGAGCTCCAGAAGTCGAACATCCTCCTGATCGGCCCCACGGGTACCGGCAAGACCCTGCTTGCCCAGACTCTGGCGCGGCTGTTGAGCGTCCCGTTCACGATCGCGGACGCGACCACGCTGACCGAGGCGGGCTACGTCGGCGAGGACGTCGAGAACATCATTCTGAAGCTCTACCAGGCATCGGGCAGCGACAAGGAGAAGACCCAGCGCGGGATCGTCTACATCGACGAGGTGGACAAGATCTGCCGCAAGGGCGACAACCCGTCCATCACGCGGGACGTTTCGGGCGAGGGCGTCCAGCAGGCGTTGCTCAAGATTCTCGAGGGCACCCAGTGCAACGTGCCTCCCCAGGGAGGGCGCAAGCACCCGCACCAGGAGTTCCTCCAGATCGACACGACGAACATCCTCTTCATCTGCGGCGGCGCCTTCGTCGGTCTGGAAGAACGCATCGAAGGGCGGATGAACGAGAAGACGATGGGCTTCGGCGCCGAGATCAAGGGACGCGACCGGCGGGCCGGCGAGATGCTCCGCCACGCGCTTCCCGAGGACCTGATCAAGTACGGCCTGATTCCCGAGTTCGTCGGCCGCCTGCCGGTGGTGGCGATCCTGGAGCAGCTCGACGAGGACGCTCTGGTCCGGATCCTGACCGAGCCGAAGAACTCCCTCGTGCGGCAGTACGAGGCGATGTTCGAGTTCGAGGACGTCAAGCTCACCTTGACCGCCGAGGCGCTGCGCGCGGTCGCCCGACAGGCGATGAAGCGCAACGTCGGCGCCCGGGGCCTCCGGATCATTCTCGAGGAACTCATGCTGGAGTTGATGTACGGTCTGCCTTCGGAAGCAGGCGTCAAGGAGTGCGTCATCAACGAAGACGTGGTGGTCAGCGGCAATCAGCCGCTGACCGTGTACGAGAAAGCGGGATAGGGATGGCCTCGGGACACGTTTCGACTTCGAGAGACCGGCTGCCCGTGGTGCCGCTGCGGGACATGGTGGTCTTTCCGCAGATGATGGCGCCGTTCATCGTCGGCCGCCGCGGCTCCGTGCTGGCGCTGGAACGGACGCTGCGCACGGCCGGCAAGCTGATCTTTCTGGTCGCCCAGCGGGATCCGAAGGTCGACGACCCGGGGATCGACGACATCCACCGGATCGGCGTCGTTGCCCGCGTGGTGCAGAACGTCAAGCTGCCGAACGGCAACGTGAAGGTTATGGTCGAGGGAGTGCGGCGGGCCGAGTTGCGGACGCTCGAGGAGGTCGACGAAGCCTTCGAGGCGGAGGTCGAGGTCTACGAGATCCACTACCCGGCGGACGACAAGGTGCAGGTCTACATGAGCCGGCTGCTCAACAGCTTCGAGCAGTACGCGAAGATGTCCCATCATCTGGCCTTCGAGAGCCTGATGTCGACGCTGAAGCTCGACGATCCCGACCGGTTGGCCGATGCCCTGGCCGCTCATCTGACCGTGTCGACCGCCGAGAAGCAGACACTGCTCGAGACGCTCAATCCGTACGAACGCCTGCAGGCCGTGCATGACCTGCTCGATGTCGAGGTCGAGAAGATCAACATCGACAAGCGGATCAACGTGCAGGTCAAGAAGCAGATGGAGAAGGCGCAGAAGGAGTACTACCTCAACGAGAAGATCAAGGCGATTCATCACGAACTGGGACGCAAGGACGAGCGTGGCGGCGAGGTCGCCGAACTGAAGGAGAAGATCGACAAGTCCGGCGCCCCGAAGCTGGTGCGCGAGAAGGCGGAACAGGAGTTGCGGCGGCTGGAGGCGATGCCGCCGGTGTCGGCCGAGGCGACCGTGTCGCGGAACTACGTCGACTGGCTGGCGTCCGTGCCGTGGAAGAAGCGCAGCCGCGAACTGAGGGATCTGAAGAAGGCGGCGCGGATTCTGGACGAAGGGCACCACGGCCTGGAGAAGGTCAAGGAACGCGTGCTCGAGTTCCTGGCCGTCCGCCAGCTCACGCACAAGAACCAGAACTCGATCATCTGCTTCGTCGGCCCTCCGGGCGTCGGCAAGTCCTCGCTGGCCAGGTCGATAGCCGCGGCCACCGGCCGAAAGTTCGTGCGCCTGTCTCTCGGCGGCGTACGCGACGAGGCCGAGATCCGCGGGCACCGGCGCACCTACATCGGCGCGTTCCCCGGTCAGATCATCCAGATGATGAAGCGGGCGGGCACGGTCAACCCGGTCTTTCTCCTCGACGAGGTCGACAAGATGTCGATGGACTTCCGCGGCGATCCGTCTTCAGCGCTGCTCGAGGTGCTCGATCCGGAGCAGAACGACGCTTTCGTCGATCACTACATGGACATCGAGTACGACCTGTCCAGGGTCATGTTCATCGCCACGGCCAACGTCGAGCACCCGATTCCGCCGGCGCTCAAGGACCGGATGGAGATCATTCAGCTCGCCGGGTACACGCCGAACGAGAAGCTCGAGATCGCGCGCCGGTTCCTGGTGCCGAGGCAGTTGGACAGCCACGGGCTGACCGAGGACGCGGTCCGCTTCGGCGAGAACAGCCTGGGTCACCTGATGGACTCCTACACGCGCGAGGCGGGCGTCCGCAACCTGGAGCGCGTGATCGCGGCGGTCTGTCGCAAGCTGGCCCGCCGTCTGGTCGAGGGGGGCCGCGCCATGAAGCTCAAGGCCCGCGCGAAGGCCAGAGGCGGCGCGAAGCCCGAGAGCGCGGAACCCGCGATCGCCGTCGACCGGGATCTGGTCGGGGAACTCCTCGGCAAGCCGAAGTTCCGGCCGTACAAGAAGCTCGACGAGTCCGAAGTCGGGGTCGCCACCGGCTTGGCCTGGACCCAGGCGGGCGGCGAGCTGCTGCAGAGCGAAGTCGGCCTGATGAAGGGCGCCGGCAAGCTGATCCTCACCGGCAAGCTGGGCGACGTGATGAAGGAGTCGGCTCGAGCGGCGATGTCCTACCTGCGCAGCCGCGCCGACGGATTCGGCCTGGAGCCCGGCTTCCATGCCGACCAGGACCTCCACATCCATGTTCCCGAGGGCGCCATTCCCAAGGACGGCCCGTCGGCCGGCATCACGATGGCGTCGGCGCTGATCTCGTCTCTGCTGCGGGTGCCGGTGCGCGGCGACGTCGCCATGACCGGCGAGATCACGCTGCGCGGCAAGGTGCTGCCCGTGGGCGGCATCAAGGACAAGGTGTTGGCCGCCTACCGCGCGGGAATCTTCGAGGTCCTGCTGCCGAAGGAGAACGACAAGGACCTCGATGAAGTGCCCGAGGAAGTCCGCGGCAAGATGAAGTTTCATCTCGTGGAGTCGATGGACGAGGTCCTGGAGATCGCCTTCGCCGGCGTCGTGCAGAGGGCGCCGGAGGTCGCGGCGGAGTTCCGGAAGCCCGCCTCCGAGGCGCCGCCCGCGAACGTCGCTCACTGAAGAGGCGCACCCGGAAGGTCGATCGGAACCTTGAGGGTCCGTGACGCCCGCTTCGTCGTCTCGGCCGTCCGGGCCGCCGACCTGCCCCGGGACGGCCGACCGCAGATCGCCTTCGCCGGTCGCTCGAACGTCGGCAAGTCGAGCCTGATCAACCGGTTGCTTGGCCGCAAGGATCTCGCCCGCACGAGCTCCAGGCCGGGGCGAACCCGAAGCGTCAACTTCTTCCTCGTCGACGACTCGCGGTACGTCGTGGATCTGCCCGGCTACGGCTATGCTCGGGTCTCGAAGAGGGAACGGGAGGCTTGGGGTCGCAGCGTCGATCGGTACTTCCGCTCGGCTGCCGGGGCGGTCCGGGTCGTGCTGGTCGTCGATGGTAAGGTCGGGGGAACGCCGCTCGACGTCGAAGCGTACGGGTACTTCCTGAGTCTGGGGCTTGAACCCGTCGTGGCCGTGACCAGAATCGATCGCGTGAAGCGCGGGGCTCGAGCCGGGACGCTTGCCAGGGTGGCGGAGCTGTTGGGAATGCCGGTCGGAGCTGAGCTGTTTTCCGTGTCGTCTCGAACCGGCGAAGGAGTCTCGCGGCTGTTTGGGGAGTTGCTCGGCCCTTGATGCTCGGCTTTCGAGCGCCTCTGGGACCTCTCGACGCCACTCTCGGCAAGGATGAAGAAAGATGACGATCGATGGAGCCCGTGAAGCAGGGCGCGGCGGAAACGGCGGCGCGAAGGCAGCGGAGAGCGCCGATCTGGCCTTCGATCTCAAGGCCCTGAAGGATCTGAGCAATGCCGACCTTCTCAAGCTGGCCCGCGAGCTCGAAGTCGTCGGCGCGGCCGGCATGCCGCGGCAGGAGTTGACCTTCAAGATTCTGGAGGCGCAGACGGAGAAGAGCGGGCTGCTGTTCGGCGAAGGGGTCCTCGAGTGCCTGACGGACGGCTTCGGTTTTCTGCGCGCGCCGGAGTACAGCTACCTGCCGGGGCCCGACGACATCTACATCTCGCGCAGCCAGATCCGGCGCTTCGACCTGCGCACCGGCGACACGGTGTCGGGCCAGGTGCGGCAGCCGATGAACAAGGGCGAGCGTTATCTCGCCCTGATCCGGCTCGAGGCGGTGAACTTCGAACACCCGGACGTGGTGCGGCAGAAGATCTTCTTCGACAACCTGACTCCGCTGTACCCGGACGAGCGGCTTCATCTGGAAGTCTCCGGAGACCTGTCGTCCCGCGTGACGGACCTGGTGACGCCGATGGGCAAGGGCCAGCGCGCGCTGATCGTTGCGCCTCCGCGTACCGGCAAGACGATGCTCCTGCAGTCCCTTGCGCGATCGATCGCCACGAACCACCCGGAAGTCGTGCTGGTCGTCCTGCTGATCGACGAGCGCCCCGAGGAAGTGACCGACATGGAGCGGTCAGTGCGCGGAGAGGTCGTCTCGTCCACCTTCGACGAGCCGGCCTCGCGGCACACGCAGGTCGCCGAGATGGTGATCGAGAAGGCCAAGCGGCTGGTCGAGTACGGCAAGGACGTCGTCATCCTGCTCGATTCGATCACTCGCCTGGCCCGCGCCTACAACACGGTGCAGCCGCCTTCGGGCAAGGTGCTGTCGGGAGGCATCGACGCCAACGCCCTGCAGCGACCGAAGCGGTTCTTCGGCGCCGCCCGGAACATCGAGGGGGGCGGTTCGCTGACCATCGTGGCCACGGCGCTGATCGACACCGGCAGCCGGATGGACGACGTCATCTTCGAGGAGTTCAAGGGTACCGGCAATTCGGAATTGCACCTCGACCGCAAGCTCGTCGACAAGCGGATCTTCCCGGCGATCGACATCGAGAAGTCCGGCACTCGCAAGGAAGAACTGCTGCTGTCTGCGGACGATCTGCAGCGGGTCTGGGTGCTGCGCAAGGTGCTGAATCCGCTGCCCACGGTCGAGGCGATGGAAGTGCTCCAGGAGCGTCTCAAGAACACGCCGTCGAACGCCGATTTCCTGGCCGCGATGTCCAGAGGCGCGAGGGGAGCGGCGAACTGAGCCCGGCGCCTGCGAGCCCCTGCGTCGCCGTGCTGCCGACGGCGCCCGCCTCGATCCTGGCCGACTATCACGAGCTGCTGAACCTCGCCGGCTATCGCGAGGTGGTCGATCCGTCCGTCGACACGGCGCTCAAGATCAACGTCTCCTGGCACTTCTTCTACCCCGGCAGTTCGACCACGCCCTGGCAGCTCGAGGGTGTCGTCCGGGCGATGAAGACGGACGGCTACGATCCCGCGTTGATCCACGGCTGCCACAACCGGACCGTGGTCATCGACGCCCGCCTGGGCGAGCGGGAGAACAAGCAGATCAACGTGATCGAGGCGCACGGCCTGCGCAACGTTCACCTCTACGAAGAGGGCGAGGAGTGGCTGCCGGTCCGGGAGGCCGTGGGCGATCTCGCCTCGCGGTTCCTGTGTCTGAACGATGTTTACCCGCGGGGCTTTCACATTCCGGCACGGTTCGTGGGCGAGAACATCATCCACCTGCCGACGGTCAAGACTCACGTCTTCACGACCACGACCGGGGCGATGAAGAACGCGTTCGGCGGTCTGCTGAACGAGCGCCGACACTGGACCCACCCGGTCATCCACGAGACCCTGGTCGACCTGCTGATGATCCAGCAGCGCATCCACCGAGGGGTGTTCGCGGTCATGGACGGGACCTTCGCGGGCGACGGCCCGGGACCTCGCTGCATGATCCCGCGGGTGGGCAACGTGATCCTGGCCAGCGCGGACCAGGTGGCGATCGACGCCGTGGCCGCGAAGCTGATGGGCTTCGACCCGCTGTCCATCCGCTACATCCGTCTCGCGCACGATGTCGGGCTCGGTTGCGGCGACCCGCGGGACATCGAGATCGTGGGCGATCCGGCGGTCGCCGGCAAGAGCTGGGGCTTCGTCGGCCCCTTCCGGAAGATGACGTTCGCCGCAAGGATGCAGCACAAGATCTACTGGGGGCCGCTCCGGCGCCCCGTCGAGTGGTCGCTGCGCACCGTTCTCGCTCCCTGGGCGTACCTGGCGAGCGTCCTCTACCACGACTCCTTCTGGTACCCGTACAAGGCGAGACGGCAGATCGCCGAGGCGCTGGCGAGCCCCTGGGGGCGTCTGTTCGCGGGCTGGGAGAAGGCCCGGACGGACGGGCTCGGCTATCCGGAGATCACCGCCCGCCCGACGGTCGCGTTCCGGACCGGCTGGCGGGCGTTCCTGACCTCGCTTCGCATCCTCTGGACCTGTCTGCGGGAAGCGCCCGAAGTCGCCCTGCGCCTGAGCCGACGCTCGGGCGCCGCCAGCGTGCGCGGTTCGGGTTCCTGATCCCGCGCCGCCAGACCTCTCGCGCGCCATGTTCGGCCCCAGCCTTCACCTCGTCGGCGGGCGGTGGCGGGAAACCGGCGCCGCCCTCGCCGTCGTGTCGGCCCTGGCCGTGGTTCTGTTCCACGTCGGGACGTTCCACCGCGGCGCGTCGGCCGTCTCCTTGGCCGTCGGCGCCGCCCTGCTGCTGGCGTTCGCGTTTGCCGGCCGCGCGTCGTTCCTGGATCCGCTGGCGCTGCGGCGAGACGGGTCGCCGTGGTGGCCGGCGCTTCTCGGCGCTTTCTGGTGCTCCGTTCTGGCGAGCTGGATGCAGTCGCCGGTCGGTCGAGCCGGCGAGGCGGTTGTCCTCTTCTCTCTGCCCGCGGCCTGGGCGGCGGCGGGCATCGGCCGGCTCCTCGGCTCGGACGAGGCCGTTCGCCGCGCTCTGGCGGGCTGCGCCGTGGTTGGCGTGTCGGTGTCGACGTGGGCGCTGGCCATGCAGCCGCTCCACGAACAGGGCCGTGCCGCTCTGCCGATCGGTCACCACAACCAGTTGGCTCTCGTGCTGGCGGCGATTCTGCCGCCCGCAGTGCTCGGCGCCTGGCGGGCCGTTGGGCCGGATCGACGGAGGTGGCGCCAGGGCGCCGCGATCTTCGTCGGCGCGGTCCTGGCGTGGACGCTGGCCGCCACCGGTTCAATGTCGGGATTGGCGGCGCTCGTCGTGCAGGCGGCGACGGCCGCGGCGTGGATCCTCTGGCGAAGCAAGGGGCGCCGGTTGCTCGTCCCGCTTGGGGCGCTGCTGGCTCTGGCCGCCGGACTGGCGCTCGCGACGGCCTGGGCGGGCGCCCGACTCGCCGTGCCGGGCCCGATCGGCCGTCTGGGCGCGGTGCTGCGGCTGGAGGACCCGTCGCTCCTCGCTCGCCGCACCTATGCCGAGGCTGCCGTTTCCGGTTTCGCGGAACGTCCGCTGCTCGGCTGGGGCCCGGCCGCCACGAGCTGGACTCTGGCGAACCACTGGCGGCCGGCGCCGGGCGTGCACCCGCCCGGCGAAGTGGTCACGGATGTCCACAGTCTGCTGGCGCAGGCGCCGTACGAACTCGGGATCGTCGGTTCGGCCCTGCTGCTGTTGCTGGCAACTCGCTACGGCCGGCTTCGCCTGGGCGAGCTGCGAGATCCCCGCGCGAAGGATCCGGAACTCCTGGCGAGCGCGCTGCTCGGTCTGACCGGCGCCGGCGTCTGCCTGGCCTTCGGGGTGTTCGCCGTGGTCTCCGCCGTTCCCGCGGTGCTGATTCTCAACCTGGGTCTGGCGGCTGCGGCGTCCCGGGTCGAACCGGGTGCGCCGGCGTCCCCGCAGGCTTCTGAAGAAAGAACCGCCGCGAGACGGCGCCCCTCGGGCCGCTGGCGGCAAGGGGTTCGGATCGCCTTTCATCTCTGGCTGGTCGTCGCCCTGGGCTGGTCCTTGCAGCGAACATCGGCCGCTCGGGCATACGAGGTCGCGGCGTCCTCGGCGACGGCCGACAGCGCCGCGGCATCCGCTGCGGCCGCCCGCGATTCCGCGTTTCCTCTCTACCAGGCTCGCCTCGATCCCCTGGCCGCGGCCGCGGCCGCCGACGGTCTGGCACCACTGTGGCTGCTGGCCGGCGTCGACCGGGACGTGGACGTCGACCGGCGCCGGCAGGCGCTCGAGCGAGCTTGCGACCTGGACCCGCTGTCGGCGCTGGCCCCGTTCGAACTCATGCGCCTGGAGCGCGAAGCGGGCGCCGCGGCCGCCGATCCGCGGGTGGCCGCGCGGGCGGCGCGCGCGGTACTGGCCGAGCCGTTGCTGCTGGCCGCGGCCGCCTTCGAAGGAGACCCGGATCTCCGGGCCGAGCTGCGTCGCGGGATCCAGTCGTGGCCGGGACTTCCGCCGGGCTGGTTGGCGGCCTTCGAGGAGTTGTGGTTCGGCCTCGACTGGTCGAACGGGCAAGGGGGCCCGCCTCGCGACGTCCTGTCGGTGGACGCCGACGCTCGGCCCGCGGTCTCGCTCAGCCTGTTCGCGTTCCGGCGTCGGCCCTGGCCGCTCTCGATCGGCGCCGTCCCGCTTCGAGGTCATCGCCTCGATTTCGTCGCGGCGCGCGATCTGCCGGCGGTGACCCGATTGCCCGAAACCGCGCCGGAGCCGTTCTGGCGCCGTCGCTGCGGCGTGGAGCAGTTCCTGTCGGATGCGTGAGCCGTTTCCGTGGGTCTTCCCACCGAAGGCGGCCGCGCACCGCAGGCGGCCACAAGACGCGTCGGCCGTCAGGCCGGCCCCTTTCTGGCCACGCCGGCGGCTTCGGCGTCCGCCGCGGCAAGTCGGTTGCGGCCGGCGCGTTTGGCCTGGTACATCGCGTTGTCGGCCAGTTGCAGCAGGCGGGTCGCGGCGTCTGCCGGGCTCGGCGGCTCGTCGCGGTCGCCGGCGACCTCCAACCGTAGCGAGGCGGCGCCGATCGAGCAGGTCACGCGGACCAGGGGACGGCGCCGTCTCGGTTCGCCGCCGGCGAGTATGGTGGCGGCCAGGGTGGAGCGGAGACGCTCGGAGTGGCGGAGGCAGTCGTCGACGTCGGCGCCGGGCAGGACGACGACGAACTCGTCTCCTCCGTAACGGGCGGCGAAGCCCCCTGCCCGCCTGGCGGCTTCGTCGACGAACCCGGCGACCTGGCTCAGGATCCGGCTGCCGGTGACATGGCCGTGGCGGTCGTTCACGTTCTTGAATCGGTCCAGGTCGATGAACAGCAGGCCGATGTGGCCGCCTTCGCGTTCCGCCGCCTTGATCGCTTCCGTGAGCGCGTCGTGCAACGTACGGTCGTCGAAGAGACCCGTCAGGCTGTCGCGCCGTACCGCGCCGGCGCCCTGAACGCCGGCGACCTCGCGGAGAGCGGCCGCGGCTCTCGTCGCGAGATCGCGAGCCGATCCCTTGCTGCTGTCGCCGTCCTGCCGGGTCACGGTACGGGATCCTACTGCGATCGCGTGCCGTGGTCCCCGGACCGCGGCGCCTCGCCGGGTCCCCGCGCTGTTACCGTGCCGGGCAGTGACTGCGCCGGGCAAGGGCGATCCGCCGCTCCGTCGATCTCTGGGTCAGCACCATCTTCGTCGCGCTGCGGCGGCCACTCTCGCGGTCGACTTTCTGGACGTTTCCGGCCGGACGGTGATCGAGATCGGTCCCGGCGGCGGCGTGTTGACGCGACTGCTCCTGGAGCGAGGCGCGCGCCGCGTCACGGCGCCCCTTGGCGCCCAGACCGGCTTGTTTGCAACGCTCACGGCTCGATTCGACCAATTGCTGCGACCGATTACCGTCCTTTCGCCCCCACATCGCCCCGCCGCTTTCCACAACGCGGTTATGAAGTCATGTCAGTAAGAACGCGCGACGCCCGTGTGCGATGGGCTTCGTCCGGAAAGGAGAACTCTTGATGTCGAGAGAGATTATCCATACGCTCGCCATCACTCTGGCTGCGGGCACCGTCGTCTTGTCGCCGAGGCCGTTGTTGGGCCAATCGGAAACGGAGACAATCTACGGCGGTGAGCATGGCGTCTTGGTCAGATATCGCGATGAAGGCGGCGCTCTGGTCGAGCGCTTTACGGCGTCGGGTGTGCATGGCGGCGTCTCGTTCACACAAGACAGGTTTCTTGACGACTATGGAGACGTCGTGACCGAGGTGACTCGTTAGCAGCCCGTGGCAAAAGTGGATTCGGCCCGGAGTGCCACTGCTGCTTCGAGGCTGAGTCTGGGCAGCGCTACGCGACGCAAAGTTGGAAGCCGAGGCGATGTGCGCGCCAAGAGGCGCAGATCGACTGCATCAGCCCGTCGAATCGGGCTGTGAACGCTGCAAGCAAGCCAGTCTGGGCGCCCAGAGTTGCCGTGACACGGCCCTGCAGCGATCGTGGCGTGCCGACTCCCGCGAGGCTCCTCATCAGGAGACCGAGATTGAAGCCGCAGGAATGAATGTAAAGGCGCTTGAGCGCGTTGTCGCGGCCGCGCAGATGCAAGCGCCGCATGCCGCCGGTCTCGAACTGGTGAGCGAAGGGACGTTCGACGCGCTCGCCGCGCCGGCGCTGCAGCCGCTTGCCCCGATTGCCGCGGACCCGCCGACGGTTCGCGTACACGATGGCTTGCAAGTCCTTCTTGCCTGTCCAACGACGACGACCACGGTCCGGCTCCGCGATGTAGCTGCGAAGCTCCAACTCGTCGATGGAGGCGAGAACGTCGTTGCTGTGGTAGCCCTTGTCCGCAATCACTTCCTCGATCACCGACGAATCGCCGACTGCCGACTCCACCTGCTCGAACGTCTCCTCCAACGTCTCGTGGACCGACTCCGTGTCTCCCTTGGCGCCGCCATGCAGCGTCACACCCAGAATGGCCCCGCTCTCCAGGTCCACCGCCTGCTCCGCCTTGTACGCGAGGTGCGTGCGGCCATCCTTCATCTTCGTGACCTCGGCATCCGGATCGTGAGGATTCTCCCACTCCTCGTTCGACAGCTTCTTCTTCCGCTTGCGGTCGAAACGAGCCAACTCCGCACGAGTCAGCGTCGCCAAGCCCGAAGCCTCTGCCAAGCCACGCACGAACTCCTCGTAGCCAGAACCCGTATCCCGACGAACGATGCTGCGCAGCGCAGCGTTCGCCTCCAGCGTCGTCGCGTCCACGCCCACTGTCTTCCCCGATACCAGACCCGACTCCGGGGATGTCCCGCCGGCTGTTGAACTTTGGGAGTAGGGTGGCGGCTCACCCGGCCCGGTGAGCGGGCCGGTTCCAGCGAAAGAAAGGAGACGCCACCCATGGCGAATCATGGCAGTCGGGAAGGGAATCGGCAAGAGAGAAGGAGCAGCTCGTCGTCGGGGTCGGGGCTTGGTCTGTTGGAGGCATCGTCCTCGTTGTTCGACGGTCTGTCGAGCTTTCAGGATCTGTGCGTTGAGACAGGCCGTTCTGCCTTGGCGCAGTTGATGGAGAAGGAGCGGGAGTTGCGGTGCGGGGCGAAGGGTCGTCACCAGGATGCTCGTTCGGTGTGGCGCGCGGGCAGCGCTCCGAGTCAGGTGACGCTGGGCGGCGCCCGGATGGAGATTCAGCGTCTGCGGATACGGGGTCCGGAGGGCGAGGTGCGTCTCGAGTCGTTCGAGTGGGCGTCGTCTCGCGACGCGATGGACCGTCACACGATGGAAGCGATCGCTTCGGGCGTGTCGACGCGGAACTACCGGCGGTCGCTGGACACGGCGGCAGCGGGTTCGGACCGTCGTTCGGCTTCCAGGAGTTCGGTGTCTCGTCGCTTCAAGGCGCTGTCGATGCGGCAGATGGAGAAGTTCCTGTCGTCGTCGCTGGAAGACGAGGACATCCGCGTGTTGTGCGTGGACGCGAAGTACATCGGTGGCCACTGCATTCTGATCGCCTTGGGCGTTTCGTCGTCCGGTCACAAGCGGGTTCTTGGCCTTCGCGAGGGTTCGACGGAGAACACGGCGGTGGTCCGCGCTCTTCTCGCCGACCTGGTGGAGCGGGGCCTTTCGACGGCGAAGCCGTTGCTGTTCGTCATCGACGGCAGCAAGGCCCTGCGCCGCGCGATCAGGGAGGTCTTCGGCGACGCCGCGACGGTGCAGCGCTGCCAGGTCCACAAGGCCCGGAACGTCGAGGAACACCTGCCCGAAGAGAAGCGAGCCTCGATTCGCCGGGCGCTCCGCAAGGCCTGGGACAGCAAATCCGCCAAGACGGCCTTGAGGCGTCTGCGGCAGCTCGCCAGTCATCTCGAGCGGGAGCACCCCGGCGCAGCGGCCTCCCTACGGGAAGGCATGGAGGAGACCGTCACCGTGCTCGAACTCGGCCTCGCCGGAGCTCTCCAGAAGACCATGCGCAGCACCAATCCGATCGAGAGCCTCAACAGCTCCGTCGGGCGCTACACCCGCAACGTCAAGCGCTGGCGGGGCGGCGCCATGATCCAGCGCTGGGTCGCCGCAGCCCTCGTCGATGCGCAATCACGCTTCCACCGCGTCAGAGGCTACCGAGACATGCCAGAACTCATCCGTGCTCTCGAACGACGAGCACGTCACGTTGACCACCAAACCAAGGCCGCTTAACATTCTTCAACACACACGAGCCGCCATCCGAAGTTCAACAGAAAACGGGACAATCCCCCCGACTCCGCCAAGCGCTCAAGAACCCAGCTGAACACCTTGCCGTGAGTCTCCAGATCGATCAGACGACGAGTGCGAGAAATCGTCGAATGATCCGGCGAACCCTCCGTCACACTCAAGCCCAGGAACCCACGAATGCTCAACGAGTCCTGAGCACGCCAGGCGATCTCCCGCTCCGAATCCAGACCCTCGAAGAAGCCCACCATCAACAACCGGAAGTACGTACCTGGAGGAAGACTCGGACGACCCATCCGCTCCGCGTAGAACCCCGCACACTCCGACTCGACGAACTCGTCGAAACCGCTCGACTCCAGCACACCAGCACACGGTCCAAACGCTCGTAGAACGGATGGCCGGAACTCCGCGGCAGAGCCGATCCAGACACCCAGAGAAGCTCCTGATTCTCACGACGCCTTTTGCCCATAGCCATGAACCCATCCTATCAGCCCGTGGCAAAAGTGGATTCGGCCCGGAGTGCCACTGCTGCTTCGAGGCTGAGTCTGGGCAGCGCTACGCGACGCAAAGTTGGAAGCCGAGGCGATGTGCGCGCCAAGAGGCGCAGATCGACTGCATCAGCCCGTCGAATCGGGCTGTGAACGCTGCAAGCAAGCCAGTCTGGGCGCCCAGAGTTGCCGTGACACGGCCCTGCAGCGATCGTGGCGTGCCGACTCCCGCGAGGCTCCTCATCAGGAGACCGAGATTGAAGCCGCAGGAATGAATGTAAAGGCGCTTGAGCGCGTTGTCGCGGCCGCGCAGATGCAAGCGCCGCATGCCGCCGGTCTCGAACTGGTGAGCGAAGGGACGTTCGACGCGCTCGCCGCGCCGGCGCTGCAGCCGCTTGCCCCGATTGCCGCGGACCCGCCGACGGTTCGCGTACACGATGGCTTGCAAGTCCTTCTTGCCTGTCCAACGACGACGACCACGGTCCGGCTCCGCGATGTAGCTGCGAAGCTCCAACTCGTCGATGGAGGCGAGAACGTCGTTGCTGTGGTAGCCCTTGTCCGCAATCACTTCCTCGATCACCGACGAATCGCCGACTGCCGACTCCACCTGCTCGAACGTCTCCTCCAACGTCTCGTGGACCGACTCCGTGTCTCCCTTGGCGCCGCCATGCAGCGTCACACCCAGAATGGCCCCGCTCTCCAGGTCCACCGCCTGCTCCGCCTTGTACGCGAGGTGCGTGCGGCCATCCTTCATCTTCGTGACCTCGGCATCCGGATCGTGAGGATTCTCCCACTCCTCGTTCGACAGCTTCTTCTT
Source organism: Candidatus Multivorans sp. (assembly GCA_965203495.1). GTDB lineage: Bacteria > Acidobacteriota > Thermoanaerobaculia > Multivoradales > Multivoraceae > Multivorans. The sequence goes on from CBDBDB010000014.1 coordinate 53,930, forward strand.
CCGCTTGCGGTCGAAACGAGCCAACTCCGCACGAGTCAGCGTCGCCAAGCCCGAAGCCTCTGCCAAGCCACGCACGAACTCCTCGTAGCCAGAACCCGTATCCCGACGAACGATGCTGCGCAGCGCAGCGTTCGCCTCCAGCGTCGTCGCGTCCACGCCCACTGTCTTCCCCGATACCAGACCCGACTCCGCCAAGCGCTCAAGAACCCAGCTGAACACCTTGCCGTGAGTCTCCAGATCGATCAGACGACGAGTGCGAGAAATCGTCGAATGATCCGGCGAACCCTCCGTCACACTCAAGCCCAGGAACCCACGAATGCTCAACGAGTCCTGAGCACGCCAGGCGATCTCCCGCTCCGAATCCAGACCCTCGAAGAAGCCCACCATCAACAACCGGAAGTACGTACCTGGAGGAAGACTCGGACGACCCATCCGCTCCGCGTAGAACCCCGCACACTCCGACTCGACGAACTCGTCGAAACCGCTCGACTCCAGCACACGGTCCAAACGCTCGTAGAACGGATGGCCGGAACTCCGCGGCAGAGCCGATCCGGGGATGTCCCGTCGGTTGTTGAACTTTGGGAGTAGGGTGGCGGCTCTCCGGCCCGATGAGCGGGCCGGTCTCAGCGAAAGAAAGGAGACGCCACCCATGGCCAATCATCGCAGTCGGGAAGGGAATCGGCAAGAGAGAAGGAGCACTCCGAGCAGTCCGTCGTCGGGATCGGGGCTTGGTCTGTTGGAGTCATTGCCCTCGTTGGTCAACGGTCTGTCGAGCTTTCAGGAGCTGTGCGTCGAGACAGGCCGGTCTACGTTGGCCCGGTTGATGGAGGAGGAGCGGGAGTCGCGGTGCGGCGCGAAGGGTCGTCACCAGGATGCTCGTTCGGTGTGGCGTGCGGGCAGTGCTCCGAGCCAAGTGACGCTGGGCGGGGCCCGGATCGAGATTCAGCGTCTGCGGGTACGGGGTCCGGAGGGCGAGGTGCGTCTCGAGTCGTTCGAGTGGGCGGCGTCTCGCGACGCGATGGACCGTCACACGATGGAAGCGATTGCGTCGGGCGTGTCGACGCGGAACTACCTGCGGTCGCTGGACACGGCGGCCGCGGGTTCGGACCGTCGTTCGGCATCGCGGAGTTCGGTGTCTCGGCGCTTCAAGGCGCTGTCGGCGCGGCAGATGGAGAAGTTCCTGTCGTCGTCGCTGGAAGACGAGGACATCCGCGTGGTGTGCGTGGACGCGAAGTACATCGGTGGCCACTGCATTCTGATCGCCTTGGGCGTTTCGTCGTCCGGTCACAAGCGGGTTCTTGGCCTTCGCGAGGGTTCGACGGGGGGATGTCCCGCCGGCTGTTGAACTTTGGGAGTAGGGTGGCGGCTCACCCGGCCCGGTGAGCGGGCCGGTTCCAGCGAAAGAAAGGAGACGCCACCCATGGCGAATCATGGCAGTCGGGAAGGGAATCGGCAAGAGAGAAGGAGCAGCTCGTCGTCGGGGTCGGGGCTTGGTCTGTTGGAGGCATCGTCCTCGTTGTTCGACGGTCTGTCGAGCTTTCAGGATCTGTGCGTTGAGACAGGCCGTTCTGCCTTGGCGCAGTTGATGGAGAAGGAGCGGGAGTTGCGGTGCGGGGCGAAGGGTCGTCACCAGGATGCTCGTTCGGTGTGGCGCGCGGGCAGCGCTCCGAGTCAGGTGACGCTGGGCGGCGCCCGGATGGAGATTCAGCGTCTGCGGATACGGGGTCCGGAGGGCGAGGTGCGTCTCGAGTCGTTCGAGTGGGCGTCGTCTCGCGACGCGATGGACCGTCACACGATGGAAGCGATCGCTTCGGGCGTGTCGACGCGGAACTACCGGCGGTCGCTGGACACGGCGGCAGCGGGTTCGGACCGTCGTTCGGCTTCCAGGAGTTCGGTGTCTCGTCGCTTCAAGGCGCTGTCGATGCGGCAGATGGAGAAGTTCCTGTCGTCGTCGCTGGAAGACGAGGACATCCGCGTGTTGTGCGTGGACGCGAAGTACATCGGTGGCCACTGCATTCTGATCGCCTTGGGCGTTTCGTCGTCCGGTCACAAGCGGGTTCTTGGCCTTCGCGAGGGTTCGACGGAGAACACGGCGGTGGTCCGCGCTCTTCTCGCCGACCTGGTGGAGCGGGGCCTTTCGACGGCGAAGCCGTTGCTGTTCGTCATCGACGGCAGCAAGGCCCTGCGCCGCGCGATCAGGGAGGTCTTCGGCGACGCCGCGACGGTGCAGCGCTGCCAGGTCCACAAGGCCCGGAACGTCGAGGAACACCTGCCCGAAGAGAAGCGAGCCTCGATTCGCCGGGCGCTCCGCAAGGCCTGGGACAGCAAATCCGCCAAGACGGCCTTGAGGCGTCTGCGGCAGCTCGCCAGTCATCTCGAGCGGGAGCACCCCGGCGCAGCGGCCTCCCTACGGGAAGGCATGGAGGAGACCGTCACCGTGCTCGAACTCGGCCTCGCCGGAGCTCTCCAGAAGACCATGCGCAGCACCAATCCGATCGAGAGCCTCAACAGCTCCGTCGGGCGCTACACCCGCAACGTCAAGCGCTGGCGGGGCGGCGCCATGATCCAGCGCTGGGTCGCCGCAGCCCTCGTCGATGCGCAATCACGCTTCCACCGCGTCAGAGGCTACCGAGACATGCCAGAACTCATCCGTGCTCTCGAACGACGAGCACGTCACGTTGACCACCAAACCAAGGCCGCTTAACATTCTTCAACACACACGAGCCGCCATCCGAAGTTCAACAGAAAACGGGACAATCCCTTCGACGGAGAACACGGCGGTGGTCCGCGCTCTTCTCGCCGACCTGGTGGAGCGGGGCCTCTCGACGGCGAAGCCGTTGCTGTTCGTCATCGACGGCAGCAAGGCCCTGCGCCGCGCGATCAAGGAGGTCTTCGGCGACGCCGCGACGGTGCAGCGCTGCCAGGTCCACAAGGCCCGGAACGTCGAAGAGCATCTGCCCGAAGAGAGGCGAGCCTCGATTCGCCGGGCGCTCCGCAAGGCCTGGGACAGCAAATCCGCCAAGACGGCCTTGAGGCGTCTGCGGCAGATCGCCAGTCATCTGGAGCGGGAGCACCCCGGCGCAGCGGCCTCCCTCCGGGAAGGCATGGAGGAGACCGTCACCGTGCTCGAACTCGGCCTCGCCGGAGCTCTCCAGAAGACCATGCGCAGCACCAATCCGATCGAGAGCCTCAACAGCTCCGTCGGGCGCTACACCCGCAACGTCAAGCGCTGGCGGGGCGGCTCCATGATCCAGCGCTGGGTCGCTGCCGCTCTCATCGATGCTCAATCACGCTTCCACCGCGTCAGAGGCTACCGAGACATGCCCAAACTCATCCGCGCCCTCGAACGACGAGCAGGGCACGTTGACCACCAAACCAAGGCCGCTTAACATTCATCAACACACACGAGCCGCCATCCGAAGTTCAACAGAAAACGGGACAATCCCGCCGATCCAGACACCCAGAGAAGCTCCTGATTCTCACGACGCCTTTTGCCCATAGCCATGAACCCATCCTATCGCATAGCCGAAACGGCGGACAGCCCGACTTTTGCCACGGGCTGCTATCGCATAGCCGAAACGGCGGACAGCCCGACTTTTGCCACGGGCTGTTATGGGGACGGAAGGAGCGTGACGGAGCACCTGGCTTATGGCAGGCCTTCGCTTGATGGAGAAAAGAGCCTTTTCGCTCGCGCCCGCAACATGAGTCGGGACAAGATGGACGACTTTGTCTCCCGCCTGCCGTCACCGCTTGGCGTGCCTCGGAAGGCGGAGTTGGATCTGTATCGAGGCCGACGGCGGCCTGCCGGCGAGTCCTCTTCCGATTTCGGTCATCCTTGGGGGCACCACTGGACGGAGAGTGTCGGCGGCCATACGCGGACGTCCTTTCGGTTGCTCCATCAGGAGCTCGAAGTCGAGTCTGTCCGGCCGGACGACAGGTGGCTTCGGATCTCGGACAACCGGGGAGGCGTACGTCACGACTACTACACGAAGACCGCGGTGCTTGAGCAGGGCGGTCACTCTCCGTCGGTCCCGGCGGTGGTTTCGTACGACGCGCACGGTCGGATCGTTCACGTCGTGACGAACGACGAGGGTTACCCGACGGAGACCTGGTACGGCGAGACCTTGGTCGCCTTGACGAGAGGACTGCGTTCCGCGTGGAAGTCCGTCGACTGCCCCGCGCCTGTCGGTTGGCCCCGTTCCTGCCCGTGTTCGGGGCGCGGCTGGCGGCTCGGACCAGGTGTGCGGTGCAGGGTGTTACCGTGCCGGGCGGTGACTGCGCCGGGCAACGTCGATCCGCCGCTCCGTCGATCTCTGGGTCAGCACCATCTTCGCAGCGCGGAGTCGGCGACTCTCGCGGTCGACTTTCTGGACGTTTCCGGCCGGACGGTGATCGAGATCGGTCCCGGCGGCGGCGTGTTGACGCGACTGCTTCTGGAGCGAGGCGCGCGCCGCGTCATGGCCTGCGAACTCGATCCGTCCTGGGCCTTCGCGCTGCGTCGGCGAGTCGGTGAACGGCGCATCCGGCTCGCGGTCGGCGACGCCTGCGACCTGGCGTTCGAGCACGCGCCGGTCGCCGCGCGGGTCGCCGGCAACCTGCCCTACAACGTAGCCACGCGGATCGTCTCCCGGGTGCTCGAGCGCGCCCCTGTCGCTCTGCGAGCGGCCTTTCTGGTTCAACGCGAGGTAGCGGACCGCTTGACGGCGACGCCCGGCGACGGGGCCTACGGGGCGCTGACGGTGCTGACTCAGGCTCGCGCCGCCGCTCGCCGTCTGGCCGTCGTCCTGCCGGGGAGCTTCGTGCCGCCTCCGGCCGTCACCAGCGCCTTCGTCGGTCTGGAACGGATCCCGCTTGCGATCGGGGAGGAGGAATGGGCCGGCTTCAAGGCTCTGGTTCGAACGGCGTTCAGCCGCCGGCGCAAGACCCTGTTGAACAACCTGGCCGCCGCGATGGATCGGCCCGCCGCCGCCGCGGCGATCTCGGCTTCGGGGTTGCCGCCGATGGTTCGCGCCGAGGCCCTCGGCCTGGACGAGTTCGTCGAGCTCTTTCGCGTCTGCCGAGGCGCCCGCGAGCTGCCCGCACGAATATAGCCATATCTGGATTTATCGGATAGAATGACGGACTCATGCATGCTCCCGTCAACAGCCCGCGGTGGAAGTGCGCGTCGAATGCAGCGCGACATCCACCACGGGCCGTTGACGCTTCGCGGGAGGGCGTCGATGACTAGTTCGGCCAGGTTCGCGCTTCCCCGCAGTCTGCCGACGGGCAAGGCGAGCGAGCTGGTCGGCCTGCTGTTGCTCATGCTCGGCGTGCTCCTGCTGCTCAGTCTGCTGAGCTACCAGCCGAGCGACCCGAGCTTCATGCGCAGCGCCGAGGATGCGGCGGAGACGGCCAACCTGATCGGTCCGATGGGCGCCCACGTCGCCGCCGCCGGATACGGTTTCCTCGGGTTCGCCGTTCTCGCCGTGGCGCTGGCGGTCCTCGGTTTGGGTTACCGGCTGGTCCGCGCTCGCACCGGCGTTCCATCCGTCCCGCAGGCCGTCGGCATCGTCGTTGCCTTGTCGGCGACGCCGACACTGGTCGCTCTGACCGCGGGCGACGTTGCGTTCCGGGGCGAATCCCTGACCGCCGGGGGATTCCTGGGGGCGACGATCGCCGGGGCGGTCAGCGGCCAGTTGGGCGAACTTGGCGCTGGAGTGATCGCTGTCTCAGGTCTCGCGTTCGGGATGGCGCTGATGCTGCGGAACAACCTGGACGAGTCGGTCGCCGCCGGTTTTCGCCGGTTCAGGCCGCTTGTCGTCCGGCTCAAGCCCGGTCGGCGCAAGAGGTCCCCCGCCAAGGCCTCGGAACGGGGGGCCGGCCGCGGCGAGGCGAAGGTCGGTTCGCGGCCGGCGGTCGAAACGCCGCTCGTGGATCTGCCGCTTCGCCGGACGGCCGCGAGCCAGGCGAAGACGACAGCCCCGAAGACGACAGCCCGCGGATCGGAGGACGCCAGAGCCGCGCGGCCGGCGGCGCAGGGGACGAGGCCGCCCTCCGCGGCGACCGCGAAGACGGCGGTTTCGGGCACGGAGAAGGCCGAGCCGCGCGTCGAGAGTGGGGAGTTGCCGCCCCTTGACCTGCTGTACACCGAGGAAGTCGACAGCGAGGTCGACGAGGGCGGGTTGAGGGAACTGGGCGAACTCATTTGCGCCCGCTGCGCCGAGTTCGGAGTCGAGGGCACGATCGAGGGCATCAGCCCGGGTCCGGTCATCACCGTGTTCGAGTTCCAGCCGGCGCCCGGCGTGAAGGTCTCCCAGATCGTCAACCTTCAGGATGATCTGGCGCTCTCCTTGAAGGCCGAGGCGATCCGGATCGAACGCATGCCCGGCCGATCGACGCTGGGCATCGAGGTCCCGAACAGGCACAGGACGATCATCCCGCTGGGCAGCCTTCTGGCGGACCCGGAGTTTCGGGGCGGCAAGTCTCCGCTCACCATGGCGCTCGGCCGCACTCTTCGCGGCGAGCCGTACTTCGCCGACCTGGCCAGGATGCCGCATCTGCTGGTCGCGGGGGCCACGGGCGCCGGCAAGAGCGTGGGCCTCCAGGGCATGCTGACCTCCATCCTCTATCGCGCGCGGAGCGACGAAGTCCAGTTCATCCTGATCGACCCGAAGCGGATCGAGCTCGGGGTCTACGCGGACATTCCGCACCTGAAGACCGCCGTCGTGGTGGAACCGAAGCAGGCCTCGAACGCTCTGCGCTGGGCCGTGGCCGAAATGGAACGCCGCTACCGTTTGCTGGCGGAGGTTCACGTCCGATCGATCGACTTCTACAATCGGGCGATCGCCGACCCGGAGGTGGCCAACCGTCTGCGCCTTCGGGACGAGGAGGCGGACGAGCCCGCCGAGCCTCGCCAGCTCGAGCCGCTCCCGTACTACGTGATCGTGATCGATGAACTGGCCGACCTGATGATGGTCGCCTCGTCCGAGGTCGAGACCTCGATCGCTCGTCTGGCGCAGATGGCGCGGGCGGTCGGCATTCACCTGATCGTCGCCACCCAGCGTCCCTCGGTCGACGTGCTGACGGGCACGATCAAGGCGAACTTCCCGTGCCGGATCTCGTACGCCGCGGCGACCCGGCATGATTCGCGGACGATCCTCGATCAGGTCGGCGCCGAGAAGCTGCTCGGCAAGGGCGACATGCTGTTCATGCCGCCCGGCAGCGGCCGCATGCTTCGCCTCCACGGCGCTTTCGTGACCGAGCAGGAAACGGCGTCGTTGGTCCGCTGGCTCAAGCGGCAGGGCCAGCCCAACCTCGATCCGGCCGTGCTGGCGCCGCCGCCGGAGGATCGCTCAGCGGCCGCCGGCGAGAACGGCGGCGGCGACGCCCTCTACGACGAGGCGGCTCGGCTGGTTGTCGCGGAACGGATGGGATCCGCGAGTTTCCTCCAGCGTCGGATGAGAGTGGGCTTCTCTCGCGCGTCGCGACTTGTGGATCTGATGGAGCAGGATGGAATCCTGGGTCCCTCCCAAGGCAGCAAGCCTCGGGAAGTCCTCGTGCCGCCCGACTACTTCGAGGAAATCGACCAGTCGCAGATGGCCTTCAACTAGGCGGTACGCTGCGGAGCGAGTGTCCGAGGCGCCACCGGCAAGCGAAGTGAAGCATGCGGGCCAGGCTCGCTGTCGCCCGTCCGCGCGGCCGAGATTCGAGAGGATCGCCTTCTTCGGCACCCCGGAGTTCGCGGCGCCGTCGCTCGCCGCTCTCGACTCGGCCGGCAGGCGGCCGATCGTTGTCGTCAGCCAGCCTGCTCGGCGCGCGGGTCGGGGCGGCCGGCTGGTGGAGCCGCCCGTGGCGCGCTGGGCGCGGGCCCGTGGCGTCGACCTGCTGCAACCGACCAAAGTGCGGGACGACGGTTTTCTCGGTCAGCTCGGCGCGTTGGAGGTCGACCTCGCGGTGGTCGCCGCCTACGGCCAGGTCTTCCCCCGCGGCTTGCTCGAGTTGCCGTCCTGGGGTTGCCTGAACGTCCACGCATCCCTGTTGCCGGTCTGGCGCGGCGCCTCGCCGATCCAGGCCGCGATCGCCAACGGCGACAGGGTGACCGGAGTGACCACGATGGTCATGGAGGAAGGTCTCGACACCGGACCGATTCTGTTGCGCGAAGACGTGGCGATCGGTCCGCTTGAGACGGCCGCCGAGCTGACGCCGCGCCTGGCCGAAGCCGGCGCCCAGCTTCTCGTACGTACGCTGAACGGTCTGGAGGCCGGCGAGGTCGAACCCCGGCCGCAGTGCGAGGCGTCGGCAAGCTACGCGCCAATGCTCCGTCCGGAGGACGGCGTCGTCGACTGGGGCCGGGAAGCCGACGAGATCGTCTGCCGAGTCCGCGCCTACGAGCCGTGGCCGGGATCGCGGACCTGGCTGCGGGATGAAGCGGTGCGGATCGTCGCGGCGCGTCCTCTGCCCTCGCTTGCGGCGTCGGACCGGGGCGCCGGTCGGGAACGGCCGGGCGCGTTCCTGGGGTGTCGAAGGATGGAAGGCCTCGGCCGGGTTGCCGTGGTCCGCTGCGGCGGCTCCTCGGTTCTGGCGCTCGATCGCGTGCAGCGCCCGGGCCGTCGTCCGGTCAGTGGAGTCGACCTGGTGAACGGCCTGCGCCTGGAGGTCGGCGAGCGCTTCGGGGAACGGACATGACGCGCCGCCGACCGATTCGAGACCTGGGGTCGGGTTCGAACTGGCGTCGTCGTCGGACCGAGGCGCCGCTCACCGCTCACGCCAAGGTCAGGGAGTCGGCCGCCTTCGTTCTGGACCGCACGCTGGAATCCAAAGCGCCGGCTTCTACCTTCCTGGACGGTGCGCTCGAGCGCTGCGATCCGAGGGACCACGGACTCCTGCGGGAACTCGTGCTGGGCACGCTGCGCTGGTTGCGCTTCATCGACCACGTCCTCGTGTCCGCATCCGGACGGCCCCTGTCCCGGATCCAGTGGGCGCTGCTTGCGCCGCTGCGGATCGCCGTGTACCAGCTCTTCTTTCTGGATCGCGTTCCCGCCCATGCGGCGGTCAACGAGGCGGTGGAGCAGGCGGCGGGCCGCACCCACGCCGGCGGCGCCAGTTTCGTCAACGGCGTGCTGCGACGGATCGCCCGCTCGCCGCGCCGTGACGCCTGGCCGGTCGAAGAGGGCGACCTGGCCGTCCGGCTCGGCATCCTGCACTCGCACCCGGATCTGCTGGTCGAGCGCTGGCTGCGCACGTACGGCGAGACGCGGACCATCGCCATCCTGACCGCGAACAACCGTCCGAAGCCGCTGCATCTGCTCGCCTTCCGCGGCCGTGGAGGACGCGCCCCGCTGGCCGAACAGCTGATCGACGACGACGTGGGCGTCGAGCCGTCGGTGCTGGCGCCGCACTGCCTCACGGTCCAGTGGGGCAATCCGCTGTTCTCCGAGGCCTGGCGGCGTGGCGCCTTCTACGTGCAGGACGAGGCGAGTCAGTTGGCGGCGATCGTGCCTCCACCCGCGCCCCGGGAGAGAGTCCTTGACGTTGCCGCGGCGCCGGGAGGCAAGACGTTCGCGCTGCTCGCGGAGCAACCGGATGCTCTCTGCGTGGCCAGCGATCTGTCGCTCGAGCGGCTGCAGACCATGCGCCGCAACGCCTCTCGCCTGGCCTTGGCGCCGTTGCTCTGCGCCGCGGACGGCGGCGCTCTTCCCTTTCGCGACGGTTTCGACCGAGTCGTGGTCGACCTTCCCTGCAGCGGCACGGGTACGCTGCGCAAGCACCCTGAACTCAAGTGGCGCATCAGCGCGGCGGAGATCGAGCGGCTGGCGGAGCAAGCCGGCTCGCTCGTCCGTGGCGCGGCTGCCTGCGTGCGGCCGGGCGGTCTGCTCGTCATCCTCACTTGCTCGATCGAGCCGGAGGAGAACGAGGCCGTCGTCTCGGCCTTCCTGGAGTCCCGACCCGACTTCGACCGTCGGGACCTGAGCGCCGATCTTCGTCGCCCCGCGGCCGACCACGTCCAGGCGTCGGGCATGTGGCGACTGCTTCCGGGAGGCGGTCACGACGGCTTCACGGTTCAGGCGCTCCAGCGCGCGGGCTGTCGGGGTCCCCGTTCGGGTGGACGCAAGCAGGGCGATGCCGTCCGCGGCCACGTCCGGGCGCCGGAAACGTAGGCCGACATTGACAATACGGGTTCTTCTGCCGTATGTTCCCGGAACTTCTTGGGCTTTCGAGAACAACTGCCCATCATACCCGAAGATGACATCGAACACCAGAAGCCCCGCGTCGGAGATGCCGGCCGGGCACGCTCTGCCGGGGACACCCGGTCGGCCTCGCTTCCGGTCTTCGCTTCAGCAAACGCGGTGTGACTCAGGGAGCACGTGAGCCCAGGTTGAGCTCCGCGGGGGGCTCGACACCCACAACCGACTCTGAAGGAGTACGTTCGATGGCCGGAAAGGCAGACATCGTAGAGGCCGTTGCCGAGGGCGCGGGTCTCAGCAAGAAGCAGGCGGCGGACGCCGTCCAGTCCCTGATCGACAGCATCTCGAGCCATCTGCAGGACGGCGACCGCGTGCAGCTTCCGGGCCTCGGGAGTTTCTCCGTGTCGCACCGCGGCGCCCGCACCGGTCGGAACCCGAAGACCGGCGAGTCGCTCATGATCTCGGCCAGCAACGGCGTTCGGTTCAAGGTCAGCCGTTCGCTGAAGGACGCGCTGAACTAGTCTGGAGGCCGTGCTGCCTCCACCTTCGGGCCTGCACGGAGCGAACAGCCTCGCACTGGATGCGCCGACGCCCTCGTCGGCTTTCCGGGCGAGTTCCCTGCGCGACAGCGCAGCCCCGTGGCGGTGGATCTTTGCCTGGAGGTTGCGTCGAGGAACGCCGCGAAGCGAGTTCCCCGACGCGGCCTCCTGGTGAGGTGGTGGCTGGGGTCGAACACGGAGTCCACGACGGGTTGGCGGCCCTACCGCACCAAGGGGTATAGGCCTGCCAGCCGTGCCGGTTTGACGCCGACGGCAAACAACAACCAGATCAACCAGTTGGTCGCCACCGTGCGGACGACGCCTCGCTCCGCGAAGCGGCGGGATGAAGTGGTCGCTCGCTGCTCCACGACCGAGATCGGCCCCTGCCGGCGGAGGCGGCGGATGAAGTCGACGTCTTCGAGGATCGGCAGGTCGGAGAAACCGCCGCAGGCGACGTAGGCGGCCGTCGTGGCGAACTGGGCCTGATCGCCGAGCGGAGTGCGCAGCCAGCGGGTCCGGATGTCGACCAGGGCCCGGCCCCGCCGCAGCAGCGCCGGCGCGGCTTCGAAGTCGATCAGGAAGCCCCCGCCTGCCGCGCCGAAGGTCACCGCGCGTTCGATCCCGCGTCTCGCGGCCCGCGGCAGCCGCGTATCGGCGTGGAGGAACAGCAGCACGTCGGCCCCGGCCTGGATGGCGAGGCTGGCGCCCTTTCGCAGCTGGAGTCCGCGGCCAGCATGCGGCACGGTCTCGACCCGTGCGCCGGCGCCGGCGGCCAGTTCGGCGGTGCGATCCCTGCTGCCGCCGTCAACGACGATGAGTTCGTCGCAGTGGGCCTGTGCCGCGACGATGGCGTCCTGAACCCGCGCCGCTTCTTCGAGCACCGGCATGACGATCGCGAGGCGCATGCAGGCTGTCAGATTAGCGTGCCGCGATGGGCGCCGAGACAGTCGGTCGTCCCTGTCCTCGAAGTAGCGGGCGACGGCGCCGGTTGCGGCGAGTTCGTTGGCGGCGTAGCGGGTGGCGGTCTTCGGGTCGTTCCACCTTCCGGCCTGCATGAGTTCGGCCGTGGAGGCGCCCTTGGCGACGAGGGAGTGGGCACTGTGGTAGCAACGCTCAGAAAGTGAGCCAAACGCCGCTCAGAAAGTGAGCCACCTCGGCCGTGTTTCAAGTGGTTCGCGGCGAGGGCGCCTACCGCATCGAGCACCTCTGGCGCGACCCATCGTCTTCTATCGAGAAACGCCACGTGTCGGACTGGCATCCAGGCGAGCCGCCACGTTCACGCTTCGGCGAGGACTGGGCGGTTAGTGCGAACGGTCGGCATGGAGTCGTCCTCGAAACCTATCCGCTTGAAGGCGCGGCCATCGAGTTCAACGCCGCGCGCTTCGAGCTGAGACTCCAACCGCGGTCCCGGCCGCCGATTCGGCGATGAGTGGCAAGCGCTTCCTCATCGCCTTCTGGTTGTTTGCGGCGATTTTCACGCCGGGCTGCAGTTCGGTGCTTGTTGCACAGGCGCCCGGGCCGCCGGAGTCCGAGCCGGAGGCGCAGGAGTCTGACGACGGGCACGGCATGAACGGCGGCCCTGGCACTGCCCCCGGCGGCCAAGCGGCGGGCGACGGCGAGGCCTGCTTCCAGTCGATCGTCAGCCAGGCTCACGCCGTGGTGGTGGAGCTGGGCCCGTTCTGCGGCCGGCTGCCGGACCGGTGGCGGGAGCGTTGCCTGGCTCGCTGAGCGACGGCCGGCGTCCCTCGGTTCGCGGCGCCGGCAAGCGTGGTCCTCGCGTCGATGGGTCGCGCGGCTTTCTGCGCACGAGGTCTTCGGAGACGCTGAGATCGACTCGCCCCCCGCCAGGCCGAGACAGCCAGTCGTCCTTGTCCTCGAAGTAGCGGGCGACGGCGCCGGTTGCGGCGAGTTCGTTGGCGGCGTAGCGGGTGGCGGTCTTCGGGTCGTTCCACCTTCCGGCCTGCATGAGTTCGGCCGTGGAGGCGCCTCTGGCGACGAGCGAACGGGCGCTGCCTATCCGCAGCGAATGGCCGCTCAGCCGCCCCTTGACGCCGGCGGCGCGGCCGCGCTTGCGGATGACCTGGCGCAGCGTGCTCTCGCTGAGCGCCTTGTCGTTGACGCGGGCGCCGCCCTTCGGGACGCCTCGGAACAGCGGTCCGGAGGAGACGCCGGAGGCCTGCTTCCAGGCGGCGATGGCCGCCATCGTTGCGCGGCAGACGTAGAGCGCCCTGCCTTCTCCGTTCTGGTCCGTCTTGCTCCTTGGCAACCGGAGGCAGCCGCTGCCGTCTTCTTCGCTCTCCACATGGTCGACCTCGACGGCCGCGAGTTCGCTGATTCTCAGGAAAGCGTCGCTGCCGAGTCGCAGCAGCGCGGCGTCGCGCAGGCCGATCATCGTGCCCTCTGCGGTGGCGAGGCGCGCAGCCTTGTCGACGTCTCTCCGTCTCAGGCCGTCGACCGGTCCGCCGGTGCGTCTGGCGTGCCTCCGCTTGAGGATGCCAAGCGTCCTGGCGGTCAACGGTCCGCGCGGATCCGTTGTGCCGTCCATCCGCGCGGCGGCGCCGATGGCGGCGTGAGTCAGTGACAGCGATGCCGGGGCGAGCCCGCGCTCGGCTTCCGCTTCGAGGAAGGCGGCGACGGTCGCGTCGTCCGGCGCCCGGTCGCCCAGGAACGCGTTGAAGCGGTTCACGGCGTGGCCGTAGGCCCGGTGCGTGTTCGCTGCGTAGGCGTGCTTGAACATCGTGTCGGGGGCCGGGCGCGGTTCGCGGGGCGTTCCCGGACAACGCCGTCTTCATCCTTTCGGCGCCGTGGCGGCGCCGTCAACCCGCGGACAGTTTGATACAGACAAATGCGATTGTCATGGAACAAATCGCGGTTGTCAAGCCCCCGAACCGGCATCGGCGGGGCGATCTCGTGCATTGTGCCGGCCATTTTGGCCGGTTCGGGCGCTTCTTCGACCTGCCAGTCGGCTGGTCGCGGCCCTCCATCCCCGCCTCGAGCGACTTGTTCCGCCTGGTTCACGCCTTTCCGGGTGCCTTTGGTCTTGCTAATCGCATTTGTCCGCGAATGAACGCCAGGAGGACGCAAGGTCATGAGACGCGCCAGCACCGTACTGCCGTTGCTTCTGCTGCTTCTGTCCGGAGCGGCCTCGCTTCACGCCAGGACGTCTCTGTCTGTTCCGGGCATACCCGACTTCCGGCTTCCGTCCGCCGGCGCGGTCGACACGGTGTTCCCGGCGGCAACCGGCGGCCGCGCGCCGTACGCGTACAGCGTGACGGGGCTGCCGCCCGGTCTCTCCTTTTCGGCTTCGACTCGTCTGGCCCGGGGAACGCTTCCAACCGTCCTGGTCGAGACGACCTACCGGATCACCTACAGCGCGCGGGACAGGGCGGGCGGCTCCGCTTCGGTGACGTTTCGGGCCACGATCGTGCCGCCGGCGCCGCCTCCGCGTCCGCCGTTGTCGCTGTCGGGCGTTTCGGACTTTCGAGTTCCTTCGGGCGGCGTCGTCGACACCGTGTTTCCGGCTGCGTCTGGCGGGAGGACTCCGTACTCGTACAGCCTTGCCGGATTGCCCGCCGGCATCTCGTTCTCGTCGTCGACGCGGCGCGCGAGAGGAAGGTTGCCGACGGTGCTTGTCGACACGACGTACAGGATCGCCTACTCGGTGAGTGACGGCGCCGGCTCAAGGGCTTCATCGACGTTCACGGTCGTGGTGACTGCGCCGTCCGCACCTCCGCCACCACCTCCGCCGCCACCCCCGCCTCCGTCACCGACTCCGCCTCCGCCGCCACCAACGCCGCCGCCCCCGACCCCGACTCCGACTCCTCCTCCGTCCGCCGAGCCGGGGGTGAAGAGGGGCGTGAACGTGTCCGCGTCGCGCACGTACGTGCTCAAGCTGCCGCGGAGCGTGAAGGTGTCGGTACAGTTGACGGGAATGACGATCGACTTCGACTGCAAGGTGGCGGGCACCGCCTGCACGAACCGCAGCGGCACGTTGGACGATTCGTGGAGCGGAACGCTGGCCGCTGGCAACCACAAGATCGTGGTCTATCCCTACGAAAGCGGTCCGGGCAACTACACGTTGAGCGTGAGCGCGAGGTCGACGGGCACGGGCGGCAGCTCGGGGAGCGAGACGAAGACGACGACGCTGGTCAATGCGAGCAGGACGGCCGTGTCGGAGGAGGAGACGTTCCGCTTCAGACTGGACGCGGCCGCCGATGTTGACGTGGCGCTGACCGGGATGACGATCGACTTCGACTGTCGGGTCGGCGTCGCGGACTGCAGCAACCACGGCGAGAGTCGGGACGATTCGTGGAGCGGCAGCCTGGCCGCCGGGGCCCATGCCGTGACGGTGTATCCGTACGCTCGGGGTCCCGGGAACTACTCCCTCGCGGTGACCGCGACGAGAACGCTGCACTATGTGGTCCAGCCGCTTGGCGCGCCGGAGATCAAGCTCTGCGACGACGACGAGGACGGCGCCGATGGATCTTGCATCAAGATCCATGATTCGATCACCGTGACGGCGCCTCCGCCCACGTTGAATCCGCCGGGGATTGTCCCGTTTTCTGTTGAACTTCGGATGGCGGCTCGTGTGTGTTGAAGAATGTTAAGCGGCCTTGGTTTGGTGGTCAACGTGACGTGCTCGTCGTTCGAGAGCACGGATGAGTTCTGGCATGTCTCGGTAGCCTCTGACGCGGTGGAAGCGTGATTGCGCATCGACGAGGGCTGCGGCGACCCAGCGCTGGATCATGGCGCCGCCCCGCCAGCGCTTGACGTTGCGGGTGTAGCGCCCGACGGAGCTGTTGAGGCTCTCGATCGGATTGGTGCTGCGCATGGTCTTCTGGAGAGCTCCGGCGAGGCCGAGTTCGAGCACGGTGACGGTCTCCTCCATGCCTTCCCGTAGGGAGGCCGCTGCGCCGGGGTGCTCCCGCTCGAGATGACTGGCGAGCTGCCGCAGACGCCTCAAGGCCGTCTTGGCGGATTTGCTGTCCCAGGCCTTGCGGAGCGCCCGGCGAATCGAGGCTCGCTTCTCTTCGGGCAGGTGTTCCTCGACGTTCCGGGCCTTGTGGACCTGGCAGCGCTGCACCGTCGCGGCGTCGCCGAAGACCTCCCTGATCGCGCGGCGCAGGGCCTTGCTGCCGTCGATGACGAACAGCAACGGCTTCGCCGTCGAAAGGCCCCGCTCCACCAGGTCGGCGAGAAGAGCGCGGACCACCGCCGTGTTCTCCGTCGAACCCTCGCGAAGGCCAAGAACCCGCTTGTGACCGGACGACGAAACGCCCAAGGCGATCAGAATGCAGTGGCCACCGATGTACTTCGCGTCCACGCACAACACGCGGATGTCCTCGTCTTCCAGCGACGACGACAGGAACTTCTCCATCTGCCGCATCGACAGCGCCTTGAAGCGACGAGACACCGAACTCCTGGAAGCCGAACGACGGTCCGAACCCGCTGCCGCCGTGTCCAGCGACCGCCGGTAGTTCCGCGTCGACACGCCCGAAGCGATCGCTTCCATCGTGTGACGGTCCATCGCGTCGCGAGACGACGCCCACTCGAACGACTCGAGACGCACCTCGCCCTCCGGACCCCGTATCCGCAGACGCTGAATCTCCATCCGGGCGCCGCCCAGCGTCACCTGACTCGGAGCGCTGCCCGCGCGCCACACCGAACGAGCATCCTGGTGACGACCCTTCGCCCCGCACCGCAACTCCCGCTCCTTCTCCATCAACTGCGCCAAGGCAGAACGGCCTGTCTCAACGCACAGATCCTGAAAGCTCGACAGACCGTCGAACAACGAGGACGATGCCTCCAACAGACCAAGCCCCGACCCCGACGACGAGCTGCTCCTTCTCTCTTGCCGATTCCCTTCCCGACTGCGATGATTCGCCATGGGTGGCGTCTCCTTTCTTTCGCTGGAACCGGCCCGCTCACCGGGCCGGGTGAGCCGCCACCCTACTCCCAAAGTTCAACAGCCGGCGGGACATCCCCTGCTCTCCTCCGAAGTGCCAGAGCGAGTGTCAGGGGGGCAGCAGCTTGCCAATGAACTCCCGGTCGGCCGCCGCTTCGGCGTTCCGGTCGGCTTCCAGCCGTGGCGTCGGAGTTGTCGGCGCCAGGCCAACGACACGGGCGTATTCCGTCTTGGTGTAGGCGACGTACCGCCTCTCACGGGCGTGATCCGTCTGGGTGTAACCGGCGTACCGCCTCTCGACGATGACGGCATGTCGGCCGTTCGGGCTGATGAACACCCTCCTGGGCGACACACGCACCTCTTGGCGATCTGGTCGCTGCCCGAGCGGCGCCAGGACTGACTCGCCTTCGTACCAGTCCGACGCGTGGCGCACCTCGACCTCGGTCACCGGGTCGAGCCAGGCGTGCTCCACCCGATAGCGGCCGTCACCGACCGTGATCTGGACCACGCCGCGCTCCGGATGAGGCGCGGCGGCGTTCATGTCCAGCACCCAGATCGGTTCTTCCTCCATGCCGGAGACGCCCAGATCAGGGAGCGCGTATCCCTTCCAGTAGAGCGACGTCGCCGCCCACAGGATCCGTTCTTCCCACTGCCAACGGAAGTGGTACTCCTCCACGCCGTTGTCGAACAGGATCGGACGCACAACGGGCGAACCGCGCTCCGAGAAATGCACGACGTAGGCACCCTTGTTCCACGGAGCGACCACGACCGGACCAGCGGAATCCAGGTAGACGAAACCGGGAGAGAAGATGGTCCACTTGCCGATGTCCGTCAATACCTGACCGACATCGAATCGTTCCTTGCGAGTAGCAAGACTGGCGCCGCCCGTCTCGCCGAACGAGAAGGAGGAGCCATGGCCCTCGCCCCAGGCGCGACCGTCCCCGGAGAAGATCACGTGAAAGCCGTCGCTTCCATTGTCGATTCCCGGAAAGGCGTCCCTGCTGTTCCAGCTCCACGACGTCTCCAACTCGTTGCCCCGAATCTCGACGATGTCGTAGTGCTGGGGTCTCCGGTTCATCGTCGAAGCGTCCTGGCTTCCCAGCAGGATCCGGCCGTCGCTGAGCACCGTCAGGCTCGTGCCTACGCGCTTTGGCGGAAGGTCGATCGTGCCCTGAACCCCTCGATCGTCCATGAGCATCAACACCGAGCTCCGACGTTGACGGTCGACAACGAGGAGGACGGCTCGACCTCCCGGCTCCATGAACGGGGATGTCCCGTCGGTTGTTGAACTTTGGGAGTAGGGTGGCGGCTCTCCGGCCCGATGAGCGGGCCGGTCTCAGCGAAAGAAAGGAGACGCCACCCATGGCCAATCATCGCAGTCGGGAAGGGAATCGGCAAGAGAGAAGGAGCACTCCGAGCAGTCCGTCGTCGGGATCGGGGCTTGGTCTGTTGGAGTCATTGCCCTCGTTGGTCAACGGTCTGTCGAGCTTTCAGGAGCTGTGCGTCGAGACAGGCCGGTCTACGTTGGCCCGGTTGATGGAGGAGGAGCGGGAGTCGCGGTGCGGCGCGAAGGGTCGTCACCAGGATGCTCGTTCGGTGTGGCGTGCGGGCAGTGCTCCGAGCCAAGTGACGCTGGGCGGGGCCCGGATCGAGATTCAGCGTCTGCGGGTACGGGGTCCGGAGGGCGAGGTGCGTCTCGAGTCGTTCGAGTGGGCGGCGTCTCGCGACGCGATGGACCGTCACACGATGGAAGCGATTGCGTCGGGCGTGTCGACGCGGAACTACCTGCGGTCGCTGGACACGGCGGCCGCGGGTTCGGACCGTCGTTCGGCATCGCGGAGTTCGGTGTCTCGGCGCTTCAAGGCGCTGTCGGCGCGGCAGATGGAGAAGTTCCTGTCGTCGTCGCTGGAAGACGAGGACATCCGCGTGGTGTGCGTGGACGCGAAGTACATCGGTGGCCACTGCATTCTGATCGCCTTGGGCGTTTCGTCGTCCGGTCACAAGCGGGTTCTTGGCCTTCGCGAGGGTTCGACGGAGAACACGGCGGTGGTCCGCGCTCTTCTCGCCGACCTGGTGGAGCGGGGCCTCTCGACGGCGAAGCCGTTGCTGTTCGTCATCGACGGCAGCAAGGCCCTGCGCCGCGCAATCAAGGAGGTCTTCGGCGACGCCGCGACGGTGCAGCGCTGCCAGGTCCACAAGGCCCGGAACGTCGAAGAGCATCTGCCCGAAGAGAGGCGAGCCTCGATTCGCCGGGCGCTCCGCAAGGCCTGGGACAGCAAATCCGCCAAGACGGCCTTGAGGCGTCTGCGGCAGATCGCCAGTCATCTGGAGCGGGAGCACCCCGGCGCAGCGGCCTCCCTCCGGGAAGGCATGGAGGAGACCGTCACCGTGCTCGAACTCGGCCTCGCCGGAGCTCTCCAGAAGACCATGCGCAGCACCAATCCGATCGAGAGCCTCAACAGCTCCGTCGGGCGCTACACCCGCAACGTCAAGCGCTGGCGGGGCGGCTCCATGATCCAGCGCTGGGTCGCTGCCGCTCTCATCGATGCTCAATCACGCTTCCACCGCGTCAGAGGCTACAGAGACATGCCCAAACTCATCCGCGCCCTCGAACGACGAGCAGGGCACGTTGACCACCAAACCAAGGCCGCTTAACATTCATCAACACACACGAGCCGCCATCCGAAGTTCAACAGAAAACGGGACAATCCCCCATGAACCCTCCCGGCTCTATGCCCCCCCCGGCCAGTTCGCCGGGAAGTGGAATCAGACTCTCCGCCCGCGCCATGCCGGCCAGACAGCCAACGACCAAGGCAAACGTCCAGAATCTCGCACCTTTCTTCATGTTCCTACTCCCTTGCGCAATGCTCGTCGTCCGAGCTGTTGAAAGTGAACCCGGCGGCCGCCAACGCGCTCTTCCCTCCCAAGGCCTCAACGGGATCGATCGCTACGTCGTTGGAGTCGGTCACCTTCAGGTGAAGGTGTGGCCCCGAGGTCGTTCCCGAGCCCCCGTACGATCCGACTTTATCGCCCGCGCGCACCGTGGTCCCGGCGGCCAATCTACCTTCTTCGGCCAAGTGGCAATACACATGGCGGCCTCCGCTCTGAAGGGTAACCGCGACCTGGAAACCACATTCCGGCGACCACGCATAATTCGTTATGGTTCCCGCCGCGAGAGCGAAGAATGCGGCGTCACCACTGCTGACCTGGATGTCCAGCGCGCCGTGCTTTCGGGTCGTTCCATCGCGGTTCCGTCGTAGAGCATCGAACCCGTCGCCTGCGTCGATGTTCCAGCCTTGGCAGTTGATGTCGCTCGTCGCGGCTGCAACCGATGTTCCGCTTGGCTTCTTGGCAGGAGTGCCTCCCGTGGCCGGCGGCGGTCCTGTAGGTGGCGGCGGTCCCGTCGGTGGAGGCGGTTGTGGCGATGGATGCGGCCAACGTGGTGGAAATCCGGTCGGCGGCGGCGGATGGGGATGTCCCGCCGGCTGTTGAACTTTGGGAGTAGGGTGGCGGCTCACCCGGCCCGGTGAGCGGGCCGGTTCCAGCGAAAGAAAGGAGACGCCACCCATGGCGAATCATGGCAGTCGGGAAGGGAATCGGCAAGAGAGAAGGAGCAGCTCGTCGTCGGGGTCGGGGCTTGGTCTGTTGGAGGCATCGTCCTCGTTGTTCGACGGTCTGTCGAGCTTTCAGGATCTGTGCGTTGAGACAGGCCGTTCTGCCTTGGCGCAGTTGATGGAGAAGGAGCGGGAGTTGCGGTGCGGGGCGAAGGGTCGTCACCAGGATGCTCGTTCGGTGTGGCGCGCGGGCAGCGCTCCGAGTCAGGTGACGCTGGGCGGCGCCCGGATGGAGATTCAGCGTCTGCGGATACGGGGTCCGGAGGGCGAGGTGCGTCTCGAGTCGTTCGAGTGGGCGTCGTCTCGCGACGCGATGGACCGTCACACGATGGAAGCGATCGCTTCGGGCGTGTCGACGCGGAACTACCGGCGGTCGCTGGACACGGCGGCAGCGGGTTCGGACCGTCGTTCGGCTTCCAGGAGTTCGGTGTCTCGTCGCTTCAAGGCGCTGTCGATGCGGCAGATGGAGAAGTTCCTGTCGTCGTCGCTGGAAGACGAGGACATCCGCGTGTTGTGCGTGGACGCGAAGTACATCGGTGGCCACTGCATTCTGATCGCCTTGGGCGTTTCGTCGTCCGGTCACAAGCGGGTTCTTGGCCTTCGCGAGGGTTCGACGGAGAACACGGCGGTGGTCCGCGCTCTTCTCGCCGACCTGGTGGAGCGGGGCCTTTCGACGGCGAAGCCGTTGCTGTTCGTCATCGACGGCAGCAAGGCCCTGCGCCGCGCGATCAGGGAGGTCTTCGGCGACGCCGCGACGGTGCAGCGCTGCCAGGTCCACAAGGCCCGGAACGTCGAGGAACACCTGCCCGAAGAGAAGCGAGCCTCGATTCGCCGGGCGCTCCGCAAGGCCTGGGACAGCAAATCCGCCAAGACGGCCTTGAGGCGTCTGCGGCAGCTCGCCAGTCATCTCGAGCGGGAGCACCCCGGCGCAGCGGCCTCCCTACGGGAAGGCATGGAGGAGACCGTCACCGTGCTCGAACTCGGCCTCGCCGGAGCTCTCCAGAAGACCATGCGCAGCACCAATCCGATCGAGAGCCTCAACAGCTCCGTCGGGCGCTACACCCGCAACGTCAAGCGCTGGCGGGGCGGCGCCATGATCCAGCGCTGGGTCGCCGCAGCCCTCGTCGATGCGCAATCACGCTTCCACCGCGTCAGAGGCTACCGAGACATGCCAGAACTCATCCGTGCTCTCGAACGACGAGCACGTCACGTTGACCACCAAACCAAGGCCGCTTAACATTCTTCAACACACACGAGCCGCCATCCGAAGTTCAACAGAAAACGGGACAATCCCCCCACGATGCCAAGATCAAGACCCCGGTACCCGACAGAGTACCGGCAACAGATGGTGGATCTGGTCCGGTCCGGGCGCAGCCCGGACCGCCTGGCCAGCGAGTTCGAGGCTTCAGCGCAGTCGATCCGTAACTGGGTCAGGCAGGCGGACCTCGACGCGGGACGCCGCGGCGACGGCAGCACGACGGCGGAGCGCTTGGAGTTGCGTCGGCTGCGACGGGAGGTTCGTCGACTGCGCGAGGAGCGGGAGATCCTGGCAAAAGCCACGGCCTGGTTCGCTCGGGAGACGGACCGGAAGGGGTCTTCCGGTTCATGAGAGCGTACCGGGCCGAGTTCCGCATAACGACCATGGCGCGGGTGCTCGGCGTCTCCACGAGCGGCTACTACGCCTGGTTGAAGCGACCGGAGTCGGCGAGAGAGAAGGCGGACCGGGTTCTCGCGGAACGGGTGCGGGCGATCCACGAGCGGAGCCGAGGGACCTACGGCGCGCCGAGAATCCGGGCTGAACTGGCCGACGAGGGGTTTCCGGTGAGCCGCAGGCGGGTCGCCAGACTGATGCAAGAGTGCGCTCTGGCGGGCGTCAGCCGCCGCAAGCGACCGACGACGACCCGCCGCGCGCCGAAGGTGCGCCCAGCGCCGGACCTCATCGACCGGAAGTTCGTCGCCTCGGGCCCTGATCGGCTGTGGGTCGCGGACATCACCTACGTGCCGACCGATGCCGGTTTCCTGTACCTGGCGGTCGTCCTCGACGTGTTCAGTCGGCGTATCGTCGGCTGGGCGATGGATTCGTCGCTGGCGACCGAGCTCGTGGTCGGCGCGCTGAACATGGCGGTCGCCAACAGGACGCCCGAGGACGTGATCCATCACTCCGACCAAGGCAGCCAGTACACTTCCCTGGCCTTCGGGAAGCGTTGCCGCAAGGCCGGCATCGCCCGGTCGATGGGCTCCGTCGGCGACTGCTACGACAACGCAATGGCCGAGAGCTTCTTCGCCAGCCTCGAATGCGAACTGCTCGATCAGTCCCGCTTCCGGAACCACGCCGAGGCCAGAGCCGACCTTTTCCGGTACATCGAAGGCTGGTACAACACCCATCGACGCCACTCCGGGATCGGATACCGGTCGCCAGTCAACTTCGAGAACGCCTACCGAAGAGCCGCCTGAGATTACCCAAAAACAAACCGTCCATAAAACCGGGGCAACTCCAGTACGAGGTTGCTCAGAAGAAGCTCACAGACTGTTCGAAGCTTGTCGCATACCGTCATTTGGTTGGAAACTGGGAGACGATCCCCACTGTGTAGGTCATATCATTGCTGTCCCACTAACCTCGGGGTATGGCGAGTTGAAGTTGAACGTTTTCTGAGCCCGGCGGTTCTCGTTGGGGCTGTAACAGGTCATTGAGTGTCCGCCGTTCAAACAGATTGAGGTGAAGCAGGCGCAGGATCTCTCTGAGGCTCCACTTGAGACGATTGGCGAACTTCAGGTAGGCAAGCATCAGGTGGACGCACATGGCGATCCAGATCTGCGTCAGCACGGCGTTGCGGGACGTGCCGAGAAAGCTCTTGATGCGCAGGTTCTGCTTGATCCACTTGAAGAAGAGCTCGACCTCCCAACGCGCCTTGTAGATGTCCGCTATGGTCCTTGGCGCGAGCTGAAAGTTGTTGGTGAGGAACACGTAGTGTTTGCCGGTCTCGGCGTCCCGGTAGCCGACCCGCCGGAGGGGAATCGGACAGTCCTTCTGTCCCTTCCTGGTCGTCAGTTCAATCGTCTGGTCCGAAGTCACGCCGCGACCGGAAGCGTACGTGCGACGCTCACGGACCGCGTACTTCACCCTCCGCTTGAGCCGGGTGACTAGATAAACCCCTTGTGCATCAAGGGATTTCAGCCAGCTGAAGTTCTGGTACAACCGGTCTGCGGCGACGATGCTCCCCGGCTGCAGCCGCAGAGTCCGGGCGATCGCAATGTCCGACGCCTTCCCCTTCCCCTTCCCGTCCGTCACCCTCACGAACGTCGGCAGATGGCCGGCATGGTCAAGACCGACGTGGACCTTGATCGCCCCCTTGCTCTTGCTGTACCTGGCCCACGAGAACAGCCCGAGGCACAGGTCGATGTGCGTCGCGTCCAGAGAGACGAGCCGGTTCCTGAAGCGAAACCTGTGGCCGGGCGCCATGCCGCGACAGCGGCCCAGAAGGCGCTCGAACTGCAACTCGAAGAGCTTGGGAGAACGGTCCTGGTTGACGCGGGCAAGCGAGCTTCGAGCGACTCGTCCGATTCCGAGATGGTAGAGCTTGCGTCTCTGGGCATCCAGATTCGACACCACGTCCCGCAAGCTGCACCGCCCCGACAACTGCACCATCGCCATCGCCGCGAACTGACTCCACCGGCTCATGGATCGGAGCTTTCTCCCCGTGTCAAGCGTCCGCGCGTCTCTCTCGAACTCATGTCTCGACACCATCCTGAGCAGCTGTCCCAACACCGTGCTACGATGCGACATGGGCTTGAATCCTCCTTGTAGTCATTGGGGTTTCGACGACAACCAATGATACAGCAAGAGACGGATTCAAGCCCGTTTCTCAACTCGGTCAACGGGACAGCAATGAGGTCATATGGTCCAGACTCAGACTTGTTGGCGTGAGCATGGGTGGGACCCGAGAAAGATGAGCCGCGGGGACTGTGGGTCTTGCACGGGGATCACAGCACAAGATATGGGCTATTTGCCGGAAGACTGCAAAGGTCTGTAGGCCCATGTTCCGGGCCGCAGGGAAAGCGCGTCTACTGCGCCCCGTAGCGGAGTCTGGCGACGGCGCCGCGTCCTGCCAGCTGTCCGCGAGCGTAGTGGGCGGGCATGGCCGGTGACTGCCAGCGGCCCGCGTTCATGAGTTCCGTAAGCTCGGCGTCCGCAGCGGCGAGATCCTTCGCGGAGCCGACGCGGAGCGAGTGTCCGCTGACCCTGCCTTCGAGGCCCGCGTCCGCCGCTGGATGACCCTGCGGGCCGTGCTGGCGTCGACCGCCGTTTCGCCGACCGTCTTCGAGCGGCTCCAGACCCGGCGGAACAGCGGCCCGTCGTTGACGCCCGCCGCGTCCTGCCAGCGGCGGACGGCCCGCATGGTCGGCGGGCCGAGGTAGAGCACGGTTCCGCGCCCGTCCTGGTCCGTCTTCGAGCGCCGGACCGTGAGCCTGCCGGACCCGTCCGCTTCGGCTTCGATATCGGCTACCTGAACGGCGGCGAGTTCGCCGACCCGCAGAAGCGCGTCCGAACCGACCCGCAGCATGGCCGCGTCCCTGAGTCCGGCTGCCGACCCGTCGGCGGCCGCCAGCACTGCGGCGCCTTCGAGGTCGGCCCACCGGACGCCCTGAACCTGACCGCGCCCGCGGTCGGCGCCTGAGCGCCTGACGCCGCGCAGGACGGCTTGCGCGGCCCTGCCGTAGGGGTTCGGACGTTCGGCCGCGTTCGCGGCTTGCCTGAGCGCTGCTACCGCCTGCGCGAGCGTGGCCGGCGCCGCGCCCTGGTCGGCCCGTTCGCCGAGGTAGGCGGCGAGTCCCTGATCGTGGAGCGCGTCCAGCGGTTCGAGGCCGCGTCCTTCGGCCCACTGCGCGAAGCGCGCAGCTTGGGAGCGGTAGGCCCGGCGAGTGTTCTCGGCAACGCCCGCCGCCGCGTAGTCGGCTATGCGTTGCGCGTCCTGCGCGTTGAGCGCCGGGCCGGTTTCGAGTTTGGCGAGTGCGTTCATGGTTGGTTTCCCTTCGGTCGTTGCCTGATAGCGGCCAGTGCGGTCCGGGCCAGGGACGATCAGTCGCAGCCTTCGCGGGTCTCTTCGATCAGGCCGTCGACGACGGCGTCGAGTTCGCCCTCTTCGGCGCGGGCGATCTGGCGGTCGGCGCTGGTGCCTTCGGCGAGGATGCGGTGGACGTACTCGACTTCCTTGCGGATCTCCAGGTCGTCGAGCACGTCGTCGACGAAGTCGAGGAGCTCCAGCGTCAGGCAGCGGAGCGGGACTTCCTCGCCCTTTCCGAAGTCGATCAGTCTGCCGTCGATGCCGTAGCGGATCGCTCGCCACTTGTTCTCGTGGAGCAGGTGGCGGGGGTAGCGGCGCCACGCCTGGTTGTTGCGCCGGAGGCGGATCAGCTTGCCGACGATCGCCATCAGCAGAGCGGTCATGCACAACGCCTCGTCGATCTTCGTGCAGACGTCGAACACGCGAAACTCGATCGTCGGGAACCTGGGGTGGGGTCGAACGTCCCACCAGATCTGCGTCGGTTCCTCGATGCACCTGGTCTGGACCAGAACGTTCACCAGACGCTCGTACTCGGCGTACGAACGGAGAGAAGGCGGCAGCCCGGAGCGGGGGAGGCTCTCGAAGACGACCGAACGATAGGACTTGAGGCCCGTGTTGCGGCCCTGCCAGAACGGCGAACTGGTCGACAGCGCGAGCAGGTGGGGCAGGAAGTAGAGGGACTGGTCCATCACGTCGATGCGCAGTTCCCTGTCGGGCACGCCGATGTGGACGTGCATGCCGAAGATCAGCATGCGCCGGGCCACGTCTCCGAAGTTCTCCTGCAGCTTGATGTAGCGCTGCGCCTCGGTGACGTCCTGCTGCTGCCAGGACGAGAACGGATGGCTGCTGGCGGCCGCGATGCGAAGTCCGTTCCGGGACGCCAGGTGGCCGATCGACCGCCGCAACCGGATGAGCTCCTGCCGCGCCTCGTCGATCGAGCGGCAGACCTCGCTGCCGACCTCGACCTGGCACTGCAGCTGCTCCGCCTTGATCTGCTCCTGGAGCACGATCTGGCCCTGTTCCAGGAACTTCTGGATGAAGGGCTTCAACTCCCGGCTTTCCGGTTCGATGATCTGGTACTCCTCTTCGATCCCGACGGTCAGTTCGGGGAGTCTTGTCTTCATCAGGCCGCTCCCGGTCCGCATCATCCTTCGCCGAGGTCCGCGGCCAGCGGATCCACAGCCACGGTAGGAGATCGGCGAAACATGCGGGCTAGAGTGAATGACGCCTCAAGCGTACCCCGCCTGGACGCTCTGATACCGTGAACGCCGCCATGAGTCGGCCCGCGACCACCGCCTGGCGCCCGCGGGTCCCCCGTACGGCGAGCTGGCTGCTCGTCCCTCTCCTGCTGCCGGGATTGGCCTGCGGCGGTCGAACGCCGTCTCGGGATGCAGTGGACGCCTGGTCGCTCTACGGCGCCGCTCCCACGGCGCGGGGCCAACACGGCATGGTGGTCAGCGGCCACGGCCTCGCTTCCGACGTCGGGGCCGCGATCCTGGCTCGCGGCGGCAACGCGGTCGACGCCGCGGTCGCGGTGGGCTTCGCGCTGGCGGTCGTCCTGCCGGCCGCGGGCAACATCGGCGGCGGCGGGTTCCTGGTCTACCGGTCGAACGAGGGCGAGGTGCGTGCCCTCGACTTCCGCGAGAAGGCGCCGGGGTCCGCGACCCGCGACATGTTCCTGGACGACGAGGGCGAAGTCACGGAGAGAGTGGTCATCGGACACCTTGCCGCCGGCGTGCCCGGGTCGGTGGCCGGTCTGTGGGAGATGCACCGAGAATACGGCACTCTTCCCTGGGTCGACCTGGTGACGCCGGCCATCGAGCTGGCGCACGGCCACGAGGTCGACGAAGTCCGCTCGAGCAGCCTGGCCAGCGCGGCGTCGCGGCTCGGCCGGTTTCCGGCGAGCGCGGCGCAGTTCCTGGTCGACGGCGAAGCGCCGGCGCCCGGGACCCTTCTCGTTCAGACCGACCTGGCGGCGACGCTGACCGCGATCTCGGAGCAGGGTCCGGAGGGCTTCTACCGCGGCGCCGTCGCCGACCTGATCGTCGCCGAAATGGAGCGTGGCGGAGGGCTCGTCACGCACGCGGACCTGCAAGGCTACGCGCCCGTCTGGCGCGAGCCGGTCGAGATCGAGTATCGTGGACACACGATCTACTCGATGCCCCCGGTTTCCTCCGGCGGCCTGACGCTGAGCCTGATCCTGAACGTGCTCGAGGGCTGGGATCCGTTGCCGCCGTTCGGCAGCGCCGACCTGGTGCATCTGGAGGCGGAGACGATGCGTCTCGCCTTCCGGGACCGGAACACCCTGATCGGCGATCCGGACTTCGTCGACGTTCCGTGGGAACAGTTCGAGTCGCAGGAGTACGCCGACGCGTTGCGGGCGCGAATCGACCCGGAGCGGTCGACGCCGCTGCCGCCGGTCGAGTCGGCGCCGCCGGCGGAGAGCAGCGAGACGACGCACTACTCGGTCGTCGACCCCTGGGGCAATGCCGCGTCCGTGACGACGACGATCAACAGCGGCTACGGCGCCGCGGTCACGGTCACGGGCGCCGGCTTCCTGCTGAACAACGAGATGGACGACTTCGCGGCGTCGCCGGGCCGGCCGAACCAGTTCGGCCTCGTCGAGGGCGAGAACAACGCAGTCGCCCCCGGCAAGCGGATGCTCTCGTCGATGACCCCGAGCGTCGTGCTCGATCCGGCGGGCGAACTGATGATGGTCGTCGGCACGCCCGGCGGTCCGACGATCATCACCTCGGTCTACCACGCGATCTCGAACGTGATCGACCACGGCATGACGCTCGAGCGGGCGGTCGAGAGCCCGAGGGTGCATCATCAGGCGTGGCCGGACCGGATCTTCCAAGAGGAAGGGGGACTCGCGGCCGACGTGATCAAGGAGCTCGAGCGGCGCGGTCATCGGGTGGTCAGCCGGGGACTCAGCGGCGACGTCGCCGCGATTCTCGTGGAGGAGTCGGGCCTGCTTGGCGTGGCGGACCCGCGGCGAGGGGGCGGCGCCAGCGCGCCCGACTCGCGCGGCGACGCCCCCTGAGGAGCAGGTCGGCGGTGGCCGGCGGATGAACGGTCGGCGGATCTTCGCGGCGGTGACCGTCGGTCACCTCGGCATCGACATCTTCAACAGCATGGGGCCGGTGCTGCTGGCCTTCCTCCAGGCGCCGCTGGGTCTCAGCGCGGCCCAGGTCGGACTGGCGGCGGGCCTGTACCAGGTCCTGGCCGGCGCCACGCAGCCGGCCTTCGGCTGGTTGGTCGACCGGGTCGGCAGTCGTTTCCTCGGTCCGTTCAGCGTCGCCTTCAACTTCGTCTGCATGGGTCTGGCGGTCGCGGCCGCCTCCGCGACGCGAAGATTCGCCCTGTTTCTCGTTCCGTTCGCGCTCGCCGCGGTGGCTTCGGGCGCATTCCATCCGTTGGGGGTGATGCACTCCAGCACGGTGAACCTGGCCCGCTCGGCTACCTTCACCGCCATCTTCTTCTTCTGCGGACAGCTCGGGCTGACGATGGGGCCGATCCTGGCGGGACTGGCCCTCGATCGGGCGGGGCTGACCGGGATCTACTGGCTCCTGCTCCTCGTGACCCCCGTGCCCCTGTTCATGGTCTTCGCGATGGGGCCAAGGCGTTTTCATTCGACGCCCGCGACGGCGCAGCCGAACGGGAATCAGGCGGCCGCCGCCGGCGAGGCGTTCGCCGGCCGCCGGCGACCGGTGCGCGGCGGCGTCATCGCTCTCCTTGGCCTGGTGTTCGCCAGCCGCTCCTGGGCCATGTTCGGAACGATGGCGTTCCTGCCCCTTCTGTTGAGCCAGCAGGGATACAGCTCCCTGACTCAGGGGTCCGCCAGCGCGCTGTTCCTGCTCGGAGGCGCCGTGACCGCGGTCTTCGCGAGCGCCTGGGCCGATCGTTGGGGGCGACGACCGGTCGTCTTCCTGACCACGCTGCTCGGTTCCCTGTTGCTGGGCGTGCTGCCCGGATCCGCGACCTGGATCTTCGCCGTCGTGCTGCCCTGCGGCGCCTTGCTGGGAGCGTCGCACTCCGTCCTGATCGTCATGGCGCAGGAATTGCTGCCATGGCGTCGGGGGCTGGCCTCGGGGACTGCGCTCGGATTCCTGTTCGCGACGGGCGGGATCGCGACCTGGGGCATCGGAGAGCTGGCGGACCGGTTCGAACTGGCGGCCGTGTTGCAGGCCGGCGCGGTCGTCGGTCTGGTGTCGGCCTTCGCTTCCCTGCTTCTGCCGACGTCGGCGCCGACCCGTCTGGCGGCTGCGCCGGCGGCAACGACCGCGCTGGCGGCGACGGTCCTCGGTCTGACCCTGTTGTCCCCGAGCCCCGCCTCCGCGAGCCTGAACGGCGAGATAAACGGCCAGGTGCGCGACGCCGCGACCGACCTTCCGCTGCCGGGCGCCGAGATCAGGATCACTGGCGATCAGCTGCACGGCGCCCAGACCGTCCGCGCCGGTCGCGGCGGCAGCTTCCGTGCGCCGGGTCTGCCTCCGGGCGCCTACTACGTGGAGGCGACCGTGGACGGCTACGCGACCTCCGTGGTCGAGAACCTGATCCTGGTTACGGGCGGCGTGCTGCGGGTCGACTTCCGGATGAGGGTCGGCAGCGCGTCAGCCCTCGACCTCGTCTCCTCGCCGCTGCTCGACGTGGTCACCGGCAGCGACGGGAACGTACTCGCGGGCGACGACCTGCGGCAGTTGCCGGGCGCCCTCGCGGCGATCAACCTGGACCTGGCGTCCGGCCTCGACGCCCTGGACCGGGACCTTGCGGTCAACGGCTGGCCGCCCGGCTTCGCCAACTACCGGGTCGACGGTCAGGAGAGTGCGCTTCGCGAACCGGGGTCGACCGCGATCGATCCCCGCTGGGTGGATCAGGTGCGCGTCTGGACGATGGAGCTGGCGGCGCGGATGGCCGGGCCTCACATCGACCTGATCACGCGCTCGGGAGGGACCGACTGGCGAGTGAACGGCGGCTGGTCGACGGTCGAGCCGCTCGACGGCGGCGAGCGGCTCGCCCTGCGTCTGTTCGCGGCCGGAGAATCGCCGGCCGGCGGCAGGGACAGGAGACGCGTCGAAGGCGACGAGGCGACCGTCTTCGTCGGCGGTCCGCTGCGGGACAAGCGGGCCCGTGCGTTCGGCGGCTACTCGAGAGACCGGACCCGCGGCGCGGCGACGCTGTTCGGCGCGGCCGCGCCCGTGACCTGGGACGAGACGATCGAGCAGTCGGTCGGCAAGCTCGACTGGTGGGCCGGTTCGGCCAGCAACCTGACCCTGAAGCACCATGCCGGTTCCGGCGACCTCGACGGTCGGCGGCCGGCGCTGCAGGTCCTTCCGGCGCTGGATGGAACCGGGAGCAACCGGTCGCGAAGACGGATGACCAGCCTCAACGTCGAATGGGGAGTCGCCAGCCGCCTGTGGTTGCGCGTGTTCGGCGGTCGATCCGATCTCGTCGAGGACGGCGAGCCCGGGCGGGACGCGGGCCTCTACTTCGCGGCGCCGGGCCCCGCGCGGCCGGCGGGTTGGCACGAAGCCGCGCCGCCGGGTCGGGTTCGCCTCGCGGCGGAACGCCGGAACTGGGCCGTGGAGCCGTCGTTCTTCCTCTTCGACCACACCCTGGAGATCGGCATCCAGAACTCCAGGAGCAGCCTCGAACTCCTCCGTTCGGGGCGTTCCGGACGCCTGCTGCGGTTTCCGGGCGGAACTCCCGACGTCTGGAGCGGCGTAGCGCTCGGCGCCGCCGGCCTCCGGCAGAAGAAACAAGCCCTCTACGTGCAGGACGCCTGGCGCGTAGGCGGCGTCTTCAAGAGGCATCTGACCCTGCACGTCGGACTGCGGGCCGAAGAGGAAGCCGCGGGCCCCCTCGACCTCGAGTTCGCCGACCGCACGGAACCGCGGCTCGCGTTCGTCTGGGACGTCGCCGGCCGCGGCAGATGGAAGGTCTACGGCGGCGCCGCGGGGTGGCACGTCGACGTCTTCCGGCCGCGGGCGGGCCACTCCGACCTGGACGCGGTCGCGGCACTGGAGGCCGCCGGCGGCTACGGCGGCACGCACCTGGACTTCGCCAGGGCGGCGGTGGATCCCGACCTCCGCCCAGCCCGGGTGCGCGAGATCCAGTTGGGAACCGGCTATCAGTTCCTGCCCGACGTCGTGATCTCGGCCCGCGCCGCCGCGCGCCGGTTGCGGGACGGCATTCGTCTCGTGCCGCTTCCGGCCGCCGGCCGGATCGCTCCGACCCTGCTGACCCCGGGCCGGGGCGCCGGCGGCGAGTTCCCCCAGCTCGAACAGGACTGGTGGGGCGCGGAGTTCAACGCGAACGTCGGCTTCAGCCCCTCCTGGAAGATCCACTTCTCGTACCTCCTGAGCCGGTTGACCGGCAACCACGAGGTCGGCGGACTCGGGCTGGAGGCGGGCGCCCCGCCCGGCGCCCATCCGGTCCTGGCCGCGTTCGACCTGTGTTCCTCGCCCGTGCCCTGCGACGTGTTCGACGTCACGAGCGAGTTCCGCCGCCTCGGTCTCGACCGTGAACACCAGTTTTCGGGCTGGCTCGTCCTGTCGCCGGGCGAACGCTGGCTGGTGGCTCTGGTCTACCGCTTCCGCACGGGCGCCGCCTACGTGCCGCGGGTGCTGACGGTTCGGGTCGACGAAGCGCGCCGGGTTCTCGGCGCCGGTCTGACTCCCCTGCCGCGCGGCCCCGACGCCGCGGTCAAGAGCGCGGACCTCAAGCGCGCGGACCTGTCTCTCACCTATCGCATACCGCTTCGCTCGGACGACTGGCGGTTGGCCCTCTTCGCCGAGGCCTTGAACGTCTTCGACCAGGACGCCGCGAGCCAGCTCTGGCCGCTCGCCTGGCTCGACCCGGTCTTCGTCGGCCCGGGCCGGATCGACCTGCTCGCCGCCGCCGCGGCGCAGGGGACAAGGCCGGATCCGCGCGAGTCGCTTCCCGCCGCCTTCCAGACCAGCCGCCGCGTGCGCGCGGGTCTCAGGCTCCAGTTCTGACGTCTGGCTGGGCCGCAGCTAAACCAGTTCGCTCAGTCGACGCAGCGCCGCCAGCAGATCCGGCTTCCTCGTCAGCACGCCGCGCAGCGGATCGGTCCTGAGTCGCTTCAGCCGCTTCGGCACGGTGCGGATGTCGTGATCGCGCAGGTCGAGGCCGGGCTTGACCTCGGACCAGCGCAGAGGCGTCGACACGGGCGCCGCGGGCAGAGGTCGGACGCTGAAGGGGGCGACGAGCAGCCGGCCGCGGCCGTTCTGGACGAAGTCGATGTAGACCTTGCCGCCGCGGCGTTCGGGGTTGCGGGCGACGGTGGCGATTTCGGGCAGTTGCCGGCAGATGATCCGGGCGATCAGTTGTCCGAGGCTGCGCGACTGTTCCCAGGTGCAGGCGCCGCCCAGCGGAAGAAGCACGTGCAGGCCGCTCGAGCCGCTGGTCTTGACGTAACTCGGCAGCTGGATCCGTCGGCACAGACGCCGGATGGCGAGGGCGATCTCGATCACGTCCTCGAAGGGCGCGTCCTTCGGATCCAGGTCGAGAATGCACCAGTCCGGCTGGCCGAGCCGGTGCAGCCGGCTGGACCAGACGTGGAGGACGATCGCGGCCAGGTTGGCCAGGTAGACCAGGCTCTCCCGGTTCTGGCAGACGACGTACTCGACGTCCTTGCCGGTCCGCGGGCTCGTCAACCTGACCGTCCGCAGCCAGTCGGGGGCGAAGTCGGGCGCGTTCTTCTGGAAGAAGGACTTGCCCTCGATCCCGTCGGGGTAGCGGGTCGTCACCAGCGGCCGGTCGGAAAGGTAGGGCTGCATCGCTTCCGCCGCGGCGGCGTAGAAGTCGATCAGATCGCCCTTGGTGTATCCGTCGTTCGGCCAGAACACCTTGGATCGGTTCGTGACGTCGACCGTCCGCCGCGGCGGCGCCGGCGGGGCGCCGCCGCCGCGGGGCGAGGCGCGGCGGACGCAGTCCTCCAACGGCTTGTCGGCCCGCAGGCGGAGAAAGACGGGATGCCGGAGCAGGCCATGGGGAGTCCACTCCTTGAAGCGGACCTCGCAGACCAGCTCGTCGTCCGGCTGGACCCAGGTCTGGTCGGCGACGCGGCCGTCGAGCAGGTGGGCATCGGCGAGCGCCGCTTCGACGACGGAGTCGCCGGCCGCCGGCGCCCAGCATGGAGGATCTTCGCGCCGGCTCGCCGACAGGCGCGCCGCCAGCTCCGCCAGGGTCGCGTCGCTGAATCCCGTGCCGACGCGCCCGGCGTAGACCAGTCTGCCGGTTTCCGCGTCCCAGACCGCAAGGTGCAACGAGCCCAGGCCCACCCGGCCGCCCTTGGGCGACGACATGCCGACGATGGCGAAGTCCCCGGTGCGCTCGGCGCGCAGCTTGACCCAGGACGACGACCGGCGGCCGACGTAGCGCGACGCGCCGTCCTTCGCCATCGTACCCTCGAGTCCCATGGCGACCGCCCGCTCGAAGAACTCCTCGCCCCGCTCATCGATGTGGTCCGCGTAGCGGATCGGCCCGGCGGGCGCCAGAACGCGGGCCAGCCAGCCCTTGCGCTCGAGCAGCGGCAGCGGCCGCAGATCGCGGCCCTCGAACGAAACCAGGTCGAAGGCGAACAGCGTCGCCGGCCGGCGCACCGAGGCCAGTTCGACGTCGACCGGACGACTGAGCAGGGCGCGCGTCTGCAGTTTGGCGAAGCTGGGTCGGCCGCCGCCGTCGAGCACGGCGACCTCGCCGTCGAGCACGAGCGAGTCCACCGGCAGCCGCCGCAGGGCGCGGGTCAGTTCCGGGTAGAGCGCGGTGACGTCGCCGCCGCGCCGGTAGCGGAGGAAGACGCTGCCGCCTTCCCTGGCCGCAACCATGCGGTAGCCGTCGTACTTCAGTTCGTGGATCCAGCCGACGCGCGAGAACGGCCGGTCGGAAGCCGTCGCGAGCATCAGCGGCAGCGACCGCGGATCCACCGGCCGCCGCGGCGCATCCGACGCCTGGATCCCTGCCCGAACCCCTTCGATCCGGTCGCAACCGTCCCTCAGCTCCTCCACGGTCAGGCCCGACAGCACGGACTCGGGCGGCAGTTCGTCTTCGCAGTCGCTTTCGTCTCGCGGACGCGCCGCCGCGTCCGGCTTCTTCATCAGCAGCCACTGGCTGCCGTCGTCGGTCCGGCGCCGACCGCCCGCGCGGAACAGGGTCCAGACTCCACGCAGCTTGTAGCCGTGGAGTTCGAACAGCAGCTTGCCGTTCTCCATCCCGGCCACAGGGTCCTCGAGCGGGACCCAGCGTCCGTTGTCCCATACGATCATCGCGCCGGCGCCGTAGTTGCCCGCGGGAATGGACCCTTCGAAGTCGGCGTACTCCAGCGGGTGGTCTTCGGTGGCCACGGCGAGCCGCTTGATCTCGGGGTCGAGGCTGGGTCCGCGCGGCACGGCCCAGCTCTTGAGCGCGCCTTCCAGCTCCAGCCGGAGGTCGAAGTGGACCCTGCGGGCGGCGTGCTTCTGGACCACGAAGCGCCCGCCGCCGGCCGCGGTTCGGGCGCCCATCGGCTCGGGCGTCGCTTCGCTCGACCGCTTGCGGCGGTAGGCCTCCAGGTTGCCGTGCGGCATCGGAGGTGCATTCTCCCAGAACGCCGCGCGAGCGCAGGCGCGCTCCGGGCGCCCCGCGGCGCCGATTTCGGTGCTAGGATCCGTCGTTCATGCCTGCTCGTTCCGTCGGCGTCGGCACGGTTTCCTTCGGCCTGGTTTCCATCCCGGTCCGGCTCTACTCGACTTCGGAAACTGGCGGCAGCGTCCGCTTCAACATGCTCGACCCGAGCGACAACACCCGGGTCAAGCAGCAGTTGGTCAATCCCCGCACCGGCGCCGTCGTCGAGCGGAAGGAGACGATCAAGGGCTACGAGTTCGGCAAGGGCCAGTACGTCACCTTCAGCGACGAGGAGATCAAGGAACTCCAGGAGAAGGCGTCGCCGGCAATCGAGATCACGGAGTTCGTGCCGCTCGCGGAGATCGAACCCATCTACTTCGAGAAGTCGTACTACCTCGGCCCGGAGAAGGGCGGCGAACGGGCCTACCGGCTCCTCGGCGAGGCGATGCGCAAGACGGGCCGTTCGGCTCTGGCCAGGCACGCGGCGCGCGGCAAACAGTACCTGGTCATGCTGCGCCCGTTCGCTTCGGGTCTGCTGATGCAGCAACTGAAGTACGAGGACGAACTGAAGTCGTTCGACGAGGTGCCGCTCGGCGAGGAGACGGAGCTCAGGCCAGGCGAGCTGGAACTGGCCGTGCAGTTGATCGAGCAGATCGCGTCGGATGACTTCAAGCCGGACCAGTACACGGACGAGGTGCGCAAGCGGCTCTGGAACGCCATCCAGAGCAAGATCGACGGCCGCGAGATCACGGACGACGAGACGGAGGCGCCCCAGGCGCAGATCGTCGATCTGATGGAAGCACTGAAGGCGAGCCTGTCGAAGAACGGCGAGACGGAGGCTGCCCCGCCCGCCGCCGAATCCAGGCCGCCCAGGAAGGCCGCGCCTCCGCGCAAGGCGCCCAGGAAGAAGCGGGTCCGACGGAAGGCGAGCGCTGCAGCCAAGCGGGCCGTGGCCGGTTGACGTGAGGCGCCGTTCGTGGGGGCGGGTAGCGAGGGTCGCGTTGCGGCCGCCGCCCTCTCCGTTCAACACACTGGATCCGTACGCACTCGCGGGCGGGAAGCGGCTAAGGTAGCCCTTCGTTCCGGCCCGCGCAGGTAGTCGGCAGCAGAGGAGGCCTCGAGATCGCACCCCCAACAAACGAGCCGCGCATCAACCACCGGATCCGGAAGAGTCCGGTACGGCTCATCGATCAGGACGGCGCCCAGGTCGGCGTCGTTCCCCTGGAAGACGCGAAGAAGCGCGCCCAGGACGCCAGACTCGATCTCGTCGAGGTCGGTCCCAATGCGGATCCGCCCGTGGTTCGGGTCATGGACTGGGGCAAGGTCAAGTTCGAGCGCGAGAAGAAGAAGCGGGAATCCCGCAGGAAGACGGCGACGGTCGATCTGAAGGAGGTCAAGTACCGGCCGACGATCGATCCGCACGACTACCAGATCAAGACCGACCGGGCGCTCCGATTCCTTCGCGAGGGCAAGAAGGTCAAGGTGACGATCTTCTTCCGCTACCGGCAGCTCCGCAGGCCCGAACTCGGCATCGCCATCCTGGACAAGGTGAGCGACGCGATCGAGGGCGTGGGCGAGGTGGAGACCCGGTCCGGCCTGGAGGGCCGTCAGATGACGATGGTCCTGAACCCGATCGCGCAGGGAGACTGAGGCCGGATTCAGGGGCCGCCTGATCGGCGGGCGCGACCATGCGGATTCCGGTGGCCATCTTCGCGATCCTGGTCGCGCTCTGCGCGGCGACGCTCGTTCTCTGGACGATCGACGAGCCGCCGGACAGCCGCGGCACGGATCACCCCGTCCACGAGACGATGCGGCAGGGCGGCGGCGGCGAGCGCCACGATTCCGTGCTCGCCTTGGGTCTGCTCTTCGGCCTCCTGTCCATCCTCCTCTTCGTCGCCTTGATGGCGTTGGGGCTCAGGCGCCGCGGCCGACTGCCGACTGGCAGCCGCCGCGCCCTGTGGTCCGGCCTCGCGCTGTACGCCCTGGTCTTCGCGCTGCTCGTCCTGAGCTATCGCGGCTACGCCGAACCGGGCGCCGACCGGGACCTGGTCGGTTCGTTCCCCCGGCCTACCGCCTGGATGCTCTACGTCCTCTGGCCGGTTCCGCTCCTCTTCACCCTGCTCTACGCGTGGAACTTCGATCGTTGGGTGATCAGCGAGAACGAGGTTGCGGAGTTCGAGCGGCTCGCGGCGAACGCGAAACGCGAACGCGGCCGTCACGACGCGGACGGAGACGGATGATGGAGGGGGGCGGCGCCACCGTCATCCTGAGCTGCATCGGCGTCTATCTCGCCGTCTGCATCGGCGTCGGTCTGTGGGCTCTGCGGCGCACGAAGTCGACCCGGGACTTCTTCATGGCGGGTCGGGATCTCGGGATCGTCGTCACCGCGCTGGCCATCTTCTCGAGCACGCTGTCCGGGTTCGGCTTCGTCGGCGGCCCGGGCCTCGTCTATCGCATGGGCATGAGCTCGTTGTGGATGGTCGTCTGCGCTTCGATCGGCTACGTCATCGCCTTCTATCTGCTGGGCAAGCGGCTCCGGCTGTTCGCCGAACTGCGGGAGTCGATCTCGTTGCCCGACGCGGTCGCGGCGCGTTACCGGAGCGACGCGGCCCGCCTGCTGACCGCCGTGGCCATCCTGCTCGGCGTCATGGGCTACCTGGGAACGCAGATCCTGGCGATGGCGACCGTCCTTCAGGACATCCTCCAGAGCGCGCTGGGGCCGGTTGGAATCGAGGCCTGCGTCGCCTTCTCCTGCGCGGTTCTCGTCTTCTACTGCGTCACCGGGGGCATCATCGCCTCGGTCTACACGGACCTGATCCAGGGCTTCGTCATGATGGTCGCGGCGGTTCTCGTTCTGCTGGCGGCGATGGCGGCCATCGACGGCGGCTTCGCCGGGATGAGCGAGACGATCATGGCCGACGACGCCGAGTCGATGGGACCCTGGGGCGCCGCGGGAATGATGAACTCGCTGTCCTGGTACTTCGTCTTCGCGCTGGGCCTTGCCGGGCAGCCTCACATCATCACCAAAATGATGATGTGCCGCCGCGTGCGGGACGCGCGCAGCATCCTGCCGATCTCGATCGTCGCCTACGCCGTCTCGGCCCTGCTCTGGATCAGCATCGGCCTGGTCATGCGGGCGCTGGTGCTCCAGGGAGGCCACCCGGAACTTCCCGGCGCCGATGCCGCGGCGCCCCAGTTCCTGCAGGCCTTCGCCCACCCGCTGCTCGCCGGCGTCGTGTTCGCGGGGCTGTTCGCGGCGATCATGTCGACGGCGGACGGCTTCCTGAACATCGGCGCCGCGGCCGTGATTCACGACATCCCGCGCGCCATCCTCGGCCGTTCGCTCCGCAACGAACTGTTATGGGCCCGCATCGTCACCGTGATCATCGCCGTCGCGGCGGCCCTGTTCGCTCTCGAAAGCGGCCAGAACCTCGTCGCCTTGCTCGGCGCCTTCGGCTGGGGCACCTTCGCTGCCGCTCTCGTTCCCGCGGTCGCCATCGGCTTCAACTGGAAGCGCGCCACCGCCACCGCCGCCTGCGTGGCGATCGGCGCCAGCCTCGTCGTCAACTTCTCCATCCGGTTCTTCGACCTTCGGGTCCCCTTCGGCATCGACGGCGGGGCGCTGTCCCTCCTCGTTTCCCTCACCCTCTTCTTCGGCATCTCGCTGCTCTCCAGGCCGCCGAAGCTGGACCGCGACATCGCCGCGGTCATGGACATGTAGCGGGCCAGACCGCATGTTCGCCGATCTCCTGCGGCGGCTGCGGATCCGCTCGTTGTAGCGGGACCTTCTCCCTCGCGTCGGCTCGACGCTATGTCGGCTCTCCCGCGTCGCCTCTCGGTCCGAGGGCCCGGCGCCAGCGGGGCTACGCATCCTCGCTACGGGGACCTCGGTGAAACATGCGGACTAGCCAGTTGGCGCGCCGTGATGGGCGCTGTGACAGTCAGTCGTCCCTGTCCTCGAAGTAGCGGGCGACGGCGCCGGTCGCGGCGAGTTCGTTGGCGGCGTAGCGGGTGGCGGTCTTCGGGTCGTTCCACCTTCCGGCCTGCATGAGTTCGGCCGTGGAGGCGCCTCTGGCGACGAGCGAACGGGCGCTGCCTATCCGCAGCGAATGGCCGCTCAGCCGCCCCTTGACGCCGGCGGCGCGGCCGAGCTTGCGGATGACCTGTCGCAGCGTGCTCTCGCTGAGCGCCTTTGTCGTTGACGCGGGCGCCGCCCTTCGGGACGCCTCGGAACAGCGGTCCGGAGGAGACGCCGGAGGCCTGCCTCCAGGCGGCGATGGCCGCCATCGTTGCGCGGCAGACGTAGAGCGCCCTGCCTTCTCCGTTCTGGTCCGTCTTGCTCCTTGGCAACCGGAGGCAGCCGCTGCCGTGTTCTTCGCTCTCCACATGGTCGACCTCGACGGCCGCGAGTTCGCTGATTCTCAGGAAGGCGTCGCTGCCGAGTCGCAGCAGCGCGGCGTCGCGCAGGCCGATCATCGTGCCCTCAGCGGCCGCCAGGCGCGCCGCGGTGTCGACGTGTCTCCGTCTCAGGCCGTCGACCGGTCTGCCGGTGCGGTTGGCGTGCCGCCGCTTGAGGGCGCCAAGCGTCCTGGCCGTCAACGGTCCGCGCGGATCCGTTGTGCCGTCCATCCGCGCGGCGGCGCCGATGGCGGCGTGAGCCAGCGACAGGGACGCTGGGGCGAGTCCGCGTTCGGCTTCCGCTTCGAGGAATGCGGCGACGATGGCGTCGTCCTCCTCCTCCGTCCGGCGGGCCGGGCGTGAAGCGGGGCGTGAACGTGTCGTCGGCGCGCACGTACCTGCTCAAGCTGCCGCGAAGCGTGAAGGCGTCGGTAAGGTTGACGGGGATGACGATCGACTTCGACTGCCGGGTCGGGATCGCGGACTGCAGCAACCACGGCGAGAGTCGGGACGATTCGTGGAGCGGCAGCCTGGCCGCTGGCGCGCATGCCGTGACGGTGTATCCGTACGAACGGGGTCCCGGGAACTACTCCCTCGCGGTGACCGCGACGAGAACGCTGCATCGGGTGGTCCAACCGTTTGGCGCGCCGGAGATCAAGCTCTTCGACGACAACGAGGACGGCGCCGATGGATCTTGCATCAAGATCCATGATTCGATCACCGTGACGGCGCCTCCGCCCACGTTGAATCCGCCGCAGCCTCCTCCGCCACCTCCGCCGCCACCGTCACCACCGCCAGGACCGGCGCCGGGTACGGGAGGCACTCCCACCGAGAGGCCAAGCGGAGGGTCGCTGGCAGCCGCGACGAGCGACATCAACTGCAAGGGCTGGAACATCGACGCAGGCGACGGGTTCGATGCTCTACGACGGAACCGCGATGGAACGACCCGAAAGCACGGCGCGCTGGACATCCAGGTCAGCAGCAAGGACGCGGCTTTCTTCGCTCTCGCGGCGGGAACCATGACGAATCGTGCGTCGTCGCCCATTGCTGTCCCGTTGACCGAGTTGAGAAACGGGCCTGAATCCGTCTCTTGCTGTATCATTGGTTGTCGTCGGAAACCCCAATGACTACAAGGAGGATTCAGGCCCATGGCGTATCGTAGCACGGTGTTCGGACAGCTGCTCAGGATGGTGTCGAGACATGAGTTCGAGAGAGACGCACGGACACTTGACACGGGGAGAAAGCTCCGATCCATGAGCCGGTGGAGTCAGTTCGCGGCGATGGCGATGGTTCAGTTGTCGGGGCGGTGCAGTTTGCGGGACGTGGTGTCGAATCTGGATGCTCAGAGACGCAAGCTCTACCATCTCGGAATCGGACGAGTCGCTCGAAGCTCGCTTGCCCGCGTCAACCAGAACCGGTCTCCCAAGCTCTTCGAGTTGCAGTTCGAGCGCCTTCTGGGTCGCTGCCGCGGCATGGCGCCCGGCCACAGGTTTCGCTTCAGGAACCGGCTCGTGTCTCTGGACGCGACGCACATCGACCTGTGCCTCGGGCTGTTCTCGTGGGCCAAGTTCAGCAAGAGCAAGGGGGCGATCAAGGTCCACGTCGGTCTCGACCATGCCGGCCATCTGCCGTCGTTCGTGAGGGTGACGGACGGGAAGGGGAAGGGGAAGACGTCGGACATTGCGATCGCCCGGACTCTGCGGCTGCAGCCGGGGAGCATCGTCGCCGCAGACCGGTTGTACCAGAACTTCAGCTGGCTGAAATCCCTTGATGCACAAGGGGTTTTTCTGGTCACCCGGCTCAAGCGGAGGGTGAAGTACGCGGTCCGTGAGCGTCGTGCGTACGCTTCCGGTCGCGGCGTGACTTCGGACCAGACGATTGAACTGACGACCAGGAAGGGCCAGAAGGACTGTCCGATTCCCCTGCGGCGGGTCGGCTACCGGGACGCCGAGACCGGCAAACACTACGTGTTCCTCACCAACAACTTTCAGCTCGCGCCAAGGACCATCGCGGACATCTACAAGGCGCGTTGGGAGGTCGAGCTCTTCTTCAAGTGGATCAAGCAGAACCTGCGCATCAAGAGCTTTCTCGGCACGTCCCGCAACGCCGTGCTGACGCAGATCTGGATCGCCATGTGCGTTCACCTGATGCTTGCCTACCTGAAGTTCGCCAATCGTCTCAAGTGGAGCCTCAGCGAGATCCTGCGCCTGCTTCACCTCAATCTGTTTGAACGACGGACACTCAATGACCTGTTACAGCCCCAACGAGAACCGCCGGGACCAGAAAACGCTCAACTTCAACTCGCCATACCACGAAGTTAGTGGGACAGCAATGCCGGCAAACACTACGTGTTCCTCACCAACAACTTTCAGCTCGCGCCAAGGACCATCGCGGACATCTACAAGGCGCGTTGGGAGGTCGAGCTCTTCTTCAAGTGGATCAAGCAGAACCTGCGCATCAAGAGCTTTCTCGGCACGTCCCGCAACGCCGTGCTGACGCAGATCTGGATCGCCATGTGCGTTCACCTGATGCTTGCCTACCTGAAGTTCGCCAATCGTCTCAAGTGGAGCCTCAGCGAGATCCTGCGCTTGCTTCACCTCAATCTGTTTGAACGACGGACACTCAATGACCTGTTACAGCCCCAACGAGAACCGCCGGGACCAGAAAACGCTCAACTTCAACTCGCCATACCACGAAGTTAGTGGGACAGCAATGGTCGTCGCCGGACTGTGGTTACCAGATCGCGGTTACCCTTCAGAGCGGAGGCCGCCATGTGTATTGCCACATGCACAGGATAGATAGACTGCCTGAGGGGACCACAGTGCGCGCGGGCGATAAAGTCGGATCGTACGGGGGCTCGGGAACGACCTCGGGGCCACACCTTCACCTGAAGGTGACCGACTCCGACGACGTAGCGATAGATCCGGTCAAGGCCGCGGGAGGAAAAAGCGTGTTGGCGGCTGCCGGGTTCACGTTCAACAGCTCGGACGCCGAGCATTGCGCAAGGGAGTAAGAACATGAAGCAAGGAACGAGATCCTGGACGTTCGCCTTGGTCG
>CBDBDB010000015.1:0-445407 GCA_965203495.1 Candidatus Multivorans sp.
TCGTTCGAGGGCGCGGATGAGTTTGGGCATGTCTCGGTAGCCTCTGACGCGGTGGAAGCGTGATTGAGCATCGATGAGAGCGGCAGCGACCCAGCGCTGGATCATGGAGCCGCCCCGCCAGCGCTTGACGTTGCGGGTGTAGCGCCGACGGAGCTGTTGAGGCTCTCGATCGGATTGGTGCTGCGCATGGTCTTCTGGAGAGCTCCGGCGAGGCCGAGTTCGAGCACGGTGACGGTCTCCTCCATGCCTTCCCGGAGGGAGGCCGCTGCGCCGGGGTGCTCCCGCTCCAGATGACTGGCGATCTGCCGCAGACGCCTCAAGGCCGTCTTGGCGGATTTGCTGTCCCAGGCCTTGCGGAGCGCCCGGCGAATCGAGGCTCGCCTCTCTTCGGGCAGATGCTCTTCGACGTTCCGGGCCTTGTGGACCTGGCAGCGCTGCACCGTCGCGGCGTCGCCGAAGACCTCCTTGATCGCGCGGCGCAGGGCCTTGCTGCCGTCGATGACGAACAGCAACGGCTTCGCCGTCGAGAGGCCCCGCTCCACCAGGTCGGCGAGAAGAGCGCGGACCACCGCCGTGTTCTCCGTCGAACCCTCGCGAAGGCCAAGAACCCGCTTGTGACCGGACGACGAAACGCCCAAGGCGATCAGAATGCAGTGGCCACCGATGTACTTCGCGTCCACGCACACCACGCGGATGTCCTCGTCTTCCAGCGACGACGACAGGAACTTCTCCATCTGCCGCGCCGACAGCGCCTTGAAGCGCCGAGACACCGAACTCCGCGATGCCGAACGACGGTCCGAACCCGCGGCCGCCGTGTCCAGCGACCGCAGGTAGTTCCGCGTCGACACGCCCGACGCAATCGCTTCCATCGTGTGACGGTCCATCGCGTCGCGAGACGCCGCCCACTCGAACGACTCGAGACGCACCTCGCCCTCCGGACCCCGTACCCGCAGACGCTGAATCTCGATCCGGGCCCCGCCCAGCGTCACTTGGCTCGGAGCACTGCCCGCACGCCACACCGAACGAGCATCCTGGTGACGACCCTTCGCGCCGCACCGCGACTCCCGCTCCTCCTCCATCAACCGGGCCAACGTAGACCGGCCTGTCTCGACGCACAGCTCCTGAAAGCTCGACAGACCGTTGACCAACGGAGGGCAATGACTCCAACAGACCAAGCCCCGATCCCGACGACGGACTGCTCGGAGTGCTCCTTCTCTCTTGCCGATTCCCTTCCCGACTGCGATGATTGGCCATGGGTGGCGTCTCCTTTCTTTCGCTGAGACCGGCCCGCTCATCGGGCCGGAGAGCCGCCACCCTACTCCCAAAGTTCAACAACCGACGGGACATCCCCCCGGCAAGACGAATCCCCAGTTCGCTGTGAATCGGACCGTAGTGTTCGAACGGCGCCCCTTCCTCATGGCCGTTCGGGTAGCGCGCGGGAATGTAGAAGCCGTCGAGCGTGATGCCTGCTTCCACCTGCTCGTCGGGCACGGGCGTCGGAGCTATGGTCGAATTTCGTGTATGGGGGTTGAGTGAGGCGGCGTGCCCTGCTGAGATCGGTTTTCTCGAATCGACAACAGCAGAGGAGGCACGCCGTGACAGACAGTACAGTGATATCGCTGGAGAAGCGAGGTTCGTTCAGGGACGAGTTGACGGAGGTTCTGCGCCGCTGGCGCGAGGGAGTTGGTGGCGCAGTTGCGGTGGAGGCCGAGTTGGCGGAGTTGCTCGCCGTCGTACCGCTGGGACCGGAGGCTGGTCGGACGGTCGTTCGGCGGTGGTGCGCAACGGATACCAGCCGGAGCGTGAGATCGTGACCGGAATCGGTTCGGTGCCGGTGCGGATTCCCCGGATACGCAGCCGGCGACGGGGCGCCGGTGACGTTTCGCTCGGCTCTGGTGCCTCCGTACGTTCGCCGGAGTCGTTCGCTGGACGCCGCGATCCCCTGGCTGTATCTGAAGGGCGTCGCGGCGGGCGAGATGAGCGAGGCGCTTGCGGCGCTGGTCGGCGACGACGCCAAAGGCTTGTCGCCGAACGTGGTGAGCCGGCCTGAAGCGGGAGTGGGAGGAGGAGCACCGGGCGTGGTCGCGGCGCGACCTGAGCGGCGATCGCTGGGTGTACCTCTGGGCGGACGGCATCTACAGCGGTCTGCGGCGGTACGTCGGAGCGGCTCTGCGTGCTGGTGATCATCGGGGTCAACCAACGCGGGGAGAAGCACCTGCTCGCGGTCGAGGACGGCGTGCGCGAGTCCACTCAGAGCTGG
This sequence comes from Candidatus Multivorans sp., assembly GCA_965203495.1. Classification (GTDB taxonomy): domain Bacteria; phylum Acidobacteriota; class Thermoanaerobaculia; order Multivoradales; family Multivoraceae; genus Multivorans. The sequence goes on from CBDBDB010000015.1 coordinate 2,261, forward strand.
CGCGAAGTGCTGCTGGACCTGAAGCGCCGCGGCCTGATCAGGGGCGCCGAAGCTGGCGGTGGGCGACGGCGCGAACGGGCTTCTGGGGGGCGCTCGAGGAGGTCTACGGCGAGCGCCAGGGAGCAGCGGTGCTGGGTGCACAAGACGAGGAATGTGCTGAACTACCTGCCGAAGTCGTCCCAAGCCGAAGGCGAAGCAGGCCCTGCACGAGATCTGGATGGCCGAGACCCGCAGAGGACGCGGAGGCGGCCTTCGACTGGTTCCTCGATACCTACGAGGCCAAGTACCCGAAGGCGACGAACTGCCTGCTCAAGGACCGCGAGGAACTCCTCGCCTTCTACGACTTCCCCGCTGAGCACTGGGTGCATCTGCGCACCACGAATCCGATCGAATCGACCTTCGCCACGATTCGCCACCGCACCGCCCGCACCAAGGGCTGCGTCAGCCGAAACACCATGCTGGCGATGATCTTCAAGCTCGGAACCTGCGCCCAAGCACCGCTGGCGTCGCCTGCGAGGCTTCGACAAGGTCGCCAAAGTGATCCGAGATGTCCGTTTCGTTGACGGCATCGAACAAAGAGAGACGGCCGATCAGAACAGAAACGCCGCCTGATAATCACCCCCCATACACGAAATTTGACCGTAGCTCGTACTGAGCCGGAACACAGTGCAGCCCCGCGGCTGCGACCGCTGCTAGAATCTCCGGACCGCAACGACTGCTGAGAACCGCTGAGGGATTGATCCATGTCTGCTTTGAGGACGAAGCTCGATGATCTACTGAAGGACGAGAAGAAGGCGAGGTTGATTCCCGCCTACGAGCAGAAACAACTGGAGCAACGGTTGACTACGGTACTTCTTGCATCGATGACCGTTGTGCGTCCGCTTGCCAAGAGCCTGATCAGGATCTGAGCCGGAAAGAACTATGGCAAGAGATCCCGATTGAAGGCCTACACCGAGGTCTCGTTTCCGTGTTCAGACGCCGGATCCGGTCCGCTGCGGCCAGATGGCGTGCTCGTCCTGACCACGGGCGGCCGGCGTTGGACGGCGTTGGTTGAAGCGAAGGCGAGGGCCAGTCCGATCGACGAAGAGCAGGTCGAGGCATACGTGGGCGTGGCTCGGGACTACGGCATCGATGCAGTTCTGACCGTCTCGAATCAACGCACCGCCTTGCCGGATCATCTTCCCTACGCGCTTCCGAAGAAGCGATCGCGAAACAGGAACCAGGTGGACGTGCGGCACGGGTCGTGGGCCAGTATTCGCACGGAAGCTGCCCTGATCCTCAACAGCGAGCAGGAAGTTGACGACGAGCAACGGTACATTCTGGAAGAGATGGTGGCGTACTTCCGTCATCCAAAGTCGGGCGTACTTCCGTTCGATCAGATGAATCAGGAGTGGCCCGGCGTTGCGGATGCCTGCCGAAACAAGAGGCCGCTCAGCCGGGCGGAGATGGAAGCTACGGTAGGCGCCTGGCATCAGGAAGTTCGTGACATCTGCCTCAGACTGAGCAGGCGCACGCACCAGCGAGTGGATGCTTCGCTGCCAGGAAGCACCGGCTAGGCGCCGAGGGCGCGAAGAGGCGCCTTGAGGATGACTGTACGTCGCTCAGCAGGTCATGGAAGCTCGGCTGCGACATCCGGATCCCGAACGCGGCGAGCGACATCAGTCTCGAGGTCGACTTCGTCGCTCGCACGATCGCGTGTTCGATGGCGCTCAAGGCTCCCCGCGACCGGAAGAGTCCCAGAGCCAGGATCAACTGGCTCAAGATGCAGCTCCGACACAAGACGGAGAGTCCTGCTGATGTGATCGTGCGGGCACAGTGGCGCGGCAGGGTTCCCGATACCCAGACCACGCTGGCGGAGATCATCGTCGACGCGGGGAGTCTGGTGAGCGACGGCAGTGCCAGTCTGACGGGCTTTGCCGTCGTCCTGCAGCAAGAGCTGTCCGGGCAGTTCAGGAGTCGCAGGAAGTTCGTCTCCGCCTTGAAGATCTGGTCGACGACTACTATGCCCGCGTCGGCCAGCACTTGCGCGCATGGCGGGAACCGCCTCCGAAAGTGACAAGCCGTGGAGAAACGTCGGTGAACCAGTCTGCTGTCGATGGGGATCCGGCCGACGCATGAGCTTGCCTCGGTTTCGGGTCGCTGACGCGGATAGCCGCGCTATCGCGTCGGGTCGTCGCTGATCTGGACCACCATCTTGCCGGTGTTCTCGCCGCGGAAGAGACCCATGAACGCCTCCGGGGCGTTCTCCAGGCCGGAGACGATCGTCTCGCGGTAGACGACCTTGCCTTCGGCGATCCAGCCGGCCACGTCGCGGACGAAGTCGGCGCGGCGGTCCATGTGGTCGGAGACGATGAACCCCTGCATCCTGAGGCGCTTCGGAATGATCGAGATGAGCGTCCGCGGTCCCGGCCGGGGCGCCTTGTCGTTGTACTGCGAAATCATTCCGCACACGGGAATCCGGCCGAACGGGTTCATGTGGAGCAGGACGGCCTCGAGCATCGGTCCGCCGACGTTCTCGAAGTAGACGTCGATGCCGTCGGGGCAGGTTTCGCCGAGGCGGTCGTTCAGGTCGTCGTGGTAGTCGAAGGCTGCGTCGTAGCCGAGGTCGGAAACGAGGTGTTCGACCTTGTCCGGCGAGCCGGCGCTGCCGACCGCGCGGCAGCCCCTGATCTTCGCGATCTGCCCCACCAGGCTGCCCACGGCGCCGGCGGCGGCCGAGACGAACACCGTTTCGCCTTCCTTCGGTTCGCCGAGGTCGAGCAGGCCGACATAGGCCGTCATTCCCGGCATGCCGAGCACGCCCAGAAAGGCGGACAGCGGCGCCCCGTGGGTGTCGAGCTTCTGCAGCTCCGTCGCGGGGGCGGCGAAGCGGCTCCGCCACCCGAAGCGGCTCGACACCAGGTCGCCGGCCGAGAGGGCGTCCGTGTTCGATTCCTCGACGATCCCGACGGCGCCGCCGTCAAGCGCCTTGCCGATCCGGAAGCCCGGAACGTACGACTCGACGTCCCGCATGCGGCCGCGCATGTACGGGTCGACGGACATGTAGACGTTGCGAACCAGCGCCTGACCCGGGCCCGCGGTCGGCGTTTCGGTCTCGACGAGTTCGAAGTTCGCCGCCTCGGGCTCGGCGGCGGGGCGGGAAGCGAGGCGGATCTCCAAGCTGCGGTCGGTCATCGTTCGTCGTGCTCCGGAAGTCAGTCGATGCTCGCCTGGCAGGCGAGGTCGCAAGCGTTGATCGCGAAGTGTGTCCGATCGTAGCGCCTGACTCGGCGTCATGCGAGCCCGAGCCGCGAATCTCGCTGCTACAGTGACGCGAAGTTCAACGTTCCGTTCGTGGAGTGAGAGCTGGCGCCGGCATCCGGGCCTCGCCGGCTGGAGGAGGTTCCGCGGGTGCCGATACCCATTCCGCCGCTGCGCGAGGCGAATCTGCCCGAGCGCAAGCTCTCCTTCTGGCGCCTCGCCGGCCCTGGCGCGATCATGATCGGCCTCGCCATCGGCGCCGGCGAGCTCGCCGTCTGGCCCTGGGTGACGGCGAGGTTCGGCGCGGTCATGGTCTGGGCGGCGGCGCTCGGCGTCTTCCTCCAGCTCTGGATCAACATCGAGATCGGCCGCTGGGCGGGGGGATGTCCCGCCGGCTGTTGAACTTTGGGAGTAGGGTGGCGGCTCACCCGGCCCGGTGAGCGGGCCGGTTCCAGCGAAAGAAAGGAGACGCCACCCATGGCGAATCATGGCAGTCGGGAAGGGAATCGGCAAGAGAGAAGGAGCAGCTCGTCGTCGGGGTCGGGGCTTGGTCTGTTGGAGGCATCGTCCTCGTTGTTCGACGGTCTGTCGAGCTTTCAGGATCTGTGCGTTGAGACAGGCCGTTCTGCCTTGGCGCAGTTGATGGAGAAGGAGCGGGAGTTGCGGTGCGGGGCGAAGGGTCGTCACCAGGATGCTCGTTCGGTGTGGCGCGCGGGCAGCGCTCCGAGTCAGGTGACGCTGGGCGGCGCCCGGATGGAGATTCAGCGTCTGCGGATACGGGGTCCGGAGGGCGAGGTGCGTCTCGAGTCGTTCGAGTGGGCGTCGTCTCGCGACGCGATGGACCGTCACACGATGGAAGCGATCGCTTCGGGCGTGTCGACGCGGAACTACCGGCGGTCGCTGGACACGGCGGCAGCGGGTTCGGACCGTCGTTCGGCTTCCAGGAGTTCGGTGTCTCGTCGCTTCAAGGCGCTGTCGATGCGGCAGATGGAGAAGTTCCTGTCGTCGTCGCTGGAAGACGAGGACATCCGCGTGTTGTGCGTGGACGCGAAGTACATCGGTGGCCACTGCATTCTGATCGCCTTGGGCGTTTCGTCGTCCGGTCACAAGCGGGTTCTTGGCCTTCGCGAGGGTTCGACGGAGAACACGGCGGTGGTCCGCGCTCTTCTCGCCGACCTGGTGGAGCGGGGCCTTTCGACGGCGAAGCCGTTGCTGTTCGTCATCGACGGCAGCAAGGCCCTGCGCCGCGCGATCAGGGAGGTCTTCGGCGACGCCGCGACGGTGCAGCGCTGCCAGGTCCACAAGGCCCGGAACGTCGAGGAACACCTGCCCGAAGAGAAGCGAGCCTCGATTCGCCGGGCGCTCCGCAAGGCCTGGGACAGCAAATCCGCCAAGACGGCCTTGAGGCGTCTGCGGCAGCTCGCCAGTCATCTCGAGCGGGAGCACCCCGGCGCAGCGGCCTCCCTACGGGAAGGCATGGAGGAGACCGTCACCGTGCTCGAACTCGGCCTCGCCGGAGCTCTCCAGAAGACCATGCGCAGCACCAATCCGATCGAGAGCCTCAACAGCTCCGTCGGGCGCTACACCCGCAACGTCAAGCGCTGGCGGGGCGGCGCCATGATCCAGCGCTGGGTCGCCGCAGCCCTCGTCGATGCGCAATCACGCTTCCACCGCGTCAGAGGCTACCGAGACATGCCAGAACTCATCCGTGCTCTCGAACGACGAGCACGTCACGTTGACCACCAAACCAAGGCCGCTTAACATTCATCAACACACACGAGCCGCCATCCGAAGTTCAACAGAAAACGGGACAATCCCCTGGGCGGTGGTCACGGGCGAACACCCGTACACGTCCTACGCGCGGTTGTCGATGGGATTCATCCACGCCTTCCTGTCGCTGGGCTTCGTGGGGTTGTTCCTGCCGGGTTGGGCGCGAATGTCGGGGGCGGCGCTCAAGGCGCTCTTCTTCGGACCTGACGGGCCGGGTCCGGAGTGGTTCTGGACCGCCGTGACGTTCGGTCTGATCGCTCTGCTCCTGTTCGGGCCCAAGCAGATGTACATGGCGGTCGAACGCGCGATCGGAATCATGGTGGCGGTCATCACGGTCGGACTGATCTACGTTGCCTTCTCGGTCGGAACCTGGGATGCGATCAAGGAGATGGGGCGGGGACTCGTCAACTTCGGCCACATCGAGCTGGACGACCAGTTCACCTTCGCCCGCTTCTTCGGCGCGGTCGTGTTCGCCGGCATCGGCGGCGCCGGCAACCTCTGGTACGCCTTCTACCTGCGGGACAAGAACATCGGCATGGGGGGCCGAATACCCGTGCTGGCTAATCCGCTGCGCGTGCACGGGACGGCCGAAGTCCAGACGGGCTACCGATACGTCGAGAGTGCCGAGAACGCGAGCCGGTTCAGGCGCTGGATGCGCTACGTGATCCAGGACCAGGTCGTCTTCTTCTGGCTCGGCAACACCTTCACCATGTTCCTGTTCATGTTCGGGGCGCTCACGGTCCTGCGCCCGGCGGGGATCGTTCCCGAGGAGGGCCGGATCGTCTGGGACATGTCGGTCATCCTGGAGACCAGCCTCGGGCCGTTCGGCCGCTACGTGTTCCTGCTGGTCGGCATGGCGGCGCTATTCAGTTCCCAACTCGGCGCCGTCGACGGCGGCGCCCGCACCTGGTCCTACCTGCTCGGTTCCATGTTCAGGTTCGGCCGGAAACGGACCCAGAGCCAGTGGTACCTCATCTTCGCCGTCTTGTTCATGGCCGCCGGCACTGCCTCGACCGCCTTTTTCGAGCTCTCGGGCGTCTCGGCGCTCGGCTTCATCTTCAACTCCGCCCTGCTGGGCGGCTTCGCCATGGCGATCTACGTCCCGCTGACCCTCTACGTGAACCTGACGAAGCTGCCGAAGTCCGCGCGGCCGAAGCCGCTCAACGTCGTCATGATGCTGATCGCCTCCGCGGTCTACGTGTCGTTCACCCTGTTCACGATCGGGGACCTGATCTTCGGCTGATCGGGACCTCGGCGTCCTGCCGTTCAGGGGGAAGTCGAAGCGGCCGTTCGCTTCGCCACACCCTCGGAATCCGCGCGACGGCGGGTTCACGCCTGTAGACGACTGGCGCGGGAGTAGGGTTGCGGCGTGATTCCGGCCAGAAGACTCACTGCGGCGGTGGAGGCCTGGTTCGCCGATCTCCGGCGTCTTCGCGCATCGGGCGGCGCGACGGATGAGCGGTCGAGCTACGTGCCGCTCGCGAATCTGCTGAACGCGGTCGGCGGGGCGCTCAAACCGAAGGTGTTCTGCATCATCGAGCTGGCGGACCGGGGCTCGGGCCATCCGGACATGGGGCTCTACGCGGCGAAACAGGTGCGGAAGGGCAAGCCGCGTCACGGTCAGATTCCGGAGCGGGGCGTCGTGGAAGTCAAGTCGGCCAAGATCGCCCTCGGCACGTGTGAAGTCCGCGAGCAGGTGAATGGCTACTGGTCCCGCTATCGCCTCGTGCTGACAACGAATCTCAGGGAGTTCGAACTCGTTGGCCGCCACGCCTCGGGCGATGAGATCCGGCTGGAGACGTTCCGGCTGGCGGCGAGCGAGTCGGACTTCCACGATCTTGTCGAGACGCCGCGGGCGGCGTCTCTCAAGCTTGGAAGAGGCGTGGGCGAGTACCTTGCGCGCGCTCTGTCGCACCAGGCCGCGTTGGCCGATCCGCGGGATCTGGCGTGGTTGCTGGCGTCTTACGCCCGCGACGGTCTTGGACGGGTCGAGCGAGCGGAGGATTCGCCCGCGCTTGGAGTCGTTCGCTCAGCGCTGGAGGATGCGCTCGGGGTGCGGTTCGAGGGAGCGAAGGGAACGCGGTTCTTCCACTCGACTCTGGTGCAGACGCTCTTCTATGGGATCTTCTCCGCTTGGGTGCTGTGGTCGCGGCAAGCGTCGCCGCGGGACGACCAGTTCGAGTGGCGGACCGCCGTCTGGCACTTGCGCGCGCCGGTACTGCGCTCCCTGTTCCAGCAACTTGCCGACCCCGGACGTCTTCGCCCCCTCGGCTTGATCGAAGTGCTGGACTGGACGGCGGCCGCCTTGAACCGGGTGGATCGTCCGGCCTTCTTCGCCAGCTTCAACGAGGGGGAAGCCGTCCCTTACTTCTACGAACCGTTCCTGCAGGCCTTCGACCCGGCGCTTCGCAAGCAGTTGGGCGTCTGGTACACGCCGACGGAGGTCGTGCGGTACATGGTCGCGCGAGTGGACAAGGCGCTCCGTGACGACCTGGGCATTCCCGACGGTCTCGCGGCGGACAACGTGTACGTCCTCGATCCCTGTTGCGGAACCGGCGCCTATCTCGCCGAGGTGCTGAGGCGCGTGGCGATGCATCTCGAAGGACGAAAACTGGGGGCGCTGGCCGGCGCTCGCGTCAGGCAGGCCGCCGCGGAGCGGATCTTCGGCTTCGAGATCATGCCGGCGCCGTTCGTGATTGCCCACCTTCAGGTCGGCTTGACCATGCAGGACCTTGGCGCTCCGCTGGCCGAGGACGGGTCGGAACGCGCGGCCGTCTTCCTGACCAACGCCCTGACGGGCTGGGAGCCGGGAACGAACAAGCCGCTGCCGTTCCCCGAACTGGAGGAAGAGCGCGACCGCGCGGAGAAGGTGAAGCGGGAGGCCCCTATTCTGGTCATCCTGGGCAATCCGCCGTACAACGGGTTTCCGGGCCTGGCGGTGGAGGAAGAGCGGGAACTGACGGAGGCGTACCGTGCGACCAGACGCGTGCGCCGACCAGAAGGCCACGGCTTGAACGACCTCTACGTGCGCTTCTTCCGCATGGCGGAAAGACGCATCGCCGAGCGCGCGGGCCGAGGCATCGTCTGCTTCGTCTCGAACTGTTCGTGGCTGGACGGCCTGTCGTTCACCGGGATGCGCGAGCGGTACCTCGAGGCCTTCGACGCCATACGGATCGACTGTCTGAACGGCGACAAGTACAAGACGGGGAAGATCGCGCCGGACGGTTCCCCCGACCCGAGCGTCTTTTCGACGGAGAGCGATCCGGTCGGCATTCAGGTCGGCACGGCCGTCACGATGCTGTTGCGGAAAGGGGATCACTCGCCGGCGGCGGAGGTCCACGTCCGCCACCTCTGGGGCCGCCGGAAGCGCGAGGACCTGCTCGAGACGACCGACGCGGCGCCGGAGGCGCTCTACGAGGGGGTCGAACCGTCGCTGCCGCTGGGCATGCCCTTCCTGCGAACGGCGGTCGACGAGCGCTGGTTCGACTGGCCGGCGCTGCCGGACCTGTTTCCGGCCTCGTTCCCGGGCGTTAAGACGAGCCGGGACGCGTTCGTGGTGGACACGGATCTCGGTCGGCTTCGGGCGCGTGTCGGGGATTGGTTCGACCCTGCCCTCAGCCACGAAGAGATGGCGCGGCGCTATCCCAAGGTCATGGAAGCCACGTCACGGTTCGATCCTCGTGCCGCGCGCGATCAGCTGCTGCAGCGGGGTGGCCCCGATGAGTCCGGGTTCGTCCGCTTCGGGTACCGACCGTTCGATGTCCGCTGGCTCTACTGGGAGGCGGACACGAAGCTGCTCGACGAGAAGCGCGCGGACTACAAGCCGCACGTCGATGAGAGAAACCTCTGGCTTTCCTCGTCCCGGCACGTTCGGCAAGACGCGTCGGAACCGCAGGCCGTGTTCACGACTCATCTCGGCTCCCGTCACCTGATCGAACGCGGCGCGAACCTGTTTCCGGCGTACCTTCGACAAGAAGCCGCGCTTGGCGCCGACGGTGGGCTGCGCCCCAACCTCTCCGTGGAGGCCGAGCGTTACCTGAATCGCATTGGCGGCGCCGCGGAGGCTCTGTTCCACTTCGCGCTCTCGACCCTTCACGACGGGGAGTATCTCAACGCCAACGCCGACGGCCTGCGCCTGGGCTGGCCGCGCATCCCGCTGCCGGGCTGGCCCGATGGGTCGGGCGAGGCCGCGGCGAACCAGTTCGCCGCCACGGCGGAACGGGGTCGGAGAGTGGCTCGACTCCTCGATCTGGAGACCCCCGTGCCCGGCGTTACCACCCGGGACCTGATGCCCGAGATGGCCGCCATCGCCGTCCCGACGACGGTCGACGGCCGTCAGATGACCGGCGAGGACTTCTCGGTGACGGCTGGTTGGGGCCATGTCGGCGCCGGTCAGGCCGTGATGCCCGGCCAGGGACGGTTTGTCGAGCGCCGATACAACGGCAGGGAGTCGGCGATCCTGGGGGAAAAGGCCTGTACGCTGGGCGAGAGCACGTTCGACATCTACCTGAACTCCCGGGTTCATTGGCGGAACGTGCCGGCTGAGGTGTGGCATTATCGTCTCGGCGGCTACCAGGTCTTGAAGAAGTGGCTCTCCTACCGAGAGCAGCAAGTTCTTGGTCGGCCTTTGAACCTGGACGAAGTTCAGCACTTCGTGGAAGCCGCCCGGCGCATCTCGGCCCTCTTGTGCCCAAGGATGCGGTAGATCCCGTCGGCAATGGAGCTCAGGCGGTCCCGTCTTGGGGGCGCAGCGTGTCGGGGCGCCGGAACCGTAGCCGGCGGCGTTCCCCGGAGGGCAGCCGCACACTCTGGTTTCGCCGCGCGCCGCTCTGGCGCGAGCGGCGCGACCCGCTCAGCCGCTGAACCGCAGCAGCACCGCGGCCCAGTGGAAGCCGGCGCCGAAGGACGTCAGGAGCACCAGGTCGCCCGGAGAGATGCGACCCTCTCGGTGGGCTTCCCAGAGCGCCAGGGGCACCGACGCGGAGCCGGTGTTGCCGTACTCCTGGAGGTTCGTGAAGACCTTCTCCATCGGGGCGCGCAGGTTCCTGGCGACGGCCTGGACGATGCGCAGGTTCGCCTGGTGGGGTATGACCATCGCGACGTCGTCGAGCTTGACGCCCACGGCGTCGAGCACTTCGCGGCTCACCTCGGACATGCGGTGGACGGCGTGGCGGAACAGGGCGGGACCGTCCATGTCGAGCTTCAGGTGCTCTTCCTTCTCCGCCCGTTCGAGAGTGAAGGGCTTGCGGCTGCCGCCGACCTCCAGGGTCAGGATGCGCCACTGGCTGCCGTCCGTGCCGCTTCTGGCGCCCAGAACCTCGGCGAGCTGCGGGCCGCGCTCCAGGATCACGCCGGCCGCGGCGTCGCCGAAGAGGACGCAGGTTTCGCGAATCTTCCAGCTCACGAGACGCGAAATGAGTTCCACGCCGATGACCAGAACGCGACGGGTGCCGGTCATCACCCGCGACCGCGCGACGTCGACGGCCTGCAGGAAGCCGGCGCAGCCGCTGCCGCCCAGGTCGAAGGAGGGGATCTCGCGGGCGCCGATGCGCTGCTGGACGAAGGAGGCGGTGTCGGGAGTGTAGACCTCGGGCGTATCCGTGGCAACGATGATCTCGTCGATCTCCTCGGCGCCAAGGCCCCGGCTCTCGAGCGCGGACCGGGCGGCGGCGACCGCCAGATCGGCGGTGGACTCTCCTTCGGCGGCGAAGCGGCGGCGATGAATGCCGGTTCGCTCGACGATCCACTCGTCGGACGTGTCGACGTACCCGGTCCAGTCTTCGTTCGTCATCACGCGTTCGGGGACGTAGCCGCCGAAGCCGCTGATGCCCACTGTCGTGTCGATCAAGGGGCGTTCCTCTCGTGGCCGGAAATGGCAGGGCTTGAGTGCACCGTACCACCGTTCGCGGTTGCGGCCCCGAGCCCCGGCCGGTACCGGCATCGGCCCGAGTGGAAGCGGCTTGGCCGGTCGCCTTCCGCTGGTACGGACCTCGCGATGCCGGGACGAACCGCCAACACTCGACGACTCGGATCGTGGCCAGCATCCCGCGGATCAATCTGGACGACTTGCTCCACTGTCGGAGCGTGGAATCGGCGCGGGTCGAGTTCAAGGAGTCGTGGAATCCGGAGACCACCGGACCGCGGGTCTTGCGGACGATCCGCGCCTTTGCGAACGACCTTCACAACCTCAACGGCGGCCATGTCGTCATCGGGGTTGGCGAACAAGGCGATGCGAACAAGGCGGTCACGCGGTCCTTCCGCCTTCGGGCCTCCCGCCGAAGCAGGTCGAGGCGGCGCGGAAGTGGATTCGCGGCAATTGCCGGCGCCTCGATCCTCCATGCTCTTCTCCCATCCCGTCGCCCGGGACGTTCGGCGACAAGCTCGTTCACTCCGCCGGCGCACCCGGAGTGCGTGGCGCTCCAGTCAGGCGCCGCCTTCGCCCAGCAGTTCCGCGATCACCGCGTCCGTGTCGGCGCCGCACACGGGCGGGGACCGCCGATAGGTCACCGGCGTTTCGGACATCCTGATCGGGTTGGCGAGGAGCGGAACGCTGCCGCGGCCGGCCAATGGGTGCGGCATGTCGATCGTCATGCCGCGGGCCTCGGCCTGGTCCGATGCGAGCGCTTCGGCCAGGTCGTGGATCGGACCGCCGGGGATGCCGCGAGCTTCCATCCCGGCGAGGACCTCCGCGCTGGTCAGCCGGCGGAGACGTTGTGCCAGCTTCGCCGCGAGCTCCTCGCGGTGGGCGAGTCGGCCGGCGTTCGTGCGGTAGCGTTCGTCCGCCGCCAACTCCCGCGCGTCGAGCAGATCGCAGAAGCGCTCGTACTGGGAGTCGTTGCCGACCGCGACGATCACATGACCGTCGGCGGCCTCGAAGACGCCGTAAGGGACGATGTTCGGGTGCTCGTTGCCGCGCCGCTCCGGGAGCTCGCCGGAGATCAGGTAGTTCGACCCTTCGTTGACCAGCCAGGCCATCTGTGCGTCGACCAGGGCGACATCGATGTGCTGGCCACGGCCGGTCCGGTCGCGGTGCCGCACGGCCGCCAGGATCGCGGTCGCCGCGTACATTCCGCACATGATGTCGGCGATGCCGACACCGACCTTCATCGGTTCGCCCGTCGGTGCGCCGGTCAGACTCATGATCCCGCCGTAGCCTTGCGCCAGCAAGTCGTAGCCGGCGCGGTGAGCGTTTGGTCCGGTCTGGCCGAAGCCGGTGATCGAACAGTAGACGAGTCCCGGCAGCTTGTTCTTGAGGTCGTCGTAGCCGAGGCCGTAGCGGCCGAGCGCTCCGACCTTGAAGTTCTCGACGAGGATGTCGGAACGGGAGGCGAGCCGGCGGACGAGACCGGCGCCTTCGGCGGTCGCGAGATCGATCGCGACCGAGCGCTTGTTCCGGTTGGCGCACAGGTAGTACGCGCTCTCGCTCGTGTCTTCGCCGTTCGCGTCCTTCACGAAGGGCGGACCCCAGCCGCGCGTGTCGTCGCCCCGGCCGGGACGTTCGACCTTGATCACGTCCGCGCCCAGGTCGCCGAGCAGTTGGGTGCAGGTAGGCCCGGCCAGGATGCGGGTCAGGTCAAGGATCCGGAGTCCGTCGAGAGCGGGCATGACTTCGGCGCGTCCAACGGTTGCGCCGGACGCGGACGCCGGTTTGTAGCATACGATCCTCTCTCCATGCGGAATCTCGACGTGGTCGTCGTGGGCGGCGGGTTCAGCCCCGCGGCCGGGGCCGTTCCGAGTGACGCCTTGATCTGACCGTGGGAGGTTGGCGATGAAGAACCTGTTCGACGTTTCCGGCAAGGTGGCGGTGGTGACCGGGGGGTCTCGCGGCATCGGGGCGATGATCGCGCGCGGCTACGTGGAGAACGGGGTGCGCACCTACATCAGTTCGCGCAAGGCGGCGGTCTGCGACGCGATGGCCGACGAGCTCTCGGCGGTCGGCGAGTGCGTCTCGCTCCCGAACGACCTGTCGACGATCGACGGGGCGGAGCGCTTCCGCGCCGAGTTTCGGGAACGCGAAGACAGGCTTCACATCCTCGTGAACAACGCCGGCGCCGCCTGGGGAGCGCCGCTCGAGGAGTTCCCCGAGCCGGGCTGGGACAAGGTGATGAACATCAACCTGAAGGGCCCGTTCTACCTGACCGTCAAGCTCCTTCCCGAGCTGCGCGCGGCCGCCACGGAGGACGATCCTGCGCGCGTGATCAACATCGCCTCGATCGACGGCCTGCACGTGAACCCGCAGGAGCACTATCCCTACAGCGCCAGCAAGGCCGGCATGATCCATCTGACCCGAGCCCTCGCGCGCCGCCTCGCGCCCGAGGACATCACGGTGAACGCCGTCTGTCCGGGTCCGTTCGAGAGCAGGATGATGGAGTACAACCTGCGCAAGTTCGGCGACGAGATCCGGTCCCGCAACCCGCGCAAGCGAATCGGCACGCCGGAGGACATGGCGGGCGTGTCGATCTACCTCGCGTCCCGTGCCGCGGCCTACGTCACCGGCGCCGCCATTCCGGTCGACGGCGGCATCTTCGCGGTGAGTTGAGACGAGGCGGCGTCTTGCGGACCGTTCCTCCTCAGTCTTCGTCGCCGCCGAGGCTGCATATGCCGTTGCCCCTGGCCGCGATGTAGAGGAACACGAAGCAGTAGAGAGCGGCGAGCTCCCCGCGGTTCACCAGCGGCAACAGGTAGTGCAGGATGCCGGGATCGTCGACCGACCGGAACGCGTGGCCGATGAAGTAGGCGACGGCCATCAGCCCGCTGGAGAGGAAGGCAACCGGACGCGTGAACAGGCCGATCATGATCAGTGCGCCGCCGATCAGCTCGATCGGTCCGGCGACGTAGAGGATGAAGCCGGGCGCCTCGGGGGTCGGAAGGGGAAACCCGAGCAGCTTCTGCGCCCCGTGCCAGAAGAAGAGGAAGCCGGCGACGATGCGCATCGCGGCGTAGGTCTGGGGCTGGCAGTTTCTGAACGATTCGAGCATCGCTTTCCTCCTTGGACTGAACGCGTGGTTGGCCACTAGCCTAGCGCGCATGGAACAAACGTCTGGCGGTTCCTTGTCGTGGAACAACCATGGCCGCACGCTCCGGTACGCCGGCGCCTCGCGCTGGGCGCGCCGACGCCCTCGTCGGCCTTCCGGAGTCTGTTCCCCGCGCGACAGCGCGGCCCGGCGGCTGCAACGCTGCTAGCAATTCGACCGGCCCCTCAGCGGCTTCAGGAGGTCTTCCTCGCGACAGGCGATCAGCAGGCGATGGGGCCGGTCCTTGATCAGGCTCCGTTCGAAGGGCACGACCCGGAAGCGCCAGTCACGGAGCGCCGGGAACTCCTCGAAGTTCCGGTGAATCGTGAAGATGCCGACGGTTCCAGGGTGCGAGATCGCCTCGAACTCGCGCCAGAAGTCCGCGAGCGACCAGTGGAAGCCGGCGGCGTAGAAGGAGTACACGAGATCGTAGGGCCCCGGCAGCGCGTCCAGGCGGTGATTCAGTTCGTGGGCGTCGAAGACGCGGATGTTCGACACGTTGTTGTGCGCGAGCGTTTCGCGCAGGATCGTGAGGTCGCCGCAGAAGGAGCGATCGGTTCGCTGGCCGCTGCGCGGGTAGTCGATCCGCGCGCCGTCGCCGTCGTAGAGGTGAAACTCGGTGTTCTCCCAGCCGAGCGCGCTCCGGAAGAAGGCGGTCGAACGGCCGAGGCCGCAACCGATGTCGAGCGCCTTGCCGGGGCGGGGCATGCCGCGGAGGACGGGCGCCGCGGCGTCGAACTCACCCCAGCAGGAGCCGTTCTGGGTCAGTTCCCAGAACGAACGCGAGGACTCTCCGGGTTCGAGGTGGAACTGGGGCGACAGACGGGAGATCGCCGCCACCATCTCCGCCGTCATCGGCGGCGACCGGAAGTGCCGTTCCCGGTGTCGGAAGCGCGGGTGGATGTCGTTCGCCGAGAGTTCGCGACCGGTGCGTTTGCGCCATTCGGCGCGCAGCCGGGGCAGGAGGAAGGAGAGGTTCACGTGGACACGGGACGGCAGGTTCGTTTCGCGCGGAGCGGATGTCGGTCGGAGGGCGGCCGCGCCGACCGACGCCGCGGCGGCCTCAGCGGCGCACCCGGATCGGGAAGGGCGGCTTCGTCGGTTCGGCGGGAGGGTTCGCCTCCAGTTGCTCCAGAACGATCTCGATCGCCTTTTCGAGCTGCGGGTCGCGGCCGGCGATGATGTCCGCGGGCCACTGCTCGACGTCGACGTCCGGCGGCACGCCGACGTTCTCGACGACGAAGCCGTCCTCGGTCCAGATCGCCAGGTTCGGGGCGGTAACGAAGCCGCCGTCCATCAGCACCGGGAAGCCGAGCGTGCCGACCAGGCCGCCCCAGGTCCGCTTGCCGACCAGCGGGCCGAGACCGAGCTTGCGGAACATCCACGGCAGCAGGTCGCCGCCGGAGCCGGCCGTCTCGTCGATGATCATGACCTTCGGCCCCAGGATGGCGCCGCTGGGCGTACGGAAGTCGGCGCCGTAGCGGGTCGCCCAGTGGCTGATGTACGGCCGCCGCAGGTGGTCGATGTAGTAGTCCGCGACCTGGCCGCCGCCGTTGAACCGCTCGTCGATGATCAGGGCCTGCTTGTGGACCTGAGGGAAGAAGTACCGCTTGAAGTACGTGTGGCCGAGCGTCGTCGTGTTCGGTACGTAGACGTAGGCCACCCGGCCGTCCGTGGCTTCGTCGACCCTGGCCAGGTTGCCCTCGACCCATTCCCGGTTGCGGAGCGCCGACTCGTTCGGGATCGGGACCACGGACACGGTGCGCGAGTCGGAACCGTCCGCGTTCGGACCGACCGTAATGTCCGTGATCTTGCCGCCGGTGTTCTCGAAGCGCTCGAACACGTTGTCCGCGGCTTCCAGGTCGACGCCGTTGACGGCAAGCAGGTACTCGCCGGCGGTCACGGAGACGCCCGGTTCGGTGAGCGGGGCCCGCAGTTCGGGGTTCCAGTTCAGGCCCCCCAGCACGTGGGCGAAACGGTACCGGCCGTCGGCGATCTCGAAGTCGGCGCCGAGCAGACCGCCGCCGACGCGCTCCGGGTCGGCCCGCCGGTCGCCGCCGCCTACGCGGTGGTGGCCGACGGCGATCTCGCTGCACATCCAGCGCAGCACCTTGTTCAGGTCGGCGCGGGTGGCGACGTCGGCGAGGAAGCCGCGGTACTTCTCGGCCATTGCCGGCCAGTCCGCGCCGTGCATGCCCGGGTCGTAGAAGTAGTCGCGGTTGATGCGCCAGACCTCGTCGTAGATCTGCTTCCACTCGGCGCGCGGATCGATGCGGACCGTCAGCTTCTCGACCGGAATCGCGCTCTCTCCGCGGTCGATCTTGCCGTCGACGCTCGCGATGCCGAAGTCGTTCTCGCCGGCGTAGAGCACCTTCCCGCCGTCGGCGCTCAGGGAGAAGCCGACGACGTCGGAGAGCAGCACCGTTTCCTCGCGTTCCTTGAGATCGAAGGCGACGAGGTCGCCGCCGCTGCCGCCGAACCTGCCCGCGGGCCGCGAACGGAGGTAGTAGAGCTTGCCCGCTTCGCCGGCTTCGAGGTTGCTGTAGCCGCCGGCCCGGACCGGCAGCGCCAGGATGCGCTGGTTCAGGCCTTCGAAGTCGATTTCCACCCTCGGCGCTTCGCCGTTCTTGCCGTTCTTGGCGTCCCCGCCGTCGCTGTCGGTCTCCGTTTCCGCCTCGACTTCGGTCTCGTCGCTTTCCTCGGCCTTCCCCTCGTTCTCGTCGGCCCCGACGGCCTCCTCGTCGCTCTCCGCGGCAAGCGGCGATTCGCCGTCTCGACGCAGCACGGCGACGTAGATTGCGCTCGACAGTTCCATGTCCGCGTTCGACATGGCGAACCAGTGCTTCACGGGGCCGGCGTCGGTCGAGGCGCGGAAGTACAGGTAGTCGCCGCTCCGGTCGAAGACCGGCTCTCCGACCTCGCTCAGCCCGTCGGTCACCGGGTGGGAGGTCTTCGCTTCCACGTCGTAGACGAACACCTGCTGCATGTAGGAGCGGGTGTTCAGGGTGTAGGCAACGTAGCGGGAATCCGGCGCCCAGGAGTGCGCGGGCCGGGGCGGGAAGGAGGGGCCGTAGTAGTGCTCGCTGGCCACCTTCGCCACGTCGCCGTTGTCGAGATCGATGACGAACAGCGTCATCGAGTTGTCGACGTAGCTGATCCTGCTGCCGTCGGGCGACCAGTCAGGAGACTGGTAGAAGCCGGCGCCGCCGTGTTCGCCGCCCAGTTCGTAGCGGCGAACCTCGCCGCTCTCCTGGTCGCGGACGTGGAGTCCGTACTCGCCTCCCTGATCGGAGAACCAGGCGATGCGCCCGCCGTTCGGCGACCACAGGGGCTCGCGCTCGTGGATGCCGGGCGTCCGGGTCAGGTTGCGTGCGTCCCCTTTCCTGGCCGGCAGGGTCAGCACGTCGCCCCGATAGCCGAACACGGCGCGAGCGCCCGTGGGCGAGATGGACGCGCCGCGGATGTTCTCCGATCCCTCCACCCAGCGTGGCCGGGTCTCGGTCAGGTCCGCCGCCACGCCGATCCGCAGGCGTTCATGGCGGTCCGAGGCCGGATCGTATAGGTGGAGCCAGCCGGCCTGCTCGTAGATCACGGTGTCGGCCGAACCCGAGAGGTCCTCGACGTGGAAGTCCTCGAAGTTCGAGTGCCGGACGATCTCGCCGCTTCCCGTGTCGAACGAGAACAGGTTGAACTCGCCGTCGCGGTCGGACCGGAAGAAGACCCGGGCCCCGATCCATGTCGGATTCGTGTCGTTGCAGCGGCCTTCGGGCTGGGGGATCGTCTGCACCGTGTGGTCCTCGGTGTCGTAGATCCAGATGCGCGACGTGGCGCCGCCGCGGTAGTTCTTCCACTGCTGGAAGCGCTCCGGCGTCGGGATGTAGGCGATGCGGCGGCCGTCTGGCGAGTAGCTGGCGCGCAGCCCGTGCGGGATCGGCAGCTTCGTGGGCAACCCGCCCGTCAACGGCACGGTGAAGAGCTGGAAGTGGCGGTTCGTGAACATGGTGCGCCGGGACGCGAACAGCACGGCCGAACCGTCGATGGTGAAGCCCTGAACCAGATCGTCTCCCGGATGCCAGGTGAGACGTTTCGGCTCGCCCCCCGCGGCGGGCATGACGTAGACGTCGATGTTGCCGTCGTACTCGGCGCTGAAGGCGACCAGGGCGCCGTCGGGAGAGAAGCGAGGACCGGTTTCCGTTCCTTCGTGGGAGGTGAGCCGTCGCGCTCCGGCGCCGTCGCGGCCGGCGATCCACAGGTCGCCGGCATAGGCGAACGCCACGTGATCGGCGCTCACCGCGGGCTGGGACAGCAGCCTCGTGTCCGTGACGTCGATCGCGTGAAGGGCGGGCGCAGCCGTGCCGGCCGCCACGGCGACGATGGCGGACATGAGAAGACGGATCCTGTTCGCGGTTGCGTTCATGCTGTCCCTCGCAAGTCGGGTCGGTTTGCTGTCTCCGAGGCTGGTACTCTGCCACGATGCGCGGCAAGGCAGTCGGTTCTCCCGACGCCGCCCGGATTCCGCGGCGGCGGTTCCTCGCCGGTGGCGCGGCGGCGGCCACGGCGCTTGCCGTCGGCCCGGTACCCGGCTTGCCCGCCGCTCGTGCCGTCCAGCCGGGCGCCGCATTCCAGCTCAAGTACGCTCCTCACTTCGGGATGTTCCGGCGCCACGCCGGCGATGACCACATCGACCAGCTCCGCTTCATGCACGACGAGGGCTTTCGGGCCCTGGAGGACAACGGCATGGGCGGTCGCGAGCCGGCGCTCCAGGAGAAGATCGCCGCGGAACTCGACCGTCTGGGGATGGAGATGGGCGTCTTCGTCGCTCACGTCTCCTGGGGCGGCACGAGTTTCGCGTCGGCCGACCCGGCGGCCCGAGAGGCGATCGAGGCGGACATGAGGAAGGCGGTCGAGGTCGGCAAGAGGGTGAACGCGAGGTGGTGCACCGTCGTCCCGGGCCAGCTGGACCCCGGAATCGAATGGGGGTACCAGACCGCCAACGTGATCGAGAATCTGAAGCGTGCGGCGGCGATCCTCGAGCCGGCCGGCCTGGTGGCGGTGCTGGAGCCGCTCAACCATTGGCGGGACCACGCCGGCGTGTTCCTGACGGGGATTCCTCAGGCGTTCCAGATCTGCAAGGCGGTCGGATCACCCTCGATCAAGATCCTTGACGACCTCTACCACCAGCAGATCATGGAGGGCAACCTGATTCCGAACCTCGAACGGGCCTGGGACGAAATCGCCTACATCCAGGTCGGCGACAACCCGGGGCGCAAGGAGCCGACCACCGGGGAGATCAACTACCTCAACGTCTTCCGGCGCCTGAAGGACATGGGCTACGACGGCATCGTGGGCATGGAGCACGGGAACTCGAAACCGGGCCGCGAGGGCGAACGCGCCGTGATCGACGCATACCGGGAGTGCGACGCCTGAGAGTCCGAGAGTCGACGCCCCGTTCCAGTGCGCCACTGGGTGCGCCGACGCCCTCGTCGGCCTTCCGGGAGCCGATGCCCCGTGCGGCGCCCCGTGCGGCGATTTGTTCCGGTGCGCCTGCCGCGAGGACGCCCCGGCGGTCACGAACGTTCCGAGCGGCGGCCGGGAGGCCCGGGCCGCCGCTCGGAACTGAGGTCGCCGAGAACTACTGGGCGACGCCGAAGGGCAGAGCGCCTACCTGGTTGTCCCACATCACGACGATCGCGCCGCCCTCGTCCGAGACATCGGAGAACATGATCGTCATCTGGTCGACGGAGAACTCCTCCGTCGAGGTCATCATCGGCGCGCGGACGACATCGTGCTCCGGGTCGTAGCCGTAGGCGCCCCAGGTCAGACCTTCCGCCATCTTGGCCCGGTCGAACTCTTCCATGTGGCCCTGCTTCGAGATGATCGCGGTCCAGGCGCCTTCCTTGAGGTCGATGAACAGGCTGTACTCGCCGGCCGGGACGGTGCTGTCGCCGATCGTCAGGTCGGCCTCGGTGTGGATCCGTGTCGTGACGTTGGCGCCGGCACGCCACACCGGGCCGCCCGCGAGGAGCTTCTGCCCGTATTCTTCGCCGGCGCCGAAGATGCCGTTCCGGCCACGGAGGATGGGTCGACTGTAGGTGATGTCGATCCAGGCGTCGCCGATCTGGGTTGATGCCGTGCCTTCGGGGCTGGCGGGCCGGTCGCCTTGGCCCGCGGCGGGCGCCAGGCCGATCACCGCGAGGCACAGGCTGAGGATGAGAACGCGGCAGGCAGTCTGTCGGTACATTGTCGCTGGGTCTCCTGAGGTTTGAGAGTGCTGGATCTTCCGCGAACGCGAACTCTAGCAGCCCGTGGCGAACGTCGCACCGCGGAGCCTTGTCCCATGAGAGATGGAGGACGGAGGCGCCGGCGTCTTTCAGGGCGCACAATCTGAAGATGAAGATTTCAGATTGTGCAGCCCGTTGGTAGGATGCCGACATGGTCCGGCGGGAGATCGAGCCAGTTCTGAGGAAGCTCTTCGGGCAGTATCCCGCGGTTACCGTCACCGGGCCGCGGCAGTCCGGCAAGACGACGCTTTGCCGGGCGACGTTCCCAAACCTGGCCTACGTCAACCTGGAAGCGCTCGATCAACGGGACTTCGCCGAACGCGACCCGCGGGGCTTTCTGGCGCGAGTGGAGCGCGGCGCCGTCCTGGATGAAGTTCAGCGGGTCCCGAGTCTGCTCTCCTACATTCAGGTCCTCGTCGACGAACGACGCACGAACGGCCTCTTCGTCCTGACCGGGAGCCAGCACTTCGGCCTTTCCAACGCGATCAGCCAATCGCTCGCCGGACGCACGGCGCTGCTCCGGCTGCTGCCGTTCTCCCTGACGGAGCGGCTCGCGGCGACGCCGGACGGCGACCTGTTCGATTCCACGACCGGGACCCGGGCGCCGCGGCGCTCGCCGAACGCCCGGACGACGCCGGACGGGGCGCCGTTCGATTCCGCGGTCGGCGCCGGCCGCGGCCGCCGTGCTCCCGATCCCTCGGTGGACGAACTCCTCTACGGCGGCTTCTATCCCCGCGTCTTCGACCATGGCCTCGAACCGCGGCAGGCCTACGCCGACTACTTCGAGACGTACGTCGAGCGCGACCTGCGCCAGCTTGCGGCGGTCCGCGACCTGTCGAGCTTCCAGCGCTTCGTCCGCCTCTGCGCGGGTCGGGTCGGACAGCTCCTCAACCTGTCCTCGCTCGGCGCGGACGCCGGCGTCTCGCACGTCACGGCGCGACGGTGGCTCACGTTGCTCGAAGCGAGCTATGTGGCCTTCACGCTTCCGCCGCACCACGCGAACGTGCGGAAGCGGCTCGTCAGGTCGCCGAAGCTCTACTTTCATGACGTCGGTCTGGCCTGCCGCCTGCTCGGAATCGAGCACGCCGGACAGGTGGCCACCCACCCGCTGCGCGGACCGCTGTTCGAGAACATGGTCGTCGTCGAGGCCTTGAAGCATCGCTTCAACCGCGGCCGCTCGTCCAATCTCTCCTTCTTCCGCGACAGCAGGGGACTGGAATGCGACTTGCTCTACAGGATCGGGAACGGCATGGCGGCGATCGAGATCAAGTCGGGGGCGACGATCAACCCGGATTTCTTTTCGGCGTTGGGCCGAGTGGCCGAGCTGGCGCCGGACGTGTCCGTTCGAGCCGTGGTGCACGGGGGACGGCAGAGACAGTCCCGAAGTGCCGGCGAGGCGCTGCCGTTCGTCGACTTTCCGGCGTTCCTCGATCGGCTCGAGGCCGGCTCGTAGTCGCGCGCACGTCGGTTTTTCGCTCGCTTCGACAGGTGCTTGCCAGCGCTGGAGTTCACGAGCTCTGCAACGAACAGGCATCGAGAGGCGCCGTGCCGGCCCGTCAGCCGACGCGCGCTCCGGGCTCGGCGGGATCGAGGTACGGGGGCTGCCTCTGACCGCTACGACTGCTGACCCCCGGAAGGAGAACGAGGAGGAGCACTCCCGTACACTTGAAACACGGCCGAGGCGGCTCACTGTCTGAGCGGCGTTTGGCTCACTTTCTGACCGTTGCTAGCAGCCACGGTTCCGGCGTGCGCGGCCGCGGACGATACTGAGGCAGGAAGGAGCAGGCAGTGCAGAGAGAACATGTGCATGGAGCTGTGGCGTCTCATCGCTGGACGTCCATCGAGAACTTGCCGGACGATTGGGAAGAGCTCTGTCGAGAGGACCTTCACGCCGTGCACAGGCAGTGGATCAGCGACCGTCGGCTGATTCGCGACGAGGAGAAGATCAGGAGCTTTCAGGAAGAACTGGCCCTCCACTGGGCGATCGAAACGGGCCTGATCGAGCGCCTCTACACGGCTGACCGCGGCATCACCGTCCAGATCGCGAAGGCGGGACTGGAGGCGCTGGGCCGGTTTCACACGCGCGGAAAGATCTCCCGGGACGCGAGGGCGTTGATCACCGACCAGCGCGAGGCGCTGGAGATGGTGATGGACGTGGTCGGCGGTCAACGGGACTTGACGACCTCCTGGTTGAAGGAGTTGCATCAGCGTCTTGTCTTGAGCCAGCAGACGTGCGAGGCGCTCGATCCGTCCGGCAATTCGGTGCAGGTCGAGCTGATCAAGGGGCAATGGAAGCGTCAGGGGATTGTCCCGTTTTCTGTTGAACTTCGGATGGCGGCTCGTGTGTGTTGATGAATGTTAAGCGGCCTTGGTTTGGTGGTCAACGTGCCCTGCTCGTCGTTCGAGGGCGCGGATGAGTTTGGGCATGTCTCGGTAGCCTCTGACGCGGTGGAAGCGTGATTGAGCATCGATGAGAGCGGCAGCGACCCAGCGCTGGATCATGGAGCCGCCCCGCCAGCGCTTGACGTTGCGGGTGTAGCGCCCGACGGAGCTGTTGAGGCTCTCGATCGGATTGGTGCTGCGCATGGTCTTCTGGAGAGCTCCGGCGAGGCCGAGTTCGAGCACGGTGACGGTCTCCTCCATGCCTTCCCGGAGGGAGGCCGCTGCGCCGGGGTGCTCCCGCTCCAGATGACTGGCGATCTGCCGCAGACGCCTCAAGGCCGTCTTGGCGGATTTGCTGTCCCAGGCCTTGCGGAGCGCCCGGCGAATCGAGGCTCGCCTCTCTTCGGGCAGATGCTCTTCGACGTTCCGGGCCTTGTGGACCTGGCAGCGCTGCACCGTCGCGGCGTCGCCGAAGACCTCCTTGATCGCGCGGCGCAGGGCCTTGCTGCCGTCGATGACGAACAGCAACGGCTTCGCCGTCGAGAGGCCCCGCTCCACCAGGTCGGCGAGAAGAGCGCGGACCACCGCCGTGTTCTCCGTCGAACCCTCGCGAAGGCCAAGAACCCGCTTGTGACCGGACGACGAAACGCCCAAGGCGATCAGAATGCAGTGGCCACCGATGTACTTCGCGTCCACGCACACCACGCGGATGTCCTCGTCTTCCAGCGACGACGACAGGAACTTCTCCATCTGCCGCGCCGACAGCGCCTTGAAGCGCCGAGACACCGAACTCCGCGATGCCGAACGACGGTCCGAACCCGCGGCCGCCGTGTCCAGCGACCGCAGGTAGTTCCGCGTCGACACGCCCGACGCAATCGCTTCCATCGTGTGACGGTCCATCGCGTCGCGAGACGCCGCCCACTCGAACGACTCGAGACGCACCTCGCCCTCCGGACCCCGTACCCGCAGACGCTGAATCTCGATCCGGGCCCCGCCCAGCGTCACTTGGCTCGGAGCACTGCCCGCACGCCACACCGAACGAGCATCCTGGTGACGACCCTTCGCGCCGCACCGCGACTCCCGCTCCTCCTCCATCAACCGGACCAACGTAGACCGGCCTGTCTCGACGCACAGCTCCTGAAAGCTCGACAGACCGTTGACCAACGAGGGCAATGACTCCAACAGACCAAGCCCCGATCCCGACGACGGACTGCTCGGAGTGCTCCTTCTCTCTTGCCGATTCCCTTCCCGACTGCCATGATTGGACATGGGTGGCGTCTCCTTTCTTTCGCTGAGACCGGCCCGCTCATCGGGCCGGAGAGCCGCCACCCTACTCCCAAAGTTCAACAACCGACGGGACATCCCCCACGTCAGCCGAACAACCCGAAGCGTCCGGACGGTTCGGTTCACGAGTACTGTCCACCCGAGTTCGTCCAGGAGGAGCTTGAGCGGCTGCTCGATTGGCGCCGGAACCACGAGGAGCGCCTGCGCGGCGCCCCGGAGGTGCTGGGGGCCTGGCTGCATCATCGCTTCACGCAGATCCACCCGTTCCAGGACGGCAACGGCCGCGTGGCCCGGGCATTGACGGCGGCGGTCTTCCTCAAGGCCGACTATCTGGTCCTGGTGATCCGGGACCAGGAGCACCGGGAGCGCTACTTCGATGCACTGGAGAGTGCCGATCGAGGCGATCTGAGGCCGCTCGTCGATCTGTTTGCCGATGTACAGAAGGCTGACCTGAACGACGCCATCCGTTCGCTCCGGGAGATCCGGGGCGAAACGGTCGTGACCGTTGCGCGATCCGTCGCGAAGCTGGCGAAGCAGACCGGAAGGGAGCGCTCGGAACAGGCGATCGAGGTCATGGACAGGCTGGCAAGCGTCGCGGCGACACGGTTGACCGAAGTCGCGGGCGAGCTGCGGCAGGCCTTCCGGGAAGAAGGCGTGGACGTCGAGGCGAACGCGTTCGGCGACGAAGAGAGGGAGGTCTGGTGGTACCACCAGATTGTCGAGACGGCGAAGGAGCTCAAGTACTTCGCGCAGCTCGATCGACCCAGACGCTGGGCGTCGCTTCAGCTTGGACTTCCCGAGCGCGGCGGGGGCGAAGCACGACTAATCATCTCCTTCCACGCGGTCGGCCGCGCGGCGGAACTACACGCGGCGACGGCGTTTCTGACCGGCAAGGCGGAAAGTGACGACGATCCCCCGGGCTGGTGGACCGACGTGGTCTCCGACAAGCCGTTCCATTTCGGGTTTGCCGGCCCCGGCGGCTTCATTCTCGAGGACAGCACCGCCCGCGCGAAGCGCGAGGAGCGATTCCGGGAGTGGCTCGAGCGCGTGGTCGAAACCGGCGTCAGCAAGTGGGGAGGGCGCTTCTGAGACGACTGCCTCTGAAGTCGAAGAGAAGACGGGCTGAGCCATCGAAGATGCTGGCGCTGTACTGGCGGGTGGTCGCCCCGATGCAGAAGGTTCTCCAGGCCCTCAGGCCGTCCTGCACTGACATGACTTCGAGTGAGTCGATGTCAATTCAAATCACGAAGAATGATCGAAGTCCACGAGACGGGTTCATCGGCGCGCCAGTTCGAACCTGCCACGTTGAGCAGGCGTACAACTGATGGTGCTCCACTGGCCACGAGCCCAGTCGACGCCGAACGTGCCCGTCGCACGCGAGTCGCACCCGTAAGACTGTTCCGATGTCAGCAGTACGGAAAACGAATTTCCGGTCACCTCGCCCACCAGACTGCCTGATATCGAGGGATATCCCGGATAGACGGTCCGGAAAGAGCCGTCGAGTCTGGTTCCCGACTGTCGTATGGTCCCGCTCAGGGTTCCTTGACCGAGGACATTGTTTGTCGCCGTTCCAGACCATCTTCCCGCGACGGATCCGGTCGGGTTGCCGGGAGACGTCAGAGACGTCCGGCCTCCGCCGCCGGAATCGCAGGCGGCAAACAGTGTCACAAAGGCAAGCAGTGTCACAAAAAATAAAAACGAAATTCGGTTCATGTGACGATTGTTTGGCTCTTCCGGGTTGATGGTGGATCCGGTGTAGTCTCATGGCATGCGTGACACAGACTTGTATGGTCAGATTCTCGGAATCAGCAGTCCTTGGGAGGTGACGGGCGTCGAGCTTCGGCTCGACGTGGGCGAGGTGGAGGTGCTCGCGGTTCTTGGCGTCGGGGAATCTCTGTGCTGTCCTGAGTGCGGGCATGCGGCGAGTCGCTACGACACCCGTCGTCGCAGCTGGCGTCATCTTCCGACGTGCCAGTACCGGACGATTCTGACGGCGGAGGTTCCTCGGGTGCGTTGCCCTGAGCACGGGGTGCGGACGATTTCGGTGCCGTGGTCGGACCGTGGTTCTCGTTTCACGGCGTTGTTCGAGGCGTTGGTGATCGACTGGTTGAAGGAGGCTTCGATCTCGGCCGTGGCGAGGTTGCTGGACCTGAGCTGGGACCAGGTGTCGGGGGTTCAGGATCGTGCCGTGCAGCGCGGTCTCTCACGTCGCGGTCCGGTTCCGGCCTCTCGGGTTCTCGGGGTGGACGAGACGTCGTTTCAGAAGCGCCACGAGTACGTGACGGTGGTGGCGGACATCGAGGGCGAGGTTCGGGTGCACCACGTGGCGGACGGTCGCGGCAAGGAGGCGCTGGCTTCGTACTACTCGTCGTTGTCGGAGGCCGCGCGGTCGAGAATCGAGACGGTGGCGATGGACATGTGGCCGGCGTACATCTCGGCGACGGTGTCGAGTCTCCCGGATGGCGGTCGGAAGATCGCGTTCGACAAGTTCCACGTGGCGGCCCACCTAGGCGACGCCGTGAACAAGGTCCGCAGTCAGGAGCACCGGCAGCTGCAGAAGGCAGGCGACGACAGCCTGGCCTCGACGCGCCATCTGTGGCTGTACCACCCGGATCGGGTGCCGGCGGGCCACAGACTCCGCTTCGAGGAGTTGATCTCCGGCACGTCGAAGACGGCTCGCTGCTGGCACCTGAAAGAGGTGGCGATGATGATGTGGGAGACCCGTGACCGGGCGGAGGCGCGCGCGATCTTCAATGGCTGGTACTCCTGGGCCATTCGCAGCCGCCTGGCGCCGATGAAGAACGTGGCGCGGATGCTGAAGGCTCACCTCGAGGGAGTGCTGAACGCCATCGAACGAGGAGTCACCAACGCACGACTCGAAGGCATCAACTCGGTCATCCAGTCGCTCAAGAAAACCGCCCGCGGCTATCGAAATCGAGACCGATACCGCACCGCCATCTACTTCAAACTCGGAGGACTCGACCTCTACCCCGATTCTCTTACATTCCACACGAAACCCTGAAGAGCCCCAGGAGTAAGTGTGAGGCGTCATTTGTAGTAGCCGGCCGGAATGCGACCGGATGCATTCCAGGCATTTGCACCGGCGACGACGGCAGCAAGCAGCAGTACGACCAGGAAGACGAAGAAGCGGGACGCTCGGGACATGTCTGGAGTTCTCCTCTACTTCAGGGTGCTGGTTGATGGAACGGGACTTGGGCCTCGGCCAGGCGATGGAGTGAACGGTCGGCGGCTCAGTCGTAGTGGACCGACGGAATGCGCCCGGCGGCATCCCAGGCGTCGCGGAGCGAGACGGTCGTGCCGTAGCCCGTGACCGCGCAGCGGTTGTCGGCCCGGTTGGCCGGGAACGCGCAGTGCACCAGGCGGTCCGCCGTGCCGCCGGGTTCCTTGAAGACGTCCTTGCCCAGGCCAGTCATCACCACCCATTCGCTCCCGGTGGCGCGATGGGTCATGCGGGCAACGGAGCGCAGGTCGGAGGTGACGGCCAGGTCGAGCCACCAGTGGCCGTTCGTGGTCCGTCCGTCGAGGACCTTGACCAGCGCTTCGGGATTGTCGGCATCGAACAGCGAGTAGAGGACCCCCTTGTCGGATGACCAGTTCGCGACCCGCCCTTCGTGATTCCTGTTGTTCGCTCTGGCGCTGAAGCTGACGCCGAACCGCGAGCCGTGGAGAGCGCTGGCCGCGGCGGCGTTCACCGCGCCAACGGCGTCACTCGACCGCGCCTGGCGTCGGATGCTGGCCGGTGCGGCGTCGAGCGTCGGAGACAGGGCCAAACGGACGCCCCCGAGGTCGGCGCTCATGCGGGGCGCACTTGCGACGGCGGACAAAGGGACCGGCGCCGCGGTCGAAGGCGCGTCGCCGCCTGCCGGCGCGAGGCGAACGTCGGTCAAGGATGTCGAATCGCCGCCCGATGTCTCCCGGTCAAGCCACGGACCGTGCCGCCGCGCGGTCATCGCCGACGCAGCGGATCCGGGCAGGAAGTACCTGGACGGGATGCGTCCGGAGTAATCCCAGGCGTCGCGCAGCGAGACGCTCGTGCCGAAGCCGGAGATCGCGCAGACGTTGTCCGAGCGGCTGGCCGGGATCACGCAGTGGACCAGCCGGTTCGCGTTGTTCTCGTTGGCGTTGTTGAACACGTCGCGGCCGAGGCCGGTGAAGACGTGCCATTCGTCCCCGGTGGTGCGCTGGGTCACCCGGGTCCGCGAGTGCAGGTCGGAGGTGACGGCGAGGTCGAGCCACCAGTGGCCGTTAGTTGTTCGTCCGTCCAGGACCTTGACAAGCGCTTCGGGATTGTCCGTCTCGAACAGCGAGTAGAGGGCTCCCTTCTCGGACGACCAGCCGGCCGACTTGCCCGTGGTGGTGAGACCGTTCGCCTTGGCGCTGAAGTGGACGCCGAACTGCGATCTCTGGAGGGTCCCCGGTTGCCTGGCGCGCGGCATGGCCACGAAGACCCTCTTGCTGTCCGCGTGCAGTCCGCCGCGCCAGACGCGCACGAGGAAGCCGTAGCGCTCGCCGGGGCGGAGACCGTGGACAGAGGCCCGTTCGACGTTTGGCCGGGTGCTCAGGGCGGACTGCCAGCCGGTGGCCGCGTGGTGCTTCCAGACCTGGAACCCCTCTTCGTCGCGGGAGCGGTCCCACCAGGAGACGCGGACGGTCGTGCTGTTCGTCGGCGTCGCGCTCACGCCGGTCGGCGCCGCCGGCGGGACAACGGGCGCCGCCGCCGGGTAGAGGCGCCTGAGAATCGCGCGGTCGTCGGACGACAGGCGGGCGCCGCGTGCGTCGAAAGGCCTGCGGCCGCGCATGATCGCTTCCCTCTCGGCCTGCGACCGGCAGGCCCCCGATTCGTCGTCTCCGCACGGGTGATCGAACCCGAGTGCGTGACCCAGCTCGTGGGTCATGATCTCCTCGAAGGGCTCTTCAGGGTTTGGTGTGGAACGCGAGTGAATCGGGGTAGAGGTTGAGGCCGCCGAGATGGAAATAGATGGCTGTCCGGTACCGGTCTCGATTTTGATAGCCGCGTGCGGTCTTCTTGATCGACTGGATGACGGAGTTGATGCCTTCGAGTCTGGCGTTGGTGACTCCTCGCTCGATGGCGTTCAGCACTCCCTCGAGGTGAGTCTTCACCATCCGCGCCACGCGTTTCATCGGCTCGAGGCGGCTGCGGATCGCCCACGAGTACCAGCCGTTGAAGATCGCGCGCGCCTCTTCCCGGTTCCTGGTCTCCCACATCATCATCGCCACTTCCTTGAGGTGCCAGCAGCGAGCCGTCTTCGACGTGCCGGAGATCAACTCCTCGAAGCGGAGCCGGAGGTGCTTCGGCACGTGATCCGGGTGGTACAGCCACAGGTAGCGACTCGAAACCAGGCTGTCGTCGCTCGCCGCTTGCAGCAGCCGGTGCTCCTGCCGGCGTACCTTGTCCACGGCGCTGCCGAGGTGCGCCGCCACGTGGAACTTGTCGAACGCGATCTTCCGGCGGCCATCCGGGAGGCCCGAAGCCGTTGCCGAGATGTACGCCGGCCACATGTCCATCGCCACCGTCTCGATCCGCGACCGCGCGGACCACGACAACGACGAGTAATACGAAGCCAGCGCCTCCTTGCCCCGACCGTCCGCCACGTGGTGCACCCGAGGAGCCTCGCCTTCGATGTCCGCCACCACCGTCAAGTACTCGTGGCGCTTCTGAAACGACGTCTCGTCCACGCCGAGAACCCGAGACGCCGGAACCGCACCGCGACGAGCAAGACCACGCTGCACCGCACGCTCCCGCACGCCCGACACCTGGTCCCAGCTCAGGTCCAGCAACCTCGCCACGGCCGAGATCGACGCCTCCTTCAACCAGTCGATCACCAGTGCCTCGAACAACGCCGTGAAACGAGAACCACGATCCGACCACGGCACCGAGATTGTCCGCACTCCGTGCTCCGGGCAGCGCACCCGAGGAACGTCCGCCGTCAGGATCGTCCGGTACTGACACGTCGGAAGGTGACGCCAGCGGCGACGACGAGTGTCATGACGGCTCGCCGCATGCCCGCACTCAGGACAGCACAGCGACTCCCCGCCGCCAAGAACCGCGAGCACCTCCACCTCGCCTGCGTCGAGCCGAAGCTGAACGTCCGTCACCTCCCAAGGAGAGCTGATTCCGAGAATCTGACCGTACAAGTCTGTGTCACGCATGGCACCAGACTACCCCGAAATCCACCATCAACCCTGAAGAGCCCCTCGAAGTTCCGGCGCATCGCCCAGTCGGAGGGATTCACCCACCACAGATAGTCCCTCAGGCCCTT
Organism: Candidatus Multivorans sp.; assembly: GCA_965203495.1. Lineage (GTDB taxonomy): Bacteria > Acidobacteriota > Thermoanaerobaculia > Multivoradales > Multivoraceae > Multivorans. Next base: position 32,534 of record CBDBDB010000015.1, read on the forward strand.
GCGCGTCGTGATGTCCACCTGGGCAATTCGTACGTCGCTGAAACTGCTGCCGGGGCGCCGGACGGGTGTGCTGTTGCACCAGCTCCAGACGCTCGCCCAGGCAAGCGCGCCTCCATCGGACCCTGCCTCGCCTGGGACTCGGTCGAACGGGTCGTCCCAGAGGATGTAGTTTCTGCCGCGGTACGCGTGGCCCTCGGAAGGAACCCGGAAGCTCCGCGTGTAGTACCGAAGTTCGACCCGGCTCTGCCCATCCGCGTTCCAGGCGCGCACGGCGTTGTGGATCCCCTGACGCAGGTCCTCCCACGTGGCGCCGATGACGGGTCGATCGCCGGCGTCCTGGATGCGGAAGGAGACGGTCTGGCCCCGCTCGAACTCCGTCCATCGCATCGTCCAGTCCGCGTACTCGCAGTCGGCAGAGGTGCGGATGAAGCGATAAGGCTCTCGCACGGTCACGGGACCGCGCTCGATCTCCCTCTCCGGCACGAAGTAGTCCGCCGAGCGCTCCTCGCCGGCCGCCCGGTCCCGGATCCAGCGTCGGAACCGGTCGCCGTCGCGCGGTCCCAGGAGAGCTGCCCGGTCGGCGGCTTCGTTTCGCTCCAGGTCGAGCACGTCATCGCGCAATGACGGCTCGCGCTCGAGCACGGCGCCTCCTCCCCGCAGCGGCGATTCGAAGAACATCCCCAGGGCGAACTCGACCGTGCGCAGGACGTCGTCCCGCTCGGAGAGGAAGAGCAGCACCCGTTCGCCCTCCCGCAGCATCCGCAGGCCGCCGACCCGCATCGCCAGACCGTCGGGGCCGGCGCCGCCGGGCTGGCGGACGACGACCGTGGCGGCCGCCGCGGCGCCCTTGAGGACTTCCTCGACCTCTACCGTGAAGTCCGTCGCCGGCAGCGACGGATCATCGACCGCGGCCGCGGCGGAGAGAACCGTTCCGAAGACGATCGTCGACGCGCGGTCGACCATCCACTCGGGGATTGTCCCGTTTTCTGTTGAACTTCGGATGGCGGCTCGTGTGTGTTGATGAATGTTAAGCGGCCTTGGTTTGGTGGTCAACGTGCCCTGCTCGTCGTTCGAGGGCGCGGATGAGTTTGGGCATGTCTCGGTAGCCTCTGACGCGGTGGAAGCGTGATTGAGCATCGATGAGAGCGGCAGCGACCCAGCGCTGGATCATGGAGCCGCCCCGCCAGCGCTTGACGTTGCGGGTGTAGCGCCCGACGGAGCTGTTGAGGCTCTCGATCGGATTGGTGCTGCGCATGGTCTTCTGGAGAGCTCCGGCGAGGCCGAGTTCGAGCACGGTGACGGTCTCCTCCATGCCTTCCCGGAGGGAGGCCGCTGCGCCGGGGTGCTCCCGCTCCAGATGACTGGCGATCTGCCGCAGACGCCTCAAGGCCGTCTTGGCGGATTTGCTGTCCCAGGCCTTGCGGAGCGCCCGGCGAATCGAGGCTCGCCTCTCTTCGGGCAGATGCTCTTCGACGTTCCGGGCCTTGTGGACCTGGCAGCGCTGCACCGTCGCGGCGTCGCCGAAGACCTCCTTGATTGCGCGGCGCAGGGCCTTGCTGCCGTCGATGACGAACAGCAACGGCTTCGCCGTCGAGAGGCCCCGCTCCACCAGGTCGGCGAGAAGAGCGCGGACCACCGCCGTGTTCTCCGTCGAACCCTCGCGAAGGCCAAGAACCCGCTTGTGACCGGACGACGAAACGCCCAAGGCGATCAGAATGCAGTGGCCACCGATGTACTTCGCGTCCACGCACACCACGCGGATGTCCTCGTCTTCCAGCGACGACGACAGGAACTTCTCCATCTGCCGCGCCGACAGCGCCTTGAAGCGCCGAGACACCGAACTCCGCGATGCCGAACGACGGTCCGAACCCGCGGCCGCCGTGTCCAGCGACCGCAGGTAGTTCCGCGTCGACACGCCCGACGCAATCGCTTCCATCGTGTGACGGTCCATCGCGTCGCGAGACGCCGCCCACTCGAACGACTCGAGACGCACCTCGCCCTCCGGACCCCGTACCCGCAGACGCTGAATCTCGATCCGGGCCCCGCCCAGCGTCACTTGGCTCGGAGCACTGCCCGCACGCCACACCGAACGAGCATCCTGGTGACGACCCTTCGCGCCGCACCGCGACTCCCGCTCCTCCTCCATCAACCGGGCCAACGTAGACCGGCCTGTCTCGACGCACAGCTCCTGAAAGCTCGACAGACCGTTGACCAACGAGGGCAATGACTCCAACAGACCAAGCCCCGATCCCGACGACGGACTGCTCGGAGTGCTCCTTCTCTCTTGCCGATTCCCTTCCCGACTGCGATGATTCGCCATGGGTGGCGTCTCCTTTCTTTCGCTGAGACCGGCCCGCTCATCGGGCCGGAGAGCCGCCACCCTACTCCCAAAGTTCAACAACCGACGGGACATCCCCTCCACTCGTCCGTGGGCAGGACGTAGGTGATCGGCGCCGCCGGCGCCGCGACGGTCGCGGCCGCCGCCAGAAGGACGGCGACTATCGCGCCAAAATGACGGGGGGGGGGGGGTAGGGGTAGTAGGGGCGGCGTTGTCGGCGCTGCGGGGCATGGCTCTCACTTCCGTCGCAAAGGGGCAACGCACGGCGTCTGCTGAACGTGACGAGAGGAAGCGCGGACGGTAACACAAGCCGCGGCCCCCGCGGTTACGCTTATGCGCGCCGGATGCCGACGGCGACGTCGACGCACCAGTGCGCGCCAACCCCGGCGCCGGCACGCGGTTCCTCGCGATGACGACGTCGGTGCCGGTTGCGGTTCTCCTCACGGACCTTGGCGCACCGACCGCGCCAGTCGCAGTCGCTCGATCTGGTCGCTCTCGACTCCGGCGAGGTCGCCGGCGCCGCGCCGCACCTTGAGCACGGCTTCAACGATGTCGTCGACGTCGGTTTCCGTGCCGAGCAGGATCCAGTGGGGAAGCCAGACGGATTCCCGGTACGCCGCCCGGGCGGCGTTCGGGCAGGCCGCCGCCGGCGTCGCGCTCCATGCCGGGTAGCGGATCGGGTCCGGGCGGAGCAGTTCGCTCACGGGGAGCGACTCGTAGAACCGGCCGTCGGCCGGTACGCCCTCGGCTTCGAGCGCCGCGACGAAGGCATCGCGGTCAAGGCCGGCGAACGCTTCGCGGTCGAAGCGGAAGACGAACTGGTAGATGGCCTGGGTCGTCACGCGGTCGTCGATCCGAAGGTTCGCGAGTCCGTCGATGTCCTCGATCGCGGCGCGCAGGCGGCTGGCGTTTCGCCCGCGGATGACGTGTTGCGCGTCCAGGCGGCCGAGCTGCACGTCGAGAATCGCCGCCTGCAGATCGGTCATCCGGTAGTTGTGGCCGATCGCCGGGGCGGTCTCCGCCGCGCCCGGACGCTGGCGCCCGCAGTTGACCAGAGCGTGCAGGCGGTCGAGAAGCGCGTCGTCCGAGGTCGTCACGATGCCGCCTTCGCCGGCGGTCATCAGCTTGGACGTCTGGAAGCTGAAGGCGCCGGCGTCGCCCCAGGCGCCGACGCCGCGACCGCGCCAGCGGGCGCCGTGCGCGTGGGCGCAGTCTTCGAGGACGACGAGCCCACGCTTCCTGGCGAGCGACCCGATCGCATCCAGGTCGGCGACGGTCATCGCCAGATGGACCGGCACGATCGCCTGGGTGCGCTCGGTGACCAGCGCGGCCGCCGAGTCGACGTCGATGCACCAGGTCTCCGGGTCGATGTCGGCGAACACCGGTGCGCAGCCCGCGAACAGGACGGCCGAGGCGGTCGCCTCGAACGTGTAGGCCGGCACGATGACCTCGGCGCCCGGTTCCACGCCCATCGCCTGCAGCGCGACTTCGAGCGCGACCGTGCCGTTCGCGACGCAGACGGCGTGTTCGCAGTCGTGGCGTTCGGCGAAGGCGGCGGCGAACGCCGCCGAGCGTGCGTTCGGCAGCGGGAAGCCGCCCCAGTCGCCGTCTCGGAGCACCGAGATCAAAGCCCGTTCCTCTTCGGCGCCGCGCGCCGGCCATCGGGGCCACGCCGCTTCGCGAACCGGAGTGCCGCCCAGCAGAGCGAGCCTGGTGGAGGATCCGCGGCCGGTCAAGGAGTCAGTCCGCGCGCCAGCGCAGCCGCGCGGCGCCGAAGCCGAAGGCGACGCCGCCGATCAGAATCAGCACGCCGCAGGGCGCGAGCATCTCGACGACCGAGAAACCGCGCCAGACCGCGCCCTCCAGCGCGAGCAGGGCCCACTTCATCGGACTGAGGTTGCTCAGCGACTGCATCCACTGGGGCATCAGGTAGAGCGGGAACATGACCCCGCCGAGCAGGGACAGGGGAAGCATGACGCCCCAACTCACCCCGGCCGTGCCGCCCTCCGTCGAGCCGAGCACGGAGAAGGCCATCGTCAGGCCGCTGAAGCAGACCGCGCCGCAGAGCAAGGCCAGCGCGAGCAGAGGGTAGGACCTGGGTTCGACGCCGAACGCGGCGATTCCCAAGGCGATCAGCGCCGTCGTCACCGCAACCGACATGGCGATGGCCGCCAGCGCCTTCGACGCCAGCACCTGCCGGGCGGTGGTCGGCGACACGAGCAGCCGCAGCAGGGTGCCCCGACTGCGCTCCACGGTGAGCGACAGGCTGAAGGAGGCCGCGCCGCCGATCAGCGCCCAGATCATGGCCTGAGGGAAGGTCGTGGCGTAGGCGTTCGTCGGGCCGCGTCGTTGGGCCTGGATCGTCGTCTCTTCGATGTCGAGCGGCGTCCCGCCGCGAGCGGCGGCGGCGGTCGCCCCGTCGATTCCCAGCTCCTCGAGAAGCGACGAGACGCGCGGCGTCGTGTCGAGGAAGTTCAGGAATTCGTCGCGCGCGGCCGAAGGCGGCAGAGCCGCGACGCCGCTCCGGTTGGCGGCGTTCGCGGCTGCCAGCCGGTCCGGGTCCGACATCAGGTCGGCGAGTTCGGCGCCGGCCGATTCCAGCAAGAGGCCCCGGACCATTCCGGCCACGGCCATCTGCCTCGGGTCGACCGCCATCTCGAGCCGCGGCGTGGCGACGAAGGGATTGTCGAGGGCGGCGCCGAAGCCGGGTTGCAGAGTCACCAGCACGGGCGCTTGCCCGCGCCGGATCAGGTCCTGCCCCTGTTCCCGGGACATGGCCTCGACCGCCAGCCCCTCGATCCCGGCGATTCGGGCCGCGAAACGCGCCGAACCGGCGCTCCGGTCTTCGTCGGCGAGGGCCACCGGAACGTTCTCGGGGCCGCTTCCCAGGCCGGAGAACATGGCGCCGAAGAAGATGGCCATCGTCAGTGGCCAGAGAAGAACGAAGAAGAGACTCAGGCGATCCCGGAACAGGAGCCGGATGTCCTTCAGGGCCATCGTGACGATGTTGCTCACTTGCCGCTCCCGTGGTCGTTTCGCTGGCGCCGCCTCAATCCCGAAGGGCCCGGCCCGTCAGGCTGAGGAACACGGTCTCCAGGTTCGGCGGCAGGTACTGGAATCGGTCCACGTTCTGACGCGCCTGGAGTTCGGCCAGCGTGGCGAGCGGATCCGTCGTCTCGTGGCGGTCCTCGTCGGCGCCGTGGTGAACGACCAGGCTGCCGGGGCCGCCGTGGGCCTCGATCAGCGCCGGCACCGTGTCGAGCGCCATCAGCCGGCCCCGGTCGAAGATGGCGACCCGATCGCAGAGGCGCTGCGCCTCCTCCATGTAGTGGGTGGTGTAGACGATCTGCTTGCCGCGCTTCCGAAGCTGCTCGACGCGCTCGAAGATCGCGTTCCTCGATTGCGGGTCGACGCCGACCGTCGGTTCGTCGAGCAGGATCACGTCCGGGTCGTGAATGATGGCGACCGCCAGATTGAGCCGCCGCTTCATGCCGCCGGAGAACTTCGAGACGGCCTTCTTCGAGACCTCGCCGAGATCCGTGAAGTCGAGGCAGGCGTCGACTCGGCTGTCCAGGTCGGCTCCCCGGAGTCCGTGCAGGCGGCCGAAGAACCGCAGGTTGTCCGTGGCGGAGAGTTCCTCGTAGAGGGCGATGGACTGCGGCGCGAGCCCGAGCGCCCGCCGGTTCGCCGCCTCGCGCGGGTCGCGGTCGAACGCTTCGCCGGCGAAACGGACCACTCCCTCGTCCGGTTCGAGCAGGCCGACCGCCATGTTGATCGCCGTCGTCTTGCCGGCGCCGTTTGGCCCCAGCAGACCGAACACTTCGCCGGCCTCCAGTTCGAAGGACAGATCGTCCACCGCGCGCAGGTCGCCGAAGCGCTTGCTGACATGGTCGAACAGGAGCATTGGCTGTCAGGTTGCCGGTACTGGGGGGGCGCCGCGGCGCTGGTTGCGCAGGACCGCGACGGCGGTCCCGCGACTTCGCGCGCGGCGGCGCCGTCAGAGGGCGAGCGTATCGCCCGGCGCCATCACCCTGACCTCGACGCCGGTCGGGGAGAAGTCGGCCGGATCCTGCGCGATCGGCGGCCAGGTCCCGTAGTGGATCGGGATCGCGACCGGCGCGCCGATCAGTTCGGCCGCCTTCGTCGCCAGCTCCGGCCCCATCGTGAAGCGGTCTCCGATCGGTACGCAGGCGGCGTCCGGCCCGTAGATCTCGCCGATCAGCTTCATGTCGCCGAAGAGCCCCGTATCGCCGCAGTGGTAGACCGTCTTGCCGCCCATGTGGACGACGAGTCCGCACGGCATCCCCATGTACCGGCCCTCATGCGACGACGAATGGAAGGCGTGGGTGAACGCGACCCAGCCGAACTCCGTGTCGATCCGGCCGCCCGGATTGCCCGGGTTCACGTTGTCGTGCCCCTGTTCCTGCAGGTAGTTGCACATCTCGAACGCGGCGATCACGTTCGCGTCGTTGGCCCGGGCGATGGCCAGGGTGTCGCCGAAGTGGTCCGCGTGGCCGTGGGTCAGGGCGATGACGTCGCACTGGACGTCCCCGGCGGCCATCGTCGCCACCGGGTTGCCGGTAAGGAAGGGATCGACCGCGAGCGTCCGGTCGCCGTCTCCCATCAGGAAGCCGGAATGGCCGAGGAAGGTGAGTTCGAGCGTCATGGCGTGATTCGTCTATCGTCGTCGGCGCTACCCGGCCTGTTCGGCGGGCAGGTGGACAACCAGGCCGTCCAGTTCGTCGGTCACTTCGATCTGGCAGCTCAGACGGCTCGTGGGGCGCACGTCGATGCCGTACTCGAGCGTGAAGCCCTCCTCCTCGTGAGGGGGGCCGACGGCCTCGACCCAGGCCGCGTCGATGTAGACGTGGCACGTGCTGCAGGAGCAGCTGCCGCCGCAGGCCGCGACGATGCCGTCGACGTCGTTGTCGACCGCGCACTCCATGACGGAGTTCCCGACCGGCGCCTCGACCGCGCGCGAGCCGCCACTCGGGTCGATGTAGGTGATCCTGGGCATCTGGCCTCCGTATCGTCGTCCGGCGAAGGCCGACTGCCGCCGCCGAATCGGGAGTCTAACCAACCGATCGGCCGGCGCCGGGCGGCAATCAAGCAGCCGCGGCGCCGTGTCCAGGCGGTCGCTACGGGTAGTAGCCGCGAATCGTCCGGGCCCTGGCGCCTCGCCGGTCGACAACGACTTCGACCCGGCGGAACGCATCGGGGGGCGCCGTGCTCGACGACTGGTAGGCAAGGAAGTACTTCGAGCGCAGTTCGAGAGCGATCTGGTCGTAGACGGCGTCGAGCTCGCTGGTGTCTTCGACGAAGAAAGCGCGGCCTCCGGTCTCGACCGCCAACCGTTCCAGCACCTTCTTCGGGCTTTCCTTCGCCTTTCTGGGGAGCGCGAGCCCGATCGCGTAGATGGCGGCTTCCGAGCGGCGGGCGTACTCCAGCGCATCGTCCAGGTCGTAGCGGCTGTGTTCGTCGACGCCGTCGGAAAGCAGCAGCACGACGCGTTGCCCGGGCAGTCCGTTCAAGTGGTACAGGGTGAAGATGAGACTGTCGTAGAGTGACGTGCCGCGTTCGGCGCGGAGCCCCATCAGCCCCTTGGCGAACTCGATCCGGTCGCGGGTGAAGGGCGCCGCGAGGTGCGGCCGGTCGTTGAAGGTGACGATGGAGAGCTCGTCCCGCTCGGTGATCACCTGCTGGAAGAAACCGGCGGCGGCCTTGACGGTTTCCGCGAGGCGTTCCTCCATCGAGGCCGAGACGTCGAGCAGGATGGCGCCGACGAGCGGCGTATCGTCGACCCGCTCGAAGCGGACGATCTCCTGGGCCACGCCGTCCTCGAGCACCTGGAAGGCGTTCCGGCCGAGGTCGAGCAGCGGTCTCCGGTCGCGATCGTCGACCGTCGTGTAGAGCTCGACGAAGTCGACCCGGACTTCTTCGAGAGTCGCCGGTCCGTTGATGATCGCCGTGTCCTCGACGAAAGCCGCCGGGCCTTCGGAACCGAGCAGCTTGCCCACGATCCGGATGATCGTGAGCTCTCGTCCGCCGGGCAGTTCGACCGGCACCGTGAACGGCTCTTCGTAGAGCGTCGCCACCCGGTCGACGTCGCGGAAGACCTGAAGCTCCTCCAGGCCGCGTCCCTCGGGGACGGTGACCTGCGCGCGCAGGCGGACGCTGTCGCTGTACCGGCCGCCGGGGATCGGCTCGATGATCCGGACGTCGAAGCGGTGAGGCGAGCCGTTGATGAGAAAGGAGTCGCTGGCGATCTGGGCGCCGTCGAGGTCGAAGGCGACGGCGCGCAGCATCTGGCTGCGGGGGAGTTCGCCCAGCCGCACGTCGACGCTGTACGGCGTTCTCCTGGTCGTGAACAGGTCCTTGTCGTCCAGGGTGAAGCGAACCTTGTCGACAGGGCCGGTAACCGCCGTGTCGAAGCGCAGGTAGCCGGACACGAGTTCGCCGCCCGGCGGGATGATCCGGATCGTCGGCTCGCCGGCGGCCAGCGAACGGTTCGCCTCGGCGAAGATCGGCTCCAGGTCGGCCTCCGCCCAGCCCGCGGCTTCCTCCACCCTGGGCACCTCGAGCGATTCGGCGCGCCGCCATGCTGCGGCGCCGTTCAGGTCGTCGACGCGCAGGATCAGCTTGTACTCGCCGGGCCGCAGGTAGCGCTGGGCGACGAGGGGCATGGCCGGCCGCGTTTCGTCTGGCGCCTCGCCGCTCTCGACCGGGAACTCGAACCGGTAGCGAAAGCTCTCGAACAGCCGATCGGCGCCGGTGTCCGCGTCCGCCCGCAGGACCTCCCCGATCAACTCGAAGGCGTAGGAGCGGGCGCCCGCGAGATCGGCCAGGGTCGCGCCAGCCGCGTCGACCTGGATCAGGGTCTGCACCACGGTGCGGCTCTCCTTGCGGCCCGGGAAGCTCACGTCGAGCGAGGCGGCAAGCCGCGGCGAGCCAACGGGCAAGTCGGTGGAGTAGGACTCGAACGTGCGCAGCCACTCGTCGGACGGGGCTTCGATCGGTTCCAGTTTCTCGCCGATCATCCGCTCGTAGAAGAAGCCGAGCATGCCGCCCCATTCGTTCAGGATCCGGATGATCCCGAGCGCGTAACCGAGCTCCTCTTCCTTGCAGCCGGCGCCCAGGTCCTCGCGGTCGAGGCCGCCGATGGCGAGCCCGGGCAGTTCGCTCCGCCCGCCGCTTGGAGCGGGCGAGAGAGCGAGATCTTCGCTGGGAAGCCACGCCCGCCAGGCGCCGACCCCGAGCCTTCGGTAGAAGATGACGGCGTACTGGTCCTGCCGGAGCCGCCGCGAGTAGATGGCGGCCATCACTTCGCTCATGTCCCTGAAGCCGTAGAACCAGGCCTCGACGCTGGTGGCGGAACGCCTTGGACAGATGGTCACGTGGAGATCGGGCGGGCCGTTCAGCAGGTAGTAGCGCGCCCGTTCGTCGTCCGTGTCGTCGAACAGCTGGCGGACCATCGCGAGCCGCTCGCTCCAGTGGTCGCGGAACTCGTTGCGCGCGGTTTCCGGGTAGGGATCGCGCGCCTTCCAGAACTCGGCGACGAATGCGTCCCGCTGGTAGTCGCGGGACAGGCACAGGAAGGCGTGGAGTTCCTCGTCGCTCAGGAGCAGGGCGACTTCCTCGACCCACTGCCGATGGCGGGGCGGCAACTCGCCCGCGTCGGGGCGGCTGCCGTCCTGACACGACGGTTGACGGGCCGCGGAAGCGGATTCGGGGCCCAACAGCGGAACCGCGGCCGCGATCAGGCCGATCAGGAGAGGGCGAAGGGGAGGCTGGCTGCGCAACGTCAGGTCGTCCGGCGACGGGGCACGGCCAGAGTCTACGCTGGCTCGCGCTGACCGTCGGCCCGGAGGATCCCGGGCGGTTTGCGTCGCGGGTTGCAAGGAGCGAACAGCCTCGCACTGGGTGCGCCGACGCCCTCGTCGGCTTTCCGGAACGTGTTCCCGCGCGTCGGTTCAGGAATCGAGGCGGTAGACGCGGCGCGCCGTGCCGCGGAAGAGCGCCTCCCTTTCGTCGTCCGAGAAGTCGGCGACGATCCGTTGGAAGGAGTTCCAGAGCGACGTGTAGGCGCCGCCGGCGCGGTCGACGGGAAAGTTGGACTCGAACATGCAGCGATCGACTCCGAAGCAGTCGATGCAGTGCAGGTACCACGGCCGGTGCGCCTCCGCCGTCCGCGCCGAAGACGGCGGCGCGTCGAGCTTGTGCCAGCCGAAGCCGCAGACCTTCATCGGCAGCCCGCCGAGCTTGACGACGACGTTCTCGCGGCGCGCCAGTTCGGCGATCGACCTGCGCCAGGCAGCCTCGACTTCGCGCCGCCGGCCCCGATACGGTCCGATCCCGAGCGGTCCGCCGACGTGGTCGAGGATGATCCGCGTGTCGGGGAACGCGTGGGCGAGGTCGGTCAGTTCGTCGATCTGCGGGTGGTAGAGCCAGGCGTCGAAGCTCAGGTCGAGCGGCCCCAGGCAGGCGAATCCGCCGCGGAAGTCGGAACGCAGAAGCATGCCGCGCGGCGGCTTCGAGTGGGAGACGCGGATGTCCGGGCTGGGGTCCCAGGCGGCGGAGTGCCGGATGCCGCGGAAACGGCCGCCGCCGGCGTCGATGTGCGCTTCGAGGACCGGCCTGACGCGATCGCCCAGGAGCAGGTTCGCGTGGCTGACGATGCCGGCGATCGATGCGCCCGCGGCGTCGCTCCGTTCGGCGACCTCGAGTACGAACTCCGTCTCGCCGACGACCCGCATCTCTTCGGGGCCTTCCGCGCGATAGCCGGAAGCGCATTCGACGAAGACGGTCGAGGTCACGTTGTGGCCGGCGCCGGTGTCGCGGTGGAGCTCCCTCAGCATGTAGCGCGACTCCGGGTAGTCCCAGAGGTGGTGATGCGGGTCGCAGATCTCCTGCTCCGGGTCGAGCGGTTCTTCGCGCGTGCGGGCCAGCCAGGCTTCTTCCTGCTCGTTCATGGCGGGGTGGCGCCTGCCCCGGCGAAGGCGGGGAGGCGCTTCTCGACCCTTTCGACGGGACCGGCGGTCAGGAGTTGTCCTTGCGCGTACGGAGTTCGCCGAAGACCTCGGCGTCCGACCCGCCGGTCATGCCGAGTTGCGAGCGGATGCCCTCGTCGTCGGGCCGCAGGAAGGGATTGGTCCGTTTCTCGACCCCCAGGTTCGACGGCACGGTGGGCCTGCCTTCCCGCCGCAGTTCCTCGATCTCGGCGACCCGCTGGATCAACTCCTCGTTGTCGGGATCCACGGTCACGGCAAAGCGAGCGTTGGAGAGCGTGTACTCGTGACCGCAGTGGACGATCGCGTCGTCCGGCAGGGCGCGCAACCTGGCGAGCGACCGCCACATCTGTTCCAACGTGCCTTCGAACACCCGGCCGCAGCCGAGCGCGAACAGGGTGTCGGCGCAGAACAACGCCCGGTCCTCCTCAAACCAGTAGCTGACATGACCCGCGGTATGTCCGGGCGTGTCGAACACCTGCGCTTCGGCTTCGCCGAGCCGGAAGCGGTCGCCGCCGCGGACCATGAGGTCGAGCCCCGGAATGCGGCCCCGCTCGGCGGCGGGCCCGACGACCTGGCAGCCGTACGTCTCCTTCAGCACCGGCGCCGCGGCGATGTGGTCCATGTGGTGGTGCGTGACGACGATCCAGTCGATGCCAAAACCGCTGGCGGAGAGCGCCGCTTCGATCGGCCCCGTCTCCGGCGGGTCGACGACCGCGGTCTTGCCGCTTCCGGCGTCGTGGAGCACGTAGGAGTAGTTGTCGCTGAGAACGGGGATCGTCTGGATCTCCAGCATGGGGTTCTCCGGCGGAGGGTCTGGACGCAATCCGGGCGCGTCGGAGGACTCGAGCAGGCGATGGCAACTATATCCGCCATCCGCCGAACTCCGCGGCGTTCCGGGGCCGGCCGCTCCAGGCCGTTCAGGGAACCGGGACGGCATCGCGCTTCGGCCTCGCCGGCGATACTCTCGCCCGGACGAAACGTCGCTTCCAGGCTTCCGGCGGGAGTCCCGGAGGCACGGCTCACTCACTCACGGGAGTTTCAGCATGTTCCGCTCCGCGATCTCGGCGACGCGCCGCCGGCTGTCTTCACGCGACCCGATCGCTCGCTTCCCTGCCTTCCTCGTTGCCCTCGCCATGGCCGGAGGCGCCGGTGCGGCGGCCGAGGACGAGGAACTTCGTACCGAGGCGATCGATCTGCCGTCCGGCTTCTCGATCGGCGTCTTTGCCTCCGAGATCGACAGCGCTCGCTCGCTGGCGCAGAGCCCCTCCGGGACCGTCTTCGTCGGTACCGGCCGCAGGGGCGGCGGAGTCGTCCATGCCGTCGTCGATGCCGACGGGGACGGAAAGGCCGACGTCCGCCATCGCGTCGCCGTCGACCTGAACTGGCCGAACGGCGTCGCCTTTCGTGACGGCGACCTCTACGTCGCGGAGATCAGCCGGGTGATCCGTTTCGCGGAGATCGAGAGCCGCCTCGACTCGCCGCCGAAACCGACCGTGGTCACCGCCGACCTGCCGGACGAGACGCATCACGGTTGGAAGTTCATCCGCTTCGGCCCCGACGGACGCCTGTACGTGCCGGTTGGCGCCCCCTGCAACGTCTGCGACGCAGGGGATCCTTTCGCGACGATTCTCAGGCTGGACCGGACCGGCGACCATGAGGTCGTCGCCCGCGGGGTGCGCAACACGGTCGGATTCGACTGGCATCCCGGCACTGGTCAGCTCTGGTTCACCGACAACGGCCGCGACATGATGGGCGACGACGTTCCCCCCGACGAGTTGAACGTGCTGACCGAGGACGGCCAGCACTTCGGCTACCCGCACTGCCACGGCCAGGACATCGCCGACCCGGACTTCGGCGATGGAAGGCCCTGCGCCGAGTTCGTGCCGCCGGCGATCGATCTCGGGCCGCACGTCGGCGCGGTCGGCATGCGTTTCTACCGGGGCGACGCTTTCCCGGAGCGCTACCGCGGGCAGATCTTCATCGCCGAGCACGGTTCCTGGAACCGCAGCAACAAGATCGGATACCGGGTCATGGTGGTGCATGTCGACCGGGACGGCCGGGCCACGGACTACGAGGAGTTCGCCACCGGTTGGCTCCAGGGCGAAGACTCATGGGGTCGACCGGTCGACGTGATGGAACGAGCCGACGGATCGCTGCTCGTGTCGGACGACCTGCGCGGCGCGATCTACCGGATCTCGTACGACGCCGGCGCGGAGGCCGGGGAGTAACGCCATGCCGACCCTCGATCCAGCCGTCGTCGACGCGGCGCGCGCCCGATACGACGCGGCGCGCGGCGCCGGTTTCCGCCTCGACATGACGCGGGGCAAGCCGTCGCCCGAGCAGCTTGACCGGTCGCGCGGGCTCCTGGCCGCGGTCGGTCCTGAGGACAGCTCCGCCGGCGACGGCGTCGACTGCCGCAACTACGGCGGCGACCCGCGCGGTCTGCCGGAGATGCGGGCGATCTTCGGCGAGATCCTCGAGGTCGATCCGGACCTGGTCTTCGTCGGCGGCAACGCGAGCATGCAGTGGATGCACGACCTGATCGTGCAGGCGATGCTCGTTGGCGTGCCGGGCGGCGATCCGTGGGGCGGCCCGAGACGCTCGACGCCCGTGAAGTTCCTCTGTCCCTGTCCCGGCTACGACCGTCATTTCGCCGTGCTGGAGCACTACGGCATCGAGATGCTGCCGATCGGGATGGGCGACGACGGCCCGGACGTCGACGAGATCGCGCGGCTTGCCGGCGAGGACCGGAACGTCAAGGGGATGTTCTGCGTGCCTCGCTACAGCAATCCGACCGGCGTCACCTGTTCGGACGACACGGTCGAGGCGATCGCCGCGATGCCGGCCGCGGCGCCCGACTTCCGGGTCGTCTGGGACGACGCCTACGCCCTGCACGCCTTCGAGGGCGAGCCGGATCGGCTGGCCAACCTGTACGACCGCTGCGTTGTCCATGGCCACGAAGACCGTCCGCTCATCGTCACCTCGTTCTCGAAGGTCACGTTCGGCGGCGGCGGTCTGGCCGCGGTCGCCGCGAGCCCCGGGAACGGCGACTGGATCCGCGGCTTCCGCTCGGTTCAGACGATCGGACCGAACAAGTTGAACCAGCTCGCCCACGCCCGCTTCTTCGACGGCGGCGTCGCGAGCGTCCGGGAGCACATGCGAGGGCACGCGGAGCTGATCCGTCCGAAGTTCGAGACCGTGCTGCGCGTTCTCGACGAAGCGCTGGAAGGCCTTGACGTCGCGACCTGGAGCCGGCCCCGCGGCGGCTATTTCGTCAGCCTGGACACGTCGCCCGGTTGCGCACGGGCGGTGGTCGAGATGGCGGGCAGCGCGGGGGTCAAGCTGACGCCCGCGGGCGCTACGTTCCCGTACGGCGTCGATCCGCTGGACCGGAACATCCGCATCGCGCCGACGCTGCCGGGTCTCTCCGAGATCGAGGCCGCGACCCGGCTGCTGGCCGACTGCGTCGTGCTCGTCAGCGCTGGCGATCAGCCGGGCGGTCAGTCGATGTAGCCGAGGCTCTTCAACTGGCGGACGTCCTCCTCGCTGAGGACGGTTCCGCTCCTCGCTTCGTACTTCGGCAGGTTCCGATACCAGTTCACGAGACGCCGGCCGAGCGGCGGCGTCAGGTCGACCGGCGGGCGGAGCAGCGGCCGCATCTCCCGTGGATCGGCGACGAGATCGAAGTAGACGGTCTTCCGCTTCGAGAAGTCGTGGAGAACCTTGGCGCCGTCCAGCTCCAGGCTGATCTGCAGGGGGTCCTCGTAGGGCGCGTTGCGGCGCGACTTCGGCAGGAGGGCGCTGTGCCTGTCGCCGAGGACGTAGCGGGCGCGAGCCGCGCCGGCGGGCTCGTCGCGGATCGGCGTCAGGCTCTGTCCCTCGACGCTCGCGGGCGCTTCGAGTTCGAGCAGGTCGAGCACGGTCGGCAGGACGTCCACCACGCCGACCGCCGCCGCTACCCGCCCGCCTTCCGGTATTCCCGGACCGGCAAGGATCATCGGTATGCGCGCGTTGGGCCAGTGGACGTTCTTGCCGTGTCCCCAGTAGTCGTGCTCGCCCAGGCTCTCTCCGTGATCGCTGAGGAACAGGGTGAAACGGGGGCCGGCGAGCAGTTCGTCGATCGCCTCGGACAGTCTGCCGAGCCAGTGGTCGACGTAGTTCACCTCCGACTGGTAGCGCCAGCGCTTCTGCCAGCCGCCGCCGCGCCGCTCGCGGGTCGGCGGCGTGAATCCTCTTCGTTCCAGGTAGGGGCTGTGGGGATCGGAGAAGTGGACCCAGAGGAAGAGAGGGCGGCCCCGCCGGTCCTCGTCGCCGGCGCGGCGGCGCAGCCATCGCTCAGCCGCCCTGGCGACGTCGTCGGCGTGGCGCTCCCTCAAGCCTACGGCGTTGCGGGCCTGGTTGAAGTCCTCGTCGTAGTGGTCGAAACCGCGGTTCAGACCGACCAGATCGGCGCGCAGCGTCCAGTTCGAGATGAACGCCGCGGCTTCGTAGCCGGCCTCGTTCAGAATCTCGGCGAGGACGGGGACGTCGCTTCGCATCCGTTGGGCGTTCCGCCGCGCCCCGTGGGTCGGCGGATAGAGGGATGTGAAGATCGAGGCGAAGGCCGGGCCTGTCTTGCCGATCGTGGTGTGCGCGTCCTCGAACAGCGTGCCGCTTGCCGCGAGAGCGTCGATCGCCGGTGTCGTCGCTGTCTCGCCGCCATAGGCCCCGAGCGCGTCGGCGCGCAGGGTGTCCACGGAGAGCAGGATGACGTGCGGCTCGGCCGCGGACAGCGGTCCGCAGATCGCGGCTGCCAGCGCCGCGCCGCGGAGGAGGGGTCGTCGGCCGGCGCCGGTCACGCCGAGACGGCCCCGACGGCGATCGCTTCTTCCTGCGTGTCGATGTCGCGGGCCAGGGACATCGCGTCGACGACCGGCATCCGGACCTTGCGGTCGGGGTGTCGGCGTCGGTGGCGTCGCTTGATGAACATGCGGCGCAGGGCCAGTTCCAGTTCGGACTGCTGGATGACCTTCTCCTTGAGGCGACGCGCGGCGCGGGTACCCGACAGCAGCGTGTCCCAGGTGAACGTCGGCAGCCGGAGGTTCAGGAGGTGAATGACGTCCTGAACCAGCATGATCCACAGCAGGCGGCGCGCCATGTAGGCGTTGCGGTAGAGGATCGGGCGATTCCGTGTCCGGTACCCGAGGTCCATCAACCGGTAGATGAACTTCCAGCGGAGCGCCGCGGAGTCGAACATGGCCAGGTGACCGGGCAACACCGCGACGGGTTCGGCCGTTCCTTCGGGCTTGACGTGGTACTGCGGCTTCCACCCGGATTCGCCGAGCCGGTCGGGGTCTCGCGGCACCCTGATCATGGGGAAGAAGAAATCCAGGGGGCTGTTGCGCCAGAAGTCGCGAACCACCGTCTTCAACTCGGCGGGATCGGGGACGATGTCGCAGGTGACGATCGCCAATGGTCCGTCGCCGTGCAGCCGGCGGGCCGTCTCGACGCCGACCTGGATGTTGCGGCCAAAGCCGCCGTCGGTGTCGACGGAGATCCCGTCGGGCAGGGCCCGGTAGGCGTGACCGGGTCCCGCGACGTAGATGGGGTCGAAGGCTTCGGCCTGACGGATCCGCTCGATGACCAGTTCGATCAGCGGCCTGCCCCCGATCTTCACGTCCACTCCCTTGATGCCGGCGAGCGGGTGTTTGGAACGTCCTCCCGGGGGCATGTACGCGGGCCTGCGGTCGCTGCCTCCCAGGATGACGAGCGGTACGGATCTGTGGGCCATCGGTCGTCGCGCGGGTTGTCTCGTCGGGACCGACGATTGTACGCCGGGGATCGTCCCGCTCCCAAGGGGGGGTGCCGATCCGGGCGAACCGCGCGGGCTGGCCCGCGTGGTTCACCGAGGTTCGCAGCGAGGGTGCGCGGCCGCGACCCGTGCGGGAGATCGGCGAACCATGCGGGCTAGCATGCGGCGGGATCGCCTCGCTCCGATTGTCCGTCCGCCGTTCACATGACCCTCCCTCCGCCGCCGACCCCCGAAGTCGTGGACCGCGACGATCGGCTTGCCGATCTCGCCGAACGTTGGCTGTCCGAACCCGCCGTGGGCCTGGACACGGAGTTCGTCCGGGAACGGACGTTCTTTGCGCGCCTCGGCCTGATTCAGGTGGCGGACTCGCAGGGCTGCTACCTGGTCGACATGGTCTCGATCGGCGATCGGTCGCCGCTGGGCGCCGTCGTCCAGGCGCCGGAGGTGACGAAGGTGTTCCATTCTCCGAGCGAGGATCTGGAGATCTTCCACTACGCTCTCGGGTGCGTTCCGGCGCCGCTCTTCGACTGCCAGGTCGCCGCCTCGCTCTGCGGTCTGGGCGGTTCGCTGGGTTACGTTCACCTCGTGTCGCGGCTCTTCGAGGTCGAACTGGGGAAGGGCGTTCAGCGGTCGAACTGGTTGCGGCGTCCGCTCAGCGACGAGCAGGTGCGGTACGCCGGTCTTGATGTGGCCTACCTCCTGCCGGCCTACGAGCGCCTGCACGACCGGCTCGACGCGCTCGGTCGGGAAGCCTGGGCGGAGGAGGAGGTCGACCGACTGTCGAAGAACGCCGAGGCGCGCCTGGACCCTGGGTGGTCCTACAGCCGGCTGCGGCGATCGGGCATGTCCAGGCGTCAGCTGGCGGCGCTTCAGGCCGTGTGCGAGTGGCGCGAGGGCCGGGCCCGCAGGCGGGACGTGCCGCGGGGTTTCGTGCTGAAGGACGAAACCCTGGTCGACTTGGCTCGTCGCCTGCCGCGCACGTCGGAGGCCCTTGCCCCGGTCAAGGGCTTGGGGCCGCGCCAGGCACGGCGCCACGGACCGAGGCTGCTCGATCTGGTACGAGGCGCCTTGGCTCTGCCGGAGCATCGGCTTCCCGAGCGTCCGGAACGTCTCGGGAAACGCTCGTCAAGCGGCCTGTCGGATGGCCTGCGGAAACTGGTTGCGGGAGTTGCCGCCGATCTCGACGTTCCGGCCGAGATGCTCGTGCCCAGGAGAGCCCTCGAGACCTGGGCGGCTAGGAGTGTCGAGCGGGGCGCGTGGATCTGGCCGGCGGAGGTCGATGGCTGGCGCCGCTCGGTCCTCGAGCCGGAGGTGGAGCGTTCCGCTCTGCTCGATTCCGGCGTCGCCCGGATGCGGCGAACCAGGTCGTTGCGTCGCTGAAGGGCCGCCGGCGAAGGATGAGCATCGGCGGGACGGCCGTTGGCGGGTTAGAGTCCGCCGCCGTGAAGGAGGTGATGGCGCAGGCGCACGACGTCGACGATCTGTACGGTCTGTTCGGCCGGCGGGCGCCTGAGGCCGTCGTCGTGCCGCGGCCTGCCGTTCCCCAACCCCAGCGGGATCTTCTGGATCACGAGAATCACATGACCGTGACCTTGGAGGCCCACCACGGCGGCGCGGTTGACGTGGAGGTCCTGGACCGCGTGGCCTACGACGGTCGCTACGCGCGGAGAATTCTCCTGCGGCGCGTCTCGGGTCCCGGACGAGGCCGGTCGTCAAGGCCGGCCGCCGTCGTCCTGTTCGGCATCGCGCTGATCGACTTTCGGTTTGCGAGCGAAGCCGCTCGGCGCGAAATCCTCGGCGAAACGACCCCTCTCGGCCACGTGTTGATTCGCCACAGTCGTTTGCGACGGATCAGCACCCACTGTCTGCTCGAGATCGAGCCGGACCGCGAGATGCGGCGCCACTTCGGTCTGGGTGACCCGGTGGCCGGCCAGATGTCGCCGGTTCATGGTCGTCTCGCGACGATCTACTGCGACGGCCGCCCCGCGGTCGAACTCCTGGAAGTGGCGCCTCCCGGCCCTTCCGCCGCGTCTTCGAGCTCGGCCCGGCGCCTCGGCGAAGACGTCGTCAGGCCCGTTCGATCGGAAACGCGATGAGTTCGTCGAGGCTCCCGGCCTGAAGGTCGAGACCCAACAGCCGGTCCAATCCAAGGGCTGCTCCCGCGCAGGGCGGAAGCCCCGACTCCAGCGCGGCGAGGAACCGGGACGGCATCCGCGGCGCCGGTCGGCCGGTTGCGCGCCGGCTCGCCTGGTCGCGTTCCAGGCGCATCCGCTGTTCCGCCGGGTCGCGGAGCTCGCCGTAGCCGTTGGCGAGTTCGGTTACTCCGACGTAAGCCTCGAAACGTTCGGCGGTGCGGGGATCGGATGCGTTCAACCGCGCCATGGCGGCCTGGGAGGCGGGATAGTCGAGGACGACCGTGACGCGGTCGGGAGCGAACCGGGGTTCGACCCGTTCGCCGAACAGCCGCGAGAGCAGGTCGTCCCGGTCGAGGCCGCTGGTGTCGACGGGCGACGGCGTGTCCGCAACGGCGCGCCGGAGGGCTTCGGTCGTCGAGTCGGTCGGGTCGACCCCGGCGTGACGCCGCAGGAGATCCGCGTAGCTCGCGTAGACCGCCGGCTCCAGGCGCCGCGAACCGGCGAGCAGGGTCTCGATCAGGGCCGCGACTTCCCTCGTCAGCCGGTGCGCGCCCCATCCCACGCGGTACCACTCGAGGATCGTGAATTCGGGGTTGTGCCAACGGCCCCGCTCGCCGTCGCGGAACGCCTTGCATACCTGGTAGATCGAGCCGGAACCCGCCGCGAGCAGACGCTTCATCGCCAGTTCGGGCGAGGTCTGCAGGTACATCTTCCCGCACTCGACGCCCGGCGCGGAGACCCGGGCGCTCAGGGGTTCCAGGTGCGGGTCGAGGGTGGTTTCGGCTGACAGCAGCGGGGTTTCGACCTCGATCACGCCCCGCTCGGCGAAGAAGGATCGCAGCCTGGCGAGCATCGCCGCGCGTCGTTCGAGAGCGGTCGGTCCGGCGCTGGGCCTCCACTCCGCGGCGTCGCCCGTCACGGCCCGCTACGTCTTGCCGCGGGAAACGTACTCGCCGGTGCGGGTGTCGACCCGGATGGACTCGCCCGTCCGGATGAAGAGCGGCACCTTGACCACCGCCCCGGTCTCGAGCCTTGCCGGCTTGCTGCCGCCGCTGGAGGTGTCTCCCTTGAGTCCCGGGTCCGTTTCGACCACCTCTCGAGTCACGAAGTTCGGCGCCGCCACGAGGATCGGATGGCCGTTCCAGAGCGTCACGTTGCAGATGTCCTCTTCCTTGAGCCACTGCTCGGCGTCGCCCAGGGCCGCGGCGTCGGCCTCGACCTGGTCGTAGGTGTCGGGATTCATGAAGAACCAGTGCTCGCCGTCGGTGTAGAGGTACTGCATCGCGGTCTCGACGACGTCGGCCCCTTCGAGCAGGTCGCCCGGCTTGCAGGTCTTCTCGTTGACCCGTCCATTCAGGAGGTTGCGCATCTTGACCCGGGTGAACGCCTGGCCCTTGCCGGGCTTGATGAAATCGCACGAGATGATCACGTTCGGCTCGCCGCTTTCGATCACCTTGAGCCCCGTGCGGACCTGGTTCATGTTGTAGCTGGCCATCGATCCCGAGCGCTCCTCCGCCGCCGCCTGTCGTCGCGGCGAACCCTAGCAGCGTTCGCAGCCGCCGGACGCCGGTGAAACCCACGGCCTTCCGCCTCCGTTGTAAGGCGGCAAGGGCGGCAGATCCCGGTCCTTCCCGGCCCGCGACGGAAGTTCCGCCCCGAACCAGGGAGAGCGCGATGTCCAACCAGTCTTCGATCCCCGCCCCGGATTCCAACGCTCCGATCAGCCGTTGCGGCCTCGCGGCCGCTTCGCTGGCCGCGGCGAGCTTCCTGGCCGCGCCAACCTTCGCCGAGTTCGACGAGAGCCACCGTTTCGACGCCCGTTCCCTGGAGGTCGCCAACCTGATCGGCAAGGTGATCGTCGGACCGGCAGCCGGCGACGAGTTCGAGGTCGACGTCTCCGTGCGCGGCGCCGACGGTGTGCGGCGCAACATCGATGTCGAACCGGAGCGCGGTTCCAGGGCCCGCCTGACCGTCGTCTTTCCGGTCGACGAGGAGCGTCGGTTCACCTACCCGGAGTTCAGCCGCCAGCGGGCGCAGCTCTCGTTCCGGCAGGGTCGATCCCGCAGTCTGCTGGGCGAGATCCTGCGGTCTGTCTCGGGTCGTCGGATCCGGGTCGAGCGGAGCGGCGGCGGCATGGAAGTGTGGGCGGATCTGACGATCCGCGTACCCGAGGGGGCGTCGCTCAAGCTCGAGCACGGCGCCGGCGACGTCGAGGTCGAGGCGGTCGCCGCGAACCTCGATCTGGACGTGAAGGCGGGAGTCATGGAGGCCGTCGAACTGGACGGCCGCAATGAACTGGGAGTCGGCAGCGGTCGGCTGGCCGTGCGCGAGGCGCGCGGCGAACTGGAGCTCGACACGGGAAGCGGCGGGGTTTCGCTCGAGGACTTCGAGGGCGGCGAACTCGTGATCGATACCGGCAGCGGCGCCGTGGAGGTGGCGCGAGCGAAGGCGGAGAGCATCGACGTCGACACCGGCAGCGGCGGCGTCCGGCTGCAAGGCGTCGAAGCCAGGAGCCTCGTGGTCGACACCGGCAGCGGCGGCGTCCGGGTCGAGGCCGTGTCGATCGACGAGGCATCGATCGACACCGGCAGCGGCAGCGTCCGCTTGGCGCTCGTCCACATGGGTGACGGCGAGTTCGACATCGACACCGGCTCAGGCGGCATCTCACTGCTCGTGCCGGCCGACGTGTCCGCCCGCTTCGACATCGACGTCGGCGCCGGCGGCATCGACGTCGACGTGCCGATTGCCCGGATGCTGCACAAGAGCCGGGGCGAGATGCGTTTCGTCTCCGGCGACGGCAAGGCGAACGTGATCCTGGACACCGGCGCCGGCAGCGTCCGCGTGGCGACGGCCGACTGATCGACGTCAGGCCGGCGGGACCACAGTCGCCGTCCGCGGGTCGGATCGGCCCCGGAAGACCGGTTTCTGCCTGTGCAGGTTCTGTGATCCAGCTGCGGTAGTCTCCGATCGTTGCAAGCTGTGTTGATGGTCGGCGGATGGGAGCGCACCGAGTGACGGGGCGTCGGAAGGCAGACGATTTGGCTTCCTTTCGTGAGGAGTTCGTCCGAGCGCGGCAAATCCGGCGGCCCGACTCGCGACCACTCTGCGCCTACCAGACGACTGGGGAAGAGTTCCGACAGTTGCGGACCGTTGTGCAGGAGTCAACGGCCGGCGGGGACGTTCAGGCGGGTGTCGACCCACTGTTCTGCCTTTACGCGGCCGAGTGGTGGCGACGCCATCACGACGGGGGGCCGTGGAAGTGGGAGGGGGTTCTCGGGAGCGTCGGACTGGACTTCGCCAACCCTCAGAGCATCTACCGCAGCGTCGAGAGCGGTCTCCGGTACTGGAAGCGGGAGCTGATTCGCGGCGGCAGCGCTCGCAGGATGTTCTTGGTGACTCTCGCTTGTGAGGGCGGGCTGCCGCTGAGGATGATCCGTTCGAACAGCAACCGCTTGGGTCAGTACTTCAGGGAGCTGCTCGACCAGTTTGATGCCTACAGATCAGTAGGGTTTCGTCCCACTCGTCTCGCCGAGGCGGCCGGTCACAGGTTGCCGACGTCGTTTCGCCAACCGGTCGTCTACGAAGTCGCCGGCCAACTCGTCGACGTTGTCTGGCAACGCCGGGCACAGGTGAAGGGCGTCTCCGACCCCGTGGCTTTCCTGGATGAGACTGACGCGGCCTGGCGTGACGCGCTGCCGATGGCGCTCGATGATGATGTTGCCGAAGCTCTCCTTCGTGGGCTGGTTGTCGACGCGGCGAAGCAGGCTTCGGGTGCGCGAACGGGCTTTCGCCTGACGCGGGAACTGGTGCGGATTGCTTCGGGCTCGTGGCGTCTCGCCGGTGCGCTGGAACTGCCCGGGGCGGTCGCCGCGGGGCTCTTGCATGGATCGTCGGTACCGAACGAAGCTGATTCTCCGGGTCGATGCGAGCTGTTCGTGACCGACGCGATGGGAAGGTCGAGGTTTCTTGCTCTGGCGACTCAGCGAGGCGCCGCGGTCGACAACGAGTATCTGATCGAGAGCGGGTGGCGCGGAGGTTGGGCCGAGCTGCGTGGCCAAGCTGCGGCCGGCGCCCTGCGAATCGACTCGAAGTCGAGCAAGGGCGTGTGCGCTGTGCATCTGCCGAAGTCGGACAGCCTCTCTGACTTGCCTTGGGTGTTCGCCGACCGTCGCGGAGACGGTTCGCGCTTTCGACTGGTCGGCGAAGGGAGTCTGCGCACGCGCTACGACCGCGTCGCGGTGGCTGTGCCGCCGGGCGCCCACGTGCAGATCATGGATGCGGGCGAGTGTGAAGCTGCGGGCGAAGTCGAGGAGATTGGACGCGAGGTCTTCATCGTAGGTGGGTCGGCCGGCATTGTCATCGACGACGAACGGTGCGTCGTTCGGACCGGGCAGGAGAAGGAGGAGGCGGTGCGCTACCAGCTCGACGGTAGCGTGTTTCCTTTGTCTTCTACTCCCGATGCGGCTGCCGTCCATCACGGCTGGCCCCGACTTCGACGCTATCCGGGGAACGGTCCGCCTGCCGAGATTCGCTGGACGGATGCTCAGGTCAGAGCCGCGGGGAAGAGCGCGGCATGGACCGAGTGGTCTCCCGACCGTTTCGGCTTGTTCGACGTCCGACGTGTCGTGGCCGGCGCGCTGGATTACAGGGGCCGCGTCGCTGTTGTGCCGAAGACGGCCGCCGTCTCGTCTCGCCCCCTGCCCGGCGACCGGGAGGTCGAGACGTTGCTTGACGGGCTGCTCGGTGCTGAGATCGGTCTTCCGGGCGAGCAGGATGCGCGGGTTGAGCATTCCGAGGGATTGTCCCGTTTTCTGTTGAACTTCGGATGGCGGCTCGTGTGTGTTGATGAATGTTAAGCGGCCTTGGTTTGGTGGTCAACGTGCCCTGCTCGTCGTTCGAGGGCGCGGATGAGTTTGGGCATGTCTCGGTAGCCTCTGACGCGGTGGAAGCGTGATTGAGCATCGATGAGAGCGGCAGCGACCCAGCGCTGGATCATGGAGCCGCCCCGCCAGCGCTTGACGTTGCGGGTGTAGCGCCCGACGGAGCTGTTGAGGCTCTCGATCGGATTGGTGCTGCGCATGGTCTTCTGGAGAGCTCCGGCGAGGCCGAGTTCGAGCACGGTGACGGTCTCCTCCATGCCTTCCCGGAGGGAGGCCGCTGCGCCGGGGTGCTCCCGCTCCAGATGACTGGCGATCTGCCGCAGACGCCTCAAGGCCGTCTTGGCGGATTTGCTGTCCCAGGCCTTGCGGAGCGCCCGGCGAATCGAGGCTCGCCTCTCTTCGGGCAGATGCTCTTCGACGTTCCGGGCCTTGTGGACCTGGCAGCGCTGCACCGTCGCGGCGTCGCCGAAGACCTCCTTGATTGCGCGGCGCAGGGCCTTGCTGCCGTCGATGACGAACAGCAACGGCTTCGCCGTCGAGAGGCCCCGCTCCACCAGGTCGGCGAGAAGAGCGCGGACCACCGCCGTGTTCTCCGTCGAACCCTCGCGAAGGCCAAGAACCCGCTTGTGACCGGACGACGAAACGCCCAAGGCGATCAGAATGCAGTGGCCACCGATGTACTTCGCGTCCACGCACACCACGCGGATGTCCTCGTCTTCCAGCGACGACGACAGGAACTTCTCCATCTGCCGCGCCGACAGCGCCTTGAAGCGCCGAGACACCGAACTCCGCGATGCCGAACGACGGTCCGAACCCGCGGCCGCCGTGTCCAGCGACCGCAGGTAGTTCCGCGTCGACACGCCCGACGCAATCGCTTCCATCGTGTGACGGTCCATCGCGTCGCGAGACGCCGCCCACTCGAACGACTCGAGACGCACCTCGCCCTCCGGACCCCGTACCCGCAGACGCTGAATCTCGATCCGGGCCCCGCCCAGCGTCACTTGGCTCGGAGCACTGCCCGCACGCCACACCGAACGAGCATCCTGGTGACGACCCTTCGCGCCGCACCGCGACTCCCGCTCCTCCTCCATCAACCGGGCCAACGTAGACCGGCCTGTCTCGACGCACAGCTCCTGAAAGCTCGACAGACCGTTGACCAACGAGGGCAATGACTCCAACAGACCAAGCCCCGATCCCGACGACGGACTGCTCGGAGTGCTCCTTCTCTCTTGCCGATTCCCTTCCCGACTGCGATGATTGGCCATGGGTGGCGTCTCCTTTCTTTCGCTGAGACCGGCCCGCTCATCGGGCCGGAGAGCCGCCACCCTACTCCCAAAGTTCAACAACCGACGGGACATCCCCCATTCCGATCGGACTCTCGTCGTGTCGAATGCTCGGCGCTTGTCGTCGTTGGCCGTCTTGCTCCGCTTCCCGTCTGGTGGCGGGGACCTTCGGCTCGACCTGCCGGTTGCCACGAGCCATGGTCGATTCGTGCGCAATGACGGCGTCGGGATACAGAGTCACGAAGCGATCGGCGTCGACGAGTTGAGCTCGGTGCGGGCGATCGCGACGGCGGCGCAAGGAGGAGCGACGTTCAATGTTGTGGGCTCGCTCGAGGCAGAGGACCTGCCTCTCGATACCGGCAGCGCCGCTTCGCTAGTGGAGAGAATGCGCGAGGCGGGCGGACTCCATGAGTTGCCTCTGGCGTTCCTGCAGGAGTCGATCCGCCTGTTGCTTGAATCGTCGAGCGATCTCGGGGCGGAGGTCCGCCTGCGGATTGCCTGTAATGGCGCGGAGAGCGCACCCCACGTGCGGATCAAGCGATTCGGCCTTCGCATCGACTGGGACGAGTCCGGGTCGCTGGCCTGCAAGCGGGAAACCGGCGAACGGGAATCGACGACTGGGTTGACTGCCGATGCACGGCCGTTGTGGAGTCCGGATCGCGAGAGTCGAGAGCTGTCGAGAACGGCAGATGGGAGGTGGTCCTTGCCGTCTGATCTTGAGCAAGGGCCGTGGCTGGTCAACGTTCAGCGCGGCGATCTCGGCGTCGCGCGGCCTTGGGTTTGGCTACCTCCGCTGTCGGGTACCGAACTCGCGGAAGAGCGCGTGCCCGCGCTTCCGAGCCTCGAAGAAGCGATTCGCCTGCGGACGGCAAACCTCCGACGCGAAACTCTAGACGAGGTTGTCGCGCGGCTTGCGGGCCAGCCCGATCACGAGGATTGGGATCTCATCCGAAGCGCGTTCCTGAATTACCAGGACGTGCCGCCATCCGCAGTGGACTTGCTCACGGCCGTCGCCCGTTCGCCTCGAGCCACCGCCACGGCACTTCTGCAAGCCGGCGACGAGGAGTTCGACGCGATCTGGTCGGCCGTCGATCAACTCCCTCACCCCTTGGTGGTCGGTACCCATCGGAGTGTGGGCGGAAGTTTCGCGAGCCCTTTATCGACAGTACGTAGCGGAGTACGGGGAAGAGCTGGCAAGCTGGGCTTTCGACGTGTTCGAGCGTCGAGCCACTGAGCGCGACGGCTACATGAAGGTGATTCTCGCCATCGTACAGGCGGCGCTGGGCCGTGGCGGGGCGGAGGGCAAAGCGCTGGACAGCCCGGAGGGGAGGGCGGTCGTATCGTCGGAGAGAGATCAGGCATGGCAGCGGCTTCTGCATCGGCGTAGCGACGAGGGATTGTCCCGTTTTCTGTTGAACTTCGGATGGCGGCTCGTGTGTGTTGAAGAATGTTAAGCGGCCTTGGTTTGGTGGTCAACGTGACGTGCTCGTCGTTCGAGAGCACGGATGAGTTCTGGCATGTCTCGGTAGCCTCTGACGCGGTGGAAGCGTGATTGCGCATCGACGAGGGCTGCGGCGACCCAGCGCTGGATCATGGCGCCGCCCCGCCAGCGCTTGACGTTGCGGGTGTAGCGCCCGACGGAGCTGTTGAGGCTCTCGATCGGATTGGTGCTGCGCATGGTCTTCTGGAGAGCTCCCGGCGAGGCCGAGTTCGAGCACGGTGACGGTCTCCTCCATGCCTTCCCGTAGGGAGGCCGCTGCGCCGGGGTGCTCCCGCTCGAGATGACTGGCGAGCTGCCGCAGACGCCTCAAGGCCGTCTTGGCGGATTTGCTGTCCCAGGCCTTGCGGAGCGCCCGGCGAATCGAGGCTCGCTTCTCTTCGGGCAGGTGTTCCTCGACGTTCCGGGCCTTGTGGACCTGGCAGCGCTGCACCGTCGCGGCGTCGCCGAAGACCTCCCTGATCGCGCGGCGCAGGGCCTTGCTGCCGTCGATGACGAACAGCAACGGCTTCGCCGTCGAAAGGCCCCGCTCCACCAGGTCGGCGAGAAGAGCGCGGACCACCGCCGTGTTCTCCGTCGAACCCTCGCGAAGGCCAAGAACCCGCTTGTGACCGGACGACGAAACGCCCAAGGCGATCAGAATGCAGTGGCCACCGATGTACTTCGCGTCCACGCACAACACGCGGATGTCCTCGTCTTCCAGCGACGACGACAGGAACTTCTCCATCTGCCGCATCGACAGCGCCTTGAAGCGACGAGACACCGAACTCCTGGAAGCCGAACGACGGTCCGAACCCGCTGCCGCCGTGTCCAGCGACCGCCGGTAGTTCCGCGTCGACACGCCCGAAGCGATCGCTTCCATCGTGTGACGGTCCATCGCGTCGCGAGACGACGCCCACTCGAACGACTCGAGACGCACCTCGCCCTCCGGACCCCGTATCCGCAGACGCTGAATCTCCATCCGGGCGCCGCCCAGCGTCACCTGACTCGGAGCGCTGCCCGCGCGCCACACCGAACGAGCATCCTGGTGACGACCCTTCGCCCCGCACCGCAACTCCCGCTCCTTCTCCATCAACTGCGCCAAGGCAGAACGGCCTGTCTCAACGCACAGATCCTGAAAGCTCGACAGACCGTCGAACAACGAGGACGATGCCTCCAACAGACCAAGCCCCGACCCCGACGACGAGCTGCTCCTTCTCTCTTGCCGATTCCCTTCCCGACTGCCATGATTCGCCATGGGTGGCGTCTCCTTTCTTTCGCTGGAACCGGCCCGCTCACCGGCCGGGTGAGCCGCCACCCTACTCCCAAAGTTCAACAGCCGGCGGGACATCCCCCCGCGGCGCCCTGATGATCGAGTTCGACGCGGAGAAGCCCGAAGCGCGCGAGATCTGGCGCGGCCAGGGACGGAGCGAACTGCCGGACCGGACGGAGGGCCTGCACTCGCTGATCACGACGCCGATCTTCGAGGGCGACACGATCTACGGCGTCTGCAGCTACGGGGAACTGCGGGGGCTCGACGCCGCCGACGGCGGCCGGTTGTGGGTCTCCGACGAAATGACCCGCCAGGGTCGGTGGAGCGCCGCCTTCATGGTCAAGCACGGCGACCGCTGGTTCGTGAACAACGACGAGGGCTACCTGATCATCGCCCGCTTCTCCAGGGACGGCTACGAGGAGATCGACCGGGCGAGATTGCTGAAGCCGACGGCCAACGCCGGCTTCGGCCCCCGGCGATTCGGAGAGGCGATGGTCAACTGGTCGCACCCGGCCTACGCCAACCGCCACGTCGTCGCGCGAAACGACGAGGAGATCATCCGCGTCTCCCTCGCGGCGGAACAGCGATGAGCGCCGCCGGAAAGCCGCCGCGGCGGTCAGGGTGGCGTCGACTGCGCTTCCTGGCGCCGGTCGCGGTCCTGATGTCGTCCGCGACCCTGTCCGCTTCCGGCCAGGGTCCCGCCCGGCTCGCTCATCTTCCCTCTCGAGCACTGGCACAACCACGGCTCCTCCGTCGTCGAACTCCCGAACGGCGACCTGCTGACGGCCTGGTTCCATGGGTCGGGCGAGCGGAGGTCGGACGACGTGCGGATCCTGGGCGCCCGCCTGCGGGCCGGCGCGGAGACGTGGAGCGAGCCCTTCCTGCTCGCTGACACTCCGGGCTTCCCCGACACGAACTGCACCCTGCTGGTCGAGACGGCGATCGCGGGCGGCCACCGTCTGTGGCTCTTCTGGCCCACGATTCAGGCGAATCTCTGGGAGAGCGCCCTGATGAAGGTCAAGGTCTCGACCGACTTCCATGGGCCGGGGCCGCCGGTGTGGCAGTGGCAGGACGTGCTCCACATGAAGCCGGGCGAGGGCTTCCACGACCTGGTGGCGGCGAGGACGGACGAGTACTTCCGGAGCCTTGGCTTCACGGGCGCCGCGGATCCGGCCGCGCCGGAGTCGGCCCGGCAGTGGGCTGCGCGCAACCTGGAGCAGGGGGCGGACAAGCTGACCCGCCGCCTCGGCTGGTTCACGCGTGCCCATCCGGTCGTTCTGACGCTGCCCGAGGGCGGCCAACGGTTGCTCCTGGGGCTCTATTCGGACGGTTTCAGCTTCGCCTCCGCCACCTACAGCGACGACGGCGGCCACACGTGGACGATGAGCGAGCCGATCGTTGGCGGCGGCGCCATCCAGCCCACGTTCGCGCTTCGCGACGACGGCACGCTGGTCGCATTCATGCGCGACAACGGCCCGGCGCCGAAGCGCGCTCACGTCGCGGAGTCGAACGACCTGGGCGCGACGTGGACGATTGCCCGCGACCATCCCGACCTGGTCGAGACCGGCGCCGGACTGGAAGTGTTGAAGCTCGCGAGCGGTCGCTGGATCGTCGTTCACAACGACGTACCGGACGGTCGCTACCGGCTCGCGGTTTCCGTCTCCGAGGACGAGGGCCGGACCTTCCAGCGGCGGCGCTACGTCGAGCGCGAGGAGAAGGGCGTCGGCCGCTACCACTACCCGTCCGTCATCCAGACCCGGGACGGCCGCATCCACATGACCTACAGCTACCACGTCGCCGGCGCACTCGACGACGGCGGTCAGGGCAAGAGCATCAAGCACGTGAGCTTCGACGAGGCCTGGCTGCTCGGCGGCGACTGAGAGCGGAATCCGACAGGCAGGTCCTGCTGGTTCACACCGGCGCCGCCTCGACCGACTTCCTGGGCGATCCCGAAGAGGTCAAGCGAGCGTCGAACAGGGGCAAGCGATGTGCCTGTCTGGGGCGTTCGTTTCGCTCATGAGGAACCGCTCGTTCGCGGTGGAACCAGCAGAGAGGTTGCGTCACGCCACAGCTTGTCGAAAGATGGCGTCGACCTCGCGGCGTCAAGGTCGAGCGCGGCGGTGAAGCGAGCTTGGTGGATTGTCGGCCTGTACTTTCCACCGGTTGGCATCGAGGAACTGAGCCAGCCTTTGGCGTCTCGTATCGACTCGGGATCGTCCGGCCGACTCGGCGCTCTGCCGAGCTGAGGCCAGATGGACTCGATTGCGGCGAGGAACCACGACTCGTACTCGGGCTTGGCCGCCACGGCCCGGATCCTGAGGTCCGAACGCTCGGTTGTTGCCCGTTCAAGAATCTCTGCCGCGAGATCCCTGGGGCAGTCCTCGTCCGCGTCCAGGAGAACGAGAATGCAACCCCCTGTGCCGGCGTCGGAGGCGGCCAAGCGGATGTACCGTTCCAGTTCTCCCGGTTTCAGGATTCTGTTGCGCGTCGCCCGCAGGGGACTCGGCAGGGATTGTCCCGTTTTCTGTTGAACTTCGGATGGCGGCTCGTGTGTGTTGATGAATGTTAAGCGGCCTTGGTTTGGTGGTCAACGTGCCCTGCTCGTCGTTCGAGGGCGCGGATGAGTTTGGGCATGTCTCGGTAGCCTCTGACGCGGTGGAAGCGTGATTGAGCATCGATGAGAGCGGCAGCGACCCAGCGCTGGATCATGGAGCCGCCCCGCCAGCGCTTGACGTTGCGGGTGTAGCGCCCGACGGAGCTGTTGAGGCTCTCGATCGGATTGGTGCTGCGCATGGTCTTCTGGAGAGCTCCGGCGAGGCCGAGTTCGAGCACGGTGACGGTCTCCTCCATGCCTTCCCGGAGGGAGGCCGCTGCGCCGGGGTGCTCCCGCTCCAGATGACTGGCGATCTGCCGCAGACGCCTCAAGGCCGTCTTGGCGGATTTGCTGTCCCAGGCCTTGCGGAGCGCCCGGCGAATCGAGGCTCGCCTCTCTTCGGGCAGATGCTCTTCGACGTTCCGGGCCTTGTGGACCTGGCAGCGCTGCACCGTCGCGGCGTCGCCGAAGACCTCCTTGATTGCGCGGCGCAGGGCCTTGCTGCCGTCGATGACGAACAGCAACGGCTTCGCCGTCGAGAGGCCCCGCTCCACCAGGTCGGCGAGAAGAGCGCGGACCACCGCCGTGTTCTCCGTCGAACCCTCGCGAAGGCCAAGAACCCGCTTGTGACCGGACGACGAAACGCCCAAGGCGATCAGAATGCAGTGGCCACCGATGTACTTCGCGTCCACGCACACCACGCGGATGTCCTCGTCTTCCAGCGACGACGACAGGAACTTCTCCATCTGCCGCGCCGACAGCGCCTTGAAGCGCCGAGACACCGAACTCCGCGATGCCGAACGACGGTCCGAACCCGCGGCCGCCGTGTCCAGCGACCGCAGGTAGTTCCGCGTCGACACGCCCGACGCAATCGCTTCCATCGTGTGACGGTCCATCGCGTCGCGAGACGCCGCCCACTCGAACGACTCGAGACGCACCTCGCCCTCCGGACCCCGTACCCGCAGACGCTGAATCTCGATCCGGGCCCCGCCCAGCGTCACTTGGCTCGGAGCACTGCCCGCACGCCACACCGAACGAGCATCCTGGTGACGACCCTTCGCGCCGCACCGCGACTCCCGCTCCTCCTCCATCAACCGGGCCAACGTAGACCGGCCTGTCTCGACGCACAGCTCCTGAAAGCTCGACAGACCGTTGACCAACGAGGGCAATGACTCCAACAGACCAAGCCCCGATCCCGACGACGGACTGCTCGGAGTGCTCCTTCTCTCTTGCCGATTCCCTTCCCGACTGCGATGATTGGCCATGGGTGGCGTCTCCTTTCTTTCGCTGAGACCGGCCCGCTCATCGGGCCGGAGAGCCGCCACCCTACTCCCAAAGTTCAACAACCGACGGGACATCCCCACTCGGCAGCGTCAGGCGCAGTTCCGGCGCAACGTGGTGCGCGATCCGTCGCAGAAGCACTGGAACGGCGCTGACCTCTCCCTGGCCTTCGACGATCGTTGCGATCCTGAGCACGGGATCAATGCGCCGTGCCGAACAGGTTGATCTGCATCGGCGGTCTGCTGCCGAACAAGGCGCTCCGAGGACTCAGGCGATCCATGCGGAGGAGCTCTCCTGGCGTGAACAGGCGTTCGCTGAGGGCGCTCCTGCTCGCTTCGTCCAGAGGCTCGATGCGGCTCTCGCCGTCAACCGCTTCGACGGCCAGCACGGCCCCGGTGTCGGCTCCGATGTAGTCCAGCAGGTCGGGACTGTGGCTGGTCACCAGGATCTGGGCGCGTTCCGATGCGTCCCGAATGGCGTCGACCAGAATCTCTGCCGCGGCCGGATGCAAGGCGACTTCAGGTTCTTCGATGCCGATGAGGCGGGTCGGCGCCGAGCCGTTTGCGCCGGCGTGCAGCAGTGCGACGAGAACCCCGAGAGATCTCAGTGTTCCGTCCGACATGTTGCCTGCGTAGAATCTCCAGGCGTTCCTGGCGCCACGGACCTTCTGTCTGAACTCGAGGGTCTCCAGGTGACCTACGCTGCGGCGGTCGACTCGCTCCATGCCCGGCACGATGGCGTTGAGGTAGTGCTCGACTCGCTCCTTGAGTTCAGGCGCCTGCGACGCAAGATGCGAGACGACGCTGGCGATGTTGCTTCCGTCGCGCTTCAACAGCTCGCCTGGATCGGGTGGCTGTGGAGTACGGATCGCCTGTGGATTCAGGTTGTAGAAGCCGAGCGCCGAAAGCGCCTCGTGGACGGCCCGAAACGGCGGGTAGCTTGACGCCACCGCCAGGTAGAGGCGAGCAGCCGACGCAGGGGGGCGGGGGCTGAAGGTCGCGCGGCGAACTTCGCCGTTCACGACCTGGTAGACGTGCTCCTCGCCTTCGGCATCGACTATCCTGCACTCTTCCTTCTGCACCCGGTAGCCGCCGTTTCGCATCGCGCCGACCTCGAACGCGAAGTGCCCTCGGGCGTCCGCCATCTCGAACTCCAGTCGGATGCCGAAGTGCGTCGGGTGCCCACTGGAGCGTCGTCTGACGTCGTGGATTCCTCCCCTTTCCCGAAGCGCGTGATCGAGGGAGTTCTGAAGGGAATCCGAGACGAGTCGAAGGGCGTCGAGAAAGTTGCTCTTCCCCGAGCCATTGGGGCCGACCAGGAAACACAGTTTGGGCGGCGACACGTCGCATGCGGGAATGCTCTTGTAGTTTCGTAGGACTACCCGCGTCATCAGGCGGCCATCGGTCGTCACGAGCCTGGTCCAGGGAATCCGATGAGGCCGGGCGTGCAATCGGTCGCCGCGCCGGGCCGCGTTCGCCTCCGACCCACGAGGCGAGCGGGCGAGTCGGAGGTGCGCGGATCCCTGAATGGCGGCAATCGCCACGTCATGAGGCCGAGTCTAGCCCGCATGTCTTGCCGAGGTCCGTAGCGAGGGTGCGTAACCGCCGCTCGGCGGGGGCAGTCTCTTGCGCCGCCAGGACGTACCGCGGCACGCCAGCGCCGGTCAGTCCGTGCACCCGACTGTCGCGGCGCGTCTGCTCAGCCGTACATCACGGCCGCCGCCTGCTCCCGCAAGGTCGTCGGATTCCCGAGCATCTGCCGGTCGTAGCCGACGCGCTTGTAGAAGATGTGCATGTCGCACTCGTGGGTGAAGCCGATGCCGCCGAAGACCTGGGTAGCCATCGTGACGGCACGGTCCGCGACATCGGTGGCGTGGGCCTTGAGCAGGGGGGCGAGGTGCTCGATCTCGTCCGATGCCTCGTCCCAGGCGTCGGCGGTGTGCCAGAGCAGGGACTGGACCGGTTCGACCTCGGCGAACACCTCGGCGCAGATGTGCTTGACGGCCTGGAACGAACCGATGATGCGGTCGAACTGCTTGCGTTCCCTGGCGTACTCGACGGCGATCCGCAGTCCCTTCTGGGCGGCGCCGAGGGCGTCCGCGGCGAGGGGCGATCCGGGCCGCCTGGACGGCTCGCCGCGTACCGGCGGGGCTGCCGCCGAGGCGCCGGGCGGCGCCCAGGTCGACGCCGGAGAAGACGACTTCGGCGACCCGGCGGGTGTCGTCGACGGTCTGGAGGGGCGCCACGTCGATGCCTGGCGTAGTTGCGTCGAGGAGGTGCAGGCTGCCGGCGTCTTCCAGCAGGAAAGCGTCCGCCCAGGCGGCGTCGGGCAGGTAGAGCACGGAGCCGTCGATCCGGCCGTTTCCGATCGGCGCGTCGAGAACCGGCGTGATCAGGGTTCTTCCTTCGGCGATCCCCTGGAGCAGGTCGCTCCGGCGTTCGCCGTCTTCGGCGCCGGCAATCAGCAGCGGCGCCAGGACACAGGACGAGTGGAAGTTCACCGGCGCCGCGGCGCGGCCGATCTCCTGGGCGGCGATCGCCGCCTCCTGCATCCCGAGTTCCGAACCGCCGAGGTCCATGGCGATCAGGAGCCCGGCGATCCCCTGGTCGCCGAGTTGGCCGTGGATCGCCTCGTCGCGGCCGGAGTCCGAGTCCATCGCGCGGCGGACGCGATCGATGCCCACGTCCTGTGCCAGAAAACGGGCAATCGAGTCTCGGAGCAGCTCCTGCGGCTGCGTCAGTCCAAAGTCCATGTTGGAGGACTCCGGGTCGCTAGACGGCGGCCGGTTTCGGCTCGCGCGGGAGACCGAGGCCCCGTTCGCCGATGATGTTCTTCTGGATCTGGGCGGTGCCGCCGCCGATGATCAGACCCAGGGCGTACATGTAGTTGCGCTGCCAGGCGCCGTAGTCGCGCACGTGCTTCGAGCCGCGCTTCAGCACGCCGCGCTCGCCCATCGCATCGATTGCCAGAGCGCAGATGTCGTAGTTCAACTGGCAGTTGTTCAGCTTGACGATCAGGCCGCCCGCGCCCGAGTCCCTCTTCTTCAGCCGGTCGGTGAGCAGGCGCAACTGGTGGTACTTCATGGCCTGCACCCGGCCCTCTAGCCGGAGCAGCCGGTCCTGGTAGACGGGCGAGTCGATCAGGCCGGTTTCGCGCAGGATCTCCACGCAGCCGGCCACGTGGTTTTCGGTGGCGTTCGAGCGGCCGAGCATGTTGCGCTCGAAGCGCAGCGTGTAGGCGCCGACTTCCCAGCCTTGCCCGGGGCGGCCGATCACGTTCGTCGCGGGCACGCGCGCGTCGGTGAAGAAGACCTCGTTGAAGGAGGCGTCGCCGGTCATCGTCATCAACGGCCGAACGTCCAGGCCGGGCGTGTCCATCGACAGCACCAGGTAGCTGATGCCGCCGTGCTTTCCGGCGTCCGCTTCGGTGCGGATCAGGGCGAACATCATGTCGGCCTCGCGAGCGCCGCTCGTCCAGATCTTCTGACCGTTGATGACGTACTCGTCGCCATCGAGCACCGCGGAGGTCCGCAGCGACGCCAGGTCGGAACCGGATCCGGGTTCGCTGTAGCCCTGGCACCAGATCAGTTCGCCGCGAATCGTGGGGCGGATCAGCTCCTGTTTCTGGTCTTCGCGGCCGAAGTGCAGCAGCGTCGGGACGAACATGCTGATGCCCTGGTTCTCCATCCCGAGGGAGATCCCGGCGCTGTGGAACTCCTCTTCGATCGCCAGGCTGGCGAGGGGGTCGGGCTGGCGGCCGGCGCCGCCGTAGCGCCGCGGGACCTCGCGGCCGGCATAGCCCGCGTCGACGAGACGTTTCTGCCACTCGACGACGCGTTCGCGCGCCTCCGAGGCGCCGCCGCCGAAACCGGGGCCGGCGGGTATCGCGGCGTCCTCGTTGGCGACGAGGAATGAGCGGACCTCGGCGCGAAGGGAGTCGTACTCGGCGCCGATCAAGGTGTCCATCCCGGCCGCGACTCTATCGCGAGCGGCGACTGAGGCACTGCAAACCCTCGCCGGTTCGGTTCAGAGTAAGCTCTGGGGCCTGACTCTCCGTCGAACGACAGGCTCGGGAGTCGAACGACAGGCTCGGGAAGGGTGGCGACGACAAGATGGGCGACGACACGGTGGAAGAAGGGCGGACGGAAGGCGTCGAGGATCCCGGTTCGTCGAGGCACGCGAGCCGCGATGCCCTGCGTCTGGAGCAGTTGCGGCAGGCTGCGGCTTCGGCCGGCGTGGACGCCGTGGCGCTGACGCCGGGCGCTACGTTGACATGGCTCCTGGGCCGCCGCTTCGATGGTCACGAGCGGCTCTTCCTGCTCATCGTGCCGACCGCCGACGCTCCGGTGGCCATCGTGCCGGCGCTGGAGGAGGCCAACTTCCGGAGCGTCGCGCCGGCGGTCGAGTCCGTGCATCTCTGGGACGATGCGGACGGTCCGGGAGCGGCCGCGGCCGCTGCGTTCAAGGGTCTCGGAAAGGCATCGCGGGTGGCGGTCGAACCCCTCGGTCTGCGTTACATGGAGTTCCGGCGTCTCTCCCGCGAGCTCCCGAAGGCGAAGCTCGAAAGCGCCGAGTCGATCGTGAACGAACTGCGGCTCAGGAAGAGCGACGAGGAAGCGCAAGCGATCCAGCAGGCGTCGAAGATCGCCGAGGCGGCGCTCGAGTTCACCTTGCGTGACGTAAGGCCGGGGCGCACCGAGCGAGAGATCGCGGCCAAGCTCTCCAGCGAGCTGTTGCGCCGCGGCGGGGGCGGCATCTCCTTCGGTCCCATCGTCCTCAGCGGTCCGAAGAGCGCGTTGCCCCATGGGGCGCCGGACGAGCGGAAGATGGAGGAGGGCGAGTTTCTGCTGATCGACTTCGGCACGTCGTTCGACGGTTACCACTGCGACATCACCCGCACGTTCGTCGTCAGCGGCTCGCCGACCGACCGCATGCGGGAGGTGTACGAGGCCGTCCTGCAGGCGAACATCCGCGGCGTTGCGGCGTCGCGTCCCGGCGTCACGTACGACTACGTCCACAAGAACTGCCAGGCGAACCTGCGCGCCGCGCGCTTCAAGGAGTTCATGACCCATCGCACCGGGCACGGACTGGGTCTGGACATCCACGAGCCGCCGTCCGTGATGGCTGGCAACGACGACGTTGTCCAGGAAGGAGCGGTGTTCACGATCGAACCGGGCCTCTACCTCGAGGGCTGGGGTGGAGTGCGGATCGAGGACAACGTGCGCGTCACGGCGGAGGGTTGCGAGTTGCTCACCTCGTCGCCCAGGGAGCTGCGCATCCTCGGCGCCTGAACTCCCGAGGATGAACGGGCAGGCCGCGGCCATGAACGTCCGGCGGATGGCGGTGACGATGGGCGACGCCGCTGGCGTCGGGCCCGAGATTGCGGTGCGCCGGTTCGCGGAGGGACGGCTCGGCGCCGATGCCGTGGTGTACGGCGATGTCTCTGTGTTGATGCGCGTGGCCGACGTCCTGGGATTGCGAGTGTCGATTCACTCGATCGATCAGTCCGGCGAGGCGGTCGACGGCGCGCTGAGTGTCCGTGATCCGGGGCTCTTGCGCGCGGACGACGTGACGCCGGGCGTTCTGAGCCGAGAGTCGGGGGCCGCGGCCCTGGCCTATGTCGAACGCGCCGCGCGCGACGCCCTGGCCGGCAAGGTGGCGGGCGTTGTCACCCTGCCGATGAACAAGGAAGCGACGCGCATGTCGCGGCCGGACTTTCAGGGACATACCGAGTTCATCGCCGGTCTGTGCGGCGGCCGCGACGTCGCGATGATGTTGACCATGCCGGAAGTGGCCGTGACGCACGTCAGCGCTCACGTCAGCTTGCGCGAGGCGATCGAGCGGGTGGAACCCGCGCGGATCCGGAAGGTGATCGATCTGACCCACGAGGCGCTGTCGCGGTTCGTCGAGCGGCCGCGGATCGCCGTCTGCGGGTTGAATCCGCATGCCGGGGAGCATGGCCTGTTCGGCGCCGAGGACGAGGAGATCATCCGACCGACGATCGAGGCCGCGGCCGCCGACGGCCTCGACGTGTCCGGCCCCGCATCCCGCGGACACGGTCTTCCGTCAGGCGATCCACCTCGACCGTTACGACGCGGTCGTCTGCATGTACCACGACCAGGGCCATGCGCCGATGAAGCTCTACGGCTTCGAACGCGGAGTCAACGTGACGATCGGCCTGCCGATCGTGCGCACGTCGGTCGACCACGGCACGGCGTTCGACATTGCCTGGCAGGGGAAGGCGTTCACCGACTCGCTGGGCCACGCGCTCGACTACGCCTGGAAACTGGCCGACGCTACGCCGGCCGGATCGTGATCGGGTCGTCGATCCCCTCGCGTCGGCGGCGTTCCGCGTGCAGAGGGGCGGATCGCCCGCCAGCGCGGCGGCGCCGATCAGCGGATCGGGCGACGGGGGTATCGTAGGATCTGTCCATGCGCAGCCTCCGGTCCCTGTCCGTCGCCGTCGTCTTCCCGCTTGCCGCCCTTGCGCCGCCGGCGTCCGTTTCCGCCCAGGAACTCGCCGATGCCATCGCGGAGGACTACCGGAAGGAGCTGAAGGCACTCTTCGAGCACTTCCACCGTAACCCCGAGCTGTCCTTTCTGGAGCACGCGACGGCCGCCCGGCTGGCGGATGAACTCCGCAAGTCGGGCGTCGAGGTGACGGAAGGCGTCGGCCGGACGGGGATCGTCGGCCTGATGGAGAACGGCGACGGTCCGCTGGTCCTGGTGCGGGCCGACATGGACGGCCTGCCGGTGGCGGAGAAGTCCGAGCTGCCCTACGCCTCGACGGCGACCCAGGTCGATCTCTCGGGCGAGGAGGTCCCCGGTCATGCACGCCTGCGGCCACGACATGCACATGACGACGATGGTCGGCGTGGCGCGGCGGCTCGACGCGAT
Source organism: Candidatus Multivorans sp. (assembly GCA_965203495.1). Lineage (GTDB taxonomy): Bacteria > Acidobacteriota > Thermoanaerobaculia > Multivoradales > Multivoraceae > Multivorans. Next base: position 71,489 of record CBDBDB010000015.1, read on the forward strand.
GCGCGACAGCTGGTCGGGCACGGTCATGTTCGTCGGCCAGCCGGCGGAAGAGCGGATCATGGGCGCCCGCGAGATGATCGAGGACGGTCTCTACGAGCGTTTCGGCGTGCCGGACTACGCGTTGGCGCTCCACGTTTCGGCGGGCAAGCCGGCGGGGAAGATCGACGTGCCGCCGGGTCTGCTCGCGTCGTCATCGGACAGCGTGGACATCACGGTGTTCGGAGTCGGCGCGCACGGGGCGTCGCCGCATCGCGGCAAGGATCCGATCTACATTGCGGCGCAGCTGGTCGTCGCGCTTCAGGGCATCGTGAGCCGCGAACTCAACCCGCTCGATCCGGGCGTCGTGACCGTCGGCGCCATCCACGGCGGCTTCAAGCACAACGTGATCCCGGATCGGGTCGAACTCCAGCTCACGGTGCGGGCGAACAGCGAGGAGACGCGAGAGCAGTTGCTGTCGGCGATCGAGCGGATCGCGGAGGGCGTCGGCAGAGCCGCCGGGCTTCCGGCTTCGCTGTTGCCGAAGGTGGTGCGCACGGAGGAATCGACCCCCGGTCACCGTGAACGACTCCGACCTTGCGGTCCGCGTTCGGGCCGCGATCGCGGGCGGCATGGGCGAGGACGCGTTCCACAGCGAACCGCCCTCGGGCATGGGCGCCGAGGACTTCGCTTACTTCATCGGCACGGAGCATAACGTGCCAGGAACCTACTTCAACGTCGGCGGCACGGACCCCGCCGACCTGGAGGCGGAGGCGGCCGGCGGTCCGCCGACGCCGTCGCATCATTCGCCGTACTTCCGCATCGAACCGGCGCCGTCGATCCGCGCGGGCGTCGAGGCGATGACCCTGGCCGTTCTCGACCTGCTGAGGCCATAGCAGCCCGCGGTGGACGGCGCGCTGCATGGCGTGAGCTGGTGGTTGGCGATGCCCGGTCCGGAAGGCCCGTTCGAACCGATCTCCGAGTCGGCGCTGCGGAGCGTGCTGGCCGAGCTTGAGCGTCTCTACCCGGACGCCGACTGCGAACTCCGCCACGAGAACGCGCTGCAGCTCCTGATCGCGACGATCCTCTCGGCCCAGTCGACCGATGCGAAGGTCAACCAGGTGACGGAGACGCTGTTTGCGCGCTACCGGACCGCCGAGGACTTCGCCAACGCGGACCAGGCCGTGTTCGAACAGGAGATTCGCAGCACCGGCTTCTTCCGCAACAAGACGAAGAGCGTTCTCGGCGCGGCCCGGAAGATCGTCGGCGAGTTCGGCGGCGAGGTGCCGGACACGATGGAGGACCTGATCGCCCTGCCCGGCGTGGCGCGGAAGACGGCGAACGTGGTGCTCGGCTCCTGGTTCAACAAGCCGGTCGGCGTCGTCGTCGATACCCACATAGGCCGTCTGGCCCGGCGCCTGGGCATCAGCCCCGAGACGGACGCGGTCAGGATCGAGCGGGACCTGATGAACCGGCTGCCCCGGGACAGGTGGATCTTCGCCGGCCACGCGATCATCTGGCATGGGCGCCGCGTCTGCGCCGCGCGACGCCCCGACTGCGCGAACTGTACGCTGGCGGACTGGTGTCCGCGCAACGGCCTGCCGGGCTGCTAGGCTGCCGCGACTCGTGATGAGAGCAATCGTTCGGAACCGACAGGTGTTCGTCTTGGCCGTGGGTCTGGCAGCCGCGCCGCTGTTGGCCGGCCCGCCTCCGGCGCCGCCTCCCTTCTACGCCATCGAGGGCGCGCGGGTCGAGGTCGGCGACGGTACGGTCCTGGAGCGTGCGACCGTGGTGATCGAGAACGGCACGATCACCGCCGTCGGCGAGGACGCCGCGATCCCGGCTCACGCCTGGGTCATCGACGGCGAGGGGCTCGCCGTCCATCCCGGACTGATCGACGCGATGGGCAGTCTGCCGCGGCCGAGGCGGCCTCCCGGCGGGTCGGGCGCGGCCGCGCCGACGCCCGGTGGCCAGCGGCGTCGGCCGGATCCCGACCGGACCCTGCCGCGAGGCCCGGAGGATCGCCCGCTGACGACCCCCTGGAAACGGGCGGCCGACGACCTTGCGCTGGACGCGGACGCGGTCGCGGCCTGGCGCAAGGCCGGCGTCACCTCGATCGCTGCACGGCCGGGCGACGGACTCTTCCCGGGCCGGTTGTCGCTGGTTCGGCTGGGCGCCCCCGGTCGCGATCCGGAACACCAGGTGATCGCCCCCGAACTTGCGCAGATGGCTTCCTTGAGCGGCGGCGGCTTCGGGCGCCTATCCCGGCGCCCTGATGGGCACGATCGCCTACTTCCGGCAACTGCTCCTGGACGCGGCTCACCATGCCGCCGCGACTGCCGCCTGGGAGGCCGATCCCTCCGGCTGGCGGCGGCCCGCGTTCGATCGAACCCTAGCGCCTCTGACGGCCGTCGCCTCGGGAGAGGAGCGGATCCTCCTGCCGGGCTCGAGCGCGGTCGAGATCGACCGCGCGCCTCCGGCTGGGCGAGGAGCTCGATCTCGACGTCGCGATCTACGGCGGCCAGGAGGGCTACCGGCTGGCCGGCAAGCTCGCGGATGCCGGCGTAGCGGTGCTGGTCGACGTCTCCTGGCCGGCGCCGCCCCCCGAGCGGGACCGGGATCCGGACGCGGACCGGCCGCTGCGGGAGATCCTGCACGAGCGGCTGGCGCCGACGACCCCGGTCGAACTGGCCGAGGCCGGCGTGCAGTTCGCGTTCGGTTCCGGCGGCGCGGACAGCGCGGACGACTTCCTTGCCGGCGTGCGTCGGGCGGTCGAGGGCGGCCTCGAGCCGTCGCGGGCGCTTCAGGCGCTCACCCGGGACGCGGCGGCGGTCCACGGTCTGGATGACCGGATCGGCGCCGTAGCCGCGGGAATGGCGGCGGACCTCGTGCTGGCCGACGGCTACCCGTGGCAGGAGTCGGCGCGGGTCGAGGCGGTGTTCATCGACGGCATCCGGTACGACGTCTCCGACGGCGCCGAGACCGAGGACGAAGGCGAGGACCGCGAGAGCTCCGAGGCGGGGAGCGAAGGCGCTCGGGAGGCCGAATCGGCCGGAGAACCGGACGAGGCCCGGCCGCGCGGACGCGGTGGCCCCGGCGGTCGCCGCGGCGGGTCGAGCAAGGCGCCCGCGCCGATGCGGCTGGCCGAGGTCGCGGCAAGATACCAGGATCTCGCCGCCGACGGGCCCGGCGCCGCCGATGATCGGTCCCTACCGCGAAGACGACGTGCTGGCGATCACCGGCGCCACCGTCCTGACGATGGCCGGCGAGACGATCGAGAACGGCACGGTGGTCGTGCGGGATGGCCGGATCGCACGCGTGGGAAGCGGCGTGAGGCCGCCCCGGGGCGCCCACGCGATCGATGCCGCCGGCGGCTACGTGATGCCGGGCATCGTCGATGCCCACTCGCACATCGCGACCGCGGGGGGCGTCAACGAGGGCAGCCTGGCGGTGACGGCGATGGTGCGGATCGAAGACGTGGTCGATCCGACCGACATCGCGATCTACCGGGCGCTCGCTGGCGGCGTTACGACGATCAACGTGCTCCACGGCAGCGCGAATCCGATCGGCGGCCAGAACGAGGTGCTGAAGCTCCGCTGGGGCCAGGACGCGGACGGCATGCGCTTCGAGGGCGCTCCTCCGGGCATCAAGTTCGCGCTCGGCGAGAATCCAAAGCGGTCACGATCCTTCGGGCCGGGGCCGCGGCGCTACCCGGCGACCCGGATGGGCGTCCTCGACGTCATCCGCAAGGCGTTCACGGAGGCCGCCGAGTACCGGGATGCGTGGGTCGCGTCATCGCGCGGCGGAAGCCGCCGGCGAACGCAGCCGGCCGCCCGCGCGGGATCTGAAGCTCGAAGCGCTGGTCGAGATCCTCGAGGGTGAACGTCTGGTCCACGCTCACAGTTACCGAGCCGACGAGATCCTCCAGTTGCTGCGGCTGGCGGAGGAACTCGGCTTCCGGATCGCCACGCTGCAGCACGTGCTGGAGGGGTACCGAGTGGCGGACGAGATCGCGGCTCACGGCGCGGGCGCATCGACCTTCTCCGACTGGTGGGCCTACAAGGTGGAGGCCTACGAGGCGATCCCCCACAACGCGGCCCTGATGACGGAGCGCGGCGTCGTGGTCTCGATCAACTCGGACGACGCGGAAGAGATGCGCCATCTGAACCACGAGGCGGCGAAGGCGGTCCGTTGGGGCGGTCTTGGCGACGACGAGGCACTGGCGCTGGTGACGATCAATCCGGCGCGTCAGTTGGGCATCGGCGACCGCGTCGGTTCGATCGAGGTCGGCAAGGACGCCGATCTCGTGATCTACGACCGACATCCGTTGAGCTCCCGCGCCGTAGTCCAGACCACTCTGGTGGACGGCAAGGTCTACTTCGACCGCGAGCTGGGACCGCGTTCGGGCGAGAGCGGTTGGCCGCGCTCGAGGAGTCGCTGACCGAACCGGCCGAAGAAGACGACGGGGACGAAGAGGAAGACGTCGGAGACGCGCCATGATCGGGCGGTCCGGCAGGATGGCGGCGACGGGGCTGCTGGCGCTGTTCCTGGCGGCGCTGGCCGGTCCGGCGACGGCCCAGACGCTGGCGATCGATGGCGGTACGGTGCACCCGGTTTCGGGCGCGTCCTACACGGGCACGGTCGTCGTGCGGGACGGCGTGATCGAGGCGGCCGGTCCGGATGTCGCCGCCCCTGCAGGCGTCCATCTGATCGACGCCCGCGGCCTTCACGTCTATCCCGGGCTGTTCAATGCCTGGACCGCTCTCGGGCTGGTCGAGATCGACTCGATTTCCGCCACTATGGACCAGGAGGAACTCGGCGACACGCCGCACCTGCTGGCGATCGAGGCGGTTCATCCCGCGAGCGAGATGTTTCCGGTGACCAGGGAGACCGGCGTGACCCACGCGTTGACGGCGCCCAGCGGCGGACCCTGGGCCGGCCAGGCGTCGGCGATCCTCCTCGACGGCTGGACGGTGGAGGAGATGGCGGTCGAGAAGAGCGTCGGCGTCGTGCTGGAGTGGCCGAGCCTGGCGACCCGGGAGTTCGACTTTTCGACCTTCAGCGTTCAGGAGAAGGCGTTCTCCGAGGCGAAGCGGGAGTACGACCGGACGGTGGGACGAGCTGGCAGGACTGGATGGAGGGCGGCCCGCCAGTACGACCACGCGCGCTCCAACGCCGGCGCCGACGCCGTTGTAGAGCAGGATCACGCCCTGGAGGCCGTTGCCCGAGTCGTGCGGGGCGAGCTGCCGCTTCTGATCGTCGCCGATCGGGCCAGGGCGATTCGCGACGCCGTGGCGTTCGCGGAAGAGCATGGCTTGCGGCTCGTCCCTGGTCTCGGGACGCGACGCGGCGAAGGAGGCGGATCTGCTCGTCGAAAAGAAGGCGCCCGTCATCCTTGCCCCGGTTCAGGCGCTGCCGGTCGAGGAGGACGACCCGTACGACGCGGCCTTCGCCGCGCCCGGCGAGCTTCACCGCGCCGGCGTGCCGATCGCCTTCGGCACGTTCGACGCGTCGAGCGCCCGGGTGCTGCCGTACGAGGCCGCCACCGCGGTCGCGTTCGGTCTGAAAGCGGAGGCGGCGCTTCGGGCGCTGACCTTGGGCGCGGCCGAGATCCTGGGTCTGGACGATCGCTTGGGCTCGATCGAACCGGGCAAGTGGGCGAACCTGATCGTCACCGACGGCGACCCGCTGGAGGTACGGACCTCCGTCCGCCACGTGATCGTCCGCGGCCGCGACGTCGACCTCTCGAACCGGCACAGCCGTTCCTACGAGCGCTACCGCCAGCGCCCGACGCCTTTCTGAGTCCGGCGCGAAACCGCGGGCCCTCTGCCGTTTGGCGGCGCGGCCGGCTTGCATGGAACAAACTTCGGGACGAGGGCATGCCGCCCGCATCCGGGGCCTGTTCCCTGCGCGACAGTGCAGTGCGACTGCAATGGTCGCGATTGTCAAGCCGGGCGGATCGTCAAGTATTCTTGACGGTCGCAAATGGATGCAGAAGCCGGTCCGCCGGGAGGCGGTTCAGACGACGGCGGGACTCGGGAGATCGAGTGCCCGAAGTGTGGCTCGCCGATGGTGGGTCGCACTGCTCGGAAGGGCCCCAACAGGGGAAATCGGTTCTGGAGCTGCAGCAGGTATCCGGACTGTCGCGGCGCCCGGAGTGCGTCGGCCGTCGTCCGTGCTTCAGCGAACCAGGTGATCGGTTCCGGGTGGAGCGGCGCCGGAGGCCCGGAGGAAGACGGCTCGTCCGTTCGGCGGATCGAGTGGAAGGTCGGGGAACTGCCGGTCGTTTGGGAAGAAGGCTGGAAGGACGCGGGGAGGCCCGTCTTCGCTTCAGAGTACCTCGAGATCGGCGCCCTGCCCGGGATTTCTCCCGCGATCTGGTCCGGGGACCCGGAGTGGGGGAGCGGGTTGCAGCAGGTCCTCAGCCACGGGCTCCTGCTGTCGCGGCGCGACCGCGCCCGTGAACCGACGGACCGTTCGCGGCTTGTCAGCGGGCTGCTCCTGAAGCTTCTCTGCCGGGGCCGAACGCCATTCCCGACGCTCGATGTGGAGCGCCAGGGGCTGGAAGGTCACGGTCTGATGGATCGAGTGATCGAGTTCGACGAGAAGAGCGCGGAGATCGGCTGGGGGCCGCGGAGGCGCGCCGCGTGGCGCGCCTCCCCAAGGGCGGTCCTGGCGGTCGCCGCCGAGCGGGATCCCTTCGTTCTCGATCCCGGGATCGACCCTGACGCCGCACCGGACGGCTCGCTGTGCGACTCGGATCTGGAGGTCCGGTTTCTGAAGGAGTGGGCGCTTCAAGCGCTCGGCCCGGAGGCCGGCCACTGGTTCACGCCCCAGGCGCCGCTGGACAAGCTGCTCCAGTCCCGGGAGCGCTCCGACGGCGCCGGCGCGCGGCGGGTCGACTTCCTGTTCTGTCATCCGGGCGGTGTGCCGCTCGTCATCGAGATCGACGGACCGGAACACGCCGGCGCTCGGGCGGTCGATCAGGCGCGGGACGATGAGCTGCGGTCCATCGGCCTGGACGTCGTTCGCGTGCCGAACGAAGAGATGAGCCGTCTCGACGGTCCCAACCTCCGTCGCATCCGCGATCACTGCCAGGAGGCGTTCGCGGCGCTTCCTCCGCCGACTCGCGATGTCGACCTTGCCGTCGCTCAGTTCGCGATGGACTGTGCCGTGGCCGCGAAGGTGCAGGCGGCTGTCGCCAAGGCCATCGCGTATGGCTGGCTGGTCGGGGGCGCGGATTGGGAGATCGACATCCGCGGCGCCGGCGCCGCGGCTGCCGCCGGGGTGCGGGATGTCCTTGACCTGCTTGTGGGATTCGGCGCGCTGTACGGCTGGCATGCGGTTCCCGCGAGCTGCACGGTTCGCGTGGATGGCGGGGACGTCAGTGCGTGGACGCCAGCGGGAGAAGGGGCCCGGAACGAGAACGCGGAATCCCGGGCGCGAGCCGAGTCGCTGCGCATCACGGTCGAGTCCCGGGCAAGTCCGTTTCCACGTGCAGTCCAACCAGTCCGACGACGAGCGCCCCGACTTCGTGATCCGTCCTGCCTTCCTCCCAGTGTGGATCGCGCCGGAACTGTCCTTCCCCGCTCGGCCAGGCTTGTCCGTCGACGCGGCAACCTGGAGAGAACTTGAGGCGCCGCTCACCCTGTTCCTGCGCACGGTGTTTCGGAAGCGCAGGTTCCGCTCGGGGCAGGCCCATGCCATCTGGAACGCCCTGCGCCGGGAAGACTGCGTCGTGCTTCTTCCGACCGGCGCCGGCAAGAGCATCATCTATCAGCTGGCGGGCCTGCTCATGCCCGGCCTGACGCTCGTCGTGGCGCCGCTCATTGCTCTCATCGAGGACCAGGTCGAGGGACTGCGCGCTCATGGGCTGGATCGGGCGGTCGGCATCAGCTCGGCCAACGACGATTCGACGCTCCGGCGGCAGTTGCTTGTGATGGAGAGCAACGGCTGTCAGTTCGCTCTCGTTTCACCGGAGCGGTTGCGGACGCCGAGTTTCCGCAAGCTCAGGGACCCGCTGCCCGTGAATCTGGCGGTCGTCGACGAAGCGCACTGCGTCTCGGAGTGGGGCCATGATTTCCGGCCGGCCTATCTGCATCTTGGCGACAACCTGCGGAAGTTCAGCGCGGGCGGCGCGAACGGTCCGCCTCCATTGCTTGCCCTCACCGGCACGGCGTCCCTGGCCGTGCGCCGGGACATGCTTGTCGATCTCGGCGTCGACAAGAGCCGTTCGGACGCGCTGGTTCTGCCCGAGTCCTTCGATCGCCCCGAGATCCGGTTCGAGATCGTGCCGACTTCGCCACGGGGCGCCGAGAGCACGCTGAAGAGCGTGCTGACAGGCTTGCCGACGAAGTTCGGAGTGCCTCGCGCCGAGTTCTTCAAGCCGGCAGGGCCGGACACCAGGTCCGGCATCGTCTTCGTGCCCACGGCAACCGGGGCGCGCAACGGCGTGGAGCACGTCCGCCGGATCGTCCGTAGCGTCACGGGCGCAGAAGTGACGCGTTACGCTGGGACGGCGCCCAAGGGCGTCGTCAGGGAACGCTGGGCGAAAGAAAGGCGCAGGAACGCAACCGCCTTCAAGGCGAACAAGGTCGTGATCATGGTCGCGACCAAGGCCTTCGGCATGGGCATCGACAAGCCGAACATCCGGTGGTCGGTGCATTACGGCATGCCGGGCTCTCTCGAGAGCTTCTACCAGGAGGTCGGCCGAATCGGCAGGGACGGCAAGCCTGCTCTGGCTGTCGTGATCTTCAGCGAATACGACCGGCAGCGCTCCGACGAACTGATGAGGCTTGGCGTCGACGCCCTTCGCGCGCGCCTTGGGGATCCACGGGATTTCTATACCGACGACGATGTGAGGCAGGCGCTCTGGTTCCTTGCGCAGACGTTCCCCGGATCCTCGGAAGAGGTGTCCGATGCGGAGAGGCTGATTCGGTTCCTCTTCTCCGATGGTTCAGCGGCCGAGAAGGTTCCTCGGCCGAGACGGCCGGTTCCGTTTGGTGCGGCGGGAGGGCGGAAACGTACCGAGAAAGCCATCTGCCGGCTCGTCCGGCTGGGAGCGATTCGCGACTACGAGGTCGACTTCGGCGGGCGCAGGTTCACGGTGGAGATCGTTTCCGTCGATCTCGACAGATTGAGGGAACGGTTGGAGGACTACATCCGAGCGGCGGTTCCCGGAGGAGTGAAGAAGCACTTCCGGGACGTGGAGGAGGTCGTCGGCGCCGGCAGACCGCTTCGGGAGGTCCTGATCGAGCTGACGCGGCTGCTGATCGAGTTCTCGTACGACCTGATCTGGGGTGCGCGGCGCGAGTCGATCCGGGCGGCCATCGAGCTCGCCCGGAGAGCGCGGAACGACTCCGAGATCCGTCAGGGCGTGCTCAGCTATCTGCAGGAAGGCATGGGGTTGAACGACTTCCTTCTCGACTGCGGGAATCCCGAGTTGCTGCTGTCCGCGGGGCTGGACCGCGTCGACAAGGCGCTGTCCCCGATGGACGCCGGACAGCTTCGGGGGCTGTGCATCCGCGTGCTCGAGATTCACCCCTACCACCCGGGCGCTCTGCTGGGCGCGCGGGCTGGCCGAGGAGATGTGCTCGGACCGGGATGAAGACGTCGTCCGTCAGCGGATCGTGGAGGGAATCCGATCCGCTGTCGAGAGGTACGCGATGCCGCCGTCCGAGATCGAATCGGCGATAGAGCGGATGTTCGATCTGGCGGCCACGAGGGCGGACGGCCTCGGCGTGCCGCTGACGGTGACGTTGCTGGACCTGGCGCGTGCCGAGACCAGCTGTGTCTTCGTTGCGCGATCGACGACTCGGCACGCGAGGGAGCTTGCCGGACGCTCGAACGTGTCTGCCGCCACCCGCCGTCAGGTGAGCTCCGTGCTTGCAGTGGACGCGATGGAGAGCATGGTCGACGCACTGGGGGACGCGGCGGACAAGACGGTCCGTCGCTGGCGGTAGCCAGCCGACGCGGAATCGGGGAACGACGACGCGACGGACGAGGACGCTGAATGATCTCCACGGACAACGACCGGAAGACGACGACAGCGAGGAGCGTGAGATGGACCTGATGGAGCAGCTTCTTGAACGGATCGGCAAGGCCGAGCAGCGCGCCGGCGAGGTGATCCAGCGACTGGACAAGCTGGCTGAGGTGCAGGAATCGGTCGACAAGACGGCCCAGGGGCTCGACACCGCCAGCGCGACGTTGGCTGACGCCGCCGTCGCGACCAGAACAGCGATTGAACCGCTGGGCGAGACGCTGGCGTTCTTCCGCGAGGCGGTCGAGGTGCTTCGGCGGTCGGATGCAGAGGTGAGGAAGGCGCTCTCGGACATCCAGGAAGGCCGGCAAACGGACGCCGTCGAGCGCAGGACGGCCGAAGCGTCTCTCAGGGCCGCGCTGGAGCGGCTTCAGGCGGACCGGGAGGCCGACGTGGCCGAACGCAAGGCCGCCGAGTCCGTCGCCCGGGAAGCTCTTGCCCGGATCGAAGCCGAAGTCGAGACGGTCCAGACCAGGCTCGAGAGCGTCTCGCGCGAGTCGGCCGTCGGCTTCTACGTGAGGCGCCGGTTCCCGTCGCTGTTTCGGCAGTGAGCGTCAAGGTTGGAAGCACCGCTCGGAAACCGAGCAGTTCATCGCTCGGGACGTGATCCATCCTCGGCCCTGAACGCCCGTAGCCAGGGCCCACGCCGTGGTCTTGCCCCGGTCGCGCGGACAGGTTCGAGGCGCCTGCCTCCCGGCCGGCCGCAGGCGGGCAAGACGCGGCAGGACCCTGTTCCAGGCGACGGCCGCGTCCAGCCGGCGCTTCCGCCCCTTACTGGCTTGAGCCGGACGGCTGCTCTTGCGCCTGGAGCAGCTCGATGACGCGTTGCGTGACGTCGGCGCGGGCGCTGGCGTGGAGCACGCCGCCGATGCTGGCGTTCAGGATGAGGTCGTAGCCGTTCTCGTCGATCAACTGCTGAACGACCGGACGCAGCCGCTCGTTGATCTGCTGCAACACCTCCTCCTGTCGCTTCGCCGCGCGGCGCTCGGCGTCACTGGCGAGGCGCTGGGAGTCGCGTTGCAGGTCCTCGATCTGGTGCTGGATGCTCCGCAGCTCGTCCGTGCTCTTGCCTGCCGCGCTCTGGCGCAGCGCTTCGACGCGGCCGGCGTTCGCTTCCAGGGCGGTCCGGGTCTCCGTCTCGATCTGCTGGAGGAACGCCGCGAGGTCCTTTCCTTCGCGAGCTTCGGCCACGACCAGTTCGACGTTGATCGAGGCGACGCGAATCGCTTCCTGGGCAGGCAGAGCCGGCGCAACGATGGCCGCCAGCAGAGCGGAAAGCGAACAGACGATGAGGCGGCGGCTGGTCATTTGGTCTCTCCACCGGGGGTGTAGATCGGCATCGGGAAGGGCGTGACCTTCCGGCTCTCCGGGCGTTCGACGTCCCGTATTCGGGCCGTACCCTGCTTGGTGACCTGGTCGATGCGCAAGACAGAGTGCATGGGCAGGTAGGTGCGGCGCACCCCCTGGAACTCGCGCTGCAGCCGTTCTTCCGAGGGATCGACGACGACCTGGGTCCTCTCCCCGAACACGAGTTCGCCGATCTCGACGAAGCCGAGCAGGCCGCCCTGGGAGACCGAGCGCGCGTAGACCTCGTAGATCTCGCCTTGGCTCAGGAAGGTCACGCGGTAGATCAGGTCGTCGGACACGGGCTACCTGGGCTGCTGAAGTCTGGCGAAGGCGGCGGCCATCGCGTTCAGGCCGCCCGATTGCTTCTGGCGCTGGCGGTACTTCTTGTAGTCCGTCTTCGTGCCGACGAGCTGCGATCCCGGGGGCGCCAGTCCCAGACGCCGTCGCTTGCGGTCGACACTCTCGATCACGACCTTGATCTCCCGGCCCGGGGGATAGGCGCGGCTGGCCTGGTTGCCCTCGGGAAGCGTCACGGCGGACATCGGCAGAAGGCCGGTGAGCCCGGGTTCGAGTTCGACGAAGATGCCGAACCGCGATACCTGCTCCACCGTGCCTTCGACTTCGGCGCCCTCGACGTACTGCTTGCCCAGGTCCCGCCATGGATCGCTTTCCGGCGCCTCGCGCAGCGACAGCGCGATCCGGCGACGTTTCGGCGCGACCTCGACGATCCGACCTTCGACTTCCTCGCCGGTTGCGAACGCGGGATGACTCATCGACTTGCCGATGGGGAGCTGGGACGTGTGGACCAGGCCGTCGAGACCGGGCGCCAGTTCTACGAACAAACCGAACTCGCAGTGCCGGACCACCTTGCCCTTGAACCGGTCGCCGGCGCTCAGACCCGTCGCCGTCGCCTTCCACGGATCCGCCTCCAGGGCCTTCATCGACAGCGAAATGCGGCTGCTGCGCTTGCCGCTCTTCGGTTCGACCTTCGTGACCAGGGCTTCCACCCGTTGCCCCACCTTGAGCAGGTCGGCGGGTTCGCCGCTTCGAGTGCGGGAAATCTGGGTGCGGTGGACCAGACCGCCGAGACCTCCGCCGAGGTCGACGAAGGCGCCGAATTCGGCGACCGACGTCACCTTGCCGCTCACGGGTTCCCGGGACTCCTGCCTGGCGCGGATCTCGTCGAGCGCTTGCCGGCGCTCGCTTCGGATGGCCGGCCGTCGCGTGAGCACGATCCGTCGCCCAGCCTCCTTGATTTCCAGAACGTGGAACGCGTAGGTGTTGTTGACGTAGTGGGCGGGAGGCTTGGGCCGGTTGCCCAGCTCCATGAGCGATCGCGGACAGAACGTCGTGACGCCGTCGGAGGCGACGTGAAAGCCGCCCTTGTTCCAGCCGATGACCTTGCCTTCGACGGCGTTCCCGGCCTCGAGCGCGGCGGCGAACGGAAGCGCCGCCGCGGCCAGCGGAACCTCTTCGGTGGCCTGCTCCTCGACAGATGGCGCTTCTTCCGCGTTGGCGGCGGCTGCGGTCCCCGACTCTGCCTGTTCCTGTTCGGGCGCTGCCTCGTCCTCCCCGACGGCTTGCGCCTCTTCCGCGCTGGCGGCGGCTTCCGGCGCCGGCTCAACCTGTTCCTCGACGTCGGTCACGGCAAGCCGGCGGTCGTCGGTCGCGGTCGCCTCGACCCTGTCTTCGGGCGCCTCCTGCTCCGTGATCTCCTCCGCGGCGGCCGCTTCGGCCTCGATGGCTTCGGTCTCGCGGGGAGGCGCCTCGACCTTGTGGGGCGCTTCCTCCTCCGCCATCGGCGCGGTCGACCGCTCGACGGGAGTGTCGATCTTCCCGGCCTTCCGATCCTTCACGGCCTCCTGAGCGAGCGCTTGATCGTTCGTCTCAGTCATGGTGAGGAGGAGGAGGGGAAGCCGCGGTTGGGCGCGGCGTTGCGGCCTGCCTGATCGAAGAGGAGTGTAGCACTCGCTGGGAATGAGAAGGGCCCTGCCGAGGCAGGGCCCTTCGGTGGTTGCGAGCGGCGGCGCCGGATCAGGCGATGTCGATCTTTCTCGCCTTCGCGTCTTCGGCCTTGGGGATGGTGATGTTCAGCACCCCGTGCTCGAACTCGGCGCTCACTGCCGAGACGTCGATGTCGCTCGGCAGGTTGAAGCGCCGCGCGAAGCGACCGTAGACGCGCTCGATCCGGTCGACGGTCGCGCTCCCGTGGCTGGCCTGGCGTTCACCTGACAGCGTGAGCGTGTGGTCCTCGACCGTGAGGTCGATGTCGGCCTTCGTCAGACCGGGCAGATCGACGGCGAGGGTGTAGGCCTCGTCGGTCTGGGTGAGGTCCGCGGCGGGCCACCAGGTCATGGCGGCGGACTCGGCGCCGTCGTCGCCGGCCACGCGGCTCAGTACGGGCGAGAAGAAGTCGTCGATCATGGCCTTGCCGAAGAGCGGCTCGAAGGCTCCGATCAGCGGACGGTGGAACGGAGTGTGACGGATCAGGCTACGGGTCATCGTGTTGTTCCTCCTCTTGGTTGATGGCGGTGATGTCGATTCACCGTTGCTTCGGGGATTGCCCCGATGGGGCAGAGTATGAGCAAGACAAGCGCAGATGTCAAGCATCTGATTCTGATTGCATGAGATTCTTGTTCCCCACTCAGCTCCGATCTCTCCTGAGGCGCCGCCAGCCGGTCGGCCTGCAATGTCCAGCCAGTGCGGCCGCACGCTCCGACACCGCCTGCCCGGTCCGCGTGTTTCGCCGATCTCCTACTGCTCTCCTACTGCGGCTGCGGATCCGCTCCCCGTAGCGGGACCTTCTCCCTCGAGTCGGCTCGACGACGTGTCGGCTACGCCTGCACCGCCTCTCGGTCCGAGGGCCCCGCTATCGCTGCGGCCACGAGCCTCACTACGGACCTCGGCGAACCATGCGGGCTAGTCTGACGCCGTAACGCCGGTCACGGCGCCCAGCGTGGGACCGATCTCGGCGTGAAGGACGAGGTCGGCGATGTCGTCGAGGTCCGTGGCTTCGCGGTTCAGGATGACGAGCCTGGCGCCGGCCTGCTTTGCGAGGGCGGGGAAACCCGCGGCGGGGTGGACGACGAGCGAACTGCCGATGGCGAGGAAGAGGTCGGCGGGCCAAAGTCGCCTGCCGGGCGCGCCGCATCGCCCTTTCCGGCATTGCCTGGCCGAACGAGATGGTGGCCGTCTTGACGATGCCGCCGCAGGCGTCACCGGCGAGGTTCGGCCGCTGGCAGACGGGCAGCTCCTCCCTCTCCCTGAAGGCGGCGACGATGGGCGCCAACTCGTAGCGCTGTCGGCACTCGAGGCAACCGGCGTAGGTCGCGTTGCCGTGAAGCTCGATCACCTCGTCGTCGGGAATGCCCGACTGCTGGTGCAGGCCGTCAACGTTCTGCGTGATCACGGCGAGCAGCTTTCCCAGGCGTCGGAGCTCGGCCAGAGCCAAGTGACCGCGATTGGGCCGCGCCTGGGCGATCGTGGGGTCGCTGCCGATCTTGCGTCGCCAGGACTCGCGCCGCGCGTCTTCCGAGGCCATGAACTCGCTGAAGTCGATCGGCCGATACCTGGTCCAGATGCCCCCCGGGCTCCGGAAGTCGGGGATGCCGGATTCGGTGCTGATTCCCGCGCCGGTGAAGGCAACGATCCGGGACGCTTCGGCGATCAGGCGTTCGAGATCCTGTGCTGGGTTCATCGTGCCTCCAGGGTTCCGTCTGGTTTCGGCCAGTCTATGGAAGCGCTCTACCGACCGGTCGGTCTGTTACACTGCCTTCCGGCTCCATGGAGACCTCTCGGCTCCATGGCGAACCGTGCCTGCAATGAAGCTGGATAACGCCGGCGGCGCCGGAGGATAGAGGGCAGCATGTCTTTTCACGCGTTCACGGGGACCGACACCTACCTTGCCTCGCCCGAGCTGAGGGACTCGGTGAATGTCGCCTCGGCCCTCGAGAAACCGCTCCTCGTACGGGGAGAGCCCGGCACGGGCAAGACGGTGCTGGCCGAGGCGATCGCCGAGAATCTGGTGATGGAGCTTCTGACCTGGAACATCAAGTCGACCAGCAAGGCCCAGGAGGGCCTGTACGTGTACGACACGGTGCAGCGGCTGAACGACGCCCGCTTCGGCGACCGGGACATCGCCGACATCGCGCAGTACATCAAGTACGGACCCCTCGGCGAGTCGTTCCTGAAGGATCAGCGGGTGGTTCTGCTGATCGACGAGATCGACAAGGCGGACATGGAGTTTCCGAACGACCTGCTGCACGAGCTGGACCGGATGAGCTTCTTCGTTCACGAGACGGGCCAGCGGCACGCCGCCAGGTTTCGGCCGATCGTGGTCATCACATCGAACAACGAGAAGGAACTGCCGGACGCCTTCCTGCGCCGCTGCGTGTTCCACTACATCGCCTTCCCGGACAAGGCTGAGATGGAGGACATCATCCGCGTACACCATCCGGGACGTCGAAGCCGAACTGCTGCGGCAGGTGCTGCTGCGGTTCTACTGGCTTCGCGACCTGCCGGAGCTGCGCAAGAAGCCGTCGACCAGTGAGCTGATCGATTGGATCGCCGCGCTGCGCCGCGGCGGAGTGAGCACCGAATCCATCGAGAGCGAGCTGCCCTTCCTGGGCGTCCTGATGAAGCGGGAGAACGACCTGGAAGCGGTCATGGCCGCTCATCGCCGCGGCCGCGTCAACTGACCCGAGCCCTGATTGATGTTCGTCGACTTCTTCTACCACTTGAGAGGCTAACGGCCTGAAGGTGACGATCACGGAGTGGCTGTCCCTGATGAAGGCGCTGGCGATCGGGCACAGCCGGGCGGATCTGCACGTCTTCTACAACCTGGCCCGTTGCCTGATGGTCAAGCGGGAAGCGGACTTCGACAACTACGACCGCGCCTTCGCCTCGTTCTTCATGGGCGTCGAGAGCCACTTCGATATCAGCGATGAGCTGCTGGATTGGCTTTCCCGGCCGGAACTGCCGCGGGAGTTGACGGAGGAGGAACGCTCGAAGCTCGAGGCGCTCGACCTGGACGAGCTCCGCGAGCGCTTCAAGGAGCTGCTCGAGGAACAGAAGGAGCGCCACGACGACGGCGCCCGCTGGATCGGGACGGGCGGCACGTCGCCCTTCGGCCACGGCGGCGAGCACCCGACGGGGGTTCGGATCGGCGGCTCGGGCGGAGGCCGTTCGGCCGTCCAGGTGGCGACCGACCGCCGCTTCCGCAACCTGCGCTCGGACCGCATCCTGGACACTCGCCAGATCGGGCTGGCGCTGCGCCGGCTCCGCAAGCTGGACAAGGACGAGGGTCCCGAGGAACTCGATATCGAAGAGACGATCGACAGCAGCGCCCGCAACGCCGGCGAGATCGACCTCGTGTTCCGGCCGCCCAAGCGCAACCGGATCAAGCTGCTGCTGCTGATCGACGTGGGCGGCTCGATGGACCCGCACACCCTGCTCTGCGAGAGGCTGTTCTCCGCGGCGCACAAGGCGAACCACTTCAAGAAGTTCGAGTTCAGGTTCTTCCACAACTGCGTCTACGAGAACCTGTACACGGACATCAGTCGCTGGAAGGGCGAGGCCACGTCTCGAGTCCTGAAGCGTCTGGACCACACGTGGTCGGTGTGCCTGGTCGGGGACGCCTGGATGAGTCCGTACGAACTGACCCACACGGGCGGCGCGATCGACTACTACCACGCGAACCAGGTCACCGGCCTCGACTGGCTGCGCAGGTTCCGCGACCGTTGTCCCAACTCGATCTGGCTCAACCCCGAGCCGCGCCGCATCTGGAACGCGCCGACCATCCACCTGATCCGGCAGGTGTTTCCGATGTTCGAGTTGACGATCGACGGTCTGACCGAGGGCATCGACGTGCTGCGGGGCATCCGGCCGAATCGCGCTCTCGCCGCCTGATCCGACCGCCGCGCCGCGCGGGCGGAATGACGGCGGGATCCGAGAGGGTTACACTGTTGTCATGGACGACAAGCCCACCGGCGGGAAGCGGCCCGAGGAGACGTCGCAGGAGGACGGGCTGCCGGAGGAAGGAGAGCCGGACGGGGGCGCTCCAGGGTTCGATCTGCCCCTGGACCTGAGCGGCGAGGGAGACGCCTCCCTTGAAGACGAGCCCGCGGAACGCTCCGGCACGGTAGCCGTCATCGTCATCGCGGCTGTGATCGCGATCGGCGCGGCGGTCGTTCTCTGGTGGTGGTACGCGAGCCGCGGGGCTGTCGCGGACGGCGAAGTTCTGTCGGATCCATCTCCGGCCGCGGTCGTCGTTGCGGAGACTCCCGAACCGGAGGTCGAATCCGAACCGGCGGCCGAGTCGCCCGTGCCGGCGGGCGAGCCCGAGCCGGACCTGGCCGAGAGCGATTCCCTCGTGCGGGAGATCGTCGGCGGCCTGTCCAGGCACGCGGAGTGGCTGGCCTGGCTGGCGCCGGAGGAGTTGGCCGTCACCTTCGTCCGTTCGGTCGGCGCCGTTGCCTACGACGAGCCGCCCCAGGGCAGCCTTGAGCCGCTGCGGCCCGAAGACGGCTTCAGTGTCGTCCGGCGCGGACAGCGCTTCTATCCGGCGGAGATGAGCTACCGACGCTACGACCTGGCCGTGGAGGTGTTCGATTCCATCGACGTCGCCGGCGCCGCCGGCGCCTACGAACGGCTGGCGCCGCTGTTCGAGCGGGCGCACGACGAGCTCGGTTATCCGGGCGAGTTCGGCGACACGCTCGAACTCGCCGTCACCAGGATCCTCTCGACTCCGCTGCCGGAATCTCCGCCCGAGCTCCGCTTGCGCGTCATCAGCTTCGAGTACGTCGATCCGGAGCTCGAGAGCCTGAGCCCCGCACAGAAACTGCTCTTGCGGCTGGGGCCCGAGAACGGCGAGCGGCTACGGTCCAAGCTCAGGGAGCTCTACGGGGCACTCTGAGTCTCCGGCGCCTGGGTCAGCGTCAGCGGCTGGCGCGGCGCTGGGCTTCGGCGTACCGGGGCAGCATCGCGTCGTAGATCGCCGCCGCTTCCGGCCGCGGCGCGGCGGAAGGACCGGGTTCTCCGCCGGGCGGCAGGGGAGGCAGCCGTCGGCCGGTGGCGCGAAGCGCGGCGCCGAGCGTGGCGCCGTCCGAGGTGTCGAGGCTCTCGACGCGGCAGTCGAAGACGTCGGCGGCGATCTGCAGGAGTTCGCGGTTCCGTGAGGCGCCGCCGGTGGCGACGAGACGTTCCGGTCGGGTCGCCATCCACTCGGAGTTGAGCCGCATGGACAGGAACTGGCCTTCGACTACCGCCCGGCAGTTCCTGGCGGCCAGCTCCGGCTCGTCGCGCAGTCCGCCCAGCCGGTGGACATGGGGCGTCGCCGTCCGCGGCACGATCTCGGGTTCGAACCAGGGAAGCATCATCATGCCGTCGTTGCCCGGCGGCGTTGCGCGCAGGCCGGCGTCGAAGCCCCGCCAGTCGAGCCCGTAGCGATCCCGTACCGCCTCCCGCGCGAGCGAGCCGTTGCGAAAGCAGATCAGGCTCATCGGGTGTCCGTTCGGCGCGAACAGCACGTGGCCGTTCGCCTCCGGGTCGACCGCGACCTCCCTCAGCAGCCCGAAGTACGTGTCGCTCGTGCCAAGACTCAGGACCGCCTCTCCGGGTTCGCGGACGCCGACGCCAACCAGGGAGCAGGGGTTGTCGCCCGAGCCGGCGACGACCCGTGCCGAGGCCGCCAGGCCGTGCCGGGCGACGAAGTACGGCGAGATGGGACCGACCAGGGCCCACGGTGCGCAGGTCGGCGGCAGCCTGTCGCCGAGCCCCGGCGCGGTCGCCTCCATCGCGGCCTCTGACCATTCCCGCCGGTGGATGTCGAGCAGGTTCATCCCGGAACCGTCGCCATGATCGATCGGCGCCAGCCTTCCCGCGAGTGCCGAGGTAACGAACGAACTGACCAGACACACGTGCGCGGTGCGAGCCCACGCCTCGGGCTCGGTCCGCGCGAAGCGGCGGATCTGCGGGCCGGTGAAGCGCTCGAACGTGTCGCTGCCGGTGAGTTCCGCCGTCGCCGCGGCGCCGCCCAGCAAGTGCCGGATCTCTGCGCATTCCCGCGTCGTGGACGAGTCGGTCCAGATCGGCGCCTCGGTGCGGGCCAGGACAGGTTCGATCTGCTCGGCGAGGCTTTGCCTCGGAGTCAGGGACTGAAGCACGGCGGCGGCCCCTGGCTGGAGGTAGACGGACCCGTGCTGTTGACCGGAGACCGACACGCCGCCGATCTCGCGGCAGGCGTCGGCGCCGAGCTTCCGGAAGGCCAGGTCCAGCGCGTCGAGCCACATGCACGGCGGCGCCCGGCCGATCGCCGGATCGTCGTTCGGAAGCTGGCCGTTGACGGTTCCGTAGCGAGGAACTTCCGTGTCGTAGTGAACGCTGGTCCGAGCGGCAATGCGGCTGGCCCGGTCCTCGCCGTCGCTGTCCGGCGGCGTGACGTCGACCAGAAGCGCCGTCAGGCTCTGGGTTCCGACGTCGATTCCCAGGCAGAAGGCGCCGCCGCTCACTCGATGTGCGTGCTGTACAGGTAGTCGTTCAGGATGCTCTCGAGTTCTTCCTGACGTCCGCTCGTCCTGGGCGGTTCGCCGAGGCTGCCGGCCCACTGTTCCAGTTCTTCCAGCGTCGTGTCGCCGGCGAGCGCCTTCTGTCCCAGACCGCGGCGGTACCCGGCGTAGCGCAGGCGGATCCGCCTGCCGGCGAGACCGAGCACGCCGTCCTTCCGGATGCGCTCGACGATCAGCAGCGCCTTGGCGAAGACATCCATCGAGGCGATGTGGGCGTGGAACAGGTCGATCGTGTCGAACGATCCCCGCCGCACCTTGGCGTCGAAGTTCAGTCCGCCCCAGCGCAGGCCGCCCTGACCCTCGATGACGAGCAGCGCCAGGACGCACTCGCGCAGGCTCATCGCGAAGTTGTCCGTGTCCCAGCCGACGCCCTCGATGCCGCGGTTGATGTCGACGCTGCCGAGCATGCCGGCGGCCGCGGCGGTCGCCAGTTCGTGCTCGAACGAATGAGTGGCCAGCGTCGCGTGGTTCGCTTCGACGTTCAGCAGGAAGTCGTCCACAAGATCGAACTCGCGCAGGAAGTTCAGGCAGTGGCCGCAGTCGAAGTCGTACTGGTGGACCGCCGGCTCCTTCGCCTTGGGCTCTAGGAAGAACTTGCCCCTGAAGCCCTGGCGCCGCGCGTAGTCGACGGCGAGGCGCAGGAAAGCGGCCATCTGCTCGCGTTCGCGGCGCATGTCCGTGTTGATCAGCGACGTGTAGCCTTCGCGGCCGCCCCAGAAGACATAGCCCGTGCCGCCGAGTTCGATCGTGGCGTCGATCGCCCGCCGCACCTGAGCCGCGGCGTGGGCGAAGACGCGCGGGTCGGGGTTGGTCGCCGCGCCGTGCGTGTAACGCGGGTGCGAGAACAGGTTGGCGGTGCCCCAGAGCAGCTTGACGCCGGTCTCCCGCTGCCGGGTCCCGGCCAGCTGGACGATCTTCTCGAGGCACTCGTTGCTCTCGGCGATCGATCGGCCCTCGGGCGCGAGGTCCCGGTCGTGGAAGCAGTAGTAGCGCACGCCGAGCTTGACGAAGAACTCGAACGCCGCGTCCAGGGTGCGAACGGCGACCTCCATCTCCGTCGGAGCATGGTTCCAGGGCCGGTCGTACACCGGATCCGGCCCGAACGGGTCCTGGCCGCCGCCCTTGAACGTGTGCCACCAGGCGACGGCGAACTTCAGATGCCGCTCCATCGTCCGGGCCCCGACCTTCCGGTCGCGGTCGTAGTACTTGAACGCCAGCGGCTCGCGACTGTCCGGCCCGTGAAAGGGAATCGGCCCGCTGATCTCGGGAAGAAGGGCGCTGTCATGACCCCTTCTAGTACGGCGCCGGTGGACAGTCCGAGTGGTTGTCGGCAGAAGGAGTGCTGCCGCCGGGACCCGGATAGTACTCGCAGACGTCGCTCTTCCCGCACCTGGAGTCTTGAGGGTTCAAGTCGCAGTTCACCGGACAACCTGGAGTGAACGGATGGTCGACACACCGGTCCGTACCTGTTTGCCCAGGGTCAGCGCCCCCTCCTGGGTTGCTGCCGCCATCTCGGGGACCGCCGCCTCCGCCTGGGGGCGGTGGCGGGTCCATGCCTCTCGCTCTTCGCACGGCGTCGCAGGCTTCATCCGTGACCGCTACGTTGTCGGAAATCCGGCCGGCGTACTCCCACATGATGTTGCCTGGCTTGTCGCCTTGCGGTCCGCACGCATCTCCTCGTGCGTGGTCCAGCCCAAGGACATGGCCGACTTCGTGCGCATAGACCAGCCACGTCTTCCGGGAGCACGTTGACGGGGCGTCAAGATTGATCCTGATAGTCCCGACGCTAGCCTCGGCACAGGCGCCTGGAAAGTCCATCTGGTTATCGCCGACTACAGACACGCTGACGCGCGAGAAGCCGGTCGCAAGTCGGTCACCTCCCACGGAAAACGTGGGGGCGGCGCTGCACTTGGTCCAAGCGCCATACCCCGCCCGGATAGCTCCCCAGTCTATGCGTCGATCGTCTCCCATGAACTGGATCTTCGGCGGCGCCGAAGTTGTGGTGACCGGCACGCTGCAACCCTGTTGCGCTCTCGCTTGCTGCCAGCATAGCGAAAGGAAAACACAAAGGGCCAACCTTCCGAGCGTCGAGACCGGCGAACGTCTCACTGTTCTTCAGCCTTGGTGCGCAGACAAACGAGACGCTTGGGCGCCCATCCTCCGCCGTCAGTGGGGTGCACGGACGCGACTCGACAGCTGTCGGTCTCGTACTGCCGTAACGTCTCGGCAAACTGAATGCGATCCGGAGAACCGTACTTCTGGGACACGAGATGTTTGGTTACATCGAACAGGCCCCCTGAGACCGCCTCCTCAACCCTGGAACGCAGCGCAAGAAGGCTCGTGGGTCTTCCGGCGCGTTGCATGACGTCATCCCAATGCAGCGTTTGGCTCTCATCTACGACCGCCAAGTAGCCCAAGCGGTCCCACCAGGCCCCGACTCTCACCACGCCCTGGAGACCGCGTTCCCCCAGGACCACGACACGGTCTCCGACCTCAGGATGACTCCTTCCTCTCCATCGCGCGTCCGAAGGGGTCACCGCACAGAAAATCCGGTTCTGAATCACGAGTCGATCGAAAGGAACCAACAAGTAGTCGACTGGCACCGACCTTGCGTGCAGCGGCACAACGTCGGACAGAGCAAACAGTACCCCTGGGTTGCCGTGGCTGAAGAAGCCCGGCGTAGCGGCTTCCAGCGTGGCGACGACCGCCACCTCCGAGAGCAGCAGCGCGGTACTGAAGCGGCCGTCCCATTCTTCCTGGACGTAGAAGCCTCGACTCCTGGCATGGGAAGGTGCGCACCCCTCGTCGCCGATGGGAACTTCGCCTTCCCTCAGTCCGTTCGCGAGGCCGCCCTTCTTGAGCTGCCACTCAAGACCCTCGCGCAGACGCCAGTTGAGCCCCGGTGTCACGCCGCGGTCGCTCAGCGCAGCCGAGGCGGCAATCCAGTCGTAGCCAAAGGTCCCGACGTCATCCGTTGGCTCCGAGAGATAGCGGAGGCGGTGGCCTGCAGGCGCCTCTTCACGTCCGCCCTGGTTCCCTTGGGCGACCAGCACTTCAGTAGTGGCCGCCGCAAACAGAACAAACAGTACGGCGGTGGCGACAACGGCGTTTTCGTTCTTCATGGAGCCTCCTTCGGTCCTTGGTCGCGAGGAGTTGCGCACGTACACGATGACTAGTCGCACGACCAACGATAGTGTACAGCCCTTCAGTGGAGTTGCCCCGATCTTGCAAACGGTTTGTGTTTGGGGAATCTCAGGCGACTCTTCGGCAGCTGTTCTCGAAGTTGACGGGCGACCGGTATCCTGTCCCGGAGTAACGCCGATGGCTCTCGCGTTTGGCTCTACTTGGGTCTACCTTTCCGGAGTCCGTCACCGATCCTCGAAGGCGGCGTCGAAGGCGATCGCCGAGGGGGCGAAGTCGAGCGCCCTGACGAACTCGGCCGCTTCGGCGGCGCCGTGCTCGCGGTCCATGCCGGAGTCCTCCCACTCGACCGAGAGCGGGCCGTCGTAGCGGATGTCGTTCAGCGCCCGGATGATCTCCTCGAAGTCGACCGAGCCGCGGCCGGGGGAGCGGAAGTCCCAGAACCGGCGATGGTCGCCGAAGGCGGTGTGCCCGCCGAAGACGCCGCACGGCTTCGGCTGGTCGGACCACCAGACGTCCTTGACGTGGACGTGGACGATTCGGTCGCTGAAGCGGCGGATGAAGTCGACATAGTCGACGCCCTGGTAGCCGAGATGGCTCGGGTCGTAGTTGAAGCCGAAGGCGGGGTGACCGTCCAGAGCGTCGATGGCGCGCTCGGCGGTCACCGTGTCGAAGGCGATCTCGGTCGGGTGGACCTCCAGGCCGAAGCGGACGCCGAATTCCCGGTAGGCGTCGAGGATCGGCGTCCAGCGGGCCGCGAAGTCGGCGAAACCGTCGTCGATCATCGACTGCGGCGCGGGCGGGAAGGAGTAGAGCAGGCGCCAGATCGAGCTCCCGGTGAAGCCGTTCACGACCGAAAGGCCCAGCGCCCTCGCTGCCTCGCCGGTGCGGACCATCTCGTCGGCGGCCCGCTTGCGGACGTCTTCCGGATCGCCGTCGCCCCAGACCCGGGGCGGCAGGATCGCCTCGTGACGGGCGTCGATGCGGTCGCAGACCGCCTGGCCGACCAGGTGGTTGCTGATCGCGTGGAGTTCGAGCCCGTGGCTCTTCAGCAGATCCCGGAGCGCCGCGGCGTAGTCGCCGTCGCAGCGGTCGACCTCGACGTGATCGCCCCAGCAGGCGAGTTCCACGCCGTCGTAGCCAAGGTCTCGGACCAGGGGGCATAGGTCGGTCAGGGCCAGGTCGGCCCACTGGCCGGTGAACAGCGTTACGGGTCGGGCCACGGTGCGTCTCCTGCGGGTTGCTGCCGCGTCAGGCCGGCATCCTGAACCACTTCCGGTCGCTCTCGCTGCTGGCGACAACCGTCTCGATGAACTGCATCCCGCGCAGTCCGTCGTGGACCGTGGGGACGTCGAGCATCGTGGCGTCCGGGTCGACGCCGCGGCGCCGGCAGTCGAGCGTCCGGGCGAAGTTCCGGTAGAGGTTGGCGAAGGCTTCGAGAAACCCTTCCGGGTGGCCGGCGGGCAACCGGGTGTGCGCCGCCGCGTCGGCGCTCAGACCGTGGCTCGCGGTGCGCAGGATCTGGCGGGGCCGGTCGAGCCGCTTGAGGATCAGGGTGTTCGGTTCCTCCTGGCGCCACTCCAGGCCGCCTGACTCGCCGTAGACCCGGATGGCCAGGGCGTTCTCTTCGTCGACCGAGATCTGGGAAGCGTACAGCACGCCGCGCGCGCCGTTGTCGTACCGCAGCAGGACGGCGCCGTCGTCTTCGAGCGGCCGGCCGG
The DNA here is from genome assembly GCA_965203495.1 of Candidatus Multivorans sp. GTDB lineage: Bacteria > Acidobacteriota > Thermoanaerobaculia > Multivoradales > Multivoraceae > Multivorans. Next base: position 96,277 of record CBDBDB010000015.1, read on the forward strand.
CGACGAACGTGGTCAAGTCGGCGCAGAGCGACTCGATGCGGAGACCGGTGATCGTCTCGGCGAGGTTCTCGGCGTGGGTGCCGATGTCGCCGATGCAGCAACTGATGCCGGCCCGTTCCGGGTCCGTGCGCCAGTCGGCCTGCTTCTGGCCCTCCGATTCGAGCCGAGTGGCGAGCCAGCTCTGCGGATATTCGACGACGATCTTCCGCACCTCGCCGAGCTCGCCGTCGCGAACCCGGCGCCGGGCTTCCTTGACCATCGGGTAGCCGGTGTAGTTGTGGGTCAGTCCGAAGTCGAGGCCCGTCCGCTCCACCAGTTCGACCAGCGCCTCCGCCTCGGCCGTCGACTTCGTCATCGGCTTGTCGCTCATCACGGGAAAGCCGGCTTCGAGCGCCGCCTTGGCGACCGGAAAGTGCAGGTGGTTCGGCGTGACGACGGAGACAAAGTCCATCCGCTCGGCCGGGTCCAGGACGGCTTCGCGCTCCATCATCTCCTGGTACGTGCCATAGCAACGTTCGGGCGGCAGGAAGAGTTCGGCGCCGGAGGCCCTGGAGCGCTCGGGATTCGAGCTGAAGGCGCCGCAGACGAGTTCGATCAGTCCGTCCAGGCCGGCCGCCATCCGGTGGACGGCGCCGATGAAGGCGCCCTGGCCGCCGCCGACCATGCCCATGCGGATCTTCCGTTCCATCGCGTGTCCTCGGCGCCGGGGCCTCGAGTCAGTTGGCCGTGATCGACACGTTGTCGTACGAGACGACCGACGGCGAATAGCCGAGCAGGCCGGGAGAGCCGTTGCGGATGGGATGCGGGTCGGTCGCGGTCACGGTCCAGTCGTCCGGTTCGTCCGTGCCTCGCGGCCAGACCTTGCCGTGGATCGTCGCGATGTCGCCGGCGCTCTCGACGCGCAGCTTCATCGTGTACCAGCGGTCCATCTCGACGCCGAAGTCGGCCGAACTCTCGACCCGGAGCTGCGCCGTCCAGGATCTGATCTGCAAGCGCTGGTGAATGCCGAGCAGGTCCAGGATGTAGCCGCTGTTGATGATCCCCGCGTCCGACTTGCGCCGGCCCTTCTGCGAGAGACGGACATCGGCCTGGATGGTGTAGCCGCCGAGACTGGGCGGACCGACGAGCAGGGGAGAACGCAGCAGGCCTCGTTCCGCGACCGGCTTGATCAGAATGCTCTCGCCATCTTCCTCGGCGATGTCGTATCGCCCGCCGCCGATCCAGAGGCCGCGCTTGCCGCCGGAAAAGTTCTCGCGCCACGGCAGGGGCGGAAACACCCGGATCCGCGCTTCCGCTTCGAGATCGTCGCTCTTCGCGATCAGCGCGCCGGCGGCGAAACCCGAGTCGTCCAGGATCGTGACGCGCGAGCCCTCGACCGCGGCGGCGAGTCCCCTGACCGACCAGGCGGCTTCGACTGGACCCAGCGGCCGGCCCCTGGCGTCGAAGGCCTCCACCTGGAACTCGAGGGTGTCGCCAGGGCTCGCGGTGACTTCGGCGGGGACGACGAGCAGCGTGGCCGGCGGCCCTTCCGCGGCCCCTTCGTCGCCGCGGCCGGGGAGCGGCGACGCGGTCGCCGCGAACGGCGCGTCGCCGTCGCCCAGGCAGTAGAGGCCCTCTTCCGTCGTGAAGTAGATCCGACCGTAGGCGATCGCCGGCGATCCGTAGAACTCGGCGTAGCGCCGTCCGTTCGGCATCCGCAACTCGTGACGGGCGAGGATCTCGGCGCTGTCGTCGCCGGGTCTGACGATGGCGAAGTGCCCGTTCGTCTCGGGCACGTAGAGCTTGCCGTCGGCCCACACGGGCGACGCCTTGCCGACCGTGCCGATGCCGAGCTCCCAGTGCACGTCGCCGGTGGCCGCTTCGACCGCGGCGAGGTTGCCCTGGTTGTTCATCACGTACAGGCGGCCGCCGTGAAGCGCGGGAGAAGGAAAGCCGGCCTTGTTCCGGTTCCATCGCCACAGTTCGCCGCTGGCCGTGAGGTCGCCGCTGCCGGCGCCGTCGATCGCCACCACGCGGCCGAGAGTGGCTTCGTCGATGTTCTCCTCGCTGTGGGAGACGAAGACCCGGCCCGCGTCGTCGACCACGGGAGAGACGTTGATGCCGCGCTTCGACAGTTCGAACTCCCAGACCTTCCTGCCGGTCCTGGCCTGCAGCGCGTGGATGCGTCCGTCGGCGCCGCCGCCGATCAGCAGCCGCTGGCCGTCGATGACCGCGACCACCGGAGTCGACTGGGTGTTCCGGTCGTAGACCGGGCCGCCGGGCGTCGACATCCAGCGCACGGCGCCGGTCCGCTTGTCGAAGGCGTAGTAGCGGTGGCGCGGCGGTCCCTGGGCGCCCCAGCTGCCGTTGATCATGTTCAGGATCACCTGGTCCTCGTCGATCACCGCGGAAGCCGTGCGGCCGCCGTAGCCCTCGAAGCGGCCGTGCTCCTCCTTGAGCGAACGCGACCAGACGACCTCGCCGTCCCGGTCGAGGCACAGGAAGAAGCCGCTCACCAGTTGCGCGTAGATGTATCCGGTCTCCGGGTCTCCGGTCAGCGAGGCCCAGCCCACCCGGTTCATCGCCACGGTGGTCAGGTAGAGGTTGTAGCGGTTCTCCCAGATCGGTTCGCCGGTCTCGGCGTCGAAGGCCGCGACGACCGCCTGCTGGTCCACGCCGGTCCCCGCACGGCCGTTGACGTACACCCGGCCTTCCATCACGACGGGGGTCGAGCGGGCGATGAAGTCCCGGCGCCAGATCAGGTTCTCGCCGTCCGGACTCCAGGTGTCGATCAGGCCGATGGAGGGTGAGTGGCCGTTCTGGTGAGGACCGCGCCACGATGTCCACTCGCTGGCATGGACCGGCGGCGCGACCAGGCTGGCGGCCAGGACGCCGAGAGCGGAAAGAGCGATGAGGTTTCGGGCCGCGACCGCGGCGGGAACTCGGTGAAACATGCGGGCTGAGTCCGTCATTCCGTGGCAGTCTCCTGACCGGTCGTTCTCGCGGCGCGGTCGCGGGTAGGCAATGGAACCGTTAGAGTAGCAACAAGCACGACCGGCCCGCGGGGCCAGGAAGAACCCGGAAGAAACCATGTCGCTCTCGCCCGAACTCGAGTCCCGCATCCAGGGCATTGTCGGCGCCGCGCCCTGCGTCCTGTTCATGAAGGGCAACCCGGCCGCTCCGCAGTGCGGATTCTCGGCGCAGGTCGTGCAGGTGCTGAATCGCCTTCTGCCCGAGTACGAGACCTTCGACGTCCTGTCGGACGGCGAGGTGCGCGAGGGCGTCAAGGAGTTCTCCGACTGGCCCACGATCCCGCAGCTCTACATCGGCGGCGAGTTCATGGGCGGCTGCGACCATCGTCAAGGAAATGTACGACAGCGGCGAGCTCCACGACGCCTTGGGCATGGAACGCTCGGAGTTGTCCGCCGAAGACGTCGAGATCGCGATCAGCGCCGAGGCGGAGCGGATTCTCCGAGACGCCCAGCGGCAGCAGGGGGCGGAACTCCACTTCGGCATCGACGCGAAGTTCCAGCCGTTCCTCGGTTTCGGCCCGGCGGCGGGAGGCGAGCTGCGGGTGCCGGTCGGCGGTCTGTCCTTTCTGCTGGACCGGGACAGCGCGGGGCGGGCGCGGGGCGCTTCCATCACGGTGGTCGACACCGAGCACGGCCAGCGCCTCGACGTCGACATTCCGGCCGCGCCGACCGGCGGTTGATCGTTGCGGACCGCTTGCGGAGGTCGCCCGTCATGGAGATTGTCGATCAGCCGACGAGCGGCGACACGGCAAGGCGCATGCGGGAGGCGGTAGCCGAGGCGCTGCCCGACGCCCGCGTCGAGGTGGAAGGCGAGGGCGGCCACTTCAGCCTGCGCGTCGAGTCCGCCGCCTTTGCCGGTCGGAATCGGCTGGCGCGCCAGCGGCTCGTGCTGCGCGCGATCGCCCCGTTGATGAGAGGCGACGCCGCTCCGGTCCACGCGATCGACCGGCTGGAGACGGTGCTGCCGCCGGCGCCCTGAGCGGGGAGCGGCGCTGGCCGCTCCCGGCGTACCCGGTCCGTCCCGCCCCGGGTTTGCATCGGAGGAACAGCGCCGCACTGGCTGCGCCGACGCCGTCGTCGGCCTTCCGCGTGAGTTCCCTGCGCGACCGCGCAGCCCGACGGCTGCGAACGCTGTCAGGCGAACTTCGGTCTTCGGTCCGATCGATACGGCATGGGCGCCCGGCAGGCGGCGGCGCCGCGTAGAATCCACTCCATGAACCGGGTCGTCCTGGCGGCGCCCACCGTCGCGACCGCGCTCGAGCGCTTCGCCAACGCCGTGCGGGAAACGTACGGCGATGCGGTGGTCGACATCCGACTGTTCGGTTCGTATGCGCGTTCCAGCGCGCACGAGAGAGCCGATGTCGACGTTGCGGTCGTGCTCGCCGAAGCGGGATGGGAGATTCGCCGCGACGTGATTGACCTGGCGACCGACGTGGGCATCGCCTACGGCCTGTCGCTGTCCCCAACGGTGTTCGACCGGGCGTCCTGGGAGCGTTGGCGCTCCCAGGACAGGCCCTTGACGCGCGACATCGAGCAGGAGGGGATTCCCCTGTGAACAGGGACGGTCGGCGCGAGAGTTCGCTCGCGGAGCAGGCCCTCGCCGAGGAGGAACTTCAGGGCGCCGATGCGTTGCTGCGGGCCGGCTGTCCGCGCATCGCGCTGACGCGGGCGTACTTTGCGGTGTTTCACGGCGTGCGCGCGCTCCTATCAGCCCGTGGCAAAAGTGGATTCGGCCCGGAGTGCCACTGCTGCTTCGAGGCTGAGTCTGGGCAGCGCTACGCGACGCAAAGTTGGAAGCCGAGGCGATGTGCGCGCCAAGAGGCGCAGATCGACTGCATCAGCCCGTCGAATCGGGCTGTGAACGCTGCAAGCAAGCCAGTCTGGGCGCCCAGAGTTGCCGTGACACGGCCCTGCAGCGATCGTGGCGTGCCGACTCCCGCGAGGCTCCTCATCAGGAGACCGAGATTGAAGCCGCAGGAATGAATGTAAAGGCGCTTGAGCGCGTTGTCGCGGCCGCGCAGATGCAAGCGCCGCATGCCGCCGGTCTCGAACTGGTGAGCGAAGGGACGTTCGACGCGCTCGCCGCGCCGGCGCTGCAGCCGCTTGCCCCGATTGCCGCGGACCCGCCGACGGTTCGCGTACACGATGGCTTGCAAGTCCTTCTTGCCTGTCCAACGACGACGACCACGGTCCGGCTCCGCGATGTAGCTGCGAAGCTCCAACTCGTCGATGGAGGCGAGAACGTCGTTGCTGTGGTAGCCCTTGTCCGCAATCACTTCCTCGATCACCGACGAATCGCCGACTGCCGACTCCACCTGCTCGAACGTCTCCTCCAACGTCTCGTGGACCGACTCCGTGTCTCCCTTGGCGCCGCCATGCAGCGTCACACCCAGAATGGCCCCGCTCTCCAGGTCCACCGCCTGCTCCGCCTTGTACGCGAGGTGCGTGCGGCCATCCTTCATCTTCGTGACCTCGGCATCCGGATCGTGAGGATTCTCCCACTCCTCGTTCGACAGCTTCTTCTTCCGCTTGCGGTCGAAACGAGCCAACTCCGCACGAGTCAGCGTCGCCAAGCCCGAAGCCTCTGCCAAGCCACGCACGAACTCCTCGTAGCCAGAACCCGTATCCCGACGAACGATGCTGCGCAGCGCAGCGTTCGCCTCCAGCGTCGTCGCGTCCACGCCCACTGTCTTCCCCGATACCAGACCCGACTCCGCCAAGCGCTCAAGAACCCAGCTGAACACCTTGCCGTGAGTCTCCAGATCGATCAGACGACGAGTGCGAGAAATCGTCGAATGATCCGGCGAACCCTCCGTCACACTCAAGCCCAGGAACCCACGAATGCTCAACGAGTCCTGAGCACGCCAGGCGATCTCCCGCTCCGAATCCAGACCCTCGAAGAAGCCCACCATCAACAACCGGAAGTACGTACCTGGAGGAAGACTCGGACGACCCATCCGCTCCGCGTAGAACCCCGCACACTCCGACTCGACGAACTCGTCGAAACCGCTCGACTCCAGCACACGGTCCAAACGCTCGTAGAACGGATGGCCGGAACTCCGCGGCAGAGCCGATCCAGACACCCAGAGAAGCTCCTGATTCTCACGACGCCTTTTGCCCATAGCCATGAACCCATCCTATCGCATAGCCGAAACGGCGGACAGCCCGACTTTTGCCACGGGCTGCTATACGCCGCCGGCTTCGAACCGCGCACGCACGCCGGCGTCCAGCATCTGTTCAACCTCCATTTCGTGCGATCGGGCCGGTTCGAGGCAGCGGCGGGCCGCCTCCTGGCCCGGCTGCAGAAGTACCGCGAGGAGGCGGACTATTCGCGGGCTTTCGTCGTGGACGCGGAAGGCGCCAGAGAAGAGCTCGACGCTGCCCGGGCCTTCGTCGAGACGGCACGGGCTCAGGCGGCTGACGCGAGGGGCGAATCGGAGGCGGAGACCGGCGGCTGAACCGTCGCTCCGTTATGTTAGGGTTTCTCCGCCAACACGCAATCAGTTCCTGGAGGAGACCCGTGATGTCACGCCGTTCCCGCTTCGTCTGTCTCGCCGTTCCGCTTCTCGTCGTCGCGGCCCCGGTTCTTGCCGCTGGCTCGAACGAGCCCGACAGTCCCGACGCGATCACGTTCCACGAGGACGTGGAGCCGATCCTGCAGCGCTCCTGCCAGGGCTGCCATCGTCCCGAGGGCGTTGCCTATGGCGGCATGAAGGCGCCGATGGCCCTGACCACGTACGAGGAAACGCGACCCTGGGCCCGCAGCATCGCGCGGCAGGTGGAGGCCAAGGAGATGCCGCCCTGGTTCGCGACCGAGGCGACCCACGGTCAGTTCACGAACGAGCGCATCCTGACCGCGGAAGAGATCGACACGATGGTCGCCTGGGCGCGGACCGGCGCCCTCCGCGGCGACCCGGCGAGCGCGCCGGCGCCGATCGAGTGGCCGACCGGCTGGCTGATCGGCGAGCCCGATTTGGTGCTCGACCTGGCCGAGCCGTTCTGGGTCGACGACGACGTCAAGGATCTGAACATCAGCCTGAAGGCGGTCATGATCACGGAGGAGATGCTGCCGGAGCCGCGCTGGATCCAGGCGATCGAGTTCCGGCCGGGCAGCGATGTCGTCCATCACGTGGTCGGTTCGAGGGTCGCCGCCGAGACCGAGACGCCCGGCGCCTCGGGCCTGATCGGCGGCATCGCCCCGGGCACGGAACCGTTCTACCTCCCCGAAGGCGCCGGCCGTCTGCTGACGCCGGGCACGCAGCTCTACTTCTCGATGCACTACAACAAGGAGCCGGGCGAGGGCACCGGCGTCTGGGACCGCTCCCAGATGGCCTTCAAGTTCCATCCTAGGGACGCGAAGATCGACCGGATCGCGAAGTGGGAAGGGATCGGCAACAGTGACTTCGAGATCCCGCCGGGCCACGAGAACTGGGTGATCGGCGCCTCCAAGGTGTTCGAGTACCCGGCCACGATCTACGGTTACCTGCCGCACTCCCATCTCCGGGGGCTGGACGCCAGGTACACCGCGTACTACCCCGACGGCAGCGAGGAGGTCCTCCTCGACGTGCCGGCGTACGACTGGAACTGGCAGACGAACTACATCTACAAGGAGCCGAAGGACCTTCCGGCCGGAACCCGCGTCGATGTGCTGATGACCTACGTCAACACCGAGGAGCGCAACGAGCAGACGGTGCTCGAGCTGGACACGACCCGCGCCGTCCAGTTCGGCGGCCCGACCACCGACGAGATGATGATCGGCTTCATCGACTACTCGGAGGACCGCGGCGGCGACCTCGTTACCGAGGCGGAAGCCGCGACGGCCACCGCGACGCCGGCCGCGGGCGGCGGCCAGTAACCGGTTCCTTCCGCGATTCCCGGCCATGCGGCGCGCCCCCTCTCCGTGGGCGCGCCGCTTGTCCGTGTGCGGTCGCTCTCTCCAGGGGCGCGCGTCTTCCGGACCGCTGTCGCGGGAGGCGGTCAGGCGTCGCCGGACCTGGCCGAAACCGGCAGTGATCGGAGACGGGTTCCGGCTGATTCGCGATGGCCGCTGAACGTCTTTACGGCGCCGTGGATCTCGGCGGGTCGCACATCGGCCTGGCGCTGGGGAGCCTGGATGCGGCCGCCGGCACGTACCGCCTTCTCGGCCGCGCCACGCTAGAAGGCGGCGGCTACGACGGCTGGCAGCCGGTCCTTGACCGGATCGCCGACGAGATGCTCGATCTGCGGCGTGAGCTGGGCGAACGCCCGGACGCAGTTGGCGTCGGTTGTCCCGGCTGGGTCGATCTGGAGAAGGGCGAGACGCGCTTCCTGCCGAACCTGCCGAGCCAGTGGCGCGACGTTCCGGTAGCGCGGATTCTCGGCGAACGGCTGGGCGCGCCCGTGCATCTCCTGAACGACGTTCGTGCCGCGACCCTGGGCGAGTTCACGTTTGGCGCCGGCCGCGGAACATCCACGATGGCGCTGTTTGCCCTGGGCACCGGCATCGGCGGCGGCCTCGTGGTCGACGGCAAGCTGCGTCTCGGCCCGCTTGGATCGGCCGGCGAGCTCGGCCACCAGATCGTCGACCCCACCGGCGCCTTCTGCGGCTGCGGCAGCCGGGGATGCCTGGAAGCGGTGGCAAGCGGTCCGGCGATTGCCGCCGCCGGCGTCCGCCTGCTGCGTTCGGGCCAGGCGCCGAAGTTGTTCGAACTGACCGGCGGCGACGCTGGGCAGGTGGCGCCCGAGACGATGGGCGAGGCGGCAAGGTCCGGCGACCAGGCGGTGACCCGGGAGCTGGAGCGGATCGCCGGCCTCGTCGGTATCGCCGCCGCCAACGTGGTCGTTGCCCTGCATCCTGAACTCATCGTCTTCGGCGGCGGCGTCGCCGGCCTCGGCGACCTCCTCTTCGACGGCATAAGAGAGACGATCGCGGACCGTGTCCGCGTCTTCCCGACCGACGACATCCGCGTCGAACCCGCTGAGCTCGGCGCCGATGCCGGCCTGATCGGCGTGCTGGCCTGGGCGGCGTCTGCCTGACCCGCCGCTCCGGACCGCGGCGTCACGCCGGCAACCGGGCCACTGACTGGTTGCACGGGTCTTCTGACCCGCTTCTCGAAGGCGGAGAAGGTACGCCGGCCCTCTGGCCGCCTTGGCCTTGGCTGCGCAGGAACAGGCCGGATGCGGTTTCCGCCTGGCCGGCGTCGATCAGGTCGGACCGGTTGTCGCGCGGGAAGACGTCGCCGGGCGTCCGGATGCCCGCCGTGACGGCGCCCGGGGCGAAGCGGCCGAGGTCGATCAGGGCGGCGAAGCGGTCGCCGGGTTCGAGCTCCAGTTGTCGGCGGATGCGGATCGTCTCGGAATCGGCGACCGTCAACTCGACCGGTACCGGCCCGCCGGCCGGATCGCTCGCCAGAATCTCTAGCAGCAGGGTTCGCCGCCTTGTGGCTGCGCTGTCGCCCAAGGAACAGGCCCCGGATGCGGGCGGCATGCCCTCGTCCCGAAGTTTGTTCCATGCAAGCGCTTCCGGCGCCGCGTCCCGGGTCGGACGCCGTTACTGATGGTGATCGCGCTTCACTGAACGACCTCCGCTTCCTGGAACGCCCGGGCACGAAACAGGAAGTCGATGATGTTCCCTTCGTGGGGCTGCAGCCAGTTGAGCTGGATCGTCGGCACCGGGCCGAGGTTCAGGCGGTCGACGTGGGTGGCGTCGATCAACTGGCGCCGCCAGTTCTCGGCGCCGGTGATCGCGCTGCACACCAGGGTGTCGCCGATTGCGCTCAGCATCCTGTCCTGCGGGCACTCGACGACGGAGACGAAGGGGAACATGTACTCGACGTTGGCCGCCTCGATGTCCGCGTCGGCGCAGTGGAGGACGGTCGGCAGCAGGTAGTCGCAGCGCTCGCGCTCGACGAGCCGGCCGGCGCCTCGGATCCCGGAGGTCAGGTCGCGGACGCCGGGAACGTCGACCTGGCGCTCGATCATGCCGTCGATCGCTCTCGCCATTCCCGGCACGGTGAAGGCGGCGAGCGGCGATTCGGGGTCGTCGGCAGGCTTCGGCATGACCGGCGCCAGCCGCTCGGCGAGCGCCTGGGCGATCTCCTCCGTGTGGCGCGAGGCCCAGACGCCGGAACAGGAAATGCAGCTCCGACCGCTGTTGATCAGCACGCTGTCGACCATCACGTCGAGGTACCGCTCCCAGTCATCGACGACGTCGTCGCCGAGCAGGATCTTGCTGAAACCGGGGCCGTGCGGCTGGACCCGGGGATCGTTCCGGTAGCGGGCGACGGTGTCCGCGCCGCCGAAGATCATGCTCCGGGAGCAGGAGGCGAGAACCGCCGCGCCGATGTCGCCTTCGCCCGGGTAGATCGAGATGACCTCGCGGGGCACGCCGGCCTGGGCGAAGGCTTCGGTCATCCGGTACGGCGTCCACGGTTCCTGCGGTCCGGGCTTGAACACCAGACCGATCTGGAGCGGAATGACCGGCATCCACAGCGTGTGCACGCCCGGCGAGTTGGAGGGCAGCACCAGGCCGATCGCCGGCGCCTGCGCCTGGTAGCTGACCGGCACGCCGCGCTCCTCGATGCCGTGGCCGCGGGCCAGGATGTCGAGGTCGAGACCGCGGGTCAGCGCTTCGAGCACCTTGGCCATGTTCGTCAGCACGAAGTGGTTCTTGTCCATGTTCGCCCGGCACATGTGCTCGGGCAGGCCGGTGGTCGCCGACTGGTAGTGGACGAAGTCCTCCGGGGTCTGGTTGCCGTTGCCGAGGGGCAGGTCCGCGTTCAGGTAGAGGTCGGCGGCTTCGGTCACCATCGAGATCAGCTCGCCGGAGGGAATTTCGCGCAGAATGTCCCGGGCGCGCTGGGCCCTGCGCATGTCGCGCTGGACCAGGCCGGGGTTCGTCTGGTGCAGCGCGGCCAGCTCTTCGCCGGTTTCGAAGTGGACGATCGTCGCCTTCTCCAGCGACTCGTAGGGCTTGCCCCAGCGGATGGCGGGGATGTCGATCATGCTGGTTGCCTGTACGCGGCCGATTGGCGGCCGGAGGGTGAATCGAGCGCTGGGTGATCTCTGCGTCGTGAAGCGGCGGAATGGTAGCACCGGGCCGCCAGGAGAGGCGCGTGTCGAGCTCGACGCTCGGCTCGCTCGACGCGTGGACGGTCGAGTTCGAGCGCAAGCTCTGGCGTCCGACGCCGACCTTCGGCGGCGCGCTCCGGATCTTCGCGGCGTCCCGGTGGCGGCGTCACCCGGGGAGTGGCCGCGACGGCCGGTGCTGTAGGCTGCCGCCGCTTCAGCCCGCCGATCACGGCAGGACCGACCCGATCGGAGTTTGCAGATGGAAGTCGCCAGCGCTGACGCCCGTGCCCAGGCCGGGGACCGACTCGACGCCCACGTCCGGGACATGATGGAGTGGCACTTCAGCGCGGAGACCGGAACGCCGTTCTGGCTGGACTTCGCGAGGAAACTCGACTTCGATCCGCGCGGCGACATCGCGGGTTTCGCCGACCTGAAGAGATTTCCGCCCTTCGAGGACGAGTGGCTGCGCGGCGGCCCGGTGCGGCGCTGGGTGCCGAAGGCGATGGCCGACGATCCGATCTACGTGTTCGAGACCGGCGGCACGACCGGCATTCCGAAGAGCCGGGTGGCGATAGGCGACTTCCGCACGGACTACGAGCTGTTCAGCGCCAGCCTGCCGGACGAGCACTTCCCGCCGGGAAGCAACTGGCTGATGCTGGGGCCGTCTGGTCCGCGCCGTCTGCGTCTGGCGGTGGAGCACCTCTGCCAGTACCGCGGCGGCATCTGCTTCTGCGTCGACCTCGACCCGCGCTGGGTGGTCAAGCTGATCAGGAAGGGCTGGATGGAGCACCTGGAGGCGTACAAGGACCACGTGATCGAGCAGGCGCTGACGGTGCTCTCGGCCGGTCACGACATCCGGGCCATGTTCGCGACGCCGAAGCTGCTCGAGTCCCTCTGCCTCGCGCTGGAGGATCGCGGTCAGACCCTCGCCGACACGGGGATCCAGGGCATCTTCTCCGGCGGCACCGAGTTCACCCCGCAGTGGACCCGCTTCGCGGTCGAGGAACTCCTCGACGGCGTCTACATGACGCCCACCTACGGCAACACCCTGATGGGCCTGGCCGCGTCGCGTCCGGTCACCGCGGACGACGGCTACACGATCGCCTACTACGCGCCGCAGCCGCGCGCCGTCCTGGAAGTCGTGGACCCCGACGACCCGGACCAGGTCGTCGACTACGGCGCCACCGGCCGCGTTCGCCTGACGACGCTGACGCGCGAGTTCTTCGTGCCCGGCTTCCTGGAGCGCGACGAAGGCGAGCGGGAGCAGCCTTGCGTCGCCTACCCGTGGGACGGCGTCAGCGGCGTGCGTCCGTTCGCGCGACTGGCCTCGGCGACGACGGTGGGGGTGTACTGAGCCGGGCCGCGGACCTGGAGGCCGGACCGGTTTCGATACAGCGCGGGATCCACCGCGTCGGCCATCGCCCGTTCGTCCAGCCCGCCCACGAGACGGGCGATTCGGGCGGCCGCCGCTTCGGGTTTCCGCAGCGCCTCGCCATACTCGATCTCGACCCACTCGAACTGCGGCGCGTGACGTAGGAGGTAGTTCACCCGCCAGATCTGGTCCCGCCAGAGCTCCATCATCCGTTCGTCCGGCGTGTCGTCCGCTTCGCCCCGGCGATCGAGCATCCTCCGTTGCGAGGCCAGCACTTCCGCGAGGTCTCGACGCATCAGGATGACCTGATAGTTCAGGTTCGGCGGCAGGTCCTTCAGCAGGTAGGAGATGACCTTGAGCGCGCGTCCCCGCGAGGCGCGAAGCCAGGACCGGTCCGACGCGTTCAGGAGATGCTTGACGCGCTCGTCCTCGTAGTAGCCGCGCGGGTTGTCTTCGTCGGCCTCGCGTTCGCCGTCGGTCACGATCTCCATGCCGCCGGCTTCAAGCATCCGCATCGCCATCGACGTGCCGGAGCGGGGGAGGCCGGAGACGACGACGACCGGCCGGCCGTAGCGGAGTCGGCGCCAGGGAGTCTTCCAGTGCATCGTCGTGGGATGCTACCCGCGGGTCCGACACGAGGGTTCGCCGCCGTCGGTCCGCGCTGTCGCGCGGGGAACGCATTCCGGTAAGCCGACGAGGTCGTAGGGGCGCCCAGTGACGCGTTGCGGCGTCGGCGCGCCCAGTGCGACGTTGTTTGCCCCATGCAACCCGTGCCGCGCCGGACTGGGTGCGCCACCGGCCTCGACGTCAGTCCGCGGAGACTCTCAGGCCGCGATCAGGGGATCCCGCGTGCGCAACTCCGGGAAATGGGCGAAGTCGCGGTCTCTGGTCAACAGTTCGCTGACGCCGTTCGCGATGCAGATCGCGACGATGCGGGCGTCATGGACGCGGCCGCCGGTGATCCGGGGCTGAGCCGCCATGCGGGCGAAGACGGGCAGGAAATCCGTCGTTTCGGCGATCAGGCGCACGGATGGCGATGAAGCCCATTCCTCCAACTGGCGCCAGGCTTCCACCATCGGCGTCGCGTCCTGGCCCCAGATGCGACGGTTCGTCACCACGCTCAGGAACTCGCCGCAGCAAGGCCAGGGGATGGCCCATGGTTCGTCACCGTATGCGTAGCCCTTGACGAGCGCATGAGCTTCTTCGTTGATCGCGTCTTCGTAGCGATGGGCGTACACGAGCAGATTCGTGTCGAACGCGATCACACTGCGCTACCTGCCCTCGTAGATGATGTCGCGGAGCTCCTCCCAGGAGTACTTCTCCAGAGGATTCGGACCGTTCGGATTCCCGTAGCGACAGTCCTTCATCTTGTACTTCTTCGTCGGCAGCGGCTTCGCCAGCAGTTGCCGAAGTCCGTCTTCGACGATCACCCGCAGCGGCTGGCCGGTGTCCTTCGCGCGCTGCCTGGCCCGCTCCAGCAGTGCGTCGTGAATCTCCACGGTCGTCTTCATGGCGACCCATACTAGCCATCCTCAAGAGGATGGGCAAGATGGGCCACGCTCGGCGGTTCGCCGGCGCCGCTGGAGTCCGCTCGATGGACCGGGGCGTCGCCATGCGACCGGCTCGACGAGCGCCCGCGTTCGGCGGCGAAACGGGGCGGCAGCGAATAGAATCCGTCCCGACGTCGACCGCCGGGTCGAACCGCCGGGCCGCCCGATCGGCAAGCGGCGCGGCCCGGTCCCCGAGGCGGCCCGGTCCCCGAGGCGGCCGAGTCCCCGAGCATCCGGAACCGTAGAACATGCCAGCCCGCCGTCCGATCACTGCCGCGCTGGCGCTTCTGGCGGCGCTCTTCGCCGCGGCGCCGGCAACCGCCTACATCGGTCCGGGGGCGGGGTTCGCGCTCATGTCGTCGTTCCTGGCGCTGCTGGCGACGGTGGCCCTGGCGTTCCTCTCGCTGCTCGCATGGCCGGTGCGGACCCTGTGGCGGGTCCTGCGGCGCAGGAGGCCGCCGAAGGCGCACGTCAAGCGGCTCGTCTTCGTCGGACTCGACGGTCAGGATCCCCGGTTGACGGAGAGGATGATGAAGGAGGACAGGCTGCCGAACTTCCAGCGCCTCCGCGAACAGGGGAGCTACCGCCGAATCGCCAGCACGTGGCCGGCGCTGTCTCCGGTCGCCTGGTCGACCTTCGCCACCGGCGCCAATCCCGGCAAGCACAACATCTTCGACTTTCTGGACCGCGACCTGCGGAGCTACCTGCCGAAGCTGTCCTCGGCCCACATCGGTCGCGTGGAGCGCTTTCTGAAGCTGGGCAAGTGGAAGATCCCGCTGCGGAAGCCGGAGATCCGCATGCTGCGCCGCTCGAAGCCGTTCTGGACCGTGCTGGGAGAGCGGAACGTCTGGAGCACGGTGCTCCGGGTGCCGATCACGTTTCCGCCTGACCGCTTCCACGGCGCACAGCTCGCGGCGATGTGCGTGCCGGACCTGGTGGGCAGCCAGGGCACCTTCCTGCTCTACACGACCCGGCCGGCGACGGAGGCGATCCGCGAGGGCGGCGTGCGAGTGCCGCTGAGTGCCAACGGTTCCGGCGCCGACCGGTTCGACTGCGTGATCGAGGGGCCGGAGAACAGCTTTCTGGAGGGCGATCCGCCGCCTCCTCTCCGCGCGCCGATGACGCTCGAGGTCGACCGCGGGGCGAAGACCGCGACGGTCCTCGTGGCGGGTGAGACGGTGGAACTCCAGCAGGGAGAGCTCTCCGACTGGGTACGTCTCGAGTTCCGGGCCGCGCCCGGGATCAAGGTCCACGGTCTGACCCGGATGCTGCTGACGGAGGCCGACGAGCACGCGTCGCTCTACCTGACCGCCATCCATATCGACCCCGAGAAGCCGGCGATGCCGATCTCGCATCCGTCGTATTACGCCCCGTACCTGGCCAGGCGGGTCGGCGACTTCGCCACTCTGGGCCTGGCCGAGGACACGACGGCCCTGAACGAGGGGGTAACGGACGACGCAACCTTCCTCCGGCAGTCCTACGACATCGACCGCGAGCGCGAGGAGATGTTCTTCGCGGCGCTCGAGCGCCTGCGCCGCGGCTCCCTGACCTGCGTCTTCGACGCGACCGACCGCATCCAGCACATGTTCTGGCGCTACATGGAGGATGGACACCCGGCGGCGAATGGCCGGAAGACGGGCAGGCAAGGGCGGACGATCGAGGAGCACTACCGGCACAACGACGCCCTTGTGGGTCGGGTGATGGAGAAGCTGGGCGAGGACGACCTGCTGATCGTGCTTTCGGACCACGGCTTCGCCTCCTTCCGGCGAGGCGTCAACCTGAACCGCTGGCTTCTCGATCACGGCTACCTGGCGTTGCGGGAGGACGCGGACGGCACGGAGCAGTGGCTGGAGGGGGTGGACTGGCGCCGTACCCGCGCCTACGCACTCGGACTGGCCGGCGTGTTCCTGAACCTCAGGGGCCGCGAAGCCCGCGGCGTCGTCGAGCCGGGCGAGGAAACGCGGGCGCTCAAGCGCGAGCTGATGGCCGCCTGGGAAGGCCTGCGCGACGAGGAGCGCGGCGCGGTCGGCGTCAACGCCGCCTTCGACGCGGAGGATCTCTACACCGGTCCGTATCGGGGCAACGCCCCCGACCTGATCGTCGGCTACAACGACGGCTATCGGGTGTCCTGGGACTGCGCCGTCGGCGTCGTCGCGGGCCCGGTCTTCTCCGACAACACGAAGGCCTGGAGCGGCGACCACTGCGTCGACCCGCGGCTGGTCCCGGGCATCTTCTTCAGCAGCCGCCCGGTCGACCGCGGCGACGACCTGTCGCTCCTCGACATGGCGCCCACCGCGCTGGCTCTGTTCGGCGTCGACAAGCCGGACTACATGGAGGGAGAGTCCGTCTTCGACCCGGCGGGCTTCGAGGACGCGGGTCTCCATCGCCGAGAGACCGGAGCGGCGGCGTGAAGCGACCGCTCCCGCCAGCGGCGGCGCTCGTCCCGCTTGTCCTGGCGATCGGCTGTGGCGTCGGCGGCGTCGGTCCGTCCGAGGGGCCGAAAGTCGTCGTGCTCGGCTTCGACGGTCTCGACCATGCTCTCACCCGGCAGCTGATCGACGACGGGCGGCTGCCGAACTTCGCCCGGCTGGAGGCGATGGGCGGCTTCACCCGGCTCGAGACGACGGTCCCTCCGCACAGCCCGGTCGCCTGGTCGAGCTTCGTCACCGGCATGGATCCGGGCGGCCACGGCATCTTCGACTTTCTGCACCGGGACCCGGAGACGATGATCCCGTACTCGTCGACGGCCGCGGCGTCTTCCGGCGGCCGCTTCCTGGAGGTGGGGCCCTGGCGGTTCCCGCTCACCGGCGGCGACTACGCGCAGTTCCGGCACGGCACGCCCTTCTGGGAGGTGCTGGAAGAGCACGGCGTGCGCACGACCGTCATCCGCATGCCGGCCAACTTCCCGGTCTCGGGCACGGCGAGCCGCGAACTCTCGGGCATGGGCACGAGCGACCTCCTCGGCACCGACGGCACGTTCACCCTCTATACCTCGGAGCTGTTCGCGGACCGGGACATCAGCGGCGGCGACATCGTCGAGCTGGACATCTACGACAACGTCGTCGAGGCCGAGTTGCTCGGACCCGACAACCCGCTGCTGCGGACCCCCGTCCAGCTGACCGCGCCCTTCGCCGTCTACCTCGATCCGGAGACGGAGAGCGCCAGGATCGATCTGGGCGACCAGCGGATCGTGCTGCGGGTCGGGGAGTGGAGCGACTGGCTCGAGGTCGAGTTCGAGATGCTGCCGACCCAGCGTCTGCACGGCATCTGCCGGATGTACCTGCGCGCGCTCGAGCCGGAGTTCGAGCTCTACGTCAGCCCGATCGACCACGACCCGATGGCGCCCGCGGCGCCGATCTCCACGCCTCCCGACTTCGCGGCCGAACTGGCGGAGGCGGTAGACCGCTTCTACACGGAAGGGATGCCCGAAGACACGAAGACGCTGACCGAAGGCGTCTTCACGCCGGAGGAGTTCCTGGCCCAGGCCAGGATCGCCGGCGACGAGGTCGCCGAGCAGTACGGCTACGTGCTGGACCGCCACCTCGAACAGGAGGGGGGGTTCCTGTTCTACTACTTCGGCAACGTGGACCAGATCGGCCACGTCCGCTGGCGGTCTCGCGATCCGGGGCATCCCGCCTACGACCCGGAGTCCGACGCCGTGCACGAGGACCTGATTCCGACGCTGTACGAGGGACTCGACGCGATCGTCGGGCGGACGCTGGACCGGCTCGAGGCCGAAGCCGGCCTCGGCGAGGGCGGCGCGGACGAGCCGCTGCTGATCGTCATGTCGGACCACGGCTTCGCCTCCTGGCGCCGCGCCTTCCACCTGAACGCCTGGCTGCTCGAGAACGGCTACCTGACGGCGAGGAGCCCGGATCTCTACGCGGACGAGGGCTTCCTGCTGAACGTCGACTGGGACGAGACGCGGGCCTACGGGATCGGATTCTCGGGTCTCTACGTCAACCTGCGCGGCCGCGAGCGCGACGGCACCGTGACCGCGACGGAGCGTCTCGCCCTGGTCCGGGAGCTGCGGCGGGAACTGCTGGCGGTCGCCGACCCGGAGACCGGCGAACCCGCGATCACGGAGGTTCACCTTCGCGAGGACTACGCCTTCCAGCAACAGACGGCGATCGGTCCCGATCTGGTCGTCGGCTACGCCAAGGGTTACCGCGGGGCGACGGAGTCGGCGTCGGGCGAGGTCGTGGGCGAGGTCTTCAGCGACAACGACAGCGCCTGGAGCGGCGATCACATGATGGACCACCGGACCGTGCCGGGGGTACTTCTGCTCAGCCGTCCGCTGGGCCGCCCCGCTCGGGGCATCGTCGACCTGGCGGCCTCGATCCTGGCCGAGTACGGGGTGGAAGAGTTCCCGATCCTGACGAGCGGCGCCGCGACCGGCTCGCCCTGAACCTGCTGGAGCGACGACGCCAGGGAAGGCAAGGGAAGGAGGACAAGGATGTTCGGCGGCGGCAAGGTCAAGCTCGACAAGCAACTCATCGCGCGGGTGAAGCGGTACAGCGACATCGCGGGCTACTCGTCCGTCGAGGAGTTCATCACTCACGCGCTGGAGAAGGAGCTGGCCAGACTCGAGGGCGCCGAGTCGAGGGAGGAGATCGAGAAGCGGCTCCGCGGCTTGGGATACATCTCCTGACCGCCCCGCCGGCTCGTTTCCGCCGCCGCTTCCGCCGCCGATGTCCCTTCTGAACGCCGCCCTCCGCGCCGTCTTCGACGTGGCGCTTCGGCCGTTCGCGGTCCTGCCGCCGATCGTGCCGGTGACCATCGCGGCGCTGGTCTCTGCCGTCTTCGCGTTGCTCGTCTACCGCTGGACGTCTGACCAGGCGGCGATCGCCGCGGTCAAGCGGCGGCTGTTCGGGCACCTGCTCGAGGTGCGGCTGTTCAACCACGACCTGCGGGCGGTGCTGGCCGCCCAGCGTCGTCTGCTGCGCGAGAACCTGACCTATCTGCGGCTGAACCTGGTTCCGCTGCTGTGGATGATCCTGCCCTTCTCGCTGCTGATCGCCCAGTTGCAGTTCCACTACGGCTACGAGGCGCTCGAAACGGGCGAGCGCACGCTGCTCGTCGTCGAACTGACGCCGGCGCCGCCGGCGGGAGGGGATGAGGCCGCGCGGCGGCCGCCGATCGAACTGGAGGCGCCGGTCGGCGTCTCGGTGGAGACGGCCGGCGTCTGGGCGCCGAGCCTGCGGCAGGTTGCCTGGCGGCTGCGGGCGGACGAACCGGGGGAACACGAACTCGTCGTGCGCGCGGACGGCGGGACGTTCACGAAGAGCCTCTTCGTCGCCCCCCCGGAGAGCGGCGCGCGGTGGCTGCGCCGCTCGCCGACCAGGCGCCGGGCGGCGATTCTCGACCAATTGCTCTACCCGGCGGAGCCTTCGCTGCCGCGCGGCGGGCCGATCGAACGGATGGACGTGCGGTACGGCACGGCGTCGATCTCGTTCTTCGGGCTGCTCGACATGCACTGGCTGATCGCCTTCCTGATCCTCTCCATCGCCTTTGCGTTCGCGCTGAGGAACCGCTTCGGCGTCACGCTGTGACGGCGCCGTCGATCGACGTCGTCATCCCCGCCTGCAACGAGGAGGAGTCGATCGGCTTGGTGCTCGCGGACATTCCGGCTGATCTGGTGCGCCGGGTCGTTGTCGCCGACAACAATTCGCGCGACGCGACGGCGGCGCGAGCCGGTGAAGCGGGCGCCGAGGTCGTGCCGGCGCCGGTCCAGGGCTACGGCAGCGCCTGTCTGGCCGGCCTCGACCACCTGCGGCGAAGCGGACCTCCGGAGATCGTCGTCTTCCTGGACGCGGATTACGCGGACCACCCCGACGAGATGCCGCGGCTGGCGGCGCCGATCGCGCGCGGCGAGGCGGACCTGGTCATCGGCTCCCGGGTGCTGGGAGAGGCCGAACCGGGCGCCCTGCTGCCGCAGGCGCGATGGGGCAACCGGTTCGCCTGCCTGCTCGCGCGCCTGCTCTACGGCCACCGCTACACCGACCTGGGGCCGTTCCGTGCCGTCTCGTGGACGGCGCTCGAGTCGCTCGGCATGCGGGATCCGGACTTCGGCTGGACGGCGGAGATGCAGGTCAAGGCGCTGCGGCGGGGGCTGCGGGTCGTCGAGGCGCCGGTCAGCTACCGCCGACGGACGGGCGTCTCGAAGATCACCGGCACGGTCTCGGGCACGGTGCGGGCCGGCTGGAAGATCGTCTTCACGGTACTTCGCTACAGTCGCGGACCGACATGAACGGGATGACGGGTACCGCCGTGAACGCCGCCGGCGGGAAGGCGCCGGCCAGCGAGATCGAGGTAGAGGTGCGTTACAAGGAAACGGACCAGATGGGAGTGGTCCACCACTCGAACTACCTTGTGTGGTTCGAGCTCGCCCGCACGCATCACTGCCGCGTCGCCGGCATGGCCTACCGCGGGATCGAGGACGAGGGCTACTGGCTGATGGTCACCGGCGTCGAACTGAGTTATCGGGACGCCGCCCGTTACGGCGACAGGGTGCACGTCGTCTGCTGGCTCGATCGACTGCGGAGCCGCGCGCTCAGCTTCGGCTACCGGGTGGAGGTCGACGGGCGCGTCCTCGCCTCTGGCCGGACGGACCACGTCTGGGTCGAGAAGGCGTCCGGCAGCCATTGCCGGATGCCGGAGGTCGTCGTGCCGATCTTCCGCGCGATGGAGGGAGCGGCCGGTCAGAAACAGGCGTAGCCGCCGTCGATCACGAACTCGTCGCCGGTGTGGTAGGCCGACGCCCTGCTCGCCAGATAGACGGCGATGCCGCTGAAGTCCTCGCCGACACCCCAACGCCGCTGCGGAATGCGGCGCAGAACCTTCGTCTGGAAAGCTTCCGAGTTGACGGCCCGCTCGGTCATGGCGGTGGCGATCCATCCGGGCAGTACCGAGTTCACTCGGATCCCGTGGCGCGCGTGCTCGACCGCCAGGCCGCGCACCATCGCGTTGAGCCCCGCCTTGGTCGCCGCGTAATGCTCGCTGCGGGGCGCGCCGAAGACCGCCGAGAGGCTGCTCGTCGCGACCAGCGAGCCGCCTTCGCCGCGCTCGACCATGTGCCGGAGCGCCTGCTGGAACGTCTGGAAGACGCCCTCCATGTTGATCTGGAAGATGCGCCGCCACTCCTCCATCGACATGTCGACGAACGGCGTGCCGCGGCCGCCGATGCCGGCGTTGGCGAAGCAGGAATCGACCTTGCCCAGCAGCTCGACGGTCCGCGCGAACGAGGCCGCCACCGCGTCGGCGTCGCCGACATCGCATCGCAGGGCCTCCACCCGCGTGCCGTGGAGCGCCAGTTGCTCGCGAGCGTTCGCGTTCTTCTCTTCGTTCGTGCCCCAGATGCAGACGTCGGCGCCCGCCTGCGCGAGTCCTTCGGCAAAGCCGAGGCCGATTCCGGAGTTGCCGCCGGTGACGAGAGCCGCCGTTCCGCTGAGGTCGAAAGCGTCGTAGGCCACGGTCGTCCTCCTTCTTCCGTTCCGTCCGTCGTTCGTCGATGCGGCGCGGAGCATAGCGCCGAAGGTAGACTCGGAACCGATGGCCGATCGGGCGACGCCGAGCCGTGGCGGCGGCAGCAGCTCTTCGCTGTTCTCCTTTCTGGGCGGCCTGCGGTTCCCGCAGTTGTTCGTCGTTCTGACGGTCGTCTTCCTCATCGACCTGTTCGTCCCCGACGTCCTTCCCTTCGTCGACGAGTTGATCCTCGGGCTTCTCGCCCTGATGACCGGCACGTGGCGCGATCGGCGACGTCCGCCGGACAAGCCGCCGGAGAAGAACGTGACGCCGCCGGGGACGCCTGGATGACGACTGGCCGGCTCCGCCTGACCCTGGCGGCGGTTCTCGCCGTCGTTCCCGCCGTCGCGTCGGCCCAGGAGTGGAGCGGCCGCAACGGCTTTCAGGTAATGGTCACGGATGGCGCCGGGCAGCCGCTGCCGGGGGTTGCCGTCCTGGCGTTCCTGGCGGAGGCCGATCCTTCCGGCGGGCCGCCGCCGCGGCTGACCGACGCGTCCGGCATGGCGGAAGTCAGCGGCCTGAAGGCGGGCGAGTGGCAGGTCGAACTGCGCCGCGAGGGGTTCATGATCGTGAGTTCCTGGCTGAAGCTGGAAGACGGAAAGAGGCCGCAGGTCGGATTCACGTCGCGCCAGCGTACGGGCCCCTTCTGGGCGCCGATGAACGTCGGCTACTCGAGCCCGGGTGTCGACGCGGCGGCGGTCAGCGCCGGCTCGGCACGGGCCATGAGCCGGGCTCAGCGACGGGCGGAGCGGCGCGCGGAGCAACGGGAGCGCCGACTGGAACGGGAGAACATGGCGCGGTTCGTGGAATCTCCGCCGGAGTCCCCGCCGTCGCGGGAGGCGGCCGCCGGCCCCGAGCCGGAACCGGCCGCGGTCCGTCTGCTCCCGAACCGCGCGTTGCTGCCCGCCGGCGCCTGTCCCGAGTGCGGTCCCGGCGAGTGGTCCGTAACCAGCAACTGGGTCGCCGAGCCGAGGACGGCCGGAACGGTCGCCTGCGCCGCCGACCTGGCCGACCGGATGGAGCGGGTGGCGGAAATCGTCGGAGAGTCGCTGCCCGTCGACTTCCGGGTCTACGCCGGGGCGCTTGCCGAGCCCACCGGCAACGACGTGCTGAGGCTGCTGCCGGACGAGGTCCGCGGCGAAGTCCGGGAACTGCTCTTGCCGGTCCTCGATCCGGCACGGTCCTGCCAAGTCCTGGGCATCTTTCTGCCGGAGGACGCGCGCTTCATCGGCTTTCAGTACGAGGCCGCGGATCTCGAGAGTCGAGGCGCCTGCCTGTCGGAGCAGCCGTGCGAGATCGGCGAGGCCGCCTGGCGCGGCGCGCCGGCCATCCACCGCCACGAGCACGGCACGTTCGTGTACGGCGTGTTCGAGAACCTGTCCTCGAAGCGTCGGCGGGAAGCCGGCTTCAAGGTTTACTTCCGACCTCCTCGCGGCTGGCTGCCGCCGCGCTGACCACGGCGCGAAAACGAGGAACCGCCGCCGCGAGGGCGCCTGGCTCGTGCTGCCGAGTAACAGATCGCCGTCTTCGGACCTACGGATTCGGGTTGCGTTCGTGCACGGCCTGTGGCAGTGTGCCGCCTCTTTGGTCTGAGGCGGGGACGTGGGCGAACACGGGCAGGTCAGGATGACTGGATGGAGACGAGCGCAACCGTGCTCTGTCGGCAGGAGCTGTCTCTACCCCCCCCCCCCCCCCCAGGAATTCTGAAGAGCGCCCCGACGAAGCAGCAGTTCGCCGAGTCTCCGGCCGGCGTTCGGTCCCGCCTCTCGTTCCCTCCAGCTCTAGTCGCCTCCGTCGGGTCTGGCGGCGTTCGCAGGCCCGAGGCTGTTTCTCCGTGCGGGTTACGGGTGCGTCGTTTCTTGCGCATCCGGCACGTTGCCGGCGCCGCGGTCGTTGAGGACCGCGCGGCGGTCGAACCGGGTCCGAGCGCCCGCACTCGAAGCCGAAACACGCTCAGACCCGAGACGAACGCTCAGACCCTGAACCAACGGTGGCGCAAGCCCCTCAAGGAAAGGACCGACCGATGAAGCTGATGAAGCACATCCCGATTGCGCTGGCGCTCTGCGCGATTCCCGCAATGGCGGTCGGCCAAGTGACGACCACCTGCGCCGGCTGCACACACGCCCTCTCGCACTACATGGGTGGGGGCGGATTCGTCGCCATGGCGACCAAGGGCACGAAGATGGTGACCTGGCTCAGCTCGTGCGGCGGCATCGTCCGTACCGGTGAACTTGTGCCGAACAGCGACGGCATGGTCAGCGCGTTGTTCAGCAAGGACAACGGCCTCGCCTGCATGGCGGAGAAGGCCTCCTTCGAGGTCGGTCCCGTCATGGACGGGGGCTGGTTCTGGATCACGGACGAGATGAACTCGGCTGTCGGCCTCCTGGTGAACAAGGAGGTCTACAAGGCGCTCAAGGACGACGCGATCAAGCTCACCAGCGCCGGCGCCGGCGTGAAGATGACGGCTGGCATGGGCGCCGTCTACCTGAAGGAGACCGCGAGCGGCCGTGTCGGCATCCTGCCGAACATCCTGCCGAAGAAGCCGGCGGCGGCGATCAGGCCGTGCGGCTTCACCGGCAGTGGAAGCAGCGCAAAGAAGCTGAGCACTTCGTGCCAGCTGGGCGACGGCTCGGCGTTCGGCTATGCGTCGGGCACGAACGCCGTGACCGGGGCGACGACCCGGATCCCGGACGGCGGTTCCGTTACCCGTCCCAGCGGTGACGGTACGTTGGAGTTCACCATCTTCGCATGGATGAAGCCCGGCGGCCACTTCCTGACGGCCGCCTCGGGCGACGCAAGGCTGGGGCATAGCCAGTTTGCGGGGACGGATGCCTCAGAGGCTGCCCGCCTCCAGACCATTACCGTCGAGCCGTACGTAGGCTCCTCCGGCCCGTTTGGAACCCGACTCACCTCTGGCGTCGCCAAGTGGGGCGTTACGGTCACTTCGCAGGACCACGGCGCGAAGGTGCAGATCGTCAAGGATACGAGCTTCTGCAGCAAGACGAACAACGTCTCCCTGCCGCTGACGGTGTACCTCGCCGAAGGCAGCAGTTCCAGCAGGAACCAGGTGACTCCCCAGATCAAGTCGCTCGGTCTGGTAAGCGGCGGCAACATTCACAGGATCGCGAAGAACACGTTCACGATCGTGTGTCCTGCTGGTTCCGGCTCCGCCTCGGCCCAGCAGGGTCGGGAACTGGCGCCGGACAACCCGTTCCCCGTCAAGTAGGGGAACAGCCGATCTTCCGAGCCCGGACGGAGTTGGCGGCAGGTGCGTCGGGGTGACTTCTCTCGCCCGGTTTGCCAACATCCGGCGCCATGGACAGGGGAACGTACGTTCTGGCGGCCTTGGCCGCCGAGGCGCGATTCGATCCCGTGCGGTTGCAGAAGTTCTTCTTCCTGCTCGACCGGGAGCTGGAGGGCTGGTGCGGTTGTCCGCATTTCGACTTCTGGCCTTGGCGTCATGGCCCGTTTGATCAGGCGGTCTACGGCGATCTGGAGACTCTGGCTCGACGGGGACTGGCCCGGATCGACGAGACCCGGCGTTATCCGCTGTACGGTCTGACGGAGAAGGGCTTCAGCGACGGAGTGCGGACGCTGGCCGACCTGCCGCAAGGCGCACGCAGCTACATGGCGGCGGCCTCGGAGTGGATCCTCTCGCTCGACTTCCGGGACCTGTTGGCCGCGATCTACGAGTACGCGCCGGACATGGCGGTTCGATCCGTCCCGCCTTCGGTCGCCCGTGCCTCGCGTTCCGGTTCCGGGACGCATCCCTTCGTTCGCGGCATGGCTCGGTCCTTCGCCTGGCCGGGGTCTCGCAGTCGCCGCGCAAGCGCTCGGTCTGACGCAACCGCCGCGACGCTCGGTCGCCACTGGGCAGCCGTCGGGGACCGGTTGCGGGCAGCGATGGCCCAGGCGGCCACCGTCCACGACGGCCGGTGAGTCGGCGAAAGAAGCGGCGAACCAAGGCGCGACGAGGGAGCAGTTCGGGCCAACTTCGACCGAGGAGCAACGATGCCGGGCGGGATGCATGGCCGCTCGAACGCAGCGCGACTTTCGCCACGGGCTGCTAGCCGCTGATCAACCGGTCGAGCGTCGTCACCAGCGCCAGCAGCCCGCCGACTACGGCGAACATGCACCAGGTCAGCCGCGTCTCGAGCTCCGCGAGTCTCGCGTCCAGATAGTCCCGCGTGACGACGCCGACGCCGGCGCCGGCGTTGCCGATCGCCTCGGTCACCGCTTCCGCCTGCTCCGAACTCAGGCCGGCGTCCTCGAGAGCGCGGACCGTCGCGTGCGTGTCGAACGCCGTCGTGCTCATGTTCGGTAGCGTACCAAACCCACTTCGACGCGCGACTGGGAGTGCTGTCCGCTCGCTACCGTCTGGCGACCCTCGCTCTTCGCTGCCGGCGCCTCGGTTTGCCGGCGGCCTGCACCGAGATGGGCGCCTGAAGGCGTTCGTAGAGCGACAGCAGGTGTTCCAGCCGCTCGTTCTCCGACTCGAAGCGGCTCGGGCGGTAGAGCCGGTCGACGGCGCGGTCGACCGCCTGGTGGGCGCGACGGAGGCCGATGGGCATGAGGTCCGGGTCGTAGAGATCGGCGAGCGTGGCGCCGGGGTGGGCGGCTCGGGCCGCGAGCACGGTGTCGGCGAGCGGCGTCAGTCGCTCGAGGACATCCGCTTCGACTGGCGGAGGCGGGAACGTGTTGTAGACGAGGCCGATGGAGTAGCGGTAGCGGCTCTCGAGTCGGCCGCCGATCCGGCGCAGCCAGGCCATGTGCATGGCGGAGGTCAGGAGGGCGAACAGCGGCTTGGTGGCGTTCTCGACGATGCGGACCAGGTTGCTGGGGATCGTCGGCGGCGCCAGCCAGCCGATCGGGACGTACTCTCGCCGCTCGGAGCTGACCTCCGGAATGACGAGAAACGGCTCGGTGGGAAGGACGTTGACATGGTAGAGAGTCGGCGTCTTCGCCAGTTTCCGCGTCGGTGCGCTCTTGCTGGCCTCGCGAAACGCTCGGACGGCGGCAATCCGCTCTCTCACGTGCGGCAGCCGCGCCATTGCTTCGGGCGGCGCGTCGTGCAGCGACAGGATCCAGCGTTCGCCTCCCCGCAGGTATTCCTTCGCTCCGACATAGGGCCGCATCCACGGCGCGGCCGCGGGCTCCGCCTTCAGAAACGCACTGCGCTGGGCCGCGTCGAAGATGTAGGCGCCTCCGTCGATGGGCTTCGAACCGATGATCACCCGTACCAGCCCGTTGATCGGCCGGCTTGCCTTCCGCACGACGAGATGCGGGTCCGCGAGGCCGTCCGCGTCGAACAGGTACGGCGAAATCGCCCGATGCCGGCTCTCCTGGGCGTCGCCCTTGAGATCGGGATACGAGAAGAGGCGCCGCTCGGCCGGAGCGTCGGCGGCCAGCGTCAGGCCGACGATCACGACGTGAACGTGCGCCATGCCGCGGATGTCGGATTGCCAGGAGAAGGTCCGATGGGCGAACGCGATCTCGAGCCCCAGCCGGTCGAAGACGAGCGGCCACAGCTGCGCCACCTGCTCTCCCTGCGTGATCGAGTTCGTGGCGACGAAACCGATTCGCGCCGGTCGCCGGTCGGGCTGGCGGGCCCCGCCGGGCGCGCGGCCTGTTCCGTGACGGCTACCGGGCGCCGGCGCTCCGGCCGCGGCATCTCCGGCGGCGTTCGCGTCGATGCCCGCGCGCAGGTACTCGCCGGCGCGCAGGAACCACGCGGTGACGTAGTCGAGCGTGCCGCCGCTGCCGCCGAGCCCGGCGATGCGGCGCACCTGTGCCCGCTGCTCCGCGCTCTGAACCTTCGCTCCGCCGAACGGCGGATTGCCGAGAACGAAGTCGCAGTCCGGCGGCGGCAGCACGTCCGCCCAGTCGATCTCGAGGGCGTCGCCGCAGACGATGCGCGGGGAACTTGCGAGGGGGATCCGGGCGTAGGCCGTTCCGAACTCCAGGCTGAGCCGGTTGTTCATGATGTGGTCCATCATCCACAGCGCGATCTCCGTGATGCGCTTGGGGAACTCGTCCAGGTCGATGCCGTGGAACTGGTCCACGTCGACCAGCGACAGCACGTCGGCCAGCAAGCCGAGCTGGCCCGGCGGGTAGAGCTCCCGCAGCACGTCGATCTCCAGCTGGCGCAACTCGCGGTAGGCGATGACGAGGAAGTTGCCGCAGCCGCAGGCCGGGTCGAGAAAGCGCAGGTTCCCCAGGCGCTGCCGGAAGGCGTGCAGTTCGGCGTTGCGGCGAGTGCCGCGGCTTTGCCTGAGCCTCTTGAACTCGGCGCGCAGGTCGTCCAGGAACAGCGGCTCGATGACCTTCAGGACGTTCGCCTCCGATGTGTAGTGGCTGCCCTTGATCCGCTGCTCCGCGGGTTCCATGACGGACTGGAACAGCGTTCCGAAGATCGCCGGCGAGATCGCGCTCCAGTCGAAACGGCAGGCGTCGAGCAGGGCGGCGCGCATCCCGGCGTCGAACTCGGGGATCGACAGGGTCTCGGCGAACAGATCGCCGTTGACGTACGGGAAGCGGGCGAGATCTTCGTCGAGGGTCGCCTGCCGACGGTCTTCCGGCGTGTTCAGGACCTGGAACAGGCGCGCCAGCCAGCCGCCCAGGTCGCTGCCGTCGTTCGCCGTGCGTTGTTCGAGGAGTTCAAGAAGCTGGTCCCGGGGCTCGAAGATGCCGGTGTCGTCGGCAAACAGGCAGAACACCGTCCGCACCAGGAACAGCTCCAGGTCGTGACCGCCGTAGCCGGTCTCCCGCAGCCGGTCGTGGAGTCGGGCCATAAGTTCCGACGCCTTGACGTTGACCGGATCCTGATCGCGGAACGCGCGGCGCTGAACGCCGAGGATGAAGCCGAACGTCTCGACGCGCCCGGGCAACTCGGCGAGCGTGAACCTCGCCTCTTCGTCTTCGTCGAGGTCGAGCAGTTCGAAGTTCTGGAAGTCGCACAGCAGGAGATAGCGAGGCCGCTCGCGCTCCTTCAGGGCGTCGAAGTAGGAAAGCGCCTGACGGCGCGCCGCGGCGAGGTCCCGGCCGGCGCTCTTCTGCTCGACGAGCAGCACCCCCGGCCAGAACAGGTCGATGAACCCCTGCGAGTCGTCGAGCCGCTTGACGTGCTCCTCGTAGCGGGCGACGCTGCGCCGCTCGACGCCGAAGACGCGGAAGAAGGCGTTGTAGAAGCTCTGCGTTTCGCCCTTCTCGTAGCCGGCGTCGGCCCAGTCGCGGGCGAACTCGGCGGCGCGGGGGCGGATCTCGTTCCAGGAGAGTCTCATTGGCGG
Source organism: Candidatus Multivorans sp. (assembly GCA_965203495.1). Lineage (GTDB taxonomy): Bacteria > Acidobacteriota > Thermoanaerobaculia > Multivoradales > Multivoraceae > Multivorans. Next base: position 125,069 of record CBDBDB010000015.1, read on the forward strand.
CTGGTCCGGGCGGCCTTCAGGCGTCCAGGTCGCCTCCCGCGATGTCCAGCAGTTCGCTGAACTCGAAGATCGCCGAGCGACGGCCGCTGGCCTCTCGCGTGAGTTGCAGTATGCCGCCGTCTCGGAGTGCGCTCAGGATGCGACGCGCCGCGTGGGGTGGAACGCCGCGGCGCGCGCTGAAGTCGGCGGCAGTGCAGATGGGGATCTCGAAGACGAAGTCGAGCGCGGCGATGGCGTGGCGAGCGTGCGTCAGGCTCGCCACGCGGCGCTTGGTTTCCTCGTACAGATCGAGGATTTTCCTGGCTCTGGCCGTGCTGTCCCGGGCCTGAGCCAGCACCGCTTTCAGGAAGAACCGGCACCAACCCGTCCAGTCGTCATCGCGGGACACGGCAAGGAGCCGCTCGTAGTAGGCGCCGCGATTCGCTTCCAGGAAGTCGCTGATGTAGAAGCTTGGCCGGTGGATGATGCCCTTCTGCCAGAGATGGAGCGGAACGAGCATGCGTCCCAGCCGGCCGTTTCCGTCGAGGAAGGGGTGCAGGGCTTCGAACTCGGCGTGCAGGACGGCCAGTTGGACCAGCGGGTCCAACGGGCGTTCGTGGAGGTACTTCTCCCACTGGTCGAGTGCGGCGAGCAGTTCGTTGGCCTCGATGGGAACGAACGTGGCCTTGTCAACAGGGCAGCCGGGTGGTCCGATCCAGTTCGGAATGCGCCGGAACTCGCCGGGAGAACGGCCTCTTCCCCGGGCGCCGCGCAGGAGAATGCCGTGGGCGCGCCGCATGACCTTGAGGCATAGCGGGAGCTCTCGCAGCAAGGTCCGGGCCTCGCGCATGGCGGCGCGGTAGTTCAGGATCTCGATGATGTCGGCGCGAAGCTCGGGTGAGGGAGTTTCCTGGCCCGCCTCGTACTCGAGAACCTGGCGCGTGCTTGCCTGCGTGCCCTCGATGCGCGACGAGAGGACGGCTTCACGGGCGCCCAGGGGCGCAGTCAGGATGTCCGCGTTGGGCACTGCCTCCAACAACCCGTCGTACCGGGCGACGGCGACCGACGCCGAGCCGATCAACGGCACGAGGGAGGCCCAGTCGAGCCGGTTGTCGGGAGGGAAGCTGCCGGGTCGGTAGTGGACCGGCGTCATGGACTCTCAAGATCTCCATGCGGATTCTGTTGTGGAGCGCTTCTGTTCGACAAACAGTTTTGTCGAACAGAACAGGGTTCATAGTGTTCCACAAAGTCCGTTGATGGTCAAGAGTGCGCGACAAGAAGGAACGGAGACCGACGCGGGACCCTCGGCTGTGGAACGTTTCTGTCCGACGAACGACCTTGTCGAACAACAGGGCCTTCCAAGTGTTCTGCAAATCCCGTAGACGCAACGACGTTCAACACAAGGCCGCCGCCGCCCAGCTTCCCCCAAGCCTCGGCGTCGGCGGATTCAGCCACCGTGGCCCCAGCCGGTCCGCCTACTGCAGCGAGAAGCTGACGGTCAGGTTGATGTAGACCGGGACGGGTTCGCCGTTCAGGGTGGCTGGTTCGTAGCGCCACTCCTGAACGACTTGGACGGCCGACTCGGTGAGACCTTGCGGCAGGCCCTTGAGCACCTTGACGTAGTCCACCTGGCCCAGGGTGTCGACGACGGCCTGCAGGATGACGACGCCCTGGATGCGTGCCTGACGGGCCTCTTCGGTGTAGTTCGGCAGTGGAGCGTAGGTCTTCGTGGGGGCCACGACGTCGCCCTCGACCCACATCACGCCGGGCGGTCCGGCGGGCGAAGGAGCTTCGGGGAGGTCGAACAGGACGTCGGCGATGCCGTCGATTTCCAGTTGCGGCGCTTCGATCAGCTCCTCCCGGATCAGCGGTTCGGGCTCGTCGGGGGTCGGATCGGGAATGGGGATCTTCTTCGTCTTGCGTTGAGGAATGGGCTCCGCCCTGGCGGGCGGCGGCGGCTTGAAGCGCACTGCCTGGACGACGAACGCCTTCGGCGACTGCGCGGCCTGGTGCGCCCGAGGCCTCATGCTGGGGAAGCTGACGACGAACAGCAGCGCGTGGAAGACGATCGTGGCGATGACCGCGATGCGCCGCGGGGTCCGGCTCTCGGGTTCCAGCTCGTATGGCGAGCCGCCGAGATGCAGGGACCCCGACGCGAACTTCGACGCGGTGGTCTTTCGTCGTTCCAGCTTGAAGGCCATGGTGTCAGCGGTTGTCGGCGCCGGCTGGTCGAGACCTGGGGGCGGGGGCTCCGCTCGCCGCCGGCTCTGTCCCGGCGCCGGCACGAAGGTTGCCGGCGGCACTCATGAATACGCAACACGCCTTGCGGCGTTTCGCTTCCCGGATTCTACCCGTCCGTCGCCGGCGCATTGGAAGTCAACTCGCGGGCAAGCGCCTCGCCGAGGGTCGGAGACCGGCAGGAAAAGCCGGTCTCCTTCAGGACGGCGGGAAGGACGCGGGCGCTGGCAAGCAGCGTCTCCCGGGCCATGGCCCCGAAGACCAGGCGCAGGGCCGGCGCCGGCGCCGGGAGCAGCGCCGGACGCCCCAACGCGGCGGCGATGGCCCTGGTCAAGTCGAGGTTCGTGACCTGTTCCGGGGCGACGAGGTTCACGGGTCCCTGGATGTCGCGCTCCAAGGCGTGCCGGATCGCGGCCACCGCGTCGTCGATGTGGATCCATGGGACGTACTGCCGCCCCGATCCGAGCCGGCCTCCGAGGCCCAGCCGGAAAGCGGGCAGCATCCTGGCTAGAGCGCCGCCGCGCGCCGACAGCACGATGCCGAAACGCAGTTGGACCGTGCGTTCGCAAACCGCTTCCGCCATCCGGGCAGCGGCTTCCCACTCTTCGCACACCGAGGCGAGGAAGCCGGCGCCGGACGCCGAGTCCTCGTCCAGCGGCTCGTCGCCCCGGTCGCCGTAGTAGCCGACCGCGGAGGCGCAGAGAAAGACCCGCGGAGGTCGCTCCAGACGACTCAGGGATTCGACCAGCCGCCGGGTCGCGGGGCCGCGCGAGGCGCTGATCCTGCCGCGGCGTGCGGCGGTCCAACGGCCGGCGGCGACGTTCTCGCCGGCCAGATGGACGATGACGTCGAGCCCGGAAGCTGCCTTCGGATCCGCCAGACCGCGCTCGGGCAGCCATTCCATCTCGTCCGGCCCCGACGGCCGGCGGCGCACCAGACGGCGGCAACGACAGCCCGCGGCCTTCAGGCCGCGGGCAAGCGCGCCGCCGATGAGTCCCGAGGCGCCGCTCAGGGCAACGTTCATGACGCCAAGCTAACAGCCGGGGCGGGCGCCGCTATTCTCGCTGTCGCCGTGCCCGCGCCGCCGCCGCCGACGAACCGCCGCCTGTCGGCGATGCTCCGCCGCATCCGGCGTCGGCTGGAGGGTTCGGCGCCGCCGGTCGTGACCTTGATCGCGGAGGCCGAACGCGATCCGTTCAAGGTGCTGGTATCGACGATCCTCAGCGCGCGGACCCGGGACGAGGCGACGGCTGCCGCCACGAGGCGCCTGTTCGCGGCGGCGTCGACGCCGCAAGCGATCGAGGCCCTGCCGCTCGAGGAGCTCGAGCGTCTCATCTTCCCGGTCGGCTTCTACCGCGCGAAGGCAAGGAACCTCAAGCTGGCGATGACCGCGTTGCGCGAACGGTTCGGCGGCGAGACGCCGGGAACGGTCGAGGAGCTGGTCGGACTTCCCGGCGTTGGCCGCAAGACGGCGAACCTGGTCGTGACCGAGGGGTTTCGGCGGCCCGGCATCTGCGTCGACACGCACGTGCACCGGATCGTGAACCTGTGGGGCTACGTGGACACGAAGACCCCGCTTGAGACGGAGATGGCGCTGCGGGCGAAACTGCCGCGCAGTCAGTGGATCGACCTGAACAGGACCCTGGTCAGCTTCGGTCAGAAGCTGTGCCTGCCGGTGAGCCCCTGGTGCTCCCGCTGTCCGGTCGAGGAGTGGTGTCCGAAGCTCGGGGTCGGGCGGCGCCGCTGACTTGCACGGCGCCGCCCGCCTCGTCTTCGAGAGACCACAGCCGCTCCCACTCGTCGAGCAGACTGCTGTCGACGCCGGTGAGCAGGGCGTGGAAGCTGTCGATCTGGTCGCATACCGCGTCCGTCTTGAACCGGTCCGGAACGCCGCGGCTCAGGACCTTGAAGAGCCGGCTCAGGTAGCGAAGAACGGTTCCCTCCGACCGTCGCAGGTCGTAGCGTCGGATGAACTCGTTGAAGCTCAGAGAGTCCTCGCAGAGCTCGCGGCCGACCCGCTTCGGCCGGACCGAGTCGCCGTGCACCCACGGGTGGGAACGCCGGAACCGGGCGAACGTCGGCTCGATCAGGTCGATCAGGGGGCGTGGATGGGTGACCTCGCGCAGCCGTTCCATCCGTTCCTCGAACGGCATCCGTTCCGCCTTGAGCCGTGCCGCGAGTTCGTCCCGCAGCTTCGCGGCCTGACGCCGGAGCACGATCCCCGGGTCCTCCAGGATGGCCTCGACCAGGCTGAGCAGGTCCAGGGCGTAGTCCGGGTCCCGCCGGTCGAGCAACTCCAGGGTCGAGACGAGGTAGAGGGACAGGTTCTGGTGCATCGAGAACTCGATCTGCAGGTCCCGGTCGGCCTCGACCAGGTAGCCGCCGCCGGGTCGCGCCGTCATGCGCAGGATGCCGGCGCGGTGCAGCGCCCGCACGAGACCGGCGGACTGGCCGATCAGACGGTCCTTCGTTGCGGCGGGTTCGTGGCAGGCGGCGATCAGCCGCCGCAGCGAACCGAAGTTCGCCCGGCGACCGCCGTTGCGGGCCGACGCGTCGGCCTGGATCAGGTCGAGCACCATGCCGTGACGAAGCCGGAAGCGGGACTCCAGCGTCTCGGGCGGGCTGGTCACGAGACGTTCGAAGGTGCGCTTGTCCCAGGGCACGAAACCGCGCGGCGGCCGCTTGCGGACCTGCTTGCGGCCCTTTCCGCGCGGCGAGGCGTTGGCCTTCAAACTCCTGCGCCGGTTCTCGATCTCGTGGGCCGGCGCCTGACAGACCACCCAGCCCAGGTCGTCGTACCCCTTGCGTCCGGCGCGTCCGGCGATCTGCTGGAAGTCGCGTACCTTGAGGATCGTGTCCTTTTCGCCGTCGAACTTGCAGAGCTGGCTGAAGAGGACGGTGCGGATCGGCACGTTGACGCCGACGCCCAGCGTGTCCGTTCCGGCGATCACCCTGAGCAGGCCCGACTGGGCGAGCTTCTCCACGAGCAACCGGTACTTCGGCAGCAGCCCCGCGTGGTGGACGCCGATGCCGAAGCCGAGGAAGCGCCGCATTTCCTTGCCGTAGGCCGTGTCGAAGCGGAAGTCGCCGATCTCCCTGAAGATCGCCTTTTTCTCCTCCCGCGAGCAGAGTCTCAGACTGGTCAGGCTCTGGGCAAGCCGCGCGCAGTCCTGCTGGGTGAAGTTGACGACGTAGATCGGCGCTCGGCCCGCGCTTGCGAGTTCCTCGATCGTGACGTGCAGCGGCGTCTCGCGATACTCGTACTCGAGCGGAACGGGTCGATCCCCGCTGCTGACGCGCGCCGCGGGGCGGCCGGTCGCGCGCTCCAGCGCCTCGCTGATCGGCGCCATGGCGCCGAGCGTCGCCGACATCAGGAGGAAGGTCGTGTCGGGAAGCGTGATCAGGGGCGTTTGCCACGACACGCCGCGCTCCGGGTCCGCGTAGTAGTGGAACTCGTCCATCACGACGTAGTCGACGGAGAGGTCCGCGCCCTGGCGCAGCGCCATGTTCGCGAGCACTTCCGCGGTGCAGCAGACGATCGGCGCTTCCGGGTTGATGCTCGCGTCGCCCGTCAGCATGCCGACCCGTTCCGCGCCGAACTCGTGGCACATGCGGAAGAACTGCTCGGAAGCCAGGGCCTTGACCGGCGCCGTGTAGAAGCCGGTCCCGCCTTCGCACAGGCCCTTCCACAGCATCGCCATCGCGACCAGCGACTTGCCCGAGCCGGTCGGCGTGTCGAGGACCACGTGGCGGCCGGCCATGACGTCGAGCAGCGCTTCCTCCTGGGCGGGGAACAGCTCGAAGCCGAGCCCGTCGACCCAGTCGAGAAACCTCTCCAGGATGACGTCGGGGGAGAGCGCTCCCGGGCGTTCGGGCAATCGATCGGCCAGGCGATCGTCAGCAGCCATCCGTGTAGCCTAGGGTCCCGTGGTTCGGGAACGCAACGGCGACGCGCCGTCTGACCTCCGACCGCCCGAAACCGGGCGCTCGGACCGTTACGCGGGCGGCGAGAGCGTGCGTTGCCCGGCTGCGCCGCCGCCCGTGATCGTCCTGGTCGGGCCGCAGATGGGCGAGAACGTCGGCGCCGCGGCCCGGGCGATGATGAACTGCGGGCTGACGGAACTGCGGCTGGTTTCGCCGCGCGATGGCTGGCCGAACGAGCGGGCGCGGGCGATGGCCACCGGCGCTTCGCGGGAGGTCGTCGACCGGGCGCGGGTGTTCGACGGCGCCGCGGCCGCCGTCGCCGACCTGCACCGGGTCTACGCGACGACCGCCCGCCGTAGGGACATGCTCAAGCCGGCCATCGGGCCGCGGGATCTGGCGTCCGACATCAGGGACCGCGCCGCGGAGGGCCTGCGGGCCGGGGTGCTGTTCGGTCCGGAGCGCGCGGGCCTGGACAACGACGATGTCGCCCTCGCCTCGCGCATCGTCCACATACCGCTGAGTCCCGGGACCTCGTCCCTCAATCTGGCTCAGGCCGTGCTGCTGGTCGCCTGGGCCTGGTTCGAGGCCGGCGCCGTCGCCGGCGTGGCCGCGAGCGAGCAGGGCGCCGCGACGCCTCCCGCCACGTCTGCGCAGCTCGTCAACCTGTTCCAGCACCTGGAGCAGGAGCTCGACGCTTCCGGCTTCCTGCGGGTGGCGGAGAAGCGCGGCATCATGGTTCGCAACCTGAGAAACATCCTTCACCGCGCCGAACTCAGGGAACATGAGGTGCGGGCGTTGCACGGCGTGATCAGTTCGCTCTCGGGTCGCCGCAAGGACGGCCGGTTGGCGCGTCGACCCGGAGGGCGGGCCGCGGCGGACGGGGAAACGAGCGGAATCGAGGCGGGTCGAGAAGGAAGATGAGGCTTCGCAGTCAGCTCGTGCTCGCCTTTCTGGTGCTGGCGGTACTGCCCCTGAGCGGCATCGTCGTCTATTCCTACGTCTCTTCGGCAAACGCCTTTCGCGCGGCCGTGCGCGTCGAGGCGGTGGAAGTCGCCAGACAGATCTCGGTCGGGTTGTCGCGTACCCGCGAAGACCTCCAGCGCGAAGTCAGGAGGCTCGGCATGACGCTGCCCTTCGACGACCCTCAGTACGTCGACAGGGAGCAACTCGTCGAGTTCCTGTTCGGCAGCCTGGGCGATGGCGCGGATTTCGTCGACGCGCTCGAGCTCGTGCCGCTGGAACCGTCCGAAGGCGGACGGGGCGTGCGCGAGGGCGAGCGCTCCGCTGCCGCCGGCCCGGCTGCGCTTGGGTGGCGACCGAGCAGACCCCCGCGCTCTCTCTGGTTGCGGCCAGGCATGCCGGGTCCGCTTCCGGCGCCCCGCGGTCCCGGAGAAACGCCCGCGGAAGAAGAAGAGGGCGGCAGAGTGGACGCCGCGGAGGCCGAGTGGGCGCGCGCCGCGCGGGACTGGGGCGCTCGCGCCCTCGGAGGCCCGATCTCGACACCGGTCCATCGCGACGGTCAGGTCGTCGCCTACCTGGAAGCCGCCGTGCGGCCGGCGCCCCTGATGCGCAAGGTCCTGCGCCGCATTCCACGCCGCGACGGCGCCGTGCCGTTCGCGCTCGACTCCGAAGGCGCGGTCTACACCTCCGAGGCGGAGGATCTGGACGCGCTTCGAGAGGTCCGCTGCGCCGACGGCGAACCTCTGCTCGATGTCTCTGGCGGCGGGACACGAGGAACGGTGCGAAGGGTTGGACGAGTGGATGGTCGTGACGCAGGCCGCCCCGGAGGGCGAGTTGACCTACGGCATCGTTCGCCCGGTCGGAGCGTCCCTGGCGGAGATGAGGAACGCATCGCTGCGCAACCTGGGCGTCGGCGTGGGGATTCTCAGCCTGTCCCTGCTGGCGGTGGCGCCGCTCTCGAGCAGACTGACGCGGAGGCTGAGCCACCTGACCAGACAGGTCGACCGGCTGGCTCGCGGCGACGCGGCCGCCCGCGCGCGGCTCGGCGGACGGGACGAAGTCGGCAAGCTGGGCGAAGCCTTCAACCGCATGGCCCGCGACCAGGAAAAGAACCGGCGCCAGTTGCTCGAACAGGAGAGGTACCGTCGTCGGCAGGAGGTCGACCGGCGCCTGCTCGAGGCCGAGAACGAGCGGCAGACCAGCGAACTCGAGGAGGCCCGCAGGTTTCAGCTCTCGTTGCTGCCCGCTTCTCTGCCCGAGCGATCCGATCTCGAGATCGCCGTCTTCCTGCGCACGGCCTCCGAAGTCGGGGGCGACTACTACGACTTCAGCCAGCCCCGCGGAGACGGTTCGCTCACCATCGCGGTGGGCGACGCGACCGGGCACGGGGCGCGCGCCGGCACGATGGTCACCGTGGTCAAGACGCTGCTTGCCTCAGCCGACGCGGACCTCGACCTGGCCGACTTCCTGTCCCATGCGACGGCGACGATCCGCTCGATGAATCTGGGCCGTCGGGCGATGGCCCTGGTGCTGGCGCGCTATCGGGACGGCGTCCTGGACCTGGCTTCCGCGGGCATGCCGCCGGTGCTGATCAGCCGCTGTCCGTCGGGCGAGGTCGAGGAGATCATGACCTCGGGCGTGCCGCTCGGCACTCTGGCCGTCGCTTCGTACGAGCGCCGCCGCGTGTCCCTCGAGCCCGGCGACGCGGCGCTGCTGATGAGCGACGGGCTGCCCGAGATGCTGGCGGAGAACGGCGAGCCGGTGGGGTACCCGGCGATCGCCTCGCGTTGGCGCGAGGTCGGTCAGCGCACCGCGCGGGAAGCGGTTGCCGAGTTCGAGCGCTGGGTGGATGCGCTGTCTCCGCGGGGAGTTCCCGCTGACGACGTGACGTTCGTCGTGGTCCGGCGCCGTCCGTCCGAATGACCCGGAGAACCGGAACCGGAGTAGACTCGGCGGTTACCGTGGCAAGCCCGGCAGGTACCAGGATGAGTCCAGAAGCTGCGGCCGCCGAGGATCCGCTCGAACCGCCGACCGGGGCGGTTCCAGCCGAGCCGTCTGAAGCGGATGCGCCGGCGCCCGCGAGGCGGCGCTCGCCGACCATCGTGCCGGGTCTTCCCGAGCACTACATCAACCGCGAGTTGAGTTGGCTGCGCTTCAACAGCCGGGTCCTGGAAGAGGTACGCGACACCCGGCATCCGCTGCTGGAGCGGGTCAAGTTCCTGTCGATCTACGGCAGCAACCTGGACGAGTTCTTCATGGTCCGCGTCTCGGGTCTGTGCCGGCAGTTGGAGCGCGGCGCGCTGGAGGCGCCGCCGGACGGGATGACGCCGTCCGAGCAACTGGCCGGCATCCGCTCCCATCTCGAGCGCGAACGCCCGCTCGCGTATGGCTGCTGGCACGACGACCTGCTGCCCCGGCTGGGAGACGAGGGGATCGAGGTCGTTTCGCACGACGCCCTTTCGGACAAGAAAAGGCGCAAGCTGCGCGCGCACTTCAAGCGCGACATCTTTCCGGTCCTTACGCCGCTCGCGTTCGATCCAGGCCATCCCTTCCCCCACGTCTCCAACCTCAGCCTGAACCTGGCGGTGGCGATCAGGGATGGGAGCAAGGGCGAGCGCTTCGCCCGGGTCAAGGTTCCCCAGGTGCTGCCCCGGCTGGTGCGGGCGCCGGGCAGCGGTCGCGACGAGCTCGGTCTCGACTCGGGCCGGGGCAGGTTCGTGTGGATCGAGGAGTTGATCGCCGCCAATTTCGACCTGCTGTTCCCTGGCTTCGAGGTCGCGGCCGCCTACCCCTTCCGGGTCACGCGCGACGCCGATCTGGAGATCGAGGAGGACGAGGCGAGCGACCTCCTGACGGCGATCGTGGAGGTCGTGGGCCAGCGGCACTTCGGCTCCGTCGTGCGCCTGGAAGTGCGCGAAGACATGCCGAAGCGAATCCGCGCGCTGCTGTCGCGCAACATGGGACTGGCGCCGTTCCAGGTCGACACCCTGCCGTCGCCGCTCGGTCTCGCCGACCTGAGCGAGATCGCCTTCCTGGACCGTCCGGAGCTCCGCGACAGCGCGATCCGGCCCGTGCGGCACGCCGCGCTCGAGAGCGACGAGTCCCTGTTCGAGGCGATCCGGCGGCGCGATCACCTCCTGTACCACCCGTACGACAGCTTCTCTTCGGTCGTTCGGCTGCTGCGGGAGGCGGCGGCGGACCCGGACGTCATCGCGATCAAGCAGACCCTTTACCGCGTGGGGGCGAACTCGCCCGTCGTCGAGGCCCTGATGGAGGCGCGGGAGAAGGGGAAGCAGGTCTCGGTCCTGGTCGAGTTGAAGGCTCGCTTCGACGAGGAGTACAACATCGGCTGGGCGCGGGCGCTGGAAGCCGCCGGCGTGCACGTGGTGTACGGCGTGATGGGGCTCAAGACCCACGCCAAGATGTGTCTGGTGGTGCGCCGCGAGGCGGGCGAACTTCATTCCTACGTTCACCTTGCGACCGGCAACTACAATCCGGTCACGGCGCGCGTCTATACGGACATCGGGCTCCTGACCGACGACGCGGAGATCGCCTCGGACGTGGCCAAGCTGTTCAACGCGATCACCGGGTACGCCCGCGCGGAGCGCTACAGCCGGCTGTTGGTCGCTCCGGACCAGATGCGCCGGGAGCTCATCCGGCGGATCGACCGGGAGATCGAGGGACAGCGCCTGAGAGGCGACGGCCGTCTGATCTTCAAGATGAACTCGCTGGTCGACCGGGAGTGCATCGACGCGCTCTATCGGGCCTCCCAGGCCGGGGTCCAGGCGCTGTTGCAGGTGCGCGGCGTCTGCTGCCTGCGTCCGGGAGTGCCGGGCCTGTCCGAGAACGTTACGGTGACATCGATCGTGGGGCGCTTCCTGGAGCACTCGCGGCTGTACTACTTCCGGAACGGCGGCGACGAGGAGCTGTTCACCGGCAGCGCCGACCTGATGCCGCGCAACCTGAACGGCCGCGTCGAACTGCTGTGTCCGATACTCGATCCGGGCCTGCGCAAGGCGGCGCTCAGGGACATCCTGGCCCCGCACCTCGAAGACACGGCGAAGTGCCGGCGGCTCGAGCCGGACGGCAGCTACAGCCGGGTCGAGCCGGCGGCGGGCGCCGAGCCCTTCGACTCCCAGTTCGCGCTCCTCCGGGGAAGCCACGGCTGGCATCTGGACCAGTAGCCGACGTCTTCAGCGGGCGTCGCCCGTCTCGCGACATGTGGGCGACGTGGTGCAAGCCTCGCGCCGCTCAGGCCACGGCCGGCCGGCGCCTGGACCAGCGGCCGGAGTCGCCCGTTTCCGCTTCAGTCGACGTCGGCGAAGACGGGCGCCCGCTTCTCCATGTTCGCCGTCACGGCTTCGACCTGATTCGGGGCGCCGATCAGGCCGACTTGCAGCCGCTCCTCGGCTTCGAGCCCTTCGCGGACGCTGACCCTCGGGGCGGTGTCGAGCACCTTCTTGGCGGCGCGGATCGCGTGCGGCGAGTTGCCGGCAATCTCGCGCGCGAGAGCGAGGGCGTCGTCGAGCGGCTGTTCGGACAGCCGGGTGACGAGGCCGAGTTCGGCGGCCTCGACCCCGCTGATCACGCGGCCGGTGAAGGTCAGCTCCTTGGCGATGTCGGAGCGCACCAGGCGCCACAGCAACTGCGGCCCGGCCATGTCGGGGATCAGACCCCAGACGATCTCGCGCACCGAGAGCCTGGCTTCCGGGTGGACGACGCGGATATCGGCGCCTATCGCGATCTGAAAGCCGCCGCCGTAGGCCACGCCGTGAATCGCGGCAATCACCGGCACGGGCATCGCGTGCCAGCCCCAGGCGGCGAACTGGGCGCGGTTGGCGGGGTTGTCGTCGCTGCGCTGCACGATCTCGCCCAACGACGAATCGTTCTCGAGACTGTTCCCGGCGTTCTGCCCCATGGCGCGGAACCGGCCGAAGTCCAAGCCGGCGCAGAAGGCGCGACCGTTGCCGGAGAGCACGACCGCGCGCACGGACGGATCTTCGGCCAACTCGCGGGCGGCGGCGCCGAGGGCGTCGAACATCGCGTCGTCCAGTGCATTCAGCTTGTCCGCGCGGTCGAGACGCACGTCGGCGACACCGGCCGCGATGTCAACGGTGAGGCGGGGGCGGGCGGCTGCGTCGGTCATGGCGATCTCCGTATGCGTGGCGGGTTCAAGGAGACGAAAGCGTACCGCGGCGGAAGATCGGCGCGATACGCGGGCTGCTATGCCTCGGCCCAGCCTCGCGATCTCTCGACGGCGCGCCGCCAGTTGGCGGCGAGGCGTCGGCGCTTCGCCGGCGTCGATCGCGGTTCGAACTCGCGATCGAGGGCCCAGTTGCTCGTCACGTCGGCCTCGTCGCTCCAGAAGCCGACGGCGAGCCCGGCGAGGTAGGCGGCGCCGAGAGCCGTGGTTTCCGCCACGACCGGCCGCTGGACTCGCTTGCCGAGCAGGTCCGCCTGGAACTGCATCAGGCTGTCGTTGACCGCGGCGCCGCCGTCGACCCGGAGTTCGCGCATCCGCGAGCCGGCGTCGGCCTCCATGGCGCGGACGACGTCGAGGCTCTGGTACGCCATCGACTCGACGGCGGCTCTGGCCACGTGGCCGGCCGTGGTCGACCGCTCGAGTCCGATGAGCAGGCCCCGGGCGTAGGGATCCCAGTGCGGAGCGCCCAAGCCGACGAAGGCCGGCACCAGGTAGACGCCGCCGCTGTCCGGCTCGCTTGCGGCCAGTTCCTCGACCTGGTTCGAACGTTCGATGAGACCCAGTCCGTCCCGCAGCCATTGGACGGCGGCGCCGCCCACGAACACGGACCCCTCAAGGCAGTAGGTCGGTCTGCCGCCCCGCATCCAGGCGACGGTGGCGAGGAGGCCGTTCTTCGACGCAACCGCGCGACTCCCGGTGTTCATCAGGATGAAACAGCCGGTGCCGTAGGTGTTCTTGACCATGCCGCGCCGGAAGCAGCCCTGTCCGAACGTGGCGGCATGCTGGTCGCCGGCGATCCCGGCGATCGGAATCCGCCGCCCGAACAGGCGCCGGTCCGTCCGTCCGAAGTCGCCGCTCGAGTCCCGCACCTCCGGCAGCATGGCGCGAGGCACGCGCAGGATGGCGAGCAACTCGTCGTCCCAGTCCAGGTCGTGGATGTTGAACAGCAGGGTGCGCGAGGCGTTGCTCGCGTCCGTGGCGTGGACTTCGCCCCCGGTCAGGCGCCAGAGCAGGAACGTGTCGATCGTGCCGGCCAGGATCTCGCCGCGACGCGCGCGACCGCGGAGCTTGTGCTTGTCGAGCAGATGCGCGATCTTCGTGCCCGAGAAGTACGGATCGAGCACGAGGCCGGTCCTGGCGCGAAACAGATCCTCGTGTCCCTGCCGCTTCAGCTTCTCGCAGAGCGGCGCCGTGATGCGGCTCTGCCAGACGATCGCGTTGTCGATCGGCCTGCCGCTGTCGCGCTCCCACAGCACGACCGTCTCCCGCTGATTCGCGATGCCGATGGCGGCGATGTCGGCGGCGGAAGCGGACGCCTTCCGGATGGCGGCGCGGGCGGTCGCGAGTTGGGTCTTCCAGATCGCTTCGGGATCGTGCTCGACGTGTCCGGGCGACGGGTAGAGCTGAGGGAACTCCCTCTGCGCCGAGGCGACGGAGGCGCCCTTGTGCTCGAAGAGGATGGAGCGGCTGGACGTCGTGCCCTGGTCGAGGGCGAGAACGTAGCTCATGGTTGTCCGCGGCGTCCTACCAGCCGAGAGCGCGGAAGGCCAGGGTGCCGAGCACGCCGCCGGCGAGTGGACCGGCCACCGGCACCCAGGCGTAGCCCCAGTCGGCGCCGCCCTTGCCCGGGATCGGCAGGACCGCGTGGGCGATGCGGGGCGCCAGGTCGCGCGCCGGATTGATCGCGTAGCCCGTGGGGCCGCCCAGCGAGAGTCCGATTCCCCAGACCAGGAAACCGACAAGCAGGGGGTTGATGCCCGTTCTGAACACCGCGGACAGGTCGATTTCGCCGGCGAGTTCCGAGGCGTTGGCCGCGATGGCCAGCACGCCGAAGACCAGAACGGCCGTGCCGATCGCCTCGGTCACGAAGTTCGCGCCTCGCCGCCGAGGAATCGCCGGAGCGGTGCAGAAGACGCCGAGCTTCGCCGCCTGATCGGATGTGGCCGCCCAGTGGGGACGGTAAGCCAAGTAGACGACGACCGCGCCGGCGAAGGCGCCGAGCAACTGCGCGCCGATGTAGGTCGGCAGCAGGGCCGTCTCGAGCTCGCCGATCGACCACAGGCCGACGCTGACGGCCGGGTTGATGTGCGCGCCGCTGATCCGGCCGACGCAGTAGACGGCGAGCGCTACCGCGAGTCCCCAGCCCGTCGTGATGACGATCCAGCCGCCGTCGTTGCCTTTGGTCCGGGTCAGGACCACGTTGGCCACGACGCCGTCGCCCAGGATGATCAGAAGCGCGGCGCCAACCAACTCGGCGAGGAAGATGTCCATTCGGTTCTCCTTTTGGCGAAGACCGAGAATACACTTCGCGCGGCGCGAGCGCCCAGGGGCCTCGCGGCGACCGGAGGGACAGGCGATGAACCAGTGGCGGAACCCGTTTTCGAGACAGACCTTCGCCTTCTTGCGCGAACTCGCGGAAAACAACGATCGCGACTGGTTCCATGCCAACGGCGAGCGCTATGAGGATGTCGTGCGCGAGCCGGCGCTGCAGTTCATCAGCGACTTCGGGACGCGGATCGATGAGGTCTCGCGCCACTTTCTGGCGGCGCCGAAGAAGGTGGGCGGTTCCCTGTTCCGCATCCACCGGGACGTGCGGTTTTCGCGCGACAAACGGCCTTACAAGACCCACGTCGGCATCCACTTCCGCCACGAGCGGCGCCGCGACGCCCATGCGCCCGGCTTCTACCTCCACATCGAACCGGGCAGCGTCTTCATGGGCGGCGGAATGTGGCGGCCACACCCCGAGGCGCTGCGGGCGATCCGGCGCCAGATCGTGGAAGACGCGGACGGCTGGGCGGAAGTCAGCGACAGCCCGGGGCTCGGCGGAGAGCTCGAACTGGGCGGCGAGAGTCTGAAGCGGGCGCCGCGAGGCTTCGATGCGGATCATCCCCGAATCGACGACATCAAGCGCAAGTCCTTCATGGCGGTCGCGCACCTCGATCAGCCCCGTTTGCTCGACGCCGGCTTCCTGGACGAGTTCACGGGACTCTGCGCCGCCGCGTCGCCCCTGATGCGGTTCGTCTGCCGCGCGACCGGCGTTCCCTGGTAGCCCGACGTTCCGGACTCGGCTCGGCGTCTTCGTGGACCACGGCTTGGAGGACGGCGAGGTTCCGCTGCCCACCTGGGCCGTCACTCGATGCCGCGAGAGAGTTCACCGCCGTGCTGTTGCTGTTGGAAGTCGGGTTCGCTTGACCGTCGCCAACACGGTGGCGCGTTGACCGACCGCCGTGCGATCGGCCAGTTACAGAAACGCCGCGCCGGCGTGGTCGTCGAACGCTTCTACTTGCCGGATGTAGCGGAGCACCATCTCGGCGCTGGAGTGCCTCGTGACTTCCATGATCTTGTCGAGACGCGCGCCGTGAACAGCGGCGCTGGTGACGAAACCGGCGCGCAGGGAGTGCCCTGAGTACTCCGTCGGGTCGAGCCCGATAGCCTGCACGTAGTGCTTGACGAGGCGCGGGATGTCGGAATGGTGCAGGCGGCGGCCGCGAAGCCGTCCGCCGCGCCACAGGGACTGGAAGAGCGGTCCCCCCGTCGTCCCGGCCAGTGCCAACCATCTCCGCAGGCGCGCCACCGCGTTGACCCCCTTGCCCGCCGGTATCGCGATGCGCTGCCCCTTCGCCGTCTGGTCGGTCTTCGATCTCCGGATGGTGAGGAACAGGCCGTTGTCCTCGTCGGGCGGGCCGAGGAAGTCGACGTCTTCAACGTTCAACTGGCAGATCTCCGATCGTCGCAACGCTCCGGCGAAGCCGATGGCGAGCAGGGCCGCGTCGCGTGTCGCCACGGTCCGGAAGCACTCCCGTTGCGATCGCTCGTCGCAGCGGACCAGCATCCTTCGAATGTCGTACTCGCGGACCGGTTTGACCTTCCTCTGACTCTTGCCACGGATCCTCGTCAGGCCGTGAATGACCGCCGCTACGATGACGGCGTTCCCGGGCGATTCCTTGCCGGCGTCCCTGAATCTCCGGGATTGTCCCGTTTTCTGTTGAACTTCGGATGGCGGCTCGTGTGTGTTGAAGAATGTTAAGCGGCCTTGGTTTGGTGGTCAACGTGACGTGCTCGTCGTTCGAGAGCACGGATGAGTTCTGGCATGTCTCGGTAGCCTCTGACGCGGTGGAAGCGTGATTGCGCATCGACGAGGGCTGCGGCGACCCAGCGCTGGATCATGGCGCCGCCCCGCCAGCGCTTGACGTTGCGGGTGTAGCGCCCGACGGAGCTGTTGAGGCTCTCGATCGGATTGGTGCTGCGCATGGTCTTCTGGAGAGCTCCGGCGAGGCCGAGTTCGAGCACGGTGACGGTCTCCTCCATGCCTTCCCGTAGGGAGGCCGCTGCGCCGGGGTGCTCCCGCTCGAGATGACTGGCGAGCTGCCGCAGACGCCTCAAGGCCGTCTTGGCGGATTTGCTGTCCCAGGCCTTGCGGAGCGCCCGGCGAATCGAGGCTCGCTTCTCTTCGGGCAGGTGTTCCTCGACGTTCCGGGCCTTGTGGACCTGGCAGCGCTGCACCGTCGCGGCGTCGCCGAAGACCTCCCTGATCGCGCGGCGCAGGGCCTTGCTGCCGTCGATGACGAACAGCAACGGCTTCGCCGTCGAGAGGCCCCGCTCCACCAGGTCGGCGAGAAGAGCGCGGACCACCGCCGTGTTCTCCGTCGAACCCTCGCGAAGGCCAAGAACCCGCTTGTGACCGGACGACGAAACGCCCAAGGCGATCAGAATGCAGTGGCCACCGATGTACTTCGCGTCCACGCACAACACGCGGATGTCCTCGTCTTCCAGCGACGACGACAGGAACTTCTCCATCTGCCGCATCGACAGCGCCTTGAAGCGACGAGACACCGAACTCCTGGAAGCCGAACGACGGTCCGAACCCGCTGCCGCCGTGTCCAGCGACCGCCGGTAGTTCCGCGTCGACACGCCCGAAGCGATCGCTTCCATCGTGTGACGGTCCATCGCGTCGCGAGACGACGCCCACTCGAACGACTCGAGACGCACCTCGCCCTCCGGACCCCGTATCCGCAGACGCTGAATCTCCATCCGGGCGCCGCCCAGCGTCACCTGACTCGGAGCGCTGCCCGCGCGCCACACCGAACGAGCATCCTGGTGACGACCCTTCGCCCCGCACCGCGACTCCCGCTCCTTCTCCATCAACTGCGCCAAGGCAGAACGGCCTGTCTCAACGCACAGATCCTGAAAGCTCGACAGACCGTCGAACAACGAGGACGATGCCTCCAACAGACCAAGCCCCGACCCCGACGACGAGCTGCTCCTTCTCTCTTGCCGATTCCCTTCCCGACTGCCATGATTCGCCATGGGTGGCGTCTCCTTTCTTTCGCTGGAACCGGCCCGCTCACCGGGCCGGGTGAGCCGCCACCCTACTCCCAAAGTTCAACAGCCGGCGGGACATCCCCGAATCTCCTGTTGATCGCCGAAAGGCTGATCTGCAGCGTCCCCAGGGACACCGGCCGGGTGCCGCCTGTTGTCGCCCGACACGAACGCGGCTGGCTTGCCGTATGGACGAGGAACTGCGCCACGTCCTCACCGGTCGCCTCCATCGCCTCCCGTCCTGTTCTCTCACAGAAGGAGGCGAACCGGAGCCACCCCTTCTCATATGCGAGTCGGGTGTTCGCGGACAGCGACCTCGTCAACACGTGTCCCACCGTCAGTTGCTGCATGGCTCCTGCTTGCGTCCCTCCCTTGTCTGAATGGCAGTAGTCCGACCAGGATCGGCGCCGATAGCGCCGGTGACTGCGGCGTACGGGCTCCTGGCGAAGCCTCAAGCGTGCCTTGAGCGCAAGGCCCTCATGCGGCCACCTGGTTCAGAGCTTGCCCCCTTCTTCGATCAACTACGGGATAAAGACCGGGCTCAACAAGGCGTTCATCGTCGGTAATGAGACGAAGGAAGCGCTGGTCCGCGAGGATCCCCGGTCCGCCGAGCTGCTGAAGCCGGTGGTCAGGGGGCGTGATGTCCATGCGTACCGGGTCGACTGGAAGGATCGGTGGCTCATCGCGACCTTTCCGGCCGTCGGCGTCGACATCGACGAGTACCCCGCCATTCGGCGGTGGCTCGCCTCCTTCGGCAGACGCATCCACCAGACTGGCGAAAAGCTCCCCGACGGATCTCGTGCGCGCAAGAGGACACAGCACGCCTGGTGGGAGCTACAGGATTCCTGCGCTTACCACGAGGAATTCTCGAAGGAGAAGTTGCTCTGGATGGATTTGACAAATCTCGGACGATTCGCGCACGACGCCAACGGCCTGTACCTCTTGAACACATCCTTCATGATGACCGGACCTGCGCTCAAGTACCTTTGTGCCGTGCTCAACTCCGATCTGGTCTCTTGGTACATGAGGACGACGGCACTGACCTCTGGCATGGGCCTCTCGCGGTGGATTGTCCACACCGTCGAGCGAATCCCTGTTCCAAGAAGAGTCGGCCGAGACCGGCAAGCATCCTTTGTTCGGCTGGTAGATCGCGCACGACAAAGAGATAACGAAACAACCACTGCCGGGACTGCCGGGACTACCGTACTCGACGAAATCGAACAGAGGGTTCGGTATCTGTATGGGTTGACAACGCTTGACGTCAAATTGATACGGTGAATATCTCCTCACTGAGTGACGCAGTGTAGACGACCGGATAGACGATTGACATCTTGACAGTTCGTTTTCGTCAAGACATCAAAATCGAGCGAGCTTCAACAGAGTTGATGCCGTACACACGAAGCACACGAAGCACAACCGGCCCAGCCTGATGGTCCGCCACGACATCGTTTCCTTTGATCCCAGTGAAGCGCTTCATCGCGCCACACCCTTGTGGAATAGGCAGGTGCTCAATGGAGTATTTCTTCCACTGCGGCAATCCAGCTCCAGTTGTCGACAAGACGTGCTTGCCATACCATGCGATCAACGGACTGTTGAGTGCCATTGCTGTCCCACTAACTTCGTGGTATGGCGAGTTGAAGTTGAGCGTTTTCTGGTCCCGGCGGTTCTCGTTGGGGCTGTAACAGGTCATTGAGTGTCCGTCGTTCAAACAGATTGAGGTGAAGCAAGCGCAGGATCTCGCTGAGGCTCCACTTGAGACGATTGGCGAACTTCAGGTAGGCAAGCATCAGGTGAACGCACATGGCGATCCAGATCTGCGTCAGCACGGCGTTGCGGGACGTGCCGAGAAAGCTCTTGATGCGCAGGTTCTGCTTGATCCACTTGAAGAAGAGCTCGACCTCCCAACGCGCCTTGTAGATGTCCGCGATGGTCCTTGGCGCGAGCTGAAAGTTGTTGGTGAGGAACACGTAGTGTTTGCCGGTCTCGGCGTCCCGGTAGCCGACCCGCCGCAGGGGAATCGGACAGTCCTTCTGGCCCTTCCTGGTCGTCAGTTCAATCGTCTGGTCCGAAGTCACGCCGCGACCGGAAGCGTACGCACGACGCTCACGGACCGCGTACTTCACCCTCCGCTTGAGCCGGGGATGTCCCGTCGGTTGTTGAACTTTGGGAGTAGGGTGGCGGCTCTCCGGCCCGATGAGCGGGCCGGTCTCAGCGAAAGAAAGGAGACGCCACCCATGGCCAATCATCGCAGTCGGGAAGGGAATCGGCAAGAGAGAAGGAGCACTCCGAGCAGTCCGTCGTCGGGATCGGGGCTTGGTCTGTTGGAGTCATTGCCCTCGTTGGTCAACGGTCTGTCGAGCTTTCAGGAGCTGTGCGTCGAGACAGGCCGGTCTACGTTGGCCCGGTTGATGGAGGAGGAGCGGGAGTCGCGGTGCGGCGCGAAGGGTCGTCACCAGGATGCTCGTTCGGTGTGGCGTGCGGGCAGTGCTCCGAGCCAAGTGACGCTGGGCGGGGCCCGGATCGAGATTCAGCGTCTGCGGGTACGGGGTCCGGAGGGCGAGGTGCGTCTCGAGTCGTTCGAGTGGGCGGCGTCTCGCGACGCGATGGACCGTCACACGATGGAAGCGATTGCGTCGGGCGTGTCGACGCGGAACTACCTGCGGTCGCTGGACACGGCGGCCGCGGGTTCGGACCGTCGTTCGGCATCGCGGAGTTCGGTGTCTCGGCGCTTCAAGGCGCTGTCGGCGCGGCAGATGGAGAAGTTCCTGTCGTCGTCGCTGGAAGACGAGGACATCCGCGTGGTGTGCGTGGACGCGAAGTACATCGGTGGCCACTGCATTCTGATCGCCTTGGGCGTTTCGTCGTCCGGTCACAAGCGGGTTCTTGGCCTTCGCGAGGGTTCGACGGAGAACACGGCGGTGGTCCGCGCTCTTCTCGCCGACCTGGTGGAGCGGGGCCTCTCGACGGCGAAGCCGTTGCTGTTCGTCATCGACGGCAGCAAGGCCCTGCGCCGCGCGATCAAGGAGGTCTTCGGCGACGCCGCGACGGTGCAGCGCTGCCAGGTCCACAAGGCCCGGAACGTCGAAGAGCATCTGCCCGAAGAGAGGCGAGCCTCGATTCGCCGGGCGCTCCGCAAGGCCTGGGACAGCAAATCCGCCAAGACGGCCTTGAGGCGTCTGCGGCAGATCGCCAGTCATCTGGAGCGGGAGCACCCCGGCGCAGCGGCCTCCCTCCGGGAAGGCATGGAGGAGACCGTCACCGTGCTCGAACTCGGCCTCGCCGGAGCTCTCCAGAAGACCATGCGCAGCACCAATCCGATCGAGAGCCTCAACAGCTCCGTCGGGCGCTACACCCGCAACGTCAAGCGCTGGCGGGGCGGCTCCATGATCCAGCGCTGGGTCGCTGCCGCTCTCATCGATGCTCAATCACGCTTCCACCGCGTCAGAGCAGCCCGTGGCAAAAGTCGGGCTGTCCGCCGTTTCGGCTATGCGATAGGATGGGTTCATGGCTATGGGCAAAAGGCGTCGTGAGAATCAGGAGCTTCTCTGGGTGTCTGGATCGGCTCTGCCGCGGAGTTCCGGCCATCCGTTCTACGAGCGTTTGGACCGTGTGCTGGAGTCGAGCGGTTTCGACGAGTTCGTCGAGTCGGAGTGTGCGGGGTTCTACGCGGAGCGGATGGGTCGTCCGAGTCTTCCTCCAGGTACGTACTTCCGGTTGTTGATGGTGGGCTTCTTCGAGGGTCTGGATTCGGAGCGGGAGATCGCCTGGCGTGCTCAGGACTCGTTGAGCATTCGTGGGTTCCTGGGCTTGAGTGTGACGGAGGGTTCGCCGGATCATTCGACGATTTCTCGCACTCGTCGTCTGATCGATCTGGAGACTCACGGCAAGGTGTTCAGCTGGGTTCTTGAGCGCTTGGCGGAGTCGGGTCTGGTATCGGGGAAGACAGTGGGCGTGGACGCGACGACGCTGGAGGCGAACGCTGCGCTGCGCAGCATCGTTCGTCGGGATACGGGTTCTGGCTACGAGGAGTTCGTGCGTGGCTTGGCAGAGGCTTCGGGCTTGGCGACGCTGACTCGTGCGGAGTTGGCTCGTTTCGACCGCAAGCGGAAGAAGAAGCTGTCGAACGAGGAGTGGGAGAATCCTCACGATCCGGATGCCGAGGTCACGAAGATGAAGGATGGCCGCACGCACCTCGCGTACAAGGCGGAGCAGGCGGTGGACCTGGAGAGCGGGGCCATTCTGGGTGTGACGCTGCATGGCGGCGCCAAGGGAGACACGGAGTCGGTCCACGAGACGTTGGAGGAGACGTTCGAGCAGGTGGAGTCGGCAGTCGGCGATTCGTCGGTGATCGAGGAAGTGATTGCGGACAAGGGCTACCACAGCAACGACGTTCTCGCCTCCATCGACGAGTTGGAGCTTCGCAGCTACATCGCGGAGCCGGACCGTGGTCGTCGTCGTTGGACAGGCAAGAAGGACTTGCAAGCCATCGTGTACGCGAACCGTCGGCGGGTCCGCGGCAATCGGGGCAAGCGGCTGCAGCGCCGGCGCGGCGAGCGCGTCGAACGTCCCTTCGCTCACCAGTTCGAGACCGGCGGCATGCGGCGCTTGCATCTGCGCGGCCGCGACAACGCGCTCAAGCGCCTTTACATTCATTCCTGCGGCTTCAATCTCGGTCTCCTGATGAGGAGCCTCGCGGGAGTCGGCACGCCACGATCGCTGCAGGGCCGTGTCACGGCAACTCTGGGCGCCCAGACTGGCTTGCTTGCAGCGTTCACAGCCCGATTCGACGGGCTGATGCAGTCGATCTGCGCCTCTTGGCGCGCACATCGCCTCGGCTTCCAACTTTGCGTCGCGTAGCGCTGCCCAGACTCAGCCTCGAAGCAGCAGTGGCACTCCGGGCCGAATCCACTTTTGCCACGGGCTGAGAGGCTACCGAGACATGCCCAAACTCATCCGCGCCCTCGAACGACGAGCAGGGCACGTTGACCACCAAACCAAGGCCGCTTAACATTCATCAACACACACGAGCCGCCATCCGAAGTTCAACAGAAAACGGGACAATCCCCGGACGCGCTCCAGCTCCTCTCCGAGCGCTTCGTAGGCGCTGACCGTGAAGTAAGCGGACACGACCGAGAGGTCTGTGTTTTCCTTCAGGTGCGCCTTCAGGAAGTCGCCGGCGATCCCGCGGGAGCGGTTGTCGAGGATGCCGATCGGGGATCGAAGGCGCCTCGGGGCGTCAGTCATGGCGGCGGTTTCCGAGGCGCGGGCCGCATGGCGTTTCGGGCGCACCCGGCCTCCCGGACGGCGCCGTGTTTCGACTGGTCAAGCAGCCGGGACCCGTTCCCGACCCGGAGTAGCGTGTGCAGCAGCCGGTTCGTGAGATCCGGGTTGCGGTCATCGGGCTGCCCGCGGGTCAGCGGCGCAGGGGAGAACGTCGCCGCCGCTCGTTGAGCGATCGCATTTCACGGTAGGGGGACACTCCCGCGACTTCTCGGCGAGGGAGCGGATGACCGAGCGCCAGCTCTATCTGGCGGACGATCGGCTTGTCGAGCCAGGTGCCGATCGACGACACGACCCCTTCGGCGGCGCCGCGGGCGGTGCGGCCGGCGCGGTGGATGTAGTCCTCCGCGGTGTCGGGCAGGTCGTAGTTCAGGATGTGCTCGATGCCCTGGACGTCGATGCCGCGGGCCGCGATGTTCGTTGCCACGAGGATGCGATGATGGCCGGCGCGGAAACTCTCCAGAGCCGCGACTCGGTGCTTCTGGGAGCGGTCCGAGTGGATGCGCGCGACGCTGTGTTGTCCTCGCTCCAGCACGCGGCACAGCCACTCGGCGTCGGATCGGCGTTTGGTGAAGACGAGGGTCGAGCCGGGGACCGAGCCCAGCAGCGCCAGGGCGCAGCTCTTCTTGTCCTTCTCGTCGACCAGGTAGAGCCGGTGTTCGATTCCGGAGGCGGCGCCGCGAGGCGCCAGGTCGACGCGGATGGGATCGTCCATGTAGCGCTGGGCCAGGCGTTCGATCGGCGGCGGCATGGTGGCCGAGAACAGCATCGTGTGCCGCCTGCTGGGCGCCTGGGTGACGATCCGCCGCACCTGGGGCATGAAGCCGAGGTCGAGCATGTGGTCGGCTTCGTCCAGCACGAGTTCTTCGACGGCGCCAAGGCTCACCGTGCCGCGTTCGGTGTGGTCCAGCAATCGTCCCGGCGTTGCGACCAGGACGTCGGGTTCCCGGCGCAACTGGTCGAACTGGGGGCCGATCTTGACGCCTCCGATCAGGCAGGCCGCGCTGACCTGCAGCCGGCTGCTGCGGAAGACGTCGAGGAAGGCCTTGGTCTGCAAGGCGATCTCGCGCGTGGGGCAGACGACGAGCGCGCGCACGCCTTGGCCCCGGCCGAGCCTCTGGACGATCGGCAGGACGAAGGCGGCCGTCTTGCCGGAGCCGGTTTCGGCCAGACCGATCAGGTCCCTGCCCGCGATCGCATGGGGGATCACGTCGGCCTGAATCGGTGTCGGGTGCTCGAAGCCGATCCTGGCGAGCACGTCCAGGATCTCCGGATTCAGTCCGAGGCCGCGGAAGTCCCGGTCGGTCGTCTCGACGCGGTGCTGGGGTATCGCCGGTTCCGCGGGCGACTCGCCGACGTCGTTCGGGGCGCTTCTGCCGTTCGGCACGGCGGTCATCATACCAGTTCGGCTGGCGCCGGTAAGTGGTTGGCGGTCAGTGGTTTCACCCTCGCGAAGAGTCATCGGCGACGAAGGCCGAGCCGCCGCAGGAACCCGCGCCGCGCCGGCGTGAGCCGGTGCGGCGGATCGGCGCTCCTCGAAATGCGGCCGCCGCGGTCGGTCGCTTCGGCCCAGAACTGAAGGCTTCGGCCGCCGTGCTCGGCTTGCCGTATCGTCGCCTCGAAGTCGATCTCGGCTGGCCCGCGGTCGCCCGCGCGGTCCGTGGCGGGCGCCGGCTCGGGGGCGACCGGTCCAAGTGCCGCTTCCACCAGGTCGCCTTCGCCTTCGCGGTCGAACCAGCGCCAGAAGAAACGCACCGAGACCACCTCGTAGTCGTCCCGGGCACGAACCAGCAGTGCCAGATCCTCGCGGCCGTCGTACTCGATCTGTTCCAGACTCGAACCGTCCGCGGCCAGTATCTCGACGGTGGGGCTTGCCCGGTCGAGATCGTCCAGCAGCAATTCAAGGGTGGATTCCACCTGGGCCAGACGACGACGGTTCTCCGGTGTCCGCTCCAAGGCGGCGAGAACCTCCAGGGCCTCGTGCGGTCGTTTCCGGCCCAGCGTCTCGATCCGGCGGATCGCGGCGTCCAGATCGCTTCGTCGCTGGAACACCGATTCGATGGAAGCCAGCCTGGCGTCGACGGAGGCGGTCTCCCTGGCCGCGTCGCCGCGAAGCGATCTGAGTTCAAGGAGCAGCGTTCGAGCCTCTTCCAGGCGGTCCGCCGCCATCAGCCGCCCGGCCGTGTCCTCGATCGCCTGGGCGGCACGATCCTCGAAGGCGAGGCCGGATGCGAATCTCGGGTGGCGTCGCGCGAAGTTCTGGGCCAACCGGAGCGCCGCCAGCCGGTCGCTGCCCAACAGTCCCTCGATCGCGTCGACCTCGGCGGTCAGCCGGCGCGCGTCGTCGACGTGGCGGGATGCCCGCGGGTCACGCCGGAGGGCGATCATCCGCTCGCGGGACAGCGAGCCCAAGGCGCGGCGAAGACGGTCGAGGTCGGCATCCTCGAAGCCGGCTTCGAACTCCAGGGCGGCCAGGAGGACGGGGTCGTTTCCGAGACGCTCCAGCATCGCGTCCATCGTCTCGCGGTGGCCGGGCGACAGTTTCCTGGCGGGGGGGCTGGCGTCGAAGCCGAGCATCAGGATCTGCGCTTCACGGAGTCTGCCCTGGTCCATCAGCTCGAGCGCATCGCTGAGCTCGCGCGGCAGGGGCTGCGGCGGCTCGGGCGTCGGGCGAGGCGGCAAGGGCGCCGGGACGCCTCGGGACGCTTCGTCGGGGGCGGCGGTCGTGGTGTGCGGCGCCATCCAGAGCAGAACCAGCAGGGCCGCCGCCGCGCCGATTGCGGCCGCCGTCAGGATCTGCCTCGACCGCAACGGCGCGACCGGTGCGGATGCGGTTGGCGGCATCCGGCCATCCTATGTGCTGGATCGGGCTGATATCGTCGGCGCCGATGTCGCCGTCGAGCGGCGATCGGTCGGCGAGGAAACGGTCTCGGAGGACCGCGACGATGACGAAGAGACTTGTCTTCCCGCTCCTGTTCATCCCGTCGTTCATGTTGGCGGTCCCTGTTTCGGCTCAGGACTCGCGCGGCGGCGACGTCACCGGCGCGGTCGGTGGCCGGGACAACACGCGCGTGTTCGGCACGATTCTCGACTCGAGCGGAAACCCGCTCCCGGATGTCGACATCTGGTTCCAGAACGACAACATGCCCGCGCCGAGGCTGCGCGCCAAGGGCAGGAAGACCGGCGCCTACCTCTTGCGCAACATGGGCCGGATCTTCAGTCGGGAGGACTACGAGGGGATCACCGTCCGGGTCACGTTCGAGCGCAACGGCTTCCGTTCGGTCGTTGCGCGCGTCGCGGTCCAGCGCGACGGTTCCCAGCAGCTCTACCCGATTCTCTTCCGGGAAGGCGAATCGATGGCGCCGCGGGGCATTCGCACCGTGCTTGCCGGAAGGGTTCAGGACGAGCGCGGCAAGCCGGTCAAGGGCGGCGGCGAGATGACGATCGTCTCGGGCGACGGCAGCTTCCGGGCGAGCGGGCCGATCGAGAAGAACGGCGAGTTCGCTCTCGTGCTCTGGGACGCTCCCATGCGGGTGAACGCGTCCTTCAGGATGGCGAAGGGCGGCTCTCGCGACGACATCATCGAACTGAAGCCGTCGCCGCGGGCCGACGTTGTCGTGGCCCAGTTCTTCTACCCGCGGATGTAGTCGGCGACCTACCAGCGAGGCCGGCGTTCCTCGCGCGGCCTGGCTTCGTTGACGCGGAGGGTGCGACCGCCGAACTGCTGCCGGTCCAGTGCGGAAATGGCCTCCTGGCCTCCGGAGGCCATCTCGACGAAGCCGAAGCCCCGTGGCCGTCCGGTATCGCGGTCGTTGATCAGTGAAACTTCCGACACGTCGCCGTGAGCCTGGAACAGCGCGCGAACCGCCTCTTCCGTCGTGTCGAAGGGGAGGTTCCCCACATAGATTCTCGTTGCCATCTGCTGCTCCTGTTCTCGGCCTTGGGGTTCCACTGTGGATCCTCGCACGAGAACGACAGGCGCATCCTGGTTCGCCGCGTGAGCTCTGCACCCACTGCCTGATGGCGGGACGCTAGCACAAAGGCGGCCTTTGGGGGACCTGGGCGACAGGGCGCCGGGTCCTCCCGTCGCCGGGGTCACTCGGGCTGCTCGCGCCGGTCCGGCGAGTGGCGGCCCACGCCGGCGCCGCGCAGATCCTCGTAATAGGCGTCAAGGGCGTCCAGGCGATCCTTCAGCAGGCCCTGGATGACGCCGATCCTGTTGCCCAGTTCCAGTACGCCGTCGGCGTCCGGATCGTAGACGGGCCAGTCCGGCAGACCGTCGCCGTTGGGATCGCCGGTGGCCGCGAAGTTCACCCAGTAGCTCGCCATCGTGTTCGCGAGCGCCCTGTCGGTCTCGTCCCAGGCGTGGTTGAAGGGGCCGATGTCCTCCCTTGCCTCGGCGCTTCGGTGAAGGTTGTCGAAGGCGTAGACGATCTCCGCCGCGTGGTAGGAACCGTAGGCGTCCGCCTCGTCCCATGGCGGCACCCGGGAGAAGAAGTACATTCGGACGGGTCGTTGTCCGGTGCGGCTCTGCAACCTGGCCCAGGTCCGCATCTGCCAGGCGAAGAACCGGTCGGCGGTGTTCTCGTAGGCGGCGACGCGCGCCTGATCGTCGTTCTCGGCCGGGTAGACCTCGAACATCACGTCGGCGTGCTCGCCGTACGTGTCCGCGAGCAACTGGCGGTAGTCGGCTACGGTGGTTCCGCCGGCGTCGGCGAACAGGGCGGTTCCTTCGTCGCTGTTGAAGCCCACGATCGTGTCGACATCGTTCTGGTCGCCGCCGGCGAACAGGTCGTGGACGTCCCGGGGGAAGACGTACCCGTCGCTGACGCCGACGAACTGGAGCGCTTCGGACGCACTGCCGGCTTCGTAGACCTCCTCGACAGTGGCGGCGCGCATGGCTGCGAGGTCGGCGGCGCCGAGGCGCTCGGCGACCCGGCCGCCCTCGGACTCCGCCTCCGCAAGCTGCGGCATGGGCCAGAAGATGCCGCCGCTGTGCCCGACCGCGCGGTGGAACAGCCCCGCGGCCAGCGGGGTGGCGGTCAGGTAGTTGACGCTCCACGAACCGGCCGACTCGCCGAAGATCGTGACCCGGCCCGGGTCTCCGCCAAAGGCGGCGATGTTCGCCCGCACCCACTTGAGCGCGGCGATCTGGTCCAGGATGCCGTAGTTGCCCGACGCTTCCGCTCCGACGTCCTCCGAGAGTCCAGCTTCGGCCGAGAGTTCCGCGTGAGCCAGGAAGCCCATCGGTCCGAGCCGGTAGTTGATCGTCACCAGCACCACCCCGCGGTTGGCCAGGCTCTCCCCGTCATACAGCGGCGTGCTTCCGGCGCCGGTCTGGAGGCCGCCTCCGTGGATCCACACCATGACCGGAAGGGCTGCTCCCGCGTGTTCGGCGCCCGTCCAGACGTTGAGATAGAGACAGTCTTCGCTGCGCTCGATCTCGCCGGTGTCGTAGAAGGAGCCGGGCGGGGAGAGTGGCTGCCAGCAGCTGGCGGAGAACCGGGTCGCGTCGCGGCGGCCCTCCCAGGCGTCGGCCGGTTGGGGCGGCCGCCAGCGGAGATCGCCGACCGGCGGCGCCGCGAACGGGATGCCGGCGTACTTGAGGACTCCGGACTCGAGCGCCTGGCCTTCGACCACGCCGAGCTCCGTGTTCACCGTGGTGGTCAGAGGCGCGACCTGCTCGCCGCCGCACGCCAGCGTCAGCGCCAGGCCGGCTGCCGGGATCGCTCCGCCGGCGCGGCGGGCAGCCGCCTTGATCGACATCGTTTCAGTCCTCCCTGTCCGGTGCGTTGTGTCGAGTTTCCGGGCCGCTCGCCGGCGTCGGCCGGAAGCGCAGGGCGACGCCGTTGTTGCAGTAGCGGAGGCCGGTTGGCGCCGGCCCGTCGCCGAAGACGTGGCCCTGGTGTCCGCCGCAACGGGAGCAGTGGTACTCGGTTCGGGGAACGACCAGCCTGACGTCCCGCTTCGTGTCGACGGCGCCGGCGATGGGCTCGAAGAAGCTGGGCCAGCCAGTGCCGCTGTCGAACTTCGCTTCCGACCGGAACAGCTCGGCGCCGCAGCCGGCGCAGAGGAACACGCCTTGCCGGCGCTCGTCGTTGAGCGCCGAAGTGAAGGGACGTTCGGTCGCCTCCCGCCGCAGGACCCGGAACGTCTCGTCGCCGAGTCTTGCCCGCCATTCGGATTCGGGGAGGTCGAGCCGACCGCTCGCTCGGCGGTCCTCGGTCGTCATGCGGCCGACATCCTATCTTGAGTCAGAATGAGCGCCGATGACGACGCGACGCCCGCCGGTGGACCACATCGCTCGCACGCGCGACCTCTATTCGCGCCTGGGCCACGATCCCTACCGATGGGTTCGCAACGATGGTCCGCCTCCCTGGACCGAACTGGCGAAGCCTCTCCGGGAGTGCCGAGTGGGCCTGGTGGGCTCCGGCGGCGTGTACCGGGCGGGCCAGGTCGCCTTCCATCATCGGGACGACATCTCGCTGCGCGTGATCGACGCGTCGGTTCCCGTCTCGGAACTGCGGACGAGCCACTTCGCCTACGACCAGAGCGACGCACGGACGGACCCGAACGTCGTCTTCCCGATCGACGCGCTGCGCACGCTCGCGGCGGAGGGCTCTATCGGCGAACTGTCGCCGCGCGTCTACGCCTTCATGGGCGGGATCTACTCGGCGCGACGCGTTCGGGATGCGCTGGTGCCGGAAATCAGCCGCCGTCTCGCGGAGGACCAGGTCGACCTGGCGTTGCTGGTTCCCGTGTGACCGGTCTGCCATCAGTCCGTGGGACTGATTGCACGCAGGGTCGAGGCGGATGGGTTGCCGACGACGTCGCTGACCTCCGCTCTCTCGATCACGCGCTCGGTCAATCCTCCCCGCGCCGTCTTCCTCGACTATCCCCTCGGTCGCACGGCGGGGAAGGCGAAGGACCCGCGGCTTCAGCGGGAGATCGTCGCCGCCGCGCTCGCGGCGGCGGAGGAGTTGAAGCGGCCGGGCGCCGTGAAGATGCTGCCGTACCGCTGGTCGCGGGACGACGACTGGAAGCGCGAGACGATGCTTGACGGCGACGCGCGCCGCCATCGGTCGAGCAGCCCGGAGTACCAGTGCGAGGCCGACCGCGTGTTGGCGGCCGGCGCGAGGGACTGTCCGACCTGCATCTCTCCGTGAGGCCGGGCACGGGGCGTCATCCGGGCGAAGGTGGCGCCGAGCGGCACGACACGCTCGCACCGCCCGGCGCCGAACGGGCCCATGCCTTGCCCCTTTAGGGCATGGACCCGTCCATGACTACGGACGGGAACAGCCGGAGTTCGGGAACAGCCGGAGTTCAACCCGGATTCCAGGTTTTCGCCGCGACGGCAGCCCAAGGGCGCTGACCTCTGCGTGACCGGGATCTGACCGACTGTCCCGGCCGCGCCCTTCGGCGCCTCAGAACGGCTTGACCAGCGCCAGCCAAGCAGCGACCGCGGCCAGCAGCGGCAGGATGACGACCAGGGGTCTGGCCAGGGTCCGGCGGCGGTAGGGCAGCGTCAGCGCGGCGCCGAAGAACAGCCAGATGACCAGCTTCACCCAGGCCCAGCCGGGCAGGCTTGCGCCCAACATGCCGAAACCGGCTGCGACGCTCAGGACCATGCCGACCCCGTGCAGGCCGGCGAGCAGGCCTCGCAGCTCGTTGTCCTCCCTGCGACCGCCGTTCGCGGCGTGCACCGCGACGCCGCCGGCGGCGGCAAGGACCATTGCCGCTCCCAGCAGGTGCAGAAGCTTGTAGACCATGTAGGGCACGTTCGGCTCGTTTGTCCCCGGATTGGCGGGGCGTCGGGCGTCAGCCTATCGCCAATGGCGCCGTGCGTGGCGCCGCGAAGGCGCGTACCGGGAGTTGACGACCGACCGTGACCGCCAGGTTGTTCGTCTGGGCGCGACTACTCGAACCGCATCAGCGCCGCCGCCGCCAGGACGAGCATCGCGACGACGTAGAGCTTGACCATC
This sequence comes from Candidatus Multivorans sp., assembly GCA_965203495.1. Classification (GTDB taxonomy): domain Bacteria; phylum Acidobacteriota; class Thermoanaerobaculia; order Multivoradales; family Multivoraceae; genus Multivorans. The sequence continues at coordinate 155,954 of CBDBDB010000015.1, forward strand.
GCCGGCAGGATGAACCGCAGCCAGCGCTGGTAGGGAATGCGCGCGAGAAGCAGCATGCCCATCAGCAGGGCGTTCGTGGGCACGATCAGGTTCATCAAGCCGTCGCCGAGCTGGTAGGCGAGCACGGACGTCTCGCGGCCGACCCCGGTGAGGTCGGCGAGCGGCGCCATGATCGGCATCGTCACGTAGGCTTGGCCGCTGCCCGAGGGAATCAGGAAGTTGCAGACGCTCTGCGTGGCCAGCATGCCCCAGGCGGAGACGACGGCGGCGCCGGCGCCCAGGGCCTCCGCTCGCTCGAGCAGCGAGGCGATGCCGTGGATCACCGTGTCGATGACCCGGCCGTCCGTGAGCACGACCTCGATCGTGCGCGCGAAGCCGATCAGCAGGGCGGTGCCGGTCAGTTCGGCGGCGCCGCCGGTGAAGGCCCTGGCGGTCCGGTTCGCCGACACCCGGCCCAGGACGGCCGAGATGATCGTCAAGCCAAGAAAGAGCGCCGCAAGTTCGACCAGGTACCAGCCGTGCGCGTTGACGCCCCAGACGAAGACGCCGATCATTGCGGCGAAGGCGCCCAGGACGCCTGACCGGGCCGGCGTGAGGTCGGCGGCCTTCAGCTCGTCTCCGCCGCCGGAGTAGTCGATGTCGCGCACCAGGCTCCGTTCCGGGTCGTCGGCGATGCGTCGGGCGTAGCGCAGGATGTGGTGGATGCCGATCGCCAGCATGACCGCCAGCAGCGCCCAGCGAAGTCCGAAGCCGACGCCGGGGTCCTGGCCGGCGATGTCCTTGGCGATCATCACGGTGAAGGGATTGATCGCGGCGGCGCCGTAGCCGATCCCGGCGCCGAGGTAGACCATGCCGAGGGCCACGACCGCGTCCATCCCGAGCGCGATGCACATGGCGACCAGGATCGGAACGAAGGGCATGTACTCCTCGGCCATGCCGATGGTCGACGAGCCGACCGCGAACAGTGTCGTCATGCCGCCGACGAGCAGGATCGGCCGTCCCCCCAGGGTCCTGATGGCGGCGCCGATCGCGGCGTCGATCGCGCCGGTGGCGCGAATCACGCCGATCGCGCCGCCGACCAGGAAGACGAAGAAGATGATCTCGGCGGCGGCCTCAAGACCTCGCGGCGTCCGGGTCAGGGCGGCGTGCCAGGGCAGGGGCGCGGCGTCCACGGCGTGGTACGTGCCGGCCAGCACCTGGCGGCCGTCGCGCTCGTACTCGCCGGCCGGCAACACCCAGGTCAGCGCCTGCGCGGCCACGATCATCGCGAAGATGAGCACGAGGGCCTCCGGAAAGCGGCTGGATCTGCTGCTCATTTCGGTGCGTCCCCGGCCCCGGCTCGACCGGCGCCTCAGTTGACCCCGCGCATGCTCCTGGCTTCTCTTCGTTGCTGCTGCCGACGTTCGATGCCGGCGATCGAGTCGTCGGGGACGGCGTCGATCAGACGGCGAGTGTAGTCTTGGCGGGGCGCGGCGTAGATCGCCTCCGACGGCCCCTGTTCGACGATCCTGCCGTCGAGCATGACGGCCATCATGTCCGACATGAACTTGACCACGGACAGGTCGTGGCTGATGAAGATGTAGGTCAGGCCGCGCTCCTCCTGGAGGTCCTTGAGCAGGTTCAGGACCTGCGCCTGTACCGAGACGTCGAGGGCGGAAACCGACTCGTCGCAGATGATCAGCCTGGGCTGAACCGCCAGCGCGCGGGCGACCGATATCCGCTGGCGCTGGCCGCCGGAGAACTCGTGCGGATAGCGCCTCAGGTGGCCGGTCTCCATGCCGACCTCCTCGAGCAGCCGCGCCGCGCGGTCGCGGCGGTCGCCGCGGCTGTCGCCGATTCGGTGGATCGCCATCGCCTCGCCGAGCATCGCCTCGACCGTCATCCGCGGGTTGAGCGACGAGTAGGGATCCTGGAGGATGATCTGCATCTGCCCGCGGAGGGCGCGCAGGCGGCCCGACGGGATCGTCGTGACGTCCTGGTTCTCGAACCGGACCGTGCCGGCGGTGATGTCGATCAGCCGCAGCAGGGCCAGTCCGGTCGTCGTCTTGCCGCAACCGGACTCTCCGACCAGTCCGAGCGTCTGGCCGGGATAGACGTCGAACGAGATGCCGTCGACCGCGCGGACGTCGCCCACCTGCCGGCGCAGGCAGCCGCTCCGCATCGGGTAGTAGACCTTGAGGTTGCGCACTTCGAGCAGCGGTTCCGTGTCGTCCGCCACGAGTTCGCCGGGCCCCGGATCGTCCGCGTAGCCCAGACTCGCGAGATCCGCGCGTGGATGAAGCAGGCGGCCGCGGCCGCGGCCGACCAGTTCGTTCAGCGACTCCTCGGTGATCGCGCGTTCGGTGATCCGGACCTCGCCGTCGTCGTCATCCTCTTCCACGTCCATGAAGTCCGCGACGGTCGGCAGGCGCCGGAAATCACGATCGAGGTGCGGGCGGCAGGCGAGCAGACCCTTGGTGTAGGGATGCCGCGGGTCGTCGAACACGTCGGTCACCCGGCCGCGCTCGACGATCCGGCCGCGGAACATGACGGCGATCCGGTCGGCGATCTCGGCGATCACCCCCAGGTCGTGGCTGATGAACAGGATGGACATGCCGCGGCCGTCGCGCAGGCGGCGGATCAGATCCAGGATCTGGGCCTGGATCGTCACGTCCAGCGCGGTCGTCGGTTCGTCGGCGATCAGGAGCTTCGGATTGCACGACAGGGCCATGGCGATCATCACGCGCTGCTTCTGGCCGCCCGACATCTCGTGCGGATAGCTGTCCACGCGCCGTTCCGGTTCCGGGATGCCGACTTCCTCGAACAGCTCGATCGTCCGCCGGCGCGCCTGCCGGCGGTTCATTCCGAGATGGACGCGGAGCGCCTCCCCGACCTGGTCGCCGACCCGGAAGACGGGGTTCAGCGAACTGCCCGGCTCCTGGAAGATCATCCCGATGTCCTTGCCGCGCAGCTTCCGCATGTCGCGGTCAGGCAGGCGGATCAGGTCGCGGCCGAACCACGCGATCTCTCCGCTCTCGATGGTCGCCGTGCTCTCGAGCAGGCGCATCACCGACAGCGAAGTCACCGACTTTCCCGAACCCGATTCGCCGACCAGTCCGAGCGTCTCGCCCTCCTCGATCGTCAGATCGATGTCGTCGACCGCCCGGACCGTCTCGCGCTTGCCGTGGAACCAGGTCCTGAGTTCGCGGACGCGGAGCAGGGGCTCGACCGCGGCCGACGAGGACACGCCTGTTTCGGTCATCGCCGCGACTCTACCTGTCCGGCCCGGTTGAACCTGCATGGAACACGCAGCCTTGCACCTGCCGCCCCGCCGCCCCGCCGCGTCGCTGGCTGCGGAAGCTGCCGGTCCCGCGGAAAACGGCAAGCCGTTTCCCGCCGGACCTTGGGATGCCGGCGGACCGGTTTCCCACAACTGCCGCAGCCCGGCGACTACGGCGAACGGTACGAGATCGATGACCGAATCCCATCCCGGAACCGAATCCCATCCCGGAAAGGTACAGGTGCGCCGGCGCCCTCGCCGGCTTTCCGGGTTGCGTTCCCCGCACGACAGCGCGGCCCGACGGCCCCGCACGCTGTCAGGTTGGGTTACGATGGAAGAGATGGCAGAGCCCGCGAGCGAGCCGGACTACGCGACGAAGGGGGACATCGACGTGCTGCGCGCGGAGATGAATGCCCTGCGTGCGGAGATGAATGCCCTGCGCGCGGAGATGAACGTCGGCTTCGCCGAGCTGCGCGGCGAGATGCGGGGCGATGTTGCCGAGCTGCGCGGCGAGATGCGGAGCGATGTCGCCGAGCTGCGGACGGAGATCGCCGAGCTGCGGACGGAGATCGGGGCGGTGGAGGCGCGACTGACCTGGCGGTTGCTGGGCGGCGTCGCCGCGCTGTTGGCGCTCTTTCTGACGCTGTTCCGGTTGCTTGACCTCGTGCCTCGCGTCTGACGGCCGCCTCGCCGGAGGCCCATGCCCTGGCCCTACCGGGGCGCCGGTCTGTTGCTGATCGTCGGCTCGCGGGCGAGCTTCCGCCGCCAGGCGGCGATCTGCGCTTCGTCGGTCTCAAGCGCGAGCGCGGCGGCGCGGTCGATGATCCGGCGGGCCGGGCAAGCGGCCGCTTGGCGCATCGGCAGCAGTTCCAGGTGGCTGACCTCCGTGAATGCCGCCGCCAAGCGTTCCCACCCGGGATTGTCGGGCTTTGGTATGCGGATCTCGCGCAGATGTGCGAGCTGCCATGTCGGATACGTGAGCTTCATGGCGCGCCGGTTCAGCAAGATGAGCCGCGCAGGTGTGCTGTTGAACCACGCAGTGAGAGCTTGGCCGGTCGCTCTTGTCTCCGCGGTTACTGGCACCCACCATCCGAACGATTGGCGCTCCGACCAAACGGCAGTCAGGCGCGCACTGTGAGTGTCGAACCGCATGGGAAGGAGCAGGTGACTCCGTTGGTCCAGGTAGCGCTCGGCCAAGGAGCGCTTGGCCGATTTCGGCTGGTACCATACGTCGTTCTGCCCCTTCATGGTGCGTCGAAGCCGACTGCTGACGGAGTGGAAGCCTTCGACCGCTTCGGGGGCGTCTGGGTCACACCTGCTGAAGGCATCCTGGATTCTTTGGCCCGCGGGTCCCACCTCATGTCGCTCGGAAAGCGGTTCGAGCCCGAGCGAGTCCTCGATCCACCTCGCGGCTTCAGCCAGCTTCCCGTCGTACCACTGCACCGGCGTCCAATCGCCGGCGCGCACCCTCTCGGCAGGCCACGGCGTGCGGCTGCCCCAGTCGTCGTCGCCGGCGGCGATGGCGTCGGCTGCCTCGATCGCTTCCTTCGCCGACGCGGGCATGCGGCGCAGCGACACGAACTCGGTCGGCCGGGGCTCCGTCCCGCCGTCTCGCCGGCGGCAGATCAGGAGGCTCTCGTGGATGCTCGTGTTCTCGGAGAAGTTCACGCGCTTCGGGTCGTGAGAGGTGACGACGCGCTCGACGTGGAAGCGCTCGGCCAGGAATCGCCGCTCGGGTTCGCCCGAGGCGCCGGTGCAGGCGGTCGCCGGCAGCACCTTGGCGATGACGCCGCGGTCCTTTCGCAGCAACTGATCCGCGAGCGGCGTGAAGAACGTCCTGACGCTGTTCGCGTCGACCACCGCGCCGGCCTGTTCGTCGCGGGCCAGCAGCTCGTCCCGGATGCGCAGTTCGTGGCGCTGCATCCCCCTTCTGGCGTCTCCCGTGAACTTCTGGCCGCGCTTGTCGTTCGCGGTGAACGGCGGGTTCATCATGACGAGGTCGAACGTCGTTTCGGTGAGGAAGTCGCCGCCGGTCTCGTCCGCCTCCCGCCGCGCGCCGACCACGTCGATCCCCTGAAGCCTCGACGCCATCGAGAAGAGCGTTGGCTGACGCCCGTCCTCGCCCTGCCTCAGGATCTCGAGCGACCCGGCCCGCGCGGTTCCGTCGTCCTGAGGCCCGTGCTGCACGGTTTGCAGGTTCATTCGCGCGTAGTCCACCGACGGCGCGCCGAGCGTGAGGTTGCAGGCGGCCAGCTGCACGCCGTGGCGGTTGATGTCGAGTCCGCACAGGACGTCCTCCACCAGCTTCCGGTGCAGGGCCTCGTCGTTTCCCTCGCTCAGCGCGCCGCTCTCGCGCATCCGCGTCTTGATCGTCCGCAGCGCGGCCATCAGGAGGGTGCCGGTGCCGCATGCGGGATCGATGACGCGCAGTCGCTCCACGGCTGCCTGGTCGGACCAGTCGGCGAACGACTCGTCCAGCGCGAGGCGGGCCAGCATCAGGGCGGAGACGTTGTTCGTGTAGAAGGCGCCGTCGCTCTTCGCGGAGCCGAGGATCCGGTGGTAGAGCGGCCCGGCGTGGTCGTAGCCGAGGTCGTTCAGGCTGTCCGCCAGGTTGTCCGCGCACTCGGACAGGCCGCGGAGCGCGCCATGGATTCCCTCGGTCGCGGGAAGTGCGTTCAGCGCCGCGAGCGCCGGCTCGAAGACCGGCTTGTAGTCCAGTTCGAGGATCGTGCTCCACGATGCCTTCAGGACGCTGGCCGGGTCGTCCGCGGCGCCGACGCGGCCGAGACCGGGCAGCATCTTCATCTCGGGCACGTCGCGCAGGCGGCGGTGCATCAGGCAGGCGTTGCACAGGAGCAGCGCGGCGATCGTTCGGGCCGCCTTCCGCGCCTGTTCGTTGTCCGCCGGCAGGTCCAGAGCGTCGGCCAGGCGCCCTTCGGCCTCCTCGCCCTGGAGTGCTTCCGCCGCCCGCTGGACGGCCCAGGCGATCTCGTCGGCGATCAGCTTGCCCGGCTGCCCCAGGCCGGACGCCGCCGCGACGTGCGCGAAGATTCCCTCGTCCGCCGGCTCGAGTTCCAGATCGTCGAACAGGCCGGCTGGGTCGTCTCCTGGGTCGCCCGGGGCGTCGGGTCTCATCTTCGGTTCGACGACCTGGACGAAGCGGGCGATGTCCTCGTGCAGGCGTTCGTCGTGCGCCTGCAAGGCGCGCAGCACCTTGCCCAGCGTCTGGTAGCCCTCGGGGCTGTTCCGCAAGGCGTCCGCCACGTCCATGCCGGGCTGGACGACGACCGGAACCACGATGTAGCCGAACGTCTTGTCGTCGGCTCGCCTCATGACGCGGCCCACGGCCTGCACGACGTCGACCTGGCTGTCGCGCGGGTCGAGGAACGCGACGGCGTTCAGGCTCGGCACGTCCACCCCTTCGGTGAACAGCTTCACGTTGCAGACGACGCGGAGCGTGCCGTCCGTGCCGGCCTCGCTGAGCTCCCGAAGCGCCTGGTTGCGCCGCAGGGCGCTGGCGGAGGCGTCGAGATGCCGCGCTTCGACGGACCAGGCCCGCTCCTCGCCGCGAAGCCGTCCGGTGGTCGCCCGCTTGACCTGGGAGTCCATCAGCGCCGACGCGAACCACCTTGACCGCTTGATGCTGTTCGCATAGGCCATCGTGCGGGCAAGCCGGCCCGGCCGCTCGATTCCCCTGCCCTCGCTCAGCCCGTTGATCGCCAGGGACACGCCGAGCACGCGGGTCATGTCGTTCAGCGTCGGCTGACTCCTCCCGTCGCCTTCGGCGAGGTCCTGAAGCCGGGCGCGGAGTCCCGGCGTGACGCGTGACTGGTCCACGCCGAGCACGATGACCCGGTAGTCCGAGAGCTTGCCGGCTTCCACGGCGGCCTTGAACCGCAGGCGGTGGAACTGGGGGCCGTAGGTCGCCTCGTCGCTCATGTCGACGACCTGGATCTCCCGTTTCGCCAGACTGGTCTTCGACTTCCGGGTGTAGATGCGCGGCGTGGCCGTCATGTACAGGCGTTTGCCCGACAGCAGCCGTTCCCCGTCGTGGACGAGCTGGAAGTCCACTTTCTCGCGCCCGCGGTTCAGCACGCCGGTCGTGCGGTGCGCCTCGTCGGCGATCGTCAGGGCGAAGGGCGGCACGCCGTGTTCCTTCTGCGCCTCGACGACCCTCGTGAGCGACTGGTAGGTGCAGAAGACGACTCGCGTGTGCCGGGCGGCCCGTAGCCTGGCCGCGATCTCGTCCGGCTTCGAGACGACCGGACATTCGAGTTCCGAGATCCGGATGTCCTCCTGCTCGTTCCTGCCGCCGGCCCAGGGGTCGGAGCAGACGACCAACGAACTCAGCTTCCTCGTCGCGTGGGTCAGCCACTCGCGGCGCGCCTGGGAGACCAGGGCGATCGTCGGCGCGAGAAACAGGATCCCCTCGCCGTCCGACACGAAGCGTTCCGCGATGCGCAGGGCGGTGAACGTCTTGCCGGTGCCGCAGGCCATGATCAGCCGACCGCGATCGTGATGCTCGAGTCCCGCGAGGACGTTCTCGATCGCCTCGCGCTGCAGCGTCCAGGGCGGCCGGACCGGACGTTCGACCTTGTCGCCCACCAGCCGATCCCGGTACTCGCGGAAATCGATCCGGCGGATGTTCGTCCGCTGGATGAGGCTCTCCGCCACCCGGCCCCACCGGCAGGTGGCCACGATCCACCGCAGGCCGAAGATCTCGTGCTGCGAACCGGCCAGAAAGCTCTGGACGTCCGCCTTCGTGACGCGATGGTCCGGTGCGTAGCACTTGCATTGGATGGCGATCCAGGCGCCGTCCTGGCGCCTCGCCGCCAGATCGACGCCGATGTCCTGCCCGCTCAGTCCCGTCAGGCGCCGGCGTTCCGGCCAGTCCGCCCAGCGCCAGACGCCGTCGAGTTCGAACTCCGGCTCGTTCCGCGCAAGGCGGGCAAAGAGGTTCTCGAACCACTGGCCCTTCTCCGCCTCGGTCCGGCTGGTCTCGCGGATGCGCTTCAGCCATTCGCCGGCGGGAAGGGGCAGGCCCAGGTCCAGGCTGGCCTGGGACGGGAGGTCGCGGAAGCTCGTGTTCATGGCGCGTAGGATACGGGGTCAGATGAACTTGCGGCGGTTGCAGAGCATCGCCGTCGTCTGGTCGGCGGCGTTCCTGGTGAGACACTCGAGGCTCGCGACGTGTGTCAGCGTGCTCATCGCGACTTGCGTCGCGAACGGATCGAGAACAAGCACGCCCTGACGCCAGAAGCGGGACAGAGCCCCATCAGGTAGGAGTTTGCCTCCGCGTTCTCGACTTGGACTGTGCCTCGTGGGTACTCGGACCGCTCTCGCCGCCAGCGATGGCCCAGTCGATGGAACTTGAGGTTGAAGTCGCCCAAGTCCTCGAGGAGGGGTTCCACCGAAGCGAAGCGCATGGTGCCGGGAGCTTCCCGCAGCGCGTCGAGACGCGGAAGGCCTTGACTGCGATTCTCCACCCTCACTCCGTACCAGACGTTCGGCAGCTTGCCCATCCACGACAGCTCGCCGCTCAAGATGCGCCGCATCCGATCATGGCGCTTCGTGAGTACTTGGTGCGTGTGTCGCCGGACGTCCTTCATCACCCGACCCACCTCCGCGATGTAGGCCTCTGGCACTCCCGGGTGGAAGAGATCGCTCATCGAATTCACGAAGATGCGGCGGGGCTTGCGCCAGCGTCGGGGCTGGTCGATTCTGGCCGGCGCCAGCCGGAGATCGAAGCCCTTCTCGACTGGGCGCCCAGGCACGCCGCGGAAGCGCTCAGTGAGCCGTTCTGCGTAGCAGTGGGCGCAGCCGGCGCTGATCTTCGTGCACCCGAGCACGGGGTTCCAGGTGGCATCGGTCCACTCGATCATGCTGTTGTCGGCCATTGCGGCATCCGTTCGTCGTTGAGAGTCGCGTTCGTCTCCGGGAAGACGACGGCAAGCGGAAACGGGGCGGAAATCAAGCGTGAGCCGCGGGAGAGAACTGCTCTCGATCTGCGCGACCTTCCTTGCCGTGCGGGAGTCGCGCCCCGAACCGGTCAGGCGGCACGTTGTTGCACGTGCCGTACGGTCGCCGCCCGATAGAGTAGGCGGTTCGCATGACGACCTTGCTCAAGAGTCAGCCAGCGCCTTCACGGGGCGACGTCGACCCGCTGTTTCGGGAGGCGGAGGAGCGGGCGCGGGCGTTTTCCCTGTTTCCGGAGGCGAGTGACAGACAGTTCGGCGGAGGCGACGGGCGCATCTCGGGACTGATCTCCGAGCGGCGCCTCCGCCAGACGCTCGGGCGACTCGCCCGGCTGGAAGTCGACGAGTACATTCGTCGAACCGTGGCGCCGGCGGAGGATCCGGGGCGCGTTGGCGCCGGCGCCGTGCTGGCCGCGACGAGCTGGGAACTGGTCGAAGAGCGCAACCATGGCCCGCTGTACGCGGCCGTGTTCGAGGCCGTGATCGAGGGCCAGCGGCGGCGGTTCGGCGTGCTGGCGCAGGAGCGCTCGGTGCGAAACGGCGCGTGGATGCCGGAACACCACGAGCTCGCGGTCGAGGCGATCCGTTCCTTCGCCGGTCGGGCTCTGCCGGTGGTTGCGCTGATGGACACGCCGGGGGCGGACGCCGGCGAAGAGGCGAACCGCGGGAACCAGGCTCACTCGATCTCGCGGCTGATCGCCGAGATGGCGCAACTTCACGTGCCGACTGTCGGCATCGTGCTCGGCAACGGCTACTCCGGCGGCGCGATTCCGCTCGCCACGACGAACGTTCTGCTGTCCGTGCGGGACGGCGTGTTCAACACGATCCAGCCGCGCGGCCTGGCGAACATCGTGCGCCGCTACGACCTGTCCTGGGAAGAGTGCGCGAAAGCGGTCGGCGTTTCGGCCTACGAACTCCACGAGCAGGGCTATCTCGATGGCGTGATCGACTTCGTTCCCGGCGAGGGAGGCGACCGGCTGGCCTGTTTCGAGGCCGCGGTCACGACATCGATCGCTCTCGTGGAGCAGCGGGCGAAGCTCTTCGTGCGGGACGAACCGGCCGTGTTCGAGCACTACCGCCGGAACACGCGACGGTACGTCGACCCCTCCCGCAGCCTGTCCGTGCTCGAGGAATTCGCCCCCCTGTCGCGCCTGCACAGTCCGGCGGAGCAGGCCAACGTGTTCGGCGTCGCGTTCCGCTACTTGCGCTACTTGGGACTGCGGCGCCGCCTGACCTCCACCACGATGTCGGGTTACGGCCGCCTGGCCGCGGCCGAGGCGCCGGCCGGAGCGGCCAGGGCCCGACGCGAGCGCCAGCGCCGGGTCTCGTTCGAGCGCTGGCTCGGCAATCCGCTGGCGATTCGCTATGACGATGTTCTGAACCGGACCTACAAGCGGTACGCGGCCGCGCGCGACTCGCTGCACGAGGGACGCGGTCGGCTCGCGTCCTTCCTGCTCGGCAGCCGCGAGTACCACTTCAACCGCGCCCGGGCCGAACTGCTCCTGGAGTACGGCTTCCATCTGTACAACCAGTGGAAGGACGGGGCGGAAGACAACTTCGGGCGCCTGCGCAAGGTAATGAGGACAGTTGAGGAGGAAGGGCCGGAAGGACGAAACTCGACGTCGGAACAGGGCTCTGTCGTCTCCCAGGCCGCCGACCTCACGGTGCTCGACGTGATCCGCCAGCCGCGGCTCCTGCGGCTGTTCCGGCGCGAGTGCGAGAACTTCATCTGCTTCGACCGGCTCTACGACCACATCTTCCTGCACTTGCGCGAGATCGCCAGCGAGGCGCGCGAGGAGAACGTGATCGCGCGCGAGTCGGTTCACCTCCTGCTGCGCCACTCGCTGAACGCGACGATGGGGGAACTGACGGCGGGACTCGATGGCGACGCGGCGGCGGAGGCCGAGGCCCGTCTGCGGCGCCAGTTCCGGTCCTGGTTGCGCCATTTCTCCCGGCATCCGCGACGCGGCCGGCTGCTCAAGGCGGTGGCCGAATGGAAGCGGCTGCAGATGCCGCGGATTTCGGAGCCGCTCTTCGGCCTGGTGACGTTCCTGTTTGAACGCCTGTTGCCGAACTTCTACGAGGACGAGCAGGGAATTCGCGCATACGACGGTCGCATCTCGCCGCGCAACATCGGAATCAAGGACTTCTGGAACCGTCTTGATGCAGCCTACCGCGACCTGCTGCTCGAGGACGTGCTGGCCGAGCAGAAGCGGAAGACGCCGCGGCGGCCCCAGGCGATCCTCGATCGCTTCTTCCACGACGTGCGGGAGATCGAAGCGGACCGGATGACGGCCGATCCGGTGAGCTTTCCGGGACTGCGGGCGTCGATCGAGCGAGCCCTTGATCAGGGGGTCACGCCTTGCGGGACGGTAGCGGCTCTGGCCCGGATCCGGACCGCGCGCGGGGATGACGGCGAGGACGGCGGCGCCGCGGGAAACCGGGTCGGCGTGCTGGTTTCCAATCTTGCGTTCCAGGCCGGTTCGTTCGACATGGCGAGCGCGGAGAAGTTCTGCAAGCTCCTGCTCCTCTGCGCGGAAGAGCGTCTGCCTGTCGTCTGCTTCATTTCCTCGGGCGGCATGTTGACCAAGGAAGGCGCGGGCGCCCTGTTCTCCATGTCGATCGTCAACGACCGGATCACGCGTTTCGTCCGGGACAACGACCTGCCGGTGATCTGCTTCGGCTACGGCGACTGCACCGGCGGCGCCCAGGCCAGTCTGGTCACCCATCCCCTGGTTCAGACCTACTACTTCTCCGGCACGAACATGCCGTTCGCCGGCCAGATCGTCGTTCCTTCCCACCTGCCGATGGCTTCGACTCTCTCGAACTACCTGAGCGAGGTCGAGGGCGCGATGCACGGCCTCGTCGAGCATCCCTTCGGCGAGGAGCTCGATGAACAGCTGCGCCAGGTCGACTCGCTGATTCCGGTCCCGGAGGACACGGTCGACGCCGTGCTGCACCGGTTGCTCCAGGAGGAGCGGCGCGTCGAGTTCCTGACGGCCCGTCGGCGGCGGCGGGAAGAGGCGGAGGTTCGCGATCCCGCGCCTTCGGTGACTCCGCGTCCGGTACGGCGGGCGCTGATCCACGCGCGGGGTTGCACCGCGGTGAAGCTCGTGCGGGTCGCGCAGAGGGTCGGCGTCGAGGTGATTCTCGTGCAGTCCGACCCGGACGTCGACTCGCCGGCGGCGACGATGCTGCGCGAGCGCGACACGCTGGTCTGCATCGGCGGCAGCACGCCGGACGAGAGCTACCTGAACGCCCACTCGGTGATCCGCATCGCCGAGCGGGAGGGCGCCGACGCGCTTCATCCCGGAATCGGATTCCTGTCCGAGAGTGCGTCCTTCGCCGACCTCTGTCGGGGTCACGGGCTGAACTTCATCGGCCCTGCCGGCGAGGCGATGCGGCGCATGGGCAACAAGTCGAACGCGATTCAGACCGCGGTCCAGGTGGGCGTGCCCGTGGTGCCGGGCAGCGAAGGCATCCTCACCGACGCCGACGCGGCGCTCGCCGTGGCCGAGTCGATCGGTTTCCCGGTCATGCTCAAGGCGGTGCATGGCGGCGGCGGAAAGGGCATCCGTCGCGTCGACCGGGCGGAGGACTTCCGCGAAGCGTTCGCGCAGATTCGCGTCGAGGCGGAGAGCGCCTTCGGCAACGCGGACTGCTATCTCGAGAAGTGCGTCGTGTCGCTGCGCCATGTCGAGGTGCAGGTGCTCTGCGACCAGCACGGCACGGTGCGGGTGCTCGGTCTGCGCGACTGCAGCGTGCAGCGGAACAACCAGAAGCTGATCGAGGAGTCGGGATCGACGGCCTTGCCGGAAGCGCTGCGCGACGAGAGCTTTCGCTACGCCGCGGCGATCGCCGCGGCGATCGGCTATGTCGGCGCGGGCACCGTGGAGTTCATCTTCGACCTTGAGGACCGGAAGCTCTACTTCATGGAGATGAACACGCGGCTTCAGGTCGAGCACCCGGTAACCGAGGCGGTCACCGGCACGGACATCGTCAAGGCCCAGTTCGAGATCGCCGGCGGCGCGAGGATCGCCGAGACGCCTTTCGTCGAGAACGGCTACGCGATGGAGGTCCGGATCAACGCGGAGCGCGCCTCCCTCTCGGCGGACGGGATCGATCTTCTGCCGTCGCCCGGGACGGTGACCCGCTGCGACTTCCCGCGGCGCGAGGACATCGACGTGCTGGCGGCGATCGAGACGGCCGCCGTCGTTTCCCCCTACTACGACAGCCTGGTTGCGCAGGTCGTGTGCCACGGCAAGGATCGCGCGGACACGATCGATCGCCTCGTCTCCTGGCTGGACGAGGTCGCTATCGAGGGCGTGTGCACGAACCTGCCGCTGCTCCGCCGCGTACTGGGCGACGAACAGTTCCGGTCGGGCGAGTACGACACGCGTTTTCTCGCCGACTTCCTCGACCGCATCCCGGGCGACGATCTGGTGCGCGAGGTCGAGCGGTTCGCGGGCGTCGGGCGAGACGTCGACCGGGCGGACATCGAGATCGAGGGCAGCGACGAGCTGAAGGTCAATGCGCCGTCCGGCGGTCTCTTCTACGCCGCCGCTTCCCCGAACGATCCGCCCTTCGCCAGCGTCGGCGACGTGGTGAGCCGGAAGGAGACGCTGTGCCTGATCGAGGCGATGAAGCTGTTCCGACCGGTCTCGCTCGCCTCCCTGGACGCCGGCGCCGAGCTGTTTTCGGACCGGCGCCGCTACGAGGTGATGCGAGTCAACGCGGCGAGCGGCCAGGTCGTGAACCAGGGCGATCTGCTCTTCGTCGTGCGGCCGACGGAAGGTTGATCGACGGCTGGAGCGGGTTTGCATGGAACGATCAACGCCGCACCGGTTACGCCGACGCCGCTGGCGCGGCGCGCGGTCCGGAGCCCGGCGCTTCGCGCCGGATGCCGGCGCCCTCGCCGGCTTTCCGGAAGGTGTTCCCTGCGCGACAGCGCAGCCCTACGTCGGCGCACCCGGTCCGTCCAGCCGCGGGCGTCTCGGCGGACAGGTCCATCTGGCCCTCGCGCTGCTTTGCGGTTTCGTGCTGGCGACGGCCTCGTCGCTGTCGGCGCAGGCCGCCGGCCCGTGCGAAACGGACGAAGGCTACCGGGCTCTGGACTTCCTGCTCGGCGACTGGCGCCTGGTGTCAGGCGGGGAGACGGTGGGCCGCAGCCGGGTGGAGAAGCTGGAGGACGGCTGCCTCATCGCCGAAACGTGGTCCTTCGTCGATGGCGGGTCGGGCCGCACCTGGAGCTCCTTCGATTCGGTCAACGGCGAGTGGCGGCGATTCACCGTTTCGAATCTCGGCGTCATCGTCCGCTCGAACGGCACGGTCGATGGCGGGGAGCTGGTGTTCGCCGGCGAGTACGTCGCCGCGGATGGACGGAGCGACTCGAACTGGCGTGAGCGGCTGAAACTGGAGGAAGACGGACGGATCGCCCGGACGGCCGGCACGTCGAGGCAAGCCGGCCACGGCGGAAGCCCATCGACGGCGCTGTTTGCGGGACACTACGTACCCGTCGGCGACCGGGTGCGCGGGTCTTCCGACCCGCTGCCGCCGAAGGCGGCGCGCGACTCCGCGTCGCGCCCCGACCGGCCGGTCGAAACGGCCGTTGAACCGACCTCGCCGGCGGCGGTTGAAGCGCCCCTCGATGCGCTCCCGTCCCCGCCTGCGTCGGTCGGCTCCACGCTGCCGGGTGGCGAGCCGTCTTCCACTGTGTCTCCGTCTCCGCCCGCGCCGGCGGCGGGCGAAGTCACGCCGGGTTCCGCCCGCGCCGTCGATGCACCGTCCATCGAGCGCATCGCGATGGCGTCGCCCATGGTGCTGCGCGTGCCGTTGGGGGCGGTCGAGTCGCTTCCCGAAGGGTACGCCTGGATCACGCGCGACGCCGCTCCCTACCTGTGCGAAGGGGTGACGATCCAGAGCGTGCAGGTGGAACGCCGCGTGCGCCGCGGCCGGGTCGCGCTCGACGTGGAACTGGCCGTGCACGGCATCCGCACCTCCCAGCGGGTTCGGGTCGGCATCGATCTTCGCCGGGCTGGCCGCTCGGACGGCGACGCCCCGGTCGTCTCGGCCGCCGCCGGGGGCCGCGTCGGACGGAGCATCCCCGAGCAGATCGATCACGGCGCCGTGGCGTTCAAGCTGCCCCTGTCGCTGGACGCGGCCGCCTTCGACCAGATCCTCGCCGACGCGGAGCGGCCGGAGATCGTCATCACGCTGACCGTCGGCCGGTGAGTTCGGCGGGCTAGCCAGCGTGGTGCGCGGTCGCGTCGGTTCGGCGGGGGCGCCGTCCTTCTGCGCCGCCGGCAGCGCCAACAGCCGCCCACGCCGATTCAGTCGACGCCGGGCGGCCGAGTCGGGTTGGACGCCGAAGCTGGGCTGCTAGAAGTTCTGGCCCCAAGCGTAGTTGAAGCGGGCGTAGTAGTAGGCCCCGTTGAAGCCGAACGGCGAGAACTGGCCGTACTGGTTGCCGACGCCGTCGGCGCCGCCGGGGTTCTCGTCCGGGTAGGTGTTCAGCAGGTTCTGCACGCCGATGGCGATCGACGTGTTGTTCGCGAGCGGGAAGCCGAGTTCGACGTCGAGCAGGAACTCGCCGCTGTAGTCCGCGTACATCGGCGCGTTGTTCCGGCCGAGGAGGTTCTGTGCATCCTCGCTGTCCCACCAGCCGTCGTAGTAGTTCACGCGGGTCATCAGGTTCCAGCGCTCGGCGTTGTGGTTCATGCCGAGGTTCCAGCGGAACTCCGGCAGGCCCTTCTCGATCGTGGCGATGCGGAAGGGGCCGACCGTGTCCGGGTTGTGGTCGGTGACCTCCGTCTTCGTGTAGTTGAACACGAGGCTGAAGCTCGTATCGCCGCCGAGCTCCGGCGGCGTCCAGGTGCCGACAACGTCCAGCCCTTGCGTCCGGGTGGCGAAGTCGTTGACGAAGAACCGGAAGTTCTTCAGGTTCCGCGCCTCGACAAAGCCGCCGGCGAGCAGCTGCTCGATCTCCGCGTCCGTCACGCAGTTCGCTTCCTGGATGAGGGCGCATTGCCGGAAGGTCTCGGACACGGCGATCCGGTCGTCCACGTCGATGTGGAAGACGTCCGCCGTCAAGGTGAATTCGCCCCTGTCGACGACCATGCCGGCCGAAACGTTGACCGCCTCTTCGGGCTGGAGGTCTTCTCCGCCCCGGAGCATCGCGGGCGCGGAGTTGGAGGGCACGGTGCCGCTGTTGGACAGGCCGCCGGTCTCCGGGTCGAAGGCCGTCGTCACGTTGAACGCGTTCTGCTGACCGGGCGTCGGCGCGCGGAAGCCGGTGCTGGCGGCGGCGCGCAGCGCCACGGCGTCCGACACCTGGCGGCGGCCGGAGACCTTGGCGTTCACGGTGTTGCCGAAGCCGTCGAAGTCCTCGACCCTTAGCGCGACGGTGAAGGTCCCCCTCTCGTCGGGCGTGTCGATCTCGACGTCGCCGTAGACCGCGACGTTGGCGCGGTCCCAGGTCCCCGAGTTCTCGGGCCGGTAGCCGTTGAAGCCGTTCGAACCGGAGCCGAAGCCTTGCGCCGCGTATGGGCCGATCTCCCACGAGGCGGGATCTCCGGCGCCGATCCGGAACTGTTCGTTCCGCCACTCGAGGCCGGCGGCAAGGCTCACGTTGTCCCGAAGCGGGTAGGTGATGTCGAAGTTGACGTTCGTGTCCGTCTGCTCGTAGATGCCGGGGTTGAACGAGGTCGGCGTGTCGTAGCCCACGGAAGCGTTCACCGTGTTGTAGATGAACTGGTCGACCTCGCTGTTGCCGACGTTCACGCTGAAGTCCCAGGTCATACCGCTGTCGAGGTAGCCCCGGAGGCCGGCGACGATCGACGAGTCGGTCAGGTCGCCGCCGAACTGGGGCGTGAAGCCGCCGGGGAAGCGCGAGTAGAGAGTGAAGCAGTTCGGGTCCGCTTCGATTGCCGCCAGCGCCACCGGGTCCGGCACGTTGTCGTTGACCGTGAGCACGGGGCAGTCGCCGGCGCCGGCGACGCCGGAACTGGCCCACAGCCGGTCGCCGACCAGCAGAGTCGCGCCGCCGTCGTTGCTGAACACGCCGGACCGCGTGTGCGGGTTGCGGAAGTAGAAGCCGCCGGTCGTCTTCCGCATGGCGTGGTTCGCGTGCCCGTAGAACTGCGTGCCGTTGTCGAACAACGAACCGAAGTTGGCGAACAGCTTGACGTCGTCCTCGACCAGCGGCGAGCCCCAGACCTGCGCCGGGTTGCGGATCATCTCGTTGCCGGTCTTGATGATCCTGATGGCGTCGTTTCTCTGGACGCTGCGGCTGGTCGGGTCGGCGGCGCCGTACTCCATGCTCAGGTTGAAGAAGCCGTTCTCGCCCATCGGCATGCCGACGTTGGCGGCGACGGCGTACGAGAGTCCGTTCTCGCCGGAGAAGGTGTACTGGCCGCCGAAGCCGGAACTGGAGCCCGGGTTCGCGTCCTGGAACTGACCCGACCGGATCTCCACGCTGCCGCCCGAACTCGCGTCCTTGAGCTGGAAGTTGATGACGCCGGCGATCGCGTCGGAGCCGTACTGAGCCGAGGCGCCGTCCCGCAGGACCTCGACCTGACGCAGCGCGATGGACGGGATGACGGAGATGTCCGGCCCCTGGGAGCCGTCCGAGATGCCGTTGCCCAGCCAGGCGATGACGGCGGCGCGGTGACGGCGCTTGCCGTTGACGAGGATCAGCGTGTGGTCCGGCGCCAGGCCTCGGAGGTTGGCGGGCCGAATCAGGGTGGCCGCGTCGCTGATCGGCTGGGTGCCTACGTTGTAGGACGGGACGACCGTGCGGATCCGGTCCGTCAGGTCGTTGTTTCCTTGGCTGACGAGCTCGGTCTCGGGAATGACGTCGACCGGCACGGGAGAAGCGGTGACGGTCCGGCCCTCCGTGCGGGTGCCGACGACGACGATCGTCTCCTCGAACTCCCGCGGTTCTTCGGCCTCGGCCTCCTCCTGGTCGGCGCCTTCCTGAGCCAGAACTGGAACGGCCAGACAGAGCGCCACGACGAGGACCAGCAGGTTCGACAGGCGGATGGGTTCGGCTTCAGGCGTTCTCATGAATCGTGCTCCCTTGTTCGATTGCGGGGTCGACCGGTCGACCGCGACCGAGACTACAACAGCTCTCGCGGCCGGAACAGGCCGAATTTCGCTCGCGTTCGCCGATCCCTTGCTGCCGGGTTCGCGTCCGCCTCGGCCAACGCTGCTACCGTCCTGGCCGGATGGCGGGAGTCTCGGGCAGCGGGCCAACCTGGCGGTGCATCGGAGCGCCGACCTGGCAGCGAGGCGCGCTATGGGCGCTCCTGCTCGCGCTGGCGGTCGGCGCGGCGGTCTTCGATCCGTCGGACTGGCCCTATACGGTGGGCGACGAGGGCGTCTACGCGATGCAGGCCCAGAGTCTGGCCTTCGACTTCGACCGGCGCTACGAAGAGGCCGACTTTCAGCGCTACCATCGGCTGACGGGCAAGAAGCCCGACCCGCTGATTCTCCAGAGCGTCGACGACGGCGCCACGCTCGTCTACGCCAAACCGGCCTTCTACCCGCTCTACCTCGCGCCGTTCGTCCGACTCGCGCCCCGGCGCGGGCCGATCGTGGCGAACCTGCTGCTGCTTGTCGTGGCGGCGCTGCTGCTCGACTGCCTGCTGGCCGTCCGGGTCGGCGCGGACGGGCCGCTGGCGGCGGCGGTTCTGCTCTTCTGCTCCGTCACGTTCGGCCAGGTCTTCTGGATCCACGCGGATCTCCTCTATCTGGTCGTCACGGCGCTGGGCCTCTGCTGCCTGGATCCCTGGCTCGAGGGCGCTGAGCTTTCTCCGGCGCGGCTCCTGTCCGGGGGCGCTCTGCTGGCGATTGCCGGCGCCGGCCGCCCGTTCTACCTGGCGGTGCTGGCCGCCGTCCTCCTGGCGGCGTCGCCGACGCTGCGTCAGGCGTGGGGCCGCCGGGCGGCCGGGCTCGTCGTCGTCGGCGCGACGCTGCTGCTCGCGGGTTCAGCGTTGTTTCACCGCGCGAGCGGCGGCGCATGGACTCCCTACGTGAGCGAGCGGCAGGGATTCAGCGGCGTCACGGGTTATCCGGACGTCGACTTCGAGCGCCAGCTCTGGCCCGAACTGCTGGCGGTGCGCGGCGACGCGTCCTGGGCCCGCGAGGGCTTCCTGCTGCCCGACCTCGACGCGGCGCTGCTCGTCCACAACGTGGTCTACGCGCTGATCGGGCGAAACGTCGGCATCGTTCCGTACTTCCTGCCGCTGCTTCTTGCCTGCGCCTGCATGCGGTCAGGGTCGCGGCGCCGCTGGCTGCTGGCCGGCGTCGCCGTGGGGCTTCTGGCGTTTCTGATGAAGAATCCGTACAACTTCTACGGCGGAGCGGGAACGATCGCGAACCGCTGGTTCCTGCCTCTGTACGCGGCCTGCTGGTTCCTGATCGAACGGCCTCCGTCCAGGCGCTTGCTCGCGGCCACGTCCGTTGGCGCGGCGCTGTTCGTCCTGCCGCTCTGGCGGACGGCGGCTTCCTTCCCGGTGGAGATCGATCCCGAGCATGGCGCCCGACGGTTGCGCTACGTGTCGGCGGCGGCGAAAGCCCTGCTGCCGCTCGAAACGTCCCAGATTCACCTCGGGTCGGCGCCGGCGGACGTTCAGCACGGCGATCTGCGGGTCCGGCTGATCGGCGACGGCGTCTGGCCGCGCGGTCCGGACGGGATCCGCTATCGCCCGTCCGCCGACGGTGAACTCCTGGTCGGTTCGCCGGTGCGGCTCCTCCGTTTGACGGTGGCGCTGGCGCCCGTCGCCGAGGTCACGGGCCGGACGCCGATGCGCCATGTCCTGGAGGAGCCGACCCGAATCGCTCGCCACCGCTACTGGTACGGCGGGATTCCGCTGAACTACTACCGCCTCCGCCTGCCCGAGATGTCGGGAGGGGACCGGGAGGTCACACTGACGCCCGAGTTCGACTGGCGGTGACTCGAGGTTCCCGCTCGCCCGCCGTGTCGGTCGTCTGGGCGGCCGCCGGTCGGTCCCGGCCGACGGCCGCGGCAGGCGTGCGCGCCGCGGAGGATCAGGCCTCGGACTCGCGGTCCGCTTCTCGAAGCGAGCGCATCAACGACACGGCCATCAGCGCCCCCACGACGAGTACGGGCAGCGACACGATCAGGGTGGCCGACTGCACCACCCGGAGGGAGTCGTTGTCGCCCTCGCGTCCGATGAACATCAGGGCCACTGGCAGCACGCCGACCGCGCAGGCCCAG
The DNA here is from genome assembly GCA_965203495.1 of Candidatus Multivorans sp. GTDB lineage: Bacteria > Acidobacteriota > Thermoanaerobaculia > Multivoradales > Multivoraceae > Multivorans. Next base: position 176,427 of record CBDBDB010000015.1, read on the forward strand.
AACAGCCGGTGCCAGCGCGCCGGGTGCTCGCCCTTGCGCAGGTTTCGAGTCGCCGACGCGGCCAGGCAGTAGGAGGCGGAGTCGTACGTGGTGGCGATGAAGACGATGGCGACCAGCGAGAAGACGGTGAGCGCGACGAGACCGAAGGGCAGGAATCCGATCGTCTCGGCGATCGCGGCGGGCGCTCCCGAGGCGGCCGCGATGTCGCGCACCGGCAGGGCGCCCGAGAGATCGAGGTGCATGCTGTAGTTGCCCAGGATGACGTAGAAGACGGTGCAGCCCAGCGTGCCCAGCACGAGCATCCCGCCGATCATCTGGCGCAGGGTTCGGCCCCCGGAAATCCGGGTGACGAACATGCCCATGAAGGGGCCGTAGGCGATCCACCAGGCCCAGTAGAAGACGGTCTGGGCTTCGACGAAACCGGTGCGGTCCACCGGGTCGGTCCAGGTGTTCATCCGGATGAAGTTCTCGAGCAGCAGCCCGAGCGAGTTCGTGCCGCTGCGCAGGAGGAACAGGGTGGGGCCGACGACGAGAACGAACAGCAGCAGGCAGACCGCGGCGATCACCGAGGCGTCGGACAGGGGCTTGATGCCCCGGTTCAGGCCCAGGTAGACGCTGGCGGCGAAGGTCACGACGCAGATCGCCATGACTGCCGTCTCCAGCCCGAACGTGTGCTCGATGCCCAGCGCCTGACTCGCGCAGGCGGCGATCATCGGCGTTCCGAGGCCGAGCGAGGTGCCGGTGCCGCCGATCAGCGAGAGGATGAACACGAGGTCGATGATCCGGGCCGGAGGTCGGTCGTAGCCTTCCTTGCCGATCAGGTCGTGGATGCCGGTGCTGAGCCGAAGGAACGGCACGCGCTTGCGGTGGTAGGGAAAGGCGATGGCCACCGCAGGGAATCCGTACAACGCCCAAGCGGAGAAGCCCCAGTGGAAGATGCCGTAGGTTGCCGCCCACTCGGCGGCCTCGGTCGACTCGGGTTCGAGGCCGAACGGGGGCTCGCCGAGGTACGTGGCCCACTCGATCGTCGACCAGTAGAGCAGGCCGGAACCGATGCCGGCGCAGAACAGCATCGCGATCCAGCTGAAGCTGTTGAACTCGGGACGGCTGCCGGGCGCGCCGAGTCGGCGTCGGCCGTGACGGCTCAAGGCCAGCCAGAGCAGAAACACCGTGACGGCGATGGCGACCCACTGGTAGAGCAGGCCGAACCGGTCGGCCAGCAGCTCGTAGGCGCGCGTGACCAATTGGCCGCCGCTTTCCGGGGCCAGGAACAGGGGGATGCAGACGAGCGCGATCAGCGCGACGCTGACGCCGAAGGCGGCGCCGTCGATGCGGGGCGGACGAGAGGCCACGGGCCGCCAGGTCAGTCGGCTGCCGACATGGCCCCGGCCAGGTTCCTCATTGCAAGTTCCACGGTGTCGATCGCCAGCAGGTACTCGTTCAGGTCCAGGTGCTCGTTCGGCGTGTGGTCGAGTGTACTGTCCCCCGGTCCGTAGGCAAGGATGGGACAGCGCCAGACGGGCCAGACGATGTTCATGTCGCAGGTGCCGGTCTTGACGACGAACTTCGGGGCGACCTCCCGACCTCCGACGGCGCGGATGGCGGCGAGGAACGCGCGGACCAGAGGCGAGCGCCGGTCGGCACGGACCCCGACCTCGTAGCCGCGAAGGCGGAGTTCCAAGCCGGCGCTCCCCTGTTCGCGGCGGATCGTGCCGGTTGCGCGCGTTGGGTCGAGATCCGAGAACAGCGGCCCGTCGATGTCCGCCGCCGCGCCGCCGAACCAGCTCGTCAGTTCGTCGACCAGACCGGCGACGTCGAAGTCGACGGGGAGCCTCAGCCCGTAGTCGGCGCGAACCGTGTCGTAAAGACCGTCGCTTGTCGTCCCGATCGACCGCAGGCTGGGAAGGACCCGCTCGAACGAGCTCTGGCCTCCGTGGCGCCCTGCGACCCGTTCCAGGCGCCGCCAGAGATCGAAGGCCGTGATGCCGACGCCGACCTCCGGGCCCGCCGTATGGCTGCTCGGCCGCCGCGCCGTCAGGTCGATCAGCAGGCGTCCCTTGTAGCCGAGGGTCACACGGCGCCAGTCGCTGGGTTCGCCGATGACGCAGAAGTCGGGCGTCGGTTCGTCGCGGCCGTTCAACCGCTTCATCAGGAAGCGGGCGCCGCGGGAACTCGCGGCCTCCTCTTCCGTGGCGCCGGCGACGATCAGCCGCAGGTCATGGGCGCGGGCCCAGTCTCCGCCGAGCCGCGCCGCCGCCGCCACGAAGCTCGCGAGCGGGCCCTTCGCGTCGACGGAACCCCGGCCGTGCAGGAGGCCGTGAGGCGATCCGTCGTCCTCGATCCGGACCGGGATGGCGCCCGGCACGGTGTCGATGTGCCCGAGCAGGACGACCAGGCGGGCGGCGGCGGGATCGCCGAGTTCGCCGACGGCGTTCAGCGCGCCGTCGACGCGGCAGCGTTCGAGGCCCCGCGCGGCCATTTGTTCGGCCAGCCAGCCGCTGGCCGCCGCTTCGTGCCGGGACAGCGACGGGACCTCGACGAGTCCTCGCACGAGTTCGATCTCGGCGCGGCGCCGCGTCGCGTCCACGGTCACGACGTCCGCCGTCATCGGCCCGCGAGCACGGCCTGGATCGCTTCGGCGCCGCGCTCCAGCTCCTCCAGGGAAGCGGTCAGCGGCGGCAGCAGGCGAATCACGTTCGGGCCGGCGGGCAGCGTCAGGACCCGGTGTTCGGCGGCGAGACGGGCGATGTGGCGTCCCGCGCGCTCGCGCAGCGCGACGCCGATCATCAGCCCGCGTCCCCTGACCTCCCGCACGCGCGGACTCGAGGCGAACCGGCGCCGGAGCGAGTCGGCGAACCGCGCGCCCATGGTCGCCGCCCTTTCCGGCAGATGGAGACGACCGAGAATCTCGATCACGGCCAGGCCGACCGCGCAGGCTAGCGGGGCGCCGCCGTAGGTCGAGCCGTGGCTGCCGGGGCGGAGAGCCTCGGCGACCCGATTGCCGTAGGCGACGGCCCCGAGCGGGAAGCCGCTGCCGATGCCCTTCGCCATCGCCATCAGATCGGGCGTCAGTCCAGGCGTGCGCTGATGGGCGAACCAGGCGCCGCAGCGGCCAAAGCCCGTCTGCACTTCGTCGAGGACGAGCAGGGCGCCGTGCCGGTCGCAAGCGCGACGCGCGGCCAGAAGCAGATCGTCGCTCAGAACGTTGACGCCGCCTTCGCCCTGCACGGGTTCCAGGACGACCGCGGCCGTCTCTTCGGAGACCGCCCGTTCGATCTCCTCGCCCTCCGGACGAACGAAGACGGCATCGTGAAGCAGGCCTTTGTACGGTCTCCGGGCCGCGGGGTTCCAGGTCACCGCCAGTGCGCCCAGGGTGCGGCCGTGAAAGCTGTTTCCGAGCGCCACCGTTCGGCTTCGTCCCGTGGCCAGCGCCGCGAACTTGAGGGCGCCCTCGACCGCCTCCGTGCCGCTGTTGCACAGGAACACGCGGTCGAGCGCTTCCGGCAGGACCGCGGCCAGCGCCTCGACGTACTCCGCCCGGACGGCGCTCGACACGTTGAACGGACAGAAGGTGAGCCGGTCCGCCTGGCGCTTGATGGCGTCGACGATCGCCGGGTGGTTGTAGCCCAGGCAGCAGACGCCGTAGCCGGCGGTCAGGTCCAGGTAGCGCTCGCCGTTCTCCGCGATCAGCTCGCAACCCTGGCCGCCGACGATCGGCGGCGTGGGCCGGCGCGGCGTCCAGGTCCCGAGGCGGCGATCCTCGGCGCCGGCCAGCTCCGGCGCGGGGCGTTCGTTCATCGGCCGGCCTCCCGCGGACCTTGCCGCCGGACGACGACGTGGGTCCCCGCGCCGTCGAGGGCGGACCGCACGGGCCGTTCGACCCGGCCGTCGGCGAAGATGACCCGGTCCGTTCCGCCTCGGAGCGCCTCGGCGGCGCCGAGCACCTTCTTCTTCATCCTGTCTTCGGCCGCGGCCGCCAGCGGTTCGAGTCCGGCGTCGGGGGCGGCGCCGGAGAGCGCGTCGCGGGCGACGTCGAAGCGGGCGATCAGGGAGTCTTCGTCGGGGAAGCGGGCGAGCAGTCCCGGCGCGGCCGAGAGATAGACGAGGGTCGGGGCGGCCAGCTCGGCGGCGAGGGCGGCGGCGGCGCGATCTCCGTCCACGTTCACGGCTTCGCCGTCGAAGGAGGCGCCGGGAGGCGTCAGGACCGGCAGGTATCCGCCGTCGAGCAGCAGGCGCAGGAGTTCTCCGTTGACCTTCTCGACCGTGCCGGTCCAGTCGTCGCGCAGCACAATGCGCCGGCCGCCGTGCCGAATGCGCAGCTTGTCCTTCCGGCGCCCCTCGAACAGCCGGCCGTCGAGGCCGGACAGCCCGACCGCCGCGATGCCCCGGCGCTGCAGGAGTTCGACCCAGCGCTTGTTCAGCAGACCGCAGTAGACCATCTCGAAGATCTCGAGCGTGCGACGGTCCGTGCGGCGGCTGCTGTAGCCGCTCTCGCTGGTGATGAACCGCGGCGGATGTCCCAGCTGCTCGGCGACATCGTTCGTCGTCTCGGCGCCGCCATGAACCAGGACAACGAGTCGGCCGGCTCGCCGCAGGGCGTCGACGTCGTCGGCGATCGCCTCGAGATCGAGCTCCTTGCCGCCGCCGGCCTTGATCACGAGCGGTTCGCCGGAGGTTCCCGGGTTGGGTTCGGTCATCTCCGGCTGCTAGACCGGGTGAAGCCCGGGGAAGTCGAGGCCCCGGGTCTCTTCGTACCCGCACATCAGGTTGGCGCACTGGACCGCGTTGCCGGCCGCGCCCTTCATCAGGTTGTCGATGGCGCAGAGGACGACCAGCCGGCCGGTCCGCGGATCGAGGTCGAAGCCGACGTCGGCGTGATTGCCGCCGGCCAGGATCTTCGGCTCCGGATAGCGGTGAATGCCGCGTCGGTCCTTGACCAGGCGGACGAACGGGTGCCGCCGGCAGAAGGACCGGTAGGCCCGGAAGAGCTCCCGCTCGGCGGCCCTGGCGTCCGTCGCGCCGTCCAGGAACAGGTGGCTGGTCGCGAGCACGCCGCGGACCATCTCGACGGCGGTCACGGAAAGGTGAACGTGACCGGCGATGTCGACGCCGCGGCGGGCGAACGCCTGTTCGACTTCGGCGGTGTGCCGGTGGCCCGTCGGTCGAAAGCTGCGCGCGACGCCCGACCGCTCGGGGTGGTGGGAGGCGTCCGACGACGAGGCGCCGCCTTCGCTGCTGCCGACCTTCAGTTCGGTGACGACGCCTCGGCGCCAGTCGACGAGATCGTTCTCCCGAGTCCCGGACTCGAGCAGGGGCAGCAGACCGAGCAGGGTCGCGGTCGCGTTGCAACCCACGCCGCTCGCGCGGGCGGCGCCGGCCACCGCGTCGCGGTCCAGCTCGGGCAGGCCGTAGACGAAGCGGCCGAGCCACTCCGGTGCGGGATGGTCGGCGCCGTACCAGTCCTTCCATGCGTCCGCCGACCGAAGCCGGAAGTCGGCCGAGAGATCGACGACCATCGGCGCGAGTTCGGAGTAGAGGGCGATGTCCCTGGCGGCGGCGCCGTGCGGCAGGCAGAGGAAGAGCAGATCGCAGCGCTCGAGCGCCTCTGCGGTGGAGAAGCGCAGGTCCGTCCGACCTCGCAGGTTGGGGTGCGTGAAGTGCGCGAAGGAACCGGCCAGCCGCCGCGAGGTGACCTGCGCGACCTCGAACTCGGGGTGGCCGAGCAGCAGGCGCAGCAGTTCGCCGCCGGCGTAGCCGGACCCGCCGACGATGGATGCCTGGAGTGTCATGCCGTTTCCGGCGCCTGGGCCTCGTCCCAGCCCACGCTGGCCACCCGCTCGACGAAGTCGATCATGCGCGCGGGGATGTCGACGCCGGTGGGGGCGATCGAGTTCCGGAACTCCATCGTGTGATTGACTTCCAGCACCAGCAGGCCATGCTCGGGGTCCTCCACCAGGTCGACGGCCAGCAGACCGCCGCCGACGGCGCGCGCGGCTCGCCGGCAGAGGTCGTCGATCTCCGGCGTGACCGGGCAGTTCTCGGTGGAGGCGCCGCGCGCGGTGTTGGTGATCCAGTGCGGCGCCCGGCGGTAGATAGCGCAAAGCGTCCGCTCGCCAACGACGAAGGCGCGGATGTCCCGCTCCGGCTTGTCGACGTACCGTTGCAGGTAGAAGATGGAGTGCTGGACGGCGCCGAGCGTGCTCTTGTGCTCGATCAGGGCTTCCGCGGCGTCACGGTCGTTCACGCGCGCCGCCAGGCGGCCCCAGGATCCGACGGGCGGCTTCATCACGATCGGATAGCCGAGTTCCTCGATGGCGAGCAGGGCCGCCTCCGGCGTCGAGGCCACGCGGGTGGCGGGCGTCGGCGCCGAGGCCGCCTGGAGCAGGCTCGAGGTGCGGACCTTGTCGCCGCAGTTCTCGATCACGTGGGCGGGGTTGACCGTGGCCACGCCGCGGTCGGCCAGGACGCGCAGGTTGACCAGGGCCCGGCTGTAGCTGATCGAGCGGTCGAAGACGACGTCGAAGTCGAAGGACGGCTCGAGTGCGCTGCCGCCGCCGAGCGCGAGGACGACCTTGCGGTCGTCGATCAGCTCGACGTCGACCGAACGGCGGTCGAGTTCGGCGAAGAGCAGCTTCTCTTCGGGCCGGACCCGGCTGTAGAGGACTCCGATGCGCATCGTCTGCGGTTTGCGGCGCCGCTATTCGCCCCAGTCCTCTTCTTCTTCCGGCGCGAGTTCCAGGGTCACGGGGTCGAGCTCGATCACTTCGAGGTCGACGCCGCAGCCGGCGCACTGGACGATCTCGTGTTGCATGACCGCCTTGAGCTTCACCGTTTCGAAGCACTCGGGGCACTCGCTGTCGGCGTCGACGGTACGGAGTTCCATCGCGTGAGTCTCCTCTGTGGGGCAAGGGGTCGGCGCCGCGCCCTCAGGCGCGGAGTTCCCGCCCGTCCTCCGTCCGCAGGACGGGCGCGTCGGCCTTCTTCCAGGCCGTGAAGCCGCCGCCGATGTGGGACACGGGCGCCAGTCCCATGTCCTGGACCGCCTTCGTCGCGAGCGCGGAGCGCCAGCCGCTGGCGCAGTGGAAGATGAACTCCCGGTCGCCGCGGAAGACCTCCTTGAAGTAAGGGCTGTCCGGATCGACCCAGAACTCGATCATGCCCCGAGGGGCATGGAAGGAGCCCGGGATGAAGCCATCGCGCGCCCGTTCGCGAATGTCGCGCAGATCGACGATGAGCGCTCCCGCCAGCTGCCGCTCGCGCGCGGCCGCGACCGTGACCGTTTCGACGGCGGCGTCGGCCTCGGCGACGAGGCGCCGGACTCCCGTGGTGATCGCCACCGCCGTCAGCCCACTTTCCGGATCGCGTCGCCGACGCGCGCCGTTCCCGGTTCGACGACGCGGGCGTAGAGGCCGCGCAGGCGGCGCGACCTGCCTTCCGGCGTCGCGGTGAACTTGAGCGCCTCCAGACCGAAGCGCTGTCGGTACTTGGCGCAGCCGGTGTGGGGAAGGGCGGTGACCTCGATGGTCGCGCCGCCGATGCGGAGCCGGATACCCGGCGGCAGGTTGCTCTCGCTCAGGTCGAGGTCGACGTAGAGCTGGTCGCCGGCGAGCGGCCAGCGGTCGCGGCCGCCCGCGATCAGGTCGACGAATCGCGCGTTGGTCAGGGTGAGCTGCGCGTCGGGATCGGGCGAGCCGTCGGGAAGGAAATAACCGCGACGCCTCGTCCAGGAGTCTCCCTGGAGCCCCTCCTCCCTGGTGAGCCGTCCCTCGTCGAGCGCCTCGCGCCGGTCGACTCGGGGCCGTCGGACGATCATCTCCAGCCTGCCGCCGTCGGCGGGAGAGTCCAGCACGCGGCGGAAACCGGCGGCAAGCTCCGTCTCCGCGAGGTGAACGGGATCGGAGGCGACTCCGGGATCAGCGCACACTGAACTCTCTCCTGACGTAGGAACCGACTCCGCCGTTCTCGTCCCAGAGACCGACCGCCACGCGATGGCTGCCGCGCGGAATCGGATACTCGAAACCGACGGCGAAGAACTGGTCCCGGGCCTCCTCCCAGTCCCGGTCGGGGATGGCCAGGGGCAGGACGACGTGGCTCGGCGCCAGCTGCTCGCCTTCCTCGGTCAGCACGACGGCGACCACGCGGAGCTGGTTGACGCGTTCTCCAGCCCGCTCGATCATGACGAGCTTGTCGAGGGGCACGGAGACGGTGAAGTCGACGTCCTGGAAACCGCCGACGCCCGTATCCCACCGAATGTTGTCGATCCGGAGCTCGTGGGGGTTCTCGGTCCAGCCGAGCAACAGCGCGCCGACGGTCCTCTCGGCCAGCCGCTCGCGGAGAGACCGCGCGACGTAGCTCGTCCGGTGCCGCAGCCGCAGGTTCCGCGGCCGGGGACGGATGCGAACCTCGTGGATCGCGCCCTCGACGAACTCGTTGAGGACGTAGCCGAGCGAGTAGTAGGAACGGAGGTCCGCGGCCGCCTGATCGAAGAAGGCCTCCACGTCGCGGCCGGAGACCAGGGCGCGTCCTCCCGTGTCGTTGGCGAGTCGGTTCAGTGCGCCGCGGAGGTCGGAAAGGTAGGAGAGCTTCTGTTGATCCGATACGCGTTCGGACAGAGAGGCCGCGGCGACTTCGATCTCGGGAGGCCGGAAGGCGTAGAAGGAGACGCGATGGGAGTTCGCGCGCGCCGCCAGGCCGGCGTACCGGGCGCCGAGATCGAAAGCGGACAGGTGCTGCTGAAAGGAGGTGGCGGTGAGCGCCGCCGTGCCCTGGATGTTCGAGTTCCTCGTGTAGAGGTTGTTCGGTGCGTCGAAGCCCTCCGGCGCGTCGATTTCGCGGTTCCGCATCAGATCGATGCCGGTTTCTTCCCGGCGACCGGCCACCCGCTTCTGCACGTTCTGGAGGAGGCGGTCGAACGGCCGCGCCGCGAAGCCGTCGCTGATCAGGAAGAAGGCCTTGCGTCCGGGAACCAGGGCCAGCGAGTCGACGACGTCTTCGATCGCGTCGGCGGTGCGCGCGCTGTCCTGGTGCACGACCCGCGCGTAGGCGAGCAATTCGGCAAGCGTCGCGCGCAGGGCGCCGATGCCGGCGGCCGACTGCTGCCGCCGTCCGTTCAACTGATCCATCAACTGCAGGAAACTCTCCTGGGACCTGCGCTTGAGACCCTGGGCTTCCGTGAAGACCTGGTGCGCGGCTTCGGCGCGGTTCAGTCCCTGGGCGAGAGCGATGTAGTCCGTCGTCAGGTCCTGAAGCAGCCGCAACTCGCCGTCGAAGGCGACCACCATCGCGTAGACCGGAAGCTCCCGGTCTCCGGTCTCCATCTGGCCGCGGGCGAAGTCCTTGATCTGGTCCATGACCGCCGAGCGGCTGGCGACCGAGAGATGGGTGTTGTCGAAGAAGAACGCGATCGACAGCGGCTCGTGCACGAGTTCCGGGTCCCCGTCGCCGGCGCCGCCGCGGCTGAAGTAGCTCAGCTCGACCGGCGCGCCGTTGTCGAAGACGCGGAAGTTCCGGCGCGACAGGCCGTCCGCGGGACGCCCGCCGCGGTCGGTGGCGACCACGTCCACCGTGACCACGGTCACCTCGACGACATCGCTCAGCTCGCCGACGCCCCGACCGAGCGGGGTCTCCTGTCCGACGGCTTCAGCGGCCGTCGCCGGGCCCGGCGGGGCGCCGAGGGCCAGGACTGCGCCAAGCAGAGTCGCTCCGATCATCGCGTTCTCTCGAGGAATGGCTACGGTGTGTGCCTGTCGCTCCAGGAAGGCCTTCGCCCAGGCCGCCGCAACGGTTGCCGCCCATGCGCTCTCCCGGAAGACCGGCATGGAAGGCAAGCGTACCAGCGGAATGTCCCAGCGGAATGCCGACGAGAACGTCGGCGGGTCGCGAGGCGGATGGAACCTCGCCGCTTGATCGTGCGTAGAGTGCGGCAGGGAGGAACGTTTCATGGAACATGACGAGATGAACGACGACGCCTCTTCGTCCGCGGCCGCCGCCCCGGAGTCCGGGACATCCACGGCGACGTCCGAACCGCCGCCGCCCCCGCCGGAACCGCCGGAGGAAGACGCTGGCCCCGGTCTGGCCGGTCAAATCGCCGCCGGTCTGGCCCTGATCGCGCTGGGCGGCGTTCTGCTGTTTCTCGAGCGCCTGGAGAGCGGCGACCATGCCCACCTGCTGTTCATCCTGATCGGAGGCGTCTTCGTCGCGGGCTACCTGTACAGGCGGGCGTTCGGGCTGCTGGTTCCCGGAGCGTTGCTGCTGGGGATCGGCGCCGGCCTGTTCTTCGAGGATCTTCGCTCCGGGACGTTCGCCCACGGCGAGAACGTCGCTCTGGGCCTCGGACTGGGCTTCGTCCTGATATGCGTCGTTTCGCTGCTCTACGAGCGGCGGCGCCGCTGGTGGCCGCTGATTCCCGGTGGGTTCCTGATCGTCGCGGGCCTTCCGGACTTCGTCTGGGTGGACGACGTCCTCGACTTCTGGCCGATCGCCGTCATGGCGGTCGGCGTCTTTCTGCTCTTCCGCGGCGTCGCGTCGCGCCAGAGAGAGGGGACCGCCCGGCGAGTCGATCCCTGACGCTCTCGCTGACACGGCGGCCGGATACCATCCGCCGTCGGAACGACGGGAGGAGGCTGCCTTGAGCTCGGCCGTTGCGCGAAGGGAAGCTGCTCGTCTGGCGCCGCGCCGGCGGCGCTGGGCGCCCAGGGCGGCGATCCTGGGGGTCCTCGTTGCGGCCCTGGTGGCCGCCGGCGGGGTGCTGTGGATTCGCGTCGGACCGGAACCCGTCGTCACGATCGGGTCCGACCTGCCGGGCATCGGCCCGAGGACGGTCGTCACCTCCGCGGCCAGGGCCGGCGGCCGGGGACTCGGTTCGATTCGGGTGGAGCTGATTCAGGGCGAGGCGTCGTTGCTGCTCGAAGAGAGGACTCACCGGCCGCCCGGACCGTTCTCGCTCGGCGGCGAGCCGGTCGCCGAAGCGACGCTCGAGGTCGAGGTGGGCGGGGAGTCGACGCCGGGTCTGGTCGAGGGCGAGGCGTCGGTGAGGGTCACGGTTGAGCGCCCCGGGACCTGGCTGCGCCGACCGAGGCACGCGGTGGCGGAACTCGCGCTGCCGGTCCGGTTGCGGCCCCCGGAGCTGAGCGCGGTGCGGGTCGTGGCGACGCCCACGCAGTCAGGCAGCGGGGTCCTGCGGTATGTCGTCGGCGCCAGCGCGACCGACAGCGGCGTCGAGGTTGGCGGCTACCGGTTCCCCGGTCATCCGGTTCCCGGCGCCGATCCCCGGGAGCGCTTCGCCCTGTTCGGCGTCCCCTACGACAGCGCCGATCCGTCGCCTTTCCGGTTGGTCGCTCGGGACGAGCTCGGCAACGAGACGAGCGCGCGGTTCCTCGGCGAGGTCGAACCTTCGCCTCTGCGCTCCTCGACCATCCGACTCAGCGACGCCTTCATGGCGCGCGTGGTGCCGGCGATCATGTCCCGCGCGCCGGAACTCGAAGACCGGGGCAGCCTGCTCGACAACTACCTCATGCTGAACGGGGAGCTGCGGCGGTTGAACGCCGCGCGACTGGTCGAGGTCGCCGCCTCTTCGGCGCCGCGTCAGCTCTGGAGCGGACCCTTCCGCCAGATGCGGAACACGCAGGTCATGGACCAGTTCGCGACCCGCAGGCAGTACCTGTACGAGGGCCGGGTCGTCGACACGCAGGATCATCTCGGCTTCGATCTCGCATCGCGGGTTCAGGACGACGTTCCGGCCGCGAACTCGGGCGTCGTCGTGCTGACGGAGTACCTCGGCATCTACGGCGCCACGGTCGTCGTCGATCACGGCTACGGCCTGCAGACCCTGTACTCGCACTTGTCCCGGATCGACGTCGAGGTCGGACAAGAGGTCGAGACCGGCCAGCGTCTGGGCCTGAGCGGCCAGACCGGCCTCGCCGGCGGCGATCACCTGCACTTCGCCGTGCTGCTCGGCGGCCTCCCGGTCAACCCCATCGAGTGGTTCGACGCCGGATGGATCCGCGACCACGTCGGCGCCGTGCTGCCGCTCGACGGCGGCCGCTGAGGGGAGCCGGTCGGATTGCCGGGAGACGTCAGAGAGGTCCGCCCACCGCCTCCGGAATCGCAGGCGGCAAGCACTCCTCGACTCGTTCGATGCAGTGTTCATTCAGAGCTCGACCGGACGCGGGAGAGCCTCCCGCTCGGAGACGAAGAGCAGCGCCCGCTCGCCCTCCCGCGGCATGAACGGGCCGCCGATCCGCGTCGGCCGGCCGGCGACTTGGGCGCCGGCCGGCTGGCGGACGGCGACCGCGACGCCCTTGAGGACTTCCTCGACGGCTACCGGGAAGTCCGTCGCCGGCGGCGACGGATCATCGGCCGCGGCGGAGAGACGCGACCGGAGACGATCGTCGGCGCACGGTCGACCAGCCGCTCGTCCGAGGGCAGGACGCGGGTGGTCTGCGCCGTCTGCGCCGCCGTGAACGTGGCCGCCCCCGGAAAGACACCGGCTACCGCGCCAACTACCGCGCCAAAATGACGGGGGGGGGGGGGTAAGGCCTGGTCGGTGGTCCGGAGCAGCATCTTCGCAGCCGTCGCAATCGCGGCGCGCAGGTTGCACGCCGATGACGAGTACGTCGGGAAGGAGCGCGGACGTTACCACACGGGCGGTCAACGAGAGGCGGGTTTCGGTCGAGTCCGGGCCGGACTGGTACGCTCCATGTCTCACGCGTGGCGGCACGGACACGGACACGGAGTGACAAGGAGACGATCCTGATGAGATCCCTGCACGGTTTTCGAGGCGCCGTGACGTCGGTTGCGGTCGCCATGCTTCTGGCGCTCGGCGCGGCGGCGTTCGCCCATGTCAGGGCGTTGGCCGTCAGTCCGGAGGATGGCGCCCGGCTGAGCGGCCCGGTCCGCACCCTGCGGGTCTGGTTCGACCAGGAACCGGACCTGGAGCGGAGCCAGCTGGAACTGACGGGTCCGAACGGGCCGCTGAGCGTCGAGGGCCTGCACACGATGGGCGAGAAGGACCTGATGGCCAGAGTCTCCGGGCGGATGCCGGACGGTTCGTACACCGCGACGTGGCGGACCGCGGGAGAAGACGGTCACCTCCGGACCGGCGAGTGGACCTTCACGATCGAGCGCGACGGGCGCTGAATCTGGCTGGAAGACCGGCTAGAAGCTGATCCGGCTGCTCACGCCGACTGTTCTCGGCTGGTTCGTCAGGTAGCCGACGCGGGCGCGGGTTCCGCGTTCCTGGTCGAGCGCCAGAAGGGCCCGCTCGTCGAGCGCGTTGTTGACGAAGATCGCCAGGTCCCAGCGCTCGTTCAGGAAGCCGAATCGGAGGTTCAGGAGGTCGTAGGCCGGCAGTTCGGGATCGAAGCGAAAGGTCGTCTGCGACAGCGGACCGCCGATCGGATGTCTGGCCGAGAGGGCGAGCAGATCGACGGCGCCGAAGCCCGCGGCGTGATCGCCGACCTGAGTGAAGCGGGAGCCGACGTGCTGGAACGCCGAGGATAAGTAGCCGGCCCAGTCGCCTGCCTCCCAGCGCCAGGTCGCGGCGGCCGCGGCCTGGAACCTCGGCGCCGTCGGCAGCCGGTTGCCCTTCTCGATGCCGGAGACCACGCTGGTCGTGCCGTCGGCCGCGGTCGAAGTCAGGGTCGACCCCAGTTCGGAGTGCGCGTAGCTGACGGAGACCGCGAAGTCGAAGACAGGCGAGGGCTGAGCCGTCAGCTCGAGCTCCAGGCCCGTGCTGCGAGCGCTCGGCACGTTGAAGACGAGTCGGGACGAGCAGGAACCGGCGGTGACGGTTGTCTGCAGGTTCGAGATGTCCATCGTGAAGGCCGCGACGTTGAACGTCCCGCGGCCGCCCATGATCGTGGACTTCGACCCGACTTCGACGTTCCAGAGTTCCTCGTCTTCCCAGGAGTCGCGGCCGCTGAAGGTGGCCAGGTCTTCCGGCGTGCAGACGGGCACGTTCAGCGGGTCGTTGATGCCGCCGAGACGGAATCCCTTGGAGACCTGGGCGTTGATCCGCGTGTCTTCGGTCGCCTCGAAGCTGGCGATGAAGCGCGGCGCGATGCCGTCCGCGCTGGTGTCGCCGACCGACCGACCGGGATCGGCGAACAGGCCGTCGAAGACCTGGCCGCGGGTCTCCTCGTAGTCGTACCAGCGCCCGCCGGCCGTCAGGTCGATTCTGTCGCTCGCGGCCCACGTGATCTCGAAGAACGCCGCCGTCTGGTCGATCTCGTAGTTCAGATCGGAGAAGAACAGCTGGTCCATGGCTGCGCCGAAGGCGCCCGCGGTGGACATGCCGGTCATCGCCTCGAAGCCGTTGACGGTGAGGTCCTGGCCGTAGTCCCGTTCGCTCGTGCCGTGGAAGAGACCGAGCACCCAGTGGGCGGACTCGTCTCCGCTGGCCAGCCGGAATTCCTGCGTGAGACTCGTGGCGGTCGTCGCGTCGATGAGGGGAGCGTCCAGGGTGTAGACCGCCTCGGGATGGCCCATCGTGGCGCCGGCGACGCTGGCGTAGAGCGCGGTCGAATCGCGCACGACCAGGACGTCGCGGTCGGTGGCCGACGTGATGGACGTGAAGGAGTAGCCGTCGGGGAGATCGACCACGACCTTGAGGTCGGCGAGCAGGAACTCGTCGGCGTAGGGCTCGTCGATCTGGGTGAAGAGCTGACGCTCGCCCAGGTCCACGGCGGGTCGGGTGGTCGTGTACGGGTTGGCCAGGATGTTGAAGTCGTCGATCCGGTTCCAGCCGTCCATTTCGACCTCCTGGTAGAAGAGACGCGGCGTGACCGTCACGTTCTCCGACGGCACCAGGCGCAGCGCCCAGCGGGCGCCGGTGCGTTCGCCGGAGTTTACGTCCTCGTTGACGCTCAAGTCGGGCTGCACGGCGTCTATGAACCCGCCGAACGAGTTGTGGTAGGCGGTGACTCGCATCGCCGAGGCGTCGCCCACCGGAACGTTGACGGCGACCTTCGCATGGCCGCCCATGCCGCCGTCGCCGACCGAGGAGATCGAGAACTCTCCGAAGCCGTCCGAGACGCCGAGCTCCGGCTGATTCGTGATGTAACGGACGGTGCCGGCGAGCGATCCCGCCCCGAAGAGCGTGCCTTGCGGTCCGCGCAGCACCTCGACTCGGGACATGTCGAACAGGTCGATGTCCGGGGTGAACAAGGACAGGGAGATGCCGGACTCGTCGAGGTAGACGCCGACCTGCTCCTTGACGCCGGGCTGGTCGCGGACGATCTGTCCGGAGGCGACGCCGCGCATCGCGACCTGGCTCTGGCCGGGACCGAGGTTCTGCACGGTGAAGCCGGCGACGTTGGCGGCAATCTCCTCGAGGTTGCCGGCGCCGCGGCTGCGCAGGACGTCCTCGCTGGGCGCCACGACGGAGAAGGGAACCTGCTGGAGGTTCTCTTCGCGCTTGCGGGCGGTGACGGTGATCTCTTCCGAGAAGCTGCCGGATGCGGACTCGGCTTCCTCGGCGGCCGTCGTCTGAGCCGCGCCCGGAACGGGGATCGCGGCGACGAGCGCCAGCAGGCCAAGCGTCGGAGAGAGTCGTGTGAACGGTCGGGTCATCTGCGCCTCCAGGTGTTGCGTTGTAGCGGGATCATGGCCGCGGGCGCGGGTCAAGCAGCTTGCCCCACCGTCTGTCGTAGGGGTGAACGCGGTCGACCTCAACGGCGCCTCGAAACACGGGCCGGCCCGAGTTGGCCCAAGCAAAGATCGAGCCTTCCAGGTTCCATATCCTGTGGGGAAGAGCCGGGTCATGCGAACGGATCAGGTCGGCCACCGCGGCCGAGGAGCGGTAGCCGACGGAGCAGTAGAGGACGACAGGCCGCTCGGGATCCGCGGCGGCGATCGCCTCGACGATGTCCTCGCCCTGGGCGTGGATCGCTCCGGGAAGGTGGCTGACCTCGTACTCGACGGGCTCCCGGACGTCGATCACGAGGGGCGGCGTCGCTTCCTCCAGCCGTCGGTCGAGCTCTTCGACGCTCATCTGGGGCACGCCGGGGAAGCTCGCTCGCACCAGCGCCTTGATCTGGGACATCGTCGGCCCGCCGCAGGCGAGGACCAGCGCCGCGGTCAGCGGCAGCGTTCGACTGCTCGGGATCCTCGGGCCGGGCCGCCGGCCCTGGCGTGGGCGAGACTCCACTATCATCACGGTTCGGGCTTTCGCATTCTTCCGGGTGGGGCCGCCGCCGATTTGATCCGATGAAGGACTCTCTTGCAACTGTTCCGTCGAGCGCGCATGTGGCGTCCGGGTCGCGCCTGGCGGCGTGCGCCGCGGCCTGGTGCGGTCTGCACTGCGCGCTGACGCCGGTTCTGGTCGCGGTGGCGCCCGCGCTCGCCCTGTCCGCGGGCGTCGAACGGGCCGTCTGGGCGGGGACCGTCCTTCTCGGCGCGGTGATGCTGGGGTTGGGACCGGCAGGCAGGAGCGGCGTCGTGATCCTCGCCTTTGTCGGCGGGGCCGCGCTCTGGGCAGCCTCGCTCGCCGGCTGGCTCGAACCGCTGCCCGAGACCGCGACGTCGGCCGCCGGCAGCCTGATCCTCGCGGGCGGCATGGTGCGGAGTGCCCGCGTCTGCCACGCCAGGGCGTGCTCGGTATGCGCTGGCGAAGAGCGCGCGGCCGGTGAAGACTGAGCGCGAGAGGCCCGTGCCGGACGGCTGGCGCCCGGCCGAGGTCTCCGCGCGGACGTCGAGAGCGGTCAGGCGCCCGCCTTCAGGGACCGGCGGCTTCAGGGGACCGGCGGCGGGCCATCCGGCGCTTCCCGTGCGGTAGGCTTGACGACGGTTCTTGCGGCAGTCCGTGGAGACGAAACGGAGGACACTCCATGCGCATCGGTCGAATCGCTCCGGTCAGCTCCCTGTTCGCGGTTTCGGCGCTGCTGGTCGCGGCGCCGGGTCTGGCGGCGGACGAGGACGACATCCCCCGTACGGCCAGCGGCAGACCCGACCTCACGGGTCGCTACAACCTGGCGAGTTCGACGCCGTTCGAACGGCCGGCGGAGTTTGGCGACCAGATCTTTCTTTCGGTCGAGGAAGCCGACGAGATCCTCGAGCGGACGCGGGCGGCGATGACCAGGGCCAACGCCGCCAGCGATCCGGAGCGGTCCGCGCCTCCGGCCGGCGGCGACGGTTCGGCCGGCGCCGCCGGCGCGGTCGGCGGCTACAATTCGTTCTGGACCGACAGCGGGAGCGACCGCTTCGCCATCGATGGGAAGTTTCGCACGTCCATCCTGACCGAGCCGCCGAACGGCCGCATGCCGTCGCTTTCCGAGGCGGGGAAGGCGCGCCGCGCCGACTTGCACCCTTACGCCTACGAGAACACCGGCACGGCCTGGTGGATCGAGACCGGCGACGATCCCTACGACGGTCCGGAGACGTTGTCGGTGCTCGATCGCTGCCTGTACCTGGGAGCGGCGGCGACTCCAGCTCGCCCGGTCCTCTACAACAACCTGAAGACGATCACGCAGACCGAAGACCACGTGGTCATTCTCGTCGAGTGGATGCACTGGGCGAAAGTCGTGCGGCTGAACGCCGAGCACGCTCCGCCCGAGGTGCGGTCTCTGGGCGGCGACTCCATCGGCTGGTGGGAAGGCGACACGCTGGTCGTGGAGACGACGAACTTCCTTGAGCGGCCGGGCGTTGCGCGCGATGGTCTCAGGGTGGTCGAGCGCTTCACGCCCCGGAACGCGGACGGGCTGCTCTACGAGTTCACGGTGCACGACCCGGACTACACGGCGCCCTACGGCGGCGACTTCGTCTGGCCGCGGACGGAGGAACTGAACTACGAGTACGCCTGTCACGAGGGCAACTACGCGATGGGCGCCATCCTGCGAGGGGCACGGCTGCTCGAGCGGGAGCATGCCGAGCGGGAGGCGGCGGAGGCGGGCAGCACCGGCGCCGGGGGGCGCGAGTAGCTCTCGGGGCGTTGCATGGCGCCGTTCTCCTACGCGGCCTGGGACCGCCTGCTGGCCGAGATCGTCGCGGAGGACGGCAAGGTCGACTATGAGCGTCTGGCCGCGCGTCGGCCGCTGCTGGCGCGGTTCATCGCCGAACTCGGCGAAGCGTCGCCGGAGAGTCGCCCGGATCTGTTCGCGAACGAAGAGGACGGGCTCGCCTACTGGATCAACGCCTACAACGCGTTCACGCTGGACGCGATCGCGCGGGAATACCCGATCCGGTCCGTCTGGAAGACGCGCGACGGGCAGTTCTTCCAGCGGCGGCGGCACATCGCCGGCGGTTCGACGGTCAGCCTGGACGACATCGAGCACCGGATTCTCCGGTCGGAGTACGCCGAGCCGCGCATTCACTTCGCGATCAACTGCGGCGCGAACGGTTGCCCGCCGGTGCGCCCGTCGGCGTATCGCGGCGACGGCCTGGGCGATACGCTGCGTCAGGCGACGGAGGCGTTCCTGGCGAACCCCTGGAACTGTCGCGTGGACCGCGAAGCGAAGCGGATCCACGTCTCGCGGATCTTCCGGATGTACGCCGAGGACTTCGCCGGCAAGGCGGGTACGCGCGAGGAGTACCGCCGCGGCGTGCTGGCCTTCGTGGCCGAGCACGCGGGCCTCGACCCGGAGCGGGTCGCCGACTGCGAGATCGTCTACAACACGTACGACTGGGGCCTCAACGACACGCACCGCGATCCGAACATCGGTCCGATCACGTTCCATGAACCCGTGGAGCACTTCTCCGCGGCGGACGGCGAGCTCCGCGAACTGCATCTCTACGAGGGCAACTTCTGCAACCGGGCCTGTTCCTGGTGCACGATCCACGGCTCGCCCCAGGGCTGGTACGAGCGCTACACCCCCGAGGTGCTGGACCAGGCGCTCCGCACCCTCGCCGTCGACGGCAACCTGAAGTTCTACGGGGGCGAGCCGACCCTGCACGCGCCGGAGATCGTCGCCGCCATGCGCCATGTCCGCGCGCGCGGTTTCGCGGGCCTGATCACCGTGTTCTCGAACGGCATTCAGGCGGAGAAGCTGATCTCGATCCTCGAGTCCGACCCGAAGAGCGAGGCGGTGCTCAACTATTCGATCTACCGCGGCCGGGACGCGGAACCGATGCCGGCCCGGGCTCGGGAGCGGCTGGAAGACTGGGCGCGCGCGAATCCGAACCGCGTCTTCCAGGGCTACAAGGTGCTGTTCCATGCCGGCGGCGGCGCCGACCAGGAGTTTGCCCGCGACCGGGAGTCGGAGTACCACGGCATGGGCGGCCGTTGTGTGCGCTGTTTCCCGGTGCTGACCACGAAAGGCCGGTTCCACGCCTGTCCGTTCGCAGCCGAGATCGACTCGCCCCATTTCGACCTGGGCGCCGTCGGCTCGGATTCCGGAACGGTGTTCGAGAACTACCGCGCGTTCCTGCGCTGGGTGGACGACGAACTCGATCCCGCGGCGGCGGCGAAGGGCGTCTCGAGTTGCGAGATGTGTCACCGACGCCTGGCGGAACTGCCGGCGCCGAAGTTCACGACCTGACGGCATCCTGGCGTTGATCTTCCCGCGCGCAGTCAGCCGCCTCTTGAGGAGCGGGACGATCTCCGTTGATGTTCATGCTGGACACGGACATGTGCATCTACCTGATCAACGAACGCGATCAGGATCTGAGGCGGAAGTTCGAGGAGAACGCCTCCAGCGTGTGCATCTCCTCCATCACGTACGCGGAACTGTGCTTCGACGTCGCGCACTCGGCTCGGGTCGAGGAGAATCGGCGGGAGCTTCAAGCCTTCCGTCTCGATCTCGACATCCTGCCGTTCGATGCCGAGGCTGGCGTTCGCTACGGCCAGATCCGTCAGGACTCGCGCGACGAGGCCAGACGATCGGAGCGAACGACCTTCTGATCGCTTCCCACGCCAGCGGCGCTCAGGCCACGCTGGTGACCAACAACGAGAGAGAGTTCGGCCGCGTGGACGGTCTGCGCGTCGAGAACTGGTTGGCCGAAGCCGCCCGCCAGCGGGCTCGGCGACGCCGACGTCGCGCCGGCGGCTCGGCGACTCCGGATGCCTCGGGAGAACGTCGGCGGCCTTCGCTATAGTCCGCGTTCATGAGAGGGGCCGGCAGGCGTGACGGTCAGCGCCGAGTCGATGTCGCGAGGGAGGAAGAGCGGGACCCATGAGTGACTTCTACTTCTTCATCCTGGCGGCCGTGGTGTTCATCGGCTTGGAGATCGTCGCCTCCTTCGGCGTGCTCGACGACGACGAGGAGTCGAACCAGGCTGCCGAGGACGGCTGATCTGTTGTGCGGTCGGGTCGGCGTCGTTGCGAGGCGCCGACGCCGGGAGTCGGACAGAGAAGACCATCTCCAGGTTGGGAACATCCTTCCGGCGCGGAACCCGCGGGAGACCCGTCCACTATGCTCAACACGCCGTTCGCCGCGGCCGCCATCGCCTTCGCTTTCCTGGCGGCGCCGGCGACGGCACGGGAGGTCGTCGACGACTCGCCGGTCGAGCGGTCGTCGAGCGAAGTCGCCGACCGCGTGCGGGCGGACGTCGACGAGACGACGCTGCGCTGGCTCCCCATCGCGCGGGTTCGCTACTCGGTTCCTCTTGAGTTCTCGGCAGGCGGCGGCGCCGTGCTGGCGCGCATGCCGGTCAGCTACGACTGCTCCGTTTTCTGCGAGTACCGCGGGTTCGTCGCGCAGATCGAGCCGGGTTCGGCGGGAGGACAGCTCGGCGCCGGCTATGCCCGCGTGGTCGCCGAGCGGAAGCCGCGTTCCGCCTTCCTGAACAACGTCTACGTCGGCTGGAGCGCCCGCGCCGTCCTGGTACGCACCTGGGGCGACTCCGACCTGGATCCCGCGCGGCAGACGCTGGCCGGCTTCGAAGGTCAGTTCGCCGTGACCCGGATCTCGTTCAACCTGGGCGTCCTGCGGCGGATCAGCTCCGCTCACCAAGGCGCCGACCGGTACGTCTACACCGCCGGCATCGCTTGGGGTTTCTGATGCGGGGAGCGGCACGAGCGGCGTCCGCCCGCTTCGGGACGGTTGCCCTGGCGGCGGCGGTTCTCGGACTCGGCGGCGCCGACGCCGCGCCAGGTCTCGAGACGGACCAGTTCTTTGCCTGGGGCCGCCGTCTCGAGGACATGACCGAGGTGCTGAACGCCCGGATCAACCTGGAGCTCGAGCGCCTGGTCGCCGAACTGAACCGGGACGGCGAGCCGCGCTCCTGCCAGAACGTGCGGCGCCGGTTCTTCAAGCGTCACCGCATGCTGTTCTTCGACCGCTTCGAGACCTGGTCGGTCAACTCGCCGCTGGTCGCCCGGTCTCCGTCGGGACCCGATGAGATGCGGGAGTTCCGGCGGAAGTACATCTACGGCGGAACGTCGGCGCTGTTCGACACAGGCCGTTGGATGCCGCCGAGTCCGACGGTGGAGGTCGACGGCGTGCGGCTGGGCACGGACAAGCTGACGCATCTGCTGGGAACCGCCTGGTACTACCATCGTTGGTACCGGAAGGCCCGCGACCGGGGCGCGCCCCCCGCCGCGGCGGAGGCGCGGGCGGCCCGTCTCGGATTGCGCCACGAGATGACGATCCTCGGTCGGGCGGTTTCCGGCGTGCTGTCGCTGGCGGACCTGGAGGCGAACCTCGAGGGCATGTGGTTCTACGAGCGTCTTTGCGCCGGCGCCGATCCCCGCATCGTCCACGACGAAGGCGTCTGGAGGCTGCGCAGACCGTTCGATCTGCGCGACCACGTGACGCCGGAATGGGACGAGTCCTGGCAGCCGAACGTCTACCTCCGACGCAAGTGGGTGAAGGTCAGGCGCCGGCTGCTGGGGTATTGTCCGATGCTTGAACACCCACAGGTGAAGGCGAGGCGTCAGGCTTATGCGGAGAGGGACCGGATGACGGACACGGAGAAGCTGATCGAGGAGATGGTCGCTGCCGGGAAACTGCCGGATCCATGGGAATTCTCCATCGAGGGCGTGTGCCGTGAAGCTGCGCGCTGAGGCGCTGCTGGCGACCGCGCTGCTGGTTCCGGCCTGCGGCCCGCCGACGGCTGAACCGCCCGCGCGGACCGCCGCCGCGCTCGAACCGGCGCTCGAACGGATCGGCTTCGGTTCGTGCCTGAGGCAGGACCTGCCGCAGCCGATCTTCGACGCGATCCTGGACGACGGCTTCGGCCTCTTCGTGTTTCTCGGCGACAACGTCTACGGCGACGTGGAGTCGGAGGACCTGAGGGAGCTGCGGGCCGCCTACGCGATGCAGGCCGAGGCGGATGGCTTCAGCCGGCTGCGCCAAGCGGGAGTGCCGCTCGCCGCCACCTGGGACGACCACGACTACGGCGTGAACGACGGCGGCGCCGAGTTCTTCGGCCGCGAAGAGGCGCAGCGGATCTTCGAGGACTTCTGGGACGTGCCGCCGGATTCCGAGCGCGCCTCGCGCCCCGGAGTGTACGACGCCGTGACCTACGGCCCGCCGGGCCGCCGGGTTCAGCTCATCCTGCTCGACACGCGGTACTTTCGCTCCGCGCTGCGGCCGACCGACGAGCGCGGCGCGCCGGGCAGGGAGCGTTACCTGCCGGATCCGGATCCGGCCAGGACGATGCTGGGCGAGGCGCAGTGGGCGTGGCTCGGTCGGGCGCTCCAGGAGGAAGCGGATCTGCGCATTCTCGCGTCGTCGATTCAAGTGATTGCCGACGGGCACGGGTACGAGGCGTGGCGGCAACTGCCGGCCGAGCGTGATCGCCTCTACGCCCTCCTGCGCGAGACTGGCGCGAATGGCGTCGTGATGATCTCCGGCGACCGCCACCGCGGCGGCATCTACCGTCATGACGACGCGCTCGGCTACCCGCTTCTGGAGCTCACCGCGAGTTCCCTCAACTCGCCCTCCAGCAGCGGGGAAGAGGCCGGGCCATATCGGTTGGGCCCGACCTATCGGCCCGAGAACTACGGTGCGCTGTCCATCGATTGGGCTTCCCGCTCGGTCACGCTGGAAGTTCGCGGCATCGACGGCGAGCCGGTCCTCGGCGAAACCCTCGACCTGGATGACCTGGTGGCCGAGTGAGGAGACAGAGACGGCCTGATGGCCGCTTCAGTCGGTCTGCTGGGCGTCGGTCTGCCGGGCCGCGACCTCGACCTGAACCCTCTTCGCGAGTCGCGCGCCCAGAAGGTGGGAGGCGTCCGCCGCCATCTCGTGGAGGATCTCGCTGGCCGGGCGAGTCGTTCGCAGCATGCCGGAGGCCTGACCGGCGGCGTTCATCAGCAGGTCGTCCCGTCCGGCGGCGCGGATGGAGTGGAGCAGGTCGCGGGTGAGCACGCCCTGGAGCCCCATCGGCAGCGCCCGGATGCCGCTGGCCTCCCAGGTCCGGATCAGCGGATTCGTGATGTTCCGCATCGTCTTGCCGCTGTAGAGACGGGTGACCACCGTGTCCTCGGTGGCGGCCTCCAGGATGCGCTGTTTCTGCAGCGCGGGCTGGTTCGCTTCGTTCGAAACGAGGAAAGCGGTTCCGCACCAGGCGCCGATCGCACCCGCCGCGATGACCGCCGCCAGGCCGCGGCCGTCGGCGACGCCGCCGGCGGCGACGACCGGGATCGGCGCTACCGCGTCCATGACCTGGGGCAGGAGCGCCAAGGTGCCGATCTTGCCGGTGTGGCCGCCGGCTTCCGTGCCCTGGGCAACGACGATGTCGGCGCCGCCCTCGGCGACGCGGCGGGCGGCGCGGGCGTTTCCGACGAGGGAGACGATCTTGATCCCGGCGTCCCTGAGCGCTCCGGCGAAGGGCGCCGGCGAACCGAGGCCGGAGGCGAACACCGGTATCCTCTCTTCCAGCAGGACCTCCATCTGGGCGCCGGCGTAGCTCTGGCCCTCCGGGACGACCCAGCTCGGCGCCGGAGGCGGCGCCTCGATCCACTCGATGCCCAGGCTTTCGGCCATCTTCCTGAGAGCGTCGCGGGTTTCCGGCGGTACGAGATCGCGGGTCGGCGTCGTCGCCGAGGTCGGGCCGCTGCCCGCCTTCTCCAGGAAGTTCGACGCCAGCAACAGGTCGACCCCGAACGGCTTGTCGGTCTTCGCGCGCACCTTGCGGATCTCGGCACGCAGGTCTTCGGGGCTGTAGGCAACGCCCCCGATCACGCCCAGGCCGCCGGCCTCGGAGACGGCCGCCGCCAGATCGGCCCTGGCGACGGGTTCCGCGCCGCCCGCCACCGGCCCCATGCCGGCGGAGAACACGGGATACTCGATCCCGAGCATGTCGCAGAGTTCGGTGCGCAGGAAGGGACGGGACATGCGGTTCCTCTCGATTGCCGGGACCAGCGGCGCCAGAGGGGCGCCGAGACCGGCCCGCGGCGCCTGTCGGTCGACGGGTCGGGTTCGGTGTTCGACCCGGGAGTATACGCGGCCGACAAGCGGCTCAGAGCAGATCGAGCTGGGGAGCGCGGAGTCGGTTCACGACCGCTTCCTCCACGATGTCGAGCCAGCGTGCCCGATGCTCCGGATCGAGTGTGAGCACGCCGATGCGGCGGTCCTCCAGTTCGTTCCTGAGCCGGTCGTCGATCTGGCGCCGGAAGGCGGGGTCGATGGCGCGCACGCCGTCGGGCTGCGCCTCGCTGTCGCGCAGTATCGGGACGTGGACCGTCAGGTCGTACGTCGTGCACCAGGACTCGATCAGGGGTTCCAGCGCCGGCCGGCGGCCGCGGGCGCACAGCAGGTAGACGTAGTTGTCGAGCACGCTGCGGTCGCAGATCACGACCGGCGACCGGGCTTCCGCGGCCAGTTCGTCGGCGATCTGGGAATGGAGGATCCACGACTGGGCTTCCAGGGTCGTTTCCTCGTTCAGCGGCAGCGGACAGCGTCGCGCCACTTCGACCACGACGTCGAGCTGGACGTCCCGCCGCTTCAGCCGCGAGGCGAGACCGTAGGCGAGGGTCGTCTTGCCGACGCCGTGGGTGCCGATGAAGGCCGCTTTGAAGGACATGGGCGCGAGCGACACTACAGCGACTTCCGGCTCGTGAGAGGATCCGGGGGGCGGAGGAACCGGGATGCCAGCCAGTGCGTGAGGCGCGTCTTCTTGCCGGGCGGTTCTCCGCCTTGGCGGCGTTGAGCTTCGTGGCCGCCTGCTCGGGCGGACCCGCGAACGCTCCCGCGGGCGGCGGCTGGCCTTCTCGTTCGCCCCGGTTCGACATCGTCGAAGAACTGCGCGCCGATCTGCTGAGACCGCGCGGCGAAGCGGACGGCGGCGGCACGGCGACCGTAGAGGAACTCGGCGGCCCGGCGGTCGCCGGCCGACCCGGAAGCTGGCGGATCGTCTATCGGGCGGGACCGCTGGGTGTCGCGGTTGGCGGAGCGGTCTATCTTCAGGTATCTCCGTTCTGGGGCTGGAGCGCGCCTCGACTCGAGCGCGAGCATGCCCTCGGCTACACGGCGGTCGCCACTGATGCCGAAGGCGTGGATCTGACGCCCGAGACGCCCGGTGGGCGGTTGCTGGCCGTTCATGTCGGCGGCCGCCGCTTGCGGGAAGGGGAGCGAATCGAGATCGCCTACGGCGCCGGTCCCGCCGGCGCGCTCGCGGACCGGTACGCGGAGCGGGACTCGCGGTTCTGGGTGGCCGTCGACGGCGACGGCGACGGCGTCCGGGAGCTGATCGCCGAATCCCCTGCCGTCGACGTTCTGCCGGGACCGCCGGCGCGCCTGCTGCTGCACCTGCCGTCAACGGCGCGGCCCGGGGAGTCGATCGATCTGGTCGCGTCCCTGGTCGACGCGGTCGGAAACGGCTGGCCCGAGTTTCGCGGCACGTTCGAGCTGCGGCTGCCGGCGGGCGTCCGGCTGGAGCGCGACGGCGACCTATCGCCCGACGACGGCGTCTCCCCGCGAGTCGTCTCCTTGCCGGTGAAGGAGGAGGACCGCGGCCGCCTCGTCGTCCCGCTCCGGCTCTCCGCCGCGTTCGGCGGGGTCGCGCGGGTGGAAGGGAGCGTGGTTGGCGGCTCGCCTGCCTCGGATTTCGAGGCGGAGAGCAACCCTCTCGTTGTTTCTCCGGCCGGCCTGCGCATCCTGTGGGCCGATCTCCAGAACCACTCGGGCCTTTCCGACGGGTCGGCGACGCCGGACGATCTGCTGCGTTACGCGCGGGAGGTGGCCGCCCTCGACGCGGCGGCGGTGACCGATCACGATCACTGGGGCATGCGGTTCATGGACCGCGATCCCTCGATCTGGCGGCGGACGCTGGATGCGTCGGACGCCCGCAACGAACCGGGACGCTTCGTTGCGCTGGCCGGCTACGAATGGACGAACTGGGTCGAGGGCCATCGCCACGTGGTCTTCTTCGAGCCGACCGCCGAAGCTGCGGCGGACCGTCTTCTCAGCGCGATCGACGAGCGATACGACGAGCCGCGGGAACTCTGGGCCGGCCTCGAAGACGTGCGGGCGCTGACCTTCGTCCACCATTCGGCCGGGGCGCCGATTGCCACGGACTGGTCCTCGCCGCCGCCGGCCGGAGTCGAGCCGGTTGCCGAGATCGTGTCCGTTCACGGGTCGAGCGAGGCTGCCGATACGCCGGGCACGGTCATCCGGGACGCCTTGGCCGGCAACTTCGTGCGCGACGCTCTCGATCGAGGTTACCGGCTCGGATTCGTCGGCTCGAGCGACGGCCACGACGGACATCCTGGCCTGGCCCGCCTCGCGTCGCCGAGCGGCGGCCTGGCGGCGATCCTCAGTGACGAAGCGACCCGGGAGGGGCTCTACGACGCGTTGCTGGCGCGTCGCGCCTATGCCACGAACGGCCCTCGGATCGTCGTCCGCGCGAGCTACGCGGGATGGCCGATCGGCGCCGACATTCCCGCCGACGCGGCTGCCGCGGGCGCCTCCGGTCCGATCGCCGGCGTGCCGCCGGCGACCCTGGTCGCGCGGGCGGTCGCGCCCGGGGAGATCGCCCGCATCGAGGTGGTCAGCCGCCGGGGCGCCGTCGGCGCCGGCGCCGTGACGAGCGAAGCGCCCTGCGGCGACGGCGAGAGGGAGTGCAGCCTGACCGCGCCGCTGTCAGGGTTTCGGGCTGGCGGCTACCTCTATCTTCGCGTGGTCCAGGAAGACGGCGGCGCCGCCTGGACCAGCCCGTTCTTCTTCCGGTAGGGAGGCTCGGCCGCGGATCGCCGGTCTACTCGGCCGCCTCTTCCTCCACGTGCACCATGATGTACTGCGACAGGCCCGGCTCGTCGAGCGTCCGGTGCTCGCCATCGCCGATCTGGAGGCAGAGGTGGTGTTCGCCGGGGCTGAGCTCGAGTTCGATCGAGTCCGAGCCGTCTCCGAAGTGGATCCACGGGTCCGCGGTCGGGATGACGATTCCCGGCTCCAGGCATTCTCCGTCGATCGCTATGTGGTAGTGGCCCGCGCCTTCGTTGACCGCGCCGTCGCCCACCGGCTCGATGACGAAGTTCTCGGCCGCGAACTGCAGGTTGATCAGGCTGGGGATCGTGTCGTGGTTCTCAAGCCCCACGAAGTAGACGCGCGGCGCGCCGTCGTGCGCCGCGCCGTCCGCCGCCTCCGCGGCGTGGTCCATGTCGCCTTCCGCGTGGTCGTGGTCCGCGTGGTCGTCGTCGGTGTAGTCGGCGCCGCCTCCGCATGCGGCAAGCAGGAGCGGCAGCACGGCCGCCGCCAGAGTCAGGCGCTGGCGGTTCTTCGCGAGGTCAAGGAGCATGTCCGTTTCCTTCTCCGTCGGGTGACCGGGAAGCCCGGATGAATGGCGTCTTCGGCGGGAGAGTAGCACTGTCGGTCGCCAACCCGCGCTGACGCGGGTTCCGGCGACCCGCGAACGCGGATTCCGGGTCAGGCGTGGGCGGTCGCCGTCGCGCGGATGCCGATGCCGGCGACGACGGCGAACAGCAACGCAAAAGCCAGGTTCGCGATGCTCCCGTCGCCGCTCGCCAGCCCCGTCACGGCGATGAGCAGCAAGGCCGCGGCGATGATGATCGAGAAGACGTTGCCCATCTTCCGGGCGTCTTCCTCGCTGCCGCCCATGCAGCCGATGCGGACCACGAAGAACGTCAGCACGGCGAAGAAGGCGAGGAGGTTCCACCAGGACCCGGCCGCTGCATCGACCATCGCCTGGCTGGCCCACCAGCCGGCGCCGAGAATGTACGAGACGGCAAACAGGAAGTTCCTGAACATGGCGAGGGAATCTAGCCGACGGTCACCGGATGGGCAAGTCCGGCGGCTTCAGTTGGCCGCTGCCGCGTGCTCCAGCGCCTCGGCGTACGTCTCCCCGGGCAGCCTGACGGAGCTTCGGCGGGCGGGTGGTCGGGAAGAGCATCGTCGGCGCCGGCGCAATCGCGCGGGAGCCGCTCCGGACGTCTACTCGTCGCCGTCGAGGACGGCCTGGAGCGCTCGCGCCGGCCGGGCGAAGTCATGCGCCCCGACGAAGCGTCCGACCTCCCGGCCGTCGCGGTAGACGATCGCGGTCGGCAGGCCCGTCACGTCGTTGCTCTTGACGGCCGGGTCTTCCCAGCCGCCCGGAGGGGAAGCCAGCCCGTAGTAGTCGAAGGCGACCTGCGTGCCCTCAAGTTCGGCGTGGACCGCGAGCAGGTTGGGCAGGACCTGCTTGCAGACGCCGCACCAGGAGCCGAAGAAGACCCTGACCCGGGCCGGTTCGGCGTCGCGGAGTGCGGCCATGGCGGCGGCGTTCGGCCGGAACGCGTCCATGCCGACGCGGTAGCCGGGCGAGTGTTCGAGCAATTCGCTCAGCGCGCGGTCGCCGATCAGCGGCGGCCGCGGCAGGACCTTGACGCCACGGCCCTCGATGGGCAGAACGATCGCGGCCTGGTCCGGCGTGGCCTCGCCGATCCAGGACTTGTCCGGATCGGCGACCACGTCGTACCCGGACCCCGAGGCCAGGAGGTCGGCGGCCTGGAGCCGGTCCACCGCCATGCTGCGGGCCCAGAGCAGGAGGGGTTCGCCCAAGGAGTCGCTGAGGATCAACAGCGACGCCGACCGCTGGGAGAGGTAGAGCCGGGCGCCGGAGTCGGTCTCGCCATCGATCTCGAGGATGTAGTCGTCGATGGGCTGGAACCCGCTCAGCACGGGATGCGCGGTCTGAGCCGGAAGCTGCGCGGCGCTGCCTGCCAGCAGGGCTGACAGCCAGAGCGTCGAGGCGATCCGTCGGGTGATCACGACGCCCGATTCTATCCCGAAGTTCCAGAGCTCATCTCTCGGGGGACAAGGCTGATCCCCAACCCGATCCGAGGCTCATCCCTCGTCGGGCAAGGCAATCTCGATTGCCAGTCTCGACAAACCCGTGTACCCTGCGCCGATCATGAGTCGCCCCTGTTTGTCCTTCTGCAGCCGGTTCCGCCTGGCGGTCGGCGCCTGCGAGCAGACGAGGAGAACGCGTTGGGCGAGAAAGCAGTTTGTGCGGGCATCGTTGAAGCTGTCCTCCCGATCGGCCCGGTCGGCGCCGGGTCCAACCCTCCCCCGAACTTCTCTGAGGTCTGCGGAACAAGCTTCCGGTTTCTGACGGGCGCGCGCCCGTCGTGCCGCGCTCCGCTGAGCCGCGTCCGGGCGTGTGGGCGGACGGCTCCGATCCGGAGGGCGGTTTTCCGCTGGCTGGTTCGCTCTTGCCGCCGCCGCAACGCGGCGTTGCGTTGTTTCTTTCGACGCCGGGCGCTCGTTCCTGTTCTGCTGCTTCTGCTGGTCGCGGCGTTCGCGCCGCGGGCCGGCCATGGGCAGGACACGCCGCCGCCGGTGACAACTTCGAAGAGCGACCCCGTGCTTTACATCAGTCAGCCGGCGGCCGCCACGGAAGGCAGCACCGAACTCCATGCCGCGATCCACGTGAACGTCTTTTCGGACCGGGAGATCAGTGGAACGCTGTCAGTGAGGCTGAGATTCGCCGCCAAGGGCAGCAGTACGTTTGACGCTGACGACATTCAGGGCGAGTTGACCCAGACCTTGCAAACAACCGGTTTCAGCGAACTTCCGGATGGAGAGGAGTATCGCGCGTCGGTCAGCATTCCGGTGGTGGACGATACCAAGGTCGAGGGCGCCGAGATCTACACGGTCGAGCTGTTGGCCGGCGCCGGTTACCGGTTGAGCACGCTGACGCACAAGGCCGTCAAGGTGGAAGGCGTCATCAACGATGACGACAAGGGCCCGACTCTGAGACTGGGCGACCCGCCCAGGAGTACGGAGGGTACGGGTATTGACATTGCTGTCCCACTAACTTCGTGGTATGGCGAGTTGAAGTTGAGCGTTTTCTGGTCCCGGCGGTTCTCGTTGGGGCTGTAACAGGTCATTGAGTGTCCGTCGTTCAAACAGATTGAGGTGAAGCAGGCGCAGGATCTCGCTGAGGCTCCACTTGAGACGATTGGCGAACTTCAGGTAGGCAAGCATCAGGTGAACGCACATGGCGATCCAGATCTGCGTCAGCACGGCGTTGCGGGACGTGCCGAGAAAGCTCTTGATGCGCAGGTTCTGCTTGATCCACTTGAAGAAGAGCTCGACCTCCCAACGCGCCTTGTAGATGTCCGCGATGGTCCTTGGCGCGAGCTGAAAGTTGTTGGTGAGGAACACGTAGTGTTTGCCGGTCTCGGCGTCCCGGTAGCCGACCCGCCGCAGGGGAATCGGACAGTCCTTCTGGCCCTTCCTGGTCGTCAGTTCAATCGTCTGGTCCGAAGTCACGCCGCGACCGGAAGCGTACGCACGACGCTCACGGACCGCGTACTTCACCCTCCGCTTGAGCCGGGTGACCAGAAAAACCCCTTGTGCATCAAGGGATTTCAGCCAGCTGAAGTTCTGGTACAACCGGTCTGCGGCGACGATGCTCCCCGGCTGCAGCCGCAGAGTCCGGGCGATCGCAATGTCCGACGTCTTCCCCTTCCCCTTCCCGTCCGTCACCCTCACGAACGACGGCAGATGGCCGGCATGGTCGAGACCGACGTGGACCTTGATCGCCCCCTTGCTCTTGCTGAACTTGGCCCACGAGAACAGCCCGAGGCACAGGTCGATGTGCGTCGCGTCCAGAGACACGAGCCGGTTCCTGAAGCGAAACCTGTGGCCGGGCGCCATGCCGCGGCAGCGACCCAGAAGGCGCTCGAACTGCAACTCGAAGAGCTTGGGAGACCGGTTCTGGTTGACGCGGGCAAGCGAGCTTCGAGCGACTCGTCCGATTCCGAGATGGTAGAGCTTGCGTCTCTGGGCATCCAGATTCGACACCACGTCCCGCAAACTGCACCGCCCCGACAACTGAACCATCGCCATCGCCGCGAACTGACTCCACCGGCTCATGGATCGGAGCTTTCTCCCCGTGTCAAGTGTCCGTGCGTCTCTCTCGAACTCATGTCTCGACACCATCCTGAGCAGCTGTCCGAACACCGTGCTACGATACGCCATGGGCCTGAATCCTCCTTGTAGTCATTGGGGTTTCCGACGACAACCAATGATACAGCAAGAGACGGATTCAGGCCCGTTTCTCAACTCGGTCAACGGGACAGCAATGGGGTATTGATCTTTGGGTGTACGCATCCCAGCCGGTGAAGGGTCCGTTCAGCGTCAGCCTGACCTTGTCGGCGCACGAGAGCAGCGGTTTCGACGCGGACGACATCAAGGGCACTCTGGGACCTCGCACCTTCACGGCGCCCTTCGGCAACCCGTCAGACCGGGCGGTCTTGAGGATTCCGACGATCAAGGATACGACCGCGGAGGGCGACGAGGCGTACCGCATCACCCTGAATGCCGGGACCGCCTATGAACTGGGCACGAAAAAGACGGCGGACGGCGTACTGGCGGATTTCGTCCCCACGGTATCGGTACCGGCAACCCTTGCGGTGGCGGAGAATGCTGGCAATGCGACGCTGACGATCACGACGGAGGAGGCGTTCGGGGTCGAGACGACGTTCAACGTGAGCTACGGCAGCACGGCGTCGACGTCGGACGCGGACGCGACGGGCGCCGCGTTTCCGGCCAACGGCGACTACGACAACGACGCGGTGACTACGGTCAGGTTCGGCGCGAGAGACAGGACGAAGAACATCTCGATTCCGATTACGGACGACGCTCTGGCCGAAGGCGACGAGACGTTCACGGTGACGATTGCAGCGGTCGGTTTCTCGTCGAGCACCGCGACGACGACGGTGACGATCACGGACGACGACGCCTCGCCGGTGCTGACGGCGATCGAGGACGTGACGCTGCGGGTCGGCCAGACGGTGGACATCACGGCGTCGGCGACCGACGCGGACGACGGCGACACGATCAGCTACGCCTGGTCGCGCAAGGCCGGCGAGACGACTCCGGCGATCCCGCAGGGCACGGCCCTGAACCAGGCGCAGCTGACCTTCGCGACGACGGCTGCGGGCACCTACACGATGACGGTGACGGCCTCCGACGGCAACGGCAACTCCGCTACCGAGGATGTCGTGATCACGGTGAGCGCCGCGGCCACGGTGTCGGTTCCGGCGACGCTGGCGGTGACGGAGGGGACGGACAGCAGCGCAACGGTGCGGGTGACGGCGTCGGCGGCGCTGGGCAAGTCGGTGACGTTCGACGTGAGCTACGGTGGCACGGCGACTGGGGCCGCCAATCCGTCGAACGGGGACTACGACAACGACGCGGCGACGTCGGTGGCGTTCGGCGCGAGCGACACGACGAAGGACATCGT
Organism: Candidatus Multivorans sp.; assembly: GCA_965203495.1. Lineage (GTDB taxonomy): Bacteria > Acidobacteriota > Thermoanaerobaculia > Multivoradales > Multivoraceae > Multivorans. The sequence continues at coordinate 208,995 of CBDBDB010000015.1, forward strand.
GATTCCGATCACGGACGACAACGAGGACGAGGCTGCGGAGACGATCACGGTGACGATCGCGCTGGCGCAGGGCAGCACGCTGCCGGCGGGCTTCGCGCTGGGCAACACCGCAACCACGGTGACGATCACGGACGACGACGCCTCGCCGGTGCTGACGGCGATCGAGGACGTGACGCTGCGGGTGGGTCAGACGGTGGACATCACGGCGTCGGCGACCGACGCCGACACGGGCGACACGATCACCTACGCCTGGAAGCGCAAGGCCGGCGAGACGACGCCGGCGCTTCCGGGCAGTGCGAAGCTGAACCAGGCGCGGTTGACCTTCGCGACGACGGCGACGGGCGCCTACACGATGACGGTGACGGCCTCCGACGGCGGCGGCAACTCCGACACGGAGGATGTCGTGATCACGGTGACGCCGGCCTTGGGCGTGACGGTGACGCCGACGTCGCTGACCATCGACGAGGGTTCGAGCAAGACGTATTCGGTGAAGTTGGACACCGAGCCGTCCGGGAACGTGACGGTGACGGTGGTCGACGCTTCGGGCGACGACGTGTCGGTGAATCCGAAGAGTCTGACGTTCACGGACCAGAACTACGGCACGGCGCAGACGGTGACGGTGAGAGCGGCTGCGGACGAGGACGCGGAGACGGACGCGGCGGTGACGCTGACCCACAGCGCGACCGGCGGCGGCTACAACGGGGTGACGATCGATTCGGTGACGGTGACGATCACCGAGACCACGCCGGTGTTGCAGCTGAAGAAGGATCCGTCGGCGGTGACGGAGGGTACGGCGATCAGCCTGACGGTGACGTCGGACAAGGCGCTGACGGGGACGCTGCAGGTGAGCCTGACGCTGGCGGCCCGGGGCGGCAGCGACTTCGACGCGGACGACATCACCGGCGCCTTGACGCAGACCTTGACCGCGACCTTCGGCCAGCCCGCGAGCCGGACGGGGACGGTGTCGATTCCGACGAGCAGCGATTCGGACGCGGAAGGCGCGGAGACGTACCGGATCACGCTGAACGACACGGCGGCCTACGAGCTCGGAACCGACAAGACGGCGGACGGGACGTTGAACGATCCGGCCCCCGTCGCGCCGTGCAAGATCGGGGTGACGAACGTTCGGACGACGGCGGACGATTCGTTCCCGGGTCTGGCGTTCTACACGCTGTCGTTCGGTGTTCGGATCCCGGCGAACTGCGGCGCGATCACGGGTTTGCAGTATCAGGTGAAGACGTCGAGTCGGCAGTGGCGGGATGTGTCGTGGACGGACTTCGAGTCCATCGGGACGGACGGCTTCGCCGACAGCGGGAGCGTACGGACGCCTTCGGGCCGTGAGATCGTGGTGCTGGGCGCGGGCGGTCGCGCGGCTCGCCAGGTTCGTGTTCGGGCGTTGAACGGTTCGCGTGCCGGTCCGTCTTCGGACGAGTCGACGGGAACCTTCGATCCGCCGTCCGCGCCGACGGGTCTGAGCGCCGCGGCGGGCGCGGGTTCGGCGACCTTGACGTGGAACGCTCAGACGGGCGAGGGGATCACGGCGTGGGTGATCAACTACAAGCGGGTGTCGGAGGCTTGGCGCTACCAGGTGGTCAACGCGGGCGGGAACGCGACGAGCGCGACGGTGCGTGGTCTGGCTGCTGAGGCGTACACGTTCCGCTTGAAGGCTCGCAACGCGAACGGCGACAGCGGCTGGAGCGCGACGGCGACGGCGACGGCAATGGCGGCGACGACGGCGCCGGCTGCGCCGAAGGGACTGTTCGCGCAGGCTGGGGCGGGTTCGGCGACGTTGACGTGGTTCGATCCTCAGGGGGGATGTCCCGTCGGTTGTTGAACTTTGGGAGTAGGGTGGCGGCTCTCCGGCCCGATGAGCGGGCCGGTCTCAGCGAAAGAAAGGAGACGCCACCCATGGCGAATCATCGCAGTCGGGAAGGGAATCGGCAAGAGAGAAGGAGCACTCCGAGCAGTCCGTCGTCGGGATCGGGGCTTGGTCTGTTGGAGTCATTGCCCTCGTTGGTCAACGGTCTGTCGAGCTTTCAGGAGCTGTGCGTCGAGACAGGCCGGTCTACGTTGGCCCGGTTGATGGAGGAGGAGCGGGAGTCGCGGTGCGGCGCGAAGGGTCGTCACCAGGATGCTCGTTCGGTGTGGCGTGCGGGCAGTGCTCCGAGCCAAGTGACGCTGGGCGGGGCCCGGATCGAGATTCAGCGTCTGCGGGTACGGGGTCCGGAGGGCGAGGTGCGTCTCGAGTCGTTCGAGTGGGCGGCGTCTCGCGACGCGATGGACCGTCACACGATGGAAGCGATTGCGTCGGGCGTGTCGACGCGGAACTACCTGCGGTCGCTGGACACGGCGGCCGCGGGTTCGGACCGTCGTTCGGCATCGCGGAGTTCGGTGTCTCGGCGCTTCAAGGCGCTGTCGGCGCGGCAGATGGAGAAGTTCCTGTCGTCGTCGCTGGAAGACGAGGACATCCGCGTGGTGTGCGTGGACGCGAAGTACATCGGTGGCCACTGCATTCTGATCGCCTTGGGCGTTTCGTCGTCCGGTCACAAGCGGGTTCTTGGCCTTCGCGAGGGTTCGACGGAGAACACGGCGGTGGTCCGCGCTCTTCTCGCCGACCTGGTGGAGCGGGGCCTCTCGACGGCGAAGCCGTTGCTGTTCGTCATCGACGGCAGCAAGGCCCTGCGCCGCGCAATCAAGGAGGTCTTCGGCGACGCCGCGACGGTGCAGCGCTGCCAGGTCCACAAGGCCCGGAACGTCGAAGAGCATCTGCCCGAAGAGAGGCGAGCCTCGATTCGCCGGGCGCTCCGCAAGGCCTGGGACAGCAAATCCGCCAAGACGGCCTTGAGGCGTCTGCGGCAGATCGCCAGTCATCTGGAGCGGGAGCACCCCGGCGCAGCGGCCTCCCTCCGGGAAGGCATGGAGGAGACCGTCACCGTGCTCGAACTCGGCCTCGCCGGAGCTCTCCAGAAGACCATGCGCAGCACCAATCCGATCGAGAGCCTCAACAGCTCCGTCGGGCGCTACACCCGCAACGTCAAGCGCTGGCGGGGCGGCTCCATGATCCAGCGCTGGGTCGCTGCCGCTCTCATCGATGCTCAATCACGCTTCCACCGCGTCAGAGGCTACCGAGACATGCCCAAACTCATCCGCGCCCTCGAACGACGAGCAGGGCACGTTGACCACCAAACCAAGGCCGCTTAACATTCATCAACACACACGAGCCGCCATCCGAAGTTCAACAGAAAACGGGACAATCCCGCTCCGCGGAGCGAATCCCCAGCAGCCAGCACGCCAATCCCGGGTCGTGGAAGTGCAGCTTGGGCGTCTTCACCAGGCGTTTGCGGAGGTTGGCGTGGAAAGGCCGGAGCCGGAAGACGAGAAAACTGGCCTCCAGCACGTTGAGCCAGGCCTTCGCGGTCGGTTGCGAAACGCCGCAGTCCGCCGCCAGCGAGGAGTAGTTGAGCAACTGCGCCGTGCGGCCCGCGCACAGCTCGACGAAACGCTGAAACACCTCAAGATCGGTGATGTTCCCGACCGCGCGCGCGTCGCGTTCCAGGTAGGTGGCGACGTAGCCGGCGAGCCAGTCGCTGGGATGGATCCGGCGGTCCAGGATGGCGGGGTAGCCGCCGGTGAAGAGAGCGTCCTCCAGCGTCGCCGGATGCGATTCGAATCGCCGCACCTCGTTGTTGGCCAGGGGCAGGAGGTGGAGCACGGCGGTGCGTCCCGCCAGGGACTGACTGACGGTCCTGAGCAGAGCCAGATTCCTGGAGCCCGTGAGGATGAAGCGCCCGGGCCGCGGATCCGAGTCGATCAACTCCTGAAGGTACGAGGGAAGATCCGGCGCTCGCTGAACTTCGTCCACTACGGCGCCATCGGGATACTGGGCGAGAAAGGCGCGCGGATCGGCGACGGCGAAGGCGCGTACGTCCGGCGCTTCCAGGTTCGCGTACGCCAGGTTGGGAAACACGGCGCCGCAGAGCGTGGACTTTCCGCTCTGGCGCGGACCGGTCAGCGTGACGGCGGGAAATCGTCGGGCTGCCTGGAGCAGCCGGGGCGCAAGGTCGCGGTCGATCATGATCGGCAGCCGAGCCTAGCCTGTCTGTCGGCTGATTCAAGGTGGCACGTTGAATCAGCCGCTTGACGGCGCCTCGTCGTTGCGCTGTTCGTCACGTTGTGCGACCATGCCCATGTGTCCCAAACTCCAGCCGGCGGGAATCGCGCCCGTATCGCGGGTCGGCTGAGGAGCGGCGTGCCGAGGCCGATGGAACAGCAGCGGAACATGAGGTTCGCCGAAGAGCTGCTCCTGCTGCTTCACAGCCAGGAGACGGGCTACTTCGTGCCCGTTCCGGAGTGGAGGATGTCCTGCGCGCTGGCCGGGGCCGTGCTGATGGACCTGGCCATGGAGGACCGCCTCGACTCCGACCTCGAGACGCTCACGGTGGTTGACGCGACCCCCGTGGGCGACAGCCTGCTCGATCCCACGCTCGCCGACCTCGCCAGCGAGAAGGCGGTTCACCCGCCCCGGTACTGGGTCGAGCGCATTGCCCGGCGCGCGGACGAGATCAGCGACGCGGCGGTCGAGCGCCTGGTCCGGAAGGGCGTCTTCGACTCCGACGCCGGCGGCTTCTGGACCTTGTCCAGGAAGGTGACCCGCACCGGCCGCTATCCCCTGGTCGACGGTCATGCCGGGGAGGAGGTCAAGGGGCGGATCTTCCGCATCCTGCTGGACAAGGAGTTCCCGGATCCGAGAGACATTCCGATCATCGGTCTCGTCCACTATTGCGACGGCTTCCGGGCCATGATGGATCCGGAGGAGTACGAAGCGGCCGAGGATCTCATCGAGATCTACAGCAAGATGGACCTGATCGGCAGGGCCATCGGCCCGGCGGTGCGCAGTTCCTACCGCCCGCCCGCCGGCATGCGGGCGTCGCGCCGACGGCCGATGCCGACGATCGGGCTTCGCGAGATTCTGGCGTCGAAGACGGCCCGTGAGCGGAACATGCCGAAGTTCCTGGCCGAGACGAGCGAGAAACTGGGACCCGTGTTTCAGGTCAGGCTTCCGGGTCGGCGCTTTGTCGTGCTGGCCGGGGTGGACGTCAACAGGTGGATGGCTAGGAAGAGCCGCCTGCACCTGCGGACGCGCGACGTCCTGGAGGACTTTCATCAGGAGTGGGGCGCGGCGCGTTCCATCGCGAGCATGGACGGGGCGGATCACCTTCGCATGCGCAAGGCGGTGCGCGCCGGCAACTCCCGCAAGGTTGTCGAGGATCGGCTGGACGAGTTGCTGGCGCTTTGCCGGGCCTCGTTCCGCGAGTGGGGAACGGGCCGGACGCTGCCCGGCGAGATGACGTGTCAGCGGCTCGTCGGTGCGCAGATCGCCCGGCTCAGCGTCAGCATGGACCTTCCGGTGGATCTTCTGGACCAGGTGATGCACTTCGAGTACCGGGCTCTGCTGGTCCATATGCAGAGAATCCTGCCCGGGTTCACTCTGCGCACGCCCAGGATGAAGCGCTGCAAGCAGCGGGTCGCGGAACTCGTCGCGATGATCCACGCCACCCATACGGAGGCGCAACGGGCCGGCAAGCGCCGGGACCTCGTGGACGACCTGATGGAACTGCACCAGGCGGACCCGCAGTTTCTGCCCGAGACGGATCTGGGCTTCGCCTTCATCGCCCCGATCATCGCTGGCCACTACACGGGCAGCGCGGTCGCGTTCTGCATCTACGAGTTGCTGAAGAACCCGTCCTGCCGCGAGCGGATCGTCGCCGAGGCGGACGCGCTGTTCGCGGGAGGAGATCCGACGGCGGCGGATCTGACCCCCGAGGCGACCGACGTGTCGCGTCGTTTCGTCATGGAGGTGCTGCGGCTTCACGAGGTCGTTCCCGTCCACTTGCGGACCGCCATGAACGCGTTCGAGATCGACGGCATCGAGGTGCCGGCCTACAGCACGGTGATGGTCTCCTTCTCGGCGCCGCACCACATGGACAAGCACTATCCCGACGCCGAGACATTCGACATCGACCGGTATGTCGAGCCGCGCAACGAACATCGGCGGGCCGGCGTCTATGCGCCGTTCGGCGTGGGAACGCATGTCTGCGGAGGCGCGAACTGGAACCGCCTGCAGCTGGTGATGAACGTGATGTTGCTTGCGCACCACCTGGAGCTCGAGATGAAGCCCCGCGACTATCGGTTGAAGCTGAGCCCGTTTCCGAAGAACAGCGTCAACGGGAAGTTCCGGTTTCGCGTCACGGGGCATCGGCATCCTCTCGACGGAAACCGTCAGGCCGCGCGAGAGTCAGTGGGTTCCTGACGGCGGCGGCTCCGGAGTCCGGCGCCACGCGCACTTCCACCACGGCCTGCTAGAGGCCGCACGCCTGGAACGCTTCCACGTCGGTGATCGCGGGCGACGGCAGGCCCGGCGCCTTCCGGTACGTCTTCACCTTCCCGGTTGCCGTGTCCGTCACCCGGATCGCGTAGCCCAGGTCCGTCGTCGCCGCGCCGAACATCCAGACGTGGCCGTTCAGCCCGCAGCCGTCCAGCGCCTTGATCAGGATCTCCCAGTTCCCCGGCTCGAAGAAGTGGAACAGCCCCGAGTCGTTCGTTCCCTCGTGCACCACTCGGCCCGCGCCTCCCTGGCCGTCGCCGGCGTGCCAGGCGACCGACACCGCGAAACGGGAATCCCACAGGCACAGCGTCTCCGGGTCCGCGACGCAGGTTCCCCGGGGCTCCGACGCCTCGACCAGGAAGACCAGGGACTCCTCCGACTCGTCGCTGCCGTTGCTCGTCCACAGGGTTACCGTGTAGAAGCCCGGCGAGGACCAGGCATGGGTCGCCGTGCGCCTCGTGTGTTGTGCGCCGTCGCCGAATTCCCAGCGCCGGAACCGGACGGAACCGGCGCTCGCGTCCTCGAAGAGCACCGGAACGGCCGTGCGGGCCCGGCACAGTCCGTCGGCGCACTCGGCATCCACCTTGATCGCCGCGCGCGGCGCCGCGCCGCCGCCATCGCCGCCGCCATCGCCGCCGCCCGAACCGCCGCCACCGCCATCGCCACCGCCATCGCCACCGCCATCGCCATCGCCATCGCCGTCGCCATCGCCGTCGCCATCGCCGCCCGCACCGCCGCCACCGCCGCCGCCCGAACCGCCGCCACCGTCGCCGCCTGCCTCGTTCACGTCGGTGACGGTCACGCTGATCGGCGCCGCGGCCGAGTTCCCCTCGCCGTCGGTGGCGCGCGCCGTCACCTCGTAGACGCCGTCGCCGTCGGCGTCCGCGGGCGCCTCGTAGTCCCGGGCCGCCATCTTCAGAACGCCCGTGCCCGAGTCGATGGAGAAGTGCGCCGCGTCGTCGCCCTCCCGCGTCCACGTCGGCGTGCCGATCGGCCGTCCTTGAACCGTCGGCGTCGACGACGTCCACTCGCTGTTCTCCGGTACGGCGCCGTCCGCGAGGCCCGAGACGGTCAACCACCTGGGAGGAGCGTCGACCACCCTCACCGTGATGTTCGAGACGGCGCTGTTGCCGTCGGCATCGGTTCCGCGGAGCGTCACGTGGTAGTCGTTGTCCTTGTTCGCGTCCTCCGGACTCTCGAAGTCCTTGGCCGGCAGGGACAGGTAGCCGGTCCCGGCGCCGAGCGCGAAGAGCGCCGCGTCGTCGCCCGTCACGGACCAGGTCACGGCGCCCACCGGACCGTCGCCCCAGGGCCGCGGGGTCGACAGCAAGGAGTGATGCACCCCGTAGGTAAGCGTCTCGGGGACCCTCCGGTCGCGTGCGCTGTTGATCGCCAGCGTTCTGCGCTCGACCGCATCGGTCACGGTCACCTCTACCGCGGCGGTCGCCGAGTTCCCCTCCGTGTCCGTGGCCCTCGCCGTGACCTCGTAGACGTTGTCGCCGTCCGCGTCCGCCGGTTGTTCGAAGTCGCGCCCCGGCAGGGTGAGCGCTCCGGTCGCCGAGTCGATCGTGAAGTGGCCGCCGTCCGCTCCCTCCTTGGTCCACGCCACGGCGCCGACCGGCGTTCCCGCCGTCGCAGGCGTGGCGGAAGTCCACTCGGCGTTTTCCTCCGTCGTGCCGTCGGAGTAGCCGCCGACCGTCAGCGACGGGCTGGTCGAGGGGTTGTAGGCCACCGTCTGGGAAGCCGCGACGCTGGGGTTGCCAGCGGCGTCCTCCGCCGCGTTCGCCGGCACGCTCAGCGTGATCGTGGCCGCTCCCGCCGCGGTCGGCGTGACCTGCACGGTGTAGACGCTCCCGTTGGAGCGGGACACGGGGCCAAGGCTGGCCTTGGTCGCCGTCACGTCGCCGGCGTCGTCGAAGCCCGACACGTCCTCCCCGAACCGGATGGTCGCCGTGAACGGCGAGCCGGTCGCGCGCGACGGCGTGATCGTGGGCGCGGCCGCGGTGTGGTCCAGCGTGTAGCTGCGCTCCGCGTATCCGGGCCAGGTCGGGCCCAGCGCGTTGTCGGCGAGATCCTCGATGTCCTGCCCGGGGGCGAAGTCGAGCGTCGCCTCGCCGTTGAAGCTGCCGAGTCCCGACGTGACGCGGATGTCGTAGATCCGCCGGCTGCCGGTCTTCGGGGTGACGCTCAGGGTCGTGGCGCCGAGGCCGGCGGCCAGGAGTCGGAAGTCGTCGCTGCTCACGTTCCGGACGTCGCGGCTGAAGGCCAGCCGCCAGAGCAGCGTGCCGCCGTTCGTTCTCTCCTTTGCCGGCTCCCGGCGCCTCAGCGAAACGACGCGCGGCTTCGCGGACGGCGCCCGGAACGCGGCCACCGTGGCGCGGGATCGGTTCAGGGCGAAGGCCGCGTCGGCCGGGCCGGTCACGAGGTCGGCGGCCTCCGTCCGGCTGACGCCCAGGGGATCGCCGCCGTAGCTCAGGGAGGGGTTGGAGAAGGAACCCAGTCTCCAGCCGCAGGTCAGCCCCCAGTCCCGGCACTGCGTGGTGTAGGCCATGATCGTCCGCCAACGCTTGAGCGCCGTCGCGCCCGGTACGAAGCCCGCCTGATTCACGTAGCCGTAGGCGGTGGCGTGAGGCTTGTTCGAGAAGCCGTCCAGGTTGGCGGCGAAATGCTCGTGACGGTCGTGCCAGAGCCCCATGTTGTGGCCGAGTTCGTGGGCGAACGACCAGGCGCCGCACCCGAGCACGGTGGCGCCGAACGCGAAGGGCGCGAAGGAACTGTCCACTTGTCTCATCACTCTGGCGATCCCGCAGTAGCGCAGCTTTCCCCAGATGCCCCACGCCTCCATCAGGTGGACGAGATCCGCGTCCGCGGCGTCACGCATCGCATGCACCTCGTCCAACAGGCCGTCCGAAGCGCTGGCCAGGGGACTGAATTCGTAGGACGAAGGGGTCTCGACGTAGTCCAGCTCCTCGACATGGGCGAGGCGGATGCGCAGGTTCACGCCGCTCGCGCTGAAGTAGCGGTTGGCGTTCGTGAACCAGAGATCGATTCGCGCCTCGATCTCGGCTTCTCCTCCGGCCCGGTCCTTCGCCGCCGTGGTGTACAACATGAGGACGTCGATTTCCGATGCCGCCGTGCTGGCCTGGACGAGGTCGCGAACGGCCGCGGGCTCGGGCGCCGGGAGGGCGGCGACGCCGTCCCTGGCCGGCATCTCGTCGACCGCGCATCCCGGAAGCGCGGCTTCGTCGCTCTGCCGGATCTCCACGAGATCGCCGGCTGACCGGATGGTGTACGTCGCCCCGGCTGTCCGGACCGTGCCGACGAGGACGGCGCCGTTGACGACCAGGGTCGCCGTGCCGAACGGCTCGCCCTCGAGGCGCCCGGACAGCGAATAGCCGGAGGAAGTGGGCGCCGAGCGCAGGTCGACGAGACGGAAGGAGGCGTCGTCGAAGAGGTTCAGCTCGACGAGGCCGGCGGGGCCCGGCTCCGGCGATTCCGTCGCGACGCGCGCCGTCGCGAGCAGCTCGCGGTTGACCCGGGCCGCGCGCCGCCGGAGCGTCGGGGCCGGAAGCTCGGACTGCGCCGTCGCGGCGGCCGCGGCCGTCCGCGCGGGCCGCCGCCGCTCCTCCCGAGCGTCGCCGCCGACCGGCAGGAAGAGATCGTCGGCCCCGGCGGCGCCGGCAACCAGACCCTGGGCGGCGACGAGCGCCCACGCGGCGGCGCGCACCCCTCCGTTTCCCTGACGGTCTCGCCCTCGCGCGCGCACATCGACTCCCGGGGGATCGTTTCGAGGCAAATCACTGGGGATTGTCGCCCAGACTCGCGAGCTGCCGCAAGAAGCGGAGCGTCCGGCTGTGACAGCATCCGGCGTTCAGTCGCCGGACGACCCGGCCGAGGGAGGCGCCTTCATGAGCATCGTGACCTTCGTGATTCTGGCCGGTCTGGTCCTCCTCGCCGTCGTTTTCGGCGTGTCGCTGATCGGGACCTTCAACAAGCTCGTCACGCTGAAGAACCGCTACCGGAACGCGTTCGCCCAGATCGAAGTGCAGCTCAAGCGGCGCTACGACCTGATCCCGAACATGGTCGAGGTGGCGAAGGGCTACATGAGTCACGAGCGGGAGACCCTCGAGGCGGTGATCCAGGCCCGGAACATGGCGGCGGGCGGACTGGAGCAGGCGGCCGCGAACCCCGGCGACGCCGCCGCGATTCAGGGCCTGGCCTCGGCGGAAGGCGTCCTCACGGGCACGCTCGGCCGCCTCTTCGCCCTGGCCGAGAGCTACCCGGACCTGAAGGCCAACGAGAACATGATGCAGGTCAGCGAGGAACTCCGCTCGACCGAGAACAAGGTCGCCTTCGCGCGCCAGGCGTTCAACGACGCGGCCACCGTCTACAACACGTTCAGACAGAGGTTCCCGACCGTCATGGTCGCCGGGATGTTCGGTCACGGCCAGGACGCGACGCTGCTCGAGTTCGACAGCGAGGCGATCGCCGAGGCGCCGCGGGTCTCGTTCGGCTAGCCCGATTCCGCCGGTTCGGGCGACTTCGCGATGGCCACCGACTTCTTTCAGCGGCAGGACCGGGCCCGGCGGGGCGCCGCCCGCCTAGTCGCGCTGTTCTGCCTCGCCGTGGCGGCGATCGTGGTTTCGGTCGAGCTCCTGCTGGCCGCGACCCTCGGTTTCCTCCGCCGCGATCCGGAGACGAACGAGATCGACTGGACGACCGCCGCGGACCCGCGCCTGCTGCTCCTGGCCCTGGTTTCCACCCTGGTCGTGGTTGGCGGCGGCAGCTTCTACAGGATCGCGCAGTTGCGCGGCGGCGGCCGGGTGATCGCCGAGGAGCTTGGCGGCCGGTTGGTGGATGGCGGCGCCTCGGACCCGGTCGAGCGCCGGTTGCTCAACGTCGTCGAAGAGATGGCGATCGCCTCGGGCGCCTCGACGCCGCCGGTCTACCTGATGGACGGCGAAGCCGGCATCAACGCGTTCGCCGCCGGCTTCGCGCCGGGGGACGCCGTCATCGGCGTCACGCGGGGAGCGGCGACGATCCTCGACCGCGACGAACTCCAGGGCGTCGTCGCCCACGAGTTCAGCCACATCCTGAACGGGGACATGCGGCTGAACATCCGGCTGATCGGCCTGCTCCACGGCATCTTCCTCATCGGGATGATCGGCTACTTCATGCTGAGGATGTCGTTCTACACCGGGGGCGGACGCTCCAGGGACAACAAGGGCGCCTTGCCGATCCTCGCGCTCGGCGCCGGGCTGGCGATCGTCGGTTTCGCGGGCACGTTCTTCGGCAACCTGATCAAGGCCGCCGTCAGCCGGCAGCGCGAGTTCCTGGCCGACGCCTCCGCCGTGCAGTTCACGCGGCATCCGGGCGGCATCGCCGGCGCGCTCAGGAAGATCGGCGGCTTCGTGGCCGGCTCGCGGGTGGAGAACCCGAACGCGCCGCAGGCCAGTCACATGTTCTTCGGCCGGGCGACCTCCGGCTTCGGCGCGATGTTCTCGACGCATCCGCCGTTGGCGGAGCGGATCCGGCGGATCGATCCGTCCTGGGACGGCGAGTTTCCCGATCTGGCCGCGGCCGGCGGCGCCTCCGGCGAGACGGGTCATCCGCCCGCTGCGGGTCTTGCGGCAGCCGCGGCCGGAGGGGCCGCCGTTCCCGATCTCTCGACCGCCATCGATCGGGTCGGTCAGCCGACGCCGGCGCACGTCGAGTACGCGGCGCGGCTGATCGACCGCATGCCGGCGCCGGTCGCCGCGGCGGCCCACGAGTGCTACGGCGCCCGCGCCCTGGTCTACGCGCTGCTGCTGAACCGCGATCCGGAACCGCGCCGGCTGCAGCTTGCCCGCCTGGAGGCGGCGGCGGACGACGGCGTCCACGAAGAGACCCTGCGGCTGGCCCCGGTCGTCGAGCGCCTCGAGCCGGGAATGCGTCTGCCCGCGCTCGAGATCGCCCTGCCCGCTCTCCGCGGTCTCGCGCCGCGGCAGGTCGAGCGGTTCCAGGAGAACGTCGTGGCGCTCGTCGAGGCGGACGAGGCGATCGACCTGTTCGAGTGGTCGCTCCAGCGCATCCTGTTGCGAGACCTGCCGGCGTCCTTCGAGCGATCGGGGCCGACGCGGGTGCGGCATCGTTCCGCCGGCGCGGTGCGGTTCCCGTTGACCGTCCTCCTGTCGACGCTTGCCGGCGTCGGCGGTCGGGATCCCGAGGCGGCGGAACGGGCGTTCGACGCGGGCTGGCGGGTCCTGTCGCTTCCCGTGCGCCGGTCGCTTCCTCGCCGGGACGATGGCTTCGCCGCGCTGGACGCCGCGCTTGCGGAACTCGACCGGGCGGCGCCGCGGGTGAAGAAGCTCGCTCTGGAAGCGGCGGTCGCCTGCATCGCGGCCGACCGGGAGGTGACGGTGGAGGAGGCCGAACTCCTGCGGGCGGTGTCGGCGGCGATCAATTGCCCGATGCCGCCGATCCTGCCGGGCGGCGTCGGCGCGCAGCGGCCGTCATCCCTCCCGGACCCACCGGATCAACTCCCGCGGGCTGGGCCGGGCGCCCTGGCTGAGGATGCCGACCTTGTAGATCCTGCCCGCGACCCAGGCGGCGCCCCAGACGGTCGCCGCCATCAGCAGGATGGAGAGGGCGACCATCCACGCCGGCGCCTCGCCCATCACGGCGCGCGGGTACATCATGACCGGGCTGAAGAAGGGGAAGAGAGACACCCAGTTCATCCACGGCATGCTGGCGCCGTCGATCGTCATCATCTGCAGCATGAACGGCACGATGATCAGCATGATGAGGGGCGCTTGGGCTTGCCCGGCCTCCTGCAGGTTCTTGCACATGGCGCCGATCGCGGCGAACAGGCTGGAGTAGAGGAAGTAGCCGAGCAGGAAGAAGACGATCAGCAGCGCCACGTCGCCGGGGCCCGGCAGGTACTGCCCGAACCGGGCCAGACCTTCGAGTTCCTCGAGATCCGGCGCCGCGGCGATCAGGCCGGGCAGGGCCAGGCTGGCCAGCAGCGCCACGCAGACGATCCAGATCGCCACCTGGGTGAGCCCGACGGCGCCGACGCCGACGATCTTTCCCAGCATGAGCTGCCACGGTCGCAGCGACGACACGACCAGCTCGACGACCCGGCTCTGCTTCTCCTCGAGGACGGACTGCAGCGTCTGCGCGCCGTAGGCCAGCATCATGATGTAGAGGATGAGGCCGCCGGCGATGCCGGTGATCATCCCGGTGAGCCGTTCGGCTTCGGCCGCCTCCGCTTCCTCTTCGTCCAGGCCGACCGGTTCGTACTCCAGCGCGCCGCCCTGAAACAGCCGGCGGACGGAATCGCCGTCCTCCAGTTGGCCGAGACGCAGGTCGACGACCTCTTCGACGACGGCCGATCGCATCAGCTGCGACCGCACGCTGCCCGGCGGTTCCTTCGATCGGTAGCGAAAGACGGCCTCGCTGGCCGTCGTGTCGTCGAGAACGAGGTAGGCATCGATCTCCTCGTCCAGCACCTGCCGGTCGAGATCCTCCATGTCGACCGAGGCGGAGGCGAGTTCGACCTCGTAGCCGGCGGCGTCCAGGGCCTGGCGGACCCGCTCGCCGAGCTGTCCGCTCAGGTCGACCAGCGCGACCTGGCGCTCCGACTGTTCGGAGAGGAACCCGACGAATCCGACCGCCGCCATGATGCCGATCATCAGCAGCGGCATGCCCAGCGTCGACAGGATGAACGCCTTCGTCCGGACCCGCTCGACGTACTCGCGGCGGATGACCGACCAGACCTGCTTCATGACGCGCCTCCCGCCCGCGACGGCGCCTCGTCGCCGCCGGGGTCTCCGGCATGGCGCACGAAGATCTCGTGCAGCCGCGGTTCCAGCAGCTCGAACCTGCGCAGGTTTGCGCCTTCCGCCGCGACCCTGGTCAGGAGGTCGGCGGCGGGCGTGCCGTTCCGCAGGGTCAGGTGCAGCGCGTCGCCGACTTCCTCGACCTCCGAGACGCCGGGCCACGAGACGACCGGGGGCGGCTCGCCGTCGAACTCCACCGCCACGACGCCCGAACGCTCGCGCCGCTTCAGCTCCTTCAGGTCGTCGTCGAGCACCTTGCGCGACCGCGAGATGAGGCAGACGCGCTCGCAGAGCCGCTCCGCCTGCTCCATCAGATGGGTGGAGAAGAGGATCGTCTTGCCGCGCTCCTTCTCCTCGAGGACGATCTCCTCCAGCACGTCCTGGTTGATCGGGTCGAGGCCGCTGAAGGGTTCGTCCAGGATCAGAAGCTCCGGGTCGTGGAGCACCGTGGAAATGAACTGCACCTTCTGCTGCATCCCCTTCGACAGGGTCTGCACCTTCCTGGACGCCCACTCGCCGAGCCCCAGACGTTCCAGCCACTCCTCGGCCCGGCCGCGGGCCAGGGACCGGGAGAGGCCCCGGATCTCACCGAAGAAGACGAGCTGGTCAAGCACCTTCATCTTGTCGTAGACGCCGCGCTCCTCGGGCAGGTATCCGACCCGGCTGCGCCGGATGAAGTCGGGAGCGCCTCCGAACAGCTCCACCGAGCCGCGGTCGGGCAGCAGGATGCCCATCATCATGCGGATCGTCGTCGTCTTGCCCGAGCCGTTCGGCCCAAGCAGGCCGTAGATCGTGCCGGTCTCGATGGCGAGATCCAGGTCGTCGACCGCCGTGTGGCCGCCGAACGTCTTGCGGACGCCGGAGAGGCGTACAACGGTTCCGTTCCGAGTCATCTGGGGCTTCTCCGTCGCGGGGCGCGGGAAGGATAGTCGATTCGCGCGGGCTGGCGCGACAGCGCGGCCCGAGCCGGCCGGCCGCCGTCTTCCGGTCAGGTCCCGTCCCGCGGCGTCAGTTCGACCTGCCTGTAGCCGCCCGCCCGACGGAAGTGGAGGATCAGGTAGAGGAACCCGAGCGCCATGAACGCCGGCACGGCCGCGGTGATCCGCAGGGCGGTCTGGCCGCCGTGGAAGGACGCGTCGCGCACCGCCTGTTCGTCCGGCGGCAGCGCGACGCCGGGGTCCTTCGCCTTCTCCATGACCGGCCCGGCCTTCGCGCCGTCGAGGCCCTGGACCGGGGCGAGGAACAGGAAGCGGTTCGCGCCCTCGGCCTTGTACTCCTCGTAGACCGCCGGGGCGTTGGCCCGCAGGTCCCGCGCGGCGTGCCGGTCCTGGAGGTAGCCGATGCCGGGACCGCCCAGCAGGCCCGCCGACAGCATGCCGACGCCGCCGACCGCGCCCAGCGTGAGCGCGCCGCCGCGCGGGAAGCGCTCCGAGACGACCGCCAGCATCGTCGGCCAGAAGAACGCCTTGCCGGCGCCGTAGATCGTGGCGGCGACCATGACCGCGACCGCGCCGGCCAGAGAGCCCAGCGAGTAGAGGCCGACGGCGGCGACGCAGGCGCTCGCGAACAGCAGTCCGAGCGGGTTGATCCGGTGGACGATCGGCCCGGCGAAGAAGCGCAGGACGAACATCAGGACGGAGGTGTAGAGCAGGATGAACAGCCCCTTGCCGCCGAGCACGGTGTCCATGATGTTGACGATCCAGCTGTCCGTTCCCAGCTCGACGTAGCCGATGCAGACGTGGAGCGCGAGCAGGAAGAGCAGCATCGGCGCCGCGAACTCCCTGGCCATGTCAAGAAACCTGACGCCGGCCGCCGCCGCCTCGGACCTGGGGAACGTCTCCCGGACCATCATCAGGACGTAGACGAGGGTCGGCACGAGATAGAGGGCGAGGACGATCTCCCAGCGGACGCGGCCGATCAGGCCGATGCCCAGGAGAGAGCCGCAGATCAGGCCGGCGGGCCAGCCGGCGTGCAGGATGTTCAGGTAGTGGGTCTTCTCCTTGCGGTAGAGCGTGGCGACCAGCGGGTTGATGACCGCTTCGCAGATGCCGTTGGCGACCGCGAAGATGAAGACGCCCCAGAACAGGCAGGCATAGGCCCCGGCGCGGGCGAAGTCCGGGTTCGTATCGATCGATCCGTTGTAGACGACCGTCGCCGCGACCGCCACGACGACGGACAGCGCGTGGAGGACGCCCGCGCCCAGCAGGAACGGCTTGTAGCCGTAGCGGTCCAGGAAGGCGCTGGCCACGAGGATGACGAGTCCGAAGCCGACGAAGCCGCCGCCCGTGATCTGTCCGAGTTCGGTCTGCGTGAAGCCGAACGCCGTGCCCCACTCCAGGAGGAGGCCGCCCCGAACCGCCGTGCCAAGCCCGGCGACCAGGATGGTGAGGAAGCTCGCGATCAACAGTTTCGTCTTGTTCATAGGCCCTCCTGAAGCCGTTCGGGGGGTGAGGGTTCCGACGTCTCTACGTTCCCGACGTGAAGCCCGGCAGCCGCACGATCTCGCCGCCCTGGAGGGCCGACTGGTGGGCGCAGATGCCGACGCAGGTCCAGTTGGCGCTGGTGACCGCGTTCGGCCAGGGATCGCGGTCGTCGGCGAGCGCGCTGAGGAACTCGTGGACGAGATGCGGGTGCGAGCCGCCGTGGCCGCCTCCCTGGATGAAGGAGAGGTGCTCCGCGTCGTGGATCTCCCGAGGCTGCGTGAAGCGTCGGATCGGTTCCGGCAGGAGATGCGCGAAGTCCGGGACCTCGATCTTCTCCGGTATCTCGGGTTCGGGCCTCTTCGCCGTGTGCAGGACGTGGGGCTCGTTCTCGATCAGGGTCCACTCGAAGCTCTTCTTCGTCCCGTAGACGTCGAAGCTCTCGCGGTACTGCCGCGCCACGTCGTGGAGGAAGCGCCAGACGTGGGCCACGAGATCGCTGTCCATGACCTTGATGTGGCAGGTCTCGACGGCGAAGCGGTTGCCGGACGCCTCGGCGATCTCGTCGCGCACCGCGCCGGAGCCGAAGCAGCTCACGGACTCGGCGAGGCCGTCGACCAGCCCCAGGCACGGACTGACCGCGTGGGTCGCGTAGTGCATCGGGATCATCCGCTTCCAGTAGGCCGGCCAGCCGTCCATGTCCTGCGGGTGCGAGGCCGCCAGGTGCTGGATGTCGCCCAGTTCGCCCTTCCGGACCAGCTCCCGGACGAACAGGAACTCGCGGCTGTAGACCACCGTTTCGGCCATCATGTAGCGGAGGCCGGTCTCCGCGACCTTCTCGACGATCTTGCGGCAGTCCTCCAGGGTCGTCGCCATCGGCACGGTGCACAGGACGTGCTTGCCGGCCTCGAGCGCGGCGAGCGACATCCAGGCGTGGTCCGTTATCGGCGTGTTGATGTGGACGCAGTCGACGCGCGGATCGGCGAGCGCGTCGTCGTAGTCCGTGTAGCGGCGCTCGATGCCGAACCGGTCGCCGACCCGGTTCAGTTCCGCTTCGTCGCGCCGGCAGATCGCGTGGACGTCGGCGCCGGGGTGCGCCTGGTAGATGGGAATGAACTCGGCGCCGAAGCCCAGGCCGATCATCGCGACGTTCGTCATGTCCGCGTCCTCCGGATGTTCAGAGGCCCCGAGGGCTCGTCTCTTCCCGAGCGGTCATCAGGTACGCCACGAGGTTCGTCACCTCTTCGTCGTCGTACGGATCGAGCAGTCCCTCCGGCATCATCGAGAGCGGGAAGACGTCGCGCGACTGGATGTCCGAGTTGGCGATGACGACGTCGTCCTGGCCGACGACGCGCAGGGTCAGGGAGCGGTCGCTCCTGGCGGCGACGGTGCCGGACCAGGTGCGGCCGTCCCGGGTCGTCACCATCAGGGTCTGGTAGACGTCCTGGATGTCGCCGCTCGGGTCGATGATGTTCGTCAGCAGGTAGTCCAGTTCCGTGCGGTTGGAACCCGTCAGGTCGGGACCGATCAGGCCGCCCTCGCCGAACATCCGGTGGCACGCGCCGCAGAGCTCGTCGAACATCCGCTCGCCGCGCGCGGTGTCGGCCGCCGCGATCGCGTCGTCGCCCAGCATCGCCGTGTACCTGGCGATCGCCGCGGTCTTCTCGCTCGAGACCCGCGTGATGGGTCCCCAGACCTCGAGGAAGCCGCTGCCCACCACCCGGTGGAGTTGACGGGCGGCGTAGGCCGGCACGTCGCGCCGAGGAACGCCGCCCGACTCGATCGCCCCCGTGAGGATCCGGCCGTAGATCGGGCGGGAGGACAGGGTCTGGACGGCGGCGAGCTTCTCGTCCGCGTCGAAGGTCTCGTAACGCCCCATCAGGTCCAGTCCCATCTCCCAGCCCCCGTCGAACGCGGCGACGGCGCGGATCGCGTCGATCCGCAGCTCCGGCTCGTCCAGCAGGGCCGGGAGCCGTTCGCGGAGCGCGTCGTGCCGCTGGTCGGCGAGGCCCTGGATTGCCCGCCGCCGATCTTCGGGCGGCGCGTTCGCGTCCTCGAGCGTGGCGAGGAACTGCCGCGCGACCTCGGCGCCGCCGAACTCTCGCTGGACCTGGAGGGCGAGGTCGGCGGCGTTCCGGTCCCGCTTCAGCCGGGCGTGGACCCGCTCCCAGTTGTTCGGGGGCTCGGAGTGGACCTGGTCCTCCAGTCCGGCCAGCATGCCCCGGAGCAGAGCCGGCCGGGCCGCGGACCGGTCCTCGAGCGACGTGACGAGGACCTCGAGTGCGTCCGCGGCGACCGCGCGGCGCGCGATGTTCTCCGTCAGCATGGGAATCCGGGCGGCCCTGGCGAGCCGAAGAGCCCTCGCCGGGTTCTCCGGCACGAGCGGCTCGATGCCGAACCAGATCATCTTCGGAATGTTGTGGTCGTCCGCGTCTTCGGCCTTCGTGACCAGACGCTCGGCGATTGGCCAGCGCGCGTCGTGTTCCACGCGCTGGAGGGCCGCCGCGAGGTAGAGGCGGACGACCGGCGACGCGTCCCCTTCCGCCAGCTCGATGAAGCTCTCCGTCGCGGCCGTCGGCGCGTCGCGGTCCTCGGTGAGGAGCTGGATCGCCCAGGCGCGAACGTGCGGATCCTCGTCGTCCAGGGCGGCGACGAGCTCGCCGGTCGCGAAGCCGCCGGTCACGTGGAGAGCCCACATCGCCCGCAGGCGCAGGTCGCCGTCCGGTTGCGACGCGAACATCTGGCGCAGCGCGTCGTGAACCGAGGCATCGACTTCGCCCTTCGCTGCCCGCGCCTGCAGGACGACCCGCGCCCGCCGTGCGTGCCAGGCGCTCTTCGAGAGCTGCAACTCGACGAGACGCTCGTTCGACATCGCCCCGACGTCGTCGTAGCGGTCCTCCCAGTTGTCCGCCAGGGACCGCTCGGCCGCTATCCGGAAGATCCGCCCGGTCTCCTTGTGCTGGACGTCGTCGCCGCAGATGTCCGCGTCGTGCCAGTCGAGGACGTAGACGTCGCCGCCCGGTCCGATCTCCATGCTGAAGCCGACCCACTGCTTGTTGTTGGCCATCAGGAAGTCCTCGCCGTGGCGCGCGACGAAACCGGATCCCCTGGGCTCGAGTACGTCGGAGAGGACCGCGTGCTCGTGGATGTTCGCCATGAAGAGCCGGCCGCGGTGCTCCTCGGGGAAGGCGTCCGAGAGGTAGACCCGGGCGCCGCCGTGCGCGGAGCGGTGCCGGTGGTCGACGATCGTCCGGATGTCGCCGTAGACGTGCGGGTTGAAGTGCGAGCCGCCCTGGCGGTGGTAGATGCCGCCGGGGACGACGTGGAACAGGTGCGGGATGACGCAGGCGGTGATGAAGATCTGGCCCTTCGCGTCGTAGTCGATGCCCCACGGATTGCTGAAGCCGTGGGCCACGACCTCGAAGCGGTCCTTCGTCGGGTGGTAGCGCCAGACGCCGCCGTTGATGTCCACGCCGTCCGCGTCCAGCAGGTCGTCCGGGAACGGGTCGTTGTGTCCGTAGACCGTCTCGTCGGGTCCGGGCTTGCGGATCCTGGAGGGCGTCGCGAATCCTTCGAGTCCGTAGAGCCAGCCGTCGGGGCCCCAGTGGAAGCTGTTGATCGTCTCGTGACGGTCCCGGATGCCCCAGCCGGTCAGCACGATGTCCACGTCGTCCATGTCGGCCGCGTCGTCGCCGTCGCGGTCGGGAAGAAAGAGCAGGTGGGGCGGCGCGCCGACGAACACGCCGTCGAAGCCGACCGCGAGCGCCGCCGGAAACGGAATGCCCTCCGCGAAGACCTTCCTGCTGTCGGCGGCGCCGTCGCGGTCCGTGTCCTTCAGGATCAGGATGCGGCTGTCGCCCGAGCCGGAGAAGCCGGCGCCGCGGCTCTCGTAGTCGCGGTTCTCGGCGACCCACATGCGGCCGCGGTCGTCCCAGGCGAAGGCCATCGGCTGGGTGATCATCGGTTCGGAAGCCCAGGCGTTGACCCTGAAGCCGCCCCGCACGGTCATCGCCGCGACTGCCTCGTCGGGGGCGAGGAACGTCTCCCGCCGCGCCTCCTCCTGGGCGACGCGCCAGAGCGAGGCGGTGGAGTAGGGCCCCTCGGCGGCCCCGACGTACTCCTCCCAGTCTTCCGTCAGTTCGAGGTCGTTCAGTTCGCCGGCGTAGACGATCAGGCGGTGGCGGATGACTTCCGTCGCGCCCTCGGGAATGTCCCAGTCGCCCATCCGCGCCCGGGCGGGGCCGACGCCGAGCTGACCGTCCACGCGCCAGGGCTGCGGGAAGCCGGCGTTCATCGGATGGTCGAAGATGGCGACGTGGAGCAGGTCGTCGCGTCCTTCGACCTGCATGCCGACGTCGAGCCACATCGCGCGCTGCCCCTCCGCCTGCCGATTGCGCTGGCGGGCGGCGTTGACCGCCTCGCCGGGCATGCCGTCTTTCCACGGCATGCGGAGGAACAGGCCCCCGTAGGACATCTCGTTGATCGAGACGTCCACGTGGGCTTCGCCGGCCCATTCGAGATCGAGGATGAAGCGGTCTTCCTCGACCCGCATCGTCCAGTTCTGGGTCTCGGTCAGAAAGGCTGCGCCCTCCGCGTCCAGCATGTCGTAGACCGTCCGCCACCGCACTTCGGCGCCTGACCCGGTCACCACGGCGGCGGCGACGCGGCGCCAGTGGTCGCCGCCCGGGTTGTGGAAGTAGTCGCGGCCCACGGCGCGCGCGATGTTCTCCGGCTTGTCGCGGCGGTAGAACCACTGCCGGAGCGCGTCGGCGTCCATCGGCTCTCCGTTGACCCGGGTGAAGCCCCAGTAGATCCCGGTCTGGTGGGGGTGGTGGCCCGGGCTGAACTCCGTGGCCAGCCCCTTTCCGTCCGGCGCCGCGATCGGGTGGAGGAAGGGCCGGTGGTCCGCGCCGGCGTTCTGCGTCACGATCGGTTCGTCCTCGCCCTCCCGGTAGATCGAGATGGCGCCGGTTTCCTCGTTCTGGACGGCTCGCAGCGGAACGGTCCGCGCCGCGTCGTCCGCGCCCGCTTCGCCGGCGCCCGTGTCCGGCCCGCATCCGGCGGCCAGCGCCGCGAGAACCAACGGAACGATTGCCGCCGCCGCCGGGGCCGGAACTCTCATCCGCTCTCCTCCCTCCGATCCGGAGGCGTGTCGTGGAAACAGGGGCGCATCCTATCCCGCCGCCGCTGCCGGTCGGAACCACGCTCCCGGCCGCCGCGCCGCTTCCGTCGTGAAGCGCTATCCTCCGACCGGCGCTCGGGATGTATCATGGAGGCGATGGAAGAACGCCGTCTCGACCGTCGCGGGTCCGCCTACACCGCCGTCGTGGAGCGCTGTCCCGACACGGGGCTCTACGTCGGATACGTACCGGGTCTGTCAGGCGCTCACAGCCAGGCAGGGACACTTGAGGAACTCAACGCGAATCTCCGTGAGGTCATCGGTCTGATTCTCGAGGACGGACCGCTCCCCATTACGGGCGAATTCGTCGGCACGCAAGTCATCGTCATCGCATAGAGAGGGGCTGCGTGCCGTCGATTCCCGTATTGAAGGCGCGCGAGACCATCCGCATCCTCCTCGCGCTTGGCTTCGAAGAAGTTCGACAGCGGGGTTCGCACAAACGGTTCCGCCATCTGGATGGTCGCACCACGACGGTTCCGGTCCACGGGGGGCGCGACCTGTCGCCGGTGCTGCTTCGCCGGATCGCTCGGGACGTCGATTTGACTATCCAGGAGTTCCTGGCGCCTCGACGCTGAGTCCGCCGCAGGCGCCCCTTGTCAAGTGCCGGCAAGGGGCGGGCGGTGGTTCGGCCAGGATTGGCGTACACTCGGGCGCATCGATGTCAACCTGAACCGGAGGTCCAGAACATGAAGCGCACCGCGAGCTTGCCGTTGGCAGCCGTCCTCCTGCTTGTCCCGGTCCCGGCCCTGGCGGCCCAGGACGACGGGATTCCGCGAACG
This sequence comes from Candidatus Multivorans sp., assembly GCA_965203495.1. Lineage (GTDB taxonomy): Bacteria > Acidobacteriota > Thermoanaerobaculia > Multivoradales > Multivoraceae > Multivorans. Next base: position 231,578 of record CBDBDB010000015.1, read on the forward strand.
GCGAGCGGCCGACCCGATCTGAACGGAACCTACGACGCCGCCACTCTCACGCCGCTCGAGCGTCCCGTGAGCCTCGGCGAGCGGGCCTGGCTCACGCCCGAAGAGGCCGCCGAACTCGCCGAGGAGGAGCGTGCGATCCAGGAAGGCGCGCTCGCCCGGTCGGACGCGAATCGCGAGGCGCCGCCGGAGGGCGGCGCCAAGGTGGTCGGTCTGGAGCACACCGCCGGCGGCGGCAACGAGTTCGGCGCCGGCAACGTGGGCGGCTACAACCTGTTCTGGATCGATCGCGGAACCGACGCGTACATGGTGGACGGCAGGATCCCGACGTCCATCATCGTCGATCCGCCGAACGGCCGGATGCCTCCGATGACGGCGGCGGCGCGGGAGCGGATGAACCTCGCTCTCTCGGGCATCCTCCGCCCGAACGACGGCGCCGCCTGGTGGGTCGAGCACGACGGGCCGGGTCCCTACGACGGCCCCGAGTCGCTTCCAACCAGCGAGCGCTGCCTGGCCGGCTTCACCGGCGCCGCGCCGACCCTGCCCAGCCTCTACAACAACTACAAGCGCATCGTCCAGACCGACAACCACGTCGTCATCCTGCTCGAGATGATCCACGACGCCCGCGTCGTGCGCCTCGACTCCGAGCATCCGGGCCCCGACGTCACGAAGTGGCTGGGCGACTCGATCGGCTGGTGGGAAGGCGACACCCTGGTCGTCGACACGACGAACTTCCGCGTCGGCGGCCGCGGGTTCCGCGGCGGCTCCGAGAACACCCACGTGGTCGAGCGCTTCGCCCTGCAGCCGGACGGCAACGTCGTCTATCGCTTCACGGTCGAAGACGACACGGTCTGGACGGCGCCCTGGACCGGCGAGTACCTGTGGAAGGCCGCCGACGGCCTCGTCTACGAGTACGCCTGCCACGAGGGCAACTACTCGATGGGCGGCACCCTCCGCGGGGCGCGTCTCCTCGAGTCGGAGGCCCTGAGCGGCGCGAGCACCGGCGGCGCCGAGTAGGCGTCGCGTCGCCTCCGGGTTCGCCCTCGTCGGCCCTCCGCCGGGGGTTCGGCCGGAGCATTTCGGCCGGAGCAAGCGCCGTCGCACCGGGTGCGCCGGCGCCCTCGCCGGCATTCCGGGTGAGCTCCCCGCTCGGCAGCGCGGTCCCGCGGCCGCGAACGCTACGGCACGAATCCGGGTCGGCGCTTCCCCGAGGATGTGACCTCGGTTGACGCGACATCGGCGTTGGGCGTAGTCTTCGTTCGTTACTGGAAGAGCCTGTCGGCGCGTAGCCCCGCGTGACCGGCTCGGAGTGCCGACGAAGGTGTCGGCGCACCCACCGCGAGGGCCGTGTTCTTGCTCTGTGGGGAAGGCGTTGGTGGTCTCGGCGAGCTGTTGGTTGTTCCGTGCAGGTGGAGGAGAACGCGAGAGTGAAGAAGGCGATGACGCTGTGCCGGTTGTCGTTGAAGGCGGCGTCCCGACTCGGGTCTGCCCCGGGCCTACCCCCCCCCCCCCAAAAACTCTGGAAGCCCGGAGCGCGAAGCTCCGTTTGCGGACAGGCGCGCGACCGCCGAGAAGCGCTCCGTTGAGTCACGTCCGGGCGTGGGGGCCGAGCCGCTGACTCCGACCCGCGAGACGGCCCCGCTGGCTCCGACCCGTGGGGCGTCCCCGCCGGCCTCCCCGATGACGCGGGCCCGCGGGGCGGGCCGCTGGCCGGGCTTGCGCTCCTGGCGCCGCGGCGCCGCGCCTTACCTGCGCCCGGCCCTCGCCGCCGTTGCGCTGCTCGCGCTGGGCGCCGCCTTCGCGCCGCAGGCCGCCCATGCGAGATGGGCGAGCGGCACGGCCACCCCAGGCGATGGACAGGTCACGGTGAGTTGGACGATTGGTTTCGCCGGTGCTGATGAATATTATTTGCTTCGCTGGAGGGAAAGCTCCAAGACCCAATGGTCCGAGCACAGGGTCAACTGGAACAGCAGCTGGAATTCACGCCATACGGTGGGGCATACCTTCACTGGCCTCACCAACAATGTGGAGTACACGTTCCAAATTGTGGGCTGCTGTATTTCTCCACTCTTCCGCACAGCGTCCGGGACAGTAACGGCGACTCCGGTACCCCCTCCCCCCGCGGCGCCGACGGGCGTCAAGGCCACGCCGGGCGACGGGCAAGTTACCTTGTCCTGGACCGACCCCAGGAATTCCCTCATCACGCGCTGGGAGTACCTGCGGAGCGACGAATCCAACTAGACGAAGATCGACGGTTCCGGCGCTTCGACAACAAGCCATACGGTGGAGCGACTGCGCAACGGAGTGCGCTACAGCTTCAAGGTGCGCGCGGCGATCGGCGACCAGGTCGGCGCGGAGTCCGCCTCGGTGTCGGCGACGCCCCAGAAGGCGCCCTGCCAACCCTGGCTGGACGCCGCCCCCGCCGGTGTCGGCCCGGACTTCACGGCGGATGTCACGATCCAAACTGCCTGCGGAAACATCACCGGGTTGGAGTACCAGATCAAGGGCGCCAGCGCCCAGTGGCCTTCTTCGTGGCAGACCTTGTCCACCCGGAGCATAGGGAACAACGAGAGGCTCTCGCAGGAGTTTGACTTTTCTTTTCGGTTCAGCCCTTCCGTGGGCGGCCCGCACGATTTTCGTATCCGGGCGCTCAATAGCGGCGTTGCCGGCCCCGCGGAGACTCCGCGGCGTATCGTCTGGGCCGGCCCCCCCTCCGCTCCTCAGGGGTTGCGCGCCCAGCCGGTCGCCGGCTCGGTCAGGCTGACCTGGGACCTGGCGTCGACTCAACAGGCCGTCACCGGCTGGGCCTGGCAGTCGAAGTTGGCGACCGCCTCCAATTACGGCGGATGGGACACCATTTCGGGGTCCGAGGCCGGCACCACCAGCCATACGGTGGAGAACCTGACCAGCGGCACCGCCTACAAGTTCCGGGTGCACGCGATAAATGCCGCCGGCGACGGCGCGGTTTCCGGCGAAGTCACGGCAACGCCGCTTGGCGTGACGGTCTCGAAGTCCTCCCTGACGGTGCCGGAAGGCGGCAACGGCACGTACACGGTGAAGCTGGACGCCGCGCCAGCGGAGAACGTGACGGTGACGGTCAGGGGCGCGTCGGGCGACGTGAGAGTGAATCCGGCGTCGCTCACTTTCACGCCGCAGAACTACGGCATGGCGAAGACGGTGACGGTATCGGCGGCCGAGGACGACGACGCGGTGACGGAAGCTCTGGTGACGCTGACCCACGGCGCCCGGGGCGGCGGCCTGGACCGCGTGGCCATCCCTTCCGTCGAGGTGACCGTAACGGAGAACGACACGGCGGGGGTGACCGTGTCGGTTTCCGAACTGACGATCGCCGAGGGCGAATCGGGCGAGTACACGCTCGTGCTCGACTCCGAACCGTCGGACGACGTGACCGTGAGCGTGCTGGCGGACGGCGACCTGGGCGACGTAAGGGCGATTCCGTCGCAGCTGACCTTCACGCCCGCGGACTGGCGCACCGAGCAGACGGTGATGGTATCGGCGCTTGAGGACAACGACGCGAAGACGGACCCCGCGGTGACGCTGATCCACCGCGCCGCGGGCGGCGACTACGGGGGATTGACGATCAACTCGGTCACGGTGAACGTGAAAGAGGACGACCCACCCCTGAAGCCGACGAACATCGTGGAGACGCCGGGCGACGGGCAGGTGACCTTGACCTGGGAAAATCCGCGGAATCCCGACATCACTCACTGGGAGATCCAGCAGCAGACGCGCGCCAGTCGCAACCCCGCCTGGACGTCCTGGAAGCGCATCGCCGGTTCCGGCGCCGCCACCACCAGTCACGTGGTGACGAAGCTGAACAACGGAACGTTCTACGCGTTCAGGATCCGCGCCGTGAGCGCCGCCGGCGACGGCGCCGAGTCGGACGATGTGATCACGTTGCCGATCCGGTCTGGCAAGCACATCACCCTGGCGCCCGACGGCGCCCGAATCACGGAGGGGAACGACGGCACGAGGCGTGTCTCCATCGACATCATCCTGGGCGAGCCGGCGCCGGCGGCTAGCGGCGAAGGGCTTTCACTAGGAGGATCTGGAGGGCTCCCCGTCGTGTTCGAGTTCGGCAGCGCCTCGACGGCGAAGCAGAGCCCGGTTACCCGGGGCGGGACAAGTTGCACGACGCCGAATCCGACTGACGCGGACATGTGCTGGCCTGTTCCCACTCTGGTCATTATCGACGCCGGCCAGAGTAACGGCAGGTTTGAAATCGCCATTCTGGGCGACAGGACTATCGAACCGGACGAGACCATCGTGCTGACGGCGACGCCCACCGCCGATGGCTGGACCGGGGACTCGATGACGCTGACCATCGTCAACGACGAAGTCCCGCCCGCCGCGCCGACCGGCTTCAGCGCGAACGCGGGCAACGGGCGGGTAACGCTCTCCTGGACCGACCCGAAGGATGCCAGCATCACTCGCTGGGAATACCAGCAGCGCACAGGCAGCAGCGGCAACTTCGGGGCTTGGCTTCCCATCACCGGTTCCGGCCCCGCCACCACCAGCCACGTGGTGACGAACCTGAACAACGGAACCGCGTACGCCTTCAAGGTGCGTGCGGTGAATGTCGTTGGCAACGGCGACGAATCGTCCGCGCAGACGGCGACGCCGCTGCCGCTGCCGGACGCGCCGACGGGTTTCCGCTTGGTTGCGGGCAATTCGGAGATCACGCTTTCCTGGGACGATCCAGGGCCTGCCATCACCGGCTGGGAGGCCCAGATCAGCAGGGGCGGTCGCACCTCCGGGCGATGGAATCTCCTCCCCAGGAACTACCCGGATCTCGACTTTTCCGTCCCCGGGAAAGTGTCCATCACGACTTTCGCGGACAACGGCCTCGTCCATGGGATTGTCCCGTTTTCTGTTGAACTTCGGATGGCGGCTCGTGTGTGTTGAAGAATGTTAAGCGGCCTTGGTTTGGTGGTCAACGTGACGTGCTCGTCGTTCGAGAGCACGGATGAGTTCTGGCATGTCTCGGTAGCCTCTGACGCGGTGGAAGCGTGATTGCGCATCGACGAGGGCTGCGGCGACCCAGCGCTGGATCATGGCGCCGCCCCGCCAGCGCTTGACGTTGCGGGTGTAGCGCCCGACGGAGCTGTTGAGGCTCTCGATCGGATTGGTGCTGCGCATGGTCTTCTGGAGAGCTCCGGCGAGGCCGAGTTCGAGCACGGTGACGGTCTCCTCCATGCCTTCCCGTAGGGAGGCCGCTGCGCCGGGGTGCTCCCGCTCGAGATGACTGGCGAGCTGCCGCAGACGCCTCAAGGCCGTCTTGGCGGATTTGCTGTCCCAGGCCTTGCGGAGCGCCCGGCGAATCGAGGCTCGCTTCTCTTCGGGCAGGTGTTCCTCGACGTTCCGGGCCTTGTGGACCTGGCAGCGCTGCACCGTCGCGGCGTCGCCGAAGACCTCCCTGATCGCGCGGCGCAGGGCCTTGCTGCCGTCGATGACGAACAGCAACGGCTTCGCCGTCGAAAGGCCCCGCTCCACCAGGTCGGCGAGAAGAGCGCGGACCACCGCCGTGTTCTCCGTCGAACCCTCGCGAAGGCCAAGAACCCGCTTGTGACCGGACGACGAAACGCCCAAGGCGATCAGAATGCAGTGGCCACCGATGTACTTCGCGTCCACGCACAACACGCGGATGTCCTCGTCTTCCAGCGACGACGACAGGAACTTCTCCATCTGCCGCATCGACAGCGCCTTGAAGCGACGAGACACCGAACTCCTGGAAGCCGAACGACGGTCCGAACCCGCGGCCGCCGTGTCCAGCGACCGCAGGTAGTTCCGCGTCGACACGCCCGACGCGATCGCTTCCATCGTGTGACGGTCCATCGCGTCGCGAGACGACGCCCACTCGAACGACTCGAGACGCACCTCGCCCTCCGGACCCCGTATCCGCAGACGCTGAATCTCCATCCGGGCGCCGCCCAGCGTCACCTGACTCGGAGCGCTGCCCGCGCGCCACACCGAACGAGCATCCTGGTGACGACCCTTCGCCCCGCACCGCAACTCCCGCTCCTTCTCCATCAACTGCGCCAAGGCAGAACGGCCTGTCTCAACGCACAGATCCTGAAAGCTCGACAGACCGTCGAACAACGAGGACGATGCCTCCAACAGACCAAGCCCCGACCCCGACGACGAGCTGCTCCTTCTCTCTTGCCGATTCCCTTCCCGACTGCCATGATTCGCCATGGGTGGCGTCTCCTTTCTTTCGCTGGAACCGGCCCGCTCACCGGGCCGGGTGAGCCGCCACCCTACTCCCAAAGTTCAACAGCCGGCGGGACATCCCCCTCGTCCATACTTTCAGGATCCGCGCGGTGAACAGCGCCGGTCCCGGTCCGGCAACGGCAGCGGTTTCGGTAACGCCGTTGCCGCCCCTGCCCGCCCAGCCAACGGGTTTGAGCGCGACCGCGGGCAACGCGCGGGTGACGCTCGCCTGGACCAATCCGGTGAATCTTGACCTCACCGCCGGCTGGGAGTTCCAGCAGAAAGCGGGCGACGGCGGCTTCGGGCCCTGGCTTCCCATCGCCGGTTCCGGCCCCGCCACCACCAGCCACGTGGTGACGAACCTGACCAACGGCGTCGCCTACGCCTTCAAGGTCCGCGCGGTGAACATCGCCGGCCCCGGGCCCGCGTCGGCCGAGGCGACGGCGACGTTGCAGAGCCTCGCGCCGGCGGCGCCGACGGGCTTCCGCGCCATCGGCAGCGACCGCAAGGTGACGCTGCTCTGGAACAACCCCGAGAACCCGAGCATCACCCGCTGGGAGGTGCGGCAGAAGACCGGCAGCACGGGCAGTTACGGCGGCTGGAGCCCCATCTCAAGCTCCAGCGCGAGCACCACCAGCCACGTGGTGACGAACCTGGTCAACGGCACGTCCTACGCCTTCAAGGTACTTGCGGTGAACGCCGCCGGCAACGGCGCCGAATCGCCCGAGCAGACCGCCACGCCCGCCGCCGTGCCCGACCGCCCGACCGGCTTCCGCGCACAGCCGGACTTTGGCAGCGTGATCCTGACCTGGGACAACCCGAACGACGCCGCCATCACGGCTTGGCGGGTGCGACACAAACCTGCTCATCTGGAGTTGCAGGACAGCGACTGGAAGATCATCCCGAGTTCCAACGCGACCACGACGCGCCATGTCGTGAAGTCCTTGGGGACGGGTCGCCACTACAAGTTCCAGATCCGCGCGCTCCGCGGCCAGGCCCTCGGACCCGTGTCGGACGTGCTGCAGGCGACCGCGGCGCAACTTGGCGTGACCGTCTCGACATCCTGGCTGAGGGTGGATGAAGGCGGCACCGGCAGCTACACGCTGAAGCTGGACACGGCGCCGCTGGGAACCCCCGTGACCATCGACGTGGCCGCCACCGCGGGCGATGTGACGGTGGACCCGCAACGCCTGACGTTCACGGGCGGCAACTGGACCGCGCCGCAGACCGTAACGGTGACGGCGGCGACCGACGAGGACACGGTCGCGGACCCCGACGTGGCCTTGACCCATACGCCCAAGGGCGGTGGCTACGACGAAGTGCGTATCGAATCGGTGACGGTGGCCGTGAAGGAAACCACGCCGATCCTGCAACTGCTGACCGATCCCGATCCGGTGGCGGAAGGCACGGCGATCAGCCTGACGGTGACGTCCGACAAGGCGCGCACGGGCACGCTGCCGGTCAGTCTGACGCTGGCGGACCGGGGTTCGAGCGGATTCGGCGCGAACGACATCCCCGGCGCCTTGACCCAGACCTTCAACGCGGAGTTCGGCCAGAGCGCCAGCAGGACGGGCACGGTGACGATCCCGACCAGCACCGATGCGGACGTGGAAGGCGTGGAGACCTACACCGTAACGCTGAACGATGTGACCGGCTATGCGGTCGGCAGCGACGTGACCGCGAACGGAACGCTGAGCGACCCCGTTCCCGCGCCGGCTGCGCCGACCAACCTCATGTTGACGGTGGGCAACGGCGAGGTGAAGCTGACCTGGAACGATCCGGATGACGCCAGCATCATCCGCTGGGAAGTCCAGCGTGAGGATGGGGGCAATGACTGGGGCGGCTGGACGAACATCGCCTTGACCGACCTCGACACATCCGTATCCGGGAAGCTGTCCTGGACAGCGCAGAATCTGACGAACGGTACCGGGTACCGCTTCCGGCTTCGTGCGAGAAACGTGGGCGGCGCCGGCGATTCCTTGCAGACGCAGCCGGTGACGCCGGCGAAGCCGCCGTTCGTCGGCACGGTGACGGTGGAACCGACCAAGCTGACGATCGCCGAGGGTTCAAGCGGTAGCTACACAATGGTGCTGGACAAGCAGCCGCCCGGCGATGTGACGATTTCGATTGGCATTACGGCCAGCACGCTCACGCTGGTCCAACCGGACCCGGGAAACACCAACCTGACGTTCACGCCCGCGGACTGGGACACGCCGCAGACGGTGATGGTGAGCGCGCCGGAGGACGCCAACGCGGTGGACGAGGCGCCCACGACGATCCTCCACGCCGTCACGGCTGGCGACTATGATTCGGTGATCGACAGCGTGACGGTCAGCGTTACGGACACCACGCCGATATTGCAGCTGCTGACGAACCCCTTGACGGTGACGGAAGGCACGGACATCAGTCTGGAGGTGACGTCGGATAAGGCGCGAAAGGGGACGTTGCCGGTAAATCTGACGCTGGCGGCCCAGGGCGCCGCCGGTTTCACCGCGGACGACATAGATGGCACGCTGGGTCCGCGGGACTTCGATGCGGACTTCGGCGCAACGCTGAGCCTGACAGGGACGGTGACGATTCCCACCAGTTCGGATTTGACGAACGAAAGCGCGGAGACCTACCGGATCACGCTGAACGACACGGCGGCCTACGAGCTGGGCGCTGCCAAGACGGCGGACGGCACGCTGAACGACGGCGGCAGCAAGCCGGTATCCGTGCCGGCGACGCTGACGGTGGCGGAAGACGCTGGCAACGCGACAGTGACGATCACGACGCCGGAGGCGTTCGGCGAGGCGGTGACGTTCAACGTGAGCTACGGCAGCACGAGCGCGACATCCGATGTGGACGCGACGGGGGCCGCGGTGCCTGCGGACGGCGACTACGACAACGACGCGGCGCCGCCGGTTAAGTTCGGGGCGAGCGACACCGCGGAGAACATCGTGATTCCGATCACGGACGATGATCTGGACGAACCGGCGGAGACCTTCACGGTGACGATCGCGCCGGCGGCGGCGGCGCTGCCGGACGGCTTTGCGCTGGGCGCCTCCGTGACGACGGTGACGATCACCGACGACGACGCCTCGCCGATTCTGGCGGCGATCGAGGACGTGACGCTGCAGGCGGGCCAGACGGTGGACATCACGGCGTCGGCGACCGACGCGGACAACGACACGATCGCCTACGCCTGGACGCGCAAGGCCGGGGAGACCACGCCGGCGCTCCCGGACAGCGCGTCGCGGAACCAGGCGCAGCTGACCTTCGTGACGACGGCGGCGGGCACCTACACGATGACGGTGACGGCGAACGACGGCAACGGCAACACGGACACCGAGGACGTGACGATCACGGTGATGCCGGCCCCCGTTTCGCTGAGCATTGCGGACGCGTCGGGCTCGGAGAGCACGGGGACGCTGTCGTTCACGGTGACGGCGATGCCGGCGCCGTCCTCGGAGGTGACGTTCAAGTACACGGTGACGGCGGAGACCGCCGAGGCTGACACGGACTTCACGGCGGTGACGAGCGCGGCCAAGGGGAGCGGGACCATCGCGGCGAACGCGCGGACGACCATGATCGAAGTGGAGTTGATCGACGACGACTTCGACGAGGACGACGAGACGTTCACGGTGACGTTGTCGGATGCTTCCGGGGCGACGATTTCCGACGGGGTTGCGACGGGCACGATCGAGGACGACGACACGGCGACGCTGTCCATTGCGGCGCCGGCGGCGGTTACGGAGGGGGATTCCGGCGGCACGGACCTGGTGTTCACGGTGACGCTGGACAGCCGGAGTTCGAAGCAGGTCACCGTGGGCTACGCGGTGGACGCGGCATCGACCGCGACCTCCGGCACGGATCACGCGGCGCTGGCGGCCGGTACGCTGACGTTCGCCCCCGCGACATCAACGCAGACGATCACGGTGTCGGTGACGGGCGACGAACTAGCCGAGTCGGACGAAACGGTGGTGATCAAGCTCTCCAGCCCCGTGAACGCAGTTCTGGGCACGGCCACGGCGACGGGCACGATCACCGACGACGATTCCTCGCCGGTTCTGGCGGCGATCGAGGACGTGACGCTGCGGGTCGGCCAGACGGTGGACGTCACGGCATCGGCGACCGACGCGGACAACGACACGATCAGCTACGCGTGGACGCGCAAGGCCGGCGAGGATACGCCGGCGCTTCCGCAGAGCACGGACGTGGATCAGGCGCAGCTGACCTTCACGACCGCTGCGGCGGGCACCTACACGATGACGGTGACGGCCTCGGACGGCAACGGCAACACGGCCACCGAGGAGGTCGTGATCACGGTGACGGAGGCCTTGCCGGTGCTGCAGCTGCTGACGAATCCGTCGGCGGTTGCGGAGGGCACGGACATCAGCCTCACGGTGACTTCGAACAAGGCGTTGACGGGCGCGTTGCAGGTGAGTCTGACGCTCTCGGATCGGGGTTCGAGCGGATTCGGCGCGGACGACATCGACGGCGCCCTGACCCAGACCTTCACCGCGACCTTCGGCGACACCGCGAGCCTCACGGGGACGGTGTCGATCCCGACGAGCAGCGATTCGGACGCTGAGGGCGCGGAGACCTACCGGATCACGCTGAACGACACGGACGACTACGAGTTGGGCGCGGACACGACGGCGGACGGCACGCTGAACGATCCCGCCGCGGCCGTTTCGCTGAGCATTGCGGACGCATCGGCGTCGGAGGATGCGGGCACGCTGTCGTTCACGGTGACGGCGTCGTCGGCGCCGTCCTCGGAGGTGACCTTCGAGTACACGGTGACGGCGGAGAGCACCGACACGGCGGTCGAGGACACGGACTTCACGGCGGTGACGACGGCGGCCTCGGGAAGCATCGCGGCCAACGCGCAGACGACCACGATCACGGTGACGCTGATCGACGACAACGTCGAGGAGGCCGACGAGACGTTCACGGTGACCTTGTCTTCGCCTTCCGGGGCGACGATTTCCGACGCGACGGCGACGGGCACGATCGAGAACGACGACACGGCGACGCTGTCGATTGCGGATCCGACCGCGGTGACGGAAGGCGATTCGGGCGGCACGGACCTGGTGTTCACGGTGACGCTGGACAGCCAGAGCGCGAAGGAGGTCACCGTGGGCTACGCGGTGGACGCGGCATCGACCGCGGCCTCCGGCACGGATTACACGGCGCTGGCGGCCGGCACGCTGACCTTCCCGGCCGAGACGGCGACGCAGACGATCCCGGTGTCGGTGACGGGCGACGAGCTGGACGAGTCCAACGAGACGGTGGTGATCAAGCTCTCGAATGCCGTGAACGCTGTGCTGGGGACGACGACGGCGACGGGGACGATCACGGACGACGACGCTTCGCCGATTCTGGCGGCGATCGCGGACGTGAGCTACACGGTCGGCCAGACGGTGGACATCACGGCGTCGGCGACCGACGCGGACAACGACACGATCACCTACGCCTGGACCCGCGATTCGAGCGAGACGACGCCGGCGATTCCGCAGAACACGGCAGTGAACCAGGCGCAGTTGACCTTCGTGACGGCGGCGGCCGGCACGTACACGATGACGGTGACGGCCTCGGACGGCAACACCAACTCCGACACCGAGGAAGTGACGATCACGGTCAGGCCCGTCCCGACCGAGCCTCCCGCCAGGCCGACGGGTTTCACTGCGGCGGCGGGCGACGAGGAGGTGAAGCTGACCTGGGACGATCCGGGCCGCGCAGGCGTCACCTGGCAGTTCCAGCAGCGCAAAGGTCGCACGCGGGGCGCCTGGACGAACATCGCCGCCGGCGACATCGACGGGTCCGTCTCCGGGAAGCTGTCGTACACGGTGGGGGATCTGGACAACGGCGCCGAGCACGATTTCCGTATTCGCGGGCAGAACGCGGCCGGCACCGGCCTGTGGTCGGCGTGGGAGTCGGCCACGCCGACGCCGCCGGCCACGGTCGTGCCCGTCGCGCCGACGGGTTTCGGGGCCAAGGGCGGCAACCGGCAGGTGACGCTGTACTGGACGGACCCGAAGGATGCCAACATCACGCGCTGGGAGATTCTGCGGAAGAAGGGCAGCGCCAGCTTCGGGACGAACTGGACGCCCATCGCCCGTCCGGGCAACCCCGGCAGCGAAGCGGCCACGCTGCATCACGCGGTGACGGGTCTGGAGAACGGCGCCGCCTATGCCTTCAAGCTTAGGGCGGTGAACGCCATCGGCGACGGCGCCGCATCGGCCGAGGCGTCGGCGACCCCGAAGGCGCCGACGGCCGCGACGCTGAGCGCCACGGCGGGAGCGACGGGAGAAGTGACGCTGAACTGGACCGTTGCGGACGGCGACCCCCATGCGCTGGTCGAGCACGCCGAGTCGCTCGGCATCTGGCAAAGCCGTTACCGCCCGAAGGGAGGGGACGGAACCACCACCCTGACCGACTGGCAGACCATCCTGCACACGAGGACGAGCGGCGCCTCGCGCACCGCCGCCACCAATCTGTCGCAGACGATCCCGCACGGCGGCGTGGTGGAGTTGCAGATCCGCGCCAGCGGCAGCAAGCGGGGAACGACAGCGTCTACCTGGGGTCCCTGGTCGAACACGGCGACGATCACTCTCAACGACGCCAACGACCCCCGCAATGCGGCCCTGACGATCGTCGGCGCCCCGGTCACGGTGGCGCCGGGCAAGGAAGCCACCTACACGGTGGCGTTGAAGAAGCCGTATGCGGGCACGCTCAGCATCGCGAGCAGCGACACGGCCAAGGCGACGGTGGATCCGGCTTCGCTGTCGTTCACGGCGCAGAACTACGAAACGGCGCAGACGGTCACGGTGACCGGCGTCGAGGCGGGCAGCGCGACGATCAACCACGCCTACCGGCTGAGCGGCGCCAGCGCGGACTTCATTCCCGACGCGGGCGCGGTTTCGGTGACGGTGGCGCCGCCGCCGCCGGCCATTTCGCTGAGCATTGCGGACGCTTCGGCCGCGGAGAACGCGAGCTCCGGGACGATGTCGTTCACGGTGACGGCATCGTCGGCGCCGTCTTCGGAAGTGACGTTCAAGTACACGGTGACGGCGGAGACCGCCGACACGGCGACGGCTGACACGGACTTCACGGCGGTGACGAGTGCGGCCAAGGGGAGTGGGAGTATCGCGGCGAACGCGCAGACGACGACGATCTCGGTGACGCTGCTCGACGACAACATCGAGGAGGCCGACGAGACGTTCACGGTGACCTTGTCGGAGGCTTCCGGCGCGACGATTTCCGACGCCACGGCCACCGGCACGATCGAGAACGACGACACGGCGACGCTGTCGATCGCGGATCCGACCGCGGTGACGGAAGGGGATTCCGGCGGGTCGGACATGGTGTTCACGGTGACGCTGGACAGCCAGAGCGCGAAGGAGGTCACCGTGGGCTATGCGGTGGATGCGACATCGACCGCGACCTCCGGGACGGATTACACGGCACTGGCGGCCGGCACGCTGACGTTCCCGGCCGAGACGGGGACGCAGACGATCCCGGTGTCGGTGACGGGCGACGAGCTGGACGAGCCGGACGACACAGTGGTGATCAAGCTCTCCAGTCCCGTGAACGCTGTTCTCGGCACGGCGACGGCGACGGGGACGATCACCGACGACGACGCCTCGCCGGTTCTGACGGCGATTGCGGACGTGTCGTACACGGTTGGCGAGACGGTGGACATCACGGCGGCGGCGACCGACGCGGACGGCGACACGGTGAGCTACGCCTGGACGCGCAAGGAGAACGAGGACACGCCAGCGATTCCGCAGGGCACGGCCGTGAACCAGGCGCAGTTGACGTTCGTAACGGCGGCCGCGGGCACGTACACGATGACGGTGACGGCCTCCGACGGCAAGGGCAACTCCGCCGCCGAGGAAGTAACGATCACGGTGACGGCACCCGACCCCGCTCCTGAACCCAACGCGGCGCCGTGCCGGCTGTCGTTGACCGACGCCCGCGAGGTGGTGCGGGGGACGCTGGCGTTCACGGTGCGCGTTCCGGCGAATTGCGGCAACATCACCAGCGCACAGTTCCAGATCAAGACCGCCACCCAGGCCTGGAGCGACGTGAGATGGAATCCCGCGTCCGTCCCCAGAGATCAACGGGGCGCCAGCGCCAATCCGCGGAGCTTCTCGTCGCTCTTCCGCGTCGGCAATCTTTCGGGTCTGCGCAGTGTGCGCGTGCGGGCGTTCAACGGCAATACCGCGGGTCCGGCATCCCCCGTCGCGTCCGTCTGGTTCGGCCCGCTGCAGAAGCCTGCCGGCCTCGCCGCGACCGCGGGCCACACGCATGTGAAGCTGACCTGGACGAAGTCGTCCAACCCGGTGCTGACGGGCTGGGATTACCAGCAGAAGGAAAGCGGGTCCGAATGGCCTGCCGGCTGGCTGCCGATGACCGGCGCCGTCGCCGCCTCTACCAGCTATGCGGTGTCGGGCCTGGACAACGACACGGCGTACGATTTCCGCATCCGCTCGAGGCTGGGCGCCGCCGCCAGCCCGGCCTCGGAGTCGATCTCGGCGACGCCGACGGCGGGCACACCCGGGCAGCCGACGATCAGTTCCGCGGAGCCCAGCGACGCTCAGGTGCGGCTGGCCTGGAACGACTTGCAGGATCCGAGCGTCACCGGCTGGCAATACCGCGTCAAGGCGTCCAGCGCCAGCAACTGGGGTCAGACAAATAACGGGTGGATGGCCATCACCGGTTCCGATGCCACGACCAGAAGCTACACGGTGGGCAGCCTGACCAACGGCACGCAGTATGACTTCCAGGTTCGGGCGGTCAACGAGCAGGGTAACGGCACTGCCTCGGCAAGCCGGCAGGCGACGCCACAGGCGAACCGTCCGGCACGTCCGGCGGGCTTTGCCGCGACGGCGGGCAACCGGCGCGTGACGCTGTCGTGGACCGACCCGAATGATGCGGCCATCACGAAATGGCAGTACCGGCAGCGTTCAGGCGCCGGGGGCTGGACGGGGGCCGAGGCTGGCTGGCTGGACATCACCGGTTCGGACGCCGACACCACGCAGTTCACGGTGACGAATCTGGACAACGGCGTCATGTATCACTTCCAGGTGCGGGCTTTCCGCAGCCTCGGCGGCCCGCCATCGGCGACGCGCTCGGCGACGCCGCTGACGCCACCCGGCGCGCCGGAGGATCTCCGGGCGCGCGCTGGCGACGGGCAGGCGACCTTGGTGTGGCAGGTTGCCGCTTCCGACTCCAGCATCACCGGCTGGGAGTACCAGCGCAAGGAAAGCAGCGCCGAATGGCCCGCTGAATGGCTGCCGATGACCGGTTCCGGCGCGGGCACAAGGACCTATGCGGTTACGGGGCTGGACAACGGAACGGAATACGCCTTCCGGGTTCGTGCGGTGAACGCGGCGGGCGGGGGCGTTCCCTCCGCCGAGGACACGGCCACGCCGGCGGCGGGCGAGTCGTCCGCATCGGCGGTTTCGGCGCCGGCGACGCTGACGGTCGCGGAGGATGTCGGCGTCGCGACGGTGACGATCACGACGGAGCGGGCGTTCGGGGTTGCGACGACGTTCAACGTGAGCTACGGCAGCACGGCGTCGACGTCGGACGCGGACGCGACGGGGGCCGCGGCGCCGGCGGACGGCGACTACGACAACGACGCGGTGACGTCGGTGCAGTTCGGCGCGAACGACACGACGAAGAACGTGTTGATTCCGATCACGGACGACGACATCGACGAGGACGATGAGACTTTCACGGTGACGATCGCAGCTGCTGCGGCGCTGCCCGACGGCTTTACGCTGGGCAACGCGATGACCACGGTGACGATCACCGACGATGACACGGCGGGCGTGACGGTGACGCCGACCGCGCTGACGATCGATGAAGGCTCGAACGGCAGCTACAAGGTGAAGCTGGATTCGGAACCGACCGGCGACGTGGTGGTGACGGTCGCGGGGGCTTCCGGCGACGTGACGGTGACGGGTTCGCCGCTGACCTTCACGGATGTGAACTGGAATGCCGAGCAGACGGTGACGGTGAACGCAGCTGCGGATACCGACGCGACAACGGACGCAGCGGTGACCCTGAACCACAGTGCGGCCAGTGACGACGACAACTACGACGAGATCACGATTGATTCGGTGGAGGTGACGGTCACGGAGACCACGCCGGTGCTGCAGCTTGTGACGGATCCGTCGGCGGTGACGGAGGGCTCGGCGATCAGCCTCGAGGTGACTTCGGACAAGGCGCTGACGGGCACATTGCCGGTGAATCTGACGCTGGCGGACCGGGGATCGAGCGGTTTCGACGCGGACGACATCGACGGCGCCTTGACCCGAAGCTTCAACGCGGAGTTCGGCCAGACCGCGAGCCTGACGGGCACGGTGTCGATCCCGACGAGCACCGATTCGGACACGGAGGGCGCGGAGACCTACCGGATCACGCTGAACGACGCGGCGGCCTACGAGCTCGGAACCGACACGACGGCGGACGGCGTGCTGAACGATCCCGCGCCGACCGGGCCGTGCAAGATCGGCGTGACCGACGTTCGCACCACGGCGGACGACGATTTTCCGGGCTTGGCGTTCTACACGCTGTCGTTCGGGGTTCGGATCCCGGCGAACTGCGGCGCGATCACGGGCTTGCAGTATCGGGTGAAGACGTCGAGCCAGCGCTGGAGCGAGGTTTCGTGGACGGACTTCGACGACATGGCGACCAGTTTCGCCGACAGCAACAGCGTTCGGACACCTTCGGGGCGGGAGATCGTGGTGCTGGGTTCGGGCGGCCGCGCCGCACGCCAGATTCAGGTTCGGGCGTTGCAAGGATTGAATGCGGGTTCGGCGTCGGACGAAACCACAGGAACCTTCGATCCGCCGGCGGCGCCAACGGGTTTGAGCGCCGCGGCGGGGGCGGGTTCGGCGACGCTGACCTGGAGTGCCCAGACGGGCGAGGCGATCACGGCGTGGGTGATCAACTACAAGCGTGGTTCGGAGGCTTGGCGCTACCAGGTGGTCAATGCCGGCGGGAGCGCGACGACCGCGACGGTGCGGGGTCTGGCGGCGGAGGCGTACACGTTCCGTTTGAAGGCGCGCAACGCCAACGGCGACAGCGGCTGGAGTGCGACAGCCACGGCGACGCCGACGGCGGCGACCACGGCGCCGGCGGCCCCGACGGGTCTGTTCGCGCGGGCCGGCGCGGGTTCGGTGACGCTGACGTGGTTCGATCCTCAGGACGACACGGTGACGAAGTGGCAGTTGCAGCGCAACGAGGGCGGCGGCACGTACGGCGCGTTCGGGGACATCGCGGCGACGAAGGCGAGCGGCAATCCGCCGAAGCTGACGTTCGATGTGACGGGTCTGACGCCGGGCACGGCGTACGGCTTCAAGGTTCGGGCGGTGAACGCGGTGGGCAATGGCGACCCGTCGAACGAGGCGACGGCGACGCCGAAGGCGGGTTCCGTTTCTCTGAGCATTGCGGACGCATCGGCGTCGGAGGATGCGGGCACGTTGTCGTTCACGGTGACGGCGACGCCGGCGCCGTCCTCGGATGTGACCTTCGAGTACACGGTGACGGCGGAGAGCGCCGACACGGCGGTCGAGGACACGGACTTCACGGCGGTGACGACGGCGGCTTCGGGGACCATCGCGGCCAACGCGCAGACGACGACGATCACGGTGACGTTGCTCGACGACAATATCGAGGAGGACGACGAGACCTTCACGGTGACGTTGTCTTCGCCTTCCGGCGCGACGATTTCCGATGCGACGGCCACCGGCACGATCGAGAACGACGACACGGCGACGCTGTCGATCGCGGATCCGACCGCGGTGACGGAAGGGGATTCGGGCGGCACGGACATGGTGTTCACGGTGACGCTGTCCCCCCGCAGCGCGAAGCAGGTCACCGTGGGCTACGCGGTGGACTCGGCCTCGACCGCGACCTCAGGCACGGACCATGCGGCGCTGGCGGCCGGCACGCTGACGTTCCCCGCCGGGACATCGACGCGGCCGATCACGGTGTCGGTGACTGGTGACGAGCTGGACGAGTCGGACGAGACGGTGGCGATCAAGCTTTCGAGTCCCGTGAACGCCGCGCTGGGGACGGCGACGGCGACGGGGACGATCACGGACGACGACGCCTCGCCGGTGCTGGCGGCGATCGCGGACGCGAGCTACACGGTCGGCCAGACGGTGGACATCACGGCGGCGGCGACCGACGCGGACACCGGCGACACGATCACCTACGCCTGGACGCGCAAGGAGAACGAGGACACGCCCGCGATTCCGCAGGGCACGGCCCTGAACCAGGCACAGTTGACGTTCGTAACGGCGGCTGCGGGCACGTACACGATGACGGTGACGGCGTCGGACGGCAACGGCAACTCCGACACCGAGGACGTCGCGATAACGGTGACGGAGGCCTTGCAGACCGCGCCTTGCAAGATCGGGGTGACGGACGTTCGGACGACGGCGGACGATTCGTTCCCGGGTCTGGCGTTCTACACGCTGTCGTTCGGTGTTCGGATTCCTGCGAACTGCGGCGCGATCACGGGTTTGCAGTATCAGGTGAAGACGTCGAGTCAGCAGTGGCGGGATGTGTCGTGGACGGACTTCGAGTCCATCGGGACGGACGGCTTCGCCGACAGCGGGAGCGTACGGACGCCTTCGGGCCGTGAGATCGTGGTGCTGGGCGCGGGCGGTCGCGCCGCTCGCCAGGTTCGTGTTCGGGCGTTGAACGGTGCGAGCGCCGGTCCGTTGTCGGACGAGGCGACGGGCACGTTCAATCCGCCGTCAGCGCCGACGGGTCTGAGCGCTTCGGCGGGCGCGGGTTCGGCGACCTTGACGTGGGACGCGCAGACGGGCGAGGGGATCACGGCGTGGGTGATCAACTACAAGCGTGGTTCGGAGGCCTGGCGTTACCAGGTGGTCAATGCTGGCGAGAGCGCGACGAGCGCGACGGTTCGGGGTCTGGCGGCGGAGGCGTATTCGTTCCGTTTGAAGGCGCGCAACGCGAACGGGGACAGCGGCTGGAGTTCGACGGCGACGGCCACGGCGACGGCGACGACGACGGCGCCGGCTGCTCCGAAGGGTCTGTTCGCGCGGGCCGGCGCGGGTTCGGTGACGCTGACGTGGTTCGATCCTCAGGACGACACGGTGACGAAGTGGCAGTTGCAGCGCAACGAGGGCGGCGGCACGTACGGCGCGTTCGGGGACATCGCGGCGACGCAGGCGAGCGGCAATCCGCCGAAGCTGACGTTCGATGTGACGGGTCTGACGCCGGGCACGGCGTACGGCTTCAAGGTTCGGGCGGTGAACGCGGTGGGCAATGGCGACCCGTCGAACGAGGCGACGGCGACGCCGAAGGCGGGTTCGGTGGTCGCGCTCGAGTCCCTCGTCGCGCCGAGCGGCTTCGCCGTCGCCGCGGTGGGCGACGGCGAGGTGAAGCTGACGTGGAACGCTCAGCTGGGCGCGGGCGTGACCGGCTGGAAGATTCGGCAGCGCAAGGCGGGCGGCTCGTGGAGTTCCTGGACGCTGATCGACGCCGCCGACCTTGACGAGAGCGTCGCGGGCAAGGTGTCGTATGCGGCGGACGAGCTGGAGAACGGTTCGGAGTATCGCTTCCGCGTCCGGGCGGTGGGCCCGGCCGGCGACGGTCCGGCGTCGGGCGTGCTGAGCGCCGTGCCGTTGGCTGCGCCCGCCGCGCCGACGGAGTTCAGGGCGGGTCTGAGTTACAACCACGGCGAAGTGCTGTTGAGGTGGAAGACGGTTCCCGCCGACTCGAGCATCACGGGCTTCAAGTACCGACAGAAGGAAGGCACGGGCGGTTACGGTCCATGGAAGCCGATCGCCGGTTCCGGCCCGAGCACGACGAGCCACACGGTGACGGGGCTGAGCGGGGGTACGAAGTACGCCTTCCAGGTTCTCGCCGAGAACGCATCGGGGGAGGGCGATCCCTCTGTCGAGCGCGAGGTCACGATCAACTGGGCGGTTTCGTTGCCCGCGGCGGTGACGGTTGCGGAGGGCGCGGGGAACGCGACGGTTACGATCACGACGGGGTCGGCGTTCGGCGAGTCGGTGAAGTTCACCGTGGGCTACGCCGCGACGCAGACGACCCGGGACCGCGACGCCACGGGCGCTGCGAACCCTTCGGACGGCGACTACGACAACGACGCGGTGACTTCGGTGACCTTCTCCTCGACGGAGAGGACCAAGGTCATTTCGATTCCGATCACGGACGACGCTTTGGCTGAGGGGGACGAGACGTTCGCGGTGACGATCAACGCGGCGGTCTCGCTGCCCGACGGCTTCATGCTGTGGACCGCCGCGACCGTGGTGACGATCACGGACGACGATTCCCGTCCGGTTCTGGCGGCGATCGAGGACGTGACGTTGCGTGCGGGCGAGACGGTGGACGTGACGGCTTCGGCGACGGACGCGGACACTGGCGACACGATCAGCTACGCCTGGACGCGCAAGGCGGGCGAGGACACGCCGGCGCTTCCGCAGGGCACGGCGCTGAACCAGGCGCGGTTGACGTTCGCGACGACCGCGGCGGGCACGTACACGATGACGGTGACGGCGGACGACGGCAACGGCAACACGGCCACCGAGGAGGTCGCGATCACGGTGACGTCGGCCTCGAGCGTTTCGGTTCCGGCGACGCTGACGGTTGCGGAGGGCGCCGGCAACGCGACGGTGACGATCACGACGGAGTCGGCGTTCGGCGAGTCGGTGACGTTCAGCGCGAGCTTCGCGGACGGCACGGCGACGGGCGCCTCGGATCCGTCGGACGGCGACTACGACAACGACGCGGTTTCGGTGACGTTCGGCGCGTCGGACACGACGAAGGACGTCTCGATTCCGATCACGGACGACGCTCTGGACGAGGACGACGAGACGTTCACGGCGACCATCGCCTTGGCGGAGGGGAGCTCGCTGCCCGCCGGCTTCACCCTGGGCGCCGCCTCGACGACGGTGACGATCACGGACGACGACGCGTCGTCGCTGTCGATCGCTGGTCCGTCGGAGGCGGTGGCGGAGGGAGATTCCGGCAGTACGCCCATGACGTTCACGGTGACGCTGTCGCCCTTGAGCGCGAAGGCGGTCACCGTGGGCTACGCGGTGGACGCGGACAGTTCGACCGCGACTTCCGGGACGGATCACGCTGCGCTGGCGGACGGGACGCTGACCTTCCCCGCGGGGACGGCGACGAAGACGATCACGGTGTCGGTGACGGGCGACGAGCTGGACGAGTCCGACGAGACGGTGTCGATCAAGCTCAGCGATCCCGCGAACGCCGCGTTGGGCACGGCGACGGCCACGGGGACGATCGCCGACGACGACGCCTCGCCGGTGCTGACGGCGATTGAGGATGTTTCGCTGCGGGCCGGCCAGACGGTGGACGTCACGGCAGCGGCCACCGACGCGGACGGCGATGCGATCAGCTACGCCTGGACCCGCAAGGCGGGCGAGACGGCGCCGGCGATTCCGCAAGGCACGGCCTTGAATCAGGCGCAGCTGACGTTCGCGACGACGGCGGCGGGCACGTACACGATGACGGTGACGGCCTCGGACGGCAACGGCAACACGGCCACGGAAGAGGTCGCGATCACGGTGACGGAGTCGGCGAGCGTGTCGGTTCCGGCGACGCTGACGGTGGCGGAGGGGGTCGGGAACGCGACGTTGCGGATCACGACGGAGCGGGCGTTCGGGACCGCGACGACGTTCAACGTGAGTTACGGCAGCACGGCATCGACGTTGGACGCGGACGCGACGGGCGCTGCGAACCCGGCGGACGGCGACTACGACAACGACGCGGTGACTTCGGTGACGTTCGGCGCGACGGATACGACGAAGGACGTCTCGATTCCGATCACGGACGACGCGGTGGTGGAGGGCGCCGAGACGTTCACGGCGACGATTTCGGCTGCGGCTTCGCTGCCGGCCGGCTTCTCGCTGGGCAATGCGACGACGACGTTGACGATCACGGACAACGACGAGGCCGGCGCGACGGTGACGCCGACGACGCTGACGGTGATGGAAGGCGCGAGCGGCGTCTACACGTTGCAGCTGGACGCAGAGCCTTCGGGCGACGTGACGGTGACGGTGGCGGGCGAATCGGGCGACGTGACGGCGAATCCGGATTCGCTGACGTTCACGTCGGTGAACTACGGCACGGCGCAGACGGTGACGGTGAGCGCGGCGGAGGACTCCGATCGTCTGACGGACGCGTCGGTGACGCTGACGCACACGGCGGCGGGCGGCGGCTACGGCGGCACGTCGATCGATTCGGTGACGGTGAGCGTGACGGAGGACGACAAGCCTCTGAAGCCGACGGGTCTGACGGCGGCGCCGGGCAACGCGAGCGCGGCGCTGTCCTGGGACGACCCGGAGGACGTCTCGATCACGGGGTATCGGGTCAGTTGGCGGCGGCCGGGCGCCGCCCGGTGGACCGCGCCGAGCACCATCGCGGGTTCGGGGGCCTCGACCACGAGGCACACGGTGACGAGGTTGAGAAACGGGACGAGCTACGAGTTCCGGATCGAGGCGCGCAACGGCGCCGGTTGGGGTCCGGCTTCGGACGCGGCGAGCGTGACGCCGTCGACCTACCCGAGGCCGACGGTGACCGCCGAGGCGGGCGACGGGCAGGTGCGCCTGAGCTGGCTTCCGATTCCGGGGGCCGGAGTCGATGCCTGGCAGTGGCAGTACCGCGGCGGCACGCAGACGGGCTGGAGCGGAGGCGCGGACGGCACGCCCGCTCCGTCCTCGCTTCTGCTCTCCGGGAACGCTTCCGGCAAGTTGGTGACGGGTCTGACGAACGGCGTGGAGTACATGTTCCGGGTGAGGGCCTCCGGAAGCAATCGGTATTCGAGCTGGTCGCGAGTGGTGAAAGCGACGCCGAAGGCGACGGTGTCGGCGCCGTCGTCGCTGAGGGTGGCCGAGGGTGCGGGCAATGCGACCGTGACGGTGACGGCGTCGCGGGCGCTGGGTCAAGCGGTGACGTTCGCCATCCGCTACCGCGGCACGGCGACTGGCGCGGCGAATCCCGCGAACGGGGATTACGACAACGACGCGGTGACTTCGGTGGCGTTCAGCGCGACGGACACGACGAAAGACATCGTGATTCCGATCACGGACGACGATCTGGACGAGTCGGACGAGACGATCAGGGTGAGGATCGCGCTGGCGCAGACGTCAGGCAACGCGCTGCCCGCCGGCATGGACTTGGGCAACGCCACGACGACGGTGACGATCATCGACGACGATTCTTCGCCTGCGCTGGCGGCGATTGACGATGCAAGCCTCGCGGCCGGCCAGACGGTGGACATCACGGCGACGGCCACGGACGAGGACGGCGACACGATCACTTACGCGTGGACGCGCAAGGCCGGCGAGACGGCGCCGGCGCTGCCGCAGGGCACGGCCCTGAATCAGGCGCAACTGACGTTCGTCCCGACGGCTGCGGGCGCCTACACGATGACGGTGACGGCGAACGACGGTCACGGCAACACGGACACGGAGGACGTCGTGATCACGGTGACGCTGGCGAAACCGGCGCAGCCGACCAACGTCATGCTGACGGCGGGCGACGGCGAGGTGAAGCTGACCTGGAGCGATCCGGAGGACGCCGGCATCACGATGTGGCAGGTCCGCCAGCGCGAGGGGAGCAACAAGTGGGGGGGCTGGACGAACGTCGCCGTGGCCGACCTCGACGGTTCGGTTTCCGGGAAGCTGTCCTGGACGGCGAAGAATCTGAAGAACGGTACCGGGTACAGCTTCCGGCTGCGCGCGAGAAACGCGGCCGGCGCCGGTACATACGTGCAGACGGCGCAGGCGACGCCGGTGAAGGCGGCGTTCGTCGGCACGGCGACGGTGACGCCGACCGCTCTGACGATCGCGGAGGGTTCGAGCGGCAGCTACACGGTGGTGCTGGACAAGCAGCCGCCGGGCGACGTGACGATTTCGATCGCCTATACAGCCACT
Source organism: Candidatus Multivorans sp. (assembly GCA_965203495.1). Classification (GTDB taxonomy): domain Bacteria; phylum Acidobacteriota; class Thermoanaerobaculia; order Multivoradales; family Multivoraceae; genus Multivorans. Next base: position 255,763 of record CBDBDB010000015.1, read on the forward strand.
TGGCTCACGTCGGACAAGACCAGTCTGACGTTCACGCGCGGGAACTGGGACACGGCGCAGACGGTGACGGTGAGCGCGCCGGAGGACGCCAACGCGGTGAACGAAGCCGACACGACGTTCTCGCACGTCGTCACGGAAGGCGACTACCAGGCGGTGATCGACAGCGTGACGGTCAGCGTGACGGACACGACGCCGGTGCTGCAACTGACGACGGACCCAGCCGCGGTTACCGAGGGGCAGCCGATCAGCCTGGAGGTGACCTCGGACAAGACGGTTACGGGCACGTTGCAGGTGAGTCTGACGCTGGCGGATCGGGGGAGCAGCGGCTTCGACGCGGACGACATACCGGGCGCCTTGACCCAGACGTTCGAGGCGACGTTCGGCGAGAGCGCGAGCCGGACGGGGACGGTGTCGATTCCGACCAGCACGGATTCGGACGTGGAGGGCGCGGAGACGTACCGGATCACGCTGAACGACACGGCGGGCTACGAGCTGGGGGCGGACAAGACGGCGGAGGGCACGCTGAACGACGGCACGGTCAGCAAGCCCGGTCGTCCCACCGGTCTGACGGCGACGGCTGGCGACAAGCGGGTGGTTCTGTCCTGGACCGACCCGGACGACGACAACATCACCGGGTACAAGCTGCGCTACGCGCAGACGGCGGACCGTGGCAGTGCGACGTTCTCCGCGATCTCCGGTTCGGACGGCGACACGACGACGTACACGGTGACGGGTCTTGAGAACGGCGCGGAGTACAGCTTCCGGATTCTGGCGACGAGCGCTGGCGGGGACGGCCCGGCGAGCAAGTGGGTGAAGGCGACGCCGCAGGCGGCGGCCACCTCGACGGTGTCGATTCCCGCGACGCTGTCGGTAGCGGAGAACGTCGGCGCCGCGACGGTGCGGATCACGACGGAGTCGGCGTTCGGGGTTGCGACGACGTTCAACGTGACGTACGGCAGCACGGCGTCGACGTCGGACACGGACGCGACGGGGGCTTCCGCGCCGGCGGACGGGGACTACGACAACGATGCGGTGACGTCGGTCACGTTCAGCGCGAGCGAGACGACGAAGGACATATCGATTCCGATCACGGACGACAACGTCGAGGAGGGCGCCGAGACGTTCACGGTGACGATCGCTTCGGCGGCGGCTCTGCCGGACGGCTTCACGCTGGGCAACGCCTCGACGACGGTGACGATCACGGACAACGACACGGCGTCGCTGTCGATCGCGGCGCCGTCGGCGGTGACGGAGGGTGATTCGGGCGGTACGGACATGGTGTTCACGGTGACGCTGGACAGCCTGAGCGCGCAGCAGGTGACGGTGGACTACTCGGTGGATTCGGCTTCGACCGCGACCTCGGGGACGGATCACGCGGCGCTGGCGGACGGCACGCTGACGTTCCCGGCGGGCGCGGCGACGCAGACGATCACGGTGTCGGTGACGGGGGACGAGCTGGACGAGTCGGACGAGACGGTGGTGATCGAGCTCAGCGATCCCGAGAACGCCGTGCTGGGGACGGCGACGGCCACGGGGACGATCACGGACGACGATGCTTCTCCGTCGCTGACGGCGATCGCGGACGTGTCGCTGCGCGTCGGCCAGACGGTGGACATCACGGCGTCGGCGACGGACGCCGACACGGGCGACACGATCAGCTACGTCTGGACGCGCAAGGCGGGCGAGACGGCGCCGGCGATTCCACAGGGCACGGCCCTGAACCAGGCGAAGTTGACGTTCGTAACGGCGTCTGCCGGCACGTACACGATGACGGTGACGGCGTCCGACGGCAAGGGCAACTCCGACGCCGAAGACGTCGTGGTCACGGTGACGCCGGCTCTGAACGTGACGGTGACGCCGACCGCGCTGACGATTGACGAGGGTTCGAGCGCCACGTACACGGTGAAGCTGGACACGGCGCCTTCCGGGAACGTGACGGTGACGGTGGCCGGGGCCTCTGGCGACGTGACGGTGACGGGTTCTCCGCTGACGTTCACGGACCAGAACTACGGCACGGCGCAGACGGTGACCGTGAACGCGGCGTCGGACGACGATGCGACGGCGGACGCGGCGGTGACGCTGACCCACAGTGCGGCCGGCGGCGGCTACAACGGGGTGACGATCGACTCGGTGACGGTGACGGTCACGGAGACAACGCCGTTGCTGCAGTTGCTGATGAATCCGTCGGCGGTGACCGAGGGCACGGCAATCAGCCTGGAAGTGACCTCGGACAAGGATTTGACGGGCGCTTTGTCGGTGAGCCTGACGCTGGCGGACCGGGGTTCGAGCGGCTTCGACGCGGACGACATTCCGGGCGCCTTGACCCAGACCCTCACCGCGGACTTCGGCCAGACCGCGAGTCGGACGGCCACGATCTCGATTCCGACCAGCGCGGATTCGGTCGTGGAGGGCGCGGAGACCTACACGATCACGCTGAACGACGCGGCGGGCTACGAGCTGGGGGCGGACAAGACGGCGGAGGGCACGCTGAACGACGGCACGGTCAGCAAGCCCGGTCGTCCCACCGGTCTGACGGCGACGGCTGGCGACAAGCGGGTGGTTCTGACCTGGACCGACCCGGACGACGACGACATCACCGGGTACAAGCTGCGCTACGCGCAGACGGCGGACCGTGGCAGCGCGACGTTCTCCGGGATCTCCGGTTCTGACGGCGACACGACGACGTACACGGTGACGGGCCTTGAGAACGGCGCGGAGTACAGCTTCCGGATTCTGGCGACGAGCGCCGGTGGCGACGGCCCGGCGAGCAAGTGGGTGAAGGCCACGCCGCAGGCGGCGGCCACCTCGACGGTGTCGGTTCCCGCGACGCTGTCGGTAGCGGAGAACGTCGGCGCCGCGACGGTGCGGATCACGACGGGGTCGGCGTTCGGGGTTGCGACGACGTTCAACGTGACGTACGGCAGCACGGCGTCGACGTCGGACACGGACGCGACGGGGGCTTCCGCGCCGGCGGACGGGGACTACGACAACGACGCGGTGACGTCGGTCACGTTCAGCGCGAGCGAGACGACGAAGGACATCTCGATTCCGATCACGGACGACAACGTCGAGGAGGGCGCCGAGACGTTCACGGTGACGATCGCTTCGTCGGCGGCTCTGCCGGACGGCTTCACGCTGGGCAACGCCTCGACGACGGTGACGATCACGGACAACGACACGGCGTCGCTGTCGATCGCCGCGCCGTCGGCGGTGACGGAGGGTGATTCGGGCGGCACGGACATGGTGTTCACGGTGACGCTGGACAGCCTGAGCGCGCAGCAGGTGACGGTGGACTACGCGGTGGATTCGGAGTCGACCGCGACCTCGGGGACGGACCACGCGGCGCTGGCGGACGGCACGCTGACGTTCCCGGCGGGCACGGCGACGCAGACGATCACGGTGTCGGTGACGGGGGACGAGCTGGACGAGTCGGACGAGACGGTGGTGATCGAGCTCAGCGATCCCGAGAACGCCGTGCTGGGGACGGCGACGGCCACGGGGACGATCACGGACGACGATTCGTCGCCGGTGCTGACGGCGATCGCGGACGTGACGCTGCGGGTGGGCCAGACGGTGGACATCACGGCGTCGGCCACCGATGCGGACACGGGCGACACGATCAGCTACGCGTGGACGCGCAAGCCGGGCGAGACGTCGCCGGCGCTTCCTCAGGGCACGGCCGTGAACCAGGCGCGGTTGACCTTCGCGACGGCTGCTGCCGGCACGTACACGATGACGGTGACGGCCTCGGACGGCACGAACGAGGCGACCGAGGATGTCGTGATCACGGTGAAGTCGGCTCTGAGCGTGACGGTGACGCCGACGTCTCTGACGGTTGCGGAAGGCGGGAGCGCCACGTACACGGTGAAGCTGGACGCCGAGCCGTCGGGGACCGTGACGGTGTCGGTGTCCGGGGCCTCTGGCGACGTGACGGTGACGGGTTCTCCGCTGACGTTCACGGACCAGAACTACGGCACGGCGCAGACGGTGACCGTGAACGCGGCGTCGGACGACGATGCGACGGCGGACGCGGTGGTGACGCTGACCCACAGCGCGGCGGGCGGCGGCTACAACGGGGTGACGATCGACTCGGTGACGGTGACGATCACCGAGACGACGCCGGTGTTGCAGCTGTCGACGGATCCGTCGGCGGTGACGGAGGGCACGGACATCAGCCTGACGGTGACCTCGGACAAGGCGCGGACGGGGACGCTGCCGGTGAGCCTGACCTTGGCGGATCGGGGATCGAGCGGTTTCGACGCGGACGACATTCCGGGTTCCCTGGGTCCGCGGACCTTCAACGCGGAGTTCGGCACGACGCCGAGCCTGACGGGGACGGTGACGATTTCCACCAGCGCGGACCAGGCCGCGGAGGGCGCGGAGACCTACCGGATCACGCTGAACGACACGGCGGGCTACGAGCTGGGTTCGGACACGACGGCGGACGGGACGCTGAACGACGGCACGACGCCCAGCGTGACGGTGACGCCGACGTCTCTGACGGTTGCGGAAGGCGGGAGCGCCACGTACACGGTGCAGCTGAACGCGGTGCCGTCGGGGGACGTGACGGTGTCGGTGTCCGGGGCCTCTGGCGACGTGACGGTGACGGGTTCTCCGCTGACGTTCACGGACCAGAACTACGGCACGGCGCAGACGGTGACGGTGAACGCGGCGGAGGACAACGACGCGGAGACGGACGCGGCGGTGACGTTGACGCACTCCGCCTCGGGCGGCGGCTACGCCGGTGTGACGATCGACTCGGTGGTGGTGACGATCACGGAGGACGACACGGGTTCGTCCGAGCCGTCCGACCCGCCGTCCGGCGTGCCGGCTCAGCCGGTGCTGACGGGCATCCAGGGCGGCGACGGCCAGGTGACGCTGAGTTGGAGCGATCCCGGCGATTCGAGCATCACGGGCTGGGAGTACCGTCGCAAGGAGGGCGCCGGGGAGTACGGCGGTTGGCTGCCGGTTCCGGGCGCGACGTCGGGGACGACGAGCTACACGTTGACGGGTCTGGCGAACGACGTGGTTCACGCGTTGCAGCTTCGGGCGGTGAACGCTTCCGGCGCCGGTCCGGCGTCGGTGGAGGTGTCGGCGCGGACGACGGGTTCTTCCAGCGGCGGCCAGCCGTCGGATCCGGACCAGCCGACCGATCCAGGGACGCCTTCCGATCCCGCGGAGCCTTCCGATCCTGGCGGCGACGGTGGCGGCGGTGGCGCTGGCGGCGGCGCGGGCGACGGCGCTGGACCTGCTCCGGGCGTGACGGTGTCGTCCGCTTCGCTGACGGTGGCGGAAGGTTCAAGCGGCGCCTACACGGTCGTGCTGGATGCGGAACCGTCGAGCGACGTGACGGTGACGGTGTCGGGCGCATCGGGCGACGTGACGGTGGAGCCGTCCAGCCTGACGTTCACGTCCGGGGACTGGAACGAGGCTCGGACGGTGACGGTGTCTGCCGCCCAGGACGCCGACGGGATCGCGGACCCGGTGGTGACGCTGACGCACGCGGCGTCTGGCGGGGGCTACGACGACGTGTCGATCGCTTCCGTCGCGGTGTCGGTGACGGAGGACGACACGGCCGGGGTGACGGTGTCGTCCGCCTCGCTGACGGTGGCGGAGGGTTCGAGCGGCGTGTACACGATCGCGCTGAACACGGCGCCGTCGGGCGACGCGACGGTTACGGTGTCCGGCGCATCGGGCGACGTGACGGTGGAGCCGTCCAGCCTGACGTTCACGTCCGGGGACTGGAACGAGGCTCGGACGGTGACGGTGTCTGCCGCCCAGGACGCCGACGGGATCGCGGACCCGGTGGTGACGCTGACGCACGCGGCGTCTGGCGGGGGCTACGACGACGTGTCGATCGCCTCCGTCGCGGTGTCGGTGACGGAGGACGACACGGCCGGGGTGACGGTGTCGGTCGCCTCGCTGACGGTGGAAGAGGGTTCGCGCGGCGAGTACACGGTCGTGCTGGAGACGGAACCGTCTGGGGACGTGACGGTGTCGGTGTCGGGCGCATCGGGCGACGTGACGGCGGCGCCGTCCAGCCTGACGTTCACGGCCGCGGACTGGCGCGAGGCGCAGACGGTCACGGTGTCGGCCGCTCAGGACGCCGATGCGTTCGGGGACCCCGAGGTGACGCTGACGCACGCGGCGTCTGGCGGGGGCTACGACGACGTGTCGATCGCTTCCGTCGCGGTGTCGGTGACGGAGGACGACACGCCGGGGGTGACGGTGTCGGCCTCTTCGCTGACGCTGGCTGAAGGCGACGCTGGCGGCTATCTGCTGCAGCTGGAGACGGAGCCGTCGTCTTCGGTGACGGTGTCGGTGTCGGGCGCATCCGGCGACGTGACGGTGGAGCCGTCGAGCGTGACGTTCACGGCCGCGGACTGGAACCAGGCGCGTACGGTGATGGTGTCGGCGGCCCAGGACGCGGACGGGATCGCGGACCCCGAGGTGACGCTGACGCACTCGGCTTCGGGCGGGGATTACGACGGCGTGTCGATCGCTTCGGTGGTGGTGACGGTGACGGAGGACGACACGTTGGGCGTGACGGTGTCGGCCTCGGCGCTGACGGTGACGGAAGGTTCGAGCGGCGAGTACACGATCGTGCTGGACACGGAGCCGTCGTCACCGGTGACGGTGTCGGTGTCCGGCGCCGCGGGCGACGTGACGGCGGCGCCGTCCAGCCTGACGTTCACGTCCGCGGACTGGAGCGAGGCTCAAGCGGTGACGGTCGCGGTGGCCGAGGACGCGGACGCGTCGGCGGACCCGATGGTGACGCTGACGCACTCGGCTTCGGGCGGCGGTTACGACGCGGTGTCGATCGCTTCGGTCTTGGTGACGTCGGTGGAGAACGACACGCCGGAGGAGGTGGAGTCTCGGAAGGCGGACAAGGTGAACGACGCGGTGCTGCCGCACGTGGTCGAGGCCCTGGTCGGGATGGTTCCGGTGAAGGAACGGATCGAGACGTCGCTGTCCGGCGGCGGTCTGCCGGGTTCGTCGGGCATGGCGTCCCGGCGGCCGGACCTGGGCGGCTGGCGTGATCCGCACCTGCCGCCGGACCGTGAGGCGGAGCGTGAGCTTCGGGGGATGCTGGGCGGGACGGCGTCGTTCAGCCTGCCGCTGGGAGGCGCGGGCGGCGGTTCTGGCGGCGGCGCCGGCGAGAGCGGCGGCGCCGGTTCGTCCACGGCGGCGATCTGGGGCGGCGCGGAGAACGTGTCGTTCTCCGGTTCGGAAGCCGACACGTCGTGGACGGGGGAGCTGTCGTCGGCCCACGTCGGCGCCGACTTCCGTCTCCGCGCGGACCTGCTGCTGGGCGCGGCGCTGTCGCAGTCCTGGGGCAGCACGAGGGCGCGGTCGGCTGACGGCGAGGGTACGGACTTCGACAGCATCTATCGGGTGGACCTGATGACGGTTCATCCGTACGCGGCGTGGTTCCGGGATGACGGTTCGAACCTGTGGGCGAGTCTGGGCCTTGGCCGCGGCGACATCCGCATCGAGCTGGACGGGGGCGGGTCGCGTTCGACCGACCTGTCGATTTCGAACGGCTCGTTGGGCGGTCGTCTGGTGGTGGCCGCGAATCCGGATTGGATCTCTGGCGGCACGACGACGTTCGCGGTGCGGGCCGAAGGCTCGGTGTCCGAGGCGAAGACGGACGCGAAGGAGGGTCTGGCGAAGCTCGCGGTGGACACGAACCGTCTGCGTCTCGCCCTGGAGGGTTCGTACGAACGGTCTCTCGAGGGCGGCGGTACGCTGACTCCGGCGGTGGAGGCCGGCGTCCGGCACGACGGCGGGGACCTCGTGGCCGGCGCCGGTGTCGAGGTCGGCGCCAGCCTGATCTGGCGGAGCGGGAAGCGCGGCCTGACGATGGAACTCCGTGGTCGGACGCTGGTGGCGCACGAGAAGGACCGTGACGAGACGGCGGTCAGCGCGCTGCTGCGTCTCGACCCCGCGGCCGACGGTCGCGGCGCGTACCTCAGCGTGGCGCCGTCCTGGGGGATGGCGGAGACCGGCATCGCGGGGATGTTCGACGAAGGACCGTCCGCCGTCTGGACGCGCGGCGCCGCGCTCCCGCCCGAAGGCCGGCTGGAGGCCGAGTTCGGCTACGGCTTCGCCGCCGCCTGGCTCGGCCCGCTGGGCGTGCTCACCCCCTACACCCAGCTGTCGCTCGGCCAGCAGGGACAGCGGAACCTGCTGCTCGGAACCCGCTACACGCTCGGCCCCGACGCGTCCCTCGCCCTCGAAATCCAGCGGCAACAGGGACAGGCCGTCCCGCTCGACTACCGACTCGAACTCTCCGGCACGTTCCGCTGGTAAGCGAGCCCTCGCACGGGCCGAACAGCATCGCACCGGGAGCAAGCAACGTCGCCCTAGGCGCCCCGACGCCCTCGTCGGCTTACCGGAATGTGCTCCCTGCGCGACAGCGCAGACCGGAGCCTGGCGCTTCGCGCCGGATGCCGACGGGGACGTCGGCGCGCTCAGTGTGTGCCGCCGATTTCGGCGCTCGTTCGGGCGACGCGAACCCGCGGGCTGGCGCGGCCCCGGCTTCAGGCGACCCGGGAACCGGCGGGTTCCTCGTCGATCCGACGCTGGAGCTGCCTTGCCCGCGTCCTGGCCGCGGCCACGGTGCGCTCCTTGACGTCCTCGTAGCCGCGGATCGAGTCGGGAAGTTCGGCCAGCTCCACGATCAGCGGCGCGGTGTTCGGGTCGAGCCGGTCGAGGGCGCCGTGCACCAGGTCGCGGTACCAGTCGAACAGCCCGCGCTCCAGGCGGCGGTGACGGGTCGCTCCGAAGATGTCCAGCGCCGTGCCGCGAAGCCCCCGCGCCGCGTACAACAGCCGGAACAGCGAGCGCGACCAGGCGCCCAGGCGGATCTTCCGCTTCCAGCCGAGCCGGCGGAGCGTCGGCGGTTGGAGGAGGACCCGGCGGACGAGTGAGCCGTCGTACTCCCGGCAGACCTGGTTCCAGGTCGGGTCCTGGAGCCACAGGCGCGCGACTTCGTACTCGTCCTTGACCGCGAGGAGCTTGAAGCCGTAGCGGGCCGCCGCCTCGCGCACCGCGGTGTGGCCCGGCAGCTTCGCTTCCTCGGCGTCCGCCACCTCGCCGACGAATCCGAGATAGCGCTCGGCAAAGCTCCCGCCGCCGTAGAGCAGCAGATCGGCGACGCGCCCTGGCAGGAGTCGGTCGAGCGACCCGCCGCGCGGCGCGTCGGCCAGACGCCGGTCGAGTTCCGGCGCGAGCCTCGGCGCCCAGCGTTCGAGGCGCTCGCGGGCGGCGGCCAGGGCCGAGGCCGCGGTCGGCGCCTCGGGTTCGGCCAGTCCGGCTGCGCGCCGGAACCGCTCCGGATCGGCGACGGACAGGCGGCCATAGCGGAAGGCCTGGATGTTGTCTTCGACCGCGACGCCGTTCGCCGCCAGCGCCTGCTCGATGAAGCGCGCCTGAAGCGGCAGCAGGCCCTGCTGGTAGGCCGCGCCGACCAGGAAGATGTTGCTGGTGACGCTGGCGCCGAGCAGGCGCTCGGTGGCGGCCTCGGCGTCCACGAAACAGCCTCGTCGGCTGTCGGTGAACCGGGCGAGGCGCTTGCGCAGCTGGTCGAGCGGGGGCATCCGGGCCGCGCTGTCCGTGATCACCGCGGCCGGGCTGATGCCGGCCGTGTTGCCGACCACGGCCGTCGTGTCCCGCGAGAACCGCTTCAGGTTGTCTGGCGCGATCGTGGCGAGCAGGTCGAAGGCAAGCGCCAGATCGGCCTCGCCGGCGCCGAGCTTGTTGGCGCGAGAGATCGGCTCGCGGCTGAGCAGCAGGTTCGACACGACCGCGCCGCCCTTCTGCGCCAGACCGGTCTGGTCGAGGTGAACCGCGTATCGGCCTTCCATCAGGGCAGCCGTGACGAGGATCGCGTCGACGGTCACCACGCCGGTGCCGCCGATGCCGACGAGCAGAACCCGGAACGTGGCGTCGTCCGGCAGCTGACGGACTGGCGCCGGCGTTTCGTCCTCGCCGAGCGGCGCCGCGGCGGCGCGGCGGGCCGGTTTCGTCCGCGGGTCCAGTTCGACGGTCATGAAGGCGGGGCAGTCGCCCTCGATGCAGGCGTAGTCGAAGTTGCAGGACGACTGGTGGATCCGGGTCTTGCGGCCGTATTCCGTCTCCAGCGGCGCCACGGACAGACAGTTCGACTTTTCCGCGCAGTCTCCGCACCCTTCGCAGACCGCCGGATTGATGTAGACCCGTTGTCTCGGCGTCTCCCGGATGCCGCGCTTGCGCTCGCGCCGCATCTCGGCCGAACACCGCTGGTCGTAGACCACGGCGGTCGGACCCTTGATCGCGCGCAGCTCCTTGAGCACCCGGTCGTAGTCGCGGCGGCGCCGGATCTCGATCCCGCCGTCATCCCGATGGGGAAAGCGCTCCAGGTCCTCGGTCACCAGGACGACCCGCTTCATGCCCTGAAGCTGAAGTTGCCTGGCGACGTCGATGGGACCGAGCAGCCCCACCGCGTCCTGACCTCCCGTCATGGCGACGACGGAGTTGTAGAGGATGCGGAAGGTCATGTGCAGGTCGGCCGCGACGCAGGCCTCGATCGCCTTGCTGGCGGAGTGGGCGTAGGTGCCGTCGCCGACGTTCTGGAATACGTGTTCCTGCTCGGTGAACGGCGCGAGACCGATCCAGCAGGCGCCCTCGCCGCCCATCTGCGGCAGCCAGCTGACGCCGCGATCCATCCACAGCGCCATCGCGTGACAGCCGATGCCGCCGCCGGCGACGTCCGATCCCTCTGGGAGCCGGGTGGAGGTGTTGTGGGGACAACCGCTGCAGAACCAGGGCGTGCGCGTCAGCGTGGCGGGCAGCTTCGCGGCAAGCTCCGCGGACTCGTCGCCGGCTCGCAGGCGGGCCAGCTTTTCGGCCGGTACGGCGCCCGGCAGTCGCCGCTCCAGGTAGGCGCCGAGGATGCGCGCCATGTCGTGGCCTTCGAGCTCCCCGTGCATCGGGAACAGCGTCTCGCCGGCGGGCGTTTCCTTGCCGCTGACGAGCGGCCGGTCGGGCAGGTTGTAGAGCTCCTGGCGGATCTGGGTCTCGATGAAGCCGCGCTTGTCTTCGACGACGATCATCTCGTCGAGGCCGCGGGCGAACTCGCGCAGGCGCCGCGGTTCGATCGGCGCGATGCAGCCGAGCTTGAGCGCGCGGATGCCGTGGCGGTCGAGCGCGGCTTCGTCCAGCCCCAGCAGGTCGAGCGCCAGACGCAGGTCGCGCCAGGGCTTGCCGGCCGCGACCAGCCCGATGCGGTCGCCGGGGCTGGCGCAGCGGATGTCGTCCAGGCCGTTGGCGTGGACGTAGGCCAGCGCGGCCGCGGTGCGCTCCGAGAAGATCCGCCGCTCGATCTCGATCGAGTAGGGGGGGAGCAGCCGCATGTCGAGTTGCTTCTCGAACGGGCGGCCGTCGATCGCAAGGTCCGGCAGCACGGGCGGCGCGGTTTGCGGCAGGTCGACGATCGCGCCGCCGTCGGCGACGTTGGTCACGATCTTGAGTCCGGTCCACAGGCCCGCGTATCGGGACAGCGCGATCCCGTGCAGCCCGAGTTCCAGCACCTCGGCCGGGTCGCCCGGATACAGCACCGGGATCGAAAGGTCGAAGAGACTGATCGTGCTGTCGCCGGGGATCGTGGAGCTCTTGCAGGCGGTGTCGTCGCCGGCGAGGACGAGGACGCCGCCGTGCTTGCCCGTGCCGATGAAGTTGCCGTGGCGGAAGGCGTCGCCGGTGCGGTCGACGCCGGGCGTCTTGCCGTACCAGATGCCGACCACGCCGTCGAAGCGTTCGTGGGGAAAGCGCTCCAGGAGCTGGGCGCCGTAGATCGCGGTGGCCGCCGTCTCTTCGTTGATCGCGGGTCGACAGACGACGTCGTGATCCGCCAACAGCCGGTTCGCTCGCTGAAGCTGCTTGTCGTACTCGCCCAGCGGCGATCCGGGATAGCCGCTGACGAAGGCGCCGACCCTCAGGCCGGCTTCCCGGTCGCGGCGGTGCTGGTCCATCGGCAGCCGCACGAGAGCCTGGACACCGGTGATGGCGACGCGGCCTTTCCTGAGCGTGTACTTGTCGTCCAGCGAGAAGGCCGTCATTGCCCGCAGTCTATCGCGGACACCGACCGGACCGGCGCACGGCCCGGTCCGACGCGAGCTTGGCGACGCCGCCCTTCCGGCGCGAAACGTCCGGATCGTCGGCGCCGGGCCTGCTCGGTTCAGTCGTCCCGGGACTCGGTGAACCAGTCGCCGGGCAGACGCCTCCCCTCGTAGAGCCGTCCCTGGAAGCGCCGCATGCCGTGCAGCCAGCGGTCGATGTCGGTCGCCTTGCGTCGGACGTACTCGGCCACCTCGGGGTGGGGAAGCACCCAGAACCGCTCCGCCCGGATCGCCTCGATGCAGGCGTCGGCCGCCTGCTCGGCGGTCAGCACGCCGTCTCCCGAAGCGACGCCGACCGACAGCGCGTCCCGGCGCCCCGCGTCCGGGCTGTTGGCGCCGATGTTCGTCCGCACCGCCTGCGGGCAGTGAACCGAAACACGGATGCCCTGGTGGCCGTGAGTGATCGCGATCCACTCCGCGAGGGCCACCGCCGCGTGCTTGGTCAGCGAGTAGGCGAGGGACCCGATCTGGGTCAGGAGGCCGGCCGCCGAGGCAGTGCTCATGATGTAGCCCTCGCCGCGCTCGATCATCGACGGCAGGACGGCGCGGGCCGCGTACACGTGGGACATCACGTGGACGTTCCACATGTCGTTGATCTCCCGATTCGGGACCTCGAGACCGCCGATCGTGACGTAGCCCGCGTTCGACATGAAGAGGTCGATCGACCCGATGTTCGCCTGCGTCGCCGCGACCAGGTCGCGCACCGCCCCTTCGTCCGCCACGTCGAGTCCGACCCCCGTGCCGCCGATCGCCTCGCCGACGGCCCTGGCCCCGGCCTCGTCGCGGTCGGCGACGACGACGTGCCGCGCACCCTCCCGGTGGAACGCCTCGGCCAGCGCCTTGCCGATGCCGGAGGCGCCGCCGGTGACGACCATGATCCTGTTCGCGATGTCCACCGTGGTGCTCCCTTTCGCGCCGCGCCGTTATTCTCCGCTGTCCGCCGAGCGGCGGTCATCTTATGCCCTGGCCCGCGTGTGTCACCGATCTCCCGCCGCGGCCGCGGATCCGCTCGCCGTTGCGGGACCTTCTCCCTGGCGTCGGTTCGCCGGTGCGTCGGCTGCGCCCGCGCCGCCTCTCGGTCCGAGGGCCCGGCGCCTTCGCCGCGGCGCTCCGGCGAAACATGCGGGCTGGCCGCCGATCGAAGGGACCGGGGGGCCGCCGGTCGCTTGACGAACCGCCCGAGATCTGTTCGGCTTCATGAACGGTTCAAATGGGTGCGACACGCCCTTGGGGGAGAAGAATGGCACGGCATCGAACAAGCCTGCTGGTTGCTCTGATCGTGGCGCTGATCCTGCCGCCGGCGGCTCACGCGTACCTCGATCCGGCGTCCGGCAGCATGATGCTGCAGGCGGTGATCGGCGGCGTGGCGGCCGCCGCGATCGCGGTCAGGCACTACTGGCAGCGCATTCTGGCCCTCTTCGGCGCCGGCGGCGCCGAAGAGCCAGAGTCCGAATAGTGCGATCCGGGGCCGCGCGCGAGTCCCGGGTCGAGCCTTCGTCCTTCCGCGATCCCGCGGGACAGGTGATCGAAGGTCGGGACGGCCGGATCTTCCGCAGCGTGGCGCCGGCGGCGGTCGACGACTGGCGCTTCGCGCGGAATTGCGGCCTTGTCGACGCGTTGGTCGTCGAGGGAGGCCTGGTGGCGGCGGAGGAAGTCGACCCCGAGGCGGCTGGCGTCCTGCCGCCGCCGGGCGGGCTGGTCCTGGAGCATCCTCGGCTGCCGTTCATCTCCTACCCTTACGAGTGGCCCTTCTCCCTGCTGAAGGCGGCGGCGCTTCATCACCTGGAGCTGCAGATCCGTCTCCTTGACCGGGGCATCTCGCTCTCCGACGCGTCCGCCTACAACGTGCAGTTCAAGGGCGCCAAGCCGGTGTTCATCGACTGGCTGTCGCTGCGTCGCTATCGGGAAGGCGAGTACTGGGAGGGCCACTCGCAGTTCTGCGAGCAGTTCCTGAACCCCCTGCTGCTGGCGGCGCAGTTCGGCGTTCCGCACAACGCGTGGTACCGCGGCATGCAGGAGGGGATTCCGGCCCGCGAAGTGGCGGCTCTGCTGCCGCGTCACCGGCGCTGGTCGGCGAGGGTCCAGGCCCACGTCCTGTTGCCGCTTCGCTTCGAACGGCGCGTCGGCTCGCGCGGCGAGGCGGCGGAACGGACGAAGAGACGTCCGCTGCCGCGCAACGCCTACCGCGGCCTGCTGACCCAGCTCCGGCGCTGGATCGAGAGCCTGCGGCCCAAGGGCATGGACACGACCTGGAGCGACTACTCCCTGCTGACGAGCTACGACACGGCCGAAGCCTCGCGCAAAGCGGCGTCCGTGCGCTCCTTCGTTGCCGAAGCGGCGCCGGAGCAGCTCTGGGATCTCGGCTGCAACACGGGCGAGTTCTCCGCGATCGCCCTGGAAGAGGGCGTTCGCGACGTGATCGGCTTCGATTCGGACGTCGGCGCGCTGGAGGCCGCCTGCACGCGGGCGCGCTCGGACCGCCTGCGCTTCCTGCCCCTGTACCAGGATCTGGCCAACCCGTCGCCCGACCAGGGCTGGTCCTGGACCGAGAGGCGCTCGCTGGCGCGTCGTTCCCGCGGCGCGGCCGCCCTGGTGGCGCTGGCCGTGCTCCACCACCTGGCCATCGGCCGCAACGTGCCGCTGCCGCGGATCGCGGCCTGGCTCGTTTCCCTGGCGCCGCGCGGCCTGGTCGAGTTCGTTCCCCGGGGCGATCCGCGGGTCGACGATCTGCTCGCGTTGCGCGGCGACCGCTTCGCGGACTACACGCCCGAAGCGTGGGAAGCGTCGCTGGCGCCGTACGCGTCGATTCGCCGCGTGGAAACCGTGTCGGCGAGCGGCCGGCGGTTGTACACCTACGAGCGGCGATAGCCGCGGCCGCGGCCCGGCGATGCGGCCGTCGGACTGCGCTGTCGCGCGGGGAACTCCCCCGGACAGCCGACGAGGGCGTCAGCGCAGTGTGCGGCGTTGTCTGCTCCATGCAGGCTACACGACGATGTTCACCAGTCTCCCCGGCACCACGATGACCTTGCGGGGCGTCTTGCCGTCCATGAAGCGGCGGGCGTTCTCCGAGGCGAGCGCAAGCCGTTCCAGGGTCGCCCGGTCGGCGCCGGCCGGCGCCTGGAGCACGGCCCGCTTCCTGCCCATGACCTGCACGACGATGTCGATCGTCTCGTCGACCACCAGCTCCGGGTCGTACGCGGGCCACTCCTGGCGGCAGATCAGGTCCTCGCCGCCGAGCCGGGACCAGAGCTCCTCGGCGATGTGCGGCGCGAAGGGCGACAGGATGCGCAGGAACGCCCGGAGCGACCGGCGCGGCACGCGGTCGGCGGCCGTCGCCGCGTTGACCCAGATCATCATCTGCGAGATGGCGGTGTTCATGTCTAGCGAATCGATGTCCTCGCCAACCTTGCGGATCGTCTTGTGGAGCTGGCGGTCCAGGTCGCCGCCGCGTTCGACTTCATCGTCGTCGACCCGCTCGGCGAGTCCGCCGGTCCGTTCGTCCACGATCAGCCGCCAGGTTCGCCGCAGGAATCGGTGGACTCCGTCGACGTCGCTGGTCTGCCACGGTTTCTGCTGGTGGAGCGGTCCCATGAACAGTTCGTGCAGCCGCAGCGCATCCGCGCCCCAGCGCCGGATCACGTCGTCGGGGTTGGCGACGTTCAGCCTGGACTTCGACATCTTCTCGACCCGCGCCTCCAGAACCTCGTCCGTGCCGGCGAGGAACGCCCGGTCGTTGCGCCAGTCGACCGTGTCCGGCTGGTGGTACTTGCCCGACTTGTCGCGATAGCTGCAGGCCAGGATCATCCCCTGGTTGAACAGGCGGGCGAACGGCTCGGAGGTCGAGACCAGGCCGGCGTCGTGGAGCACCTTCTGCCAGAAGCGGGCGTAGAGGAGATGGAGCACCGCGTGCTCGACGCCGCCGATGTACAGGTCGACCGGCATCCAGTACCGCTCCAGCTCGCGTGACCAGGGCGCCTCGGTGTTCTTCGGATCGATGTAGCGCAGGAAGTACCAGCAGGAGCCGGCCCACTGGGGCATCGTGTTCGTTTCGCGCCTTGCCTTGCGGCCGTCCGGCAGGGTGACGATGAGCCAGTCGTCGCCGGCGCGGGCGAGCGGCGGTCGCCCGTCGGCGGTCGGTTTGAACTCGTCGACCTCGGGGAGCTCGACCGGCAGGTCCTCGCGCGGCGCCGGCAGGATCTCGCCGGTCGGTTCGCCGTCGTCGCCGAGCACGTGAAGGATGGGGAACGGCTCGCCCCAGTAGCGCTGGCGCGAGAACAGCCAGTCGCGGAGGCGGTACTCGACCCGCCGGCCTCCGTGTCCCTCCTCCGCCAGCCACTCGATCATCCTCTCCTTCGCCTGGTCGACCGGGAGTCCGTCGAGAAAACCGCTGTTGATCGCGGGGCCGTCTTCGACCCAGGCGCCGCCTTCCCAGCCGGCCGGCGGTTCGACGGTGCGCAGGATCGGCAGGTCGTGCCGGATCGCGAAGTCCCAGTCGCGCTGGTCCTGCCCGGGGACGCCCATGATGGCGCCCGAGCCGTAGCTCATCAGGACGTAGTCGGCGACCCAGATCGGGATCGGTTCGCCGGTGGCCGGGTTCGTGGCGTGGGCGCCGGTGAACACGCCGGTCTTGCTCCTGGCCAGATCGGTCCGTTGCATCTCGCTCTTCTTGACCGCCTCCTGGACGTAGGTGTCGACCGCGTCGCGCTGTTCCGCGGTCGTGATCCGGCTGACGAGGGGGTGCTCCGGCGCCAGGACGCAGTAGGTGGCGCCGAACAGGGTGTCCGGCCGGGTCGTGAACACGGGGAAGCTGTCGTCGGCGCCGGCGATCGGCATCCGGATCTCGGCGCCGTGGGACTTGCCGATCCAGTTGCGCTGCATCTCCTTGACGTGTTCGGGCCAGTCGACCTGGTCGAGGTCGTCCAGCAGGCGCTCGGCGTAGGCCGTGATCCGCAGCATCCACTGCCGCATCGTCCGCCGCTCGACCGGGTCGCCCGTGTCGACGTAGGCGCCGTCCTTGACCTCCTCGTTGGCCAGCACCGTGCCCAGCGCCGGGCACCACCAGACCGGCACGTCCTCCAGGTAGGCCAGACCGCGCTGGTGGAGTTCGAGGAAGATCCACTGGGTCCAGCGGTAGTAGTCCGCTTCCGACGTGTTGATTTCCCGTTCCCAGTCGTAGGAGAAGCCCAGGCGCTCGATCTGGCGGCGGAAGTTGGCGATGTTCCGCTGGGTGATGACCCGGGGATGCCGGTTCTCGCGGACCGCGGCGCGCTCGGCCGGCAGGCCGAAGGCGTCCCAGCCCATCGGGTGGAGCACGTTGAAGCCCTGCATTCTCTTCTTGCGCGCCACCACGTCGGTGGCCGTGTACCCCTCCGGGTGCCCGATGTGCAGGCCGGCTCCCGAAGGGTAGGGGAACATGTCGAGGACGTAGAACTTCGGTCGGCGGCGGAGAACCTCCGGATCGTCCGGCGTCCGGAACGCTTTCCGCTCGCGCCAGATCCGCTGCCACTTCGGCTCGATTTCGCCGGCGTCGTACGTGTGCCGGCTGGGCATGGATCGCCGGTCCGCGGTCGTCATCTCTTTGGCGCCTTCTCTTGGGAAGCCGACGCCGCGTCCGGCGCTCGGCGGGCGGAGTGTACCGACACGGCATGGCGCCGGGGACTTGCCTGGAACCGACAGCGCCGCACCGGGCGTGAGCCAAGGCGGCTGCGCGTTCAACGAGCGCCACTGGGTGTTCGCCGCATCGGCGACGGACGTGGGCTTCAACCTGCGGGTACGGGACACCGCCACCGGCCAGGTCCGGCGGTACGTCAAGACTGCCGGACCGGCAGCCGAGGCGCTGGTTGACCTGTCGGCGTTTCCGGACGGTTGCCGGCCCTGACCGGCTGCCGCCTGGTCCAAAGGCGGCGCGTCCGCTCCGCGCCGCCGCGCCGGCCCGGCGGCGGCCTCAGGATTCCCGCGGTCGCTGGGCGGTACAGAGACCGAGAAACTCCTCCTCCGTCCGGCAGTCGAGGGCCGCGTGCATCAGAGTCTCGGCGGAGAGATCGGAGAACGCGGCGGAGCGTTGCGCGAGGTCGCTCGTCGTTTCGATGCCGCGAGCCGACAGCATGGCGACGGCGGCGGACCAGCGGCCCTCCG
Organism: Candidatus Multivorans sp.; assembly: GCA_965203495.1. GTDB lineage: Bacteria > Acidobacteriota > Thermoanaerobaculia > Multivoradales > Multivoraceae > Multivorans. The sequence goes on from CBDBDB010000015.1 coordinate 274,059, forward strand.
CTCGGCCTTCGTCACGGTGACGGCGGAGCCAAGGGTCCTTGTCGGGGCCGGCGCCGGAACGGGCCGCGAGGGCGCGTCCGACGCGGTGCAGGGCTTCCGACGTGCGGTGGGACATCGCGTCTTCGTTCAGCGCCCGATGGATCTCCGCGGCGGTCCAGCCGGGGAAGGACCGGCTGCTCCGCGCGACGCGGAAGCGGCCCGCCTCCAGGACGTGAATCGTGGTTCCGGGCGGCCGCGAGCGAGGCTGACTCGGCGACCGGATGTCCGGAACCTCGATCCAGACTTCGGGGAAGCCCCAGAACTCGTAGAGGGAGAGCTTGCGCCGCCGCGCGTCGGTCGAGTAGTCGACTTCGAGGACGACATCCGGCAGCAAGGGGCCGTCGACATCGATCTTCGTGTCGAAGCCTCCGAGGCCAGGAGGATCGAGAAAGACGATCTGATCGGCCTGCAGAAGGCGGTCGAAGGGCAGGACATTGCCGAAGCGCACGAGATCCGAGGCGCCAAGGGTCTCGATCGGCGCGCCGCGGGCCGCGGCGATCAGACGCGTCAGGCCGGTAACGCGCGTCGCGGGCCGTTCGTGGTAGGGAGAAACCGGCTCGCAGACCATGGCCGTGCCGGTGCGCGCCTCCCAGTACTCGAGGCGGCCCTCGTGACTCTCGATCTCCTCCGGCGGGATGTGGACGGCCTCGCAACCCGGAAAGTCCGATGCACGGAGCGGGACCCGCTCCGGGTCGAACGCCGCGCCGCCCGGCTGCCCCGACCCAGGTTCGACGGGTTCCGACATGCGGGAGAGTCTAGCAGCGTTCGCTGTCGCACGGGGAAACCTCGCGGAACGCCGACGCCCTCGTCATGACGAAACGACGTCCAGCTCCCCGTTCCCGTACCGCGCCCGCAGCGCCTTCTTGTCGAACTTGCCGACGCTGGTCTTCGGGACCTCGTCGATGAAGGTCCAGCGTTCGGGCAGCCACCAGCGGACCACGCGGTCGGCCAGATAGCTCCGCAGATCGGCCGGGTCCGCTTCGGCGCCGTCGTTGAGCACGACGCAGGCGAGCGGCCGCTCGTCCCAGCGGTCGTCCGGGACGCCGACCACGGCGGCCTCCGCGACGGCCGGATGTCCCATCAGCTCGTTCTCCAGGTCGACCGAGGAGATCCACTCGCCGCCCGACTTGATGACGTCCTTGGCGCGGTCGGTGATCTGCAGGAAGCCGAGTTCGTCGATCGAGGCGACGTCGCCGGTCCTGAGCCAGCCGTCGTGGAACTTCTCCGGGTCGTCGTCCTGGTAGTACGAGCCGGTGATCCAGGGACCGCGGATCTCGATCTCGCCGACCGCTTCGCCGTCCCAGGGCATCTCCTCGCCCTCGTCGTTGCAGATCCGGATCTCGACTCCGGAGATGATGCGGCCCGTCTTGACCCGCCAGTCGACCTCTTCCTCGCGCGGGACGCCGCGCGGAGGAATCGCCATGGCCGCCAGGGGCGACGTTTCGGTCATGCCCCAGCCCTGGATGATGTCGACGCCGAACCGGTCGCGGAAGCCCTCGATGAGCGAGCGGGGCACGGCCGAGCCGCCGCAGAGGACGGCGCGGAACGAGGAGAAGTCGACCTCGCGGCTCTCCGAGTGGCGGAGGACTTCGTTCCAGATCGTCGGCACCGCGCCGGAAAGGGTCGGCCGATGCTCTGCGATGATCCGGCACAGGGGCTCGGCCTGCAGGAAACGGTCGGGCAGGACGAAGTCGGCGCCGGTGAACCAGCCGACGTGGGGCAGTCCCCAGGCGTTGGCGTGAAACATCGGCACGATGGCCAGGATGCTGTCCGCCTGGCTGATGCCGAGCGCGCCGCCGGACGCCACGCCCAGGGCGTGCAGGAACGACGACCGATGGCTGTAGGCGACTCCCTTCGGGTTGCCGGTGGTGCCGCTCGTGTAGCACATGGCGCAGGCGGCCCGCTCGTCGATCTCCGGCCAGTCGAACTGCGTGGGCCGCCCCTCGATCAGTTCGTCGTACCGATGGATCGCGGCGCCGCCCGCCTCGAGCGGCGAGGCGTCGCCGTCGCCGACCACGATGAAGTGCTCGACGGTCTCGAGGTCGGCCGCGACCCGCCCGATCAGCGGCGCCAGGGAGTCGTCGACGATCACGACGCGGTCCTCGGCGTGGTTCGTGACGTAGGTCAGCTGCTCCGGGAACAGGCGGATGTTCAGCGTGTGGAGGACCGCGCCCATGCACGGGATGGCGAAGTAGGCCTCCATGTGTTCCTGGTTGTTCCAGGCGAACGTGCCGACCCGATCGCCCGGCTCGACGCCGAGGTCCTTGAGTGCGTGGGCGAGTTGGGCGCTGTGCTCCGCGACTTCGGCGTAAGCGCCGACCCGGGCGCCGTTCGCCTGGCAGGTGACGATTCGGCTGTCCTTGTGCACGCGGCGTCCGTGATCGAAGATCATCCGGATCGTCAGCGGGAAGTCCATCATCGTGCTGAGTGTCATCGCGGCGGCTCCAGGGTCCGGCGGTTCCAGGGAAGGGGCTCGTGTCGGAGCGGTACCTTAGCGACTCCCGGCGGCCCGCGTAGACTGCGCCGATGGATCCTGTTCGCCTGGAGCTGTTCAGCAACCGGTTCGGGGCGATCGCCTCCGAAATGGGCGTGATGCTGCGGCGGACGGCGATGTCGGTGAACGTCAAGGAGCGGCTCGACTTCTCCTGCGGCCTGCTCGACGCGTCGGGCCGGCTGCTGGTCAATGCGCCGCACATTCCGGTCCACCTCGGCGCGCTCGGAGAGTGCGTTCGACGGGTCGCGGCCGAGCTCGATCTCGGCGCCGGCGACGTCGCGGTGACCAACCACCCGGGCTACGGCGGATCCCACCTGCCCGACATCACGGTCGTGTCTCCCGTCCTGGTGGGCGGTCGGCTGCTCGGTTACGTCGCGAACCGGGCTCACCACGCTGAACTGGGCGGCATCCGGCCGGGTTCGATGCCGCCCGGGGCCCGCAACCTGGCGGAAGAGGGCGTGGTCATCGCGCCTCGGCTCCTGGTCCGGGCGGGGACGCCGCGGTGGGAGCGGATCGAGGCGCTGCTGGGCGGCGGCCCGGCGCCCTCCCGCTCGGTGGCCGAGAATCTGGCCGACTTGGCCGCCGCCGCGGCGGCCAACCGACGCGGCGCGGCGGCCCTTCGCCAGCTCGCCGAGGACGCCGGCGAGGGGGAGGTCCGCCGCTACATGGCGGCGCTCTACACGCGCGCCGCCGACCGCATGCGTTCGGCCCTGGAGGCCCACGTTCGGAGCGCCGGCCGCCAGTCGTTCCACGCCCGGGAACGCCTGGACGACGGTTCGCCGATCGAGGTCGAGGTGACGGTGGACCGCGGCTCGGCGCGGATCGACTTCACGGGCAGCGCTCCCGTCCACTCCGGCAATCTGAACGCCACTCCGGCGATCGTCCGGAGCGCGGCGATCTACGTCCTGCGGCTGCTGATCGGGACCCCGCTCCAGCTCAACGAGGGGCTGCTCGAACCGGTCGAGATCGAGATCCCGCGCGGCATGCTGAACCCGGAGTTCCCGGCCGATCCGAGGCGCTGCCCGGCGGTCGTCGGCGGCAACGTCGAGACCAGTCAGCGGGTCGTCGACACCCTGATCAAGGCGCTCGGACTCTGCGCCTGCGGGCAGGGCACGATGAACAACACGCTGTTCGGCGACGATACGTTCGGCTACTACGAGACGGTCGGCGGCGGCGCCGGGGCCGGGCCGGGATTCCGGGGCGCGAGCGGCGTCCACACGCACATGACGAACACGCGGATCACGGACCCCGAAGTGCTGGAGCACCGTTATCCCGTGCGGGTCGAGCGGTTCGCCCTGCGGCGCGGGTCGGGCGGACGCGGCCGCTATCCCGGCGGCGACGGCCTGCGCCGGGAACTGCGGTTTCTTGCGCCGCTTCAGGTTTCGGTGCTCGGCCAGCACCGGGCGGAGGGCCCCTACGGCGCCGGCGGCGGCGGGCGCGGCCGCGTCGGCCGCGCCCGGATCCTGCGCGCCGCGGGCGGCGTCCGCGAGCTCGCCTCCGTCGACCAGGCGGACGTCCTGCCCGGCGACCTCCTGGCGCTGGAGACGCCGGGCGGCGGCGGTTGGGGCGGCGAGAAGGTCTGACCGCCGATGCGGCATAGAATGCCGTTCCGTCCCGGAGCTCCGGGCGCCCTTGCCAGCCAGCAGCCAACAGGAGCCGAGTCGATGAGCCAGCAACAGGTTCAGGTCAGCGAAGAGAAGGCGCGCGCGGTCGCCGAGGAGTCCCGCCAGAAGGAGTGGAAGAACCCCTCCTTCATGAAGGAGCTCTTCCTGGGCAACTTCCGCTTCGACCTGATCAGCCCCTATCCCTCCCGCGACGAGTGGCGGCCGGAGTTCGAGTCGTTCTACTCGGCGCTCGCGGACTTCCTTCGCGACGAGGTCGATCCGGTCGAGATCGACGTGTCGGAGGACTACCCGGACCACGTGGTCGACGGCCTCGCCCGGCTGGGCGCCTTCGGCATGAAGATCCCGACGGAGTACGGCGGCCTCGGGTTCGACCAGGTCGAGTACGCCCAGGTGATGGAACTGATCGGATCGTTCGACGGCAACCTGACCGCCCTGCTCTCGGCTCACCAGTCGATCGGCGTGCCGCAGCCGGTCAACCTGTTCGGCAGCGAGGAGCTGAAACGGAAGTACCTGCCGCGTTGCGCCGCGGGCGAGATCTCCGCCTTCGCCCTGACCGAGCCGGAAGTCGGTTCCGACCCGGCCAGACTGTCGACCTCCGCCGTTCTGGACGGCGACTTCTACGTCCTGAACGGCACCAAGCTCTGGTGCACGAACGGAACGAAGGCGAAGCTGCTGGTCGTCATGGCAATGGACCCGACGAACGAGAAGATCAGTTCGTTCGTGGTCGAGACGGAGTGGGACGGCGTCGAGGTGGAGCGTCGCTGCCGTTTCATGGGACTCAACGCTCTCGCCAACGGCGTGATCACGTTCGACAACGTGAAGGTGCCGAAGGAGAACCTGATCGGCAAGGAGGGCCGGGGACTCAAGATCGCTCTCACGACCCTGAACGACGGCCGCCTGTCGATTCCGAACAGCTCGGTCGGCGCCGCCAAGTACTGTCTGAAGGCGGTGCGCGAGTTCGCCAGCAGCAGGATTCAGTGGGGCGTGCCGATCGGCAGGCACGAGGCGATCGCGCAGAAGATCTCGGACATCGCGGCCTACGGCTTCGCGATGGAGGCGATCGTCAAGCTGGCCAGTCACATGTCGAACGACAAGCGTCTCGACCTGCGTCTCGAGAGTGCCGCCTGCAAGGAGTGGAACACCTGGCGCGGCTGGCAGATCATCGACGAGACGATGCAGGTGCGGGGCGGCCGCGGCTACGAGACGGAGTCGTCCCTGCGGGACCGCGGCGAGGATCCGGTCGGCATCGAGCGGATGATGCGGGACTTCCGGATCAATCGCATCTTCGAGGGATCCAGCGAGATCATGCACCTGATCATGGCCCGCGAAGCGGTGGACAAGCATCTGCAGGTGGCGGGAACGCTGATCGACCGGCGAGCCGGTCTGGCCGCCAGGCTTCTGGCGCTGCCCCGGATCGGCCTGTTCTACGCCTGGTGGTATCCGACCCGCTGGCTGGCCTGGAGCAACTGGCCCCGTTACGCCGGGTACGGAAAGCACGGCAAGCACCTCCGCTTCATCGATCGGGCGGCGCGCAAGCTGGCGCGCGAGAGCTTCCACGGGATGCTCGTCTACCGCGAGAAGATGGAGCGTCGGCAGATGTTCCTGTTCCGGCTCGTCGACGTCGTCAACGAGCTGTTCGCGATGGCCGCCTCCATCTCCCGCGCCCACTCCGAGGAGCGGGCCGGAACGGCGGACGCCGCTCGCTCCGCGGCGCTCTGCGACCTCTTCTGCCGCATGTCGCGGCGGCGGACACGGCAGCTCTTCCGCGAGCTGTGGCACAACGACGACGACCTGAAGTACCGGACCGCGCAGGACGTGATGGAGGGGCGGCACCTCGGCCGCGAGAAGCTGCTGGACGACCTCGAGCCTTCGAGCCGGACGCCGCGCCGCGCCGCGTAGAGGGAACCGTGTCGATCCCCGCGAGGAGGGTGGAGGCCGGCCCGCCGGCCGACGCGGCGGCGCACCGTGTCGGTCTGGTCAGTCTCGGCTGCGCGAAGAACCACGTCGACAGCGAGCTGATGCTCGGAGTCCTGGACCGCCAGGGTTTCGAACTGGTCGCGGACCTGGACCGGGCCGACACGGTCATCGTGAACACCTGCGGCTTCATCGAGGAGGCCCGGGAGGAATCGATCGACGTCATCCTGGACGCCGCGGCCCGCAAGGCGGATGCTCGCGGTCCGGTGCGGCAGGTGCTGGTCGCCGGTTGCATGGCCAGCCGCTACGGTCGGGAACTGGCGGCGGAGATCCCGGAGATCGACGGCTTCGTCGATCTCGACTCGCTGAGGCAGGTTGGCGACCTGGTGCGACTCGGCGGCGCCCCGGCAGCCCGGCCGGCGGCATCGCACCTGGTGTTCGACCACCGCGACTCCCGGCTGGTGACGACCAGAGGCTACGCGTACCTCAAGGTCGCCGAGGGCTGCAACAACCCGTGCACCTTCTGCGCCATTCCCGTCTGGCGGGGACGGCTGCGCAGCCGACCGGTCGACAGTCTGGTTCTCGAGGCGCGGGACCTGGTCGAGCGCGGCGCCCGCGAACTGGTTCTGGTGGCCCAGGACACGACCCGTTACGGCGAGGATCTGGGTTACGGCCGGCACGGCCTCCTGCGCCTGATCGAGGCTCTGCTCGCGCGGACGGAGGCGGACTGGATCCGGTTCCTCTACGCCTATCCGACCACCCTGGACGAGTCGCTGCTGCGGCTGATGGCGAGCGAGACGCGGGTCGCGTCCTACCTCGACATGCCGCTGCAGCACTGCGACCGCGAGCTGCTGCGAGCGATGCGCCGCGGCGGGTCGGCCGACCGCTACCGGCGCATCTTCGAGCGGGCGCGCGAGCTCGACCCGGAGATCAGCCTGCGCACCACGTTCATCGTCGGCTTTCCCGGCGAGGACGACGCCGCCTTCGGGCGGTTGCTCGAGTTCGTCTCCGAGGTGCGCTTCGACCACCTGGGCGCGTTCGTCTACAGCCCCGAAGCCGACACGCCGTCCGCCTCGGCGCCGGATCGTCCGCCGCGCCGGACGGCCGAGGAGCGCGGCGAGCGCCTGCTCGAGTTGCAGCGGGGCATCGCGCTGGAACGTCGATCCCGTCTGGTCGGCAGGACGCTGCCGATGCTGGTCGAGGGGCCGTGCGAGGAAACCGACCACCTGCTCCAGGCGCGGCACCAGGGGTTGGCGCCGGAGGTCGACGGCCGCGTTCTGATCAACGACGTCGCTGGAGATCGTCCGCCGCGCCTCGCGCTCGCGGCCGGCCGGATGGTCGACGTGGAGATCACCGAGGCGTTCGCCGACGACTCCGTCGGCCGCATCGTGGGCTTCGCCGCCGCTTCGGCGTCCGGACCGGCGGCCGCGCCGGCGGGTTCCTGATGCAGGCGATCCACGACGCCATGGCCTCGAGCCGGTTGCCGCGCGGAGTCATTGCGACGATCGGCAACTACGACGGCATTCACATCGGGCAGCGGAGCGTGCTCGAGATGGTCAAGGGCCGGGCGAGAGAACGCGCGGCGGCTTCGGCGGTCGTCACGTTCGACCCCCATCCGCTGAGCGTCGTCCGCCCGGAGGACGCGCCGCCGCGCCTGGTGACGCAGACGCAGAAGGAGGAGTTGCTTCGGGAAGCGGGTCTGGACTACGTGCTGACGATCGGCTTCACGCGCGAGTTCTCGAACACCCGGGCGAGGGACTTCGTCCGTGAGTTCCTGTACGGCAGGCTGGCGGTAGCCGAGATCTACGTCGGCTCGCGCTTCACGTTCGGCCGGCGGCGGGAGGGCGACATCGCGCTGCTCAGGGAGATGGGCTCGACCCTCGGCTTTGCCGCGGTGGAGATGGACGAGGTGCGCAGCGCCGGCGAGCGGGTGTCCAGCAGCCGCATTCGGAGTCTGGTTCTCGACGGCCGGATCGAGGAGGCGAACGCCCTCCTCGGCCGCCCGTACGCGATGACGGGCACGATCGTCCGGGGCGACCGGATGGGCCGGCGCCTCGGTTGGCCGACGATCAACCTGGCGGCCGAGAACGAGCTCTTCCCCCGGAACGGGGTCTACGTGAGCAAGGTCCGCTTTCCGAGCTTCGACGGCACGTTCCGGTCGGTCACGAACGTCGGCGTCCGGCCCACCGTCCACGAGAGCCGCCGGCGGGTGATCGAGAGCCACATCCTCGACTTCTCGAGCGACGTGTACGGAGAGTCGGTGCACGTCTCGTTCTGCCGTCACCTGCGGGAAGAGAAGCTCTTCCCGTCGATGATGGACTTGTCCGCCCAGATCGGCCGGGACGCCGACGCCGCGCGGGAGTACTTTCGACGAACGGACCAATCAACCTGACGCGAGGAACCGAACAATGGCAAGCGAACGGATCGTCAACGTGGACAGTCAGAGCTTCAACGACCAGGTACTGGGGTCGGACACCCCGGTGCTGGTCGACTTCTGGGCAACCTGGTGCGGCCCTTGCCGAATGGTGGCGCCGATCCTGGACGAACTGGCCGGCGAGTACGACGGCCGCGTCCGCATCGCGAAGCTCGACGTCGACAACGCCCAGGACGTCGCCGTTCGTTACGGCGTACAGGGCATTCCGCACTTCATCCTGTTCAAGGACGGCGAGATTCTGGGCCGCATGACCGGCGCCGCGCCGAAGACGCGGTTCGAGACCTTCCTGAACGATCACGTCTGACCCGGAAGCTGGCGCCGCCGGGATGATCTGGCCGCGGAACGAACTCCTGTCGGCGCTCCTCGTGGAGGAGAGCGTCGAGGCGCTCGTCGTCCTGGCCGGGTCTAGCCGCGATCCGGACCTGACGCCCTTCGTCGGCGGCGCGCGGCTGGGAGATGCCTGCGTGGTGGCGCATGGCGGCGGCGCCTGCCTCGCGTACTTCACGGCGATGGAGCGGGAGGAGGCGGCCCGGGCGGAGGCCGGAGGCGTGGATCTGATGCACCCGGCCGACTTCGGGATGGAGACTCTGCGCCGCGAGGGAAAGACGCGCGAGGAGATACTCGCGGCGGCCGTGAAGGCCGCGTTCGATCGGGTCGGCGTGGCGCCGGGTCGAGTGGCGCTTGCCGGCCGGCCGCCGGCCGGCCTGGCCGTGGCCATGGCGGGGACGCTCGAAGAAGCGGGGTGGACCCCGGTCTCCGGACGCGGACTGATGCTGGCCCTCCGTCGCGCCAAGACCGCGGGCGAACTGGAGGGAATCGCCGGCGCCGCGCGAGCGACTGTCGAGGCCTTCGAATCGGTGGCGGCGATGCTGGCCGACAGTTCGGTCCGGGAGCGCGGGGAGCTCTGGCTGGGCGAAGATCGCCTCACCGTGGCCCGGGTCAAGGCGCTGGCGGCGCGGGTGTTCGCTCGCCGCGGTCTGGAACAGCCCGAGAGTTGCATTGTCGCCCCGCGGGAAGAGGGGGCCAGAGGCCACGACACCGGGACCCCGGAACGGGTCCTGAGGGCGGGCGAGTCCGTGGTGGTCGACCTGTTCCCGCGAGGCCTCCTCTTCGCCGATTGCACCAGGACGTTCTGCGTGGGAGAGCCGCCGGAAGGACTGGCGCGAGCGCACGGCCTCGTGCTGCGCGCCCTCGAGACGAGTCTCGAGGCCACGAGGCCCGGCGTGCGCGGTTGGACGTTGCACGAACGCGTCTGCCGCCTGTTCAGGGAGGAGGGCTTCGCGACGCCGGACACGGACCCCGGCGCGCGGACGGGCTACTTCCACCTGCTGGGACACGGTGTCGGCTACGAACTGCACGAGCTGCCCAGCTTCCGGGAGACCGGGCCGGGCGCCGATGAACTCCGCGCCGGCGACGTGGTGACGATCGAACCCGGGCTCTACGACCCGGACGCCGGCTGGGGCGTGCGCCTCGAGGATCTGGCGGTCGTCACGGCGGACGGCATGACGAATCTCACGCCGCTGCCTTGCGCGCTCGATCCCGCGGCGTGGCGGGTTGCCGCTTCGCGGCGTGCGTGACCGCGGTTCGCAAGACCCGCATGGCCGGCGTCAGCGGCGTTCGACCCAGTAGTTGGGCGCTTCCTTCGTGATGACGACGTCGTGAGCGTGGCCTTCCTTCTGGCCGGCGGCCGTGACGCGGATCATGCGCGCTCGCGTTCTGAGCTCGCTGACGCTGGCGCAGCCCGAGAGGCCCATGCCCGAGCGAAGACCGCCGGTGAGCTGGCCGATCACCTGGTGGACGCTTCCCTTGTGCGGCACCATGCCCTCGATGCCTTCCGGGACGAGTTTCGACAGCGGCTGGTCGTTGGACTGGAAGTAGCGGTCGGCGCTGCCGCCGGCCATGGCGGATAGCGAGCCCATGCCGCGGTAGGCCTTGTAGCTGCGTCCCTGGTAGAGGATCGTCTCGCCGGGGCTCTCCTCGGTTCCGGCGAGCAGGGAGCCGACCATCACGCTGTGGGCGCCGCAGGCAAGCGCCTTCGTCAGGTCTCCCGAGAACCGGATGCCGCCGTCCGCAACCACCGGCAGGTCCCCGGCCGCCGAGGCCGCGTCGCGAATCGCCGTCACCTGGGGCATGCCGGCGCCGGTGACGACCCGGGTCGTGCAGATGCTGCCGGGACCGATGCCGACCTTGATCCCGTCCGCGCCGCGTTCGGCGAGTGCGCGCGCGCCGTCCGCGGTCGCCACGTTGCCGACCAGGAGTTGAACGTCGGGAAGGGCCTCCCGGAGCCTCTCCAGCGCGTTCAGCACGCCCTGGCTGTGGGCGTGGGAGGAATCGACGACGAGCACGTCGGCCTGAGCCGCCGCCAGCGCCAGCGCCCGGTCCACGTAGTCGCCCCCCGTCCCGACCGCCGCGGCGACCCGCAGCCGGCCGAGGTCGTCCTTGCAGGCGATGGGGTAGTCCATCATCTTCTGGATGTCCTTGACCGTGATCAGCCCTTTCAGGGCGCCCTCGTCATCGGTGACGAGCAGCTTCTCGATGCGGTGACGGTGCAGTTGCGCCTTCGCCTGGTCCAGGGTCGTGCCCACCGGGACGGTGACCAGGTTCTCGTGGGTCATCAGCGCGGAGACCCGCAGGTTCGTGTCCGTCTCGAACCGGAGGTCGCGGTTGGTCAGGATGCCGACCAGGCGGCCGTCGCTGTCCGTGACCGGAACGCCCGAGATCTTGTAGCGCGCCATCAGGTCCAGCGCTTCGTGAATCCGCTGTTCGGGCCGGATGGTGATCGGGTTGACGATCATGCCGGCTTCGGAGCGCTTGACCCGGTCCACCTCCGAGGCCTGGGCCTCGATCGACAGGTTCTTGTGAATCACGCCGATGCCGCCCTCCTGGGCGAGGGCGATCGCCAGTTCGGCTTCCGTGACGGTGTCCATCGCCGCCGACACGAGCGGGATGTTCAGCCGGATCGTCCGGGTGAGCCGGGCGCCGAGGTCGACGTCGTTCGGGTGGACCTCCGACAGGCCCGGCGCCAGCAGGACGTCGTCGAAGGTCAGCGCGAGGGAAGGCGTCTCCATGCGGCAAGCTATCAGTCGGCGACCGCGCTGGAAACGGAGAAGAACTCAGCCGACGGCGACCGGGGCGCCGCAGCACTTCTTGTACTTCTTGCCCGATCCACAGGGGCACGGCGCGTTGCGGCCCACTTTCGCCTGGGAACGGACGACCGTGCGCGGGCGCTGGGGATGGCGCCGAGGTCCTCCTTGCGCGGGTTCGGCCCCCGGTCCCTGCCGGGGAAAGCCGCCGGTTTCCGGCGCCGGCATGCCGCCGGGCATGCCCAATGGCCCCGCGGGTCCGGGGCCGGGCTCCGGCGCCGGCAGCGCGCCGATGGCGGAGGGGTGCCGAAAGCTCATGTCCGCGGGGCGGAGCGCCCGGCGCCGCCGTTCCAGTTCGGCGATCTCCTCGGCGGAGATGGGGCGCAGACGGAACAGATCCTTGATGATCGTGTCCTCGATCCGTTCCTTCATCTCCGCGAACAGCTCGTAGCTCTCGCGCTTGTACTCGTTCTTCGGATCGCGCTGGCCGTAGCCGCGAAGTCCGATCCCCTCCTTCAGGTGATCGAGGGCGAGCAGATGGTCCTTCCAGGAGGAGTCGACGACGCGGAGCATGTGGTGGCGCTCGGCGGCGCGCAGCGCCTCGGCGCCGTGGGCTTCTTCCTTCTCGCCGTAGCTCCGCTCGGCCGCCCCCATGATCGCGTCGCGCAGTTCCCCCGTGCCGAGTTCCTCCAGCGGCGCTCCGAGGTCCCGCTCGTCGAGGTCGAAGTAGGCCTGGACCTCGGAGCGCAGTTCGTCGATCCGCCAGTCCCGCGGATCCGCCTTGGGAGGACAGTGGCGGTCGATCAGGTCGTCGACGACGTCGCCGGCGATCCTCGTCACGTAGTCGCGCCCCTCGCGGCCGAGGAGGATGTCGCGGCGCAGCTCGTAGATCGCCTCGCGCTGCTTGTTCATCACGTCGTCGTACTCGAGCAGGTTCTTGCGGATCTCGAAGTTCCGGCCCTCGACCTGGGTCTGGGCGCGCTCGATTGCCCGGTTCACCATGCCCGCCTCGATCGGCACGCCCTCCTCCATGCCGAGCCGCTTCATCAACGCCTGGACCCGGTCCGAGGCGAAGATGCGCATCAGGTCGTCCTGAAGGGACAGGTAGAAGCGCGACGAACCGGGGTCGCCCTGGCGGCCGGAACGGCCGCGAAGCTGGTTGTCGATGCGCCGCGATTCGTGCCGTTCCGTGCCGAGGATGTGCACGCCCCCGGCGGCGACGACCGTTTCCCGTTCCGCCGCGCACGACTCCTCGTAGCGGGCGAGCGTCTCGGCGAAGCCGTCCGGGTCGCTGGCTTCGTCCACTTCGGCCCGGGCCAGTTGCTCGGGGTTGCCGCCGAGAACGATGTCCGTGCCGCGGCCGGCCATGTTCGTGGCGATCGTCACCGCGCCGCGTCGGCCGGCCTGGGCCACGATGGCCGCCTCGCGTTCGTGGTACTTCGCGTTCAGCACGACGTGCTGGACCCGACTCCTCTTCAGCAGGCGCGACAGCATCTCGCTGTTCTCGATCGAGACGGTGCCGACCAGCACCGGTTGGCCGCGCTGCTGGCAGTCCTGGATCTCCTCGACTGCCGCGTCCCACTTCTCGGCCGCCGTGCGGTAGACGAGGTCCGAGCGATCGTCGCGAATCATCGGCTCGTTGGTCGGCACGACGACGACGTCGAGGCCGTAGATCTGACTGAACTCGCCCGCCTCCGTGTCGGCCGTGCCGGTCATGCCGGCCAGCTTCTCGTACATGCGGAAGTAGTTCTGGAACGTGATCGTCGCCAGGGTCTGGTTCTCGCGCTCGATCCGCACGCCTTCCTTCGCCTCGACCGCCTGGTGCAGACCGTCGGACCAGCGCCGACCGGGCATCTTGCGGCCGGTGAACTCGTCGACGATCACGACCTGGCCGTTCTCGATCAGGTACTCGACGTCGCGACGGTAGAGGTGGTGCGCCCGCAGTCCCTGGTTGACCGCGTGCAGCACGTCCATGTTCTCCATCTCGAACAGGTTTCCGACGCCGAGGAGCTTCTCGACCCTGGCCGCGCCTTCGTCGGTGAGGGTCGCCGTGCGCGCCTTCTCGTCGCAGACGAAATCGCCGGTCGTGTACTTCCGGTCGCCGTCGCGGATCTCTTCGCCGCGCTCGAGCCTGGGGATGATCCGGTTGACGAGCGTGTACTTCTCGGTGGATTGTTCCGACGGACCCGAGATGATCAGGGGCGTTCTCGCCTCGTCGATGAGGATCGAGTCGACCTCGTCGACGATCGCGTAGTGGCGACCGCGCTGGACCATGGACTCCAGCGTGAACTTCATGTTGTCGCGCAGGTAGTCGAAGCCGAGCTCGTTGTTCGTGCCGTACGTGATGTCCGCGCCGTACGCCTGCTGACGCTCCCGGTCGGTCAGGCCGTGCTGGATCACGCCGACCTCGAGACCGAGGAACCGGTAGATCCGTCCCATCCACTCGGCGTCGCGTCGCGCCAGATAGTCGTTCACGGTGACGACATGGACGCCGTTCCCGGCGAGGGCGTTGAGGTAGACGGGCAGAGTGGCGACGAGGGTCTTGCCCTCGCCGGTCTTCATCTCGGCGATCTTCCCCTGATGAAGTACGATCCCGCCCAGCAACTGGACGTCGTAGTGCCGCATGCCGAGGGTGCGGCGCGAGGCCTCGCGAACGGCGGCGAAAGCGGGCGCCAGCAGGTCGTCGAGGCCGGCGCCTTGGTCGAGGCGGGTTCGAGCCTCGCCGGTGCGGCCGCGCAACTCTTCGTCGGTCAGCGACTCGAGCTCCGGCTCGAGGGCGTTGATCGCATCCACGAGCGGCTGAAGCCGCTTCAGATCACGGTCGTGCTTGCTGCCGAAGACCTTGGCGATCGTCCTTGAGATCATCGGTTCGTTCCCTGCAACCCGCCGCGGGTCTGACTGGGTGCGGCATCGTTTCTCGACAAGAACCCGCGGCGTACCCAGTGCGCCGCCGTTTGTCTCATGCAACGAGCCCTCAGCCCAGGTCCCGCAGATATTCGAACGGGTCGCGGGCGTCGCCTTCCAGTCGAACCTCGTAGTGCAGGTGGTAGCCCGTCGTCCGCCCGGAGTTTCCGACCCGGCCCACGGCGTCGCCGCGACGGACCTCCTGGCCCTCTTCGACCAGGATCTCCGCCATGTGCGCGTAGCGGGTCTCGTGGCCGAAGCGGTGGAGCACGTAGACGGCCCGCCCCAGATTGCCCACTCGTTCCGCGCGGACGACGAGTCCGTCCGCGGTCGCAAGCACCGGCATGCCGCGGTCCGCGGAGATGTCGAGACCGGAGTGGTGCGCGCGCTGGCCGGTGATCGGGTCCCGCCGGAAGCCGAAGCCGCTGTTGATGACGCCGCGCACCGGCCAGATGTTGGGCGTGGACCGGAGCACGAGGCGGCGCTGCTCGAAAGCGCCGCCGACCGCGTCGAGCCGCTCCCCGAGCCGCGCGGCCCGGGCCTCCAGGAGAGACAGACCGGAACCGGTCGGCCCGCTCAGGCTGGTGAAGGCGCCTCCGGCGCCGGCCTCCGCCAACCGACTCTCCGGCTCGCCGCCGACGATCCGCTCGAGCCCGGCGACGATCGCGAGGTCGCGGGTCCGGTCCTCGGCCTCGGTCAACGCCTGTTGCAGGCGGGAGACGCTTGCCTCGAAGGAGGCGTTGGCGCGGCGCAGATCCGCGTTCTCCTGCCGGATCCGTTCCAGGTCGCGGAGCTGGACCGCCGATCGGACCTGGTGGATGGCAACCCAGGTCGTCGTGCCGAGCACGAGAGCGGCCGCCGCCGTCACGGCGGCCAGCCAGCGGCTGCTGACCCGAAACTGTCGCGTACGCCTCATCGAGTGAGGGACGAAGACGATCGTGTGGCTCCCGGACGGCATATCGACGAAAACGGATGCTAGCAGCAAACGGTCGCGCCGTCAGAGCGGCGGCCGGGCGGAGCGGAGGGCAGCCCCGCCCGGCCGCCTGCCGCGTCGACGTCATGGGGCGTGGCGGTCCAGCGGCCGGTACTGGATCGCCTCCGCAACGTGGGTGACGTCGATTCGCCGGGATGCGTCGAGATCGGCGATTGTGCGGGCTACCTTGAGCGCTTGGGTCAGTGCCCGGGCCGACATGGCGAGGCGCTCGAAGGCCGCGTCGAGCAGGCTCCGGGCCGCTTCGGTCGGCCGGCAGTGGTTCTCCACGTCGCGGCGCGACATGGCGCCGTTCGTCGGCGTCGGATGGCCGGCGGGGAAGCGGGACGCCTGCGCGCGGCGCGCGGCCAGGACCCTCTCCGCGATCCGCGCGGAGCTCTCGCAGGCGGGGCCCTTCAGGTCCTCCAGGGTGGGAACCGGCATCTCCACGTGGAGGTCGATCCGGTCGAGCAGCGGACCCGAGAGCCGACGGCGATAGCGATCGATGTCCCTCGCCGCGCAGACGCACTCCGCTCGTGGATCGCCGAAGTGGCCGCAGCGGCAGGGGTTGCACGCGGCGACCAGGGTGAACCGGGCCGGAAACGTGAGCCGGGCCCGTGCCCGGACGACGGTGACCGTTCCGTCCTCGAGCGGTTGGCGCAGCGCTTCGAGGGCATCGCGTCGGAACTCGGGCAGTTCGTCCAGGAACAGCACGCCGGCATGGGCCAGGCTGATCTCTCCGGGTCTGGGCGTCGAGCCGCCGCCGATCAGGCCCGAGGCGGAGACGCCGGAGTGCGGGCTGCGGAACGGGCGGGTCGAGACCAGCCCGTCGGCGCGGTCCGCAAGGCCGGCCAGGGACCGGATCTTCGTTACCGTGATCGCCTCCGCGCCGGCCAGCGGCGGCAGGATGCCGGGGAGACGCCGGGCGAGCATCGTCTTGCCGGTTCCCGGCGGTCCGACGAAGAGGACGTTGTGTCCGCCGCCCGCGGAGATCTCGAGCGCCCGCTTCGCCGTTTCCTGGCCGCGGACGTCCGAGAAGTCGGCCGCCGCCCCGTTCGTGCCGCCTGGCTGCGGCATCGCCGTCGCCGGCGCGATCACCCGATCCCCGGTCAGATGTTCGATCGCCTCCCGGAGGTGGGTGACGGGGATGACCTTCGCGCCGGCCAGCGCCGCGGCCTGCCGACTGTTCGCGGCTGGCAGAAGGACTTCGCGAATGCCGAGTCTGCCGGCCAGTTCCGCGATGGACAGGCAGCCCCGCACCGGGCGCACCTCGCCGTCGAGACCCAGTTCGCCGCATGCCATCCGTCCCTCGAGCGACTCGGCGGCGATCTCCCGATAGGCGGTCAGCAGCCCGAGAGCGATCGGCAGGTCGAGCTGGTTGCCTTCCTTGCGCAGATCCGCGGGCGCGAGATTGATGACGACGTTCCGGCTTTCGAGGTCGTAGCCGCTGCTGCGGATGGCTGCCCGCACCCGGTCGCGGCTCTCTCGAACGGCGGTGTCGGGCAGTCCGATCAGCTGCATCGACGGCAGACCGAAACAGGCCGCGACCTCCACCTGGACTTCCCGCGCCTCGATGCCCCAGGGCGTCGCGGAGTTCATGAACGCGATCACATGGACATAGACGCGAAATCGCCCTCGAAGCCGGATTCGTCTCGTCGAAACGCAATGAGAGCGCAGGCGAACCTGCGCTCTCAAGGTGTCTCGGGCTCTGGATGGATGCGTTTTCGCGGCGGGCGGTTGATGCCCGGTGGGCCCCGACTCGCTCTGGCTGCCTCAAGGCGACCCGGTTCGGATGGAGAATCCGTCGGACGCGGAGTTCCCCGGACGTTGAGGCGGTTCAGGCGACGGTCGAGCGGCCTGAGGTCATTCGTCCACTTGAGCCCAGGACTCGGCTGCCCCCGGGCTGGCTCCTTCGCCGATCAGCGTCGGGGCGCCCGGGGGCTGAAGATGGCCCGGCGGCGTCATGCGACCTCCTTCCCGTTCATCATTGGCGCCACGCTAGGGGGCCGCCGGGAGGTTGTCAAGCGGCCGACCGGTCGGACGATCAGGTGTCCTTCCGCCGGTAGCGGACAACAGTGACTCGTTACGCCTTCTCCTTCCCTTCGTCACTTCGGATGCGGCCGGTGGACGGCTCGCCGCGCGGCCTCTACGGGCCAGGTTCTGATACCGTTCGCGGCGTCTCTTGCCGGCTTCTCGCGCCGCCATCGGGCGGCCCGATGCGTGAACCTCCGACTCCCCTTTTTGGCATTCGCTGCCAGGAGAACAAGACCAGCATGAGCACGACCGACAACGTTGCGGGCGCGAACGGCCCCGCCACCATCAAGCAGATTCAGGAGAGCCTGGGCCTGACCGCGGCCCTTCTGGAGGAGATGACGGCCCTCCTCAAGGAGCGAGACGAGAGAGCGGCGGAATGGGCGAAGCGGCAGGAAGAGAGCGAGAAGGAGCGCAAGGCGGAGCTCCTGAGATTGGCTCGGGAGACGGACCGGCGGAGGCAGGAAACGGACCGGCGGATGCAGGAGACCGACCGGCGGTTGAAGAAGGCGGAGAGTCTTTTCACGTCGCAGTGGGGCAAGCTGATGGAGAGCCTGGTCGACGGCGATCTGGCGCCGCTGCTGAACGAACGCGGCATCGAGGTCGAAGCGACCTTCCAGCGGCGCAGGGGCCGTCGCAACGGCGAGCACTTCGAGATCGACATCGTGGCGGTGAGCAGCCACGAGGTCGTCGTGGTGGAGGTGAAGACGACGCTGCGTTCGGAGGACGTGACGGAGTTTCTCGCCAAGTTGCCGGTGTTCACGGATTTCTGCAAGGAGTACCGGGGGCGCCGCATACTCGGCGCCGTTGCCTACCTCGTCAGCGACGCTTCGGTCATCGCGTACGCGGAGCGGCGGGGTCTGTTCGTCATCCGCGCGACCGGGAGCAGCGCCAGCATCGTCAACCGTCCGGGCTTCGAGCCTCGCGTGTTCGGTTGACCGCGGCGTCCTGGGACCCGTTCCGATGGCCGGTCTCGGAGCACGGCCGCGTACCGGCCGGGTCCGGTCGTCAGGCGAACGCCGCGGCGGCGTGAACCGACGCCGACGAATGGCGCGAGCCAAGCCGTTCACGGACGCCGGTCGGGGATCGTCGGCCGGTGGCGGTCGGCGCGGACACCCTTGGCGCACAGGGTCTCGACCAGGGTCAGGACGCGGCCCCGACGCGCGACCTGGTCGCCCGAACTACGTCCCGAACTACGTGGTAACGTCGCGTGCGTGCAGACGACGCCCCAAGCCTTGCATGGAACAAACCTCGGACCGAGGGCATGCCGCCCGCATCCGGGGCCTGTTCCCTGCGCGACAGCGCAGCCACAAGGCGGCGGACCCTGCAAGGAAGGTAGCCGCATGAGGCCCAGGCAAGTGAACACTCGACGAATCGCCGGAGTGGACGCGTGAACTGCTACATGGTGGCTCTGCCGCCTGGCAGCGCAGTCACGGCAGACGACGTCGCATCGGCGTTTGACGAGGACAATCGCCACGAGATCATCCCTGGTCAGGTGTGGGTCGTCGCGTCGGACAAGCACGACAGCCCGACCGAGATCTGCTCGACGCTGCGTATCTGGCCCTCGAAGGAGAACGGCTCGTCTCGCGGTGGAGTCGTCGTCAAGGTGTCCGGCTATTTCGGCCTGTTCAACAACGCTCTGTGGGAGAAGATGGCTCTCTGGAGAGCTCCTTGACCGGGCCGCACAGAGTCTCCGAACGACAGGAACAGCCAACAGGGCCGCCCGGGCCTCCATCGAACGGCGATGGCCGGCTCAGGGAACGCCTGGCGACCCTGGAGGCGCGATTCGAGAGTCTCGCAACCAAGGAGGACATCCAGAAGGTCATGACAGCGATCGCTGAACGCGATGCCAGGACGTCGCGCTGGCTGATCGGCGTCATCGCTGGCGCCGCCGTTTCGATCCTGGCCGCTCTCATCAGGACCTTCATCCCCAACTAGCCCGCATGTTTCACCGAAGTCCGTAGCGAGGGCGCGTAGCCGGCCGCTGGGGCGGGGCCCTCGGACTGAGAGGCAGCGCAGGCGTAGCCGGCACGTCGTTGAACCGAAGCGAGGGAGAAGGTCCCGCACCGGCGAGCGGATATGATGCAGTCTCTGGATGGGTAGCTCTGAACATATGGGTGGCTCTGAACGGGCGTCGTTTCGCGTCCCGGCGTCAGTCCGGGTCGCGGCCTTGAGCCGATCGCGGCACGGCTGGACGGCGCCTGCCAGGCGTTGGGCGCGGTTACCCCCCCCCCCCCCCCCGTAATGAATTCCGGGCGCGGAGCTGAGGCGATGCCCGGCCTGTTTCGCCGGCCTGAGCCGCGGGGCCGGGACGCTGCTGGCGCGACACACGATCCGGCGCCCGGCGCTTCGCGCCGGATGCCGACGAGGGCGTCGGCGCACCCAGTCTGGCTCGCCGCCGTTCTGGCGTTCGCGCTGTCCGCCGTCGCCCCCCGCGACGCGCAGGCGCAACCGACCGGTCTCAAGGCAGTACCGGGCGACGGGCGGGTCACGCTGACCTGGGACAACCCCAACAATCCGAGAATCGCGGGGTGGGCGTACAGACAGTTTCCCGCATCATTCAGTCAGGAGCTTGGATTCTCCCGGAACGCGAACACCACGAGCTTGACGATCACCCGGTTGACGAACTGGCAATCCTACCGGATCGGGATCCTGTACTACTTCGTGAATCCCTACAGGTTGTCGCATACGGCGTGGATCACGGTGACGCCGATGCCGCCGCCGACGCTGGTTTCCGCCCCGGACGGGCGCGCGGTGGCCGGCGCTCTCTCCGGAACGGCGCGGGTGTGCTTCAACCTGCTTGCGGTAACCCACGGCTCCACCACGTACCTGGAAGCGCGCGACAGCAGAATCCCCATTGCCGCGGCGCCGGAGCTTCTGGATGGAACGAGCGGCGTCGAGATCGCCTCCGCTCCCGCCGGCATCAGCACGGGACGCGGAGTCGACCTGAGCCCTTGCGCCGATCTCGGCGTTGGCGCGCATACGGTCGCCTGGAGCTGGAGAGGAGGGCGGACCTCCACGACGATCACGATTACGGACATCCCCCTTCCGGCCAGGCCGAGGAACGTGACCGCCACGGCAGGCCAGGCCTCGGTGACGCTGAACTGGGTCGATCCGCGGAACCCGACCATCTCCCATTGGGAGGTCCAGCAGAAGCGAGGATCGGGCGGCTACGGTTCCTGGATCCCCGTGCCGGGTTCGCGCGCGAACACGACGAGCTATACGGTGGACAAGCTGCGCGACAATACGAATTACGGTTTCAGGGTGCGCGCGGTGAACAGGCTCGGCGGCGGCCCCGCATCGGACGAGGCGACGGCGAGGCCGTTGCAGAAGCCGGGAACCTGGCTCATCGCCACGCCGGGCGACGGGCGGGCGGACCTCTACTGGTCCACTCACTGGGGTGGCGCCGCCAACTGGTCCTACAGGTACAAGCAGGCCAGCAACACGGACTACGGCCGATGGACGCCCGTGCCCGGCGCCAACAGCTTGACCCGGACGGCGACGATATCGGGCCTGACCAACGGCGCTTCCTACAACTTCCAGGTCCGCTTTACCTCTACCGGCTTCGTTGTCCGTAGCGAGATGTCGAACGCCGCCGACGTGACGCTCCGCGGCGGAGACGCGCCCGCCAGGCCGGCCGGCCTGACCGCGACGACGGGGGCGGGCCGGGTCACCTTGACGTGGGACGCTCAGCCGGGACAGTCCATTGCCCAATGGGCCTACCAGATCAAGGCCGGTTCCGCCGCCTGGGGCCGGACAAGCACGGTCTTCGCCGGAACCGGTTCCACCACGATCCGGATCATCCCCTGGTTGGCCGCCGGTCTGGCCGCCGGCAGGGACTACGCGTTCCGCATTCAGGCCCGGACGGCGACCGGTGCGGCCAGTCCCTGGTCCGACGAAGCGACAGCATCCATACCTTCCGCCGCCGCGGGCGTGGTCGTGACCGGTTCGCCTCTGGTGATCGCGGAGGGCAGGACGGGAACCTACACGGTGAAGCTGACGACGGCGCCGGCGTCGACCGCGACCGTGACTCCGTTCAGCGGCGACGAAGACAAGGTCGGCGTATCGGGCCCGCTCACCTTCACCGCGGGGAACTACGGCACGGCCCAGACGGTAACGGTGACGGCGAAGCAGGATGCCGACATGGACAACGAGGAAGTGGCTATCACCCATACGGTGGCCGGCTACGCCGGGGTCGCCGTGGATGGCGTGACCGTGAAGGTGGAGGATGACGAGAGGGCCGTCGCCCTGACGTCCGATCAGCCGAACAACCGCATCGTCGAGGGGGATGCCGGCACGAAGGATGTCGTCCTCACCGTCACCCTCCGCGCGCCGGCGCCATCCGGCGGGCTGGTCTTCGCCATCGGTCAACCCGCCGGCGCCACGGCTACCGCCTCCAGCCGGAGCGCGAACTCCTGCGGCACGCCCTTGACTCCGGCGGATACGGACTGGTGCAGCGCGTCCGGCGGCGCGACCGTCGCCGTTGCCGGCGGGCGGCGCACGGGAACGAAGACGATCCGGATTCTCGGCGATACCCGGGACGAGTTGAACGAGACCATCAGGTTCTCCGCCGACTTGACCGGCTGGACCAGCAATGTCCTCACCCTGACCATCAAGGACGACGACGGCCCCGGCGTGATCATCTCGAAGGAGAGATTGACGGTAGCCGAAGGCGGAACGGGAACCTACACGGTGAAGCTGAACACGGCGCCGGCGGGCACGGCGACCGTGACCCCGTCCAGCGACGACCTGGGTGCCGTGACGTTTTCGCCGGCCAGCCTCGAGTTCACCGGCAGCGACTTCGGCACGCCCCAGGAGGTCACGGTGACGGGGGCGCAGGATGCCGACCGGGACGACGAGGAGGCGAAGATCACCCACGCGGTGACCGGCTACGCCGGGGCCGGCCCCGTGGATGCCGTGACGGTGACCGTGGAGGATGACGAGGGCGCCATCACCCTGAGCTCCGATCAGCTCGACGACAGCGTCGCCGAGGGGGATTCGGGCACGACGGACGTGGTGATCACCGCCACGCTGAGCAAACCCGCCCCCGCGGACTTCTCGCTCACCGTCTCCGGCGCCGCGGGGAGCACGGCTACAGCCTCCAGCCGGACTGCGAACTCTTGCGCCGCGCCCCTGAAGCCGTCGGATGCGGACTGGTGCCTGCCGGACGGGTTCGCCGTCGCTATCGCCGAAGGGGAGACCAAGGGTACGCAGACCATCCGCATCGTCGGCGACCGGCGGGACGAGCCGGACGAGACCATCGTTCTGTCGGCTGACGCCCTGAACTGGGTTTCCGGCGCCCTCACCCTGACCGTCGCGGACGACGACGAACCCGGCGTTACCGTCTCGCCGGGAACGTTGACCGTAGCCGAAGGCGCAGAGAAAACCTACGCGGTCAAGCTGAACAGCCAGCCGGCGGGCACGGTGACCGTGACCCCGTCCAGCAGCGACACCGGCGCGGCGACGTTCTCTCCGGCCAGCCTCGAGTTCACCCCGGCCAACTTCGGCAGGGAGCAGAGGGTGACGGTGACGGCAAAGCCGGACGCCGACCGGGATGACGAGGAGGTTGCGATCAGCCACGCGGTGGCCGGCTACGCCGGCGTGAGCACCGCGGCTTCCGTGACGGTGACCGTGGAGGACACCGAGGGGACGATCACGTTGACCTCCGATCATCCCGGCAACAGCGTCGCCGAGGGGGATTCGGGCGCGAAGGACGTGATGATCACCGCCACCCTCAGCAAGCCCGCGCCCGCCGACTTCTCGCTCCACGTGGCCGCCGGCGCGGGAAGCACGGCGCAACTCTCCCGCCGGCGCGCGAACTCGTGCGGCACGCCCCCGACGCCGGCGGATACGGACTGGTGCCTGCCGAACGGGCCCATCGTCACGATCAGTGAAGGGGAAACCAGGGGCACGCAGACCATCCGGATCGTCGGCGACAACCGGGACGAGCCGGACGAGACGATCGTTCTCGCGGGCGACGCCCTGAACTGGGTCTCCGGCGCCCTCACCCTCACCCTCACGGACGACGACGCATCCGACATGACGGTTTCGCCGGGAACGCTCACCGTAGCCGAAGGTGGAACGGGAACCTACACGGTGAAGCTGAACGTCGAGCCGGCGGGCAGCGTTATCGTGACGCCGTCCAGCCGCGATACGGATGCGGTGACGGTGTCTCCGGCCAGCCTCGTCTTCACCCGGGGCAACTACCGCACGGCGCAGACGGTGACGGTCACGGGGATTCAGGACCGCGACGGGAACAACGAGAGCGTGACGATCCGCCACGTGACGACGGGCGGCGGCTACGGCCCTGGGACGCAGGGGCCGGTGACGGTGAACGTGACGGATGACGACATCATTGCGACTGCCGATGCCGCGGGCTCCTCCGCTGAGCGCATCTCTGTCTCCTGGACGTACAACGGACCGTTTCCATCCGGCGCCGTGTGGCAATGGCAGACGGTAGCCCCCGGGGTGGACATATATAAACAACAGCCCAATTTCAAGGATTTTGTGGGCTCCTCGGCCCGACTTCGCGCCACCAGTCTTCCGGGGATAAGCGGCAACCGCTTTTACGCGCGGATTCGGTTGCGGGACGTGAACAACAACGTCATCGCCACGTCCAACTTCGCCTCTGCCACGATATCGGGAACCGCCCAGCCCACCCTCGTGTCCGATCCCGACCGCACGGTCCGCGTCGGCCCCGACGGAACGGCGAGGGTGTGCTTCAACCTGCTGGCGGCCCTCCATGGCAACGCGACCTACCTGGAAAGCCGGGAGGGCAGGACGCCCGTAAGCGCCCATTCAGTCCTCAAGGACGGAACCAACGGCGTGGCGATCACGGAGGCGCCCTCCGGCATCTCCGTCGGCACCGGCAGCGTCGACTTGAATCCCTGCGCCACGCTGGGGCCGGGCGTCCACAAGGTGACCTGGTCATGGAACGGTCCCGTCGGCAAAGCCATCCGGGCCGGGCGGACCAGCACCACGGTCACCGTTCTGCCCGCCGACTTCCCGGCCAAGCCCACCGGCTTGACCGCCACGGGTCGGCAACGCCCGGGTCGCCCTCGCCTGGACCAACCCCGGCGACGCCAGCATCGCCCGTTGGGAAGTGCAGAAGAAGGAGGGCACTGGGAACTACGGCGGCTGGACGCCCGCCGGTTCCGGCGCCGCCACCACCAGCCACACGGTCACCGGCCTGACCAACGGCGTCGTTTACGGCTTCAGGATCCGGGCCTTGAACGCCAGCGGCGCGGGCCTGCCCTCCAACCCGGTCATCGTCATGCCGGTGCTGCCGATAACGGCGCCCGGCGTGAGCGTTTCGGAGCAGGCGATCACGTTGCAGGAGGGCAGCAGCGGTACCTGGACGGTGGCGTTGCAGACGCAACCCGCGGGCACCGTCACCGTGACGCCGGACAGCAGCGATCCAGGCGCCGTGTCGTTCTCTCCGGCCAGCCTGGTCTTCACGCGCAACGACTACGGCCCCCGGACGCTGACGGTGACGGCAGAGCAGGATTCGGACGCGAACAACGAGAACGTTACGATCAGCCACGCGGTCAGCGGCTACGGCGACGTGACCGCCGGCGGCTTCGGTGACGGTGGACGTGGCGGACGACGATCTGGTGCTGAGCGCCGCCGGCTCGGACGGCAAGATCACCGCCACGTGGACCTACAACGGTTCGTGGCGTTCCGGCTGGAGGTGGCAATGGCAGTGGTTCATCCACCCCCAGGGCGGCGGCGCCTTCGCGAACATTCCCGGGAGGAGCCGGACGGAATCGGCGCGGAGCGCCAGTTTCACCCCGCCCAACGCCAACGCGCGCTATGCCGTCAAGGTGCGGCTCGTGGACTCGGGCGGCGGCCAGATCGCCGAGTCCAACTGGGCCCTGGCCACGGCGCGGGGAACCGCCGCGCCCACGCTCATCTCCGACCCCGACAGGACGGTGCGCGCCGGGTCCGACGGAACCGTGCAGGTGTGCTTCAACATCCTGTCGGTGATCCATAACGGCGTCACCTACCTGGAGAAACGCTCCGGCCAGGTCTCCGTAGCGATGCGCTCCGAGTTGCGGGACACCACCCACGGGCTGGAGATCACGGAGGCGCCCGCCGCCGTCAGCGAGGTGGTGGGCGTGGGCGGCAACAACCGCCAGTTCAATCCCTGCGCCGCGGTGGGGCCGGGCGTCCACCGCGTAACCTGGAAATGGAACGGCCTCAACGGCCTGGCCCGGCAGTCCGGGGAGACGTCGACCACGTTCACCGTCCTGCCCGCCAACGTGCCGGCCAAGCCCGCCGGTTTCACCGCCACGGCGGGGGACGGTCGGGTGCGTCTCGCCTGGAACAATCCGGGCGACGCCGGCATCGCCGGTTGGCAGTTCCAGCAGAAGGAGGGCGCCGGGGGCTACAGCGGGTGGACGACGATCCAGGGCGCCGGCGCCGCCACCACCAGCCACACGATAACGGGCCTGAGCCGGCAGGCGTACGGTTTCCGGATCCGGGCGATGAACGCCAATGGCGCCGGCCCGCCCTCCGACGAACGCACGGCCACGCCGTCCAACAAGGCCATAACGCTGTCCACCGCCGCGGCCACGGTGGTCGAGGGCAATGCCGGTCGCACCGACGTTACGATCAACTGGACCCTGGGCGAGCCGTCCCGGGACACGCTGTGGTTCGATGTCGTGCTGGCCGCCGGGGCCACGGCAACCGACAACACCAACGTCGGCGCCACCTCCTGCACCGCCCCGTCCAGCGGCGCGGACATCTGCTGGCCGGGCCCCTACGGCAACAACCGGCAGCTGGTGGTCCAGGGCGCAACCAGCGGCAGCTTCACCATCGGCATTCTGGGCGACGCCCGTGCCGAGGCGCACGAGACGTTCGCTTTCCGTCTGGCGCCGACCCCTGGCGCCAGCACCCGCAGCGGCTGGACCCGCAACAGCAACACGGTTGCCATCACCATCGCCAACGACGACGGCGACCCCGGGGTTACGGTGTCCGATCGCACCTTGCAGGTGCATGAGGGCGGAACGGCCACCTACACCGTGAAGCTGAACACGGCGCCTTCCGGCCCGGTGACCGTGACCCCGTCCAGCAGCGACACGTCGGCGGTCACGGTATCGGGCGCCTTGACGTTCAACAGCGGCAACTACAGCACGGCGCAGATGGTGACGCTGACGGGCGCGAAGGACAGCGACTCGGTGAACGAGGTCCTGACCGTCAGCCACGCGGTGGCGGGCGCGGGTTACGGCGCCTCGGCGGCGGGCGTGCAAGTGAACGTGGTGGATGCCGAGTCCATGACCAGCCCGACCGGTTTCCGCGCCGCGGCGGGCGACGGCCAGGTGACGCTGGTCTGGGACGATCCGGGTGAGACCGGCATCGTCCGTTGGGAACTGCAGCGCAATGAGGACGCGGGGAAATACGGCGGCTGGACCCCCATCCCCGGTTCCGGCGCCGCCACCACGAGCCATGCGGTGACCGGCCTGAAGGACGACGTAACGTATGGTTTCCGCATCCGTTACGTGACCGCGTCCGGCGTCGGGGCGCCGTCCGACGAGAGGACGGCGACCACTTGGGGCACGGTGAAGTTGACGCTGGCCGAGGGCGCCGGCGCCCGCATCGCGGAGGGCGATTCCGGCCACCGAGACGTCAAATTCAACGTGGATCTGAGCCGTCCGGCGCCGTCGGGAGGGCTCGAAGTGGACTGGTTCCTGTCCACCGTGTCGGGTGGCGCCACGTTCAACTACAACTACGGCAGCGACAGTTGCACGAATCCTCGACCGGCGAACGCTGACGTGTGCGGTCTGCCGGGCATTTTCGGCAAGGTGACGATCGCCGCGGGCGAACGTCGCGGGACGTTCAGCATCGGCATCCTGGGCGACACCCGGGACGAGGCAGACGAAACCCTCGCCTTCGGTTTTGCCAACCTGTCCGGTTTCAAGGTCAACCAGCGCGCCGCCTTCACGATCGTGGATGACGACACGCCGCTTGCGGGGGTGACGGTGACGCCGACCGCGGTGACAGTGGCGGAGGGTTCGAGCGTCACGTATACGGTGAAGCTGAATACGGCGCCGGCCGGACCCGTGACGGTGACGCCGTCGAGCGGCGACGAGGCCAAGGTGTCCGTGTCGCCGGCGACGCTGACTTTCACCACCACGGACTACGGCACGGCGCAGACGGTGACGGTGACCGGTGAGGACGACGCCGACACGAACGACGCGGAGGTGACGATCAGCCACGCGGTCAAGGGCTACGCGGGGGTGAGTTCGGTGGAGTCCGTGACCGTGACGGTGACGGACGACGACAAGACGGCGACCCTGACCTCCGATCAGCCGAACGACCGGATCGTCGAGGGCACCGGCAGCACGAAGGACGTGGTTCTCACCGTCACCCTCAGCGAGCCGGCGCCGACGGGCGGTCTGAGCTTCGTCCTCAGCGTCAAGGATGCCGGCACGACGGCCGTCTTCTCCCGCAAGTCGTCGGACTCATGCGCCGCGCCGCTGGACCCGGCGGACACGGACTGGTGCTTCGCGGCGCCGAGTACCGCCTTCATTCTCGGCATTGCCGAAGGGGCGTTGTCGGGAACCCAGACGATCCGCATTGTCGGCGACGCCCGCCAGGAGCCGGACGAGACCATCGAGTTCGTAACGGGCCTGACGGGCGGCTGGACCAACGACAGCCTGGTGCTGACGATCAAGGACGACGACAGCCCCGGGGTTTCGATTTCCCGCAATACGTTGACGGTAACCGAGGGCGGGACGGGAACCTGGACGGTGCGGTTGAACACGGCGCCGGCGGGTAACGTGACGGTGACTCCATCCAGCAACAACGCGGACAAGGCGTCCGTATCGCCGAAGACCCTGACCTTCACCACCACGGACTACGGCACGGCGCAGACGGTGACGGTGACGGGTGAGGACGATGCCGACGCGGACGACGAGGAGGCGACGATCAGCCACACGGTCGAGGGCTACGCGGGGGTGAGCTCGGTGGAGCCCGTGACGGTGACGGTGGAGGACGACGAGGAGGCGGCCAAGACGGTGACGCTGACCTCCGATCAGCCGAACAACCGGATCGTCGAGGGGAGCGGCGGCACGCGGGACGTGACGGTCACCGCCACCCTCAGCGAGCCGGCGCCGGCGGGCGGGCTGACGTTCGGCATCACGTTCAGGGATGCCGGCACGTCGGCCGCGGCGTCGAACAAGGGGCTGAATCCATGCGAAGCGCCGCTGAATCCCGCGGACACGGATTTCTGTTTCCCGAGCGACGGCTTCGTCAGGATCGCCGAAGGCAAGACCGCGGGAACCAGGACCGTGCGGATCGTCGGCGACACTCGCCGGGAGTCGGACGAGACGATCGAGTTCGTCACGAACCTGCCCGACTGGATCAACGGCAGCCTCTCGTTCGTCATCGAGGACGACGACAGCCCCGGAGTTACGATTTCCCGGAAGACATTGACGGTGGCGGAAGGCGAAACAGGAACCTGGACGGTACGGTTGAACACGGCGCCGGCGGGAACCGTGACGGTGACCCCATCCAGCGACAACGCGGACAAGGCATCCGTATCGCCGAAGACGCTGACCTTCACCGCCACGGACTACGGCACTCCCCAGACGGTGACAGTGACGGGCAAGGACGACGCCGACGCGGACGACGCGAAGGCGACGATCAGCCATGCGGTCGAGGGCTACGCGGGGGTGAGCTCCGCGGGTTCCGTGGAGGTGACCGTGGAGGACGACGACGAAGCCCCGGCCCTGGTGATTTCCCGTCAGACCTTGACGTTGGCGGAAGGCGGCACGGGCGCCTACACGGTGCGGCTGAACCTGATGCCGTCGGCGGTGGTGACGGTAACGGTGGGCGGCGCGGCGGGCGATGTGTCGGTGCAGCCGGAGCGTCTGACCTTCACTCCGGCGAACTACGACGTCGAGCAGACGGTAACGGTGAGCGCCGCCGTGGACGACGACACGGCAACCGACGCAGCCGTTACGCTGACCCACAGCGCGACCGGCGACCGCTACGGTTCGGCCGGCGTCGAGTCGGTTACGGTGTCGGTTACCGAGAACGGTCTGGCCAGGCCTGCGGGTTTCGCCGTGGCGGCGGGCAACACGCAGGCGCGGCTGCTCTGGAACGACCCGAACAACGCCTCCATCACCGGCTACCAGTTGCGCTACGGCGAGACGCGCTCGCGGGACGGCGCCCGCTGGGCGGACATCGCCGGCTCGGACGCCGAGATGTCGTCCCACCTGGTGCTGGATCTGCAAAACGGCGTCGAGTACAGCTTCCAGCTGCGGGCGGTGAACGCGGCCGGCGCCGGCCCCGCCACGGCCTGGGCGACCGGCACGCCGACCACCCGCGGCCCGCCGGCGCCGGCGCTGGGCGCTGCGACCTCCACCGTCAGTCGCACCATCGCCCTGACCTGGACCCACAGCGGCAATTCGGCGCCCGGCGATTACGTCAGCGGCGCCTCCGGCGCGATTCGCTGGCAGCTGCAGCACCGGCTGAAGGGCGCCGACGGCTGGAGTCTGTGGGACGATGCGTCCCTGGCGTCCGGGACCTCGCTGCGCATGGCGTCGCCCGTGTTGTCCGCCCGGGACGCCTGGCCGGACGGCGCCCTGGTGGAGGTGCGGGTTCGCGCGGTTTCCGCTTCGCTTCGCGGCCCCTGGTCCAACATCCGCACGGTCACGTTCAGGAACGACGATCTGGCCGCCCTGACCATCGTCGGCGCGCCCGTCGCCGTTATCGAAGGCGCCACCGCCACCTACACGGTGAAGCTGACCCGGGCCCTCGGCGGCGTGCTGTCGCTGGCGAGCAGCGACCCGTCCACGGCGACGGTCTCGCCGCCCAGCCTGACGTTCACCGCGGCGAACTACGACACGGCGCAAACGGTGACCGTGACCGGCGCGGCCCGCGGCACGGCGTCCATCGCCCACGCCTTCCGGCTGACGGGCGCCGGCGCCGACGCCATCCCGGACGCGGGGACGGTGGGCGTGACGGTTGGGATCCCTCCCGGCGTTACGCTCTCGGGTCTCCGGGGATTGCAGGTGGCGGAAGGCGCCACCGCGACCTACACGGTGAAGCTGGACGCGGCGCCGACGGGGACCGTGACCGTTACCCCGTCCAGCAACGACACCTCGGCGGTTACGGTGTCGGCGCCGTTGACCTTCGATGCGTCCAACTTCGGCACGGCGCAGACGGTGACGCTGACCGGGGCGACGGACAGCGATGCAATCGACGAGCTGGTGCTGATCAGCCACGCGGTGAAAGGCGGCGGCTACGACGCCGTGAAGCTGGACGCCGAGTACGTGAACGTAGCGGACGCGCAGTCCTCCAGGACGATCACGTTGACTTCCGATCAGTCGAACGACCGCATCGTCGAGGGCAACTTCGGCGGCAAGAACGTGACCGTGACCGTGACCCTGGGCGAGGCGGCGCCCGCGGGCGGGGTCAGCGTCACGGTCACCTCTTCGGCTTCCTCTCCGAGCACGGCCAGGGGTTCCAACAAGGGGGCGAACCCCTGCGAGGCGCCTCTGAATCCCGCGGATACGGACTGGTGTTTTCCGGCTGGCATCTCCGTTGACATCGCCCCCGGGGAGCGGACGGGCACGGAGACCCTGCGCATCCTGGGCGATACCCGGGTCGAGGGCGACGAGACCATCCAGCTGGCGGCGTACGCCAAGGGGGGCTGGAGCGACGGTCGCCTCACCCTGACCATTGAGGACGACGACGACCCCGGCCTGATCTTCGAGGGGCTGCTGGGGTTGCAGCTGACCGAAGGCGGCACGGCCACCTACGGCGTGAAGCTGGACACGGCGCCGACGGGAACCGTGACCGTAACCCCGTCCAGCGACGACACCTCGGCGGTCACCGTGTCGGGTGCCTTGACCTTCGATGCGTCCAACTACGACAGGTCGCAGACGGTCACGCTGACGGGCGTGCCGGACGCCAATTCGATCAACGAGACGGTGAGCATCGGGCACGCGGTGGCGGGCGCCAACTACGAGGGCGTGGAGGTGTTCCCACGGTCCGTGAGGGTGGTGGACGTGCAGTCCTCCAGGACGCTCTCCCTGAGCTCGGATCAGCCGAACAACACCATCGTCGAGGGGGACTCGAGCACGAAGGACGTGGTTCTCACGGTCACGCTCGGCGAGGCGGCGCCCGCGGACGGAGTGAAGGTGAACGTCGGCGGCGCCTTCGCCTCCTTCGGCACGGCCCAGGGCTCCAGCAAGGGGGCGGACCCCTGCGAGGCGCCCCTGAGTCCGGCGGATACGGACTGGTGCTTACCGGTCCTCGCCTCCGTCACCATCGCGGAAGGGGAGCGGACCGGCACGAGGACCTTGCGGATCCTCGGCGATGCCCGCAACGAGAGCAACGAGACGATCCATCTCCAGGCCTGGAC
Organism: Candidatus Multivorans sp.; assembly: GCA_965203495.1. Lineage (GTDB taxonomy): Bacteria > Acidobacteriota > Thermoanaerobaculia > Multivoradales > Multivoraceae > Multivorans. Next base: position 305,927 of record CBDBDB010000015.1, read on the forward strand.
CGACACGGGCGTCTGGAGCAACGGCTACCTGACCCTGACCATCGTGGACGACGACGGCTTCGGCGCCACCGTCTCCACCGAGACCTTGCGGGTGCCGGAAGGCGGCACGGGCGCCTACGCAGTGCATCTTAACCGGGCGCCTGCGGCGGGCGTGACCGTGACGGTGGGCGGCGCGACGGGCGACGTGTCGGTGAAGCCGGAGCGTCTGACCTTCACCGCCGGCAACTACAGCGCGCCGCAGACGGTGACGGTGAGCGCGGCCCAGGACGACGACGGCGCGCCGGACGCGGTCGTTACGCTGACCCACAAGGCGACCGGCGGCGAGTACGGCTCGGCGCGCATCGCCTCGGTTGCGGTAGCGGTGATCGAGGACGACGTGCCCGCCCGCCCGGCAGGCTTCGCCGCGGCAGCGGGCGCCACCCAGGTGCGGCTGTCGTGGAGCGCCCCCGACGACGACGCCATCACCGGCTACAAGCTGCGCTACGGCAAGACGGCCTCGCGCTCGAACGCCGCGTGGGTTCCGATCGCCGGCTCGGACGCCGGCACCGTCAGCCATCTGGTGACCGGGCTGGACAACGACGCCGAGTACAGCTTCCAGCTGCGGGCGGTGAGCGCCGCCGGCGACGGCGCGGCCACGGTCTGGGCGACCGCCACGCCGGCGGCATCGACCGGCCCGGCGGCGCCGGTGCTGACCGCCGCCGCGTCCACCAATGGGCGCATCAACGTCACCTGGACCCACGGCGGCGGGACCACGTCCAGCAACTACATCAGCGGCTACGACAGTTCCAGCGCGAACGCGGTGTACTGGCAGCTGCAGTACCGACTGAAGGGTTCCGGCAGCTGGCAGCTTCGCGACGACGCGTCCAATGCCTCCTATGCTCGGCGCACGTTGTCCTACGGCACCGGCGACGACTACCCCGACGGTGCCGTGCTGGAGGTGAGGGTTCGTGCGGCGCCCTTCGACTCTTCCGCGCCCGGCGGCGACGGTTACGGCCCCTGGTCGAACATTCGCGCGCTCACTTACAGGAACGACGGTCTGGCTGCCCTCTCGTTCACGGGCCAGGCGGTCGCGGTGCGGGCGGGCGCAACCGCTTCCTACGCGGTGAAGCTGACCAAGCCCTGGGCGGGCGTGCTGTCCATCGCCAGCGACGATCCGGCCACCGCGACGGTGTCGCCGCCGAGCCTGACGTTCACGGCGGACAACCACGACACGGCGCAGACGGTGACGGTGACCGGCGCGGCCCGCGGCGCGACCGCCATCCGCCACGTCTTCCGGCTGACGGGCGCCAGCGTCGATGCCGTCCCGGACGCGGGGACGGTGGGGGTGACGGTGCAGCCGCCGGCTTCCGTCCGGCTGACGGGCAGACGGATCACGCTGACTTCGGATCAGACCAACAACAGCGTCACGGAAGGAGATTCGGGCACGACGGACGTGACCGTCACCGCCACGCTGAGCGAGCCCGCGCCCGCCGACCTCTCGCTCACCGTCGCCGCCGGCGTCGGCGGCACGGCCCGCCTGTCCAACCGGAGCGCGGCCTCATGCGCCACGCCCTTGAATCCGGCGGACACGGACTGGTGTCTGCCGAACGGCGTCGCCGTGGCCATCGCCAAGGGCGAGACCAGGGGCACGCAGACCATCCGCATCGTCGGCGATACCCGCGACGAGCCCGACGAGACGATCGTGCTGACGGGTTACGCGAACACGAGCGGCGGCGACTGGATCGCCGGCGCCCTCGTCCTGACTGTCACGGACGACGACCTGCCGCCCGCCGTGTCGATTTCGCCGCAGGCGTTGACGGTAGCCGAAGGCGCCAGCGGCACCTGGACGGTGAAGCTGGACTCGCCGCCTCAGGGGACCGCCACCGTCGTGCCGTACAGCGGCGATCCGGGCGCCGCGACGGTCTCTCCGTCCAGCCTTTCCTTCACCGCCGCCGACTACAACACTGCGCGGACGGTGACGGTAACGGGTGTGCAGGATGCGGACGCGGACAACGAGAGCGTGACCGTCAGCCACGCGATCAGCGGCTACGGCGGCGTGAGCAGCGCGCCTGCCGTGACGGTGAACGTGGCGGACGACGACCTGGTGCTGAGCGCCAGCGGCTCGAACGGTCGGATCACCGCCGCGTGGACGTACAACGGTTCGTTCCGTTCCGGTTGGAAGTGGCAGTGGCAGTGGTTCATCCACCCTCAGGGCGGCGGTCCCTTCGGCGACATTCCCGCGGGGAGCGGGACGGCGGCAACGCGGACCGCCAGCTTCACCCCGCCCAACGCCAACGCGCGCTACGCCGTCAAGGTGCGGCTGGTGGATCAAAGCGACAACCGGATCGCCGAATCCAACTGGGCCCTGGCCACGGCGCGGGGAACCAATCCCCCGATCCTCCTCTCCGACCCCGACCAGACGGTGCGCGTCGGGTCTGGCGGAACCGTGCAGGTGTGCTACCGCATCCGGACGATTGCCCATGACGGCACGATCTACCTGGAAACGCGCCAGGGCCAGAATGCCGTGGAAGCCCATGCCAGCTTGAAGAACACCGTCCACGGCCTGGAGATCACCGAGGCGCCCGCCGGGGTCACCACCGGCGTCGGCAGCGTGAACTTCGATCCCTGCGCCACGGTGGGGCCGGGCGTCCACGGCGTCACCTGGAAATGGAACGGCCCCAACGGCCTGGCCCGCCGGTCCGGGGAGACCACGACCACCTTCACCGTCCTGCCCGCCAGCGCCCCGGCCAAGCCGACCGGCTTCTCCGCCACGGCGGGGGACGGCCAGGTGGCCCTCAGCTGGAACAATCCCGGCGATGCCGGCATCGTCCGTTGGGAAGTGCAGCGGACGCAGGGGCCCAGCCCCGCCGGCGACGCCTGGACCCCCATCCCCGGTTCCGGCGCCGCCACCGTCCGCCACACGGTGACGGGCCTGGATGACGACATCGCCTACGGCTTCCGCATCCGTGCCGTGAACGCCAACGGTCCGGGACTGCCCTCCGACGAGAAGACGGCGACCACCTGGGGCACGGTCACGTTGACGGTGACAGCGGACGGGCGGAGCGGCGCCCGGATCGTGGAGGGCGATTCCGGGCACAAGGATGTCACCGTCACCGTCAACCTGAGCCGTCCTGCGCCGGCGGGAGGCCTTCTGGTCCTTAGTGCCTACAATGAACGACAGAGCACGATCACGTTCAACAACGAATTCGGCAGTGGGAGTTGCACGAATCCGCGCCCGGCGGATGCGGATATCTGTGACGAGGATTTGATTCTCCTTACCATCGCCGCGGGCAAGACGTCAGCCGCCATATTCAACTTCTCGATTCTGGGCGATACCCGGTACGAGGAAGACGAGACAATCGTCTTCGGTCTCCTTTCGGCTCCTGGCTTCAAGAGTCTTCCCGATACCACGATCACCATCGTGGACGACGACGCCCACGCGGTGTCGGTGCCCTCGACGCTGACGGTGGCGGAGGCCGGCGGCGCCGCACGGGTGACGATCACGACGGAGCAGGCGTTCGCCGCGGCCACCACGTTCAACGTCAGCTACGGCGCCACCAGTTCGACATCGGACGCGGACGCCGCGGGCGCGGCCAACCCGGCCAACGGCGACTACGACAACGACGCGGTCACATCGGTTACGTTCGCCGCCGGCGAGACGACGAAGGACATCCTGATTCCGATCACGGCCGACACCGAGGACGAGTCCGACGAGACTTTCACGGTGACTATTGCGCCGGCCGCTTCTCTGCCCACCGGCTTCGCCCTGGGCAACGCCACCACGACGGTGACCATCACGGACGACGACGGTGGCAAGAAGATCACCCTGTCCGCCGCCGCCGCCACCATCGTCGAGGGGGATTCCGGCACGAAGGACGTGGCGGTCACCGTCACCCTCGGCGAGCCGGCGCCCGCGAACTTCCGCGTCGTGGTCGCCGCGGGCGTCGACAGCATGAACGTCGGCAGCACGGCCCTGATCTCCGCGAAGAATCTGAACTCGTGCGGCACGCCCCGGAATCCGGCGGATACGGACTGGTGCCTGCCGGTTGGCATCGGCGTCTCCTTCGCCGCAGGGGAGCGGACGGGCACGCAGACCATCCGCATCGTCGGCGATACCCGGGATGAGGACGACGAGACGATCATCCTCACGGGTTACGCAACTGGCGTCGGCGGCGGCTGGACCAACGGCGCCCTCACCCTGACCATCGAGGACGACGACGAGAGGAGCGTCACGCTGACCTCCGATCAGCCGAACAACCGGATCGTCGAGGGGAACAGCGGCACGAAGGACGTAGTAGTCACCGTCACCCTCAGCGAGCCGGCGCCGGAGGATGGGGTTTCCGGCTTTGTAAGCTATTCAGCCCGTTCCACAGCCAAGCTGGCCAATGGATGCGACGCACCCTTGAATCCGCTGGATGCGGATGCTTGCGACCCGACTGACGGCTTACCGGCATACACCATCGCCGAAGGCCAGACCCAAGACACGGTGACCTTCAAGATCATCGGCGATACCCGGGACGAAAGCAACGAAACCCTCCGATTTGTTACACAAACATCAGGGCTATTCTGGGGCGAAAACACCCTCACCCTCACCATCGTGGACGACGACGGCATCGGCGCCACGGTGACGCCGACCGCGCTGACGATTGACGAGGGTTCGAGCGGGACGTACACGGTGAAGCTGAACCAGGCGCCGTCGGCGGACGTGACGGTGACGGTGTCCGGCGCCTCGGGCGACGTGACGGTGAAGCCGGAGAGCCTCGTCTTCACGGACCAGGACTTCGGCACGGCGCAGACGGTGACGGTCACCGCGGCATCCGACGAGGACGCGGCGGCGGACGAGACCGTTACCCTGACCCACGCCGCCGCCGGCGGCGACCACGACGGGGTGACCATCGATTCGGTGACGGTGACGGTAACGGAGACCACGCCGGTGTTGCAGCTTCTCGCCGATCCCGCGACCGTGACGGAGGGGACGGCCATCGCCCTGACGGTGACCTCGGACAAGGCGCGCACGGGCACGTTGCCGCTGCGCCTGACCCTGGCGGATCGGGGGAGCAGCGACTTCGACGCGGACGACGTTCCCGGCGGGCTGGGTCCGCGCACCTTCCAGGCGGATTTCGGCGAGAGCGCGAGCCGCACCGGCGCGGTGACGATTTCCACCAGCGCGGACTCGGACGTGGAGGGCGCCGAGGGCTACACGATCACGTTGACCGACGCGGCGGCCTACGAGCTGGGCGCGGACACGACGGCGGCGGGCACGTTGACCGACGGCACGATTCCCAGCACGAAGCCCGCCCGGCCGTCCGGTTTCAGCGTGGCGGCGGGCGCCGGCCAGGCGGTGCTGACCTGGAGCGGCTCGGACGATGTCAGCATCACCGGCTACAAGCTGCGCTACGACAAGACCAGCGACCGGGACGACGCCGCCTGGACCCTGATCGAGGGTTCATCCGCCGCCACCGTCGCCCACACGGTGGGGGGGCTGGAGAACGACGCCGAGTACAGCTTCCAGCTTCTGGCGGTGAACGTGGCCGGCGACGGCGACCCTACCGCCTGGGCGACGGCGACGCCGTCGTCGACGATCAAGCCGCCGACGGATCTGAGGGTTCTCGCGGGACCGGACCGGCTTTATCTGAGTTGGACGGCGCCGCCGGACCCCAAACGACTCGGCTGGAGGGTGCAGCATCGACAAAGCGGCGCCGCCTGGAGCGGGTGGACCGCCATCGCCGGCGCCGATGTCACCAGCTACACGCTGACCGGTTTGGGCAACAACGTCAGCTACGAGGTGGAAGTGGCCGCAACGGGCGCTTCCGGTGCGGCAAGCGTGTCCGTGAACGCATTCTCGTTGACAAGCGGAAGAATCAACCCGCCGGCGAATCTGGAGGTCGTGCCGGGACCGCACCGTCTGTCTCTGAGTTGGACAGCCCCGACGGACAGCCGCCGCCGCGGCTGGAGGGTGCGGCATCGACGACAGGAAAGCGGCGCTTGGGGCGCCTGGAGCGGTTGGACCGCCATCGCCGACGCCGCCGCCACTCGCTACGCCCTGACCGGCTTGCGCGCAGCGACTACCTATGAGGTGGAGCTGGTCGCAATGGGCATCGTCATCCCCGGCGCCCCCAGACCGGATGCGGCAAGTGCGGCCGTCTCGGCAACCGCGTCCACCACGGCCACGGTGTCGGCGCCGGCGACGCTGGCGGTGACGGAGGGCACGGGGCGGGAAGACGCCGCCGCCGTGCGGGTGACGGCCTCGAAAGCGTTGGGCCAGTCGGTGACATTCAACGTGAGTTACACCGACGGCACGGCGACGGGCGCCGCGGACCCGGCCGACGGCGACTACGACAACGACGCGGTGACGTCGGTAACTTTCGGGCCGTCGGACACGACGAGGGACATCGTGATCCCGATTGCGCCCGATGCAGTGGACGAGTCCGACGAGACCTTCACGGTGACCATTGCGCTGGCGCCGGGCAGCGCGCTGCCGGACGGCTTCAGTCTGGGCAATGCCGCCACCACGGTGACCATCACCGACGACGACACGGCGGGGGCGACGGTGACGCCGACCGCGCTGACGCTCGACGAGGGTTCAAGCGGAACCTGGACGGTGAAGCTGAACACGATGCCGACGGGTACCGTGACGGTGACGGTGGTCGACGCTTCGGGCGACGACGTGTCGGTGAATCCGAAGAGTCTGACCTTCACGGACCAGGACTACGCCACGCCGCAAACGGTGACGGTGACCGCGGCGGCGGACGATGACGCGGAGACGGACGCCGCGGTGACCCTGACCCAGACCGCTTCCGGCGGCGGCTACGACGACGTGACGATCAACCCGGTGACGGTGACGGTCACCGAGACCACGCCGATATTGCAGCTGCTGACGGACCCGGCGGCGGCAACGGAAGGAACGGCGATCAGCCTGACCGTCACCTCGGACAAGGCGCGGACGGGCACGTTGCCGGTGAGCCTGACCCTGGCGGATCGGGAAGACAGCGGCTTCGACGCCGACGACATCCCCGGCGGCCTGGGTCCGCGCACCTTCGACGCAGACTTCGGCACCACCCCCGGCCTGACCGGCACGGTGACCATTCCCACCCGTGCCGATGCGGACACGGACGAGGGCGCCGAGACCTTGACGATCACCCTGAACGACACGGCAGACTACGAGCCGGGCACGGACACGACGGCCGACGGCACGTTGAACGACGGCGCCGCGCCCGCTCTCGGCGTGACGGTGATGCCCACGGCGTTGACCGTGGACGAGGGTTCGAAGGCAACGTACACCGTGAAGTTGAACGCGGCGCCGTCGGGGAACGTGACGGTGACGGTGAGCGGCGCATCGGGCGACGTGTCCGTGTCCGGTTCGCCCCTGACCTTCACCCAGCGGGACTACGACACGCTGCAAACGGTTACGGTGACTGCGGCGACGGACGAGGACGCCGAAGCGGACGCGGCGGTTACCCTGACCCACGGCGCCACCGGCGGCGGCTACAACTCGGTGACGATCGATTCGGTGGTGGTGACGGTGGCGGAGACCACGCCGGTGTTGCAGCTTCTCGCGGCACCCGCAACCGTGACGGAGGGGACGGCCATCAGCCTGACGGTGACCTCGGACAAGGCGCGCACGGGCACGCTGCCGGTGAATCTGACGCTGGCGGACCGGGGGAACAGCGGTTTCGACGCGAAGGACATTCCGAGCGGCCTGGGTCCGCACAGCTTCGACGCGGACTTCGGCGACAGCGCCAGCCTGACCGCCACGGTGACGATTCCCACCACCGCGGATCTGGACGGCAGCGAGGGCGCCGAGACCTACACGATCACGTTGAACGACACCGCGGCCTACGAGTTGGGAACCGGCAAGACGGCGGACGGCGTGTTGAACAACGGCCTGCGCAAGCCGCCGGCGCCCACCGGGTTCACGGCAACGTCGGACGTGGTTGGCCGGGCGGTGCTGGCGTGGAGCGACCCGGGCGACGAGACCATCACCGGCTACCAGCTACGCGCCGGCAAGACCAGCGAGCGGCGTAGCGCCAAGTGGATTCCTATCGCCGGTTCGAACGCCAACACCATCACCCACACGGTGGAGAATCTGGAGAGCGGCGCCGAATACAGCTTCAAGCTGCTGGCGGTGAACGGCGTCGGGAATGGCGTCGCCACGGACTGGGCGACCGTCATGCCGACGGCACCAGGGGTGACAGTGACGCCCACTGCGCTGACCGTCGAGGAAGCAAGCAACGGCGCCTACACGGTGAAGCTGAATGCAGCGCCGTCGGGAGACGTGACGGTGACGGTGTCCGGCGCGACCGGCGACGTAACGGTGGCGCCGGACCGTCTGACCTTCACGGACCAGAACTTCGGCACGGCGCAGACGGTGACCGTGAGCGCGGCGGCGGACGAGGACGCCGTGGCGGACGCGGATGTGAAGTTGACCCACGGCGCGATCGGCGGCGGCTACGACTCGGCGACGATCAATTCGGTGGTGGTGACGGTGACGGAGACCACGCCGGTGCTGCAGCTGCTGACGAATCCCGCGGCGGTTACCGAAGGCACGGACATCAGCCTGACGGTGACCTCGGACAAGGTGCGGACGGGCACGTTGCCGGTGCGCCTGACCCTGGCGGACCGGGGCAGCAGCGGGTTTGACGATCAGGACATTCCGGATTCCCTGGGTCCGCGGACCTTCGACGCCGACTTCGGCGCGACGCCGAGCCTCACCGGCGCGGTGACGATTCCCACCAGCGCGGACCCGGACGACGACGAGGGCGCCGAGACCTGGCGGATCACGCTGAACGACGCGGCGGCCTACGAGCTGGGCGCGGACACCACGGCGGACGGAACGTTGAACGACGGCGCCGGCAAGCTGAGGGCGCCCGCCGGATTCACGGCTACGGCGGGCAACACCCAGGTGCGGCTCTCCTGGACCGACCCCGGGAACGCTGCCATCACCGGCTACAAGCTGCGCTACGGCAAGACGGTCGTGCGCTCGTCCGCCGCCTGGACCCTGATCGCCGGCTCGGACGCCGAGACGGTCAGCCATCTGGTGACGGGGCTGGACAACGGCGCCGAATACAGCTTCCAGCTGCTGGCGGTTACCGCCGCCGGCGACGGCGGCGCCACGGTCTGGGCGACCGCCACGCCCGCCGCTTCGCCCGGTCCGGCAGCGCCGGTGCTGACCAGCGCCGCGGTCGCCGCCAATCAGGAGATCCGCCTTGCCTGGACCCATGCCGGGGCGAACGCCACGGACTTCATCGCCAACGGCGGTTCCGGTCAGGTGTACTGGGCGGTGGCGGACAGACTGAAGGGTTCCGACAACTGGAGCGTCCTGAGGAGTCCTTCCCAGACGAGAGGCAATGCGCGACGGTCGGTGACGATTCCCTCGAGCCGCCCGTATCCCGACGGTTCGGTGCTGGAGGTGCGGATTCGTGCGGAGGTGGACTTCGGCGGGATCATCGGCGGCCCCTGGTCCAACATCCGCACGGTGACCTACCGAAACGACAGTCTGCCCGCCCTCGTCTTCGCGGACACGCCCGTGTCGGTTACGCCGGGCGCCGCGGCCACCTACACGGTGAAGCTGAGCCAGGCCCTCGGCGGCGTGCTGTCCATCGCCAGCGACGACCCGGCCCGGGCGACGGCATCGCCGCGCAGCCTGACGTTCACCGCGGCCAACTACGACACGCCGCAGACGGTGACCGTGACCGGCGGGTCCGTCGGCGGTCGGGTAACCATCGGCCACGCCTTCCGGCTGACGGGCGCCAGTGCCGATGCCATCCCGGACGCGGGGAAGGCGGCGGTTACGACCTCCTCCGCGGTGTCGGTTCCGGCGACGCTGACGGTGGCGGAGGGGGCCGGCGCCGCGCGGGTTACGATCTCGACGCAGGCGGCGTTCGGCGCCGCGACCCGGTTCAACGTCAGCTACGGCAGCACGAGCGCGACGTCGGACACGGACGCGACGGGGGCCTCCAATCCTTCGAACGGCGATTACGACAACGACGCGGTTACCTCGGTACAGTTCGGCGCAAGCGAGACGACCAAGGACATCCTGATCCCGATCACGGACGACGCCGCGGCGGAGCCCGATGAGACGTTCACGTTGACCATCGCCCCGGCCGTCCCGCTGCCCGCCTTCACCCTGGACAACGCCGTCACCACGGTGACCATTGCGGACGACGACGGCAACAAGATCGCCCTGTCCGCCGATGCCACCCGCATCAATGAGGGGAATTCCGGCGGCAAGGCCGTGACGGTCACCGTCGCCCTCAGCGATCCCGCGCCGAGCGGCGGATTCACCCTTGACCTCACCGTTGGCGCCTCCAGCAGCGCCACCGGGCCGAACCCTGGCGCCGCCGACCCATGCGACACCTCGGAGGCCGGCAACGGGAACGCGGACTACTGCTGGCCGGGCGGCAATTCCGTCTCCTTCCTCCAGGGAGAGACCAGAAAGACGCTGACCCTCCGCATCCTCGGCGACGTTCGCAACGAGGCCGACGAGACGATCATGCTGTCGGTTACCAGGAGCGGCTGGCTGGCCAATACCCTCGCGCTTGCCATTGCGGACGACGACGGCGGCTCCGGCGCGCCGCCGGTGCTGGCGGCGATCGCGGACATGACGTATCGGGTCGGCGACACGGTGGACATCGCGGCGTCGGCGACGGACGCGGACGGCGACGCGCTGACCTACCTCTGGACGCGCAAGTCGGGCGAGGCGACGCCGGCGCTTGCGGGCGGCTCGTACCTGCAGCGCAAGCGGCTGGTCTTCGTGCCGGAGGCGGTGGGCACGTTGACGATGACGGTGACGGCCTCGGACGGCAACGGCAACTCCGATGCGGAGGAGGTGGTGATCACGGTGATCCCGGCTCTGAGCGTGACGGTGACGCCCACCGCCCTGGCGTTGAAGGAAGGTGACAGCGGCAGTTACACGGTGAAGCTGGATACGGCGCCGTCGGGGAACGTGACCCTGACCCTGTCCAGCAGCGACACCGGCGCGGTCAGCTTCAGTCCGGCCGGCCTCGAGTTCACTCCCGGCAACTACGGCAAGCCGCAGACGGTGAACGTGACGGCGCGGCCGGATCTCGACGGCGCCGACGAGCGCGTGACCATCAGCCACGTCGTGGCGGGCGCCGACTACGCCGGCGTGGCCGCGGATCCCGTGATCGTGACCGTGGACGATGGGGACATCGCCCTGACGGCCACCGGCGGCGACAACCGGCTAGAACTCAGATGGACGTACGACGGCGTCGTCCCGGAGGACCACCAGTGGCAGATCAAGTGGTTCCCGCAAGGCACCGGCAGCCACCAATGGGTCCCTCTCCTGCCGGGGAACTTCAATTCTGCCCCCGAGGGGAGTTGGAGCACGAGCCCCCTTGCGACCAACGGCGTTACGTACGACATCGCCCTTCGGTTGTTGGAGGATATCGGCCCTGGCATTGTCGTCAGGGCCGCGACGGTAATCGACAACAAGGGCTGGATCCAGGCTACGGCCAGGGCCTCCGCGCCGACGCTCGTCTCCGCCCCGGACCAGACCCTGACCGCTCCGGGTCCCGAGGGAATGCAGGTCTGCTTCGCCCTCCAGGCGGCCTTGCAGAGCGGCACGGCGTATCTCGAGACGCGCGACGGCAAGACGGCGGTTCCCGCGGATGCTTCCGTGACCAGCGACAGCATCGGCGTCGAGATCACGGCGGCCCCCGACGGCATCGCGACGGGGCGCGGCGTGGACCTGTCGCCGTGCGCCACGCTGGAACAAGGCGTCCACACCGTCACCTGGAGCTGGAAGGGCCGCGACGGCACGGCCGAGGCGGGGACGACCTCCACCACGGTGACGGTCCTGCATCCCACCCGGGCATCCAATTTCACGGCGGTCGGAAGCCCCGGTCAGATTACCCTGACCTGGGATTTGCCGGCCGACTCTTCCCGCACCGGTTGGTCGTGGCGGCACGACACCGGAAACCGCTCCTTCGCGTACTGGGGTTGGCAAGATCTCCCCGCCGACGCGACGCACCTCGACATCACGCGTCTGATCGGCGGCAGCAAGCCGGTCTCCGGCACCGAATACCACTTCGTGTTGAGGAGCCGGGACGCCAACGGGCGCCGCAACGACGAGGTTGGCGTGCGCGCGGCCTCCACTCCGTTCCAGCCGACGGGCTTCACCGTCACCGCTGGCAACGGCGCGGCAACGCTCGCGTGGACCGATCCCGGCGACGCCAGCATCACGGGCTGGGAGTTCCAGCAGAAGGCGGGCGCGGGGGACTACGGCGAGTGGACGCCGATCTCCGGCGCCGGCGCTTCCACCACCAGCCACAGGGTCACGGGCCTGACCAACGGCGTCGCCTACGCCTGGAAGATCCGGGCGGTGAACGCCGGCGGCGGCGGCGGCGTGTCGGAGGAGCAGACCGCGACGCCGCAGGGCACGATCACGGTGACGCTGGCGGGGCAGAGCGACAACCGGGTCGTGGAGGGGGATTCCGGGTACCAGGACGTCACCATCGTCGTGACGCTGAGCCAGCCGGCGCCGGCGGGAGGACTTGGCGTCAATTGGTTCTTTTCCAACTCGTGGGGCACTGCCTGGTTCAATGCGAACTACGGCAAGGACAGTTGCACGAATCCTCGACCGGCGGCATCCGGTATCGACGTGGTGTACAAGGCGGATTTCTGCGGTCTGACGCAAGACTTCGGTCTCTTCACCATCGCCGAGGGCAAGACGTCGGGAACCCTGAGCATCGGGATTCTGGGCGATACCCAGGACGAGGAAGACGAGACCATCGTGGCTCAGTTCAGTGCGGGCCGCGCCTTCAAGGGCCTGAGAAGCGACGAGTTCGCGATCACGATCGTGGATGACGACACGGCGGGGGTGACGGTGACGCCGACCGCGCTGACCATCGCCGAGGGTTCGAGCGGCGCCTACGAGGTGAAGCTGGACAGCGAGCCGACGGCCGACGTGACGGTGACGGTGACCGGCGCCGCGGGCGATGTGTCGGTGTCGGGTTCTCCGCTGAAGTTCACTGCGCTGAACTACGCCACGCCGCAGACGGTGACGGTGACGGCGGCGGAGGACGACGACGCGGAGACGGACGCTGATGTGACGCTGACCCACGGCGCCGCGAGCGCCGACGGCGACTACAACGGCGCCGCCGTGACCATCGATCCGGTGGTCGTGACGGTCACGGAGACGACGCCGGTGCTGCAGCTGCTGACGGATCCGTCGGCGGTGGCGGAAGGGACGGCGATCAGCCTGACGGTGACGTCGGACAAGGCGCGGACGGGGACGCTGCCGGTGAGCCTGACGCTGGCGGACCGGGGGGACAGCGGTTTCGGCGCGGCGGACATACAGGGCGCACTGGGTCCGCGGACCTTCGATGCGGACTTCGGCGACAGCGCGAGCCGGACGGGGACGGTGACGATTCCCACCCGCACGGATGGGGCGACGGAGGGCGCCGAGACCTACCGGATCACGCTGAACGCCGGTGCGGACTACGCGCTGGGCGCGGACACGACGGCGGACGGCGAGTTGAACGACGGTCCGGCCTCGGTGTCGGTTCCCGCGACGTTGACGGTGGACGAGGGCGCCGGCGCCGCCGCGGTGACCATCACGACGGACCGGGCGTTCGGCGTCGCCACGACGTTCAACATCAGCTACGGCAGCACCAGCGTATCGACGGACGTTGACGCGACGGGCGCGTCCGATCCGGCCAGCGGCGACTACGACAACGACGCGGTTGCCTCGGTTACGTTCGGGCCTTCGGATACGACGCAGGCGGTGTCGATTCCGATCACGGACGACGGGGCGGACGAGGGCGCCGAGACGTTCACGGTGACCATTGCTCCGGCGTCCGCGCTGCCCGCCGGCTTCTCGCTGGGCAACGCCACGACCACGGTGACCATCGCCGACGACGATGCCCGGACGATCACGCTGTCGGCCAAACCGAACCCGGTGATCGAAGGGGATGCGGGCACCAAGGACGTCACGATCACGGTGCAGCTGAGCGAAGGGGCGCCGAGCGGGGGGATGCGAGTGTTGCTCTCGGGCGCTCCGCAAGCCAATCCCACGGGCGAGTTCAACGCGCCGTGCGGCCGTGCCCCCGCGGACGCCTGTTTCCCGCGTGCGGACGGCAACATCCTGGCCCTGACCGCCGGCGCGACCCGGGGCACGCTGACCTTCCGGGTGATCGGCGACGCCAGCGCGGAGCCGGACGAGACGCTGACGTTCCAGGGCTTGGCCTACCGCGCCGACGCCTTCCAGCGTCTCCCGGGCTGGCAGGACAGCAACGTGCTGACGCTGACCATCGAGGACGACGACACTGCGGGGGTGACGGTGACGCCGACCGCGCTGACGGTGGCGGAGGGTGCGAGCGGAACCTACGAGGTGAAGCTGGACACGGAACCCGCCAGCGACGTGACAGTAACGGTGGCCGGGGCCGCGGACGACGTGACGGTGTCGGGCTCGCCGCTGACCTTCACGGCGCGGAACTACGCCAAGGCCCAGACGGTGACGGTGAACGCGGCGCTGGACGAGGATCTGACATCGGACGCGGCGGTTACCCTGACCCACAGCGCCGCGAGCGACGACGATGCCTACGACGGCGATGCGGTGACGATCGACTCGGTGGTGGTGACGGTCACGGAGACGACGCCGGTGCTGCAGCTGCTGACGGATCCCGCTGCGGTTACGGAGGGGACGGCGATCAGCCTGACCGTCACCTCGGACAAGGCGCGGACGGGCACGTTGCCGGTGAGCCTGACCCTGGCGGATCGGGGGAACGGCGGTTTCGACGCGGACGACATTCCGGGCGCCCTGACCCAGACCTTCGATGCGGACTTCGGCAAGACCGCGAGCCTGACGGGGACGGTGGCGATACCCACCAGTACGGACGGAGACGTCGAGGGCGCCGAGACCTGGCGCGTCACCCTGAACGACGGCCCGGGCTACGCGCCGGGCGCGGACACGACGGCGGACGGCAAATTGGACGACGGCACTACGCCGGCCTCGAAGCCCGCCCAGCCGTCCAACTTCAGCGCGACGGCCGGCGCCGGCCGGGTGGTGCTGACCTGGAGCGACCCGGGCGATGCCAGCATCAACGGCTACAGGCTGCGGTACGCGAAGACCAGCGAGCGGAGCGGCGCGCGCTGGGCCTTGATCGACGGTTCGGACGACGAGACGGTGACCCACACGGTGGAGAACCTGGCCAACGGTTCCGAGTACAGCTTCAAGGTTCTGGCGGTGAACGCGGCGGGCGACGGCACAGCCACGGACTGGGCGACGGCGACGCCGACGGCGACCTCCGCGACGGTGTCGGTGCCTTCGAAGCTGACGGTGGCGGAGGGCGGCGGCGCCGCGACGGTGCGGATCGCGACGGAGCGGGCCTTCGGCGCGGCGACGACATTCAACGTGAGCTACGGCACAACGAGCGCGACCTCCGACGCGGACGCGACGGGCGCCGCGAATCCGGCGGACGGCGACTACGACAACGACGCGGTGCCGTCGGTGACGTTCGGCGCCAGCGAGACGACGCAGGACATCGCGATTCCGATCACGAACGACGCGCTGGACGAGTCCGACGAGCGGTTCACGGTGAGCATTGCACTGGCGCCCGGCAGCGTGCTGCCGTCCGGTTTCAAGCTGGGCAATGCCTTGACCACGGTGACCATCGAGGACGACGACACGGCGGGGGTGACGGTGACGCCCGCCGCGCTGACGGTCGCCGAGGGTTCGAGCGGAACCTACGAGGTAAAGCTGGACACCCGGCCGACCGGCGACGTGACGGTGACGGTGTCCGGGGCGACCGGAGACGTGACGGTGTCGGGCTCGCCGCTGACGTTCACGGCGGGGAACTACGGCACGGCGCAGACGGTGACGGTGAGCGCGGCGGCGGACGAGGACGCGGATGCGCACCCGGCGGTTACCCTGACCCACACCGCTTCCGGCGGCGGCTACGACGACGTGACGATCGACCCGGTGAAGGTGACGGTGACGGAGACCACGCCGGTGCTGCAGCTGCTGACGAATCCGGCGACGGTGACGTGGGGGAAGACGATCAGTCTGGCGGTGACGTCCGACAAGTCGCTGACGGGCACGGTGCCGGTGCGCCTGACCCTGGCGGATCGGGGGAGCAGCGGTTTCGACTCGGGCGACATCTACGGTTCCCTGGGGCCGCGCACCTTCAATGCGGTGTTCGGCGCGACGCCGGGCAGGACGGGGCTGGTGGGCATCCCCACCAGCCCGGACAGGGACCCGGAGGGAGCGAAGACCTACGCGATCACGCTGAACAAGGCGCCGGGTTACGCGCTGGGCGCGAGCAGGAGTGCCGCCGGCGCGTTGGACGAGGGCGCGGCGGGGTTGACGGTGACGCCGACGTCGCTGACGGTGCCGGAGGGCGGCAGCGCCACGTACACGGTGAAGCTGAACACGGCGCCTTCGGACGACGTGACGGTGGAGGTGTGCTGCCTCCCATTGGGCGACCTGTCGGCGTCGGGGGCGCCGCTGACGTTCACGCCGCAGAACTACGCCACGGCGCAGACGGTGACGGTGAGCGCGGCGTCCGACGAGGACGCGGCGCAGGACGTGGCGGTTACGCTGCTCCAGGGCGCGAGCGGCCCCGACGGCTACAACTTCGTGCAATTCATCGGGCCAAGGGTGACGATCACCGAGACCACGCCGGTGCTGCAGCTGCTGACGGATCCCGCGGCGGTGGCGGAGGGCGCTTCGATCAGCCTGGAGGTGACGTCCGACAAGGCACGGACGGGGACGCTGCCGGTGAGTCTGACGCTGTCGTCCCGAGACGACAGCGAGTTCGACGCGGACGACATTCCGGGCGCCTTGACCCGGACCTTCAATGCGGTCTTCGGCGATACCGCCAGCCTGACGGCGACGGTGACGATTCCCACCAGCGCGGACGCCGCCGCGGAGGGCGCGGAGACCTACCGGATCACGTTGAACGACACGGCGGCCTACGAGCTGGGCGCGGACAAGACGGCGGACGGCACGCTGAACGAAGGCACGCTCGGGGTGACGGTGACGCCGACCGCGCTGACGGTGGCGGAAGGTTCGAGCGGCACCTACGAGGTGAAGCTGAACGCGGCGCCGTCGGGGAACGTGACGGTGACGGTGACGGGAGCGACCGGCGACGTGACGGTGACGGGTTCGCCGTTGACCTTCACGGGGCAGAACTACGCCACGGCGCAGACGGTGACGGTGAGCGCGGCGGCGGACGAGGACGCGACGGCGGACGCTGATGTGAGGTTGGCCCACGGCGCGGTCGGCGGCGGTTACGACGGGGTTGCGATCAACCCGGTGACGGTGACGGTCACGGAGACGACGCCGGTGTTGCAGCTGCTGACGGACCCCTTGACGGTGACGGAGGGCACGGACATCAGTCTGACGGTGACCTCGGACAAGGCGCTGAAGGAAACCTTGGCGGTGAGCCTGACCCTGGCGGCCCGGGGGACCAGCGGTCTCAATGCGGCCGACATTCCGGGCGCCTTGACCCAGACCTTCGACGCGGAGTTCGGCCCGACGCCGAGCCTGACCGGCACGGTGACGATTCCGACCAGCAGCGATTCAGTGGATGAGAGCGCGGAGACCTACCGGATCACGCTGAACGACACGGCGGCCTACGAGCTGGGCGCGGACAAGACGGCGGACGGGACGCTGAACGACGGCGGGAGCAAGACGGTATCGGTTCCCGCGGCGGTGTCGGTGACGGAGGGCCCGGACAGCAACGCGACGGTGAGGATCACGACGCCGTCGGCGTTCGACGCGGCGACGACGTTCAACGTGCGTTACGGCAGCACCAGCGCGACCTCCGACGCGGACGCGACGGGCGCTGCGAATCCGGCCAACGGCGACTACGACAACGACGCGGTTGCCTCGGTGGAGTTCAGCACGAGCGAGACGACCAAGGACATCGTGATTCCGATCACGGACGATGATCTGGACGAGCCGGACGAGACCTTCACGGTGACGATCGCGCCGGCGGCGTCGCTGCCCGCCGGCTTTGTGCTGGGCGCCGCCGTTACCACGGTTACGATCACCGACGACGACGCTTCTCCGGTGCTGGCGGCGATCGCGGACATCTCGCCGCGGGTGGGCGAGACGGTGGACATCACGGCATCGGCGACCGACGCGGACAACGACACGGTCAGCTACGAATGGTCGCGCAAGGCGGGCGAGACGACGCCGGCGTTGCCCGGTCCTCCGGCGCTGAACCAGGCGCAACTGACCTTCGTGCCGACGGCGGCGGGCACGTACACGATGACGGTGACGGCCTCGGACGGCAACGGCAACACGGCGACCGAAGAGGTCGTGATCACGGTGCTGCCGGCCCTGGGCGTGACGGTGACGCCGACGGCGTTGACGGTTGACGAGGGTTCAAGCGGAACCTACGAGGTGAAGCTGAACGCGGCACCGTCCGGGAACGTGACGGTGACGGTGACCGGCGCGACCGGCGACGTGACGGTGACGGGTTCGCCGCTGACGTTCACCGCGGGGAACTACAACAAGGCGCAGACGGTGACGGTGAACGCGGCGACGGACGCGGACGCCACGGCGGACGCTGATGTGAACCTGACTCACAGCGCCACCGGCGGCGGCTACAACGACGTGACCATCGACCCGGTGACTGTGACGATCACGGAGACCACGCCGGTGCTGCAACTGTCGACAGATCCATCGGCGGTGACGGAGGGCGCGGACATCCGTCTGACGGTGACCTCGGACAAGGCGCGCACGGGCACGCTGGCGGTGAGCCTGACCCTGGCGGCCCGGGGGACCAGCGGTTTCGACGCGGACGACATTCCGGGCGGCCTGGGTCCGCGCACCTTCAACGCGGAGTTCGGCACGACGCCGAGTCTGACGGGCACGGTGTCGATTCCCACCCGCGTGGACCTGGCCGAAGAGGGCGCGGAGACCTACCGGATCACGTTGAACGACACGGCGGCCTACGAGCTGGGCAGCGACACGACCGCGGACGGCACGTTGAACGACGGCAGCGGCACGGTATCGGTTCCCGCGACGCTGGCGGTTACGGAAGGAACGGACAGCAACGCGACGGTGCGAGTTACGGCCTCGCGGATGCTGGGCAAGTCGGTAACGTTCGATGTGAGCTACGCCGGCACGGCGACGGGCGCCGCGGCGCCGGCGGACGGGGACTACGACAACGACGCGGCGACGTCGGTGACCTTCGGGGCGTCGGACACCACGCAGGACATCGTGATTCCGCTGACGGACGACGATCTGGACGAGTCCGCCGAGACGATCGAGGTGACCATCGCGCTGGCCCAGGGCAGCACGCTGCCGCCGGGCTTCGCGCTGGGCACGGCGACGACGACGGTGACGATCACCGACGACGACGCTTCTCCGGTGCTGACGGCGATCGAGGACCTGAGCCTCACGGTAGGCCAGACGGTGGACATCACCGCAGTGGCGACCGACGCGGACAGCGACACGATCAACTACGTCTGGACGCGCAAGGCCGGCGAGACGGCGCCGGCGATTCCGCAGGGCACGAACCTGAAGCAGGCGCAGTTGACGTTCGTAACGGCGACCGCGGGCACCTACACGATGACGGTGACGGCGTCCGACGGCGCCAAGAACACGGCCACCGAGGAGGTCGTGATCACGGTGACGGAGGCCGCGAGCGTGTCGGTTCAGGCGGCGCTGACGGTGGCGGAGAACGTCGGCAATGCGACGGTGTCGATATCGACGGAAAAGGCGTTCGGCGCGGAGACGACGTTCAACGTGAGTTACGGCAGCACGGCATCGACGTCGGATACGGACGCGACGGGCGCCGCGGCGCCGGCGGACGGCGACTACGACAACGACGCGGCGACGTCGGTGGTGTTCGGCGCGAGCGAGACGGCGAAGAACATCTCGATTCCGATCACCGACGACAACATCGAAGAGGGCGCCGAGACCTTCACGGTGACCATCGCGCCGGCGGTGCCGCTGCCGGCCGGCTTCGCGCTGGGCGCCGCCTCGACGACGGTGACGATCACGGACAACGACACGGCGACCCTGTCGATCGCCGCGCCGTCGGCGGTGACGGAGGGCGATTCCGGCGGCACGGACATGGTGTTCACGGTGACGCTGGACAGCCTGAGCGCGCAGCAGGTGACGGTGGACTACACGGTGGATTCGGCTTCGACCGCGACTTCCGGGACGGACCACGCGGCGCTGGCGGACGGCACGTTGACGTTCCCGGCGGGCACGGCGACCCAGACGGTCACGGTGTCGGTTACGGGAGACGAGTTGGACGAGCCGGACGAGACGGTGGTCATCAATCTGTCGAATCCGGCGAACGCCGTGCTGGGGACGGCGACGGCCACCGGCACGATCACGGACGACGACGCTTCGCCGTCGCTGGCGGCGATCGCGGACGTGTCCCTGCGCGTCGGCCAGACGGTGGACATCACCGCGTCGGCGACCGACGCCGACACGGGCGACACGATCAGCTACGTCTGGACGCGCAAGGCGGGCGAGACCACGCCGGCGTTGCCCGGTCCTCCGAACCTGAGCCAAGCCCGGTTGACCTTCGCGCCGACGGCGACGGGCGCCTACACGATGACGGTGACGGCCTCGGACGGCGCCGGCAACTCCGACACGGAGGAGGTCGTGATCACGGTGCAGCCGGCCCTGGGCGTGACGGTGACGCCGACCGCGCTGACGGTCGTGGAGGGCGCCAGCGCCACGTACACGGTGAAACTGAACGCCGAGCCTTCCGGGAATGTGACGGTGACGGTGTCCGGCGCTTCGGGCGACGTGACGGTGTCGGGTTCGCCGCTGACGTTCACGGATCAGAACTACGGCACGGCGCAGACGGTAACGGTGAGCGCGGCGACGGACACGGACGCGACGAACGACACGGCCGCGTTGACCCACAGCGCGACCGGCGGCGGCTACAACGACGTGACGATCGCCAATGTGGACGTGACGGTGACCGACACCACGCCGGTGTTGCAGCTGCGCAAGGATCCGGCGGCGGTGACGGAGGGGACGGCGATCAGCCTGGAGGTGACGTCGGACAAGGCGCGCACGGGCACGTTGGCGGTGAGCCTGACCTTGGCGGCCCGGGGATCGGCCGGTTTCGACGCGAACGACATTCCGGGCGCGTTGGGTCCGCGGAACTTCAACGCCGTCTTCGGCGCGACGCCGAGCACGAAGGGCACGGTGACGATTCCGACCAGCGCGGATTCGACGGCGGAGAGCGCGGAGACCTACCGGATCACGTTGAACGACGCGGCGGCCTACGAGTTGGGCGCGGACACGACCGCGGACGGCGTGCTGAACGATCCCGCCGCGGACGCATCGCTGAGCATCGCGGACGCCTCGGCTGCGGAGAACGTGAGTTCGGGGACGCTGTCGTTCACGGTGACGGCATCAAAGGCGTCGTCTTCCGAAGTGACGTTCAAGTACACGGTGACATCGGAGAGCGGGGACACGGCGACGGCGGGCGCGGACTTCACGGCGGTTGCGGCGTCGGCCAAGGGGAGCGGGAGCATCGCCGCCAACGCGCTGACAACGACGATCGCGGTCACCTTGCTCGACGACAACATCGAGGAGGCCGACGAGACGTTCACGGTGACGTTGTCGGATGCGTCCGGGGCGACGATTTCGGACGCGACCGCTCACGGCACGATCGAGAACGACGACACGGCTTCGCTTTCCATAGCCGCGCCGTCGGCGGTCACGGAAGGCGATTCCAGTTCCACGAACATGGTGTTCACGGTGACGCTGGACAGCCTGAGCGCGCAGCAGGTGACGGTGGACTACGCGGTGGATGCGGCTTCGACCGCGACCTCGGGCACGGATCACGCGGCTCTCGCCGACGGCACGCTGACGTTCCCGGCAGGCACGGCGACCAAGACGATCACGGTGTCGGTGACGGGCGACGAGTTGGACGAGCCCGACGAGACGGTGGTGATCAAGCTGTCGAATCCCGCGAACGCCGTGCTGGGCACGGCGACGGCGACGGGCACGATCGCCGACGACGATTCGTCGCCGGTGCTGGCCGCGATCGCCGACGTGTCCTACGCGGTCGGCCAGACGGTGAGCGTCACGGCTTCGGCCACCGACGCGGACAACGACACGATCAGCTACGTCTGGAGGCGCAAGGCGGGCGAGACGCCGGCGATTCCAGGCAGTCCGAACCTGAACCAGGCGCAGCTGACCTTCGTGCCGACGGCGGCGGGCGCCTACACGATGACGGTGACGGCCTCCGACGGCAAGGGCAACTCCGACACCGAAGACGTGGTGATCACGGTGACCAACGCCATCGTGCTGAGCGTCGCGGACGCATCGACTGCGGAGGGCGACGGCACGCTGTCGTTCACGGTGACGGCATCATCCGCGCCGTCGTCCGATGTGACGTTCAAGTACACGGTGACATCGGAGACCGGGGACACGGCGACGGCGGACACGGACTTCACGGCGGTCGCGACGAAGACCGCGGGAACCATCGCGGCCAACGCGCGGACCACCACGATCTCGGTGGCCTTGCTCGACGACGACCTCGACGAGTCCGACGAGACCTTCACGGTGACGCTGTCGGACGCTTCCGCGGGCGCGGCGATTTCCGGCACCGCCGGCACGGCGACCGGCACGATCACCGACGACGACTCCGCGCCGGTGCTGGCGGCGATCGCGGACGTGTCGCTGCGCGTCGGCCAGACGGTGAACATCACCGCGGCGGCGACCGACGCGGACACCGGCGACACGATCAGCTACGTCTGGACGCGCAAGGCGGGCGAGACGACGCCGGCGTTGCCCGGTCCTCCGAACCTGAACCAGGCGCGGTTGACCTTCGTGCCGACGGCGGCGGGCACCTACACGATGACGGTGACGGCATCCGACGGCACGAACGAGGGCGACCGAGGAGGTCGTGATCACGGTGACGGCGACCGCGAGCGTGTCGGTGCCAGCGACGCTGACGGTGGCGGAAGGTGCCGGCAACGCGACGCTGCGGATCACGACGGAGCAGGCGTCGGCAGTCGGCGAGTCGGTGACGTTCAGCGCGAGCTTCGCCGGCGGCACGGCGACGGGCGCTTCGGATCCGGCGGGCGCGGACTACGACAACGATGCGGTTGCGGTTACCTTCGGCGCGTCGGACACGACCAAGGACATCTCCGATTCCGATCACGGACGACGGTCTCGACGAGTCCGACGAGACGTTCACGGCGACGATCGCGCTGGCGCAGGGCAGCGCGCTGCCCGCCGGCTTCGCGCTGGGCAACGCCGCGACCACGGTGACGATCACCGACGACGACGCCTCGCCGGTGCTGGCGGCGATCGCGGACGTGTCGCTGCGCGTCGGCCAGACCGTGGACATCACCGCGTCGGCCACCGATGCGGACACCGGCGACCCGATCAGCTACGCCTGGAGGCGCAAGACGAGCGAGACGACGCCGGCGTTGCCCGGTCCTCCGAACCTGAACCAGGCGCGACTGACCTTCGTGCCGACGGCGACGGGCACCTACACGATGACGGTGACGGCATCCGACGGCGCCGGCAACTCCGACACCGAGGACGTGGTGATCACGGTGACGCCGGCTCTGAGCGTGACGGTGACGCCGACCGCGCTGACGGTCGTGGAGGGTGCCAGCGCCACCTACACGGTGAAGCTGGACGCGGCGCCTTCCGGGAATGTGACGGTGACGGTGGCCGGGGCTTCTGGCGACGTGTCAGTGACGGGATCGCCGATGACGTTCACGGATCAGGACTACGGCACGGCGCAGACGATCACGGTGAGCGCGGCGTCGGACACGGACGCGACGAACGACACGGCCACGTTGACCCACAGCGCGACCGGCGGCGGCTACAACGGGGTGACGATCGCCAATGTGGACGTGACGGTGACCGACACGACGCCGGTGTTGCAGCTGCGGAAGGATCCGGCGGCGGTTACGGAGGGGACGGCGATCAGCCTGGAGGTGACGTCGGACAAGGCGCTGACGGGCACGTTGGCGGTGAGCCTGACCCTGGCGGCCCGGGGATCGGCCGGTTTCGACGCGAACGACATTTCCGGCGCCTTGACCCAGACCCTCAACGCCATCTTCGGCGCGACGCCGAGCACGAAGGGGACGGTGACGATTCCGACCAGCACGGACTCGACGTCGGAGAGCGCGGAGACCTACCGGATCACGCTGAACGACGCGGCGGCCTACGAGTTGGGCGCCGACACGACGGCGGACGGCGTGCTGAACGATCCGGCAGCGGACGTGTCGCTGAGCATCGCGGACGCTTCGGCTGCGGAGAACGTGAGTTCGGGGACGCTGTCGTTCACGGTGACGGCATCAAAGGCGTCGTCTTCCGAGGTGACGTTCAAGTACACGGTGACGGCGGAGAGCACCGACACGGCGACGGCGGGCACGGACTTCACGGCGGTTGCTGCGTCGGCGAAGGGGAGCGGAAGCATCGCGGCCAACGCGCTGACGACGACGATCGATGTCACCTTGCTCGACGACAACATCGAGGAGGCCGACGAGACCTTCACGGTGACCTTGTCGGAGGCGTCCGGCGCGACGATTTCCGACGCGACGGCACGGGGCACGATCGAGAACGACGACACGGCTTCGCTGTCGATCGCCGCGCCGTCGGCGGTGACGGAGGGGGATTCCGGCGGCACGAACATGGTGTTCACGGTGACGCTGGACAGCCTGAGCGCGCAGCAGGTGACGGTGGACTACGCGGTGAATGCGGCTTCGACCGCGACCTCCGGCACGGATCACGCGGCGCTGGCCGACGGCACGTTGACCTTCCCCGCGGGCACGGCGACCAGGACGATCACGGTGTCGGTTACGGGCGACGAGCTGGACGAGCCGGACGAGACGGTGGTGATCAAGCTCAGCGATCCCGAGAACGCCGTGCTGGGCACGGCGACGGCGACAGGGACGATCACCGACGACGACGCTTCGCCGGTGCTGGCGGCGATCGCGGACATCTCCTACGCGGTGGGCCAGACGGTGAGCGTCACGGCAGCGGCCACCGACGCGGACAACGACGCGATCACCTACGCCTGGACGCGCAAGGCCGGCGAGACGACGCCGGCGCTTCCGCAGAGCACGAACGTGAACCAGGCGCAGCTGACCTTCGTGCCGACGGCGACGGGCGCCTACACGATGACGGTGACGGCGTCCGACGGCAAGGGCAACTCCGACACCGAGGACGTCGTGATCACGGTGACGCCGGCTCTGAGCGTGACGGTGACGCCGACCGCGCTGACGATTGACGAGGGTTCGAGCGCCACGTACACGGTGAAGCTGGACACGGCGCCTTCCGGGAACGTGACGGTGACGGTGTCCGGCGCGTCTGGCGACGTGACGGTGTCGGGTTCGCCGCTGACGTTCACGGATCAGAACTACGGCACGGCGCAGACGGTGACGGTGAACGCGGCGACGGACAACGACGCGACGGCGGACGCGGCGGTGACGTTGACCCACAGTGCGGCCGGCGGCGGCTACAACGGAGTGACGATCGACTCGGTGACGGTCACGATCACGGAGACGACGCCGGTGCTGCAGTTGCTGACGAATCCGTCCGCGGTGACCGAGGGCACGGACATCAGTCTGACGGTGACGTCGGACAAGGCGCGGACGGGCACGTTGGCGGTGAGCCTGACTCTGGCGGACCGGGGCTCGAGCGGTTTCGACGCGGACGACATATCGGGCGCGCTGGGTCCGCGGACCTTCAACGCGGTCTTCGGCACGACGCCGAGCCTGACGGCAGCGGTGTCGATTCCGACGAGCAGCGATTCGGACGTGGAGGGCGCGGAGACCTACCGGATCACGTTGAACGACGCCGCGGGCTACGAGCTGGGCTCGGACAAGACGGCGGACGGCACGCTGAACGACGGCACGACGGCCAGCGTGACGGTGACGCCGACGTCGCTGACGGTGGCGGAAGGCGGCAGCGCCACGTACACGGTGAAGCTGAACGCCGCGCCGTCCGGGAACGTGACGGTGACGGTGGCCGGCGCTTCGGGCGACGTGACGGTGTCGGGATCGCCGATGACGTTCACGGCTGGGAACTACGGCACGGCGCAGACGGTGACGGTGAGCGCGGCGTCGGACACGGACGCGACGGACGACACGGCGACGTTGACGCACAGCGCGACCGGCGGCGGCTACAACGGGGTGACGATCGCCAATGTGGACGTGACGGTGACCGACGTGACGCCGGTGCTGCAGCTGCGGAAGGATCCGGCGGCGGTTACGGAGGGGACGGCGATCAGCCTGGAGGTGACGTCGGACAAGGCGCGGACGGGGACGTTGGCGGTGAGCCTGACTCTGGCGGCCCGGGGATCGGCCGGTTTCGACGCGGCCGACATTCCGGGCACGTTGGGTCCGCGGAACTTCAACGCCGTCTTCGGCGCGACGCCGAGCACGAAGGGGACGGTGACGATTCCGACCAGCATGGATTCGACGTCGGAGAGCGCGGAGACCTACCGGATCACGTTGAACGACGCGGCGGCCTACGAGTTGGGCGCCGACACGACGGCGGACGGCGTGCTGAACGATCCCGCCGCGGACGTGTCGCTGAGCATCGCGGACGCTTCGGCTGCTGAGAACGTGAGTTCGGGGACGCTGTCGTTCACGGTGACGGCATCAAAGGCGTCGTCTTCCGAGGTGACGTTCAAGTACACGGTGACGTCGGAGACCGCCGACACGGCGACGGCGGGCACGGACTTCACGGCGGTTGCGGCGTCGGCGAAGGGGAGCGGGAGCATCGCGGCCAACGCGCAGACGACGACGATCGCGGTTACCTTGCTCGACGACAACATCGAGGAGGCCGACGAGACCTTCACGGTGACCTTGTCGGAGGCGTCCGGCGCGACGATTTCCGACGCGACGGCACGGGGCACGATCGAGAACGACGACACGGCGTCGCTGTCGATCGCCGCGCCGTCGGCGGTTACGGAGGGTGATTCGGGCGGCACGGACATGGTGTTCACGGTGACGCTGGACAGCCTGAGCGCGCAGCAGGTGACGGTGGACTACGCGGTGGATTCCGCCTCGACCGCGACTTCGGGCACGGATCACGCGGCTCTCGCCGACGGAACGCTGACGTTCCCGGCGGGCACGGCGACGCAGACGATCACGGTGTCGGTTACGGGCGACGAGTTGGACGAGTCCGACGAGACGGTGGTGATCGAGCTCAACGATCCCGAGAACGCCGTTCTGGGCACGGCGACCGCGACGGGCACGATCACGGACGACGATTCCTCGCCGTCGCTGACGGCGATCGCGGACGTGTCCTACGCGGTGGGCCAGACGGTGGACATCACCGCGGCGGCCACCGACGCGGACAACGACACGATCACCTACGCCTGGACGCGCAAGACGGGCGAGACGACGCCGGCGATTCCGCAAGGCACGAACCTGAACCAGGCGCGGTTGACCTTCACGACGGCGGCGACGGGCGCCTACACGATGACGGTGACGGCGTCCGACGGCAAGGGCAACTCCGACACCGAGGACGTCGTGATCACGGTGACGCCGGCTCTGGGCGTGACGGTGACGCCGACCGCGCTGACGGTGGCAGAAGGCGGCAGCGCCACGTACACGGTGAAGCTGGACGCGGCGCCGTCCGGGAACGTGACGGTGACGGTGTCCGGCGCGTCTGGCGACGTGACGGTGTCGGGTTCGCCGCTGACGTTCACGGATCAGAACCACGGCACGGCGCAGACGGTAACGGTGAGCGCGGCTTCGGACACGGACGCGACCGACGACACGGCCACGTTGACGCACAGCGCGACCGGCGGCGGCTACAACGGGGTGACGATCGCCGACGTGGACGTGACGGTGACCGACACCACGCCGGTGCTGCAGCTGTCCACGGATCCGTCGGCAGTTACGGAGGGCACGGACATCAGCCTGACGGTGACTTCGGACAAGGCGCTCACGGGCACGTTGGATGTGAGCCTGACGCTGGCGGATCGCGGCAGCAGCGGTTTCGACGCGGACGACATTACAGGCGCGCTGGGGCCGCGCACCTTCACCGCGACCTTCGGCAACACCGCGAGCCTCACGGGCACGGTGACGATTTCCACCAGCACGGATTCGGACGCGGAGGGCGCGGAGACCTACCGCATCACGCTGAACGACACGGACGACTACGAGTTGGGCGCCGACACGACGGCGGACGGCACGCTGAACGACGGCACGACGCAGGTGGACCCGCCCGCCCGTCCCACCGGACTGACGGCGGCGGCGGGCAGCGCGCAGGTGGTGCTGACCTGGACCGACCCGGACGACGACGACATCACCGGGTACAAGCTGCGCTACGCCAAGACGGCTGATCGGAGCAGCGCGAGCTGGAACCTGATCACCGGTTCGGACGCCGACACCGTCACCTACACGGTGACGAGTCTGGAGAACGGCGAGGAGTACAGCTTCAAGATTCGGGCGGTGAACGCCGGCGGCGACGGCAAGGCGAGCGGTTGGGTGACGGCCACGCCGCAAGCAGCCGCGGCGACGGTTTCGGTGCCGGCGACGCTGACGGTGGCTGAGGGCGGCGGCGCCGCGACGGTGACGATCACGGCGAGCCGAGCGTTCGGCGCCGAGACGACGTTCAACGTCACCTACGCCAGCACGTCTTCGACCTCGGACACGGACGCGACGGGCGCGAACGCGCCGGCGGACGGGGACTACGACAACGACGCGGTGACGTCGGTCACGTTCAGCGCGAGCGACACGACGAAGGGCATCTCGATTCCGATCACGGACGACAACATCGAGGAGGGCGCCGAGACGTTCACGGTGACGATCGCGGCGGCCGCGGCGCTGCCGGACGGCTTCACGCTGGGCAACGCCTCGACGACGGTGACGATCACGGACGACGATTCGTCGCCGGTGCTGACGGCGATCGCGGACGTGACGCTGCGGGTGGGTCAGACGGTGGACATCACGGCGTCGGCGACGGACGCCGACACGGGCGACACGATCAGTTACGCGTGGACGCGCAAGGCGGGCGAGACGTCGCCGGCGCTTCCTCAGGGCACGGCCCTGAACCAGGCGCGGTTGACGTTCGTGCCGACGGCTGCCGGCACGTACACGATGACGGTGACGGCATCGGACGGCAACGGCAACTCCGACACCGAGGAGGTCGTGATCACGGTGACGCCGTCTCTGAGCGTGACGGTGACGCCGACGTCTCTGACGGTTGCGGAAGGCGGGAGCGCCACGTACACGGTGAATCTGGACGCGGAGCCGTCGGGGACCGTGACGGTGACGGTGTCCGGGGCCTCTGGCGACGTGACGGTGACGGGTTCTCCGCTGACGTTCACGGACCAGAACTACGGCACGGCGCAGACGGTGACGGTGAACGCGGCGGAGGACAACGACGCGGAGACGGACGCGGCGGTGACGTTGACGCACTCCGCCTCGGGCGGCGGCTACGCCGGTGTGACGATCGACTCGGTGGTGGTGACGATCACGGAGGACGACACGGGTTCGTCCGAGCCGTCCGACCCGCCGTCCGGCGTGCCGGCTCAGCCGGTGCTGACGGGCATCCAGGGCGGCGACGGCCAGGTGACGCTGAGTTGGAGCGATCCCGGCGATTCGAGCATCACGAGCTGGGAGTACCGTCGCAAGGAGGGGGCCGGGGAGTACGGCGGTTGGCTGCCGGTTCCGGGCGCGACGTCGGGGACGACGAGCTACACGTTGACGGGTCTGGCGAACGACGTGGTTCACGCGTTGCAGCTTCGGGCGGTGAACGCTTCCGGCGCCGGTCCGGCGTCGGTGGAGGTGTCGGCGCGGACGACGGGTTCTTCCAGCGGCGGCCCGCCGTCGGATCCGGACCAGCCGACCGATCCAGGGACGCCTTCCGATCCCGCGGAGCCTTCCGATCCTGGCGGCGATGGCGGCGGCGGCGCTGGCGGCGGCGCGGGCGACGGCGCTGGACCTGCTCCGGGCGTGACGGTGTCGTCCGCTTCGCTGACGGTGGCGGAAGGTTCAAGCGGCGCCTACACGGTCGTGCTGGATGCGGAACCGCCGAGCGACGTGACGGTTACGGTGTCCGGCGCATCGGGCGACGTGACGGTGGCGCCGTCCAGCCTGACGTTCACGTCCGGGGACTGGAACGAGGCTCGGACGGTGACGGTGTCTGCCGCCCAGGACGCCGACGGGATCGCGGACCCGGTGGTGACGCTGACGCACGCGGCGTCTGGCGGGGGCTACGACGACGTGTCGATCGCTTCCGTCGCGGTGTCGGTGACGGAGGACGACACGGCCGGGGTGACGGTGTCGGTCGCCTCGCTGACGGTGGCGGAGGGTTCGAGCGGCGTGTACACGATCGCGCTGAACACGGCGCCGTCGGGCGACGCGACGGTGACGGTGTCCGGCGCATCGGGCGACGTGACGGTGGTGCCGTCCAGCCTGACGTTCACGTCCGGGGACTGGAACGAGGCTCGGACGGTGACGGTGTCTGCCGCTCAGGACGCCGACGGGATCGCGGACCCGGTGGTGACGCTGACGCACGCGGCGTCTGGCGGGGGCTACGACGACGTGTCGATCGCTTCCGTCGCGGTGTCGGTGACGGAGGACGACACGGCCGGGGTGACGGTGTCGGTCGCCTCGCTGACGGTGGAAGAGGGTTCGCGCGGCGAGTACACGGTCGTGCTGGAGACGGAACCGTCTGGGGACGTGACGGTGTCGGTGTCGGGCGCATCGGGCGACGTGACGGCGGCGCCGTCCAGCCTGACGTTCACGGCCGCGGACTGGCGCGAGGCGCAGACGGTCACGGTGTCGGCCGCTCAGGACGCCGATGCGTTCGGGGACCCCGAGGTGACGCTGACGCACGCGGCGTCTGGCGGCGACTACGGCGGCGTGTCGGTGGCTTCGGTGACGGTGTCGGTGACGGAGGACGACACGCCGGGGGTGACGGTGTCGGCCTCTTCGCTGACGCTGTCTGAAGGCGACGCTGGCGGCTATCTGCTGCAGCTGGAGACGGAGCCGTCGTCTTCGGTGACGGTGTCGGTGTCCGGCGCATCCGGCGACGTGACGGTGGAGCCGTCGAGCGTGACGTTCACGGCCGCGGACTGGAACCAGGCTCGTACGGTGATGGTGTCGGCCGGCCACGACGCGGACGGGATCGCGGACCCCGAGGTGACGCTGACGCACTCGGCTTCGGGCGGCGACTACGACGGCGTGTCGATCGCTTCGGTGGTGGTGACGGTGACGGAGGACGACACGTTGGGCGTGACGGTGTCGGCCTCGGCGCTGACGGTGACGGAGGGCGGCGCCGGCGAGTACACGATCGTGCTGGACACGGAACCGTCGTCACCGGTGACGGTGTCGGTGTCCGGCGCTTCTGGCGACGTGACGGCGGCGCCGTCCAGCCTGACGTTCACGTCCGCGGACTGGAGCGAGGCTCAAGCGGTGACGGTCGCCGTGGCCGAGGACGCGGACGCGTCGGCGGATCCGATGGTGACGCTGACCCACGTCGCTTCCGGCGGCGGCTACGACGGCGTGTCGATCGCTTCGGTCGCGGTGACGCCAGTGGAGAACGA
Organism: Candidatus Multivorans sp.; assembly: GCA_965203495.1. GTDB lineage: Bacteria > Acidobacteriota > Thermoanaerobaculia > Multivoradales > Multivoraceae > Multivorans. The sequence continues at coordinate 337,393 of CBDBDB010000015.1, forward strand.
CACGCCGGAGGATCTGGAGTCGCGGAAGGCGAACAAGGTGAATGACGCCGTGCTGCCTCACATGGTCGAGGCGTTGACGGGGATGGTTCCGGTGAAGGAACGGATCGAGTCGGCGTCGTCGGGCGGCGGGCTGCCTGGTCCGTCGGGCATGGCCTCCGGGAAGCCGGACCTGGGCCGCTGGCGTGATCCGCACCTGCCGCCGGACCGTGAGGCGGACCGGCAGCTTCGCGGGACGATGGGCGGGACGGCGTCGTTCAGCCTGCCGCTGGGAGGCGCGGGCGGCGGTTCTGGCGGCGGCGCCGGCGAGAGCGCCGGTGAGAGCGGCGGCGGCGCCGGTTCGTCCACGGCGGCGATCTGGGGCGGCGCGGAGGACGTGTCGTTCTCCGGTTCGGAAGCCGACACGTCCTGGACGGGGCAGTTGTCGTCGGCCCACGTCGGCGCCGACTTCCGTCTTCGTCCGGACCTGCTGCTGGGCGCGGCGCTGTCGCACTCCTGGGGCAGCACGAAGGCGCGATCCACGGACGTCGACGGTCTCGGCTTCGACAGCGTCTACCGGGTGGACCTGATGACGCTTCACCCGTACGCGGCGTGGTTCCGGGATGACGGTTCGAACCTGTGGGCGAGCCTGGGCCTTGGCCGCGGCGACATCCGCATCGAGCTGGACGGCGGCGGGTCGCGTTCGACCGACCTGTCGATGTCGGACGCTTCGGTCGGCGGTCGTCTGGTGGTGGCTGCGAATCCGACGTGGATCGCTGGCGGCACGACGACGTTCGCGGTGCGGGCCGAAGGTTCGGTGTCCGAGGCGAAGACGGACGCGAAGGAGGGTCTGGTGAAGCTCGCGGTGGACACGAACCGGCTGCGTCTCGCCCTGGAGGGTTCGTACGAACGGTCTCTCGAGGGCGGCGGGACGCTGACTCCGGCGGTGGAGGCCGGCCTCCGGCACGACGGCGGGGACGTCGTCGCCGGCGCCGGGGTCGAGGTCGGCGCCAGCCTGATCTGGCGGAGCGGCAAGCGCGGCCTGACGATGGAACTCCGTGGTCGGACGCTGGTGGCGCACGAGAAGGACCGGGACGAGACGGCGGTCAGCGCGCTGCTGCGTCTCGACCCCGCGGCCGACGGTCGCGGCGCGTACCTCAACGTGGCGCCGTCCTGGGGGATGGCCCAGACGGGCATCGCGGGGATGTTCGACGAACGATCGACCGCCGCATGGACAACCGGCGCCGCCGCCCGTCCCGAGGGCCGGTTGGAAGCCGAGTTCGGCTACGGCTTCGCCGCCGCCTGGCTCGGCCCTCTGGGCGTGCTGACCCCCTACACCCAGCTGTCGCTCAGCCAGCAGGGACAGGGGAACCTGCTGCTCGGCGCCCGCTACACCCTCGGCCCCGACGCGTCCCTCGCCCTCGAAGTCCAGCGACAACAGGGACAGGCCGCCCCGCCCGACTACCGACTCGAACTCTCCGGCACGTTCCGCTGGTAAGCGGCCGCATGCATGGACCAGCCGACGCCGCCGGATGCGGCGAGGCTGCCGGCGCGCCGCGCGGTACGGAAGCCGGCGGGGACGCCGGCGCACCCAGCATGGCCCGCCGCGGGTTGCGTGGAGGCAACAGCCTCGCACTGGGTGCGCCGCCACGGGTGCATGGAGCAGACAACGCCGCTTTGGCGCAGCGGACGCTGCTGGCCCCTCACGGGAGACTCGGTCTGGCGTTCCGCGGATTGTTGTACCCTCCGCGTGCGATGGGGCAGGTCATCGTTGCGTTCCTGGGACGGCTTGCCCGTTCCGGCCCTGCGCGGCCGTTGCGGTTGGCGCTGCGCCGTGTCGTCGGCGCGGCCGCCTACGATCGGTTTCGCCTGGCGGTGTGGACACGGGCGAAGGAGGTCGCGAAGGTCGATCCGCTCCACGCCGACATCCCGCCGTTGATCGCGCAGCTTGAGAACGCCGGGCGCCTGCGGTCCGGCGCCGCGAGGAGGCTGCGGGCGGTCGCGAGGGGGATTCGCGCCGAGGCGAGGCGGGAAGCAAGGAGGGCCTGAGGCAGCGATGCGCGTCGGTTTCGACGTGAGCAAGCTGTTCGGCCCCCGGGACGGCGTAGCCAGATACTCGGCCAGTCTGCTGGAGGCGCTGGCGGAGGTTGCGGAGGAGCGGGGCGGCCGGCCGGATCTCGTTCTGTATGCGCTCGATGCGGAGGTCGACGCAGGCGCCTGGAAGCGGCTCCTGGACGGACTTCCCGGGACCGTTCGGCGTGGCCCGGGCCGCCGGCCGCGGCGCCGGGATCTCGATCTGTTCCACGTTCCGACCTTTGCCGATCCCGTGTGCTTCGACGGACCGGTCGTGTTCACGATTCACGATCTGACCTTTCTCACCCACCCGCGGTTCCACCTGCCGGCGAACCGGAACCAGTGTCTGCTGGCGACGCTGCGGGCGGTGGCGCGGGGCGCCACGATCATCGCCGTGTCGGAGGCCACCGCCGAGGAAGTCCGGAAGTGGTTCGTGTTGCCGGACGACCGGCTGTGCGTGGTCCACGAGGCAGCGTCGGCCGCCTTCGCGGCGTTCGACGGCGCCGACCTGGAGGCGGCGCGGCGGCGGCTGGCGGAGCGTTTCGGTCTCGACGGGCAGTTCGTCCTCTCGGTGGGAACGCTGGAACCGCGCAAGAACATCGCCCGGCTGATCGAGGCCTACGGCGGCCTCGCTCCGGACCTCCGGCGCCGGGTCCCTCTGGCGTTGGTCGGCGGGGGAGGCTGGAAGCGGGACGACGTGTTCGAGGGCGACTGGCCGGACTTCGTGCGCCGTCTCGGCGCCGTGTCGGAGGAGGACCTGATCGCTCTCTACAATGTCGCCTCGGTGGTGGCCTATCCGTCGCTGGTCGAAGGGTTCGGGCTGCCGGTAGTGGAGGCGATGGCCTGCGGTACGCCGGTCCTTACCTCGAACCGGTCGTCGCTGGTCGAGGTGGCCGGAGACGCCGCCCTGTGCGTCGACCCCTTCGACGTGGCGGCGATCCGGCGCGGCCTGGACGCCTTGCTGCGGTCGCCCTCGCGGCGGGATCGCTACCGGCAGGCCGGTCTGGAGCGCGCGGCCGCCTTTTCCTGGCGGCGAGCCGCCCAGGAGGTCATCGGAATCTACGGCCAGATGGCGGTCGGCGGCCGGCGGACGATCGACGGCCGATGACGCGGGGGGTTGCGGGGCCGGGATCGATCGGCGTCGTCGCCTACGAGATGGAGGGCGCGCGGACCGGCGTGGGGAGATACCTCGAGGAGCTGCTGACGGCTCTCCGCGCCGTTCCCCGGGCTCGCGGCTGGCGGCTGACGCTGTTCTTCAAGGGCGATCCCTTCGAACATCCGCTGTGGACCGGAGGGGGGGGCCGGCGGTTGCGCCTGCGACGCCGTGTTCGATCGGCGCGCCGATGCGCATCCGATCGTCTGGGAGCAGTTCCGACTGCCGCGCGTCCTGCGGCGGCGGCCCGTGGATCTTCTCTTCTCGCCGGGCTACAGCTTGCCTGGCGGGGCTTCCCGTCCTTCGCTCGTCACGATTCATGACGTGTCGTTCGAGGTTCTGCCGCGGGACTTCAGCTTCAGGGAGAGGCGGCGGCGACGGTTCCTCGCGCGTCGCGCGGCCCGCTCCGCCACCAGGGTGCTGACCGACACGGGCCGTACCGCCGCCGAGCTGCAGAGGCGGTACGGCGTCCCGAAAGAACGGATCGCGGTCGCGCCCCTGGGGGTGTCGCCCCGGTTCGAGGAGGCCGGCGTCTCGGTTGCTCGCGATGGCGCGCGGACGAGAGAGACCCTCGCGCGGCTGGGCGTGCGGCGGCCCTACCTGCTGGTTCCCGGCTCCATCCTGCCGCGCCGTCGACTGGATCTCGTGCTGGCCGGCTGGACTCGGTTGGCGGCCGGGGGCTGGTCGGCGCCGGGCGTCGGCGATCCGTCCATCGAGGAGATCCGGCTTGTCGTCGCCGGCGCGAACCGGTTGCCGAGGCCGGACGACCTGGATCGCACGATTCGCCTCAGCGGCTGCGCCGACCGCGTGGACCGGCTCGGTTACGTGGATGACCAGGCTCTGCCCGAACTGTACGCGGCCGCTGCCGGGACGATCTACGTGTCGGAGTACGAAGGGTACGGGCTGCCGCCGCTCGAGTCGCTGGCGTCCGGGGCGCCTGCCCTCGTTTCCGACGCGCCGGCGTTGCTCGAACTCTGGCCGGACTATCCGCTCGGTTGCGAGCGGCTGGACGTCGATGGCCTGGCCGACGGTCTGCAACGGCTGCTGTTCGATCGCGAGGCGCGGAGCGTCGCGCAGGCTCAGGGCCCCGAGCGCGTTCGGTCGCTGACCTGGGCCCGAGCCGCGGAGACGTTCGCGGTCGAGGTCGAGGCCGCCTGGCGGGCGGTGCATGGGAAACGGCCATGAGCGGGTCGGACGGTCCGACCGTCAGCGCCCTGGTGGTCAACCACAACGCCGGCCCTCATCTGAGCCGTTGCCTGGAGCGTCTGGGCGCCGTGGCGGACGAATGGCGGACCCGAGAAGCCGGGCTGGAGATCGTCGTGGTGGACAATGCGTCGACGGACGGGTCGCTGGAGGCGGTTCGGGATCTCGCCGGCCAGGATCCGGCGGCGGAACCGGCGGTGCGGCTGATCGCGTCGGCGCGCAACCTGGGATTCGGCGCCGCGTGCAATCTGGCCGCCCGGGAGGCCAGGGGTCGATACCTGCTGCTGCTCAACCCGGACGCCTGGACCGACGCGGCGTCGCTGCGGCGACTCGTGGACGCTCTGGACGCGGATTCCAGGCTCGGGATCGCCGCGCCCGCCCTTCGTTACCCGGACGGTTCGCCACAGCTGGGTTGGGCGCCTCCAGTCGGCGTCGTGGGGGAGGCAATCCAGAAGCTCCGCAACAGGTTCGAGAACGCGACCTGGAACCATCGGCTGCTGCCGCGGTGTCTGAAGCCGTTTCTGGGATCGGGCTGGTTCTCGGCTGCCTGTCTGCTCGTTCGCCGGAGCGCGTTCGACGAGGTCGGCGGCTTCGACGAGAGCTTCTTCCTCTACTTCGAGGATGCGGATCTCGGGTTGCGGCTGGCGCGGGAGGGCTGGCGTCAGCGCCAGGCTCAGGGCGCCCGCGCCTGGCACCTGCGCGGCGTGACCACGGGCCGGCTCGGGAAGCGGCGCCTGTCGCCGGAGGCGCGGCGGTTCTACCGTGCATCCCAGCTGCGCTACTACGACCTGCACCGGCCGCGCTGGCAGCGCTCGGTCCTGCGATGGCGGTTGCGCCGCAAGTTCAGTCGAGTCGCCGACGCGGATCGCAGGACGGCCCTGCTGAGTCTGCTCGAAGGCGGCTGACGGCGACGAATCCCTGCATGGAACAAACGACGTCGCACTCGGGTGCACCGACGGCCTGGCCGGCTTTCCGGGGTCTGTTCCCTGCGCGACGGCGCAGCCACAAGGCGGCGGACCCTGCTAGCGTGAGGGTCGCGACGGCCATGCGTCAGTACCTCGACCTGCTGCGGGAAGTGCTCGACGAGGGCGTGGTCCGTGACGACCGAACGGGAACGGGGACCCGCAGCGTGTTCGGCCGACAGTTGCGTTACGACCTGGCGGACGGGTTTCCGGCGCTGACGACGAAGCGGTTGCACGTGCGATCGATCATCGTCGAACTCCTGTGGTTCCTTCGCGGCGACACGAACGTCGAGTACCTGCGCCGGCACGGCGTGTCGATCTGGAACGAATGGGCGGACGAGCGCGGCGACCTCGGCCCCGTGTACGGCTCGCAGTGGCGGTCCTGGCCGGCGCCGGACGGCCGGTCGATCGACCAGATGGCGGCGGTCATCGAGCGCATCCGCCGCGAGCCGACGTCGCGGCGGCTGGTCGTCAGCGCCTGGAACGTCGCCGACGTCGACTCGATGGCCTTGCCGCCCTGCCACGCCCTGTTCCAGTTCTACGCCGCCGACGGCCGTCTGTCGTGCCAGCTCTACCAGCGAAGCGGCGATCTCTTCCTGGGAGTGCCCTTCAACATCGCGTCCTACGCGCTGCTCCTGATGATGGTCGCCCAGACCTGCGGGCTGGAGGCCGGGGAGTTCATTCATACGTTGGGCGACGTCCACTTGTACCGCAACCATGAGAGCCAGGCGCGCAGGCAGTTGACCCGGACGCCGAGGTCGCTGCCGCGGATGCGCCTCAACCCGAACGTCGGCTCCGTGTTCGACTTCACGCTCGACGATTTCGAGCTCGCGGGCTACGCGCCCCATCCGCCGATTCGCGCCGCGGTCTCGGTCTGAGGGAACGGCGGGGCGCCGCAGTGAGGGTCTCGGCGATTCTGGCCGCCGCCGCGAATGGCGTGATCGGGCACGAAGGTCGCCTGCCCTGGCGGCTCAGGACCGACGTGAGGCGCTTCAAGCGGCTGACCACGGGCCATCGCGTGGTGATGGGACGACGCACCTGGGAGGAGATCGGCCGGCGCCCCTTGCCGCGCAGGAAGTGCGTCGTGCTGAGCCGCCGGCCCGAGTTCGAGGCGCCCGGCGCCGAAGTGCACGCCTCGCTCGAGGCGGCGGTCGCATCGGCCCGCGCCGCTGGCGAGGAGGAGCTGTTCGTGATCGGCGGCGCCGGGCTGTTCAGCCTGGCGTTCCGCAACGCGGACCGCGTATACCTGACCCGTGTGCTGGCGGAGGTCGAAGGCGACACGGCGGTCGATCTGTCTCCGCTCGCCGGCTGGCGGGTGGAAGCTTCCGAGGACGTGCCGCGCGGGCCCGAGGACGACCATCCCACGCGCTTCGAGATTCTGGCGCCGCCGGAAGGCAACCGGTGAGCGTGGCGGCCGACAACCCGGCACACCGCGCCGACCTGCTGCTCGGCTGGGCGCTCGAAGCCGGCTTCGACCGCGCGGGCATCGCCACGCTGGCGCCGCTGACGGGAACCGGTTCTTCCTTCTTGCGTCGGCTGGAGCGAGGTTTCTTCGCCTCCATGGCCTGGCTCGGCCGTCGTCCAGGCCGGCGAGTCGTCCCGGCCTCGCTTCTGGACGGCGCCAGGTCGGCGCTCTGCGTCGCCCTCCACTATCACCCCCTTGAAGGCGAGCCTGAACCGACGGGCGACCTGTGGCCCCGGGTGGCGCGCTACGCTCGCGGCGACGACTATCACGACGTGATGGGACGTCGTCTGCGGCGGCTTTCCTCCCGCATCCGGGAGGCGTTCCCGGGCGTCGGAGCCCGCTTCTGGGTCGATACGGGGCCAGTGCTGGAGCGGGCGCTGGCGGCGCGGGCCGGTCTCGGCGCCGTGGCCAAGAACACGCAGTTGCTCGACCGGAGCGGTTCCTGGTTCCTGCTCGGCGAGCTGTTCCTGACCCTCGAGCTCGAGCCGAGCGAACCGCTGGCCGAGGACCTCTGCGGGAACTGCCGCCGGTGCCTGGAGGCCTGTCCGACCGGAGCGCTGCCGCAACCCTACGTGCTGGACGCCGAGCGGTGCATCAGTTACTGGACGATCGAGCACCGCGGGGAGATGCCGGAGGAGGTCCGCGCGATGATCGGAGACTGGGTGTTCGGCTGCGATGTCTGCCAGGAGGTCTGCCCCTGGAATCAGCGCCGGGCGGCGTCCGTCGAACGGCGCCGGGCCGGGATCTTCGGGCTTCCTCCACGCCGTGCCGAGCTGGACCTGACGGGCCTCCTGTCGCTCTCCGCGGACGACTACCGCAGTCGGTTCCGACACAGTCCGATGAAGCGCGCGGGCAGGTCCGGCCTGCGACGCAACGCGGCCGTGGCGATGGGAAACCGGGCGGACCCCGCCTACGCCTCGGCCCTGGAGCGGGCTCGAGAGAGTGACGATCCGGTTGTCGGCCGTCACGCGGAATGGTCGCTCGGCCGCCTGGGAGTTGGCCGCGTCAAGTCCGCAAGTCACCTGAAATCAGCGACCAAGGGCGATCGACTCGACTCGACCGGAGAACCTCGGAGCGGTTGACCGCTCCGTGCCGCGCCCGTATACTCGTTCGTCCGATCCGGTGCTGGTTCGTCCTCGGACGACTGCCGGCGGCGGTTTGTCCAAGGGCGGGTTGTCGCCGTCCGAAGCACCCTCGAAACGCCTGCCGCCGCGGGCAAGGAACCGCGACGAGAACACGGGAACACATGGAACCGACCGGAGAACCAACGCCCGAACCGCTTCCGCCGGAAGCGCAGGTACAGGACGGGGAGAACCTGTCCTACGAACAGCTCGTCGAAATGTACGACGACAGCATGCGGCATCTCAACGAAGGCGAGATCGTCGCGGGAACGGTCATCGCGATCACCGCCAACGATGTCGTCGTCGATGTCGGCTACAAGTCCGAGGGGCTGGTGCCGATTCACGAGTTCACCTCCCGGGACGACAAGCTCCAGGTCCGCATCGGCGACGAGGTCGAGGTCCTGCTCGAGCAGACGGAAGGCGCGGACGGGCATGTGATGCTCTCGAAGGTCAAGGCCGAGCGCATGCGCATCTGGGCCCAGGTGGAGACGAGCTTCAAGGAAGGCAAGGTGATCCGGGGTCGCGTGATCGACCGGATCAAGGGAGGACTGACGGTCGACGTCGGTCTGCGCGCGTTCCTGCCGGGATCCCTGGTCGACATCAAGCCGGTCAAGCACCTCGAGTCGTTCAAGGGCGAGGAACTCGAGTTCAAGGTCATCAGCCTCGATCGGCGTCGCAACAACGTCGTGCTGTCGCGTCGGGCCGTGCTCGAGAAGGAGTACGCCAGGAAGAAGGCGGAGACCCTGACCAGGCTGAAGGAGGGCGTGCGGCTCCCGGGCGTGGTCAAGAACATCACGGACTACGGCGTGTTCGTCGATCTGGGAGGCATCGACGGCCTGCTCCACATCACGGACATTTCCTGGGGCCGCGTGAACCATCCTTCGGAGCACTTCGGCGTGGGCGACGAGCTCGAGGTCGTCGTTCTGCGTTTCGATCCCGAGACGGAGCGCGTCTCCCTCGGCTACAAGCAGACAACCGAGGATCCGTGGACCCTGGTCGACAAGAAGTACCCCTTGGGCTCGCGAGTGCGTGGCCGGGTCGTCAGCCTGGTCGACTACGGGGCGTTCGTCGAGCTCGAGGAAGGCGTCGAAGGCCTGGTCCATGTGAGCGAAATGTCCTGGACGAAGAAGGTCGTGCCGCCGTCGAAGATCGTCAGCGTCGGCCAGGAGGTCGATGCGATCGTTTCGGAGCTCGACATGAGCCAGCGGCGGATCAGCCTGTCCTTGCGGCAGGTCGAGTCGAATCCCTGGGAGGATCTGGCGGCCCGGTTCCCGGTCGGCACGATCGTGGACGGCCGCGTGAGGAACCTGACCGAGTTCGGCGCCTTCGTGGAGATCACGGAGGAGATCGACGGACTGGTCCACGTCTCGGACATGAGCTGGACGAAGCGGGTCAAGCATCCCAGCGAAGTTCTAGCCAAGGGCGACGCCGTCCGGGCCCGGATCACCAACATCGACGTCACGGGTCAGCGCGTGTCTCTCTCGATCAAGGATTTCCTGCCGAACGAGTGGCGGGACTTCGTGGACGGCCACGGCGTCGGCGACGACATCGTCGGCAGAGTGGTCAACGTGACCGACTTCGGGCTCTTCATCGACGTCTACGATGGGCTGGAAGGTCTGGCCCACGTCAGCGAGGTGGATGTCCCGGGCGGCAAGCTGGAAGACCACTACCGGATCGGCGAGTTCGTCCGCGCGCGCATCCTGCGCATCGAGGAGGAAGACAAGAAGGTCGGCCTGACGTTGCGCGGCGTAGCCGAGCTGAGCGACGAGGAGGCCGAGGAGTTGTCCGCGGAACGGGAGCGGAAACTGGCCGGGTCTCGAACCGCGGCGGAAGAGGCTGCAGAAGAGGACGTCGCGGAAGCGGACACAGTCGCGGAGACCGAGGCGTCGGGCACGGACGTCCCGGCCGAAACGGAGGCGGAGGACGTTGCCGCCGAAGAGAGCGTCGCCGCCCCGGAGAGCGACGAGATCGATGAGGCCGCCGCTGCCGCCGAGGCGGAAGCCGCTGCCGGCGAGAGTCCGTCGGACGAGGAATCGGAGGCGCGCTAGCGCCCGTCCGAGCCGTGGGAGGAGCCGAGAATGAAGGACGCGATCCAGTTCCCTTCCGACATCCGCCACGGCGTGACGAAGGCCCGGTTGGTCGAGGAGTTGGCGCGTAGCGCCGAACTCACCAAGAAGGACGCCGAGGTCATCGTCAGCACGGTCTTCGAGAGCATCGTCGACTCCCTGAAGGACGGCGACAAGATCGAGCTTCGCGGATTCGGGAGCTTTCGCATTCGCGAGCGGGGTTCCCGAATCGGCCGCAACCCGAAGACGGGCGCCAGGGTCGACGTGCCGTCCAAGAAGATTCCCTACTTCAAGCCCGGCAAGGAACTCAGGGAACGCCTCAACTCCGACGAGTAGGTTTGCCCGGGGCCGAAGGAAGCGCCCAGGTCCCGTGGCCGAGCCCGCCGCCGCGCACGCATGACGACGACTCCGCTTCCCGCCGGCTCGCCCTCGGAACCCGCCGGACTCGTTCGGCGGATTCTCGTCGCGCTGGCTGCCTGGGCCGTGCCCGGCTCCGGTCACCTGCTGCTGAAGAAACCCCGGCGGGCCGCGGTCGTCTGCGGCGTGGTCCTGTTCTCCTTCCTGTTCGGGTGCTGGCTGCGAGGCCATCTCCATGTCGTCATCCCCGAGCAGCCGCTCAGCCGTCTTGCGACGCTGAGTTCGATGGGCGCCGGGGCGCCCTACTTCCTGGCCCGTTACCTGGCGGAGTACGAAGGCGACATCCTCTCTTCGACGTTCGAGTACGGCAAGGCGTTCCTGCTGACCGCCGGGCTGCTGAATCTGCTCGCCGTGCTCGACGCCTGGGACATCGCCAACGGCTCGAAGGACTGATCCGGTGCTGACCAGTCACTTTGCATTGATGGTGATCTACGCCTTGCAGGTCAGCTTGTTCTTTGCCGTGCTCTGGCGGCGGCGATTCAGGGACAGGGCGCGGCTGTTCCTGCAGATGATGATCGGCATGGTCGGCGGGGGCCTGATGCTTGCCTGGTTGATGTTCCCGTTTCCATGGTCGCCGCCAACGCCGATTCCCTGACCGGGGTTCTGATCTCCGCCGGCGAGGCGTCGGGCGATCGACATGCCGCGGGAATCATGGCGGCGGCGTCCCGTCTGGCCGGCGATCGCGGTCGCCTCCGCTTCTTCGGGCTCGGGGGCGACGCGATGGCCGCGGCTGGACTGGATCCGGTTGCGCACAGCAACGAGGTCGCCGTCGTCGGCATCGCCGAGGTTGTCCGCGAGTTGCCGCGCATCCGCCGCGTGTTTCGCAAACTGCTGCTGGCTTCCGAGGCGCGTCGTCCCAGCTTGGCCGTACTGGTCGATTTTCCCGACTTCAACCTGCGGTTGGCTCGCCGCCTGCGCCGTCGCGGCATACCGGTTCTGTACTACATCTCGCCTCAGGTGTGGGCCTGGCGCCGGCGGCGCGTACGGACGATCGCACGCCTCGTCGATCGCATGCTCGTGCTCTTCCCGTTCGAGGTCGAGGCGTACCGGGGACACGGGCTCCGCGTGGATCACGTGGGACACCCCCTGGTCGACGACGTGCCGGAACTCGAGTCGGCATGGGACCGACAGGAAGGCGTGCCCGAGCAGCCCGTGCTGGCGCTCCTTCCGGGTTCCCGCAACAGCGAGGTTCGGCGGATCCTGCCGCCCATGCTGCGGGCGGCCGCGGCGCTGGTCGGGACCGCGGACCGGGCCGGCCAGGTACGTCTGATCCTGGCGCCCACGGTCGCCCCGGAACTGGTCCGGCGTCTGATCGGCGCCGGTCCCCTGGACGGGGATCGGGTGGACGTCGTGCGCGCCGACCGGTTCGCGGCGGTCGCGGGGGCCCATCTCGCGCTCTGCGCCTCCGGCACGGCGACGCTCGAGGTCGGGCTTCTTGGAACGCCGTTGGTCGTGGTCTACCGCGTGGCCCCGCTGACCTGGGCGATCGGACGCCTGCTGGTGGACCTGCCGTTCGTCAGCCTGGTGAACCTCGTGCTTGGCCGCCAGGTGGCGCCGGAGTTGCTGCAGGCGGAGGCGAATCACGAGAGCATGGCGGCCGCGGCGTCGGAACTGCTGGCTCGGCGCGGTCGCATCGACGCCATGCGCGGAGCGTTGGCGGAACTCAGGCCGGCCCTCGGCGAGTCCGGAGCGAGCGAACGAGCGGCCCGCTGCCTGCTCGAGGAACTGGGTCTTCTGGACGAGTCGGCCGAGCGGCGGGGCGCTGGAGCGGCGGCCCGGCCGTGAGGAGCATGACCGGTTACGGCGAGGCGACGGCCACTTGCCGCCGTCATCGGGTCACTGTCAGCGCACGGTCCGTGAACCACCGCAACCTGGATGTCGCGGTGTGCCTGCGGGGCCCGTTCAGAGTCCTCGAACCCGAACTGCGGACCGCGGTCGTGGCGGCCGTCCGGCGCGGCCGGGTCGAGATCGGGGTCGAGATCGAATCGGCCTGGAGCGCGGCCGATCTCGTCGGGACCAACGGAGCCGCGGAGCGGCTGCTGGGGACGGTGCGGCGCTGGCGCCGACGGGGCGTCGTCAACTCGGAGCTGAGCGCCGGGGAGCTTCTTTCCGCGATCCGGGCGCTCCCGCCCGAGTCCGGGGTCGGCGCCGCTGGTCCGCAAGATCGGGCGCTGGTGGTCGAAACGTGTCGGCGGGCGTTGGCGTGTCTGTCGGTCGAGCGCGAGCGGGAAGGGCGGGTTCTCGCCGCCTCGCTGACTGGACATCTGGCCTCGCTCCGTGCCTGCGTGGGCGTTCTCGCCGCGCGACGGCGCGAGGTGGTCGGCGAGGCGGCCGCGGAACTCGAGCGCCGGATCGGCGAACTGCCGGGAGTCGGCGATGCGCTCGACCCGGGCCGTCTGGTCGAAGAAGTCGCCCTGCTCGTGGAGCGCAGCGACACCTCCGAAGAGCTGGACCGCCTCGATGGCCATCTGGAGGGCTTCGAGGCGGCGATGAAGGAGGACGGCGCGGTCGGGCGGCGCCTCGTGTTCCTGAGCCAGGAGATTCTCCGCGAGCTGAATACGGTCGGCGCCAAGTGCCGCGACCTCGAGATGCAGCGGGGGGTGGTCGAAGGCAAGGTACTGTGCGAGCAGCTGCGCGAACAGGCGCAGAACGTCGAATGACTGCATGCGGATGAGGGGCGCGGACAGAGAACCGGAGGCCGGGTCCGAGCCGGTCGCGGCCAAGGGGGAGTTGTTCATTCTCTCGGCGCCGTCGGGCGCCGGCAAGACCACCCTGGTTCGCCACGGCATGAGGCTCATCGACGGCGTCGAGTTCTCGATCAGCCACACGACCCGCCGGCCTCGCGAGAACGAACGGGACGGGCGGGACTACCATTTCGTCGATCGACGGACCTTCAGCCGGATGGCGGCGGACGGCCGGTTTCTGGAGTGGGCGGAGGTTCACGGCAATCTCTACGGCACGGCCGTGGACGAGGTGCTCCCGCGCGTCGAGCGAGGAGTCGACGTTCTCCTCGACATCGACGTGCAGGGCGCGAAGCAGGTCATGTCGGCGCCGGGCGGCGCCGCAGGCACACTCGGGACCGCGGTCTGGGGGATCTTCGTCATGCCGCCCAGCTACGAGGCGCTCGTGTCGCGGCTGCGGGGGCGCGACCCGAACGACGCGCCCGAGATCGCGCGGCGTCTGGCCGGCTCGCTTGCCGAGGTGGACCGGGTCCGGGAGTACGACTATGTTATTGTCAACGACCGTGCGGAGGACGCCAGCCGGATCCTGGCGGCGATCGTCATCGAGAAACGACAGCGAAGGGGGCGGATGCGAGAACGCGTCAACCGCGTTCTTGCGGACTTTCATGCACATGGACCGTATTCCTGAGAAGATCGACAGCAAGTTTCGTTACGTGCTCCTGGCGGCGCGCCGAGCCGAACAACTGATTCGAGGCGCCCAGGAACGGACGCCGAGGGAAAGCCCCAAGTTGGCCCGGCATGCGATGAAGGAGATCGCGAACGAACTGGTTGCCTGGGACTACGGCGAGGCCCCCGACTCCTCCGAGGCGGACGGCGCGGACGAGGACGGCGCGGACGCGGAGAACGGCCGATCGAGTCCCCCCGGCGCCGTCAACTGAGGGCGGCGCCGCGTGCCTGAACGGGCGGCCAGAGTTCTCCTCGGGATCGCCGGCGGCATCGCCGCCTGCAAGGGGGCCTACCTGGTTCGTCGGCTGCGAGAGCGCGGCCTGGACGTGAGATGTGCGCCTACCCTCGCGGCCGAGAGTTTCGTCTCCCCCCTGACGCTGGAGGTGCTGAGCGGCGACCGGGTCTACGGCCAGGGATACCTGGCGCGCGACGGCGGCTGCGACGGCGCGGAACTGCACGTGGAGGCCGCGAGGTGGGCCGACCTGCTGTGCATCGCGCCGGCGACCGCGAATACGTTGGCTCGCCTGGCACTGGGCCTGGCGGACGATTTTCTGAGCACGACCGCGCTGATGTTCGAAGGGCCGGTGGTGGTCGCTCCGGCCATGCACGACGCCATGTGGCGGAAACCGGCGGTCGAGGCTCGCGTCGCCACTCTGCGCGACCGCGGCGTGGAGGTGGTCGGCCCGGTCGAGGGCGCCCTGGCTTCGGGCGAGCGAGGCTGGGGCCGCATGGTCGAGCCGGAGGCCATCGTCGAGGCCGTGGCGCGCGCCCTTGGCCTGCCCCAGGCGAACGGCGACGCGTTGGTCGGTCCGCTCGCCGGCGGAAGCGTCGTCGTTACCGCCGGTCCGACCTGGGAAGCGATCGACCCGGTGCGCTTCCTGGGCAATCGATCGAGCGGCCGCATGGGGTTCGCGCTGGCGCGGCAGGCGGCGATCCGCGGCGGGCGGGTCACGTTGATCGCCGGCCCCGTGAAGCTCGAGACGCCCGCCGGCGTTCGCCGGGTCGACGTCGTCTCGGCCGCCGAGATGGAAGCGGCGCTTCACGAGGCGGCGCGCGACGCGGCCCTGGTGGTCATGGCGGCCGCCGTCGCCGATTACCGACCCCGCGTGTGCGCCTCGCGGAAGATGAAGAAGTCCGGCGGAGATTGCCTGGCTCTGGATCTCGAAGAGACTCCGGACCTGCTGGCCGGTCTGGCCGCTGTCGCTCCTCGGGCCTTGCGCGTGGGCTTCGCCGCGGAGACCGAGGATCTGGAGCGCTCGGCGCGGGCGAAGTTGAAGGCGAAGGGGGCGCACTGGATCGTCGCCAACGACGTCTCCCGCCCGGACATCGGTTTCGAGTCCGCCGACAACGAGGTCGTGGTGTTCGGCGCCAAGGGGGAAATCGAACGCTTTCCGAAGCAGTCCAAGGACGAACTGGCTGGACGGTTGCTGGACCTGTTCGCCGGCGAGGCGACGTGACCCGAACCCGCCTGCCGATTGCCCGGGAGATCGAGCTGCTGCGGGATCTGGGCTTTGTGGACGCCTATCCGCCAGCGCCGTCGCCGCCGTCGCCGCCGCCGGCGACGACAGACGGCCGTCTGGAGCGTCTGCGGGCGGTCGCCGAGGAGGCTCGCGGCTGTACGGCGTGCGGCCTGTGCGAAGCGCGAAGGACGGTCGTCTTCGGCGACGGTCACGGCGAGGCCGACCTGATGTTCGTGGGCGAGGGTCCGGGCGCTCAGGAGGATCGGCAAGGGTTGCCGTTCGTCGGCCCGGCCGGACAACTCCTGACGCGGATCATCCAGGCCATCGACCTCCGGCGCGAGGATGTCTACATCACGAACGTCGTGAAGTGCAGGCCGCCGAACAACCGGGACCCGCGGCCTGACGAGACGGCGGCCTGCCGTCCCTTTCTCGATCGCCAGATCGAGCTCGTCGCGCCCCGCTTGATCGTGGCCCTGGGGCGAGTGGCGGCACAGCAACTGCTGGGGACGACCAGCTCCCTGGGACGACTGCGCGGGACCTGGCACGAAGCTCGAGGCGTGCCGGTCCGCGTCACGTATCACCCGGCCTTCCTGCTTCGGGATCCGTCGTACAAGCGGGCTGCCTGGGAGGACATGCAACTCGTTCGCGACCGACTGCTTCGCGACGACGGAGCGGAGCGGTCTTCGCCGCGTTGAGGCGGCGCTTCACGCTCTGCCGCGGACCTGAGAACCATGAGGGCTGACCCATCCGGAGGAGCCCCGCGGGGCGTTTGCGAAGACGTGTGCGAGGCGATCGGCGGTACGCCGATGGTGCGTCTTCGGCGCTCCCTGGGAGGCGCCGGCGCCGGCGTCGAGGTGTTCGCGAAGCTCGAGTTCCTCAACC
The DNA here is from genome assembly GCA_965203495.1 of Candidatus Multivorans sp. Classification (GTDB taxonomy): domain Bacteria; phylum Acidobacteriota; class Thermoanaerobaculia; order Multivoradales; family Multivoraceae; genus Multivorans. The sequence goes on from CBDBDB010000015.1 coordinate 353,578, forward strand.
CGATGGGCAGCGTGAAGGACCGCGTCGCGCGCTACCTCGTGGATCGCGCGCTCGCGTCCGGCGCCCTCGAGCCCGGAGGGCTCGTGATCGAGGCGTCCTCCGGCAACACGGCGATGGGCCTGGCCATGATGGCCACGACCCGTGGACTGCGCTGCCGGGCGGTCGTTCGCCGCCAGACCAGCCGCGAGAAGCTCGACTGCCTGCGGGCCCTGGGGGTCGAACTCGTTCTGGTCGACGGCGATCTGCACCCCGAGCATCCGGACTCGTACAACCGGAAGGCCCGGCGCCTGGCGGCGGCCGAGCCGGGGGCCTTCTTTCCAGACCAGCACAACAACCGGGACAACAACGAGTGCCATTACGAAACGACGGCGCCGGAGATCTGGCGTCAGATGGAGGGCCGGATCGACGTCTTCGTCGGCGGCATCGGCACCGGCGGCACGGTGTCCGGCGTGGGACGCTTTCTCAAGGAGAGGGATCCGGCGATCCAGGTCGTGGCGGTCGACGTCGAAGGATCCGTGTTCAGCCGTCACTTCGCGGCTCTCTCCGGGGGCCCCGACGAGTCGGCGCCCCCGGGCCGGTACCTGCTGGAAGGGCTGGGCGACGAAGAGGTCATCGACTGTCCGGAGTTCGAGGTCTTCGACCGGATGCTTCAGGTCAGCGACGCCGAGGCGTTCCTTGCGGCTCGCGAGCTTGCCCGACACGAGGCGATGCTGGCCGGCGGATCGAGCGGCGCGGCGCTCTGGGGCGTGCGGCGGATGCTGCGGGAACTGCGGCCAGGCGCCCGGGTGGTGACCCTGTTCCCCGATTCGGGGACGCGCTACCTGAGCACGATCTACAACGACGACTGGCTGCGCGAGCGGGGACTGCCCATCTCGCGCGACGAACCCGGACCTCAGCCGCCGAAGATCAGATCGTAGCCCACGGCCATGATCGCCAGGTCGAGACAGACGTGGCTGAGCCAGGGCGCCAGGAGACGGTTGCCCGTGGCTTCGTAGAGCAGCGACCAGAGCACGCCTCCGCAGACGACCGGAAGCGACAGGAGGGTCAGCGGCAGGATCGACGCGTCGCCAAGGTAGACGCCGATGATGACCGCGTGGTGAGCGGCGAAGCCGATGGCGGCCGCCGGATGCGACCACCTGGAAGAGGTCAGGCGGCGGATTCTGCCGTAGACGAAGGCGCGCCAGTAGACCTCCTCGAGCCAGGAGTGGACGAAGCTGAGCAGGAGCGCCGCGACGATGTAACGCTCCAGGGTGTCGAGGTGGAAGTCGGCCAGCCTGAGCGCGATCTCTCCGGCGGCGGTCGCCGCCAGCTCTCCGCCGCGAAACAGAACGGCCCAGGCCAGCCAGGCGAGGGCGGCCCCCGCGATGCCGGCGCCGAGGCCGAGGGCAGCCGATCGACCTGGCCGCGATGGGCCGACGGCCGCCGCCAGCAGGGCGGGCAGGGCGGCTACCGGTCCGGCGAACTGGAGCGCCTTCGCGCCCAGGTAGACGGCCGGCGCCCAGGCCGTGCCTTCGAGCCAGACGAAACAGGCCAGCGAGGCGACGGTGGGCATCGTCATCGCGGCGCCCATGAGCGTCCACCACAGCCTTCGGCGCCGCCTCTCGATCGGTCCGCTCCCGCCGGACGACCGGTTCATCGTCGGACGCCTTCCGCCAGCGCGTCGAGGTAGGCCTGCCGGTACTTGCCGGCCACGATGTCCCAGGTCAGTCGGGAAACGGCGCGGCCCCGGGCCCGGCCGCCCATCAGGCGCCGCCGTTCCGGGGCGCCGAGAAGGCCCGCGATCGCCTCCCTGAGGGCGGCGCGGTCCTGCTCCGGAACGAGAACTCCCTGGACTCCCGATTCCACCGCCAGGGGGATGCCGGAAACCGTTGTCGAGACCACAGGAAGCCCGCTGGCGAGAGCCTCCAGTATGACGTTGGGCAGGCCGTCGACGTTGCCCTGGGGATCGTGTACGGCTGGCAGGACGAACAGGTCGGCGCCGCGGTAGAGACCGGGCAGATCGTCGTGGGCGACTGCGCCGGGAAGGTGGACGCGGTTCGCGTGCTCGGCCGCCCATTCGTTGACCGCCGCCCGGAGTTCCAACGACCGATCGCCGTCGCCGGCAATGATCGCGTGCAGGTCGCTGAACTCCGTCAGCAACCGGGGCAGGACATCGATCAGCACCTGGAAGCCTTTCTTGGTCGCCAGACGCCCGACGCCGAGCAGGACGACGGCGTCTCCTGGAATGTTCAGGCGTTCGCGCCAGGACGGCGCGTCCGGTTCGCCCGAGAGTTCCGCGGCCGGGCGGAACGCGTCGGTATCGACGCCGTAGGGGATGACCCGCGACGGCTTGCCGCGGTAGCCGATCCGTTGGACTCGCTCGACCAGTTCGGGCGAGCATCCGGTGAGAAGGCCGCAGCGGGCCAGGGCCCGGCGGATCGCCGGTCGCGCAAGCGCCTTCTCGGCCAGGAAGACGTCGCTGCCGTGAAGCCCCGCGGCGATCAGAGCGCCCTTTCGGTGCACGCCCGGCCAAAGGGCCACCAGCCCGTTCGGCGCGAGCCAGTGGGCGTGGAGCAGGTCGTGGCGTTCCCGCCCGAGATGTCGGGCCACCGCCTTCGCCGCCGCCAGCAGATAGAGCGGGGCGGCGAGCGCGGCGCCCGGCCGCACGCGTTCGTCGGCAGCCAGGCTGCGGCCGTAGCCGAGCGTCTCCAGTGGAGCGGGGGCGTAGGCGAAGGAGCGGACATCGACGCCGTCTTCGGTCCAGGCGCGACGCACCCCTGTCGCGCGCGGCGCGAGCACGGTGACGCGGTCGCCGGCGCGGACCAGCCCGCGGGCCAGTTCACGAATGAACGGCCCGGCCGCGTCGCCGGACCAACGGGGGTAGGTCTGAGTGAGGAAGAGGATGCGCAGGGTCGCGCTCCGGCCGCCGGAGGACAACCGGGTTCAGCCGATCCGCTCGCGCACGGAGTAGCTGTCGGGCCGGCGAAAGCTCTTGAAGGTGATCAGTTCGCCGATCAGGCCCGTGGTGACGATCTGGATGCCCAGGACCATCAACAGGACGCCGAGCAGCAGCAGCGGCCGGTTGGAGAGCGAGGCGCCGGCGAACCAGAGCGCCGCGAGCCAGGTGCAGATGCCCAGACCTCCCGCGAAACTCAGCAGGCCGATCGGGCCGAAGAGGTGCAGCGGCCGGCGCGTGAAGCGGCTGATGAACAGGACCGTGATCAGGTCTACCGGCCCCTTCCAGGAGCGATCCCATCCGTACCGGCTGCGGCCGACGCGGCGCGGATGGTGCGCGACGGGAATCTCGCCGACGAGAAAACCGCGCCGGCTGGCGAGCACGGGGATGTAGCGATGGAGTTCGCCGTACACCGCGACCTGCTCCAGCACTTCCCGGCGGTAGGCCTTGAAGCCGGAGTTGAAGTCATGCAGCCTGACGTTCGAGAGCGTGCGCGTCACCCAGTTGAAGACCCTGGACGCCAATCGCCGGCGCCAGGGGTCGCGCCGCGTGCGCTTCCAGCCGGAGACGAGATCGAGGGGGCCGTCCTCCAGCGCCCGCAGCAGACGCGGAATCTCGCCGGGATCGTCCTGCAGGTCGCCGTCCATCGTGACGACGAGGCGCCCCCGCGAATGATCGACCCCGGCCGAGAGCGCGGCGGCCTTGCCGAAGTTCCGCCGTAGCCGAACCAGCCTCACCCGGGGGTCGCGCTCGTGTTCGCGGCGAACGGCATCGGACGTGCCGTCGGTCGAGCCGTCGTCGATGAACACGAGTTCGGCCCGGACATCGATGGCGTCCAGGTTCGCGAGGATGCGCTCGGCCAGGGCGGAGACCGTTGCGCTCTCGTCGAGGACCGGCACCAGAACGCTGACGTCGAGGGCAGCGTCCTCGTCCCTGGCGAGGGACGGCGGCCGGGAACGGTCCTTCTCGAGAGGCGCCGTCAGCTCGATCGTTTCGGCCATCGTCTCTCGGCGTCCTTGCGATCAGCCTACAGCACCTGCCTGGCCGCGGGGTTCAGTCCGTTGGCGTTGCCGCGGCCCCGGTCGTGGCGGACGTCTCGGGGCGCGCCGTCGCCTTCGGCGTTTCCGCCGGCGCCGGGGGCGCGACCTCGAGTCTCCGACCGTTGACGATCAGAAAGGGCGGCTCGGCTTCGAGGTCGAACCGGACCGTCGTTTCCTGTCTGGAGTTCACCTGGATCGGCTGATCGATCCGGTCTTCCGGCCGCCACGTGGGGTTGAGGAGGAGACTCAGCACGTGAGCGCCCGCGGGGACGGGCAGGTCGACGACAGGCGTCCAGCCGATCGCTTCGTCGCCGATGCGGACGAAGACGGGCCGTCCCGATTCGGTTGCCCGCTCGATGCTGACGACGCCGGGCCGAACCAGGGGCAGCGGCGTCTCCAGCAACCCGCCCACGCCGACCTGGGTCACGACCTGTTCCCGGATCTGGTAGTCCCGGGTGGCGAGTTCGAACGCCAGCACGTGGTCGACCTCGGCTTCGACCTCGAACACCCGTCGGCGGTCGAGGACCACGGGCGCTTCGCCGTCGACGGAGACGGTGATGCGCGGATCCCAGGCCGCCGCCAGGGCCAGGCGGCCGATGCCCCGACTGACGGTTGGAGCCATGTCCGGGCGCTGGGCCCGAGGATCCTCGGCCGTGGCTCGGCTCACGGCCTCCGTGCCAGCCGCCTCGCCTCCGGTTTCCGCGGCGACCGTCTGCCGTTCGCCCCGAGCTTCGTTCCGCGGCGCGGGCGTTTCCGACCCGGCGACCGGGCTGCCTTTCGACCACCACAGCGTGCCGCCGAGCCAGAGGGCGGCGGTTCCGGCGACCGTGGCGAAGGTCAGCCAGCGGCGTCGGAGGCGCGAGCGGGCTGGACGCCGGATTGCCTTCGCGACCGTTTCGAGCGTCGGCGGGGAGGTCGTCGCGGGAGGCGCGGCGGCGCCATGGATCTCGACTTCGATCAGCGAGGAGTCGGCGGCTCGCGGTGTCTGTACGGCGGTGGCCGTCCAGTCGTTCGGCCGGTCCCGCGCGGAGGCCTTGTCGCCGGTCGGTTCGGCCGCGAGTTCCCGGAGCGCGCCTTCGAGGGCGCTGACGATGGGAGTGAAGCTCCTGGCGCGCTTCGCGGGATCCTCCCCGAGGCAGGCTCCGAGAACGACGCCAAGCGATTCGGCGACGCGCGGCGGGAGCTGCGCCCTGATCGCCTTCAGCAGGAGACGCCGGTCCTTCGACTCCAGGCGCCGCGGCGCCGCCCGCCGTTCGGCGGGTTGGAAGGTGAGCACCCGGTGCGTCAGTACGCCGAACGCGTAGATGTCGGTCGGCACGTCGACGGTTCCGCCCCGCAGCAGTTCCGGCGCCTTGTACCTGACGCGCGCACGCGGTCGCGGATCGGCGAAACCCCGAATCGCCGCGGTGTCGTCGGAGCGGATCGCCACGGCCCTGGGGTGGATGTCTCCGTGGACGACGCCCAGGCGATGGGCGTAGTCCAGTGCGCGTGCAATCCGGGCAAGCCAGCCCAGAGCCGTCCCGACCGGCACTGTCTCGCAGCGCTCGAGCCGGGCCGCCAGCGTCTCGGCGCCCAGGGACTGCTCGATTCGGCACGACATGGCGCCGTCGATTCCGAAGTCGAGAATCCGGGCGATCGAGTCGTGTTCCAGCCGTCCGACCGCGGCGGCCCGCTTCAGGAACAGGGCCTGAGCCTCGGCCGTTTCCCCGGCCCAGGTGTCGACGATGACGGCGCCCCCGTCCCGCGTGTCGCGACCGAGAAAGGAGGCCGCTCCGGCCTTCGCTTCGAGGCGGCGGAGAATCTCGAAGTGACCGATCTGCTGACTCATGCGCACATGCCAGGAAGTGGATGGAAAGGCGGGAGGATAGCACATTCTGCCTGCAAGTTGTTGTGTTTCAGAGGCTTGTGCACGGAACGGCGTCGCGGGAGAGGGGCTCGAGCGGGGCCCGAAGCGTCGGCGGCGATGCCTGAGTTCGGGGACTCCGGTACCATCCGTCGCGGCGATGCCGTGCCGGTCTTCGCGACCGGCCGTCCGGCCAATCATGTGCAGGGAGGCTCTGGCGCCATGCCCGAGGATGTGTTCGGTTCGATTGCGGATGGAGTGAACGGGCTGCTCGGGCCGGTGGCCGGCTGGCTGGAGGGCGTGGTCTGGAACACGCCGCCGCAGGCGCCTTTCCTTGCCCTCGTGCTGCTGGGTACGGGCCTGTTCGTGACCGTTCGGCTGGGCCTGATCCAGTTGCGCGGTTTCCGGCACGCCTGGGTCATTCTCGGCGGCAGGTACAGCGACCCGGACGCCGAAGGCGACCTGGTTCACTTCCAGGCCCTGACCACGGCCCTGTCGGCGACGGTCGGCATCGGCAACATCGCCGGCGTCGCGATCGCGATTCGTCTGGGAGGTCCCGGGGCGCTGTTCTGGATGTGGGTGACGGCCTTCCTGGGCATGGCGCTCAAGTTCGCCGAGTGCACGCTGGCCGTTGCCTACCGGCGGGTGCATCGTGACGGCTCCGTCTCCGGCGGCCCGATGCACTACATCGAGAAGGGCCTGGGGCCGCGGTGGAAGTGGATGGCCATGCTGTTCGCCGGCCTGGCCGTTGTCTGCTCGTTCGGCACCGGCAACATGAACCAGGCGAACACGATGGCCGACCAGCTCGAGTCCCAGTTCGGCCTGGCGCCGGTCTGGAGCGGTCTCGTCTTCGCCTCCCTGGTCGCCCTCGTCATCATCGGCGGCATCCGCCGCATCGGCAGGGTGACCTCGATCCTTGCGCCCGGCATGGCCGTGATCTACGTCGGCGGCGCTCTCTTCATCCTGCTGGCGAACATCGATAGCGTCCCGGCAAGCTTCGCCGTGATCGTGGAGCAGGCGTTCCGGCCGACGTCGATGGTGGGAGGCGCCGCGGGTTCCATCCTGATGACGATGATGTGGGGCATCCGGCGCGGTCTGTTCAGCAACGAGGCGGGGCAGGGCAGCGCACCGATCGCGCACGCCACCGCCAGGACGGACGAACCTGTGCGCGAGGGTCTGGTGGCTTCGCTGGAGCCCTTCATCGATACCCTGGTCATCTGCACGATGACGGGCCTGGTGATCGTGACGACGGACGCCTGGCGCGACCCCGCGCCCCAGAGCTTCGGTCTCGCCGAGGTCGAGGGCCTGCACCGGACGCTGGAGGACGACTCCGAGTTGCTGGCGGCGCGAGAGGAGCGGGCGCGGCTGGCCGGCGGCGAGCTCGAGGTCGTCGACGGCGTCGCCGGCGGCGCCTTCGTGGTTCTCGACGCGACGATCGTCGACGCGCGCGTGGTGGACGACGAGGGTTCCGCCTGGAGCGGCATCCTGGCCCTGGGCGCCGACGGCGCTCTCCGTGCCGAGGGGGCCGAGCCGAGAATCGAGGGCGGCGCCCTGCTGAACGGCGCGCCCCTCACCGCCCGAGCCTTCAGCGCCGGGCTTCCGGGCAGTCGCGGCGACCTGATCGTCACCCTCTCGGTGCTGCTCTTCGCGGTGTCGACGGCGATCTCCTGGTCGTACTACGGCGACCGTTCGACCGAGTACCTGTTCGGAGCGAGGGCGATTCCGGTCTACCGCTGGATCTACGTCGGTTTCTTCTTCGTGGGTTGCCTGCTGCCGCTGAACACGGTGTGGACCTTCGGCGACGTCGCGCTCGGCCTGATGTCCTTCCCCAACCTCATCTCTCTGCTTCTGCTCTCGGGAGTGGTCACGGGCCTGACCAGGTCCTACTTCCGCCGCCACCTCGGGAAGGCCGAGTAGGTCCGGAAGCGCCCGGAATGGCCGAGAGCAGCCGCGACCGCGGCCACGGGGTCGTCGTAGCCGCCGGCCTGGTCTGCGCGCCGACGCTGGCGGCGCTTGTCTACCTGGCCATTCCGGCCGCGGCCGTCAACGCGGACGGCGAGATCGTCTCCGGGCTCTCGGACGGCGGGCGGGCAGTGGCCGCGGTGGGAGTGCTCATGGCCGTGCTGTGGCTTACCGAGGCGCTGCCGGTGGCCGTCACGTCTTTCCTTCCGCTGGCCGCGATTCCGCTCCTGACCGGCGGCGGAATCGGCATGGCCCAGGTCGCGGCGCCGTATGCGCACCCGAACATCTTCCTGTTTCTGGGCGGCTTCATGATCGCCCTGTCGATGCAGACCTGGGGGCTGCATCGCCGGATCGCGCTCCGCATCATCCTCCTGGTCGGCAGCCGGCCGGACCGGCTGGTGCTCGGCTTCATGGCGGCGAGCGCGGCTCTCAGCATGTGGATCTCGAACACCGCCACCGTCGTCATGATGCTGCCGATCGCCTTGTCCGTGATCGAACTCGTGCGGCAGCGGCTCGGACCCGAGGCGGCGCCGGTCGGCAGACCGTTTCCGTTCGCGCTCGGCCTGCTGCTCGGAACCGCCTACGGAGCGTCGATCGGCGGCGTGGCGACCAAGATCGGCACGCCGCCCAACATCCAGATGATGTCCTTCGTCCGGGACCACTACGGCCGCGACATCACGTTTGCGGAGTGGATGCCGTTCGGATTGCTGCTGAGCGTGTCGTTCCTGCCTCTGGCCTGGCTGGTCCTCGTGCGCTTCGTCTATCCGATCCGGATCCCGGAGGTTCCCGGCGGCCGACGCCTGATCCGCGGCGAACTCGAGAAGATGGGGCCGCTCAGCCGGCCGGAGAAGGCGGTGCTTCTCGTCTTCGCGTCGACCGCGGCGCTGTGGATCTCCCGGGCGTGGCTGGTCGACATCGAGATCGGCGGGTCGGCGCCCCTGTCCGGCCTGACCGATCCCGGCATCGCGATCGGCGCGGCCCTTCTCCTCTTCGCCGTGCCGGTCAGCCTCCGGAAGGGCGTCTTCCTGTTGAGCTGGAAGAAGGCGCTCGAGGCGCCCTGGGGCATTCTGCTGCTCTTCGGCGGCGGGCTCAGTCTCGCCTCGTCCGTTCGCGACACCGGCGTCGACCGCTTCATCGGCGCCAGTCTGCTCGTGCTCGACGAGATGCCGGTTCCGGCGCTCGTCGTCGGCGCCGCCGCGCTCCTGATTCTGCTGACCGAAGTCACCAGCAACACGGCGACCACCGCGACGTTCCTGCCGATTCTCGGCGCGACCGCGGCAGCGATCGACGTCGATCCGCTGCTGCTGATCGTTCCCGCCACGCTGGCGGCGAGTTGCGCCTTCATGATGCCGGTGGCGACGCCGCCCAACGCGATCGTCTTCGGTTCCGGGGAGATCACCATTCCGCAGATGGTCCGGGCGGGCGTGTGGCTGAACCTGGTCGGCCTCGCGCTGATCGTGTTCTGGGTCTACGTCGCGGGCGGGCTCATCGGCCTGTAGGCGGCAGCCGCCAGTCGCCGCCGGAAGCGGTAGCCGATGCACTTGTAGAGTAGTCGGGCGGCGGTGAAGTCGCTGGCGGGATGGTCCGGTATCGGCGCCAGTTCGACCACGTCCATCGCGATCACCCGCTTGCGCTCGAACAGCAGGCGCAGCAGCGCCAGCGTCTGATGCCAGTCGCCGCCTCCCGGCTCGGGCGTTCCGGTCGCCGGCAACACGGACGGATCGAAGAAGTCGAGGTCGAAGGTCAGATAGACCGTTTCGGGCAGGGAAGCCAGGAGGCCCTCGAACAGGCTCTCGAGTTCCGGCCTCGAAAGGCCGTGAAGCTGTTCGGCCCAGATGATCGGGATGCGTTCCCGCGCGATCCGCTCGGCCTCTGGACGGCTGAGCGAACGGATGCCGACCGCCAGTGTCGGCAGTCCGAGGTCCAGCACCCGGCTCATTGCGCAGGCATGGCTCCAGGGCGTGCCGGCGTAGGTCTCGCGCAGGTCCGCGTGAGCGTCGAACTGGACCACTCCCGGCGCCGCCGCGCCGGCGTCGAGCGCGCCGCGGACCAGGGCGGGCGTCACCGTGTGCTCGCCGCCGACGGCGGCCAGAAACCGTCCGCTCCGGAGCGCGGCCGCGGCCGCGGCGCTCATCCGCCGCAGGACGGACTCGTCGCTTCCCTCGACGTCGACGGGCGGCAGCGTCTCGATGCCGACGCGGCACGGCTCCGCCCCGAGTTCTTCGTCGTACAGCTCGACGTAGTGCGACGCGAGCAGCAGCGCCGCCGGGCCGTTCTCGGCGCCGCGCCGCCACGAGGTCGTCCGTTCGTAGGGAACGGGAAGCACCGCGACGGCGGGTTCCGCGGCGGGCACGTCGAGTTCCAGAAACGTCGGCAGGTCGGAACCGCGCATCGTCGCGGCAGGGTAGCAGCCCCGGCGGGCCGCGGTCCGCGTGCCAACTCGCCGGCGGGTCCTTCCGTCCATGTCGGCAGGAGGTTCGATGCGCGAAAAACGACAGGTCGACCACTACGCTTCGGGAAGTCCCGTCCGAAGAACGTCCCCGGGAACGCTTGCTCGCCCACGGCGCCGGGGTTCTGAGCGACGGCGAACTGATCGCCATCCTTCTGCGCACCGGGCATCGGGGCTGTTCCGTGGTCGACCTCGCCCGCGACCTGCTCTACGACGAGGGACGGGGACTTGGCGGCCTGCCGGCGCTCGCGCGCCTGGTGGAACACGATCTGCCGTCGCTGCGCCGGAAGGGGTTGGGGGATGCCAAGGCGGCCACCGTCCTGGCCGCGGTGGAGCTGGCTCGAAGGCTGGCGAGGGCTCAACTGCCCGAACGCCGACCTCTGGGCAACGTCGCCGCGGTTGCCCGTTACCTCAATCTGCGCTACGCGCGCCTCGATCAGGAAGCGATGGGCGCCATCTACCTGGATGTCCGCGGCCGGATCATCTCCGAGCGCGAGCACTTCGTCGGCGGCCTCGATCGCACCTCGGTGGAACCCCGGGCGGTGCTCAAGGAGGCGCTTCGCCTGGGCGCCACGGCGGCCGTCATCTTTCACAACCACCCCAGCGGCGACCCCGAACCCAGCCCCGAGGACATCGCCTTCACCCGCCGCCTCGGCCGCGCCGCGGCCGCGGTAGGCATCGATCTCGTCGATCACCTGATCCTCGCCGGCGGCCGGCGCTGGGTCTCTCTCCGTGAACGCCGGCTGCTGTAGCGCTCTCGTCCGCCAACCCCCGCGGCCGCTGCTGGCGCGACACGCGGTCCGGCGCCCGGCGCTTCGCGCACGTCCTCGTCGGCCTTCCGCGTGGGTTCCCCGCGCGACGACGCGGCCCGTCGGCTTGCGTGGAACAGACTTCGGACCGAGGGCATGCCGCCCGCATCCGGGGCCTGTTCCCTGCGCGACGGCGCAGCCCCAAGGCGGCGGACCCTGCTAGCGTGCCTCTCATGGCGGATGGGCCTCATCGTCTGCACCTGGATTGCGCGAGCGGGATCTCAGGGGACATGTTTCTGGGGGCGTGTCTGGACCTGGGGCTGCCGTTGCCGCTGCTGGAAGAGATGATCGAGCGGCTGGGCCTGGACGGCGTCGAGTTGCGGGTGGGAGCGCGCCAGACGGGGCGGTCTGGCGGGGCTTCGATTCTCCGTGCTTCGGGACGGGCGGCCGGTCGAGGGGGCAGGCAGCGACGGAGCTGCGCATCGCCGCCTCTCGACCATCCTGCGCATGATCGAGGAGAGCGCGCTCGACGCCGGCGTCGTCGAGCGGGCTTCGGCTCTGTTCCGGCGACTGGGGGAGGCCGAGGCTCGGGTTCATGGCGTGGACGTCGATGAGGTCCACTTCCACGAGGTCGGGGCCGACGACTCGATCGTCGACCTGGTGGGCGCAGCGGTCGCGCTCGAGCACTTCGGTCCGGCCGGGGTGTCTTCGTCGACCGTCGTGGTGGGAAGCGGCGTCGTGTCGACGCGCCACGGCGTGATGCCCGTCCCCGCGTTCGCGACGGCGCGGCTGCTCGAGGGCGTTCCGATCGCCTCCGGCGGCGCCTCCGGCGAACTCACGACTCCCACCGGCGCCGTGATCGTGAGGGAGTTCGTCGACGAGTTCGAGCCGTCCGCCGCGGCGACGCCGCGGCGGATCGAGAGTCTGGGGGTTGGACTGGGCAGCCGGGAGCTTGCCGATCGGCCCAACGCGCTGCGGCTCCTGTTGACGACGGAGGCGACAGCCGGCGGAGGCCCCTGGCGACGGGTCGCCGTGCTCGAATGTCAGCTCGACGACACGACCGGCGAAGCCATCGGCTATGCCGCGGAATCCCTGCTCGAGGCCGGCGCCCTCGACGTCTTCGCGACCTCCGTGCAGATGAAGAAGTCGCGGCCCGGCGTGGCCCTCACGGTCATCTGTCGTCCGGAACGCTCCTCGCAAGTCGCCGAACGTCTCCTCCTGGAGACCTGTTCCCTCGGCTGCCGCCGCACCGTCGTCGACCGTCTGGAAGCCGAGCGCTCGACCTCCACCGTGACGACGCCCTTCGGCGAAGTGCGGGTGAAGCAGGCCGCCGTCGCCGGCCGGCATCTCGGGTCAGCCCCGGAGTACGAAGACGTTCGCCGAATCGCCCGCGAACGGAACGTTCCCTTCCGCGAGGTCTACCGCGCCGCCCTCCGCGCCTCGGACTGATCCGGGCTAGTCGCGCCGCGGTCCGCGGCCGCCGCCGGAACGCGGCCGTCGCCCTCGACCGCCTGGGCCGCCTCCGCGGCCGCCGCGTCCACCGGGGCCGCCGCGTCCGCCGGGACCGCCGCGTCCGCCAGGACCGCCGCGTCCGCCTCTGCCGCGGTCGCCGCCGACGGGCGCCGGAACGCCCATGCCCTCGTAGTCCTTCGGATCGAAATCGGGGTCGTCCATGATGACCGCCTTGCGGGAGAGGCGGACCTTGCCGGAGGGGTCGACGTCGATCACCTTGACCGTCATCTCGTCGCCCTCGGCGACCAGGTCGCCGATCTCGCCGACACGGTAGGGGGCGAGTTCGCTGATGTGGACGAGACCGTCCGTGCCGGGAAGGATCTCGACGAACGCGCCGAAGGGCTCCACGCGGCGGACCTGGCCGGTGTAGACCTTGTCGACCTCGGGCGTCTCGGTGAGCCGTTCGATCATCGCGATCGCGCGCTCCGCCGCGGTGGAGTTGGGTGACGCGACGACGACGCGGCCGTCGTCTTCGATGTCGATCTGGCAGCCGGTCTCCTCCGTGATGCCTCGGATCGTCTTGCCGCCGGGGCCGATCACGTCGCGGATGCGGTCGCGGGCGACCGTCATCACGTGCAGACGCGGAGCGTGCGCGGACATCTCCTGGCGCGGCTCCCCGATCTCGGAGGCCATGTGGTCGAGGATGTGCAGCCGGCCCGCCCGCGCCTGGGTCAGGGCCTGGTCCATGATCTCCCGGGTGACGCCGGCGATCTTGATGTCCATCTGCAGCGCCGTGATGCCGTCGCGGGTGCCGGCGACCTTGAAGTCCATGTCGCCGTGGTGATCTTCCTGGCCCGCGATGTCCGTCAGGACGGCGAACTCGTCGCCGTCCTTGACCAGGCCCATCGCCACGCCGGCCACCGGCGCGAGCATCGGCACGCCGGCGTCGAACAGGGCCAGCGAACCGGAACAGACCGTCGCCATCGACGAGGAGCCGTTGGACTCGAGGATCTCGGACACGACCCCGTACGGTGTACGGGAAGTCGTCTTCATGGGGAAGCACGGGCACCAGGGCCCGGCGCGCCAGCACGCCGTGGCCGATCTCGCGGCGGCTCGACCCGCGGAGAAAGCGGACCTCGCCCACTGAGAACGGCGGGAAGTTGTAGTGGAGCAGGAACTTCTGGTGAGTCTCCCCCTCGTACTCCTCGATGATCTGGGCGTCGCGCCGGGTGCCGAGCGTGACGGACGCCAGCGCCTGGGTCTCGCCCCGGGTGAACAGCGCCGAGCCGTGGACGCGCGGCAGGAGTCCGGTCTCGGTCTCCAGCGTCCGGACCTCGTCGAGCGCCCGGTTGTCGAAGCGCTTGCCCTGTTTCATCACGATCTCGCGGAGGGCCTTGTCCTCGAGTTCGTTGACGATCCCGCGGACCTGGGCGCGGCGCTCGTCGTCCTCCGGAAGTCGGTCGACGAAACCGTCGACGACCGCCTTCACGGCGTCGCGTCGCTCGAACTTGCCCGGGGTGTTCAGGGCGGCCGTGAAGTCGTCCCAGATGGCGTTCTCGACTTCGGCCCGGAACTCGGGGGCAAAGGCCTCGGGGGCCTGCCACTCGGGCTTGTCCAGGTTCATTTCGCGGAACAGCTCCCGCTGCGCGCGCACGATCTTCTGAAGTTCCCGATGTCCGGCAAAGATGCAGTCGAGCACGACGCTCTCGTCGAGCTGGTTCGCGCCGGCCTCGACCATCGTCACCGCGTCCTCGGTACCCACGACGATCAGGTCCAGGTCGGAGACGTCGCGCTCGGCGCCGGTCGGGTTGAACACGACTTCGTCGTCGATCAGGCCGACCCGGACCGCTCCGACCGGGTGGTAGAAGGGGATGTCCGAGAGCACGAGAGCCGTCGATGCGCCGTTGATGGCGAGGATGTCGGGGTCGTTCTCCTGGTCGGCCGACAGCACGAGACTGATGATCTGGGTCTCGTGGAAGTAGCCCGGCGGGAACAGCGGCCGCAGGGGCCGGTCGGTCAGGCGGCAGGTGATGATCTCCTTCTCGGAGGGCCGTCCCTCGCGCTTGAAGAAGCCGCCCGGAATCCGGCCTGCCGCGGAGGTGTACTCGCGATAGTCGACGGTGAGGGGCAGGAAGCCGCGGGGCGTGCCGTCGGTCGCCATGCAGGCGGTGGTCAGCACGATCGTCTCGCCGAGCTGCACGGTGCAGGAACCGTTCGCCTGTCTGGCCAGGCGCCCCGACTCGAGAGTCATGGCGCCGTTCCCGATCGGAATGTCCTTGGTGAATTTCATGGTGTTGTCTGATGTTCCTTCCTTGGTGTTTGCGTCGTCGGTCTTCTGCCGGCGGGTTCGTTCGCGGGGCTCGCGCGTGAAACGCACGCGGCGTCCGCTCCGCCGGATGGGCGGCCAGGCCGGTCGTTCTCCGGATTGGGGAGCCGGTCGGGACTCCGCGTCCGTCGCAGGGACTACCTGCGGAGGCCGAGGCGCTCGATCGTCGTCCGGTAGCGGTCGAAGCTCTGGTCGCGCAGGTAGCCGAGCAGCCGCCGCCGGCGTCCGACCAGCTTCAACAGCCGCGTCGGCCGTGATGGTCTTGCTTGTGGACCTTGAAGTGCTCGGTGAGCTCGTTGATGCGATTCGTCAGCAGCGCGACCTGGACCTCGGGGGAACCCGTATCCGTCTCGTGGAGACGGAAGTCGCGGATGATCCGGTCCTTCGCATCGGTTGTCTGTGGCACGCTCTGATTCCTCGCTGGCTCTGCTTGTTCCGTTCTGCTGGTTTCCTTCTCGTCTCGCCGTCTTGCGGTTCCTTCATCGTTCCCGGGTTCTTTCGCGGCGCGGAGTGTAGCACGGCGCCGCTAGCGGAAGACGATCTTCGGCTGCACTACCGTCAGACCCCGGTCGCCGATCCGCTCGGACACGATCGCCACCGCGAGGAACCGGCCGCGGCCGTCCGTGAGCTGGACCCAGTCGCCCTCGCCGGCTTCGACGTCCGGCGCCAGCACCGTCTGGCCGTGGACGACGCGCCGCTCCTGGGCGGGGTCCATCGCGGCACGGGGAAAGGGCAGCGGGATCTCGTCGAACGGCACCCAGGCGGCGCCGAGTTCCGTCACGTCCAGCGGT
Source organism: Candidatus Multivorans sp. (assembly GCA_965203495.1). Classification (GTDB taxonomy): domain Bacteria; phylum Acidobacteriota; class Thermoanaerobaculia; order Multivoradales; family Multivoraceae; genus Multivorans. The sequence continues at coordinate 369,125 of CBDBDB010000015.1, forward strand.
TCGGCGCCGCGGGCGGCGTCCTCGAGCCGCTCCGAGTCCACTGCCTGACGGACGTCGAACGAGCCGATCCGGCGCCGCCGGAGCGTGGCCAGGTGGCCGCCGCAGCCGAGGCGTTCGCCGACATCGTGGGCCAGCGACCGTGCGTAGGCGCCGGTGGAGCAGCTCAGTCGGAACGCGACCCGGTCGGCGCCGGGGTCGCCGAACGCGCCGCAAGCCGCGAACTCGTAGATCTCCACATCCTTGCCCTGGCGCTCGAAGTCCTCGCCCCGGCGCGCGAGTTCGTAGTACTTCCGACCGCCGATCTTCTTGGCGGAGTAGGGCGGCGGCAACTGGTGTTGCGACCCCTCGAACTCTCTCATCGCACCGGCGACAAGTTCCGCCGTCAGGTCGGCGGTCGAGCCCTCGAACGTGACGTTGCCGGCGGCGTCGTAGGTATCCGTGGCCGTGCCGAGCTGGATCTCGCCCTCATAGACTTTCGGCGCTTGGATCAGAAAGCGGGTGAGCCGCGTGCCGCGGCCGACGGTCAGGAGGAGCAGTCCGGTGGCGTTGGGGTCGAGCGTCCCGCAGTGCCCGATCTTTCGCTCCCCGAGCGCCCGCCGCGCCATGCGGACGACGTCATGGGACGTGCCTCCGGGCCGCTTGTCGACGAGGAGCAGACCGTCGCGTTCGCCGTCGGAGGTCACCGCGCCGCCTCCACGGCGGCGGCGAGTTCCGCGATGACGGCCGGCTCGTCTTCCCGGCCCTCGACCAGGCAGCCGGCGGCGTTGCGGTGGCCGCCGCCGCCCCGGCGGGCCGCGATGGCACCCACGTCGACCCGGCCGCGGCTCCTGAGCGACACCTTGACGTCGCCTTCCGGTCGTTCGCGGAAGAGCACCGTGGCTTCGACATCCCGGATCGAGCGCGGATGATCGATCAGGCCCTCGGCGTCCGTCGAACAGGCGCCGGCGCGTTCGAACATCGACCGCTCGAGTCGCACGCTGGCGATCCGCTCCTCGCCGTGGAGTTCCAGCGTGCCGAGCATTTCGGCCAGCAGCCGCAGCGCTCCCGGGGACCGCGACTCGTACACCCAGGCCGCGACCCGCTCGGGCCGCGCGCCGCGGCGCACCAGATCGGCCGCCGCCTCGAAGGCGCGGGGCGTCGCGTTCGAGAATCGGAAGCTGCCGGTGTCCGTCGACAGACCGAGATAGAGGGCCGTCGCGGTCGCTTCGTCGATCTCGAAATCGAGCGCCCGCGCCAGGCGCAGAACCATTTCGGCCACCGCCGGCGCTTCGGTATCGACCCAGTTGGCCTGGCCGTAGAGCTGGTTGCCCAGGTGGTGGTCGATGTTCAGGATCGGCAGGAGGCGCAGGGCGTCTTCCAGTCCGGTGCGGTCGAGCCGCGGGCACTCCAGCGGCACGACGAAGTCGAACTCGTCCGGGAAGCCGGTCGGCGGCGTTCGACCGACGTGAATCGACAGGTTCGCGGCGACTCCGGAACAGGCGTCCGGGGCCGGATCCGCGTTCCAGATCGTGGCTGCGCGGCCCGACGCGCGCAGCAGGCGGGCGAGCGCCGCCTCGGAGCCGATCGCGTCGCCGTCCGGGTGGGTGTGGCTCGAGAGCAGGAAACGTCCGCCGGAGCGGAACGCCGCCAGCAGGTCGGAGGGCACGGCGGCCGAGCCGCCCGGGGAGGTCACTGGTCGCTCAGGAGTCGGTCGATCCGTTCGGCGTGTTCGGCGCCGCGATAGAGCTCGAAGCGAAGTTCCGGGGTTCGCCGCAGGCGCAGGCGACGGCCGAGCCGGCCGCGGATGAATCCGGACGCCCGCCGGATCGCCTGGATCGCCGCCTGACGCTCCGGGTCGTCGCCGAGCACGGAGAGCCGGACCCGCGCATGAGCCCGGTCGGCGCTGAGGGCGACATCGGCGATGCTCGCGAGCTCCGCTCGGGGGTCCTGGACCTCGCGCCGCAGAATGTCCGTCAGCTCCCGGCGCAGCAGGTCGCGCGCGCGGGCCTGGGATACGGATGCCACCGGAGTCAGAGCGTCGGCTCGACGGCTTCGTGGTCGAACGCCTCGATCAGATCGCCCGGTTTGACGTCCTGGAAGCGGTCGATGCCGATGCCGCAGTCGAAGCCGCTGCGCACTTCCGTCGTGTCGTTCTTGAAGCGGCGCAGCGAGCCGACCCGACCCTCGTGGACGACGACGCTGTCCCGGACCAGTCGGATCCGGGCGTTGCGCGAGATGACGCCGGCGATGACGTGGCAACCGGCGACCATGCCGACCTTCGGCACCTTGAACAGCTCGCGCACCTCGGCGCGGCCGCGGGACACTTCCCGGTAGGTCGGCTCGAGCAGCCCGGTCATCGCCGCGATCAACTCGTCCGTCAGTTCGTAGATGACCGTGTGCAGCCGGACGTCGACCTCTTCCTTGGCGGCCAGGTCCGCGGCGTTGCGTTCCGGTCGAACGTTGAAGCCGTAGATGATCGCGCCGGCGGCGGAGGCCAGCAGGACGTCCTGGCTGGTCACGGCGCCGACGGCGGCGCGGATCACCCGCACCTTGACCTTCTCGGTGGAGAGCTTCTGCAGGGTCTCGCGCAGCACCTCGACCGAACCCTGGACGTCCGCCTTCAGGATGACGGGCAGCTCCTTGACTTCGCCGTCCTTCAGGCTCGCGAACAGACTCTCCAGAGAGACGCCGCCGGTGGTCGGGGCCAGGTCCATCCGGCGCTTCTCCTCGCGGCGAAAGTCGGCGATGGACCGCGCGCGGGCTTCCTGGGACGTCGCCTGGAACGGGTCGCCGGCCTCCGGCAGCTCGTTGAATCCCGAAACCTCCACCGGCGTGGATGGAGGCGCGTCCGTCACGCGCTTTCCCAGATCGTTCATCAGCGACCGGACGCGACCCCAGGTCGAGCCGCAGACGAAGACGTCGCCGACGCGCAGAGTGCCGTCCTGGACGAGAACGGTCGCGACCGAGCCGCGTCCGGTCTGCTTGCTCGCCTCGATCACTACGCCCTGACCCTGCAGGGCCGGGCTGGAGCGGAGTTCGGCGACCTCCGCGGTGAGATTGATCATCTCGAGCAGATCGCCGATCCCGTCGCCCTTGACGGCGGAAACGGGCACGGCGACCACGTCGCCGCCCCAGTCCTCCGTCAGCAGGTCACGCTCCGCCAGCTGCTGTTTGACCCGGTCGACGTTGGCGTTCGGCCGGTCGATCTTGTTGATGGCGACCAGGATCGGCACGGCCGCGGCGCGAGCGTGGTCGAGCGCCTCGAGCGTCTGCGGCATCACGCCGTCGTCCGCGGCGACGACGAGGACGACGATGTCGGTGACCCGCGCTCCGCGCGCTCGGAGCTGGGTGAACGCCTCGTGCCCGGGCGTATCCAGGAACGTGATGCGGCCGCCGTCGTGCGCGACCTGGTAGGCCGCGATGTGCTGGGTGATGCCGCCGAACTCGCCTTCGGTGAGCCGGGACTTCCGGATCGCGTCGAGCAGCGAGGTCTTGCCGTGATCGACGTGGCCCATGATCGTGACGATCGGAGGACGTTCGACGCGGGTCGGCCCATCGGCCTCGGCCTCGGCGCGGCTTGCCTCCAGTTCCTCTTCCTGCTCGAGCTGGATCTCCTCCTCTAAGGAGACGATCAGGGCCTTGAAGCCCATCCGTTCCGCCAGTTCCACCGCGAGATCCGGCTCCAGCAGATGGTTCACCGTCGCCATCAGGCCCCGGTCGAACAGCATCTTCAGCAGGTCCTTCGCCTTGACTCCCATCTTCTCGGCCAGGTCGCGGACCTGCAGCCCCTCCGAGATCGTGATGGCGCCCCGTTCGCCGGCGTCCTCGTCCGCGAGTTCTCCCGCTTTCCGTCGGTCTTCCTGGCGCTCGCGGCGAGTGCGCAGGTCGACCTGAGCCGCCGCGGCGGCCGGCTGTGCGCGGACGTCGATCGCCGGCGGCGTTTCCTCGGCTGGCGGCGCTTGCGCGGTCTCTGCCGCCGGCGTCGGGGCGGGTTCGGTCTTCGGAGGTCCGGCCGGCGCCGCTGGGGGCGGCTCGGCAGGCTGCACGGGCGGCCGCGTCGCCGCGGCGGCTTCCTCGGCGGCGATCTCCTTCGCCGCGACTTCCTCGGGAGTTGGCGGTTTCGGCTTCGGCTCGGCCGGCGTCAGGGTGCGAATCGTCTGCTTGTGGACGATCGAACGACGGCGGTTCGGCCGCATCGGTCCGGCGGGCGGCCGGAGGCTCGAGATGGGACGCCGCCGCGGCGCCGCCGGCGGCGCCGCGCGGTCGCGGAGAATGACCTCGCGCTGCGGGCCGGCGATCTTCTTGCCCTCCAGCAGGGCCTTGATGATGTCCGTGTCGATCATCGCGTCGTCTCCCTCGACGCGCACGCCGATCGAACGGAACTTGAACAGCAAGTCCTGTTCGGCCACCTTCATCCGCTTGGCCAGGTCCTGCAGCCGGATTTTGCCCATGAAGTCCTCGGTCTCCCCGGTTTCCTACCGACCCGCTCGCCCCGATCCGGCGATCCCCTGGGTTCCGCCGTTCTCCGCCTCGGCGTCGATCGCCGGCGGGTCCTGCTCGGCTTCCTTCGCGGCGGCGCCGGACTCTTCCTCGAACGCGCGGGTCAGCGCCGCCATGAAGTCGTCGTCGTCCATCGCGGGGCCGTCGCCGGCCGATGCCGCGGCGTGCCCGAGCGGGTCCTGGGCGGCGGCCCACTCGACGATCGAAGCGGCCACTCCTTCATCGACTCCGGGCACCATCTCGAGGGCCTTCGCGTCGGCGGTCCGCAGGGCCTCGAGCTCGCCGAAGCCGGCCCCCTCGAGCGCGGCGGCCAGGTCCTCGTCGACACCGGAAATCTCCGTCAGGTCGAGCTTGTCTCCGCCGACGTCGACGTCCAGCATCCTGGCCAGGGCGTCCGCAACCTCGTCCTTGACGTCGGTCTCGCTCTTGATGTCGATCCGCGCTCCGATCAGCTCGCTGGCGAGACGCACGTTCTGGCCCCGCTTGCCGATCGCCAGGGAGAGTTGCTCGTCCTCGACGATCACGTCGAGGTGCGGCGTGGCCCCTTCGTGAGTCACGGACACCCGAGTGATCCGGGCCGGCGCGAGTGCGCTCTGCGCGAACGTCACCTGGTCTTCCGAGTACTCGATGATGTCGATCTTCTCGCCTCGGAGCTCCCGGATGATGGACTGCACGCGGGAACCTTTCATGCCGACGCAGGCGCCGACCGGGTCGACGTCCCGTTCCCGACTGAGCACCGCCACCTTCGCGCGCTCGCCGGGAGCGCGCACCGCGGTCTTGATGACCACCGTGCCGTCGTAGATCTCCGGCACCTCCATCTCGAACAGCTTGACCAGGAGGCGGGGGTCGGTGCGCGACATGACGACCTGCGGTCCCTTGGGCTGCTTGTGGACTTCCACGATCACGCCGCGAATGCGCTCGCCCTGGCTGTAGCGCTCGTGACGCGACTGTTCGTTCCGGGGAACGATCGCCTCGGTCCGGCCGAGGTCGACGATGATGTCTCCGCGCTCGAACCGCCGCACGGTGCCGTTGACGACTTCGCCCACCCGGTGTTCGAACTCGTCGAAGATCTTCTCGCGCTCCGCTTCGCGAATCCGCTGGTAGAGCACCTGCTTGGCCGACTGGGCCGCGATCCGGCCGAGTCCCTCCGTCGAGATCGGAATCTCGATCTCCTCGCCCAACTCGGCGTCCTCCTTGTGCTCCCGGGCCTCTTCGAGGGTCCACTCCGCGCAGGGATCCTCGACTTCTTCGACCACCTGGCGGTAGAGGAAGGCGCTGAACTGACCGGTCTCGCGATCCATGTAGGAACGGACCGGCTCCTTGATGTGGTGCTGCTTCCTGGCCGCCGACGCCACCGCGTCCTCCAGGGCGCCGATCCACTTGTCCAGGTCGATGTCCTTCTCGTGCGCGACCTGCTTGAGAACCTCGTTGATGTTCACGTCGGTAGTGTGGGACAGAGCCATCGTCGGAATCTCCGTCGTCAGAGTTCGACCAGAAGCCTGGCCTGGTGGATGCTGTCGATCGCAAGGCGCAGTGTTTCGCCGCTGTCGTCCTCGAGCACGAGGGCGACGCCCGGGGCATGCGGGCTCAGGCCCAGGAGCTGTCCGCGCACTGTGCGTCGACGGGTCGTGCCGGGGGCGATCCAGGTCGCCCGGACGCGACGGCCGGCAAAGCGCTCGTAGTCCCGAGTGGACCGGAGCTTCCGGTCGAGGCCCGGAGAACTGACCTCCAGCAGGTAGCCGGAAGCGGGCCCGAAGTCCTCGGCGTCGAGCAGCGCGGACGCTTCCCTGGAGATGTCGGCGCAGAGATCGTGGGTGACGCCCTCCGGATGGTCGATCTCCAGGCGGAGGCGGTCGCCCCGAAACTCCGCCTCCAGAAGCTCGCAGGCATGGGAGGTCGCCAGCCGCTCGAGCCGGCGGAGAAGGTCGGTGTCGAGTGGATTGCCCACGTTGCGTTGCGGCCTCCGCGGCGGCCCGAACGGTGGCGGCAGCCGCGCCGAGGGGAGCTCGCGGACAGGCTCGGAGAAGGTCATGCGGTACGGGACGCCGGTTCTCGCTGCTGGAAGATCATCGATCGCTCAGAACAAAAAGAGAGCGGGCCGAAGCACCCACTCTCAGCGGCCGACTGCCGGCATCGGACCGGTTCGCGCTCCACGGACCGCGAAACCGTCCCCGCTTCGGAGGTGTCTGCCCTCGTTCCCGGAGGCGTCCGGAGGCCGAGGTCAAGCGCCGACGGTCGAGGAGGGACTATACAACCCCCGACCTGGCCCGGCAAGCGGAGATCGTCCGGCGAGGGTCCGGCGTGAGACGGTGGTCGAGGGCGCCGCCGGCGGGAACGAAATCCGTTGGCGGAGCGTTTCCATCTCCGAAGGCCGCGGCGACGGCCTGCCGCGTGTCTCGGTTGTATGCTCCTGACGTTGCGGCGCGTCGCCGCCTCATCCATTTCTGGCCGCCTCGCGGCTGGCCGCTCTCGACGGGAACCCTGCGAACGATGAACACGAAGAAGCAGATGCTCTTGACCGCCTTGCTGGTCGTCGGCGCGCTGGCGTTCGGCATGATCGTCGCCGGCGGGTTGAACCTGACGACGCCGACGCAGGCCGAGGAGACCTCCCGGCTCGCCGCGGCGACGGAGAAGGACGCGCGGGACGAGCAGGCGGGGCGGGTGGAGCGACACGCGCGAACCGCCATCGCGAGTTTCGCCGATCTGGCCGAGGCGGTTCTGCCGTCGGTGGTCACGGTCGAAGTCGTGCGGATCGAGGAAGCGCCGGAGTTCCGGGGCCTGCCCGACTTCTTCCGGCGCGGTCCGCGGCCGCCGGAACAGGACGAGGAGCAGCGCTTTCCCGGCGCGGGGAGCGGGTTCCTGATTTCCGCGGACGGCTGGGTCGTGACGAACGACCACGTGGTCGAGCGGGCGGAGAGGATCCAGGTCGGCATGAATGGCCGCGAGTATCCCGCCGAGGTGAGAGGTCGTGACCGGGAGACGGATCTGGCGTTGCTCAAGATCGACGCCGGTGACCAGCTTCCGCACCTGCCTCTCGGCGACTCGGACGCGCTTCGGGTAGGCGACTGGGTGATGGCGATCGGCAGTCCTCTGAACTTCGAGGCGTCGGTGACCGTCGGCGTGGTCAGCGCCAAGGGCCGATCGATTCCGATCGAGAACAACCGCGCGGACTTCGCGAACTACATCCAGACCGATGCGGCGATCAACCTGGGCAACTCCGGCGGGCCTCTGGTCAACACGGCCGGGGAGGTGGTCGGGATCGCGACCGGCAAGGCGTTCGCCGAGAACATCGGCTTCGCGGTGCCGGTCGACGTCCTCCGCGGCGTGCTGCCGCAGTTGCGCGACGAGGGCCGCGTCAGGCGCGGCTACCTGGGTGTTTCCATTCGCAATCTGAGCCATCGGGAGGCCCGGTACTACGGGCTCGACGAGCCCCACGGCGCCCAGGTGCAGGACGTCGTCGAGGGCACGCCGGCCGAGAAGGCGGGCGTCGAGGCCGGCGACGTCATCCTTGGCGTGAACGACCACGACGTCGTGAACACCCGCGACCTCATCGACTACGTCGCGTCGTTCCCGCCGGGGGCGGAGGTTCGCCTCAGGGTGCTGCGCGATGCGGAACGGATCGAGGTCGACGTCCATCTCGAGGAACGTCCGTCCCTCGTCGCGGAGGAGGACGAGGAGCCGACGCCGACGGCGCCGCCTCGCGCGGAGAGCATGGACTGGCTCGGACTGGAACTTCGACCGTTGACTGCGCCCCTGCGCGAGCGGGCGCAGCTGGACCGCCGGCAGCGCGGCGTCTTCGTGTCGGGAGTCTCTCCGCGCAGCGTGTTCGCGGAAGAGGGGTTTCGGGGAGGGTTCGTGATCGTTGGCGTCAACGATGCCGCGATCGAGAACCTGGGCGATCTGGGGGAGGCGACGGCCGACCTCGAGGCCGGGGATCTCGTGCGCGTCGAAGCGCTCGCCCCGGGCGGCCAGCGGTTCTTCTCGGTGATCGAAGTACCCTGACGTTCCCGCGGAGAGATCGCCCTTGACGCGGCCGCCAGGACCGCGAGTCCTCGTGGTCGACGACGAGGAGTCGATTCGGTCGTCGCTCCGGATGATCCTGGAGTTCGAGAAGTACCGGGTCGACGAGGCGTCGCACGGCCGGGAAGCGCTGACGCGCGTGGCGACCAGGCCTCCGGCCGCCGTCCTGCTCGACATCAAGATGCCCGAAATGGACGGGCTGGCGACCCTGGCCGGCTTGCGGCAGCGGGGACACGAGATGCCGGTCGTCATGATCAGCGGACACGGCGACATCGCCGCGGCCGTCGAGGCGACGCGGCTTGGGGCATACGACTTTCTGGAGAAGCCGCTGGAGCGCGACCGGGTGCTTCTGGCTCTGCGCAACGCCGTCGAACGGCAACGGCTTCGGGTCGAGAACCGGGAACTCAGACGGCCGCCCTCGGAACTGGTCGGGGAGTCTTCCGTCATGCGGGGGCTCAGGGCCACGATCGAGCGCGCCGCGCCGACTCCGGCAACCGTGCTGATCACCGGCGAAAGCGGAACGGGCAAGGAACTCGTGGCTCGCGCCGTTCACGCCGGCAGTCAGCGCAGCGAGATGCCGCTGGTCCAGGTCAATTGCGCCGCCATCCCGGACGAGTTGATCGAGTCCGAACTCTTCGGTCATGAGCGGGGCGCCTTTACCGGGGCCGTGCGCCGGCAGGTCGGGAAGTTCACGGCCGCGGACGGCGGCACGATCTTCCTGGACGAAGTGGGGGACATGTCGGCCCGCACCCAGGCCAAGGTGCTGCGCGCTCTCCAGAGCGGCGAGATCGAGCCGGTCGGCGCCAGGGTGGCGACGACGGTGGATGTCCGTGTCGTGGCCGCGACCCATCGCGATCTTCCGAAGGAGATCGAGGCCGGACGTTTCCGCGAGGATCTCTTCTACCGTCTGAACGTCGTTCCGGTGCACGCGCCGCCGCTGCGCGAGCGCCTCGAGGATCTTCCTCTGCTGGTGGAGCACTTCGTCGAGCGCTTCGCGAGCGAGAACAACTATCGCGGGAAGAGCCTGACCGCGGACGCGATTCGCCAGTTGCGGGCGATGCCGTGGCGCGGCAACGTCCGGGAACTGAAGAACCTGCTCGAGCGCTTGCTGATCCTGAGCCCCGGCGACAGGATCGACCGCGCGGCCATCCTCGGGCTGGCGGGCGCCGTGCGCGGCGACCTCTCGGAGGCTATTCTCGACCTTCCCACCCTGCGGGAGTTCAGGGAGAGATCGGAACGCATGTACCTGGCGAAGAAACTCGAGGAGCACGGCTGGAACGTGACCCGCGCGGCCAGGGCGATCGGGACGCCCAGGAGCAACCTGTACAGGAAGATGGAACAGTACGGGCTCCGTCGGGAAGGGACGTCTTGATCGCCGAGCGTCCCGGCGCCGCGGCGCCGCACCGGATTCTGGTCGCCAAGCCCGGTCTGGACGGCCACGACCGGGGCGCCAAGGTGGTTGCGCGGGCCCTGCGCGACGCGGGATTCGAGGTGATCTACACCGGTCTGCGCAAGACGCCCGGACAGATCGTGACCGCGGCCGTGCAGGAGGACGTGCGGGCCGTCGGCCTGTCCATCCTCTCCGGGGCCCACAACACCCTGCTGCCGGAGGTCGTGGAGGGTCTGCGCGTCGCCGGGGCGGACGACGTGCTGGTGTTCGCCGGGGGCATCGTTCCCGCCGCGGACGTCGCGGGGCTCAAGGCGGGCGGCGTGGACGAGATCTTCCCGCCAGGCTCGAGCACGGCGGCGATCGTCGAGTACCTGAATCGTCGACTGGCGCCGCCGGCCGCGGCCGGCGGCCGCGGCCGTTGATGGAGCCTCGCGGATCCTCCGCCAGCGCGCGGCCGCCAAGTCCAGCGATGGAGAAGCGCTTCGAACCTGCCTCCTACGAAGGCAAGTGGCAGGCCTGGTGGGACGAACAGGACCTGTACCGCTGTTCGGTCGATCCGGAAGGCAAGGGGCCGAATCCGTACTGCATCCTGATCCCGCCGCCGAACGTGACCGGCAAGCTGCACATGGGGCACGCCCTGCAGAGCACCTTGCAGGATCTGATCACTCGCTGGCGGCGCATGCGCGGCGACAACGCGCTGTGGCTGCCCGGGACGGATCACGCCGGCATCGCGACCCAGCTCATGGTCGAGCGGCGCCTGGAAGAGCAGGGTTCGAGCCGGATCGAGCTCGGCAGGGAGAAGTTCGTCGAACGGGTCTGGCGGTGGAAGCGGCAGTGCCACGCGAACATCCGCGGCCAGTTGCGGCGCCTGGGTGCTTCCTGCGACTGGTCGCGCGAGCGGTTCACGCTTGATGACGGCTTGGCGCGCGCGGTGCGCACCGCCTTCGTTCGCCTCCACGAAGAGGGGGTGATCTACCGCGGCGAGTACATGGTCAACTGGTCGCCGGCGCTGCAGACGGCGGTCTCCGACCTCGAAGTGGAGAACCGCGAGGTTCGCGGCCGGCTGTACCACCTCGCCTACGACCTGGCGCCCCTCCCCGGAAGCGCGGCGACCGAGGCGCCGCTGGTCGTGGCCACCACCCGGCCGGAGACGATGCTCGGGGACGCCGCCGTCGCCTTCCATCCGGAGGACGAGCGCTACCGCCGCCTGGCCGGCCGCGCGGCCAGGCTGCCCATCCTCGGCCGGCGTCTGAGGCTGGTCGCCGACGAACACGTCGATCCGGCCTTCGGCACCGGGCTCGTCAAGGTCACGCCCTGCCACGATCCGAACGACTACGAGATCGGCCGCCGTCACGACCTCCCGGGCCTGCGCGTGATCGGCTTCGACGGCCGGATGACCGCCGAGGCCGGCCCCGACTTCCAGGGGCTGGATCGCTTCGAGGCTCGGCGCCGCGTGGTCGAACGGCTGGAGGCCGAGGGCCGGTTGGTCAAGGTGGAACCCCACGTCCACGGCGTGGGCCACTCCCAGCGGAGCGGAGAACCGATCGAACCGATGCTGTCGCCGCAGTGGTTCGCCGACGTCTCCGGCATGGCTCGGGAAGCTCTCGCGGCCGTCGAGAGCGGCCGCATTCGCCTGATCCCATCGTCCTGGGACCGGACGTGGGCGCACTGGCTCGGGAACATCCGGCCGTGGGTCATCTCGCGTCAGCTCTGGTGGGGGCACCGCATTCCGGCCTGGTACGACGCGGACGGCGCCTGCTACGTCGCGATGGATCGAGGCGCGGCCGAGGAACAGGCGGGCACCGCCGAACTGACCCGCGACCCGGACGTGCTGGACACCTGGTTCTCGTCCGGCCTGTGGCCGATCTCGACGTTGGGCTGGCCGGACGAGAAGGCGGTCGACCTTCGCACCTGGTACCCGACCGACGTCCTGATCACGGGCTTCGACATCCTGTTCTTCTGGGTGGCGCGCATGGTCATGCTGTCGCAGCGCCTCTACGGCGACGTGCCTTTCCGGGCCGTCCATCTGACCGGACTGGTTCGGGACGCCGACGGCGAGAAGATGTCGAAGACCAGGGGAAACACGGTCGATCCGATGGACCTGGTCGAGGAGTACGGAGCCGATGCGATGCGCTTCACCCTCGCGGTTCTCGACGTGCCGGGCCGCGACGTTCCGCTCGACCTCGACCGGATGGCCGGCTATCGCGCCTTCGGCAACAAGATCTGGAACGCCGTTCGGTTCGCCCTTGCGCGCACCGCGGACGTGGTGACGCCCGCGTCCGCCGCGGGACTCGAGCGCGAAGGGTTGGCGGCGCCGGAGCGGTGGATCCTGTCGCGGCTGTCGGACACCGCCGCCACGGTGAACGACGAACTCGAGGAGTTTCGTTTCGATCGGGCGTGCAACGCGCTCTACCACTTCTTCTGGCACGAACTCTGCGACTGGTACATCGAGTTGGCGAAGCCCGCCCTCTCGGGCTCCGCCTTCCGGCCGCGCGTGGCCGAGACGCTGCTGTTCGTTCTGGATGCGAGCTTGCGGCTCCTGCATCCGGTCATGCCTCACCTGACGGAGGAACTCTGGCAGCGTCTGCCGCGGGAGCCGATGGCGGCCATGCCGTCGCCTTGCAGCATCGCGGTCCAGGCCTACCCGCTTGCGAGCCCGGAACTCGAGGATCGGGAGGCCGAGCGAGGCATGGACGCGCTGATCGCCGTCGTCCAGGCGGCCAGAAGCCTGAGGAAGGAGCGGAACCTCGGGGCGGCGGAGGAGATGTCTCTCGTCGTCGAAGGCGGCGACTCCGACCTGACCGACTTCGTCGCCGAGCAGGCGGATCTCCTGAAGGCGGCCGCCCGCCTCTCCGGGGTCGGCGCGGGGACCGGCGCGGCTTCCGCCTCTCGCTCGCGGGCCGGTGGACTGAACCTGGCGTTCGAGGTCGAGGCGGCGCCGATGAGCGAGGCCGAACGGGAGAAGCTCCTCAGCGAACTCGACCGTCTGGACGCCGGGATCGCGGGAGCGCGCGCCCGCCTGTCGGATGCCGGTTTCCTGGAGAAGGCGCCGGCGCGGGTCGTGGAAGGCGCCCGCGGCCGGCTTGCCGAACTCGATGAACGCCGGATCCGCGTGTTGGAGGCGCTGGACGAAGGTAGGCTTCGCCGCCGATGACGGGGAATCCCAGCCGAGACTTCGAGCGGCTCGCGCGCGAGCTCCGCTCCCGGTCCGGCCGCCTGCCCGAGAACGTCGTGCTGATGGACACGGTCGACTCGACGAACCGGTTCGTCAAGGGGTTGATCGATCGGTTCTTCGAGGAAGCGGCGACACCGCGGCCGGCGTTCGTGGCCGCGGTCGAGCAGACCGCGGGCAGGGGACGCCAGGGACGTTCCTGGGTCAGTCCGGCCGGCCGCGGCCTCTACTGCACCTGGTTGCAACCGCTGCCGGTTGGCCGGGGATCTCTGGAGGACCAGCTGGGGACCTTGCCGCTGCTGGTCGGAGTCGGCGTCTGTCGAGCCGTGGCGGCGCTGATTGATGGCGAAGCTCTCCTGAAGTGGCCCAACGACGTGCTGGTCGGCGGTCGGAAGATCGCCGGCATCCTGATCGAGACCGTCGCCGGCAGTCAGGGCGAAACGGTCGCCGTGATCGGTTTCGGCGTGAACTACGACTGCGGCGTCGGCAGCGAACTGCCAACGCCGGTGTCGACATCGCTCGCGCTGGAGACGGCGCCGCCGCCGTCGCGCGGGGTCGCGGTCGAAGGCCTCGCCAGATCCCTGGAACGGGAGTTGCGTCGTTGCGGCGACCTGGACTACACGCTGGATGCCTACCGTGGCTGCACGGTTCACCGCGAAGGCGACGAAGTGAGTTGCCGCGTCGGCGGCGAGACGCTCGCGGGACGGTTCGCCGGTTTCGACAGCGGCGGACGGTTTCGACTTCGGACCGCCTCGGGTCTTCGCATGATCGCCTCGGGCGAGGTCATCGAGGCCTGACGATCGGCGTGGTCTCCGAACTTGACGGCCGGGAGTACTTCGAGAAGATCGAGGAGGAGTTCATCCGGTTGCGGGGCGCCCCGCTGCTTCTGAGTCCGGCCGACTGGCGCCTGGCGGACCGTTGGCATCGGAACGGCGTGCCCTTGCCTCTCGTTCTGGAGAGCATCCGTCTGGTCTTCGAGCGGCGCGCCGCGCGGCAGGCGGAGTCTCCGGGGGCGCCGCGGAGGAGGGTGAGCAGCCTGCGCTACTGCCGGCCGGCGGTGGAGAAGGCGTGGGCGGAGGTCCGGGAACTCGGGGGAGGTTCGGTGCGGCAGCCCAGGCCCGCCGCCATCGACGTGCAGGCCCGGCTTCAGTCTCTGGCGGACGCGATTCCGCCCGCCGCGGTTGATGGCGAGAGCTGGCGGCGCCGGCTGCTGGAGCTGCGGGGTCCGGCGTCGGTCGTCGAGGATCGCCTGGTCGGCCTGGACCGCGAACTCGTGGAACGCGCCTTCGAGCTTCTGCCGCGGCGTGACCGGGAAGAGGTCGCGACCGAGGCCGAGGCCGCGCTCGGGAAGATGGCCGGCCGCGTCGACGCGGAACGACTGACGGATCTCCGACGGCGCATGGTCCGCAGGCTGGTCCGGCAGCGCCTGGGTCTGCCTCTCCTGTCCCTGTTCGCGGAACGCTCGCGGCCGTCCCCTCGTTCCGGTTGACTCAGGCCGGTCGGTCCCGGCCGGCGTCGTTCCGCGCGGCCCTGCGCCAGCGGTCGGCCAGGCGATCGTAGAGCACGACGCCGACCGTCATCCCCAGGTTGAGCGATACCGCGGTCGGCACGGACACATGGCGGCCGCAGCGAGCCAGTATGCCGCTGGAGATCGAGCCGCTCTCCGGCCCGAACACGTAGCAGGCTCGCTCCGGATGGGCGAAGTCGGGAAGCGGAACCGCTTCCGAGACGATCTCCACGGCGACCAGGTCCGCGTCGCGAGGGGTCGCCTCCAGCAGGTCGTCGACCTCGATCACGGGAACGTGCCGGTAGGCCCTGGTCGGGTCGGTGGGCAGCCGGCGGATGTCGATGTCTTCGGAGGCCCGGCCCAGGATGATCATGCGGGCCTGGAAGCAGAGCGCGGCGCGCAGCGCGTGGCCGACGTTCACCGGATCGGATGGTCGGTCAAGCGCGACGCAGGCGAACCCGCGGCCGCCCGGCAGGTCGGCGCGGCGCTGCACCCGGCGCTCGATCTTCTTCCCCATCCAGATTCTCCCGCTCAGGTCTCCGTGTCGCCGTAGCGCTCGAACGCCCGCTCGATCAGGAGCTGCAGCGGAAACCGGCTGAGCCGGCCCGCGCCGGCCGCCCGTTCGCCGAAGCTGGTGACGGAATCGGGCCGAATGCCGTCGCCTCGGATCAGCACCGGCACCGGATCGGCGCCGTGGACGCCGGCCTCGGACAGGGTGGCATGGTCCGCCGTCACCGCCACCCGGGTCGGGCGTTCCAGTCGGTCGAGAAGGACGCCCAGTTCCCGGTCGACCCGTTCGAGGAAGGCGACCTTCCGGTCCGGTCGGCGGTCGTGAGCGGCGATGTCGGCGCCCTTGACATGGACCATCACCAGGTCGTGATCGTCCAGCGCTTCCAACGCGCACCGGAACTTGAGCGCAAGGTCCGAATCGACGTTGGCGGTCATCCCCGGCCGGTGAATCGTCGATACGCCGAGTGCCGACGCGATCCCCATCACGGTTCGGTCGCCGCCGATGCAGGCGGCGGAGACGGGTCGGCCGCCCGGCTCCAGCGGCAGCAATCGGTGTACGCGACCCACTCCCCGCGTCAGTACCGCATTCGCCGGCGGACGGCCGACGCGGCGCCGCCTCTCGTTCACCGCATGCCGGCTCAGGACGAGGCGCGCCTCCTGCTCGAACAGGGCCAGAACGCGGGCAGTCCGCTCGGCCGCCTCGTCCTTCGGATCGAGTGGGCGCGGCGCCAGAGGCGGGCCCGAGGGCGCCCCGTCGCCGGGGTCCGATCCCTCGATGGCGGAGGTCAGACCGTCTCCGCGCAGCGTGATCGCGAGACGGTGCTCGGTGGTCGCGCGGACGCGCACCTTGACCCTGTCCGAAGCAGGAAGCTCCAGGCGGTCGATGGCCTGGGCCAGCTTCCTCGCGTCGCCGCGAATGCGTCCGGCACGGCGATCCACGACGAAACCGCGTTCGTCGAGCGTGGCGAAGTTGCCCCGGATGGCGATCGTGCCGGCCTTCAGCTTGAGTCCTGCCCCCAGCGCCTCGATCGGCCCCCGGGTCATGACCCTCGGGGACTGGGAGAAGAGCGCGAGGTTCCCCGACGCCGTGTCCGGGACGACGCCCGGCGCCACCGGATCCGCCAGGCCGTTGGCGCCGTCTCGAGCCAGGCGGTCCAGAGTCGGCGTGCGCGCCGCCTCAAGAGGCGTCCGGCCGCCGAGGGATCGAAGAGGACGGTCGGGGAGGCCGTCGATCACGAGCAGCAGGACCGGAGGGCGCGCCTCGCCCAGCCCCTTCTCCGATGCCTGCGTGAGCCATGGCAGGCGCTGGGACATGTTCTGTCCGAGAAGCGCGATGGCGGCCGCCAACGCCGGTTCCCGCTTGGTCGTGTCGAGGACCGGCACTCCAGCGTCCCTGGCCAGTCGAATCAGGTGATCCTGCTGGGCGCGAAGCACGCTGAAGTGATCCAGCTGTCGATGGGATCTCCTGACGGCGACCGTCTCGCGGGCCAGGAAATGGCCGCGGTGGACCTCTTCGTCCTCCGTCGCGAGGAGGAGGAAGAACTGGTAGGCGTCGGCCTCCAGATCGGGAAAGGGGACCAGGCCAGGCAGCAGGTGGACGCCCTCGACGACCAGGCTCAGGTTCTCGGCGATCGCGCGTTCGACGACCGCCCGGACTCCGACGCAGACTCTGGTGGCCTGTTCCTCGAACGTGGCGAGCGCCGGACCGTGAGGGCTGCCCGGGAGGTCGGGCGTCGCGCTCGCGGCCGTTTCGTAGCTCGACACGTGGAGCGCCGGCAGGATGGCTGGCGCGAAGACCATCCGCATCACCTGGCGCACGGTGTCCGTCGCGTTGACGCGGTAGATCCGGAGTTGAGGCGCCAGGTCCAGGGCCAGGGTGGATTTGCCGGTTCCGCCGGCGCCGCCGATGTAGAGGATCAGCGGTCTCGGCAACCGCCGCAGGCTCCGGATGAGTCGGTAGCGTCCGGCGACGTCGGCGCCTTCCTTGACGTCGAGAAGCTCGGCGATGCGCTCCACCAGGCGCCGCTTCTCCAGGCTCGTGATCTCCTCGCGGACCAACCGACGCTGCAGTTGTTCGACGCGACGGTAGGCGCGGTCGAAGTCCAGGCCGACGGCGTAGAGGCTTCGGGCCAGCAGACCGCGCGAGAACGGCTGGGTTTCGCCCTGGTCGGTGATCTGGATCGGCCGTCCCTGACCCTCGATGGCGTTCAGGGTTCCTCCCGCGTCCGTCGCAAGGGACAGTTGGAGCAGTTGAGGGGCGTTCCGTCGGGGCCCAGCGCGTCCGGACCGCCGCAGGAGCCGCGCAGACAGCGGCCGCCGAGGAGGACCCCGACGGACATGAGGATCACCGAAGCGGCAATCGCGGTGATGGTCAGGAGCAGGATCGCCATGGCCCGCCGACGAGTCTAGCCCGCGTGTTTCGCCGATCCCCTGTCGCGGCCGCGCATCCGCACGCTGTAGCGGGACCTTGTCCCTCGCGTCGGCTCGACGACGCGTCGGCTACGCCTTCGCCGCCTCTCGGTCCGAGGGCCCGGCGCCAGCGGCGGCTACGCGCCCTCGCTGCGGACCTCGGTGGAACATGCGGGCTAGCGGCGAGGAGCCGGAGGGCGTCGGGCGTCCAGCCGTTCGCCAGGTCCGAACAGGTCGCGGAACGCCGCGCTCGGGCGTTCTTCGATGCCGGACTCGCCGTAGACCAACAGGAGCGCCGCCACGCCTTTCTCGTCGGCCCAGCGGAGTCCCTCGTCCGGCCCGAGCGCCAACAGGGCGGTGGCGTAGGCGTCGGCGACGGCACAGCTTGGGTGGAACACGCTTGCCGAGGCGAGGGAGTGTTCAACCGGCCGGCCGGTGCGTGGGTCGATCGTGTGGGAGTAGCGCACGCCGTCGCGTTCCCAGTAGTTCCGGTAGTCGCCGGAGGTTGCGAGTGCGCCGTCCGTGATCGACAGAACCTGATGCAGCGCCGGCGGCGTCCCGGCGACAGCCGCGTCGACGGCGGAACCCGCGTCCGAATCGGTCGGTCCGGGCGGCGGTTGCTCGATCGCGATACGCCACGCGTCGCCCGCCGGGCTGTGGCCGGTCGTCCTGACCTCGCCGCCGACTTCGACCAGATGGTTCGGATAGCCGGCTTGAAGCAGAGCCTCGGAGACTCGGTCCACGGCCCATCCCTTCGCAACGCCCGAGAGATCGAGCGCCGCGGCGGCGTGGAGCTTGCGCAGCCGCCGAGCGGCCAACGACAGATCGATTCCGCCGACGGCCTGCCGCAGCCTGGCGAGGTCGTCTTCGGCCGGAGAAGTCGGCGACGCGTCGCGTCCCGGTGCGCCGAACCCCCAGGCTTCGACCAGCGGTCCCACCGTCGGATCGAACGCGCCGCCGCTCTCCTCCCGCACCCGCCAGGCGAGTTCCAGAACCGCCCAGGTTTCCTCCGCGAACAGGAAGGACTCGCCAGCCGCAAGCTGGTTGAAGCGAGAGATCTCGGAGTCCTTCCGGTACGTCGACATCGCCCGGTCCACCGCGCGGAGCCGGTCTTCGACCAGGCCGCGGATGGCGTCGGCCTCGCCGGCCTCCGCGATGGCGCGCACGCGGTAGTGCGTCCCCATCGTGGGGCCCTGCAGCGCCACGTGTTCCGGCGCTGGCCCACAGCCGGCGGCCAGGCCGCCGAGGCCGGCGAGGGTGGCCAGCACTGGCCAGCAGCTTCCTTGCCGGCGCCGCTTCGACGGCGGCGTCGTCCAGCCTGGCGCGGGTCCGGACGGAGGGGCTTCAGGCGGCGCGAAGCGAGCGACGGCCGGCGTCTTCGCGGCAATCGACGCCCGACCGGAACGAGCGGAGTGCAGCGAGCGCATGCACTTCCCATCACCGAACGACTAGCCGAAGTCGTCGAAGGCGATGTTCTCCGGCTCGACTCCCAGGTCGTCGAGCATCTTCATGCAGGCCTGGAGCATCAGCGGTGGGCCGCAGAGGTAGTACTCCACGTCTTCCGGGGCGGGGTGGTCCTTCAGGTAGTGGTCGTAGAGGACCTGGTGGATGAAGCCGGTGTAGCCGTCCCAGTTGTCCTCCTCGAGCGGATCGGAGAGAGCGAGCCGCCAGGTGAAGTTCGGGTTCTCCGCGGCGATCCGGTCGAAGTGATCGGTGTAGAACGCTTCGCGCCAGGAGCGGGCGCCATACCAGAAGGACACCTTGCGGTTTGTCCGGATGCGGCGGAACAGGTCGAAGATGTGGGAGCGCATCGGCGCCATGCCGGCGCCGCCGCCGACGAACACCATCTCGGCGTCCGTGTCCTTGGCGAAGAACTCGCCGAAGGGGCCGGCGATCGTCACGTCGTCGCCAGGCTTCAGACCGAAGATCCAGGAGGACATCTGCCCTGGCGGCAGATCCATCTTCCGCGGCGGCGGCGTCGCCACGCGGACGTTCAGCATGATGACGCCCTTCTCCTCCGGGTAGTTCGCCATCGAATAGGCGCGGACCACGGTCTCATCGACTCTGGAGACGAGATTCCAGAGCTTGAAGCGGTCCCAGTCGTCGTGGTACTCGTCCTCGATCGCGAAGTCGCTGTAGTTCACGACGTGCGGAGGGCACTCGATCTGGATGTAGCCGCCGGCGCGGAAGGGGACCTCCTCGCCCTCGGGCAGTTCCAGAACGAGTTCCTTGATGAAGGTCGCGACGTTCTCGTTCGAGCGGACCTTGCATCGCCACTTCCTGACGCCGAAGACCTCGGCCGGGATGCGGATCTTCATGTCCTCCTTGATCTTGACCTGGCAACTCAGCCGGCAGCCCCCGCGCGCCTCCCGGCGGCTGATGTGCGTCTTCTCGGTCGGCAGCATGGCGCCGCCGCCGTCCAGCACGTCGACGGTGCAGACGCCGCAGGTGCCCTGGCCGCCGCAGGCGGAGGGAATGAAGATCCGGTGCTCGGCCAAGGTGCCGAGCAGGGTGCCGCCGGTGGACGCGGCCAGCGTCTTTTCCTCGTTGATCAGGATCGACACCTCGCCGCCGGCGACGAGCCGGGCCCTGGCCTGCATCAGGACCGTGACCAGGGCGAGGATGACGACGGTTAACATCGTCACTCCGAGGACGACGGTGATCACAGCTGAATGCCTCCGAAGGCCATGAAGCCGAACGCCATCAGCCCGGTGATGACGAAGGTCATGCCGAGGCCGCGCAGACCGTGCGGTACGTTGCTGTACCGGAGGCGCTCGCGGATGGACGCCAGGGCGACGATGGCCAGGAACCAGCCGATGCCCGAACCCAGGCCGAAGACGACGCTTTCGCCGAAGCCGTAGTCCCGCTCGACCATGAACAGGGAGCCGCCCAGGATGGCGCAGTTCACCGCGATCAGGGGCAGGAAGATGCCCAGCGTGGCGTGCAGAGCGGGGAAGAAGCGGTCGGTCGTCATCTCCACCAGCTGGACCATGGCGGCGATCGTGCCGATGAAGCAGAGCAGGTGCAGGAAGGTCAGATCGACGTCGGCGAACTCCGGGCTGATCCAGGCGAGGGCGCCTTCGTTCAGGAGGCGGGTCTGAATCAGGTTGTTCGCCGGCACGGTCACGGTGAGCACGAAGATGACCGCCAGGCCGAGACCGACCGCGGTCTCGACCTTCTTGGACACGGCCAGGAAGGAACACATGCCCAGGAAGAAGGTCAGCGCCATGTTCTCGACGAACACGGCCTTCACGGCCAGGTTCAGGTATTCCTCGAACATCGTTCCCTCAGCCGTCCATCTCGACCTGGGCGGGCCTGACGACGCGCAGCGCCCAGATCAGTCCGCCGATGATGAAGAAGGCGGCCGGAGAGAGCAGCATCAGGCCGTTCGGCAGATACCAGCCGCCTTCCGAGACCGTGGGCAGCACCGCGTAGCCGTAGAGTTTCCCGGAACCGAACAGCTCGCGCAGGAACGCCGTGGCCATCAGGATCGCGCTGTAGCCGATGCCGTTGCCGATGCCGTCGAGCATGGCCAGCGACGGCGGGTTCTGCATGGCGAACGCTTCCGCCCGCCCCATGATGATGCAGTTCGTGATGATCAGTCCGACGAACACCGAGAGCTGCTTGCTGATCTCGAACACGTAGGCCTTGAGAATCTGGTCGGTGACGATGACCAGGGACGCGATGACCGTCAGCTGGACGATGATCCGGATGCTGTTCGGGATCTGATGCCTGAGCAGGCTGATCGTCAGATTGGACAGGGTGAGCACGCCGATGACGGCCGCGCACATCACGACCGAGGTCTCCATCTTCGTCGTCACCGCCAACGCCGAGCAGATGCCGAGCACCTGGAGCGCGATCGGATTGTTGTTGAGCAGCGGGTCGAGCGCCGCTTCGCTCTTCTTGACGGCCATCAGCGGGCCTCCGCGCGGATCCGCTCGAGGTACGGCTCGAAGCCGTTCTCGCTCAGCCAGAATTCGAGCATGTTCGTTACCCCGTTGCTGGTGATCGTCGCGCCGGCAAGACCGTCGACGCGGTAGGGGTCGTCCTCGGCGCTGTTGGCGAAGCCCTTGATCACCGCCAGGCGAACCTCGCCGTCGTCGTCGAAGGCCTTGCGTCCGGGCCACCGGTCCTTCCAGCGCGGGTTGTCCACCTCGCCGCCCAGGCCCGGCGTCTCCTTGTGCTGGTAGTAGGTGATGCCGCGCACGGTCGTCGTGTCGGCGTCGAGCGCCAGAAAGCCGTACAGTGTTCCCCAGAGCCCCAGACCCTCGATCGGCAGCACGACCATCTCGAGCTCGCCGTCGTCGCCGCGCACCTCGTACGCCAGAGCCCGATCCGGGATGCGCTTGACCCTGGCCAGGTTGTCGGGCGCTTCGCTGCTGGTGGCCGGATCGCGGGCGCGCCGCCGCTGGTCGAAGGTCGCCGCGTCGCCGTCCACCGCTTCGCCCGAGGCGAGATCGATCAGGACCGGTTCGATCGGCGCGAAGCGCTCGGCGACCTGAGCCTCGTCGATCGTCTCGCCGGGGCTGAGCAGACCGACGGCCTCCAGCACGCGCTTCCGCTTGTCGAGCGCGACGTTCTCGTCCTGAAGGTCCTCCAGGCTGACCGCGAAGGAGGACACGAGGATTCCGCACACGATGCAGATCGCGGTCGCGAACAGGAGGGTGTAGCCGGTGGCCTGTCGGTCTGCCATGAGGAGCTCCGCCGGTCCGGGAGAGTCTACTGCGCGTAGCGCGCCTGGCGGCGCTTGATGTTCGCCTTCAGCACGTAGTGGTCGATCAGGGGCGCGAACAGGTTCATGAACAGGATGCCGAGCATCACGCCTTCCGGGAAGGCGGGGTTCACGGTGCGGATCAGGATGGCCAGCGCGCCGACGAGGAAGCCGTAGATCCAGCGTCCCCGATTCGTCTGCGCGGCGCTCACCGGATCGGTGGCCATGAAGACGATGCCGAACGCCCAGCCGCCGAGCACCACGTGCCAGTGGAAGGGGACCGAGAGCATCGCGTTGGTCGACGACGCCGCGAGGTTGAGGAGCAGGGAGATCGCCGCCGTGCCGGCCGTCGCCGCGACCATGATCCGCCAGGAGCCGATGCCGGTCGCGATGAGGATGGCGGCGCCGATCAGGCAGGCCAGCGCGGACGTCTCGCCCATCGAACCCGGAACGTCGCCGAGAAAGGCCTGCATCCAGGAGACCTTGCCTTCGATGGCGGTCAGTCCGTTCAGCGGCGCCCCTGAACCCTCGACGGCCTCCAGCACTGCGATCCTGCCCAGCGCCGTGGCGCCGCTGTAGCCGTCGGCCGCCGTGCGGGAAGCGATCCAGACGGCGTCGCCGGAGATCTGGGCCGGATAGGCGAAGAACAGGAAGACCCGCGCCGTGAGCGCCGGGTTCAGCACGTTGTAGCCCGTGCCGCCGAAGATCTCCTTGCCGACGACGACGCCGAAGCTGATGCCGATCGCGACCTGCCAGAGCGGGATGGTCGGCGGCAGCACCAGGGGAAAGAGCATGCCGGTGACCAGAAAGCCCTCGTTCACGTCGTGCCGCCTGACGACGGCGAACAGGCCCTCCCAGGCGCCGCCGACGGCGAAGGTCACGACCAGGACCGGCACGTAGTACAGCGCGCCGTGCACCGTGTTGGCGAGCAGGCTGGACGCGTCGAACGGCAGTCCCAGCATCTCCATCGCGTCCGTGCGCCAGTTGGGCAGCGCCGCGGCGCCTCCCTGGATCGCCAGGTGGATCTGACGGCCGGTGTTCCACATCGCCATCAGGACGCAGGGCGCGAGCGCGACGACGACGGTCATCATCAGGCGCTTCAGGTCCAGCGCGTCGCGCACGTGCGCGGCGCCGGCGGTCGTCCTGCCTGGCGTGTACAGGAACGTGTCCGGCGCCTCGTACAGGGGGTAGAGACGCTCGAACCTGCCGCCCGGCTCGAAGTGGCGGGCCTGCCTGTCGAGAATCCGGCGCAGGAACTTCATGCGGGCCGCTAGCCTTCCTTCTCGATCAGTTCGAGCGCGTCGCGGAGGTACGGCCCGTACTCCGTCTTGCCCGGGCAGACGAAGGTGCAGAGCGCGAGATCTTCCTCGAGCAGCTCCAGGCAGCCGAGTGCCTCGGCCCGCTCGATGTCGCCGGCCACCAGGGACTTGAGCAGGAAGGTCGGCTGCAGGTCCCAGGGGAAGACGCTCTCGTAGAGGCCGATGGGCACGATCGCGCGGGGCGAACCGTGAGTCGTCGTGGTCATCGCGAACGATCGACGCGGCAGCAGCGCGGCGCCGAAGGCCCGGGCGCGGGAGAAGGCGCCGAAACCCGGCTTGAGCCAGCCCAGGAAGTGGCGGCCGCGGTCGTCCGCCAGCACCGAGACCGTGTCGTGGAAGCGGCCGAGGTAGCCGTGAAGATCGGCCGGCGTCCGCTCGCCGATCCCGGTGCGGCCGCTGAGCGGCGAACCGGTGATGACCCGCACCCCGCCGTCCGGGACGGCTTCGCCGCCGCTTCCGACCTCGCCGCGCGTCAGATCGGCGAGCGAGGCGCCCAGCCGCGTGCGCAGAAGCCGGGGTCTCCCTACCGGCGGTCCCGCCAACGCCACGATGCGCTGGACGTCGGGTTCGCCCGTCGCGAACAGTCGGCCGATGGCGAGCGTGTCCTGCAGTCCGATCTGCCAGACCAGCTTGCCGCGGTTCACCGGGTCGAGGGTATGGATGTGGAGACCCGCGGCGCCGGCGGGATGCGGACCGGCGAACTCCTCGACCCGCACCGGCTCGCTCGCCTCGACGCCGGCGAGCGTGCCGGGCGCGCGGCAGAGATGCACGGGGCCGTCCGTCAGCCGTGCCAGAGCGGCGAGACCTCGCTCCAGATCGCCGCCGCGGCCCTCGACGATCCGGTCGGCGGCGGGGGCGAACGGTTCCGTGTTCATTGCGGTGACGAAGATCGACTTCGGCGCCGAGTCGACGGCCGCGGTGCGTCCGAAGGGGCGCGCGCGCAGGGCGACCCAGTCGCCCGAGTCCACCAGCAACGCCTGCACCTCCTCGCGGGAGAGACCGCTCGGGTGTCGTCCGGTGTAGCTGGCGAAGCCGACTCCGGCGCCGCCGGCACTGGCCTGGTCTGAGGGATCCACCCTCACCACGACCGAGATCAACGCCCGCTTGGCCCCGCGATTCACGGCCGCCACGGTTCCCGCGGCGGGCGACGTGAAGCGAACGCCCGGCTGCCTGCGGTCCTCGAACAGGAGCTGGCCGCGCCGCACGGCATCGCCCGGCCCGACCTGCATGGCCGGCTTCATGCCGGGGTAGTCGGCTGCACTGACGGCGACGGCGCCTGGCGCCGGCGAGTCATCGAGCGTCTGCTCCGGCGCCCCTGCGATCGGCAGGCTCAGTCCCCGCCTGAAACGGTGCGTGCCCATCGATCCTGACGTGCTCTATGCCGGGTGTTCCGGGGATCGAGGGCGATTCGGACCGCGTCGCTCGACCGGGAACCGACTATTCCACAACGGCGGGGGTTGGGCAACAAGGGCGCCTGCCCGGGAGCACGATGCGACCGCCGTTGGAGCAGCCGCGGGGCCGTCTTCGCGTCGAGGGCCGCGGTTGCGGCGAACGACCGCCGTCACGCCTCCTTCAGGCGGGGAAGGTGCTTCCCGCAGTGACCGATGACGATGCGCTTCGAGCCGCCGTCCCAGGCGAAGTGAATCCGTATCGTCTTCTGCTGATCCGCCTTGGCGCCGATCTTCAGGTGCTGGAACATCTCGATATCCCGGCCCTCGTGGCGGAAGATCCGGTGGCTTCTGAGCTCGGCGTTGCCGTTGACGGTACTCGATTCCTTGGCAGCGTAGTGGTTTCCGAACAGGCGGCGCGCTTCAGCGTCGCCGCCGTTCATCAGTTGGTCGCGGTAGTCCGTTACCAGCGTCAGCAGCAGTTGGAGCAGCTTGCGGCCGTGTCGGAACGGCGGCATCTGCTTCGCGCTGTCGCGAGCCGTGTCGAGGACGACGCATCGGTCGCCGAAGGCCCGCGCGAGCGCATCGATGCACTCCAGGGGCGTTGGCTCCTGCTTCCGGGCCGCGAGCTGGAGGAAGAAGCCGGAGTCGATCGTTCCGCCGCCTGCGTCCGAGTGAGACCGACGGTTCTTGAGCGAGGACAGCTCCTGTTTCGCGCGGCCCAGCTCCCCGCGAAGCGAGTCGCGATCCTGCCGGATCGCCGCCAGGTCTCGCCGCTCCGCCGCCAGAGTCTTCCGCAGGTCCTCGAGTTCCTCGAACGGCCGGTCGTCCCTTGACGATTCGCTGTCCGGCCGGGGCGTCGTCGTCGGCGCCGCTGACTCCGTGTCGCCGGCCTCCGCGGTGGAGGCCGCATTCACCATTCCCCTGGACGGAGCAAGGTCGCCGAGCAGCGCGTCCTCAGCTTCCCGACGCACCCTCTGAAGTTCGCTCGCCTTCTGGCGGCCGGCCAGGCGTCGGTCCTCCCATTCCCGCCGAGATCTTCCGCGAGCCGGTTCGTTCTGCCGCAGCGACTCGAGTTCCCGTTCCGTTTTTTGGTGTTGGCGAGCCAGTTTCCGGAGCTTCGCGAAACCGGACCGGAAGGCTGTTCGGACCCGTTGCAGTTCGGTCCGCGCGCTCGCCGGCGGACCCGCGGTCACGCCGCCCCAGCGCCCGCGGAGCTCGGCGAGCTGCTCGTCGTCCACGGTTGCGCAGATCGGTTCGTTCGCGATGTCGTCGAGAAAACCGCGGACCGTCGCCTGCAGTTCCTCGAGGACGGCGCGCGAGTCGAGCCGCTCGAGCGCGCTCGTCGCCATCCTGACGGCGCGCAGGGCGTCATCGTCCGCCGCGTTCGCCGCCGCCTTTGACGCCAGGGCCGAGAGCCGCTGGCAGGCCGTCCGCCAGCCCGTCGCGGCGTCCTTTCCGTTCAGGGGGGCGGGTTCTCCGGATTCCAGCAATGCGGCGAACTCCGCCGTCACTTCCGGCACGTCGGCACAGGCTCTCTCGATCAGGCCGCGGTCATCGAGCAGCGTGGCGCCACAGAACACCAGGAGAGTCGCGTCGAAGCGTTCGTTCTCCTTGAGAGACGCCCACTCGCTCAACCGTTCGCGGCAAGTTCTCGCGACCGTCCGGCCGATCGTCTCGGCAGCTGCAGCGTCCGAACAGGCGCCGCCTTCGCCAGGTTTCGCAGGCTCGAGGTCGTCGGCGGGCGAAGAGGCGACCAGGCCGCAGCGCGTGAGCACCTGCATCTCGAGACTCGGCGGCAGAAGGTCGGCCTTCTCGGGAGGGCGGCCTCCCGCGGAAGACGAGGCAGGCGCCATGTGTCGGAGCCAGAGCTCTCGCCGAAGTTCGGGATCCCCGTAGAACGCCAGCATGCGCTTCCGGTCGCGGTCCGCCTTTCTGCCGCTGCCGAGATCGCCTGTCCGGTCCACCACGTAGTGGCTCTCGAGCACGTCCCGCCGACTGGGCTTCGTCCTTGTGCTGAGGCA
The DNA here is from genome assembly GCA_965203495.1 of Candidatus Multivorans sp. Lineage (GTDB taxonomy): Bacteria > Acidobacteriota > Thermoanaerobaculia > Multivoradales > Multivoraceae > Multivorans. Next base: position 396,054 of record CBDBDB010000015.1, read on the forward strand.
GAGCTGGCCCTGGAGGGCGCGCAACCCGCTGAGGGAGCGCGGAAGTCCTTGACCGAGCGGCCTCGTCGCGTCATCCGTGTTCGACATCCTGTCTGGAGCCTGGCCGTCAATGAGACAACGGCGAACTCTACAGCCACACTGGCCGAGAACTCCAGACTCCGACACGGCAGATCCCGTGAGAGCCCGTGGCGGTCAGGCAGCGGCGATCGTTCCCGCTGACAGGTCGTGATGTCCCGTGGCGGTGCGTGCGGTCATGTCGGCGCCTGACGGGCGCCGCGCCGAGCGTCCGTCGGCGTACGCGCGCATGACGGGCTCCGAGGGCGACCGGTCGGGCGGCGGTTTCTCTTCCGAAGATGAAGATGTCGTCCACTCCCGGGTCGGCGGGCGGTGCGTACGAGCTACCGGGCGTAGTACGGGTTCGTGCCGGCGTCGTGGTCCGTCGTGTCGAGCACGCGCCGAATGGACGGCACGGCCTCGACGATCGCCTGCTCGACGCCCTGCTTCAGGGTGTAGTCGGCCATGCCGCAGCCCTGGCAGCCGCCGCCCATCGTGACGTACGCCGTTTCGTCCCGGACCTCGAGGAGGGTGACGAAGCCGCCGTGAGCCGCGATCTGGGGGTTGATCCGGTCGTCGAGGATCCGCTGCACGTCGGCCGCCACCGGATCGCCCCAGGGGGAGTTGGGGTTGTCGAACCGGAAGCCGCTCTCGGAGAGCCGGGTCACGAAGTCGATCGTGGCGCCGGCGAGGTCCGGCGCGCTCTCGGAGTCCACGTAGACCTTGAAGGCGTCGAGTTCGACGACCTCGTCGTCCGGCCTCGTTTCGTCCAGGCCGACGAGGTCCATCTGGTAGCGGAAGCCGCCGCCGCGGCGGCCCGTGATCGCGATCCGGAGCGCGAGGTCGTCCCGTTCTTCGGACTTCATCGCCTCCGCCACCTGCTTCTGCGCCAGTTCCGTGATCGTTAGCATGCGCCCATCATACCGACGACCCGCGCGTCGCCGACCCGATCCGTTTCGCCTCTCGACGAAGGAGCGTCCGCGTCATGAGCTATCGGCACATCCTGCTGTCCCACGATGGACCCATCGCGCGCCTGACCCTGAACGATCCGACGCGGCTGAACGCGATGACGCCGGCGATGGGGGCCGAAGTCCAGCGCGCCGTGTCGGACATCAACGCGCGCGAAGAGACGCGGGCGGTCATCGTTCGCGGCGCCGGTCGCGCCTTCAGCTCCGGAGGCAGTCTCGCGAGCATTCGGGAGGAGGTGAGCGAGGATCGCGACGCCGGCCCGGGACTTGGCGGCGGCGCGAACTTCTACCGTCTGTTCCTGTCGATCAGGGGCCTCGACGTCCCGTCGATCGCCGCGATCAACGGCCACGCGATCGGCGCTGGCCTGTGCTTCGCGCTGGGCGCCGACATGCGGGTGATCCGGACCGGCGCCCGAGTCGGAATGACCTTCGCGCGGCTCGGGATCCACCCCGGCATGGCTGCGACCTGGACCTTGCCGCGGCTGATCGGCCCCGCCCGAGCCGCGGAACTCCTGTACAGCGGCCGTCTGATCGATGCCGCGACCGCGGTCGAGTGGGGACTGGCCGGCCGAGAAGCGGACGAGGACTTCGACCGGGTGGTGGAAGATCTCGCGCTCGAGATCGCCGCCGCCGGTCCGGTCGCGGTCAAGGCGACGAAGCGGACCCTGCGGGGCACGTTCGATCGGGGCATCGAGGAGGCGCTCGAACGGGAGAGCGCGGAGCAGGAGGTCACGTTTCGCACCGCGGACGCACGCGAGGGCGTGCGGGCGCTGAGCGAGCGGCGGTCGCCGCGTTTCGTGGGCGGCTGACGAGTAAGCTAGCGCGATGCCGACGGCGGGGGCTCTGATCATCGGGAACGAGATCCTCACCGGCAAGGTGGCGGAAGCGAACCTGAACCTGCTTGCGAGGGAGCTGTTCGACCTCGGGATCGAGCTCGGGAGAGTGGTCGTCTGCCCCGATGATGTCGCTGGCATCGCGTCGGACATCCGGCGCCTGCGCGGTCGGTTCGACTACCTGATCACCAGCGGCGGCGTCGGTCCGACCCACGACGACGTCACGCTCCAGGCGGTCGCGGCGGCGTTCGAGCGGCCCTTGATCCGCTCGCCGGAACTGGTCGGGAAGATCCGTGAAATGGTCGGCGAGCGCTGCACCGAGGGCCATCTGCGCATGGCCGACGTCCCCGAGGGCGCCGAACTCGTCAGTACGCCGGACGTGCCGTGGCCGTCCGTGGTGATGGAGAACGTCTACGTGCTGCCGGGCGTGCCGCGGATTTTCCGCATGAAGCTGCCTCTGCTGCGCGCCCGTCTGGCGGCGGGTCGCCGCTTCCATTGCCGGGCGGTGTACACGTCCTGCCGGGAAACGGACATAGCGGAGTTGCTCGACCGGGTCGTCAACGCCCACGAGGACGTCGACATCGGCAGTTACCCGGCGATGGACGGCGACTACCGGGTCAAGCTGACCGTCGACAGCCGGAGCCGCAGCGCCGCGGATCTCGCCCTGGCGGCGCTGGTCGAGGCGCTGCCGACCGGTGCGGTCGTGCGGGTCGACGGCGCCGTCCGCTGAACGCTTCGGAACCACGGGAGGAAACGAGGATGATCGAACGGAACCCGCGCGGCGCGTCCCGCGCCGCGCCCTTCGTCTGGCTGGCCATGGCGGCCGTCTTGCTCGTTGTGCATCCGGCGCCGCACGCCCATGCCCAGGAGCCGGCCGCCGGGGCGTCGAACGGCGCCGGATCCTCGGACTGGACCTGGGAACCCGACGAGGTCCTGCCTCGTGACCCGGCGGTGCTGGTCGGCCGGCTCGCCAACGGGCTGCGGTACTACGTGAGGCGGAACGGCCGGCCCGAGAACCGCGCCTTCCTGCGGCTCATCGTCCGCGCCGGCTCGGTGCTTGAGGACGACGACCAGCGCGGGCTGGCTCACTTCGTCGAGCACATGGCGTTCAAGGGCACGGAGCACTTCGAGAAGACGGAGTTGCTCGACTACCTGCACCGCATCGGCATGCGCTTCGGCCCCGACGTCAACGCGTACACCGGCTTCGACGAGACGGTCTACAGGCTGGAGACGCCGACGGACGATGCCGAGATACTGGACAAGGCGCTTCTGGCGCTTCAGGACTGGGCGTCCGCGGTCACCCTGGATGACGAGGAGATCGAACGCGAGCGCGGCGTCGTGATCGAAGAGTGGAGGGACGGCCGGGGCGCCGGAGCGAGGCTCCGCGACGCCGAGATCCCCTATCGACTCCACGGCTCGCGCTACGTCGAGCGGCTGCCGATCGGGGATCCGGAGATACTGCGCGAGGCGCCGCCGCAGCGGCTGCGCGACTTCTACCGGGACTGGTACCGGCCGGACCTGATGGCGGTAGTCGCCGTCGGCGACTTCGACGCGGCGGCGGTCGAGACGGACATCAGGCGGCGTTTCGGCGCGCTCAAGGGTCCTGACGAGCCGCGCGAACGCTTCGAGGCGGAGATTCCTCCCCACGAGGAGACCCTGGTTTCCATCTTCACCGATCCCGAGTTGACGCGATCTTCCATCTCCGTGGCCTTCAAGGGCGCGACGGACGACTTCGTCACCGTGGCCGACTACCGGGCGAGCCTGGTCCGCGGCCTCTACAACGGCATGCTGAACAACCGGCTGGCCGAGCGCGCGGAAGAAGCCGATCCGCCCTTCATCGGCGCCACCAGCAGCCGCGGGGCGCTGACGCGGACCCGCAGCTTCTACCGGCTCCGCGCCGGCGCCCGGGAGGGCGCCGAAGTCCGTGCTTTGGAGGCGCTGCTCACCGAGTCCGAGCGCGTCCGTCGCCACGGCTTCCAGGAGAGCGAACTCGATCGGGCCAAGGCGACCGCGCTGCGCTCGATGGACAGAGTCTGGGACGAGCGGGACAAGACCCATTCCGACGTGTACGCCGGCGAGTACCAGCGGCACTTCCTGGCCGACGAACCGTTCCCCGGGATTGTCTACGAGCGTGAGCTGGCCCGCCGGTACGTCCCCGGAATCACGCTTGCCGACGTGAACAGAGTCGCCGACGAGTGGATCCGCGACGAGGATCGCGTGATTCTCGTCAGCGGTCCGCGGAAGGAGGGGCTGGCGCCGCCCGTCGAGGAGGAACTGCTGGCCGTGTTCGACCGGATCGGCGCACTGGAGATCGCGGCCTGGGAGGACGACGTCGGCGAGGGCGCCTTGGCGCCCGTCCCGCCGGCCCCGGGCCGCATCGTCGAGCGATCGGCGATCGAGGAACTCGGCGTTGCGGAATGGCGGTTGTCGAACGGCGTCCGGGTGATCCTGCGGCCGAGCGACTTCAAGAACGACGAGATCCTGTTCGCCTCCTTCAGTCCCGGCGGCGTCTCGCAGGTGTCGGACGAGGACTGGCTGGAGGCGACGGTGGCGACCTCGGTGGTCCAGCTGTCGGGACTCGGGAACTTCAGCCTGACCCAGTTGAACAAGGCGCTGGCGGGCAAGGTGGCGCGCGCCAGTCCGATCATCGGTCCGTTCTTCGAGGGAATCAACGGCCGCGGCTCGCCAAGGGACGTCGAGGCGCTCTTCGAACTGATCTACCTGAGCGCGACGGCGCCGCGTCGGGATCGGGAGGCCTTCGATTCCTTCCTGACTCGCCAGGGAACGCTGCTGCGGAACCAGAGCGCGATGCCGATGATCGCCTGGGTCAGAACGCTTCAGGAACTGCTGACCCAGCAGCACCCGCGACGGCGCTTCGTTACGGAAGAGATGCTGTCCGAGGTTGACCTGGACCGGGTCTTCGCCGTCTACGAGGATCGGTTCCGGGACTTTTCCGACTTCACCTTCGTGTTTGCCGGCGCCTTCGAGCTCGAAGGGATCGAACCGCTGGTCCTGACCTGGCTCGGGGGCCTGCCCTCGGGCGACCGTGACGAAGGGTGGCGCGACGTCGGCGTGCGCGCGCCCGAGGGTCGGATCGAGCGGACCGTGTACCGGGGACTGGAGGACCAGGCCCAGGTGGCGCTCGTTCACACCGGTCCGTTCGAGCAGACCCAACTGAACCGTTACCGCCTGAACTCGCTGGTGTCGTTGCTCCGGGACCGTCTCAGGGAACGCCTGAGAGAGGAATTGGGGGGCGCCTACAGCGCCAACGTCGGTGGCGGCGCGGAGCGGATCCCGGTGTCGACCTTTGTCGTTGAGGTCTCGTTCGGCTGCGATCCGGCGCGCGTCGAGGAGATGCTCCAGGCGGTCCGGGAGGAGATCGAGCGGCTTTGGACCGAACTCGCCACGGACGAGGAAGTCGCCCGGATCCGGGAACAGCAGCGACGGGGCCGCGAAACCGCGAAGGAGACGAACGGCTTCTGGCTGGGCGCGTTGCAGACGACCTACCAGTCTGGCGACGATCCGCTCGGCATCCTGACGTACGAGGAGCTGTTCGAGGAACTTGACGCGGAGATGATCCGCGCCGCCGCCGTGGACTACCTCGGCGGCGAAAACCTGGTCCAGGTGCTGCTGCTGCCCGAGGCGGCGGAAGCGCGGGACGACGGGGAAGCCGCCGAGCCGGCCGCGGCAAGGGCGCCGGCGTGAGCCGAACGGCAACGAGACCGCGACGATGCCGAGGTCGGGACCGATCGGGGTCGGCGCGTGGTCGGCGCCGCCGTGTTCCTGAACGTCGCCGAAGCCGATGACCCGCCGCCGCGGCGCGTCGACCGAACGTCGGGCCGAGCTCCGCTGTCGCCGCGCTATCATCCGCCGCACTCTTCCCGCGCGCCATCCTTCCGTCACGAGGTCAGCTCGATGAAGAACCACTCGCTCGTTTCCTTGTCGGCACTCGTCCTGCCGGCTCTCGTCCTGGCGCTTGCCTGCGCCGGCGGAGACGGAGGAGGCGGCGCCGCCGCCAACCCGCGGTTCCTGAGCATGGGCACGGCGCCGGTCGGCGGCGCCTTTCCGGTCGTCGGCGGCGCGATCGCCGAAGTGCTGAACGACAACCGCGGGGAGAACGACTGGCGGGTCCAGCCGCGCGGAACGAAGGGGTCGCAGGAGAACATCCGCCGGCTCGCGCGCGGCGAGCTGGAACTCGCCATGTCGAACTCGGCGATCAGCTATTTCGCGGTTCTCGGCGAATCGGGCTGGGAGCGGAGCTACGAGATCCGGGCGGTCGTCACGCTGGCGCCGAACATCGCGACCTTCATCGCCAAGGCCGACTCCGGGCTGACCTCGCTGAGCGATCTCGTCGGGAAGCGGGCGATGGTCGGCGTCGCCGGCGCGGGCTTCGAGATGTTCGTCGAACCGCTCCTCGCCGCTCACGGAGTGACGTACGACGACTTCACCCAGGTCTACGGAACCCAGAGCGGGGCGGTCGACATGCTGGGAGACGGCTCGGTCGACGCCGCCTTCCTGGGCGGCGCGGTGCCGACCGGCGCGGTGACCCAGGCCAGCAGCACGCACGACATCGTCTTCCTCCCGTTCGACGAAGAGAAGCGGCAGCAACTCGCGCGCGACTACCCCTTCTTCCAGCTCGCCACGATTCCGGCCGACGCCTACTCCGACCTCGTCGAGGACTACCCCGGCCTGAACGTCGGCTCGATGCACCTGATCGCCTACGCCGACGCGGACGAGGAACTCGTCTACCGGATCACGAAGACCATCTGGGAGAACCGCCAGGCGATCGCCGAGAAGCATCCGGCCGGCCGCGCGATCAACGAGGCGAATGCCGCTCGCGACACCGGCACGCCGTTCCACCCCGGGGCGGAGCGCTTCTGGCGCGAGATCGGCATCTGGCCTGAAGCGGGCGGTTGAACGAGGCGGTCGAGCGGGCGCGCCGGGGCCTGATCGCGGGACTCGGCGCCACGCTCTGTTTCTTCGTTCTCTTCGAGGTCAACTTCGGGCTGCTGTTGCCCCAGTCCTCCCTGGCGGCGTTCGTCGGCCTCGGGCTGCTGCTCTGCTTCCTCGCGTTTCCGGTTCATCCGAAGCTCGGGGCCAACCCGTGGCTGCGCGGCCTCGACCTCCTGTTCGGTCTTCTGGCGGCGGCGGTCTGCGCCTGGGTGGTCGTGCAGACGGAGCCGGCGTTCGAGCGCCTGTGGTCGGGCGGAAGGTCGCTGGGCAACCGGGCCGGGATCGAGACGGGGGCCGACGTCGCCTTCGGTCTGATCGGCCTTCTGCTGGTGCTGGAGGCAGCCCGCCGAAGCATCGGCTGGGTCGTCCCGGCTCTGGCTCTGGCTTTCATCGCCCACACGCTCTACTGCTACTTCAGCCTTCGCAACGGCTGGGCTCTGCTGCCGGACTGGCTGTTCCCGCATGCGGGGCAGAACCCCCGCGACGTTGTCGGCACGACGTTCCTCCAGAGTCTGGGGGTGTTCGGACCGGCGGCGTCGGTCATGTTCCGCTACGTCTTCCTGTTCGTCGTGTTCGGTTCCTTCCTCGACATGTCCGGGGCGACCCGGTTCATCATGGGCTTCGCCGAGCGGGTGTTCGGGACCAGACCGGGCGGTCCGGCGAAGGTGGCGGTGCTGAGCAGCGGGCTGCTGGGATCGTTGTCCGGCAGCGCGGTGGCGAACGCGGTGACGACCGGCGCCTTCACCATTCCGATGATGAGGAGCAACGGGTTCAGGCGTCACGTGGCGGCCGCGGTGGAGGCGGCCGCGGCGTCCGGGGGCGCCCTCGTGCCGCCGGTCATGGGCGCCGGCGCCTACATGATGCTCGAGATCGTCGAGCCCCGGGTCACGTTCCTGCGGATCGCGCAGGCGGCGCTGCTGCCCGCCATCCTGTTCTACCTGTCGATCTTCCTGATCGTTCACTTCCACTCGCGGCGGATCGGGACCCCGGAACGCGAGGGCGAACCGCCTCCGGTGCGCCGCTTCGACGCCCTCGTCTTCGTCGCTGCCCTTTCCACGCTGGTGCTGCTTCTGCTGCTGCGGTTCTCGCCGTTCCGGGCGGTGACCGGCGCCCTGATCGTGATCGTGGCGCTGGCCGTGCTGCGACCCGAGATCGATCTGCCCCGGAGGCTGCGCAGTCTGGCCCTCGGCTGCTTCGGGGGCGTGGCTCTGCTGCACCAGGCGGTGCGGGCCGAACTCCCCGCCGATCCGTCGTTCCGGCAGATCTTCGAGTCCTGGCTCTCGTCCGGCATTGCGGCGATGTTCGGGCTGATGGCGTTCGGCCTCGTGCACCCGGTGTTCCGGCCGCATGTGCTCGGCGCCCTGACCCGGGCCGCCCGAAACGGGATCCCTCTGGTCGCCGCCAGCGCCTGCGTCGGCGTCGTCATCGGCATCGTCCAGCAGACCGGCATCGCGGCGGACTTCTCGGCCGCGATCAAGGGCGTCGTGGCGACGAACCTGTTTCTGGCCCTGCTCGGCATCATGGTCACGTCGCTCGTGCTGGGCATGGGCGTGCCCTCGGTCGTGTGCTACCTCCTGATGGCGACGCTCATGGGCTCGCTGCTCTCGGAACTCGGCGTCATTCCGCTGGCGGCTCACCTGTTCATCTTCTACTTCGGGATGATGTCCATGGTGACGCCCCCGGTCGCGCTTGCGGCCTACGCGGCTTCGAGCCTCGCCCAGGCGCCGGTCATGCCGACGGCGCTGGCCGCGTTTCGCTTCGCCCTCGTCGGGTTCACGTTGCCGTTCATGTTCGTCTACCGGCCGGCGCTGCTGCTGATGACCGAGGACGGGTCGAGCCTCTTCGCCGCCGGCGCGGCGGGACTGCCGCCCCTGTTGCTGGCTCTGGGCACGGCGGTCATCGGCATCGTCGCCCTCGCGTCCGGCATCGGCGGCTATCTTCGATCCGAACTCGCCCCCCCGGCGCGGATCCTCATGCTGGTCGCCGCCGCCCTGCTCCTGGTTCCCGATCTCGGCGGCCCCGCCATGGGGATCGTCGTGAACGGCGTGGGCGGCCTCCTGTTCGCCGCGCTGCTCCTGCTGACGCGACCGCGCTTCGTGGGCGCCAACCAGTCGAACGCCTGATCAGCCGACGCGCCGTCCGTCGGCGACGCCCGCGACCGTCAGCCTGCGAGCTGAGACAGTCCGATGAGAGTCGCTTCTCCCTTGGTCGCCGTGCTGGCGAGCTGGCAGCTCGTACCGGTCGCCGCACAGGTCCGGCCCGCCGCCTCTTGTACGTCGTACCGTCTGCTCTCACTGCTGATGCTTGCCCGGTATTCCTGGTCCTCCTGAAGGTCAAGAACTACACCTTGGCCGCCTGTCCATGTTTCCGGGACCACCTCAGCTGGCAGTAGACTCCGTTGCATGGGGAGAGAAGCAGTTCGCGAGGTGCCTCCGCCGAATGAGACGGGTACCGGTCGGCGCGTAGCGAGCCGTTCGGCGCCGCGCCGAAGGCGACTGATCGCCTTAGATCGCCTTCGGCTGGTATGGAGGCAAGTTCAGCCATCTGGATTTCATCCTCCCCTATCTGCCCGACGACGCCGCGCACTTCTGCGATGTCTACGGCGGTTCGGCCGCGGTGCTGATCAATCGGCTGCCGGCCAGGGTCGAGACGTACAACGACCTCGATGGCGAGGTCGTGAACTTCTTCCTCCAACTCCGCGACGGTGGCCCGGACCTGATTCGAGCGATCGGACTTACGCCCTTCTCACGCGAGGAACTGCTGCGCGCTTGCGGATACGAGCGGAACCTCTCGTCACTGGAACGCGCGCGCCGCTTCTACGTCCGCGCGCGCCAGACCCGGACTGGCCTGGCCCAGACCAGCAGCGAGGGTCGTTGGGCGCACTGCGTGCTTACGTCCAGGGCCGGCATGGCGGGCGCGGTCTCGCGCTGGCTTGGTTCGGTCGAGGGGTTGGCTGAGATAGTCCAGCGTCTTCAGCGCGTTCAGATCGAGAACGCGCCCGCGCTCGAGGTTGTTCAGCGCTACGACACGGAACACACGCTCTTCTATCTCGACCCGCCATACGTTCACTCGGCTCGCGGCGACGCGGCAGCTTACGCCCACGAAATGTCGGACAATGACCACGCCGACCTCGCCGACGTGCTCAAGGGAATCCGCGGCCGGGCCGTCCTCTCCGGTTATCGGACTCCGCTCTATGACCGACTTTACGCCGACTGGGAACGAGTGGACGCGCCTCGAAAGGTAGTGCATTCAGTTCGGCAGACGCGGCAGGAGTCTCTGTGGCTGAATTTTCAGCCGCGCCTGAAGGAATGAACAACGAGGAACTGTCGCTCTGGCTACGCGACAGGTGGCATCTCGAATCCGAGTGCATCGACGGCGACGATCCCGAGGCCGATCGTCTGGTCAACGGCCGCCTGGTCAGCCTGCGCTTCGCCGTTCTCACGCAGCTTCTTGGCAAGCTGGCCGATCCGTCCCGCGACGTACTCTGTCTGCAGCGAGGGGACATCGAAGGTTCGTGCGCCGCTGGTCGGTGGGATGCAAGAAGCCTTTGCACTGCCGTCGTCGTGCCTTGGAACCAGGAGAACCAGCATGTCCTGGGCGGGAGCGCCGATCCTTACGTCAACAACCCGCTCAGACGGCCCAGGCTCGATCAGCAGACGGCCGCACTTCGTGATCCTGCGGAGTGGGATGCGCTCGTTGCCTTTCTCCGGAAGGCGTCGCACACCCGTGACAAGGCCGCGGTCGAACGGGCCATTCGGCGTTGCCTCCGAAGTGTCGCCCGCCGGCTACACGGTCAGGCTGTCCACTACGGCGTGCCTCCTCGTGTCAGCCTCGGCCAGGTCATCGGACTCCTTGAGAACTACCTGGCCGCGCCGAGCAACGGTCTGCGGCCCCTTGCGGCGGCCTCCGCGTTGCTCAGGATCGTTGGCACGGCTCTCGGCCTCTTCAGCGTGGCCACTCAAGGCCTCCACGAACCAGATCGGGCGACGGATGAGGTGGTCCCGGAAAACTGGACAGGTGGCTAAGGTGTAGTCCTTGACCTTCAGGAGGGACCAGGGGGATGTCCCGTCGGTTGTTGAACTTTGGGAGTAGGGTGGCGGCTCTCCGGCCCGATGAGCGGGCCGGTCTCAGCGAAAGAAAGGAGACGCCACCCATGGCCAATCATCGCAGTCGGGAAGGGAATCGGCAAGAGAGAAGGAGCACTCCGAGCAGTCCGTCGTCGGGATCGGGGCTTGGTCTGTTGGAGTCATTGCCCTCGTTGGTCAACGGTCTGTCGAGCTTTCAGGAGCTGTGCGTCGAGACAGGCCGGTCTACGTTGGCCCGGTTGATGGAGGAGGAGCGGGAGTCGCGGTGCGGCGCGAAGGGTCGTCACCAGGATGCTCGTTCGGTGTGGCGTGCGGGCAGTGCTCCGAGCCAAGTGACGCTGGGCGGGGCCCGGATCGAGATTCAGCGTCTGCGGGTACGGGGTCCGGAGGGCGAGGTGCGTCTCGAGTCGTTCGAGTGGGCGGCGTCTCGCGACGCGATGGACCGTCACACGATGGAAGCGATTGCGTCGGGCGTGTCGACGCGGAACTACCTGCGGTCGCTGGACACGGCGGCCGCGGGTTCGGACCGTCGTTCGGCATCGCGGAGTTCGGTGTCTCGGCGCTTCAAGGCGCTGTCGGCGCGGCAGATGGAGAAGTTCCTGTCGTCGTCGCTGGAAGACGAGGACATCCGCGTGGTGTGCGTGGACGCGAAGTACATCGGTGGCCACTGCATTCTGATCGCCTTGGGCGTTTCGTCGTCCGGTCACAAGCGGGTTCTTGGCCTTCGCGAGGGTTCGACGGAGAACACGGCGGTGGTCCGCGCTCTTCTCGCCGACCTGGTGGAGCGGGGCCTCTCGACGGCGAAGCCGTTGCTGTTCGTCATCGACGGCAGCAAGGCCCTGCGCCGCGCAATCAAGGAGGTCTTCGGCGACGCCGCGACGGTGCAGCGCTGCCAGGTCCACAAGGCCCGGAACGTCGAAGAGCATCTGCCCGAAGAGAGGCGAGCCTCGATTCGCCGGGCGCTCCGCAAGGCCTGGGACAGCAAATCCGCCAAGACGGCCTTGAGGCGTCTGCGGCAGATCGCCAGTCATCTGGAGCGGGAGCACCCCGGCGCAGCGGCCTCCCTCCGGGAAGGCATGGAGGAGACCGTCACCGTGCTCGAACTCGGCCTCGCCGGAGCTCTCCAGAAGACCATGCGCAGCACCAATCCGATCGAGAGCCTCAACAGCTCCGTCGGGCGCTACACCCGCAACGTCAAGCGCTGGCGGGGCGGCTCCATGATCCAGCGCTGGGTCGCTGCCGCTCTCATCGATGCTCAATCACGCTTCCACCGCGTCAGAGGCTACCGAGACATGCCCAAACTCATCCGCGCCCTCGAACGACGAGCAGGGCACGTTGACCACCAAACCAAGGCCGCTTAACATTCATCAACACACACGAGCCGCCATCCGAAGTTCAACAGAAAACGGGACAATCCCGGGACCAGGAATGACGGGCAAGCGTCGGAAGTTCACGGCCGCATTCAAGTCGAAGGTGGCGCTGGAGGCTCTGCGTGAGGAGAAGCCGATCGCGGCGATCGCGTCGCGTCACGGTGTGCACCCGAACCAGGTGAGCAGTTGGAAGCGGAAGGCGGTCGAGGGGCTGAGAGAGACCTTCTCAGGCGGTCCTTCTCGTCGCCGGGAGCACGAGGAGGAGATCAGGGACCTGCACGCGAAGATCGGGGAGTTGACGGTCGAGCGGGATTTCTTGTCGAGAGGGCTCGGGCATTGAGCCGTCCCGAGCGCAGGAGGATGATGAAGCGGGAGGACGCAGCGCTGAGCGTCTCCCGTCAGTGCCGTCTGCTCGACCTCTCGCGCTCATCGCTGTACTACCGTCCGAAGGGCGAGAGCGAGGAGACGCTGGCGCTGATGCGCCGGATCGACGAGCTGTTCCTGCGGTACCCGTTCTACGGTTCCCGGCAGCTGGTTCGCCACCTGCGCCGGGAGGGAATCCGCGTCGGTCGTCACCGGGTGCGTCGACTGATGCGGCTGATGGGGATTGCGGCGATCCACCAGGCGCCGCGGACCAGCGTTCGGCATCCGGCGCACAAGGTCTACCCGTATCTGCTCAGGGAGTTGCCGATCAGTCGTCCGAATCACGTCTGGTGCGCGGACATCACGTACATCCCGGTTCGTTCGGGCTTCCTGTACCTTGTGGCGACCATGGACTGGGCGACTCGCCGTGTCCTGTCATGGCGGCTGTCGAACACTCTGGACGCGTCTTTCTGCGTCGAGGCCCTCGAAGACGCGCTGAGCCGTTTCGGCCAGCCCGAGATCTTCAACACGGACCAGGGCGTCCAGTTCACCGGCGCGACGTTCACGGGCCGTCTCCAGGAAGCCGGCATCCGGATCTCGATGGACGGTCGGGGCCGCTGCCTGGACAACGTGTTCATCGAGCGGTTGTGGCGGTCGCTCAAGTACGAGGCGGTCTACCTGCACGAGCTCTCGGATGGGATCGAGGCGCGCCGGGTCATTGGCGGGTGGATCGCCTACTACAATGGTCTCCGTCCTCATTCGGCACTGGACGGCCTCACCCCCGCCGAGGTCTACCGCGGCGCCGAGCATCACGTTCCCACAGACCAGCTCCATGCAGGCGACAACGGCCGTATTCCACAGGCTTCCACAGGTTTTCCACAGGCTTCCGCAGCTCCGACTACGACTGCGGATGCCTGACTCACATACCCATGAACCACACCTTGGCTTCGCTCCGAAACTGTCCAACGAACCGGGACCACCTCCGGAAGCTCCCGGTGACATCGTATGCAGCGCCGCGGACGGCAGGCTGGCGCTGGTTGCGGAAGTCAAGGACCAGAGCCTTCGGGTCGTGGACTTCGAGGCGTCGCTTCAGAAGGCGCGGAAGAACGACGCGCGTAACCTGATGTTCATCGTTCCAAAGCTGTCGCCGAACGAGGCTGAGCGGATTCGGGAGCGAATCGCAGCCGTCTGGGCTCAAGGTACGAACGTCTACACGACGTCCGTGCCGGAACTCGCGCGGGCGAGCCTCATGCTCCTGGACGAACGCTGGAGGCACGAGTTCCTGGCCGAATTGGGCAGCGAGCTGAATCGCCGTAGCGCTCCCTTCAGTCATCGTCGAGAGTTTGCCAATCTCCTGGATGTCATTGACGTTCCTCGGTGACCGTGAGCGCTTCCGGAGGCGCCGGGAGCTGAACGGGGGTTCAGTCAAGGAACGTGAAGCGGTTCGCCTTCAGTTCGTAGCGGGGGAGCGAGCCGGCGGAGGCGATGCGGGCCGGGACCCGGAGGCTGAGGCGTTCCTCGAACAGGTCCTGGAGCCGGGACCCGAGACGGTCGGCGTCGGCGCCCGGTTCGGGTTCGATCTCGAGTTCCACCTCGGCCATCCGTCGGCGTCGCCGCACGGTGGCGCGGTATTCGGCGATCCCTCCGGTTTCCCGGACGAGGGCATCGACGGCACTCGGGTAGACGTTGACGCCGCGGACGATGAACATGTCGTCGGCCCGGGCCAGCACGCCGCCCTCCAGGTACGTCGTCGGCCGGCCGCAGGGACAGCCGGCGGCGCACAGGCGTCCGACGTCGCCGGTCCGGTAGCGGATGACCGGACTGCCGATCCGCCCCAGGTTGGTCAGCACGAGTTCGCCGAGGACCGGCCCGGCGGCTTCGCTCGCCCCAGGATCGACCGGTTCGAGAGGCTCTCCCGAGGATCGATCGAACCACTCGACGACGAACTCTTCCTCCAGGATGTGCAGGCGTTCGCCGACGCCGCAGGGGCAGCCCCAGGCGCCGACCTCGGTGGCGCCGGCGTGATCGAACACCGTCGCCCCGTAGCCGTCGGCGAGCTGGCGCTTGACGGCGGGCACGCCGGCGCCCGGTTCGCCGCCGTGGATCGTCCGCGCAATGGAGCTGCCGGCCAGGTCGAGGCCGAGCCGGTCCGCCGCCTCCAGGAGGCGTTGGGCATAGGTCGGGGTCGCCACCAGCGCCGTCGCGCCGTCGTCCAGCATCGCGCGGAGCCGCTGTTCCGTGCTCAGGTGCCCGGCGGGCATCGCCAGGCAGCCGAGTTGCTGAGCGGCCTCGAACGCGGTCCAGAAACCGACGAATGGGCCGAAGCCGAACGCCACGAAGACCCGGTCGCCGGCTTCGACGCCGGCGCCCCGGTAGGTCTCCAGCCAGCAGTCGAGGAACCACTGCCAGCTCGCCGGCGTGTCGAGCCAGCGGAGCGGTCTGCCCGTCGTGCCGGACGTGCGGTGGACGCGGACGTAGCGCTCGAAGGGGAAGGTAAGGTTCGTGCCCCAGGGTGCGTTCTCTTGCTGGTCCCGGGCGAGTTCGTCCTTCGTGGTGAACGGCAGCGCGGCCAGGTCGTCGAGCGTGGGCGGCGACTCGAAGCCGGCCCGCCTCCACTTTGCGCGGTAGAACGGATTGTGGCGATGGACCTGTTCCGCCATGCGGCGGAAGCGGTCGGCCCGTCGTGCCTCGAGGCGTCGGCGCCGGCGGGCCAGTCGGTCAGTCAATCGCGGGCCCTTCGACCGGTCGACGGAGTTCGACGGCCGGTTCCGGCGGCGCGCCGGCCTCGTCCGAAGAATCGAATCCGTCGAACTCGTCGCGGAACCGCACTTCGATCCGGTAGTCGCCGGCGCCCTCTCCAAACCGCGACAGCAGGAACGTTCGGACGAAATCCGCCGTCCGTCGCCGGCCGAGCTCGCGCACCAGCGAGATGTTCTCGCCGGCGCGGGACGCCAGCCGGTCCATCAACTGGAGCCGAAGCCGCTCCATCACGGCGTCCTCGTCCCGCAGGACGGAATCCGCCTGAACCCGGTACTCGATGGCCGACGCGTCGACCGCCGGCCGGTTCGCCCTGACGCCCGGCGCCAGCACGTGGACCGTCGTTCCCTCGAGCGTCAGCGACCACTCGTCCTCGAGATCGAGGTAGTAGGTGTAGCGCACCGGAACGCGGGCTTCGACCATGACGTCCGGCAGCCTGAGACGTCCCCACAGCAGACTGGCGGAGTCCGTCCGCTGAAGCAGTTCCGTCTGGTCGAGGGTGGCGAACTGGAGGAACGCGTTGCCGGAGACCTCCGTGGCGTAGCTCAGGAACGAGGTCCGGACGGCGCCCGTGCGGAAGGCCCGGGCGATCCGCCCGACGCCCTCGACCGCGTCCCGAGCGAGTGCGCGGCCTTCCGATGCGACCTCCCCGGGGAGCATCGTCAACCGGATGACGACGAAGCCGATGACGATTGCCAGGACCAGCCCCAGCATCAGCGTGACGAAGGCCAGCGGCCAGACGACCTGGCTGCGGCGTCGGCGCCCGACGGTACGGACGTCGCGTGGCGGTTCGCGCGTCTCGGTCATCGGCGTGCAGTCTATGTCCGACCGGCGTCCGACCTGTTACCCTCGCGCCCGTTCCCGCTTGAAGGCCCGGGATGGACCCGGAGACGAGGAGAAACGGATCATGGAACTCGGATTGCTCGCCGGCGCGTTCGGCAGCCAGGTCGCCATCGACATCGAACCCATCCGGCACGCGGAGAGCGCTGGCTTCACGTCCGTCTGGACCGCGGAGGCGTACGGCTCCGACGCGGTGACCACGGCGTCCTGGATACTGGCCCGGACCGAGAAGATCAAGGTCGGCACGGCGATCATGCAGATGCCGGCCCGCAGCCCGGCGATGGCCGCGATGACCGCCATGACCCTGAACCAGCTCTCCGGCGGGCGCTTTCTGGTCGGCCTCGGTCCGTCCGGCCCGCAGGTCATCGAAGGCTGGCACGGTGTCGCCTACGGCCGGCCGCTGACGCGGACCAGGGAGTACATCCGGATCATGCGGAAGATCTTCGCGCGCGAGGCGCCGGTCACCCATGAGGGCCATCACTACCAGTTGCCCTACCGCGGCGAGGACGCGACGGGGCTCGGCAAGCCGCTCCGCAGCATCCTGGCGGCGGACACGTCCATCCCGATCTATACGGCCTCGATCAGCCCGAAGGGGCTGGAGTGCAGCGCCGAGGTCGCGGATGGGGTCTTCCCGATCTGGATGAATCCCGAACGCTACGAACTGATCGAGGATTCGCTGGAGCGCGGCTTCGCCAGGGCCGGCGGCGGCAAGAGCCTGAACGACTTCAAGGTCATGCCCTTCGTCACCGTCGTCATGGGCGCCGACGTCGAGCAGTGCCGCGTGCCCGTCAAGCAGAGCATGGCCCTGTACATCGGCGGCATGGGGGCGCGGGACAGGAACTTCTACAACGACTACGCCGGGCGTCTGGGCTACCCGGACGAGGCGAGGACGATCCAGGACAACTTCCTCGGCGGCCGGAAGAGCGAGGCGGTCGGCGCCGTGCCCGACGCTCTGGTCGACGACGTCGCCCTGGTCGGTCCCAGGGAACGGATCGTCGACCGGCTCGCGGCCTGGAAGGACGCGGCGGACAAGGGCCAGGTCGCGTCGTTGCTGCTCGGCTGCCGGCAACCGGAGGCGCTGGACGCGATCGCGGAGGCGGTGCTGTAGGCGGGAACCGCTTGCGCGCGGAGGCGACTGGTTCCGCCGACGCTGTCCGGAGCCCGGCGCTTCGCGCCGGATGCCGACGGGGGCGTCTGCGCACCCAGTGCGTCCCGCCGCGGGTCGCATGGAGAGAACGTCGGGGCAATCCACCTGCTGTAGCTACTTGCGGCCCACGATGACCGTCATGCCGACCTTGCGCCAGACGCAGTCGGCGGCGAAGCCGGCCGATGCGACGGCGGCCAGCTCGTCCTCGAGCGGGAAGTAGGTGTCCTCTTCCGACCACTCTTCGAAGTGCTCGAAGGCGCGCTTCTCGTCGATGCCGTGGGCGCCGAGGTGGTCGGCCCAGCCGCGCCAGGTTGCCTCTCTGGCGCTCGCCTCGCCAGGCATCGTGGCGTCGGCGTTGACGAAGATGCCGCCGGGCTCCAGGGCCTCGAAGATGCGCCCGTAGAGTTCCCGTTTCGTGTCCATCGCCGGAATGTGATGGAGGGCGAGCGACGCGGCGGCGCCTCGGCAGCGGGGCAGCGGTCCGAGGAAGGAGCCTCTCGTGAATCGGGCGCGGTCGCCGAACCGGGCGAGACGCGTGCGCGCCTGATTCAGCATCTCGGGGTCGATGTCGATCAACTCCAGGACGGCGCCGCTGACGGAGTCGAGGATCGCCTCGGACAGGGCGCCGGCGCCCGCCCCCAAGTCGATCATCAGGCCTGGCGCCGCCGGGCGCAGTGCGCGGGCGGCTTCCGCGAGCATCTCCTCGTAGCCGGGAATGAACTGGCGGATCGCCGTGTCGTACTCGGCGACGGCGATTCGCAGGTGGCGGCGAACGGAGTGGGAAGGCGCTTCGTTCGTGTGCGCGACGTTCGCCACGAGCCGCTAGCGGCCGTCCAGACCCGGCCGCACGAGGTGCATTGGCCCCTCGCGCTCGTAGCGGTGGGCCGGGTTGTTCAGAACGGCGGCCAGTTCCGCGGCCTGGAAGGATGCCTCGACTCGCTCCGGCGTCGGCGTGCCGTAGGCGGTCGTCCGCTGCTTAGGGGTCCGGCCGGCCGCCCGGATGAGTCGCTCCATCTCGGCCGGCGGCAGTTCCTGACCGTGGGCGGCGCCCGCGGCGCGGGTGATGCTCTCGTTCATCAGGGTGCCGCCCAGGTCGTTCACGCCCGCGTCGAGACAGGCCCTGACTCCCCGCGGTCCCATCTTGACCCAGGAGGCCTGGACGTTCGCGAACCACGGGTGGAGCGCCAGACGGGCGACGGCGTGCATCAGCACGGCCTCCCGGAACGTCGGCCCCTTGCGGGCGCGGCCCTTCAGATAGAGCGGCGCCTCCATGTGAACGAACGGCAGCGGCACGAACTCCGTGAAGCCGCCGGTCCGCTTCTGCAGGTCACGCAACCGGAGCAGGTGCCGGGCCCAGTTCCGGGGACCTTCGACGTGGCCGTACATGATGGTCGCCGTCGTCCGGCAGCCGATGCCGTGGGCGGTCTCCATGACCTCCAGCCACTGGTCGGCGTTCAGCTTGTCGGGACAGATGACCGCCCGGATCTCGTCGTCCAGGATCTCGGCGGCGGTCCCCGGGAGGGTGCCGAGCCCGGCGTCCCGGAGCCGCCGCAGGTAGTCGCGAAGCGGCATGTCGAGCGTTGCGGCGCCTTGCCAGACCTCGAGCGGCGAGAAGGCGTGAACGTGGATCTCCGGCACGGCCTCCTTGACCGCCCGGCAGATGCCCAGATAGGTCTCGCCGGTGTAGTCGGGGTGGATGCCGCCCTGCATGCAGACTTCCGTCGCGCCCCGCTGCCAGGCCTCGACGGTGCGGCGCATGACCTCCTCGAGTTCCAGGTCGTACGGCTTGCCGCGCAGGTTCTCGCTCAGCTTGCCCTTCGAGAAGGCGCAGAACTGGCACTTGAAGTAGCAGACGTTCGTGTAGTTGATGTTCCGGTTGACGACATAGGTCACCGTGTCGCCGTTCACTTCGCGCCGGACCGCGTCCGCCGCGGCGCACACGGCGGAGACTTCCGGCCCGCGCGCCGCGAACAGCCGGGCGATCTCGGCCTCGGAAAGGTCCTCGCCCGCCCGGCCGCGATCGAGGATGGGATCGATGCCCGTTGCGGCGCGGCGGCCGCCGTTCGAGGCGGGGGAGGCCGTGACCGCGGCCAGCAGGGCCGTCGGCGGCGGGCTCCGTTCGCCCGGGGACCACTCGTCGGTGCGGGCCAGGCCGCTGGCGTCGACCCTCTGCAGCACGGCCGCGCGAACGCCGCCGAGCCGCCTGATCTCACGGCTCTGACCGCGGCCGTCGTCGAGCCAGCGCTCCCCGTCGAGCGCCCACTCGGGGTACACGGTCAGCCTTTCGACCAGCGTCTTGCCGGCGGCGGCCGTCTCTTCCGCCAGGCGTTCCAGGTGCGGCCAGGGCGCCTCGGGGTTGACGAAGTCGGGAGTCACCGGCGACACGCCGCCCCAGTCGTCGATGCCGGCGTCCACGAGCCGCGGCAGCGCGCCGGGGCTCAGGTTGGGCGGCGCCTGGATGTGCATCTTCGGCCCCAGGACCAGGCGTGCCGCCGCGATCGTCCAGAGCAGGTCCTCCAGGGTGGGCTCGGTCGCGTTGGCCATCCGGGTCTCCGGCTTGGCGCGGAAGTTCTGGACGATGACCTCCTGGATGTGGCCGTGCTCGTCGTGGAGGTCGCGCAGCGCCAGCAGGGCGTCGATACGTTCCTCGCGGGTTTCGCCGATCCCGATCAGGATGCCGGACGTGAAGGGCGCCCGTGCTTCGCCAGCGAACCGCAGGGTGTCGAGGCGTCGCCGCGGCGCCTTGTCCGGACAGCCGTAGTGCGCCTGTCCCTTCTCGTGCAGCCGCGTGGAGACGCTCTCCAGCATGATGCCCATGGACGGCGCCACGGGCCGCAGGCGTTCGATGTCCCCGGCCGTCATCAACCCCGGATTGAGGTGCGGCAGGAGACCGGTCTCGACCAGCACGCGTTCCGCGGCTTCGCGCAGGTAGGAGAGAGTCGAATCGTGGCCCAGTTCGGCGAGACCTTCGCGCGCGGCCTTGTAGCGCAGCTCCGGCTTGTCGCCGAGCGTGAACAGCGCTTCCTTGCAGCCGGCGCGCGCGGCGAGCCGGGCCTGGCTCAGGACGGCGTCGAGCCGCATGTACGCGGCTTCGCCCTTCTTCGGCGGCCGGGCGAAGACGCAGTAGTGGCAGATGTCGCGGCACAGGTGCGTGAGCGGCAGGAAGACCTTGCGCGAGTAGGAAACGAGGTCGCCGTGGCCCCGGTCCCGCAACTCCCCGGCCGTCTCGATCAGCCGTTGGAGGCCGGCGCCCGTCTCGATGCGGGCTAGCGCACGGGCTTCGGCAGGGGTCGGGCGACGGTCGAGGAACGCGTTGAGCGGGGGAGACATGGCCGATGAGGTCGGTGGCGGACGTCGACCCGCCGACAGGGGATGAGGAACGGTATCAGTCCGGGATCCCTGGATTCTCGAGCCGCTCCGGATGCCGACGGGGACGTCGGCGCAACCAGTCCGTAGATCAGTCCCGGTTTTGTGGACTCTCGAGACGACTCGGCACACCGAGTCCGCGCAGGAAGCGCTCGGTTCGACTGGAACGGTCGAGTCGCAGCAGTTCGGCCAGGTCGTCCGGATGGTCGATGTCGAGTCCGAGGTTCGGCAGCGCGATGCCGGAACTGGCCGCTCCGGCGCGCTCCGCTTCCCGCAGGTGGGCATGGAAGCTGCCGTCGCCGAAGCGGAACGGGATGCAGTCCGGCGGCGAGCAGACGAGAGCGTTGGTTCCCGAACGGAAGCGGTCGGGCGCGACGGTCACCGCCGTTCCGGGCGCCGCCAGGCTCCTCTGGCTTTTCCGGTCCTCGAGGTGCCGGGCGCGGAGTTCCTCCAGGTCCGCCGCCGTCGCCAGGGGCAGGTCGATCGGCAGCGTCAGCATCGTTGCCTCGCCGCGGCGGCGGAGTTCCTCAGCGGCCGTTTCGAGCGCGCGGTTCAGGCCTCGGCCGGGTTCGGACAGGAGCTCGCATCCGGCGCTCTCCAGATAGCTCGCCGCGACGGCGTCCGCGGTGACGCCAAGCGTTCCCGCGACGCCGGGGAACCCCGCGATGGCGGCCAGCACGTCGTCCAGCATCGAGCGGGCCAGTTCCTCCCGTTCCTCGGCGCTCAGGACGGGGGACAGCCTCCGCTTGGCTTCGGACCAGGCCTTGACCGGCAGCACCGCCCAGAGGCCGCCGGCGGTCACGCGGACCGTTCCGGCGGCGGGGCTTGCCCGACGTCGCCGCGCCGGGGGTCGAGGCCGCGGGCGAAGTCGAGGGTCTCCCTGGCCAAACGTTCGCGATCGGCCAGCGTCTTCATCACCGTGCCGGTCGTCAGAGTGGCCAGGCCGAGACTCTCGATCTCCGCGGCCAGGCCGGCGTCGGCGTCGTCGATCACGAAGCCGTCGAGCAGGTCCCGGCGCCGGTAGTGGCGGGCGACTCCGACCGCGGTGGCCGGCATCCCGAGATCCGCCATCATCCTGGCCGCGGGACCCTTGATCGCGGCGCCGCCGACGATCGGCGAGACCGCGACGACGGGAACGTTCGTCCGGCGCAGCGCCGCCTCGACGCCGTCGAGCGCCAGCACGGGATCGACGCTGACGAAGGGGTTCGAGGGACAGACGAGGACCGCCGCGGTCGCGTGGTTCTCCAGCGCCCCCAGGAAGGCGGGCGACGGCCGGGCCGCGTCGATCCCGGCGAAGCGAAACCCGGAGACGGTCGGGGCGCAGGCGTCGCGAACGAAGTAGTGCTGGAAGGCGAGATCGCCGGTCGCTGTCCGCACGACCGTCCCCACCGGATCGTCGCTCATCGGCAGCACCCGGGCGGCGATGCCGAGCGCCCGGCAGAGGGCCGCGGTCGCTTCGGTCAGGGTCTCGCCGGAGCGGAGCCGTCGCGTTCGCTCCACGTGGGTCGCCAGGTCCCGGTCGCCCAGCCGAAACCAGGTCTCGCCGCCGAGGCGGGAGAGCGCCTCCAGGAAGGACCAGGTCTCGTGGGCCTGACCCCAGCCGGTCACGCGGTTCGCGATCCCGGCCAGCGTGTACATCACCGTGTCGAGGTCCGGGCAGACACGGAGGCCCAGGTGGTCGAAATCGTCCGCGGTGTTGCAGACGACGGTCAGCGAGTCCCCGGGCAGCGCGCGCGACAGCCCGAGCGCCAGCTTGGCCCCCCCGACGCCGCCGGAGAGGGCCACGCAGTGCCTTGGGGCGTCGTTCCTCACCGGAACAGGTCCTGGTTGCGCGGTCTCAGCAGGTCGCGCGCGGTCTGAGCCGGCCCGAGCCGCCCGAGGCCGCGGACCCGTACCACCGGAGTGCCCTCGGCGCCTTCGCCCTGGACGAGCTGGGCGGCGCTTGCCACCTGGTCGGCGACTCCGGTCTCCGAGACCAGGAGTTCCCGGCCGAACAGGTCGCGAGCGCCCCTCAGGTCCCGGAGCGCGGTCATTCCCGCGACGCCGATGGCGAGGCCGACGACGCCCAGCCGCCAGGCGCGACCGACGCTGTCGTTGACGATCACGCCCAGGCGGTCGATTCGGAAGCGCGCCGCCAGAGCCTGTCTCAGGGACGCCGCCGAGGCATCCGGATCCTCGGGCAGGAGCAGCGCGTGTCCGTGGTCGTCGCCGGGCCGCAGGTTCGACTGGTCGATCCCCGCGTTCGCCAGCACGAGACCGAGCCGGTGCTCGACGATGATGACCCCGGGGACGGCGCGCAGCACCGCGGTCGACTCCCGGAGCACGAGCTCGATCAGACGCGGATCCTTGCCGCACGTCGCCGCCAGCCGGACGGCTTCGGGACGCGGCGTTACCGTCGCGAGTTCGACGATTCGACCTTCCGCCTTGGAGACGATCTTCTGCGCGACGACGAGCGCGTCGTCGGCACGCAGCGTCATCCTTGCCTGGCGCATGGCCTCGGCGATCAGGCGGGCCACGTTGTCGCCCGGTCGCACGTCAGGCAGGCCGGGTACCGGCTTGACGCTCAACATGGTCCGGGACGGCGCGGCGTGCGCCGGCCGAAGGCTGCCGGCCGCGACGAGGCGACGGTCGCGGACGCGCCGATCGCGCGCCGACCTCGCCCGGGACTCAAGGCGCCCGGGTCGGTTCGCCGGTGATCCGGATGCCGGCGCCGGCGATGCCGTACTTCCGGTTGATCCAGATCAGGACGGAGGTCAGCGCCTCCGCCGCGGCCGCGTTGTCGAGCGGTCCGGCGTGCCAGCCCCGCATGCCGAGCGCATCGATCAGTTCGATGACCTCGGCGCGCGCCGAAGGGTCGTCGCCCGTGACCAGAACGTCGCAGTCGACCGCGTGTTCGTCGCGCAGGTGGGCGGCGCCGACGTTCTGGAAGGCCGAGACGACGCGTACGCCGGGACCGAGCGCCCGTTGAGCGACGACCGCCGCGCAGCCTTCCTCGGGGAGCTGCACGCGCGCAACCTTCGGCAGAACGAGCGGCGCCGTGCAGTCGATCAGGATCTTCCCCTGGACCGCTTCGCGAACCCCCTCCAGCGTCGCCCGCTGAAAGGCCCAGGGCACGGTCAGGACGACGATGTCCCCCTGCCGAGCCGCGCTCAGGTTGTCCGTGCCCCGGACGGTCGGCGGCAGGCCCCGCCGACCAAGCTGCCCGTTCACCTCCGCGGCCGATCCGGCGCCCTTCTCGCGCGAACGGGAACCGATGACGATGGAGTAGCCGGCGGCCGCCCAGCGTCGCGCGAGACCGCCGCCCAGGTCGCCGGTGGCGCCGAGCATGGCGAGAGTGGGCAGGCGGGAACTGGTCGACTCGCTGTCTGGCATGGTGCTTCCGGTGGGTTCAAGGGCCCTTCGGCGCCTGCCGTCCGGGGCCTGTGCGTGAGACGGATGATGGTACACCGCCGCGATGCCATCCGCGCCCCGATGGTCCTCGCCGGATGGTCAGCCCGCCGGCAGATGCGTGGAGATCGCGGATCGCATCGTTCCGGTTTCTCGTGCTCCGGATCCGTTCTCGACTGCGCGGGCACGCGGATGGCGGCTGCGCCGGTTCTCCTCGCTTGAGCTGCTCTCGCCAGTGGACTAAGGTTGTCTGGTCCACTGTGGAGTACCGGTATGCGAGTAGTGAATGTCCACCACGCGAAGACCCACCTCTCCCGGCTTCTGCGCGAAGTTGCCGCGGGAGAACCGTTCATCATCGCCCGCGCAGGCAAGCCGGTGGCCAAGGTCGTCGCGGCGGACTCGCCACTGACCCTGAAGAGCCGAATCGGATTCATCAAGGGCGAGATGACGATCCCCGATGACGTCGATCGGATCGCCTCGGAAGAGATCGAGAAACTCTTCCACGGTGACGAGTGACGTTTCTTCTCGACACGCACCTCCTGGTGTGGTCGGCCGTCGATTCCCCCATGCTGCCGGCCGAAGCGCGGCGGTTGATCGAAGAGCCGGAGGCGGAACTTGCGTTCAGCGCTGCATCGATCTGGGAGGTCGCCATCAAGCACGGGTTGCGACGTGCCGACTTTCCGCTGGACCCCCGGTTACTGAGGCGAGGTCTGTTGGAAGTCGGCTACGCGGAACTGGCGGTGAACGGCGTTCACGCGGCGACGGTCGACCTCTTGCCGCCCATCCACCGGGATCCGTTCGACCGCCTGCTCGTGGCCCAGGCTCAGGTCGAAGGAGTCACCCTGTTGACGGCGGATGAGACAGTGGCCCGCTACCCGGGACCGGTTCGTAGCGTGTAGACCCGCCGGCCTGGTCGCCCGGCCGGCGCTACTTCCTCCGCCGGTGCAGGGTGACGGCGTCGACCTCCCGCTTGCGCTCCCACCAGTTCTGGTAGAGGTCGAGCGCGAACATGAGAAGCAGGATGAAGATGACGATCCACTGGGGGATGTGCGGCGTGGAGGCGCCGTTGACCGCCATGTGAGCGCTGTGGCCCGCTTCGAGGATCAGCACGAAGCCGATCAGCAGGAGGACGAACAGGCCGAGGATCTCGAACTCGGGGTTGGAACCGAGGAAGCGCGAGATCGGTCCGGCGAAGGCCAGCATCAACGCCACCGAGATCAGCACGGAGCCGACCATGACCGCGAAGATGTCCGTCATGCCGACGACGGTGAGGATCGAATCGACCGAAAAGATGAGGTTCATGCCGACGATCAACGCCACGACTTCGGCGAATCTGCTGGCCTTCGCGACTTCGTGCTCGACCGCCTTCAGCTTGACCCGGAGTTCCTTGACGCCTTTCCAGATCAGGAACAGTCCGCCGATCGCGAGCACCAGGGACTTGCCGTCCACGGTCCCGGCCATCCGGACGCCGAGCAGGCTTCCGTCGAAGCGCCAGAGCTCGGCGGTTGCCGCTCCAAGCACCAGGCTCAGGATGAGAAGCAGCGCGATGCGGAGCGCCATCGCCAGCAGCAGTCCCAACCGGATCGCCTGCTGGCGTTTCGCCTCCGGCAGCTTGTTGGCGATGATCGTGATGATGATCAGGTTGTCGGCGCCGAGCGCGATCTGGATCAGCGTCACCGAGAACAGGGCCGCCCAGAACGACGGCTGAGTCACGAGTTCGATCATCCCGCGGAAGCCTCGCGAAACCCTGGCTGCCCGTGGTGGAAGTCCGCGTCGCGCCGAGCGCCCTCAGGCGCCCGCCCGGCAAGGCGCGACGAGGGAGCGGTTCGGGCCAACTGCGACCGAGGAGCAACGGCGCCGGGCGGGACGGTTGGCCGCTCGAATGCAACGCGACGTTCGCCACGGGCCGCCAGTCCGATGCGGTTACACTCCGCTCCCGTCATTCCCGAGCCTTGACCATCCGAGCATTCTCCAGGAGATCGTCCGACCGCCATGAAATTACACGAAGCCGCCACCGCCCCCAACTGTCGCCGCGTGCGCATCTTTCTCGCCGAGAAGGGCATCGAAGTCCCCGTCGTTCCGGTCGACCTGGGCAAGGCCGAGAATCGCCAGGAGTCCTTCCGCGGGAAGAACCCGATGGGCCGGGTGCCCGTGCTCGAGCTCGACGACGGCACGTTCATCGCCGAGTCGGTCGCCATCTGCCGCTACTTCGAACAGCTGCAGCCTGAACCGGCGCTGATGGGCGGCGCCGACCCCGAGGAGGCCGCCCGCATCGAGATGTGGCAACGCCGGATGGAACTGGAGATCGCGGCGCCGATCATGCAGGTCTTCCGCCACACCCACCCGTACTTCGCCGACCGCATCGAGCAGTACCCGGACTACGGCGAGGGGCAGCGCGGCCACGCCTCGAAGCGCCTGGAGTGGCTGGACAAGGAACTCGCGGACCGGGAGTTCGTCGCCGGCGACGAGTATTCCATCGCCGACATCACCGCCCTGATCGGCATCGACTTCGGTCGCGTCACCGGTTTCAAGGTGACCGAGGAGACGCCGCATCTGCTGCGCTGGCGCCAGGCGGTGTCGGCGCGGCCGAGCGCGGGAGCGTAGGCGGGTCGGTTCGCTTCGTCATCCGTCCGCGGTCCGGAACGGGTCGCCGACCTGTTTCTCCAGATCCTCGCGGAATCGGGGCGCCGCGATGGCGATCAGGCGGCGCGCCCGCTCGGCGACGTCGAGCCCGCGCACTTCGGCGATGCCGTACTCGGTCACGAAGATGTCGGCGTCGGTGCGCAACGCGGTGGCCGCGTGCGCCGTCGGCAGCGCCGGGACGATGCGGGAGAAGCGTCCTCCGCCGGCCGTCGCCTCGAGCGCGACGATCGAACGTCCGCCGGCCGACATCCGCGCGCCGCGCATGAAGTCGACGGCGCCGCCCGTGCCGCTGATCTGCCGGCCGCGGACCATCTCCGAGTTCACCTGGCCGAAGAGGTCCACCTCGACCGCGGAGTTCAGCGCGACGAAGTTGTCCAGCTGGGCGATCACCCGCGCGTCATGGGTGTAGTCCACGGTGCGCAGGTCGATCAGGTCGCGGCGCCTCGCCCAATCGTATAGGCGGGGAGAGCCCAGGACCATGGCCGCGACCAGACGCCCTTCGTCGATCGTCTTGCGGATGCCCGTGAGGCCCCCCGCTTCGACGAGGTCCATCACGCCGTCGGACAGCAGACCGGAATGAAAGCCGAGGTCCCGGTGATCGTGCAGGGCGGCCAGGACCGCGCTCGGAATTGCGCCGACGCCGGTCTCGATGCAGTCGCCGTCGCGGATCCGTTCCGCGACCAGGGCGCCGATGCGCTCGGCGACGGGGCCGCTCCGGCTGGCAAGAACAGGCGGTTCGACGCTCGTCTCGACGACGTGGTCGAAGCGCTCCGCGGGCGTCTTCGGGGCGCCAGGCAGTCGGGGCAGGGAGCGGTTCCACTCCCCGACGAACGGGATCTCCGGGCGCCGCAGCAGTGCCGGCAGGAACCCGGCGGCGATGCCCAGCGAACAGTCGCCGTTCTCGTCCGGCGGCGTGACCTGGGCGATGGCCAGGTCGAAGGGCGCCGTCGCGAGATGGTCCCAGACGTGCCGGTACTGCATCGGCGCGAAGAGGACCGAACCGGCCTCGAAGCCGGCGCGCATCTCGGGCGTCACGAAGAAGGTCCGCACCGTCGAACCGGCCCAGGGCGCGAGCGTCGGCGAGGAGATGCCGGGAATGCGGGTGACCGTGAACTCCACCCCGGCGGTGGCCTCGGGCCGGTCGTGCAGGGCCGCGGCGATGCCGCGCGGCTCGTTGCACCCTCCCGGGACGGCGACCCTCATGCCGGGGCGGAGGAGCGCGCCGACCTCTTCGGGAGCCAGTTTCTCCATCGCGGCTCGTAGCGTAGCGGGCTGGCGGCGGGACGGTGATAGCCTGTCGTCGCCATGCTCGCCTCTCCAGCGGTCAACGGCCTTCCGGCGGTTTCTCTCGCCGCGTTCGACGGGAGCTGACGGATGGCCACGGTCAGGGAACGGCTGGAAGCGCTGGGCATCGAGTTGCCGCCGCCGGCGGCGCCGGCGGCCAACTACGTGCCGTTCGTCCGAACGGGTTCCCTTGTCTTCGTGTCCGGCCAGGTCCCGGTGCGGGACGGGAAACTGGCCTGCCGCGGCAAGGTCGGCGTCGACTGTTCCCTCGAGGAAGCGCGGGACGCCGCCCGCCTCGTCGGCATCAACATCGTCGCCGTCGCGGCGGCCGCCTGCGACGGCGATCTGGAGCGGGTGAAGCGCTGCGTCAAGCTGGGCGGCTTCGTCAACTGCGGCGACGACTTCGACAACCACCCGGCGGTGATCGACGGCGCCTCCGACCTCATGGTGCAGCTCTTCGGTCATCGAGGGCGGCATGCGCGTTTCGCCGTGGGCGCGAACAAGCTGCCGTTCAACGTGCCGGTCGAGATCGACGCCGTCTTCGAAGTCGACTGAAGGGCCGGTCGGCGGAGCCTTCCTCCGGGCCTGCAACTGTCTGAGGAAGCGTAGCTTGCGGGCCTTGAGCAGGCGTTCGTCGAGGCGCGGAACGAGGGGTTCCGACTGCTACGATGCAGCGCGTCATGTCCACCCGGCGAGTCGACATTCTCGGCGACACGATGCGCCGGCTGGCGCGCCGCGGCGCTCGCCGGAACCTGTCCCGGGTGCTCAGCAAGGTGCGGCCGGGAGACGTCGCCGCCGCGCTCAGGAAACTGGCGCCGACCGAGCAGCTGTTCGTTGTCCGGCTGGCCCTGGAGGACTATACGGAGTCTGCCGGCGAGGTCCTGCTGGAACTCGAGCCGGGCGAACGGCGGCCCTTGCTGGAACAGCTCGCTCCATCGGAGATCGCCGGTCTGCTGTCGCCCCTCGCGGTCGACGACAGCGTCGAGATCGTGGACGGTCTGGAAGACGAGCCGCGGGAGGCCGTGCTGGCTCTGCTCGACCGGCCGGACCGCGACGAGTTGCGGACGCAGTTCGCCTACGAGGAGGACACGGCCGGGCGGATCATGAACACCGAGTTCTTCTCGCTGCCGGAGGACACCTCGGTCGGCGACGCGATCGCCAGGATCCGCGAACACGGCGAGGTCGAGATGATCTTCTACCTCTACGTCGTCGATCCGACGGGACGCCTGGTTGGCGTCCTGTCGCTGCGCGAACTCCTGCTCTCCGTTCCGAGCCGCACGCTGGGCGAGATCATGAACCGTGGCCTGGTCACCGCCGCGACGGACACGGACCAGGAGGAAGTGGCCCAGCTCGCGTCCCGCTACGACTTCCTGGCGATTCCGGTAGTGGACGAGAGCCGTCGCCTGCTGGGGCTGGTGACCGTCGACGACGTGATCGACATCGTGCAGGAGGAGGCCGAGGAGGACTTCTACAAGATGGTCGGCACCTCCGACGACGAGCTGCTGTATCGGGAACGAGCCTGGCGGGTTGTGGGCATCCGGTTGCCCTGGCTCCTGGTCAACCTCGTCGGACTGACCTTGACCGGCGTGCTGATGAAGCAGTTCCAGCTTCGGCTCGACCAGGCCTTTCTGCTTGCCTTCGCGCCGGTGGTCATGGGCATGGGGGGCAACATCGGCAGCCAGACGATGACGCTGACCGTGCGCGGCCTCGCGACGGGGAGGATCGGCGAGGGCGGCGGCCAGATCCGGCGGTTTCTGCTTCAGCAGATGCGGGTCGGCGTCGTCGTGGCTCTCGTTTGCGCGTCGGTGGCGGCGGCGGTTGCGGCTTTCCTCGAACGGAACCCCGCCTACGGCGCGGTCGTCGCCGGTTCGCTCTTTCTGGCGATCGTCCTGGCTTCCCTGATCGGCTCGTTGCTGCCGATGGCGTTCGAACGGATCGGCATCGATCCGGCCGTGGCCTCCGGCCCCATGGTGACGACCAGCAGCGACATCACCGGCATCCTGGTCTACTTCGGGCTGGCGACCCTGATGATCGACTGGCTGGTTCCCTGAACGGCGGCGGGTTGCGGATCCGTGAAGCAGCGCAGCGGAGAGGCGATGCTGCTCCAGACGACGGACCTGCACGAACGGGACCGGATCGTCGTCTTTCTCAGTCGCGACCGGGGGCTGAAGCGCGGCGCCGCCCGCAGCGCCCGGACGCGCTTCAGCCGGTTCGGCGGCGAGCTGCAGCAGCTTGCCAAGGTCCATCTGAGCTGGTTCGAGAAGCCGGAGCGGGAACTCGTGCGGATCGGCGAGGCCGAGATGATCCGCGGCGCCCGGGCCCTCCACGAGGACCTGGAGGGGATCCTCGTGTCGTCCTATCTGGCGGAGCACATGCTGGTCTTCGCGCAGGAGGACGAGCCGGAGAACCATCTCTACCGCCTTCTGGACACGACCGTCCAGGCGTTGCTCGACGGCTGCGACCGCTGGCTGGCGGCACGCTACCTGGAGTGCTGGACGCTGCGCCTGAGCGGCGTGTTTCCCACGCCCCGGCGCTGTCCCGCCTGCGGCGCCGCGATCGGCGACGAGGCCTTTCTGGCGGTCGACGCGGCCGGCCTCCTGTGTCCGTCCTGTGGGGGCGGAGCGGGCGCGAACCGGAGGGTGGGATCCCGCGCCCTGGACTTCCTGCGCAGGATCGGCGGTTCGGATCTTGCCGGCCTGCAGGCGAACGGACGAGTCGATGAGGCCACGCTCATGTCGGTCGAGTCGCTGACGCGCGAGGTGCGCCGCGCCTTCCTGGGCCGGGAGCTCAAGAGCTACGGAGTGATGCGGCGGACCCTCAGGGACGTGACGGGCTGATGGCCGGCTCCGACCCGGAACGCCGAACCTTGCGGCGGCTTCCCGACGCGCTGATCTCGCAGATCGCGGCCGGCGAGGTGGTGGAGCGGCCGTCCTCCGTGGTCAAGGAGCTCGTGGAGAACGCGCTCGATGCCGGCGCCGGCCGCATCGAAATCGAACTCGAGAACGGCGGACGCGACCTGATCTCGGTCGCTGACGACGGCAGCGGGATCGCCGCTCGGGACATGCACCTGGCGCTTGAACGCCACGCGACCAGCAAGATCGCGTCGTTCGAGGATCTGCTCGGAGTGGCGACGCTGGGCTTTCGCGGAGAAGCCCTCGCGTCCATCGCGGCGGTCTCCAGGTGCGAACTTCTGACCGCGCGATCGGCTGGTGACGGGCATCGGCTGAGGGTCGAGGGCGGCCGGCTCGCCGCGAACGAACCGGTGAGCCGTCCTCGCGGCACCACGGTGACGGTCGAGTCCCTGTTCTGCAACGTGCCGGCCCGAAAGCAGTTCCTGAAGCGGCCCGCGACCGAGCTCCGCCACGCGCTGGCCGTGGTGCAGGGGTACGCGCTGGCGCGGCCGGACGTGACCTTCGTTCTGCGCCACGCTCCTGACGCCGAGTCGTCGGACCGGGAACTGCTGCGGGCTCAGGCGACCGGCGTCGACGCGGTCGGCCGCCTCAACCGGATCGCGCAGCTGTTCGGCGAAGATCTCGTGAATCGCCTGACGCCGTTGCCCGAGACCGGCAGGGAGCGGGGGATCTCCGGCTTCGTCGGCGACCGGGAGACGACGAAGGGCCGACGCCTGTTCCTGTTCGTGAACGGGCGGCTGCTGAGGGACCGCGCCGTCCTCGGCATCTACTACAAGGCGGTGCGAGACCTGATGAAGGGAGAGCAGCCGCCGGCTCTCTTCCTGTTCCTCGACGTTCCGCCCGAGTCCGTCGACGTCAACGTTCACCCGCAGAAGGCGGAGGTCCGGTTCCGTGACGCGGCGCTGATGGGCCGCATCGGCAGCGCGCTGCGCAGAGGGCTCGAGGCCGCCAAGGGCGAGGAGCCGGCGCCGCTTCGGGAACCGCGCGGACCCGTGGCGCCGCCGGCCTGGACCGGGGTGGGAGAGGTCCGCGAGGCGCGCGTCGCGCCGGACGACGCGGCGGCGCCGCCGGTTCCGGCGTGGGCGGAGGAACTCGCCGCCCGGTACGGCGGATCCGGTATCGGATCGACCGGAAAGCTCGCCGAGGTCGCCTACCGCCCGGCGCCCGCGGCCCGGGTTCCCCTGTCCGGCAAGGGACGCGAGTCGCTTCGTCTGATCGGGCAGTACAAGGGCGCGATGATCCTGCTCGAGGGCCCCGAGGAGCTGCTCGTCGTGGATCAGCACGTTGCCCATGAGCGGATCCTGTACGAGCGTTTCCGCCGAAGCCTGAGCCGGCAGGATGCGGCGAGCCAGACGCTGCTGGCGCCGCGGATGCTGGAGCTCTCGGCGGCCGAGAACGCCGCGCTGGCCGAGTGCTCCTCGGGCCTTGCCCGCTGCGGCTGCTCGGTCAGCAGCTTTTCGGGCGGCAGCGCCGCGATCACCGCGGTCCCGGCCGTCCTGCCGGACGCGGAAGCGGAGAGCCTGGTGCTGCGCATCGCGACCCGGGTCGCCGCCGGCGACGAGTTGCCGGGCGAGGACGAGGCGCTCGCGGACTACCTGCTGACCCAGTTGGCGGCGAGCAGGGCCTGCCGGGCCGCGGTCAAGATGCACCAGGCTCTGTCGGCGGAGCAGATGGAGAGTCTGATCTCGGAACTCTTCGCCTGCGAGCATCCGTACACTTGTCCGCACGGCCGCCCGGTGGTGCTCGAACTGTCGGATCGGGACCTGGAGCGACGCTTCAAGAGGCGGTAGAGCCTGAGGGCTCCATCCGGCCACCGGGCTCCGCGGTGATGGCGGTGCGGGCCCCGCCTGATGCGGAATAGGGGGGCTGCTAGTCTCACCGCCCCGAAGCGAAGATCGAAGTGGTGAAGAGGGCCTTGAAGCGGGACGATGAGACCGCGACCGAATGCGAGGTGCGGTTTGGGAGGGGCGGAGACGTGAGCTACTCGGCGACGGAGCGGGGGCGTGGGCTGGCCGGAACGAAACTCTGCCTGCCTTCGGGTTCGTCGAGGTCTGAGACCGATTCCGCGAGTCTCCATAACGAACTGACATTGGAGCCGGCTGAGCGGACTCTGGACTCGGATCACGTTGTGGCGGTACTGGACTTCGCGGAAACTTCCCGGGAAGAAGGGAGTCACGATTCGCGGCACGTGGTGACAGGCCTGCCGTCTCTGTTCCCGGAGGGTGTGCGCGAGGTATGGCGAAGTTCAACGCCCGTGAGCACTGGCCAGGATGGGAGCGTGGATTGGGTGTCCGGCTCTTTTGGAATCTTTGCCACGACGACTGCGCATGTCCCGTCCGGGCGAGCGCTCGCAGAGATCTCGCGGCACGCGTGGTCGGACTTGCTTGACACGGTGGCCATGCTGGGTTGCCCGCACATCCTCCGCGCCTGGAACCATGTACCTCTCATCAACGCCGGAGACGGAGACGATGAGCGATACAGGCGCTTCTGCATGGGCCGGCACGCAGCTTTTGAAAGTCACCATTACTCCAAAGGTCGGTTTCCGGCGGCAACGGCGGTGGGACACTCCGGCGACGACCTGGTCATCTACCTCCTCGCCCGTTCGCGACCGGGACGTCACTTCGAGAACCCCCGTCAGATCAGGGCCTCTGCCTACCCGCGACGGTACGGACCGCGACCGCCGTCTTTCGCAAGGGCCACACGCAGCGCAGAAGGACATCTTCTCTTCATTGCAGGCACCGCGAGCATCGTAGGGCACCGCAGCTGCCACGCGGGTGACCTGGAGCGCCAACTGGCGGTCACGTTCGAAAACATTGATCGTCTTCTGGAAGCCGTGCTGGGCACGGAAAATGCATGTCGCGGCCTGGATGTGGTGCGTGTCTACCTACGCGATCCGAAACACCTCGCCACGGCGCGCAAGAGCATCGAGAGCCGAATGCCCCGGGCGGAAGCGGTCTACTTGCATGGCGACATCTGCCGTGCCGAGCTCGAGGTGGAGATCGAGGGTGTGCGTCGCCTCTAGCTTGCCGCTGCCCCAGACCTGCGCCTGGAGTTGCCCGGATTGGTGATGTTCGGCGCGCCGACGACGAGATCCGGTCGTCAGCGACTGGGCGCGCCTTCGGCGTGAGGCAGGTCGCCGTCGGCCGCTTGCGGCGGACGCTCTCATGAACCGGAAGACCCTTTCCGGTCCGTCTCCCGAGCGAACCGGCCGTGGCCTCATCCGGGACCTCCCGCTCCTCGCGCAGCCGCCGAACCTCCCGTCACAACCGACGCCACAATGGACGCTCCGCCGTCGTGCAGCCGTCGCCGCGGCGTCCCTCGTCAAGGTTCGCTTGCCTGACCCGGTTACGGATCGACTACGCTGAAACCTCGAACTAGCTGGCCAGACGGTTTGGGCTGCGCCCGGACCGGAACAGGTCCACCGTCCGGCGCCGGTACTCCGCCGGGGGCCGGGATCCTGATCCTGGCATCGTGGGCATTCCTCCTACAAAAGGAACTGTCCACGAAACCGGGGCAACTCCAGGAGGCCAGCCGGACGGCTGCATGGTGAGCGTCGCTCACCCGACTGCCTCAGCTATTCGGTCACGAACAAAGGAAGGCGTTCCAACGATGAGTTCCTCCGATGCGGCATCAACGGGAACCTGTACGGTGAAGGCTTCGTTTACGAGATCTCCGTCGTCGACCTTGCAAATGTCGTAGTAGATCTTCAACCGGAAATCCCATTCCACGATTTGCGCTGATACCGTGATCGAGTCTCCATAGAGGGCTCTTCAGGGTTGATGGTGGATTTCGGGGTAGTCTGGTGCCATGCGTGACACAGACTTGTACGGTCAGATTCTCGGAATCAGCTCTCCTTGGGAGGTGACGGACGTTCAGCTTCGGCTCGACGCAGGCGAGGTGGAGGTGCTCGCGGTTCTTGGCGGCGGGGAGTCGCTGTGCTGTCCTGAGTGCGGGCATGCGGCGAGCCGTCATGACACTCGTCGTCGCCGCTGGCGTCACCTTCCGACGTGTCAGTACCGGACGATCCTGACGGCGGACGTTCCTCGGGTGCGCTGCCCGGAGCACGGAGTGCGGACAATCTCGGTGCCGTGGTCGGATCGTGGTTCTCGTTTCACGGCGTTGTTCGAGGCACTGGTGATCGACTGGTTGAAGGAGGCGTCGATCTCGGCCGTGGCGAGGTTGCTGGACCTGAGCTGGGACCAGGTGTCGGGCGTGCGGGAGCGTGCGGTGCAGCGTGGTCTTGCTCGTCGCGGTGCGGTTCCGGCGTCTCGGGTTCTCGGCGTGGACGAGACGTCGTTTCAGAAGCGCCACGAGTACTTGACGGTGGTGGCGGACATCGAAGGCGAGGCTCCTCGGGTGCACCACGTGGCGGACGGTCGGGGCAAGGAGGCGCTGGCTTCGTATTACTCGTCGTTGTCGTGGTCCGCGCGGTCGCGGATCGAGACGGTGGCGATGGACATGTGGCCGGCGTACATCTCGGCAACGGCTTCGGGCCTCCCGGATGGCCGCCGGAAGATCGCGTTCGACAAGTTCCACGTGGCGGCGCACCTCGGCAGCGCCGTGGACAAGGTACGCCGGCAGGAGCACCGGCTGCTGCAAGCGGCGAGCGACGACAGCCTGGTTTCGAGTCGCTACCTGTGGCTGTACCACCCGGATCACGTGCCGAAGCACCTCCGGCTCCGCTTCGAGGAGTTGATCTCCGGCACGTCGAAGACGGCTCGCTGCTGGCACCTCAAGGAAGTGGCGATGATGATGTGGGAGACCAGGAACCGGGAAGAGGCGCGCGCGATCTTCAACGGCTGGTACTCGTGGGCGATCCGCAGCCGCCTCGAGCCGATGAAACGCGTGGCGCGGATGGTGAAGACTCACCTCGAGGGAGTGCTGAACGCCATCGAGCGAGGAGTCACCAACGCCAGACTCGAAGGCATCAACTCCGTCATCCAGTCGATCAAGAAGACCGCACGCGGCTATCAAAATCGAGACCGGTACCGGACAGCCATCTATTTCCATCTCGGCGGCCTCAACCTCTACCCCGATTCACTCGCGTTCCACACCAAACCCTGAAGAGCCCCATAGAGAATGCTCTTGCGGTAACGTACACGGGTGTCGACGATAGGCCAGACTAGGCCAGACTTGACCCTGCGCACCGAAACGACGGTAGCTGAGACCAAGCCGGTCGAGAAGCGCGGAGCGTGCCGTCTCGTAATACCGAAAGTAGTTGCCGTGCCAGACGACGCCGGTGGGGTCCGCGTCCTGAAAGGGCACTTCGAACGTAGCCTCCGCTCGCAGTCCGGGATGGGCGGGCCACCGGTTGTGCCAGAGAGCGGGACGGCCCCGGTTGCCGCTCGAGTTCATGCTTCGCGGGCTGCCCGGGGGGGCCGGGGAAGGCGAGCCTTGGGGCTCATTGAACGACGGAGTGCTTGAAGGATCAGAACCGTGTGCATGCGACAGAACCTGGCGTTGTCCGCGAACAGCCGAAAGTGAGAACGATTCTCTCGCGGATACACGACTCGAGTCGGCATGAACTCCAACTCAAGGCCGGCCCAGCAGGCCCTGACGAGGATCTCGACGTCGAACTCCATGCGGAGTCGCGTTCCCATGGCGCCGAAGAGCGGCAACACGGAAGCCAGGGGATAGCAGCCCGTGGTGAAAGTCGGCCCGTCCGCCGTTTTGGGGGATGTCCCGTCGGTTGTTGAACTTTGGGAGTAGGGTGGCGGCTCTCCGGCCCGATGAGCGGGCCGGTCTCAGCGAAAGAAAGGAGACGCCACCCATGGCCAATCATCGCAGTCGGGAAGGGAATCGGCAAGAGAGAAGGAGCACTCCGAGCAGTCCGTCGTCGGGATCGGGGCTTGGTCTGTTGGAGTCATTGCCCTCGTTGGTCAACGGTCTGTCGAGCTTTCAGGAGCTGTGCGTCGAGACAGGCCGGTCTACGTTGGCCCGGTTGATGGAGGAGGAGCGGGAGTCGCGGTGCGGCGCGAAGGGTCGTCACCAGGATGCTCGTTCGGTGTGGCGTGCGGGCAGTGCTCCGAGCCAAGTGACGCTGGGCGGGGCCCGGATCGAGATTCAGCGTCTGCGGGTACGGGGTCCGGAGGGCGAGGTGCGTCTCGAGTCGTTCGAGTGGGCGGCGTCTCGCGACGCGATGGACCGTCACACGATGGAAGCGATTGCGTCGGGCGTGTCGACGCGGAACTACCTGCGGTCGCTGGACACGGCGGCCGCGGGTTCGGACCGTCGTTCGGCATCGCGGAGTTCGGTGTCTCGGCGCTTCAAGGCGCTGTCGATGCGGCAGATGGAGAAGTTCCTGTCGTCGTCGCTGGAAGACGAGGACATCCGCGTGTTGTGCGTGGACGCGAAGTACATCGGTGGCCACTGCATTCTGATCGCCTTGGGCGTTTCGTCGTCCGGTCACAAGCGGGTTCTTGGCCTTCGCGAGGGTTCGACGGAGAACACGGCGGTGGTCCGCGCTCTTCTCGCCGACCTGGTGGAGCGGGGCCTTTCGACGGCGAAGCCGTTGCTGTTGGAGGTGGTCCCGGTTCGTTGGACAGTTTCGGAGCGAAGCCAAGGTGTGGTTCATGGGTATGTGAGTCAGGCATCCGCAGTCGTAGTCGGAGCTGCGGAAGCCTGTGGAAAACCTGTGGAAGCCTGTGGAATACGGCCGTTGTCGCCTGCATGGAGCTGGTCTGTGGGAACGTGATGCTCGGCGCCGCGGTAGACCTCGGCGGGGGTGAGGCCGTCCAGTGCCGAATGAGGACGGAGACCATTGTAGTAGGCGATCCACCCGCCAATGACCCGGCGCGCCTCGATCCCATCCGAGAGCTCGTGCAGGTAGACCGCCTCGTACTTGAGCGACCGCCACAACCGCTCGATGAACACGTTGTCCAGGCAGCGGCCCCGACCGTCCATCGAGATCCGGATGCCGGCTTCCTGGAGACGGCCCGTGAACGTCGCGCCGGTGAACTGGACGCCCTGGTCCGTGTTGAAGATCTCGGGCTGGCCGAAACGGCTCAGCGCGTCTTCGAGGGCCTCGACGCAGAAAGACGCGTCCAGAGTGTTCGACAGCCGCCATGACAGGACACGGCGAGTCGCCCAGTCCATGGTCGCCACAAGGTACAGGAAGCCCGAACGAACCGGGATGTACGTGATGTCCGCGCACCAGACGTGATTCGGACGACTGATCGGCAACTCCCTGAGCAGATACGGGTAGACCTTGTGCGCCGGATGCCGAACGCTGGTCCGCGGCGCCTGGTGGATCGCCGCAATCCCCATCAGCCGCATCAGTCGACGCACCCGGTGACGACCGACGCGGATTCCCTCCCGGCGCAGGTGGCGAACCAGCTGCCGGGAACCGTAGAACGGGTACCGCAGGAACAGCTCGTCGATCCGGCGCATCAGCGCCAGCGTCTCCTCGCTCTCGCCCTTCGGACGGTAGTACAGCGATGAGCGCGAGAGGTCGAGCAGACGGCACTGACGGGAGACGCTCAGCGCTGCGTCCTCCCGCTTCATCATCCTCCTGCGCTCGGGACGGCTCAATGCCCGAGCCCTCTCGACAAGAAATCCCGCTCGACCGTCAACTCCCCGATCTTCGCGTGCAGGTCCCTGATCTCCTCCTCGTGCTCCCGGCGACGAGAAGGACCGCCTGAGAAGGTCTCTCTCAGCCCCTCGACCGCCTTCCGCTTCCAACTGCTCACCTGGTTCGGGTGCACACCGTGACGCGACGCGATCGCCGCGATCGGCTTCTCCTCACGCAGAGCCTCCAGCGCCACCTTCGACTTGAATGCGGCCGTGAACTTCCGACGCTTGCCCGTCATTCCTGGTCCCTCCTGAAGGTCAAGGACTACACCTTAGCCACCTGTCCAGTTTTCCGGGACCACCTCAGTCCGCGACCCACAGCCGATCAGGGCCCGAGGCGACGAACTTCCGGTCGATGAGGTCCGGCGCTGGGCGCACCTTCGGCGCGCGGCGGGTCGTCGTCGGTCGCTTGCGGCGGCTGACGCCCGCCAGAGCGCACTCTTGCATCAGTCTGGCGACCCGCTTGCGGCTCACCGGAAACCCCTCGTCGGCCAGTTCAGCCCGGATTCTCGGCGCGCCGTAGGTCCCTCGGCTCCGCTCGTGGATCGCCCGCACCCGTTCCGCGAGAACCCGGTCCGCCTTCTCTCTCGCCGACTCCGGTCGCTTCAACCAGGCGTAGTAGCCGCTCGTGGAGACGCCGAGCACCCGCGCCATGGTCGTTATGCGGAACTCGGCCCGGTACGCTCTCATGAACCGGAAGACCCCTTCCGGTCCGTCTCCCGAGCGAACCAGGCCGTGGCTTTTGCCAGGATCTCCCGCTCCTCGCGCAGTCGACGAACCTCCCGTCGCAGCCGACGCAACTCCAAGCGCTCCGCCGTCGTGCTGCCGTCGCCGCGGCGTCCCGCGTCGAGGTCCGCCTGCCTGACCCAGTTACGGATCGACTGCGCTGAAGCCTCGAACTCGCTGGCCAGGCGGTCCGGGCTGCGCCCGGACCGGACCAGATCCACCATCTGTTGCCGGTACTCTGTCGGGTACCGGGGTCTTGATCTTGGCATCGTGGGTACCTCCTCCTACAAGGATGCACTGTCCACGTAACCGGGGCAAGTCCAACCTGAGTCGGCGAGAGAGAAGGCGGAACGCGCTTTCGCGGAACGGCTGCGGGCGATCCACGAGCGGAGCCGAGAGCCCTGTGGCGCGCCGCAGGCACGCCCGGAGCCGGACCTCTTCGACCGGAAGTTCGCCGCCTCGGGCCCCGACCGGCTGTTGGCTCGCGGACATCACCTGCGTGCCGACCCTTGGTGGCTTCCTGTCCCCGGCGGTCGTCCTCGTCTTGTTCAGTCGGCGCCTCGTCGTCTGCGCGAAGGATTCGTCGCTGGCGACCGAACTCGTGGTCGGCGCGTTGAATGATGACGGCCCTGTTCAGCCTCATCTCAGCACTGGATTCGACTGGTGGTCTGTGGGCGACAGGCCCAAAGCCCGCTCCAGAATCCTGCAGCCCGACCGGGACCTCTCGCGCTCGCTGCCGTGACTTCCGAACGTGGACGGATGAACCTCTCCGCCGACGCTCATGCTGAAGTGGACGGTCTCCGGCGGAAGGCGCGCGAGCGAGTCCTCCTTGCCGAGCGCGGGCGGCCGAAGCGTCAGGCGGACCGGAACCGCCGGCCGGTCAGACTGCAAGAGAATCAACGCCGCGCCACGCCGTACGACGGCGGGCCGGTTCTTCCTGGTTCGGGTCCCTTCCGGAAAAAGAACGACCGTTTCGCCCGCTCGGAGGAGACGGACCGTCCGGTCGACGACGTCCTGCGGGTCGACGCTCGGCACGTAACCGGCGAGGCGGACGACAGTACCCAGGAAGGGGCTGCGCCAGACCGCGTGTTTGACGACGCAACGCGCATCGGGAATGCGTGAAATCAGGACCACGACATCGATCAGGGAAGGGTGGTTGGCGACAACCAGTCGGCCGCCGAGATGAAGCAGACGCTCCTCGCCGCAGAACTCGAACCTCATGAGGCGGAGAACGGACAAGACAGCCAGGAACAGGCGGAAGGGGATTGTCCCGTTTTCTGTTGAACTTCGGATGGCGGCTCGTGTGTGTTGATGAATGTTAAGCGGCCTTGGTTTGGTGGTCAACGTGCCCTGCTCGTCGTTCGAGGGCGCGGATGAGTTTGGGCATGTCTCGGTAGCCTCTGACGCGGTGGAAGCGTGATTGAGCATCGATGAGAGCGGCAGCGACCCAGCGCTGGATCATGGAGCCGCCCCGCCAGCGCTTGACGTTGCGGGTGTAGCGCCCGACGGAGCTGTTGAGGCTCTCGATCGGATTGGTGCTGCGCATGGTCTTCTGGAGAGCTCCGGCGAGGCCGAGTTCGAGCACGGTGACGGTCTCCTCCATGCCTTCCCGGAGGGAGGCCGCTGCGCCGGGGTGCTCCCGCTCCAGATGACTGGCGATCTGCCGCAGACGCCTCAAGGCCGTCTTGGCGGATTTGCTGTCCCAGGCCTTGCGGAGCGCCCGGCGAATCGAGGCTCGCCTCTCTTCGGGCAGATGCTCTTCGACGTTCCGGGCCTTGTGGACCTGGCAGCGCTGCACCGTCGCGGCGTCGCCGAAGACCTCCTTGATCGCGCGGCGCAGGGCCTTGCTGCCGTCGATGACGAACAGCAACGGCTTCGCCGTCGAGAGGCCCCGCTCCACCAGGTCGGCGAGAAGAGCGCGGACCACCGCCGTGTTCTCCGTCGAACCCTCGCGAAGGCCAAGAACCCGCTTGTGACCGGACGACGAAACGCCCAAGGCGATCAGAATGCAGTGGCCACCGATGTACTTCGCGTCCACGCACACCACGCGGATGTCCTCGTCTTCCAGCGACGACGACAGGAACTTCTCCATCTGCCGCGCCGACAGCGCCTTGAAGCGCCGAGACACCGAACTCCGCGATGCCGAACGACGGTCCGAACCCGCGGCCGCCGTGTCCAGCGACCGCAGGTAGTTCCGCGTCGACACGCCCGACGCAATCGCTTCCATCGTGTGACGGTCCATCGCGTCGCGAGACGCCGCCCACTCGAACGACTCGAGACGCACCTCGCCCTCCGGACCCCGTACCCGCAGACGCTGAATCTCGATCCGGGCCCCGCCCAGCGTCACTTGGCTCGGAGCACTGCCCGCACGCCACACCGAACGAGCATCCTGGTGACGACCCTTCGCGCCGCACCGCGACTCCCGCTCCTCCTCCATCAACCGGACCAACGTAGACCGGCCTGTCTCGACGCACAGCTCCTGAAAGCTCGACAGACCGTTGACCAACGAGGGCAATGACTCCAACAGACCAAGCCCCGATCCCGACGACGGACTGCTCGGAGTGCTCCTTCTCTCTTGCCGATTCCCTTCCCGACTGCCATGATTGGACATGGGTGGCGTCTCCTTTCTTTCGCTGAGACCGGCCCGCTCATCGGGCCGGAGAGCCGCCACCCTACTCCCAAAGTTCAACAACCGACGGGACATCCCCGGCGGAAGGGCCGTTGGATGGCTCTGCGGCAACGGCGGCCGGTCGCTTCCCGAGGGCTGAGCAGTCGAATGGCCGGGAAAACGAAGGCGCCCAGCACGATACCTCCGAAGCCAAACAGGGAGAACGACATGGCGGTAAGGGGAATTCTCCAGCAGCGTTGCAGAAAAGTCCTCACTTGGGATTGTCCCGTTTTCTGTTGAACTTCGGATGGCGGCTCGTGTGTGTTGATGAATGTTAAGCGGCCTTGGTTTGGTGGTCAACGTGCCCTGCTCGTCGTTCGAGGGCGCGGATGAGTTTGGGCATGTCTCGGTAGCCTCTGACGCGGTGGAAGCGTGATTGAGCATCGATGAGAGCGG
The DNA here is from genome assembly GCA_965203495.1 of Candidatus Multivorans sp. Classification (GTDB taxonomy): domain Bacteria; phylum Acidobacteriota; class Thermoanaerobaculia; order Multivoradales; family Multivoraceae; genus Multivorans. The sequence continues at coordinate 438,375 of CBDBDB010000015.1, forward strand.
CAGCGACCCAGCGCTGGATCATGGAGCCGCCCCGCCAGCGCTTGACGTTGCGGGTGTAGCGCCCGACGGAGCTGTTGAGGCTCTCGATCGGATTGGTGCTGCGCATGGTCTTCTGGAGAGCTCCGGCGAGGCCGAGTTCGAGCACGGTGACGGTCTCCTCCATGCCTTCCCGGAGGGAGGCCGCTGCGCCGGGGTGCTCCCGCTCCAGATGACTGGCGATCTGCCGCAGACGCCTCAAGGCCGTCTTGGCGGATTTGCTGTCCCAGGCCTTGCGGAGCGCCCGGCGAATCGAGGCTCGCCTCTCTTCGGGCAGATGCTCTTCGACGTTCCGGGCCTTGTGGACCTGGCAGCGCTGCACCGTCGCGGCGTCGCCGAAGACCTCCTTGATTGCGCGGCGCAGGGCCTTGCTGCCGTCGATGACGAACAGCAACGGCTTCGCCGTCGAGAGGCCCCGCTCCACCAGGTCGGCGAGAAGAGCGCGGACCACCGCCGTGTTCTCCGTCGAACCCTCGCGAAGGCCAAGAACCCGCTTGTGACCGGACGACGAAACGCCCAAGGCGATCAGAATGCAGTGGCCACCGATGTACTTCGCGTCCACGCACACCACGCGGATGTCCTCGTCTTCCAGCGACGACGACAGGAACTTCTCCATCTGCCGCGCCGACAGCGCCTTGAAGCGCCGAGACACCGAACTCCGCGATGCCGAACGACGGTCCGAACCCGCGGCCGCCGTGTCCAGCGACCGCAGGTAGTTCCGCGTCGACACGCCCGACGCAATCGCTTCCATCGTGTGACGGTCCATCGCGTCGCGAGACGCCGCCCACTCGAACGACTCGAGACGCACCTCGCCCTCCGGACCCCGTACCCGCAGACGCTGAATCTCGATCCGGGCCCCGCCCAGCGTCACTTGGCTCGGAGCACTGCCCGCACGCCACACCGAACGAGCATCCTGGTGACGACCCTTCGCGCCGCACCGCGACTCCCGCTCCTCCTCCATCAACCGGGCCAACGTAGACCGGCCTGTCTCGACGCACAGCTCCTGAAAGCTCGACAGACCGTTGACCAACGAGGGCAATGACTCCAACAGACCAAGCCCCGATCCCGACGACGGACTGCTCGGAGTGCTCCTTCTCTCTTGCCGATTCCCTTCCCGACTGCGATGATTGGCCATGGGTGGCGTCTCCTTTCTTTCGCTGAGACCGGCCCGCTCATCGGGCCGGAGAGCCGCCACCCTACTCCCAAAGTTCAACAACCGACGGGACATCCCCCCTCACTTCGGAATCCCGGCTACTTGCTTGAGGCCCATGCGTACTCGAGTCAGGCAGATTCTTGTCCCGTGAGAGATGAGCCTGGGTCCGCACTGACAACGGCGGAAAGCAGGCGGCGGATCCGCGACCGCAGTGGGAATCGTTGAAGTATGCGCTAGGGTTCCGGACGCGGTTCGAGACTGGCCAGCGCCCGTGCGGCGGCCCTCAGCTCCGCTTCCTTCTTCGAGCGCCCCGACGCCTCGGCCACGGCGCGGCCCTCGATCCAGCATTCGACGTGGAATACGGGATCGTGGTCCGGCCCGTCGCGGCCGACATGCCGGTAGATCGGGGGTTCGAGGCGCTGACCCTGGAGCGATTCCTGCAGGTCCGACTTGGCGTCCAGGGCGCCCATCGTTTCTTCGGCCGCCGCTTCGGCCCACGGTTCAACGAGATCGCGAGCGGCTTGGAGACCGCCGTCGACGAACACGGCGCCGATCACGGCTTCCAGGGCATCCGCCAGCAGAGACGGCTTCTCGCGGCCGCCGGACTGCTCTTCGCCGTGGCCAAGTCGAAGCGCCGCGCCGAGCTGAAGCTCGCGGGCGCGCCGAGCCAGCGCCTCGGCACGGACGACCTGGGCCCTGGTCCGCGTCAGGATGCCTTCGGGGGCGGACGGACGGGAGCGGAAGAGCCGGTCGGTCACGACCAGCCCCAGCACCGAGTCGCCGAGAAACTCCAGCCGCTCGTTGTCCCGCTCCAGGCCCCGGTCGTTCGCGAACGACCTGTGGGTCAGGGCCTGCTCGAGCAACGCACGGTTCTCGAACCGGTGGCCGAGACGGATTTCGAGATCCTCGACCGGGTCGGTCAGGGGTAGATCCGGTCCATCGTTCGCGGGTAGGGGATCGTCTCCCGCAGGTGGGAAACTCCCGCCATCCAGGCGACGAACCGCTCGACGCCCATGCCGAAGCCGCTGTGCTCGAAGGTTCCGTAGCGGCGGATGTCCAGGTACCACTGGAAGGCGTCCAGCGGCAGATCGTGCTCCTTGAGTCGAGCGAGCAGCAGATCGTGGTCGTGGATGCGCTGGCTGCCGCCGATGATCTCTCCGTAACCTTCGGGGGCGATCACGTCGAGCGCGAGGGCCAGCGACGAGTCCTCCGGATCGGGTTCCATGTAGAAGGCCTTGAGCGACGCTGGGTAGTGGGTGATCATCACCGGCCGGTCGAAGTCCCGAGTGAGCGATGTCTCTTCCGGGGCGCCGAAGTCCTCTCCGAATTCGATTCCGGACCCCTGCCGCCGCAGCAGGTCGATCGCCTCCGCGTAGCGGAACCGCGGAAACGGTCCCTGGATGGACTCGAGTTTCGAGGTGTCTCGCTCCAGGATCGCCAGCGGTTCGCCGCAGTTTTCCAGCACACGGCCCGCGAGGTAGACCAGGAAGTCCTCGGCGAGCCCGCACAGCCCTTCGAAGTCGAGGAAGGCCGCCTCCGGCTCGACCATCCAGAACTCCGTCAGGTGGCGGCGGGTCTTCGACTTCTCGGCGCGGAAGGTGGGGCCGAAGCAGTAGACCTTGCCCAGGGCGGCCGCGGCCGGTTCCAGGTAGAGCTGGCCGGACTGGCTGAGATAGGCGGCGCCATGGTCGAAGTACGGCGTCTCGAACAGGGTGGACGTCCCTTCGCAGGCGGCGGGCGTGAGGATGGGCGAGTCGACGAGGTAGTAGCCGCGCTCGCGGTGAAAGTCGTGGATCGCGTGGCAGACCTCGCTGCGGATGCGCAGCACGGCGCGCTGGCGGCTGGAACGGAGCCACAGGTGCCGGTGGTCCATCAGGAACGCGGCGCCGTGCTCCTTCGGCGTGATCGGGTAGGCCTCGGCGCCGTGCACCAGGGCCAGGGACGACGCCTGCACCTCGACGCCGCCGGGTGAACGGGGATCGGCCGCCACGGCGCCGGACACGGCGATCGTCGATTCCTGACCGGCGCGCTGGAGCGCGTCCCAAGAGGCCTCGTCGACTTCCTTGCGACTGACGACGAGCTGGACGGTGGCGCCCGAATCCCGGAGGCGGACGAAGCCGATCCGCCCGCTGGAACGGCGACCGTCCACCCAGCCGCGCAGCCGAACCTGCTGGCCGATCAGGCCGCCGAGCTCGGGAATCGAGTTCCACTCCGTCACCGAACGATCCCCACGACGCGATCATACCGATGCGGCGCCGCGGCCGGCGAAGACGTACCAGCGGGGCGTGGGCGAGCAGCGCCGGTCGAGGAACTCCGAGATCGCTACACTACCCCCCGATGCTTCACCGACGTGTCGGAGGTCCTGACCCGAAGCGTTCCTGCCGGGCCTTCGGAGAGGGGCGCCGAACCGCGCGTTCTCGTGACGCGGGGCCGGGCCACCGCGGCGGTCGCCGCGGCGTGCTGCCTGGCGATCGGAATGGTCGTCGCGGCGCCGCTGTCGGCCGCTTCGAACGGTCGGGCGGCGGAGGCGCTCTACCGGCTCTTCGCGCCGGTCTGCCACCAAATCGCCGAGCGCAGCTTCCATCTGTTCGGTCATCCTCTGGCCGTATGCCACCGCTGCTTCGGCTTCTACCTCGGCTTCACGCTGGGGCTGGCCGTGCTGCCCTTCGTCCGGCGGTTCCGCGACTGGTTGCTCGACAGACCCCGGCGCATCCTGTACTTCCTGGCGCCGACCGGGATCGACTGGCTGGCGCCGATGAACACGCCGGCGAGCCGGTTCGGCTCCGCTCTGCTGGCCTCGGCGCCGATCGCCCTCCTGGTCTGGGCGGCGATCGATCAGATAACCGTACGACGTTCCCCGAAACTGCTTGATGGAGACACCATGACACCGAACAGATTGAAGGCAGCGGCCATCGGCGGCGGGGCGGCGGGCGTCGCGTCCCAGATTCCGGGCCTCAACTTCGTCAACTGCCTGTGCTGCGCGCTGGTGGTCGGCGGCGGCATGCTTGCCGTCTTTCTTGCCTTGAGGAACGAGCCGGCTACCGAGAAGGCGCCCTACGGCGACGGCGCGCTGATCGGCGCCCTGGCCGGTGTCGTGGCGGCCATCGTGGGCGCCATCGTTCTCATTCCGATTACCGCACTGTTCGGCGATCCGATGGAGCAGGTGGTGAGGATGCTCGAGGGCATCGACAACCTGCCTCCCGAGATTCTCGACGCTCTGGGCGGCGATGCGGCCGAGACCGCGCGCACGTTTGCCGTCGTCGGATTCCTGATGACTCTGGCCGTCGATATCGTGTTCTCGACGATCGGCGGCGTCATCGGAGCGGCCGTGTTCCACAGGAAGGCGTAGCAGCCCGTGGCAAAAGTCGGGCTGTCCGCCGTTTCGGCTATGCGATAGGATGGGTTCATGGCTATGGGCAAAAGGCGTCGTGAGAATCAGGAGCTTCTCTGGGTGTCTGGATCGGCTCTGCCGCGGAGTTCCGGCCATCCGTTCTACGAGCGTTTGGACCGTGTGCTGGAGTCGAGCGGTTTCGACGAGTTCGTCGAGTCGGAGTGTGCGGGGTTCTACGCGGAGCGGATGGGTCGTCCGAGTCTTCCTCCAGGTACGTACTTCCGGTTGTTGATGGTGGGCTTCTTCGAGGGTCTGGATTCGGAGCGGGAGATCGCCTGGCGTGCTCAGGACTCGTTGAGCATTCGTGGGTTCCTGGGCTTGAGTGTGACGGAGGGTTCGCCGGATCATTCGACGATTTCTCGCACTCGTCGTCTGATCGATCTGGAGACTCACGGCAAGGTGTTCAGCTGGGTTCTTGAGCGCTTGGCGGAGTCGGGTCTGGTATCGGGGAAGACAGTGGGCGTGGACGCGACGACGCTGGAGGCGAACGCTGCGCTGCGCAGCATCGTTCGTCGGGATACGGGTTCTGGCTACGAGGAGTTCGTGCGTGGCTTGGCAGAGGCTTCGGGCTTGGCGACGCTGACTCGTGCGGAGTTGGCTCGTTTCGACCGCAAGCGGAAGAAGAAGCTGTCGAACGAGGAGTGGGAGAATCCTCACGATCCGGATGCCGAGGTCACGAAGATGAAGGATGGCCGCACGCACCTCGCGTACAAGGCGGAGCAGGCGGTGGACCTGGAGAGCGGGGCCATTCTGGGTGTGACGCTGCATGGGGGGATGTCCCGTCGGTTGTTGAACTTTGGGAGTAGGGTGGCGGCTCTCCGGCCCGATGAGCGGGCCGGTCTCAGCGAAAGAAAGGAGACGCCACCCATGGCGAATCATCGCAGTCGGGAAGGGAATCGGCAAGAGAGAAGGAGCACTCCGAGCAGTCCGTCGTCGGGATCGGGGCTTGGTCTGTTGGAGTCATTGCCCTCGTTGGTCAACGGTCTGTCGAGCTTTCAGGAGCTGTGCGTCGAGACAGGCCGGTCTACGTTGGCCCGGTTGATGGAGGAGGAGCGGGAGTCGCGGTGCGGCGCGAAGGGTCGTCACCAGGATGCTCGTTCGGTGTGGCGTGCGGGCAGTGCTCCGAGCCAAGTGACGCTGGGCGGGGCCCGGATCGAGATTCAGCGTCTGCGGGTACGGGGTCCGGAGGGCGAGGTGCGTCTCGAGTCGTTCGAGTGGGCGGCGTCTCGCGACGCGATGGACCGTCACACGATGGAAGCGATTGCGTCGGGCGTGTCGACGCGGAACTACCTGCGGTCGCTGGACACGGCGGCCGCGGGTTCGGACCGTCGTTCGGCATCGCGGAGTTCGGTGTCTCGGCGCTTCAAGGCGCTGTCGGCGCGGCAGATGGAGAAGTTCCTGTCGTCGTCGCTGGAAGACGAGGACATCCGCGTGGTGTGCGTGGACGCGAAGTACATCGGTGGCCACTGCATTCTGATCGCCTTGGGCGTTTCGTCGTCCGGTCACAAGCGGGTTCTTGGCCTTCGCGAGGGTTCGACGGAGAACACGGCGGTGGTCCGCGCTCTTCTCGCCGACCTGGTGGAGCGGGGCCTCTCGACGGCGAAGCCGTTGCTGTTCGTCATCGACGGCAGCAAGGCCCTGCGCCGCGCAATCAAGGAGGTCTTCGGCGACGCCGCGACGGTGCAGCGCTGCCAGGTCCACAAGGCCCGGAACGTCGAAGAGCATCTGCCCGAAGAGAGGCGAGCCTCGATTCGCCGGGCGCTCCGCAAGGCCTGGGACAGCAAATCCGCCAAGACGGCCTTGAGGCGTCTGCGGCAGATCGCCAGTCATCTGGAGCGGGAGCACCCGGCGCAGCGGCCTCCCTCCGGGAAGGCATGGAGGAGACCGTCACCGTGCTCGAACTCGGCCTCGCCGGAGCTCTCCAGAAGACCATGCGCAGCACCAATCCGATCGAGAGCCTCAACAGCTCCGTCGGGCGCTACACCCGCAACGTCAAGCGCTGGCGGGGCGGCTCCATGATCCAGCGCTGGGTCGCTGCCGCTCTCATCGATGCTCAATCACGCTTCCACCGCGTCAGAGGCTACCGAGACATGCCCAAACTCATCCGCGCCCTCGAACGACGAGCAGGGCACGTTGACCACCAAACCAAGGCCGCTTAACATTCATCAACACACACGAGCCGCCATCCGAAGTTCAACAGAAAACGGGACAATCCCCTGCATGGCGGCGCCAAGGGAGACACGGAGTCGGTCCACGAGACGTTGGAGGAGACGTTCGAGCAGGTGGAGTCGGCAGTCGGCGATTCGTCGGTGATCGAGGAAGTGATTGCGGACAAGGGCTACCACAGCAACGACGTTCTCGCCTCCATCGACGAGTTGGAGCTTCGCAGCTACATCGCGGAGCCGGACCGTGGTCGTCGTCGTTGGACAGGCAAGAAGGACTTGCAAGCCATC